>NZ_VJNO01000061.1 GCF_007096885.1 Streptomyces sp. 130 | reverse complement strand
GGCCCGGGGCGGGGGGGTTTTCTCGATCGGCGGGGGGGGGGGCCTGGGGGCCCGGGCGACCCGCCACCGGGTGGGCGGGGGGGGGGGGGGGGGGGGGGGGGGGGGCCGGTTCGCGGGGGGGGGGCCGCCGCGCCCCTTCCCGAAACCGGGGCTCTGCCCCGGACCCCGCGCCTCAAACGCCGGCGGGGCTGGATGTATCGCCGGCCGTCCCTCCAGTGAACCGCCCGTCCCCCTTGCCGAGGAGCCGCACGTGTCCACGCCACCCGCCCCTTCCCCCGCACCCGCCGTCCCCGCCCTGGTCGAGCCGACGATGGAGCGGGACGCCGACGGCCACGTCCGGCAGGTCTCCGTACCGGCGTTCGCGCCGCCCGTCCGGCGCGGGTCGCTCGCCGAGATCCCGTTCGACAACGCCCGCGAGGCCCCGGCCGACGCCGTCCTCAGCCGCAAGCAGCCGGACGGCAGCTGGCGGGACGTGTCCGCCGCCGACTTCGCCGCCGAGGTGCTGGCCGTCGCCAAGGGCCTGATCGCGGAGGGGCTGCGCGCCGGCGACCGGATCGCGATCATGGCCCGTACGACGTACGAGTGGACCCTGCTCGACTTCGCGGCCTGGGCGGCGGGCCTGGTCACCGTGCCCATCTACCCGACCTCGTCCGCCTTCCAGGCCCGCTGGATCCTCCAGGACTCCGGGGCCGTGGCCTGCGCGGTCGAGACCGCCGACCAGGGCCGGATCATCAGCCAGGAGCGCAAGCGGCTCACCGGGCTCGCGCACCTCTGGCAGTTCGACACGGGCGCGCTCGGCCTGCTGAAGAAGCGCGGCAGGGATCTCCCGGACGACGCCGTCGCCGAGCGCCGCGCGACCCTGGAGCCGCAGACCCCGGCCACCCTGATCTACACCTCGGGCACCACGGGCCGCCCGAAGGGATGCGTGCTGACGCACGGCAACTTCTTCGCCGAGGTCGACAACGCCATCGAGCTGCTGCACCCGGTCTTCAAGTCGGTGAGCAAGTACCCCGCGTCGACCCTGCTGTTCCTGCCGCTGTCGCACGTCTTCGGCCGGATGGTCGCGATCGGCTGCCTGCGCGCCCGGGTCCGCCTCGGCCACGCGCCGTCGATCAAGACCGAGGACCTGCTCGCGGACATGGCCGGTTTCAAGCCGTCGTTCCTGCTGGCGATCCCGTACGTCCTGGAGAAGGTCTACAACACGGGCCGGGCCACCGCCGAGAAGATGGGCCGCGCCTCCTCCTTCGACCGGGCCGCCCGGATCGCCGAGCGCTACGGGCAGGCCGTCGAGGCCGCCGAACACGGCACGGGCCCCGGCCCCGGCCTCGGGCTGCGCGCCGCCCGGGCGCTGTACGACCCGCTGGTCTACCGCCGCATCCGGGCGGCGCTCGGCGGGCACGTCCGGTACGCGATCTGCGGGGGCTCCCCGCTGGGGCGGCGGCTCGCGGCGTTCTACGCGGGCGCCGGCATCGAGATCTTCGAGGGCTACGGGCTGACCGAGACGACCGCCGCCGCCACGGTCACCCCGCCGCTCAAGCCCCGCCTGGGCACGGTCGGGTGGCCGATGCCCGGCACCGCCGTGCGCATCGCCGACGACGGGGAGGTGCTGCTCAGCGGCGGCCAGGTGTTCCAGGGGTACTGGGACGCCGGGCGCGGGGCGGCGGTCCCCGTGCTGGACGGCGGCTGGTTCGCGACGGGGGACCTGGGCGCGCTCGACCAGGACGGCTACCTCACGATCACCGGCCGCAAGAAGGACATCATCATCACGTCGGGCGGCAAGAACGTCACCCCGGCCCCGCTGGAGGACTGGCTGCGCGCCCATCCGCTGGTCAGCCAGTGCATGGTCGTCGGCGACAACCGCTCCTTCATCACGGCCCTGATCACGCTGGAGGAGGACGGGCTCGCGCACTGGCGCCGGATGCGCAAGAAGCAGGACCTCCCGATGCGCGAACTCATCCACGACGACGAACTGCGCACCACGCTCCAGCGCGCGGTGGACGAGGCCAACCGCCTGGTCTCCCGCGCCGAGTCGATCCGCAAGTTCACCGTGCTGCCGGTGGACTTCACCGAGGAGGGCGGCCACCTCACGCCGTCGCTGAAGCTGAAGCGGGACGCGATCGCGCGGGACTTCGCGGAGGAGATCGAGGCGCTGTACCAGAAGTGAGGTCCCGTCAGGCTCCGGGGCTGGTGCCGGGATCGGAGCCGTGGCCCGGGGCCGGGTCCGGGTCAGGTTCCGGGTCCGGCTCCGGGGCCTTGGTGTGCAGGATGGCGCGCGCCTGCTCGGCGGCGCGCGCTATCGACTCGGAGACGAAGTCCAGGTAGCGGGCCATGCTCTCCAGGCGGGTGCCCGCCGCCGTCTCCGCGCCGAGGACGGGGACGCCCTCGCGGGCGGTCGCGGCGAGCTGGGCGGTCGAGTGGGCGCTCGCCATCATCGACTCGTGCATGAGGTCGTCGTCGATGACATACCGCTCGCGGCGCCCCTCGCGCTCCCGGCGGACCATGCTCTGGGTCTCCAGGAACGCGACCGCCTTGGACACGGAGGCCGGGCTGACCTTGAGGTGCGCGGCGAGTTCGCCGGCGGTGAGGCTGCCGGTGTCGCTGAGGGTCAGGGCGGCGAGGACCCTCGACATCATGAGGGGTGCGCCCGAGGCCGTCAGGACGGTCGTGAGCACCTCTTCGTACGCGCGCACCTCGTCGGCGTCGCGTCCGTGGGGCTGCGGTCCGGGGCGCGCTTCGCGGGGCGCGGACTTCTTCCGGCGGTGGGCGCGGTGCTCGGCGGAGCGGTGGGCGACGTCCGCGCGGTAGCCGACGGGGCCGCCGTTGCGCGTCACCTCGCGGGTGATGGTCGAGGTGGGACGGTCCAGTTGCCGTGCGATCTCGGCGTAGGCCAGGCCGTCGGCCAGGCCCCGGGCGATCTGGCGGCGTTCCTGCTGGGTGAGCCTGCCTCCCGGCATCGCGTACTCCTTCGTGGCGCGGGTGCGGCCATGCGGTGGCCGACGCCCCGACTATAGCCTTCGCCGACAGTCCATTGCAACGAATCGTGGATCGGTTGTTGCGTTACGTCTGAGCTCATTGCTCCAACTTCTCTACTCTGACGTGCTGTTACGTGTTTCTGATGCAACAAGTGTGTTGCCGAGTTCATGAACGCAACGTAGCGTTTCTCTCATCGGAAAGCGCGAGCCGCCCGGGCTCGCCGCACCGCACAAAGGAGCGCGTCATGCAGAAGTTCGACACCCCCGCCGCCGTCACCGCCCGCGTCGGCATCCCGGCCGGCCTCATCCGGTTCATCGCCGCCGACCGCGCCGACACCGTGGTCGAGGTCCTGCCGGCCGACGCCGCCAAGAGCCGCGACGCGAAGGCCGCCGGCCGCGTCGAGGTCGCGTACGCCGACGGCGTCCTGGACATCCGGACCGCCAAGGAGGGGCGCGGCCGGCTCCTCGGCGAGACCGGCTCCGTGGAGATCACCGTCCAGCTGCCCGCCGGATCGCACGTCGAGGCGAAGGCCGGTGCCGCGGAGTTCCGGGGCGTCGGGCGCCTCGGGGACGTCGTCTTCGAGGGCGGCTACCGCTCGGTCAAGGTGGACGAGGCGTCCAGCGCCCGGATCTCGGCGCACGACGGCGCCGTCATCGTCCGCCGCCTCACCGGGCCCGGCGAGCTGAGCACCCAGCGCGGCGACGTGACCGTCGAGGAGGCCACCCGCGGCGCGCTGACCCTCAGCACCCAGGTCGGCGACATCAGGGTCGGCGCGGCGCGCGGTGTCCCGGCCGTGCTCGACGCGGGCACGGTGGTCGGCCGCGTCGACAACGCCCTGCGGAACGACGGCGCGCCCGGCCTGACGATCCGGGCCACCACCACCAAGGGCGACATCACCGCCCGCAGCCTCTGACCCCCCCCGCCACCTCGTAGAAGCACCCCCCGCCTCGTAGAACCCCCCTCGTAGAAACAGAAGGAGCCACCCATGACGAACCCGGCCATCGCGGCGAACGGACTGCGCAAGGCGTACGGCGACAAGACCGTGCTCGACGGGATCGACCTCAGCATCCCGGCCGGAACGGTGTTCGCGCTGCTCGGTCCGAACGGCGCCGGCAAGACGACCGCCGTCAAGATCCTCTCCACACTCGTCCCACCCGGCGAAGGGTCCGGCGCGATCAGCGTCGGCGGCCACGACCTGGCCACCGACGCGCAGGCGGTGCGCGCCGCCATCGGCGTCACCGGGCAGTTCTCCGCCGTCGACGGGCTGATCACCGGCGAGGAGAACCTGCTCCTGATGGCGGACCTGCACCACCTGTCCAAGGCCGAGGGGCGGCGGGTCACCGCGGAGCTCCTGGAGCGCTTCGACCTGACGGACGCGGCGAAGAAGCCCGCGTCCACCTACTCCGGCGGCATGAAACGCCGCCTCGACATCGCGATGACCCTCGTCGGGAACCCCAGGATCATCTTCCTGGACGAGCCGACCACCGGCCTCGACCCGCGCAGCCGGCACAGCATGTGGCAGATGATCCGCGGCCTGGTCGGGGACGGGGTGACCGTCTTCCTCACCACCCAGTACCTGGAGGAGGCCGACGAACTCGCCGACCGCATCGCCGTCCTGCACAACGGGAGGCTGGTGGCCGAGGGCAGCGCGGAGGAGCTGAAGCGGATCGTTCCCGGCGGGCACGTCCGGCTGCGGTTCAGCGACCCGGCGGCCTACCGGGAGGCGGCGGCCCACCTCGGCGGTGACGCCGCCCGCGACGACGCCGCGCTGGCCCTGCAACTCCCCAGCGACGGTACGCAGAGCATCCTCCGCTCCATCCTCGACCGGCTGGACGCCGCCGGGATCGAGGCGGACGAACTCACCGTGCACACCCCCGACCTGGACGACGTCTTCTTCGCCCTGACCGAAACCGAAGCCGGCACCAGCGCCGGCCCCAACACCGGCACCAGCGACAACACCCGCACCGACGCCACCATCCCCGCCCCGTCCAAGGAGTCCGTCCGATGAGCACCTTCTCCCTCGCCGTGCGCGACTCGTCCACGATGCTCCGCCGCAACCTCCTGCACGCCAGGCGCTACCCCTCGCTCACCCTCAACCTGCTGCTCACCCCGGTGATGCTGCTCCTGCTGTTCGTCTACATCTTCGGCGACACCATGAGCGGCGGCGCGGGCCGCGACGCGTACATCGCGTACATCGTGCCCGGCATCCTGCTGATGACGATCGGCTCGACCACCGTCGGCACGGCGGTGTCGGTCTCCATGGACATGAGCGAGGGCATCATCGCCCGCTTCCGCACCATGGCGATCCACCGGGGCTCGATCCTCTTCGGCCATGTGGCGGGCAGCGTCCTGCGGACGCTGTTGAGCGTGGTCTTCGTCGGGGCGGTCGGGGTGGCCATGGGCTTCCGTTCCACCGACGCGACCGTCCTGGAATGGCTCGGCGCGCTCGGACTGCTCACCCTGTTCACCCTGGCCTTCACCTGGATCGCCGTCGGCATGGGCCTGGGCAGCCCCAACGCGGAGGCCGCCAGCAACAACGCCACACCGCTGATCCTGCTGCCCCTGATCTCCAGCGCGTTCGTCCCGCTGGACTCGATGCCCGGCTGGTTCCAGCCGATCGCCGAGTACCAGCCCTTCACCCCGGCGATCGAGACCCTGCGCGGACTGCTGCTCGGTACGGAGATCGGCAACAGCGGCTGGATCGCGGTCGGCTGGTGCGTGGGCCTCGCGGTCCTCGGCTACTACTGGTCCAGGGCGCAGTTCGACCGGGAACCGAAGTAGGGAAGGCGACCGGCGGGGCTCCCGCCGGTCACGTCCCCCGGGGCGGCGCACACCGACACCACGTCGGCCGTGTGCCGCCCCTCGCGTATGCCGGGACGGCATCTGTCTCGACATGGAGCATCTTGACATCAAGATAAATGCGCGGCAGGCTCCGTGTGGCGCAGGTCTCTTGATGTCGAGATATCCGGGGGTGGGCAGTGGTGGCACGTACGGGAGAGGGGCGCGTACGGGAGGGCCTGCTGGCGCAGTTGCGCAACCCGCCGGGCGGCAGGGACGCGCGGATCATGCTGCGCGCCCTGGCCGTCGACCGCGTCGGCACCGGCCTGTGGGCGGCCTCCTCGGTGCTCTACCTCACCTTCGTCACCCACCTCGGCTCCCAGCGGATCGGCGTCCTCCTCGGCACGGCCGGCGTCGCCGGCATCGCGGGCTCACCCCTCGCCGGACGCCTCGCGACCCGCTTCCCGGTGCGCCCGCTGCTGATCGGCTGCCACCTGCTGCGCCTCGTCACGCTCACGCTGGTGCTGCTCTGTACGCGGTTCGAGGCGCTGCTCGTCGTGGTCGCCGTGACCTACCTGGGGGACAGGGCGGCGAAGACCCTGGAAATGCTGTTCGCCACCCGCGCGGCGGGCGAACGGCGCGCCGCCTACCAGGCGTTGTCCCGCAGCGCGGCCAATGCGGGTTACGGGCTGGGCGCCGGACTCGCCGCGATCGGCCTGGCGGCCGGAACGGCGGACGCGTACCGCGCGCTGATCCTCGGCAACGCGCTCTCCTTCCTCGTCGCCGCGGCGCTGGTGTGGCGCACGGGGGAGCCGGGCGGCGCGGCGGGGCCGACGCGGCCCGAGGCGCGCCGCGTGTGCGCCGAGGGCCCTCGGCGGGGCTTGTGGCGCACGTGGCGCACGGGCGCCGGGGGACCCCGGTGGGGCTTGTGGCGCACGGGTGCCGGGGGGCCCCGGTCGGGCTTGTGGCGCCTGGGTGCGAAGGGCTCCCGGTGGGGCTCGGGCCGCCGTCCCGCCGAGGGCCCCCGGCAGGACGGCGGCACCCCTGGCCCCGCGAAGGGCCCAAGGCGGGGCGGCGGCACCCCTGGCCCCGCGAAGGGCCCCTGGCGGGACCGGGGTTACCTCCGCTTCGTGCTCCTCGACATCCCGATGAACCTGGACGACTCGGTGCTAGGCGTCGGCCTCCCCCTCTGGCTGGTCACCCGGACCTCCGCCCCGCACGCCCTCGTCCCGGCCTTCCTGGTCATCAACACCGTGCTGGTCGTCCTGCTCCAACTCGCCGTCTCCCGAAGGGCGGAGGGCCCGCGGAAGGCGGTGCGCGCGGTGGCGCTGTACGGCGTCCTGCTCTTCGCCACCTGCGCCCTGCTGGCCGCGTCCACCGGCTGCGGCACCTGGACGGCGGCCGGGGCGCTGCTCGCGGCGGCGGTCCTGGTCACGATGGCCGAGCTGATGCGCTCGGTCAGCTCCTGGGAACTGGCCGTCCTGCTCGCCCCACCGGACGAACGGGCCGCCTACCTGGGCGTGGCCGGCATGTCCCAGTCCATCCAGAAGTCGGCGGGCCCGCCGCTGCTCACGGGCGTGGTGATGGCCGCGGGCCCGGCGGGCTGGCTCGCGCTGGGGGCGGCGGTGGCGGGGCTGTCGGTGTGGCAACGGCGGTGCTGTGAAGAGCGGTTGCGGGCCCCGGAGGAGCCCGCGCCGGCGGCCGGGCCGGTGTAGCGCGTACGCCGGAGGGGGCGCCCCGCCCGCACGGCCTCGGCTACGCGTGCCGGACCGCATACGTTGGGGCCTCACGGGACAACGACGGACAACGACGGAGGTGCCTTCGTATGCGGATCGCCACCACGATCTTCCTCACCGACGAGACGATCACCCCGGTGCGGCTGGCGCGCCAGCTCGAACAGCGCGGGTTCGCCGGGCTGTACCTGCCCGAGCACACCCACATCCCGGTGAGCAGGGACACCCCCTACCCGGCGGGCGGCGAGCTGCCCCGCGAGTACGGCCGCACCCTGGACCCCTTCGTCGCGCTCGCCCAGGCCGCCGCCGTCACCGAGCGGCTGACCCTGGGCACCGGCATCACCCTGATCGCCCAGCACGACCCCATCGGCCTCGCCAAGCAGGTCGCCACCCTGGACCACCTCTGCGCCGGCCGCTTCACCCTGGGCATCGGCTACGGCTGGAACGTCGAGGAGGCCGCCGACCACGGCGTCGAGTGGTCCACCCGCCGCCGCCTGGGCCGCGACCGGCTCGCGCTGATGCGGGCGCTGTGGTCCGCCGAACCCACGGCGTACGAGGGCGAGTTCGGCTCGGTCCGCGCCAGCCACGCGTACCCGAAGCCGGGCCGCCCGCAGGGCCCGCGCACACTGATCGGCGGCGCGGCCGGCCCCAGGCTGTTCGACGACATCGCGGAGTCCGCCGACGGCTGGCTCCCCATCGGCGGCAGCGGCCTCACGGAGTCCCTGCCCCGGCTCCGTACCGCCTGGGCAGCCGCCGGCCGGGACCCGCAGGCCCTCCACGTCGTCCCGTACGCGGTCCTCCCGTCCCCCGGCAAGCTGTCCCGCTTCGCGGACCTGGGCATCGAGGAGGTCGTCCTCCAACTGCCCCCGGCCGAGGAGCCCGAGGTACTGCGGACACTGGACGCGTACGCGGCGTACCTGTAGGGCCCGGCTGTCCTAGCCCGCTGTTACGTTGGCGCGCGCTCTTCCCCCGACCCCTGAGAGGCACCCGTGGACGCCACGTACGAAGAACGGCTCGCCGAGTTCTCCCGCGAGCGGCTGGACGGTCGGCCGGTCCCCGACGATCTGCGCGTGCTGCTCACCGCCCAGTGGGAGGGGCGGGACGACCTCGCCCGGCTGCTCGGCGTCGAATTCTTCGGGCCCGGTGAGCTCCACCCGCTCCTGGACACCGGCTACCTCAGCGAGGCGGAGCTGGCCGACCCGGAGATGCAGGCCGTCAACGCCGGAGCGGCGCGGATGGTGGAGTACGTGAAGCTCGTGGCCAAGGGTGGCAAGGGGTGGGTCGGCTACTGGGTCCATCCGGACGAACCGGGTTGCCGGCCCATCGAGTTGGACACCGAGTTCACCCTCTGGCCCATGTCCGGCTCCACCCTGACGGAGGCCCTCGCCTTCGAGCAGTCCGCCTATCAGGACGAGCCGGACGAGCGCGTTGCGTACGGGGAGTTGGCCGCCGAACTGGGCGCGCTGGGGCTCCCGCTGGGCACGGCGGAATACGACGCGCTGGACGGCAGCGAGTACGTGGTGGACCCGGAGCAGCTGATGGAGAACCTGATCGAGGCGGAGCGGGTCGCGCGCGGGCTGGGGTGAGGGGTCAGGGCCTCCGGGCGATGAACACGTACTCCCGGCCCGGGCGGTCGGGGGCGTCGCGGATGTCCTCCACGACGTAGTCCGCCGCTCGCAGGTCCGCCTCGATCTCCTCGCGTTCGCGGAAGCGCAGTGTCGAGTCGGAGGTGAGCGACCGGCCGTCCGCCGCGAAGCGGTAGGTCCAGCGGAACGAGACGAGCGGGCCGGTCACCTCGGTGACCTGCACCCAGGTCTCCACCGCCCCGACCCCGTCGACCTCCGTCACGCTGTGGGACTGCTCCCGCGTCCACTTCTCCCAGGCCCGCCGCGCCGGCACCCGCGTTTCGAACACCAGCCGCCCGCCGGGGCGCAGCGCCGCATGCACTCCCCGCAGGGTGGCCTGCCAGTCCCCGGGGTCCACGATGGCCTGGGCCACGTTCGCGGTCATCGTCGCCAGGTCCACGCGGAGCGGCGGAAGGGCTGTTGCGTCACCGCAGATCCAGCGGACGCGCTCGCTGCCCGGCTTGGCCCGGGCCACGTCGATCGACGCCTGAGCGGGATCGACACCGACGACCTCCTTCCCGCTGTCCGCCAGGAGCAGGGCGAAGACCCCGGTGCCGCAGCCGATGTCCAGTACGTGGCGCGCGCCGAACTCCTCCGCCATCCGCAGATAGGGATCGAGGTCGCTGCGGTCCGGGTCGAGCGGGTCGTAGAGCGCGGCGAGGAGCGGGTGCGCGAAGCAGTCGTCAGCCATGGCGTCGAACGTATGCGCTGCGGTCCCCGAACGGCGACCCGGTTTCGGGAGGCGGCTCCCCGGTGACCCGCGCCCGCAGAGGCCGGTTGCTCCTGCCGGTGCTCATGCCGGTTGATCACAATGCGATCACTCATCCTCCGCGATTTCCCCACAACTCGGTGGAGGTAATACGGTCACCTCACTCGGACTGGCATATGACAAGACCTGTGGGGGGACTTCATGCCGAAGACGTTGAGCCGGCACGCGCGCATATGGATCGGCGGGGTGGCCCTGCTCGCCCTGGGAGCGGTCGGCTGCTCGGAGTCCGGGCAGGACGGCGCGGCCAAGGTCGCGGCGGCGAGCGCCAAGCCGGCGCCCACCGTCACGGTGACCGCCACGGCGACCGAGACCGCCGCGCCCGCCCCGGCGCCCACGGTGACGAAGACGAAGACGGTGAAGGTGCCCGGTCCGACCGTCACGGTCACCGTCACCAAGGCCGCGTCCTCCGGCTCCGGCGGGACCGGCGGGACCGGCGGTTCGTCCGGAGGCGGCGGCACCAAGACCACCAGCACCTGCTCGATCCGCTCCAACGCGGGCAACTGCTACAGCGCCGGCCAGTTCTGCCGCAACAGCGACCACGGCGCCGTGACCACGACGGCCTCCGGCGCCCGGATCAGGTGCAGCCAGAGCGGAAGCTCCTGGCGGTGGACGTACGCCTGAGGGCCGCGATCCCGCTTCGGCCGCCCGTTCGGACCCCGGTGATAGCTTGGCTGGCCAGTCGTTGGCGTGTACATCGAGGCTAGGGGGACCCCATGAGGCAGCAGTCCATACGGAGCCGGATGGTGGCCGGAGCCGCTGCCGGGACGCTCGCCCTGTTCCTCGTCCCGGGCTGTTCCTTCAGCTTCGGCGGCGACCTGGTCGTCAAGAAGGAGGAGGTCGCCAAGCAGGCCTCCGCCGGTCTGGAGAAGCGGGTCGGGCGCGCTCCCGAGGACGTGACCTGCGAGGACGACCTCAAGGGGAAGGTCGGTGAGTCGGTGCGCTGCACGCTCACCGACGGCGGCAAGCAGCTCGGTATGACGGCGACCGTGAAGTCCGTCGACGGCAAGAAGGTGAACATGGACTTCAAGGTGGACGACAACGCCGGAGCGGGCAGCGGCGCCTCCGCCGACCCCCAGCCCAGCGATTCGGCCCAGCCGTCCGACCCGGCGGGCGCCGACAGTGGCGCCTCCGGCTCCGTGGACAAGGCCGAGGTCGCCCGCCAGGGCAAGGCCGCCCTCGCCGCCCAGGTCGGCAAGCAGCCCGACGCCTTCTCCTGCCCGGAGGACCTGCCCGCCAAGGTCGGCGCGACGGTGCGCTGCCAGCTGGCCGACGACGACAAGCAGTACGGGGTGACGGTCACCGCGGAGTCCGTTGTCGGCGGCAAGGTGCACATGGACTTCAAGGTGGACGAGACGCCGGGCGGCTGAGGGGCCGGGCTGGGCCCGGCGCGGGTCCGCCGTGGCCGGTGCGTCAGCGCCGCTCCAGGCCGAGCCGGGCGCGTACCTCGTCGTGGGGAACGGTGTCGGTGAGGCCGGCCGCCTGCCGGGCCCGGTACTCGGCGAGCGCCCGGGCGTCCTCCGGCTCGGTACGCTCCCGCTGGATGTCGCTCATGCGCGAAGTGTATGAGCCCTGGGCGGGGGCGGACGGCGAGCGCCCGGGTGGGGCTCGCCGTCCGGCTTTTCAGCCCTGGCGCGCGTACGTGACGAACGCGGACCAGGCCGTGGGCGCCACGTCGAAGTGGGGGCCGGGGATGTTCTTCGAGTCGCGGACGTGGACGGTGGTCGCGCAGGACGCGACCTCGATGCACTCGCCGCCCTCGCCGCTGCTGTAGCTGGACTTGCGCCAGTCGTAGGCGACCTCGATGCACGCGCCGCCCTCGCCGCTGCTGTAGCTGCTCTTGAACCAGTGAAGTTGCTCAGTGCTCATCGGTCTCTCCACATTTTTTCGATCAAGGTCAGGGACTCCCTCGGGGTGAGTGCCTGCGCCCGCATGATCCCATGGCGCTCGGTGAAGACTCGCACCTCAGCCGGGTCCGTGATCAGCCTTGCATACCCGTAGGTCTCGGTGTACGCGACTTGGTTGCGGCCTTTTGGCGTCAGCAGGATGAACGCCCCGTCCAGGTTGGGGTGTTCCTCGGTCGCGGTGGGCAGCACCTGAAGTTCAACGTTGCGCATGCGGCCGATGTGCAGGAGCTTCCTCAGCTGGTCGGCGTGCACAGCGGGGCCGCCGATCGGCCGCTGCAGCACGACCTCTTCGAGCACGAAGCTGAACGTCGGCAAGGGCCACTGCTCGAAGATGTGCTGGCGCGCCATGCGGTCGGTAACGCGCTTCTCGATCGTTTCCTCGTCCAGCAGCGGTCGCCGCCGAGCGAACAGCGCTCGCGCGTACCCCTCGGTCTGGAGCAGCCCGGGGACTGCCTGGTTGCTGTAGTCGTGAAGGGCAACAGCCTCCGCTTCCATGCGCGCGTAGTCCCGGAACCATCCCGGGTGCCGTGTCCGCGACCGCGCCAGCGCCTCCCGCACCTCCTCCGCCGCTGCCGACAGGAATCCCCCCGTGTCCAGGGCCCGGTCCGCCAAGGCCAGGAAGTCCACCTGCGGGGTGCGGACACCCCGTTCGATCGCGGAGACGAGGTCCTCGCCGCAGTGGACCAGCGACGCCAGCTCCTTCTGGCTCATCCCTGACCGTTCGCGCAAGAACTTCAGCTGGCGGCCCAGCGCCCTGAACAGGTGTGCTGTGCCGTCCGATTCGGCCGGGCGCTCCGGCCGTTCCTCACGTTGTGTGTTCGTCATCTGCCCCGTACCGCCTCTGTCCGTCCGGTCACGGCCGACGCTCCGTACAGCCGGTCGGGCAGGCCCGTACAGCTTTGTGGAGTCGTGTGGTCACTGCTGGTCAGCGTACGAGCAGGCAGACACGCTGTGTCACATGAACGCCGAAATCACTCTTGTGGGTACCGACTTCGTCCAGCGCTTCAGCGCCACCCGGCGAGGCGCCCGGCTCGCCCGGCGCCTCGCCGTGCAGCAACTCGACGCCTGGGGCGTGCCGTACGGGTCCGAGCTGTCCGACGACGTGGCGGTGGTCGTGGCCGAGCTGGCCGCCAACGCGGTACTGCACGGCCACGTCACCGGGCGTGACTTCGAGCTGCGCCTGCTCCGCGAGGCGGACGCGTTCCGGGTGGAGGTCTCGGACGCGCGCGGCGAGCGGCGTCCGGAGCTGTGCGCGGGCGGGCCCGGTGCCGAGGGCGGGCACGGGCTGCGCCTCGTCGCGGCGCTGGCGGCGGATTGGGGCGTCGCCGACCGGGCCGTCGGCAAGACCGTGTGGGCGCGGGTCACCCCGGGCCGGTGAGGCCCTGCGCCCCCGCCAGCACCACCAGCTCCCGCGTGGCCCGGGTCATCGCCACGTACCGGTCCACCGCCCCGCCGACCCCTTCCCCGAAGCGCTCCGGCTCGACCAGGACCACGAGGTCGAACTCCAGGCCCTTCGCGAGCGTCGGGGTGAGTGCGCGGACCCGGGGCGAGGGCGGGCGGAAGCCGGACGGGGCGCCGATCACGCAGGCCGTGCCCTCGGGGTGGGTGGTCAGCCAGGTGTCGAGGACGGCGGCCAGGTCCGTGGCCGGGCCGTGCCCGACCGGGATGCCGCTGCTCCGGATGGAGACCGGGACGTTGGCGTTCGGCAGGGCCGCCCGGATCACCGGCTCCGCAGCCGCCATGATCTCCTGCGGCGTGCGGTAGTTGACGGTCAGCGCGGAGAGCGTGATCCGGTCCAGCCCGACCCGCTCCAGCCGCTCCCGCCACGACTCCGTGAAGCCGCGCCTCGCCTGCGCGCGGTCCCCGACGATCGTGAAGCTGCGCGAGGGACACCGCTGGATCAGCATCTGCCACTCCGCGTCGGTCAGCTCCTGCGCCTCGTCCACCACCACATGCGCGAACGGGCCCGCCAGCGCGTCGCGTTCGGCCGTGGACAGCGCGTCCGGGTCGAGCAGCGTGTCCTGGAGGTCCCGGCCGCGCAGCATCCCCACCGCGCCCTGGCTCTCGTCGATCTCCGCGTTCTCCAGGAGGCTGTCGATCGCCTCGGCCCGGCGCGCCCGCTCGGCGGCGGCCGTCGCCTCGTCGCGGCGCCGGCGGCGGGCCGCGTCCGGGTCGCCGAGCCGCTGCCGGGCCGCGTCCAGGACCGGCAGGTCGGCGACCGTCCACGCCTGGGGCTCGGAGCGCTGGAGCCGGGCCACCTCCTCGCGGGAGAGCCAGGGGGCACAGGTGCGCAGATAGGCCGGGACGGACCAGAGGTCGCCGACCAGGTCCGCCGCGTCCAGCAGGGGCCACGCCCGGTCGAAGGCGGCCATCAGCTCGCGGTCGCGCCGCAGCGCCCGCCGGACCAGGTGGTCCGGGACCTCCTCGTCCTGCCGGTCCGCGTGCTTGTCGGCCAGGATCGTCAGGACCTCCTCCAGGACCGCGTCGCGCGCCTCGTTGTGCGGGACGCCCGGCGCCGACTCGAACGCCACGGCCCACTCGGCGGCGGTCAGCCGGACGTCCGCCCAGGGCGTCGTCACGGTCAGGCCCTCGGCGGGCGGCTCCTCGTAGAACGCGACGGCCGCCTCGACCGCCCGCACCAGCTCCGCCGACGCCTTCAGCCGGGCCGCCTCCGGATCGGCCTCCGGCACGGCCGCCGCGCCCTCCGGGACGAGGTCGCGCAGGGTGCACGTACGCACCCCGTCCTCGCCGAGGCTCGGCAGCACATCGGCGACGTACCCCAGATACGGCTGGTGCGGGCCGACGAAGAGGACGCCGCCGCGCCGGTGTCCGAGGCGGGGGTCGGTGTGCAGGAGGTACGCGGCGCGGTGCAGGGCCACGACCGTCTTGCCGGTGCCCGGGCCGCCGTCCACGACGAGCGCCCCGCGCGAACCGGCCCGGACGATCGCGTCCTGGTCCGCCTGGATGGTGGAGAGCACGTCCCGCATCCGGGGCGACCGGTTGGTGCCCAGGCTCGCGATGAACGCCGACTGGTCGTCCAGCGCGGCGTGCCCGGCGAAGGCGTCCGGGGTGAACACCTCGTCCCAGTAGTCGCTGACCCGCCCGCCCGACCACCGGTAGCGGCGGCGGCTCGCCAGGCCCATCGGGTTGCCGTGGGTCGCCCCGAAGAACGGCTCGGCGGCCGGGGAGCGCCAGTCGGTCAGCAGCCGGCGGCCCTCGCTGTCCGTGAGGCCGAGCCGCCCCACGTACACCGGCTCGGAGCCGTCCGCCCCGGCCATGTGGCCCAGGCACAGGTCCAGGCCGAAGCGGCGCAGGGTGCGCAGCCGGGCGGACAGCCGGTGGATCTCCGCGTCCCGGTCGAGCCCCTGGCGGCCCAGTCCGCCCGGGGCGCGGCGGGCGGTGTCGAGGGCGGCGGTCAGTTCGGCGACGGTCTCCTCCAGGCAGCGCGCGATCGCCGCGAAGTGGCGCTCGTCCCCGGCGATCAGGGCCGGGTCCGCCTTGGCTTCCGCACGGTCGCCGGTCAGTGCGAAGGCGCTCGCGGGGAAGGTGATGTGCATCGGTTCGGGCACTGCGTAAAACTCCCAAATGCCGCAGGTGACTGGCTCGGATCAGCGATTGTGCGGGATGAGGGGGGCCTTGCGGCAAGGCCCCCCTTGCGCTATACGTTGAGAGTGGCCGGAGGTGACTGTCCCCTTCCCGGCCGGCCGGTGAGTCCGCCCGGCCCCCCCGCACCGCCTCTCCCGCCGCCTCTCGGCGAGCCGGGCCGCCGCACCCCGCTCGTATGCTCGGAGGCATGACCGATCCTCAGAGCGGACCCCCCACCACCAACTCGATGCGGCGCGCGCTCAAGCGCGCGCGTGACGGTGTCGCCCTCGACCGGGCGGAGGCCGCCGTGCTGCTGCGGGCGCGCGGCGACGACCTGACGGATCTCGCCGCGTCCGCCGCCCGGGTGCGCGACGCGGGCCTGGAGGCGGCGGGGCGCCCGGGGGTCATCACGTACTCCCGCAAGGTCTTCATCCCGCTGACCCGGCTCTGCCGCGACAAGTGCCACTACTGCACGTTCGTCACCGTGCCGGGCAAGCTCCGCAGGGCCGGGCACGGCATGTTCCTGTCGCCCGACGAGGTGCTGGCCATCGCCCGCGAGGGCGCCGCGATGGGCTGCAAGGAGGCCCTGTTCACGCTCGGGGACCGGCCGGAGGACCGCTGGCCCGAGGCGCGGGAGTGGCTGGAGGCCGAGGGATACGACGACACCCTCGCGTACGTACGCGCCATGGCGATCCGGGTCCTGGAGGAGACGGGGCTGCTGCCGCACCTCAATCCCGGGGTCATGAGCTGGACGGACCTCCAGCGGCTGAAGCCGGTCGCGCCCTCCATGGGGATGATGCTGGAGACGACCGCGACCCGCCTGTGGGCCGAGCCCGGCGGCCCGCACCACGGCTCCCCGGACAAGGAACCGGCCGTGCGGCTGCGGGTCCTGGAGGACGCCGGGCGGTCCAACGTGCCCTTCACCACGGGCATCCTGATCGGCATCGGCGAGTCGTACGAGGAGCGCGCGGACTCCCTCTTCGAGCTGCGCCGGACCGCCCGGGCCTACCACGGCATCCAGGAGGTCATCGTCCAGAACTTCCGGGCCAAGCCCGACACCGCGATGCGCGGGATGCCGGACGCGGAGCTGGAGGAGCTGGCCGCCGCGATCGCCGTCGCCCGGCACATCCTCGGCCCGTCCGCCCGCATCCAGGCCCCGCCGAATCTGGCCGACGCGGAGTACGCGCTGCTCATCGGCGCCGGCATCGACGACTGGGGCGGGGTGTCGCCGCTGACCCCCGACCATGTGAACCCCGAGCGCCCCTGGCCGCACATCGACGAACTCGCCGCCCGGACCGCCGATTCCGGCTTCGAGCTGCGTGAACGCCTCACCATCTACCCGGAGTTCATCCAGCGCGGCGAACCCTGGCTCGACCCGCGCCTGCTCCCGCACGTCCGGGCGCTCGCCGACCCGGAGACGGGCCTCGCGCGCGAGGGCGCGGTCCCGAAGGGGCTGCCCTGGCAGGAGCCGGACGAGGGGTTCAACGCCTCCGGCCGCACCGACCTGCACCGCACCATCGACACGGAGGGCCGCACCGGCGACCGCCGCGACGACTTCGACGTCGTCTACGGGGACTGGGAGGCGCTGCGCGAGGCGGCGGCCCCCGGGATGGTGCCCTCCCGGATCGACGGGGACGTGCGCGCGGCGCTGAGCCGGGCGGCCGACGACCCGACGAAGCTCACCGACGACCAGGCGCTCACCCTGCTGCACGCGGACGGGCCGGCCCTGGACGAGCTGTGCCGGATCGCGGACGCGCTGCGGCGGGACGTGGTCGGCGACGACGTCACGTACATCGTCACGCGCAACATCAACTTCACCAACGTCTGCTACACCGGCTGCCGCTTCTGCGCCTTCGCCCAGCGCCGCACCGACGCCGACGCGTACACCCTCTCCCTGGACCAGGTCGCGGACCGGGCCGCGCAGGCGTGGGACGTGGGCGCGGTCGAGGTGTGCATGCAGGGCGGCATCCACCCGGACCTGCCCGGCACGGCGTACTTCGACATCGCGCGGGCGGTGAAGGAACGGGTGCCCGGCATCCACGTCCACGCGTTCTCGCCGATGGAGGTCGTCAACGGGGCCACCCGCACCGGGATGTCGATCCGGGACTGGCTGACCGCCGCCAAGGAGGCCGGGCTCGGCTCGATCCCCGGCACGGCGGCCGAGATCCTGGACGACGAGGTCCGCTGGGTCCTCACCAAGGGCAAGCTGCCCACCGCGACCTGGCTGGAGGTCATCAGGACCGCCCACGAGGTGGGCCTGCGCTCCTCCTCGACCATGATGTACGGCCATGTCGACCAGCCCCGCCACTGGCTGGGCCACCTGCGCACCCTGGCCGCGCTCCAGCAGGAGACCGGCGGCTTCACCGAGTTCGTGACGCTGCCCTTCATCCACACCAACGCCCCGGTCTACCTCGCCGGGATCGCCCGCCCCGGCCCGACCGACCGCGACAACAGGGCCGTCACCGCGATGGCCCGCCTGCTGCTGCACCCGCACATCACCAACATCCAGACCAGCTGGGTCAAGCTGGGCACGGAGGGGGCGGCCGAGATGCTGCGCTCGGGCGCGAACGACCTGGGCGGCACGCTCATGGAGGAGACCATCTCCCGCATGGCCGGGTCGAGTTACGGCTCCTACCGCTCGGTCCGCGACCTGGAGGCCATCGCCGCGCTCGCCGGCCGCCCGGCGAAGCCGCGTACGACGCTGTACGGAGAGGTGCCGGCGGAGCGCGTGGCGGCGGCCGGCGCGTCGGACGGGCATCTGCCGGAGCTGCTGCCGGTGCTGGGGGACTGACCCGCACCGGCCCGCACGCCGTGCCGGGGACGGCCGGGCGGCGGTCGGAAAAGGGCCCGGGGACCGCGTCCCCGGGCCCTTCGGGCGGACCGGCCGGTCAGGGGCCCGCCCGGGCGCCCGTGTGAAGGCCCCGGGCGCGCGTTGGCCGGGCCGGGGCGGCGGTTCCCCGGCCGGCCTGGCGTCCGCGTCAGCCGACCAGCAGGTCCTGCTTCAGCTCCCGGATGTCCTTCGCGTCCAGGCCCAGCGCGCGGCGCTCGTAGGAGGAGAAGGACCCGAACTTCTTCGCGACCTCCTGGAAGCCCGAGTTCAGGTACTCGGGCCGCACGTCGAGCAGCGGCTTGTAGACCGCGGCCTGGGCGGGCGGCATGGCGGCGAGGGCGGCGGCGTTCGCCTCGGCGCGGTAGTCGTTGGAGGCCAGGTAGTCCGCCATGACCGTCTCGCGCGGGACCCCGAGCGCGGTGAGGAGCGCCGCGTTCGCCCAGCCCGTCCGGTCCTTGCCGGCCGTGCAGTGGAAGACGACGGCTCGCGCGCGGTCGTCCCCGAAGCCGCCGAAGACCGTGCGGTAGGCGGTCTTCGCCGTGGCGCCGCTGACCATGAACTTCTCGCCCTCGGTCATCATCGCGACGCCCTCGGCCTCGGTCGTCGGCATCGTGACGGAGGTGCTGGAGCCGGCGAGCACGTCCGCGACGACGTGCGCGGCACCCGCCGGAACGCGGTCGGGGGCCGCCGCACGCTCGGATTCCATGCGCAGGTCGTAGACCGTGTGGATGTTCAGGCGGCGCAGCTTCGCGAGGTCGGCGCCGGTCAGCTTGTCCAGGGCGTCGGAGCGGTAGATCTCGCCCATCTTCACCCAGTGCCCGTCGGTGGTGCGGTAGCCGCCCGCGTCACGGAAGTTGACCGCGCCCTGGAGCGCGATGAGCCGGTCCGCCAGGTGCAGCGAGCCGCCGTGCTCGGGGACCAGGTCGAACCACTGCCGGTCCGTGGCGGGCAGGCCGCGGACGGTCACCCGGCCCGAGGCGCCGCCGGACGCCACCGTGCGCCCGTTGGCCTTGATCGTGACCCGGCGCACGCCCTGGGCCTCCCAACGCACCGTGTACGAGCCGTCGTCGGACGCCGTGACCGTCGCCTGGGTGAACGGTATGCGCTCGTGTGACGCACGCGTCGGGGCGTGGGAGGCGGCGGAGGTGTGCGCGGCGGCGGCGGGAGCGGTGAGCCCGGCGGCGACGGCGGCGGCCAGGACACAGGAGGAGAGCTTTACACGAGTCAGTCGCTTCATGGGAGGGATCGTCGTCAGGCCCGGGGAGCAGGGAGTCAACGACGGGTGAACAACGGTGTAAGCGCCACCCAACACCGCACCCTGTTCGATTACAGTGCTGCGCAGTTACCGCACAGTCGCACAGGGGAACGAAACGACGGCATACGGGAGTGGCGCGGTGAGCACAGGGATGTCGGCCGTCTGGGGGCGGGCCGAGCAGCAGGACTTCCGCAGCCGGGTCCGCGGCACCCTCCTCGGGGGCGCGGTCGGGGACGCGCTCGGCGCCGGCGTCGGCCCCCTCACCCTGGAGGAGATCCGCGCCGCCCACGGCCCCGACGCCGTCACCGACTTCGTGCCCGCCCACGGCGCGCGCGGCACGGTCACCGCCGCCACCCAGCTCACCCTGTTCACCGTCGACGGGCTGATCCGCGCCCAGGTCCGCCGCGACACCGGCGCCTGGCACCCGCCCACCGACGTCCACCGCGCCCACCTGCGCTGGGCGGCCACCCAGCACGCCTGGGGGCCCGACGAGCGCCGCGAGGACAACGGCTGGCTCGCCGGGCAGGAGTGGCTCTACGACCGCCGCGGCCCCACCCGGGAATGCCTGGGCGGCTTCGGCGACGACATCATGGGCACCCTGGACCGGCCCAAGTACCCCGCCGCGCACGACGCCGCCGCGCTCACCCGGTCCGCTCCCTTCGGGCTGCTCGTCGGCTGGGAACCGCAGCTGGTGTTCCAGCTCGCCGTCGAGTGCGCCGCGCACACCCACGGCCACCCCACCGCCCTGCTCTCCGCCGGCGCCTTCGCGGTCGTCGTGCACGGCCTCGCGCGCGGCGAGACCCTGGACGGCTCCGTGCAGCACGCGCTGGGACTCCTCGCGGACCGCCCGGGCCACGAGCCCGTCACCGAGGCGCTGCGCCGCGCCCTGGGCGCCGTACGCCGGGGCATCCCGGGGCCCGCGCTCATCGAGTCCCTGGGGGTCACGGACTCCGCCGAGGAGGTGCTGGCGGTGGCGGTGTACTGCGCGCTCGTGGCGGAGGACGTGCGGCACGGGCTGCGGCTGGCGGTGAACCACGGGGGCCCGTCCGCGGCGACCGGGGCGCTGTGCGGGGCGATGCTGGGCGCGATGCACGGGGAGACGGCGCTGCCCCCGGCCTGGCTCGCCGAGCTGGAGGGGCGGGCCACCCTGCTCGAAATCGCCGACGACTTCGCCATGGAGATGACCCAGGGGCCCGCCCTGCACAGCCCGGCCACCGCCGCCCCGGGCTGGCTGGCCCGCTACCCGCGCTGATCCGTCGGCGCGCCCTCGGCGGCGACCGCGGCCTCGCCCGGGCCGGCCTGGGCGGGCACCCCGGGGCCGTCGCCGTCCGTGTTGATCCGCTCGATCAGGGCGTCGCGTTCCGGGGTGTCCTCCGGGCGCACGAAGCCGATCACCACGTACAGCACCAGCGAGATGGCCAGCGGCAGCGCGACCTGGTACTGGAGCGCCACCCCCTCCTTCACCGAGCCGTCCAGGTCGTAGTTGGTGAAGTAGAACGCCAGCAGCCCCGCCGCCCAGCTGACCAGCGCCGCCGTCGGCCCCGACTTACGGAAGGGGCGCAGCAGCCCCAGCATGAACGGGATCGCGATCGGGCCCATCAGCCCGGCGACCCACTTGATGACGACGGAGATGATGTCCTTGAACGTCGGCGAGTTGATCTGCGTCGCCAGCGCCATGGACAGCGCGAGGAAGCCCAGCGTCGAGAGCCGCGCGGCGAGCAGCCCGGCCCGGCTGCTCCACTCGCGGGCGGCCTTGGAGAAGACCGGGGCGATGTCCCGGGTGAAGACGGCCGCGATCGCGTTGGCGTCCGAGGAGCACATGGCCATCGTGTGCGAGAAGAAGCCGACGACGACCAGGCCCAGCAGCCCGTGCGGCAGCAGCTGTTCGGTCATCAGCGCGTAGCTGTCGGAGGCGTCCGGCTTCTGCGCGTCCACCAGCAGCGGCGCGCACCACATCGGGAAGAAGAGGACCGTCGGCCACACCAGCCACAGCACGGCGGAGAGCCGCGCCGAACGGGTCGCGGAGGCGGCGGAGTCCGTGGCCATGTAGCGCTGGGCCTGGTTCCACATGCCGCCGTTGTACTCGAAGGTCTTGATGAACAGGTACGCCAGCAGGAACGTCACGGTGTACGGGCCGGCGGTCGGGTTCGCGTGGCCCTCGGGCAGCTTGTCCCAGACGGTCCACAGGGTGCTGAAGCCGTCCAGCTCGTGCATCGCGGTGACGAGCATCGCGAGCCCGGCGAACAACTGGATGACGAACTGCCCCAGTTCGGTGAGCGCGTCGGCCCACAGACCGCCGACCGTGCAGTAGACGGCCGTGATGATGCCGGTGATGAAGATGCCCTGGGTGAGGGTGATCCCGGTGAAGACGGACAACAGGGTCGCGATGGCGGCCCACTTGGCGCCGACGTCCACGATCTTCAGCAGCAGTCCGGACCAGGCCAGCGCCTGCTGGGTCGGCACGTTGTAGCGGTTCTTGAGGTATTCGAGCGGGGACGCCACGTACAGCCGCGAGCGCAGCCGGTTCAGCCGGGGTGCGAAGAGCTGCGCGCCGATGCCGATGCCGATCGCGATCGGCAGCGACCAGGTCACGAACGAGGTGACGCCGTACTGGTACGCGATGCCGGCGTAGCCCGTGAACATCACGGCGCTGTACCCCGACATGTGGTGCGAGATGCCGGACAGCCACCAGGGCATCCTGCCGCCCGCCGTGAAGAAGTCGCTGACGTTGTCGACACGCTTGTGGGACCAGAGCCCGATCGCGATCATCACGCCGAAGTAGCCGATGAGCACGACCCAGTCGAGACTGTTCATATGTCCCCTCCCGGGGTCCGCCTTGTGAACGGGGTGCGCACTTCGCCAGTACGGCCGCTCAGCGGTGCCCCGTGCGGGAGCGGGGACTGCGGGGATTGAACCGCTTGCGCGGCACCCCGGTCAAGAACGCTTCCGGTCATAGATGTGAACGCAGATCAGCAAGAGGAACGATTTTACTTGTTCTTGACTCACGAAAGCGTTGTCGTGAACGTGACGGCGGCCACACGATGAGCGGGCGCTTCGCCAGGCTGTGAGCGCAGGGAAGCACGAAGAAGACCGCACGGGATGCGGGTCCCGTGCGGTCGAGAAGGAGGGGAACTGCCAGAGAATCCGGCCCGGAAACGGCGAAAGCCCTCTCGGCCAGGACGGCGGGCCGGTCGAGAGGGCCTGGTGCGGGCCGCGGCGCGAGTGCGCGGCCGGGTCGCGCGGTCTCAGAAGCCTGCGCTGCGCGAGACGTCCAGGACGAACGCCGACCAGGTCTTCGCCGAGAAGTCGAGGACCCCGCTGCTCACGCTCTTCGAGTCGCGGACCAGCAGCGCGTGTCCCTCCGCCGCCTTGACCTCCACGCAATTCCCATTCGCGGAATAGGAGGACTTGGTCCACTCCGTCAGTGCGTTCTGCCGAATCGCCATAATGACTCCGATGGTTGTGCCGGTCGTTGGGCGGTGCGCCCAGCCGCTGCGCCCAGCGACTTGTGAGGACGCTACGCCGCAACATCATGGGGCGTCAGCGGCGTTCACTCGTTCGGATGACTTACGCCTTGGCGGTCTTCCGGCACAACCCGGCGGAGGTGTACCTTCCGCGCCGCCCCGGAAATACCCGTGGCGGACGCGGAATCGGTTACGCTCCGCAGTTCTCCGCGGCCTGGAGAATGTACGCGCGGGACTGCTCGGCACTCAGCGCCTTCGCGCGCAGGTGCTCGTACATCACGGCATAACTCTGGACGTCGGGCGCCTTTTCCAGATACAGGTCGCTGGTGATGCCTTCGAGATACACGACGCTCGCGTCCATGTCCTCCTGGAATTCGAGGATCGTGTAGCTCCCGTACATCCCCGGGTGCGCCCCGACGGTGTACGGCAGCACCTGGAGCGTCACGTGGGGCAGCTGGCTCAGCTCCGCCAGGTGCCTCAACTGGTCCGCCATGATCTGCGGGTTGCCCACGACGCGGCGCAGCACGGCTTCGTCGATCACGGCCCAGAACCGCAGCGGTTCGACCGGATCGGTCAGGCGGTCCTGACGCTTTATGCGGATCTGGATGCGCTTGTCGATCTCGGTGGGCGTGGCCTCCGGCCACATCCCCTCGATCGCCGCCTGCGCGTACTCCCGCGTCTGCAACAGGCCGGGGACGATCAGCGACTCGTACACCCGCAGGGACGCCGCGTCGGTCTCCAGGCCGATGTACACGCTGTACGGGATGTCCCCGAACGCGTGCCACCAGCCCTGCTGGCGGGAGTCCTTGGCCATCTGCATCAGCGACTCGACCACGCGGCGGTCCTCGACCTCGTACACCCCGCAGAGGTCGCGGACGTCGCGCTGGCTGATGGAACGGCGGCCGTTCTCCAGGCGGCTGATCTTCGACTGGGAGACCAGCAGCCGGTCCGCCACCTCCTCGGCGGTCATTCCCTTGACTTCGCGCAGTCGGCGCAATTCCTGTCCCAACCGGCGTCGCCTGACGGTGGGATTGACGTTGGACGGCACGGAAACGGCACCTCCGGCTATGTAGCTGTGCGTATCTACTGCTGAGCAGATTGCCACCCCCGGGCCCGGCCGCGCTGGGAAACGGCCACACACGGCGGCGGGGGGGGGGGGGGGGGGGGGGGGGGGGCCGCCCCCGGGGGGGGGGGGGGCGCCGGGGGGGGGGGGGGCGGGGGGGGGGGGGGGGGGGGGGGGGGGGGGGGGGGGGGGGGGGGGGGGGGGGGGGGGG
>NZ_VJNO01000060.1 GCF_007096885.1 Streptomyces sp. 130 | reverse complement strand
ACCAGGACGTCCCCTTCGAGCGGCTGGTGGAACTGCTCAACCCCGAGCGCTCCACCGCCTACCACCCGCTGTTCCAGGTGATGTTCGCCTGGCAGAACGTCAGCCGGCCCGACTTCGAACTCGACGGCCTGCGCCTCGGCTACGAGCCGGTGGACGTCGACTCCGCCAAGTTCGACCTGTTCTTCGGCCTGACCGAGTACGACACCGGCGCCGGACGCGGCGTCCGCGGCAGCCTCGAATACGCCACGGACCTCTTCGACAGGGGCACGGCGGCCACGCTCGCCGAGCGCTTCCTGCGCGTGCTGCGGCAGGTCACCGCCGCCCCCCACAACCGCGTGGACGGCGTCGACCTGCTCTCGGCCGGCGAACGCGACCAGGTCGTCGTGCACTGGAACGACACCCGCGCGCCCCTGCCGGCACAGACGATCCCCGGCCTGTTCGAGGCACAGGCGGCCCGCACCCCCGACGCCGTCGCCGTCATCGGCGACGGGGTGTCCTGGACGTACCGAGAACTCGACGAACGGGCCAACCGGCTGGCGCGGGAACTGGTGCGTATGGGGCAGGGCCCGGAGTCGATCGTGGGCCTCGCCCTCCCCCGCGACGCGGGACTCGTCGTCGGCATGCTGGGCATCCTCAAGTCGGGCGCCGCGTATCTGCCGATCGACCCGCGCTACCCCAGCGCCCGCCTCGACTTCGTCCTGGCCGACGCCCGCCCCGACATCATCCTCACCGACACCGCGACCGTCGGCGTCCTGCCGGCCCACGACGCCACCTGCCTCCACCTCGACCGGCTCGACCTCGCCCGCGGGGACGGTTCGCCCCTCGGCACCCGGGAACGGCCCGCCTCCTGGGGCCCGGACAGCCTGGCGTACGTGATGTACACCTCCGGCTCGACCGGCAATCCGAAGGGCGTCGCCATCCACCACGCCAACCTCGTCAACGGCGTGCTGCGCCTGGCCGACGTGGTCGATGTGCGGGCCGGGTCGAGGATGCTGGGCGCCACCTCCGTCAACTTCGACGTGTCGGCCTTTGAAGTGTTCACCGCCCTCAGCCGCGGCGCGAGCGTCGAGATCGTCCGGGACGTCCTCGAACTCGCCGAACGGGACGGCTGGCGGGGCGGCTCGTTGCAGGCCGTGCCCTCGGTGTTCTCGGAGATCCTCGACACCGTCGCCGGAAAGATGGACGTGGACACGGTGGTCCTGGGCGGCGACAGCCTGCCCGCCACCCTCCTGGACAAGGTGCGCGCCGCCATCCCCCGGGCCCGCCTCGTCCAGGCCTACGGTCAGACCGAGGACTTCTATGCCACCACCTTCGAGATCCCCGAGGACTGGAGCGGCACCGGCAACGTGCCCATCGGCGCCCCGCTCGGAAACATGCGCACCTATGTCCTCGGCCCGGGCCTGGTGCCCGTCCCCGTCGGCGTCACCGGCGAGCTGTACGTCGCGGGAGCGGTCGGCCGCGGTTACCACAACCGGCCCGGCATCACCGCCGAACGCTTCGTCGCCGACCCCTTCGGACCGGCGGGGGAGCGCATGTACCGCACCGGGGACCTGGTGCGGTGGACCCCGGAAGGACAGCTGGAGTACCTGGGCCGAGGCGACACCCAGATGAAGATCCGCGGCTTCCGCATCGAGCCGGGCGAGATCGAGGCCGCGCTCGTCGCTCACCCCGAGGTGCGCCAGGCCGTGGTCCAGCTGCGCAAGGAGCACGCCGGCGGCGCCGGGCTGCTCGTCGGCTACGTCGTCCCGTCCGACGAGCAGCCCGCCCGCGCCCCGGACCCCGAGGAGCTGCGCCGGTACGTCGCGGGACGGCTCCCGGAGTTCATGGTGCCGTCGGCCTTCGTGGTCCTCGACCGGCTCCCGCTGGACCCCAACGGCAAGATCGACCGGCGGGCCCTGCCGGCCCCCGCCCCGCGCAGCACGGACTTCCGGGCCCCCGCGACCCCGCGCGAACAGGTGCTCTGCGAGGTCTTCGGCGAGGTGCTGGGGGCCGCCCAGGTCGGTGTCGACGACGACTTCTTCACCGTCGGCGGCGACAGCATCCGCTCCATCCAGGTCGTCGCCCGGGCCCGTGCACGCGGCATCGAGGTCAGCCCCCGCGAGGTCTTCGAGCACCGTACGGTGGCCCGGCTCGCCGAGGTGGCACGCGACCTCGGGACGCAGGACGAGACCGCCGTCCTCGCCGAGCTGGACGGCGGCGGCGTCGGCTGGTCCCCGCTGCCGCCCGCCGGCCGGTACATGCTCGGACTCGGCGGCGGCTACGGCCGATTCCAGCAGTCGATGCTGCTCACGCTGCCGCACGACGTGTCCGCCGCGCCGCTCGCCGCGACGGTCCAGGCGGTCCTCGACACCCACGACGTGCTGCGCGCCCGCCTGGTCACCAGCCCGGCCGGCGACGAGCCCGGCCTCGTGGCCGAGGCGCCGGGTTCGGTGACGGCGGCCGAGCTGATCCACCGGGCGCCGTGCACCGGCGCGTGGCAGTCGCGGGAGTGGCGCACCCAGCTGGCCGCCGAACTCGATGCGGCGACCGGCCGCCTCGACCCGGCGGCGGGCCGGATGGCGCAGCTCGTCTGGTTCGACCCGCAAGACGGAGGCCAGGGCCGGCTCCTCGTACTGCTGCACCACCTGGTCGTCGACGGGGTGTCGTGGCGGATTCTGCTGCCCGACTTCGCCGCCGCCTGGGAGCAGGTCCGCGCGGGCCGCCCGCCCGTCCTCGCGCCGGTGGGCACCTCCGCCCGGCGCTGGACGCACGCCCTCGCCGAAGAGGCGAACCGCCCCGGGCGCGCCGCCGAACTCCCGCTGTGGCGCGGCATTCTGGACGGACCCGATCCGCTGCTCGGCGCGCGGCGCGTCGACCCGGCGGTGGACACCATGGCCACGGTGGAACGTGTCCAGGTCTCCGTTCCGGCGGATGTCACCGAGACGGCGCTGTCGGCCCTGCCCGCCGCCTTCCACGGCGGGCCCAACGACGGTCTGCTCACCGCGCTCGCGCTGGCCCTCGCCATCTGGCGCGAGCGGCGCGGCGTCACCGAGACATCGACCCTGCTGCGTATGGAGGGCCACGGCCGCGAGGAGGACGTGGTGCCCGGCGCCGACCTGTCCCGCACCGTGGGCTGGTTCACCAGCATGTTCCCGATGCGCCTGGACGTCGCGGGCTGCGACCTAGGCGAGGCGCTGGCCGGGGGTGACGCCGCGGGGCGCGCCGTCAAGGCCGTCAAGGAACAGCTGCGGTCGGTCCCCGACAAGGGCATGGGCTTCGGCCTGCTGCGCTACCTGAACGCCGAGACGGCACGCGAGCTGTCCGCCTTCCCCGAGGCGCAGATCGGCTTCAACTACCTGGGCCGGTTCTCCGCCGCGGACATGCCCGAGGAACTGCGCGGCATCGGCTGGACCCAGGCCCCCGAGGGCGGTGTGATGGCCGACCTCGATGCCGACATGCCGGCGATGTCGGTCCTCGACGTCACCGCCGTGGCCTCCGAAACCGACGAAGGCCCCCTGCTGGGCGCGGTGTTCAGCTTCCCCGCCACGATCCTCGCGCCGGCCGACGTCCGCGAACTGGCCGACCTGTGGGTCCAGGCGCTGACCGCGCTCGCCGAGCACGTGCGCAGCGACCCCCGCGCAGGCGGCCTCACCCCGTCCGACCTGCCGCTGGTCCGGGTCGGCCAGCCCGAGCTCGACGTCTGGCACAAGGCCTACCCGGGCCTGTCCGATGTGTGGCCGCTCACACCGCTGCAGTCCGGGCTGCTCTTCCACGCGCAGCTCGCCGACGCCGCCTTCGACGCCTACAACATGCAGCTGGCCTTCGAACTCACCGGACCCGTCGACCCCGGCCGGCTGCGCACCGCAGGACAGGCGCTCCTCGACCGCCATCCCAACCTGCGGGCCGCCTTCGTCACCGGCACGGACGGCGGCCACGTCCAGCTCGTCGTCGACGGCGCCGAGCTGCCCTGGCAGGAAACCGATCTGCGCCCGCTCGACGACGCGGAGGCGCGCGAGCACGCGTACGACGACCTGCTTGCCGAGGACCTGCGCACCAACTTCGACCCGGCCCGGCCGCCGCTGCTGCGCATGACCCTGATCCGCATGGACGACGCGGTCTCCCACCTCGTCCTCACCGCCCACCACACCCTGTTCGACGGCTGGTCGCTGCCCGTCCTGCTGCAGGACCTGCTGCGCCTCTACGCCGGCCGCGGCGACGCGAGCGGACTGCCTCAGGCCCGCGGCTTCAAGGACTTCCTGGTGTGGCTCGCCGCCCAGGAACCGGACGCCGCCGCCCGGGCCTGGGCCCGCGAACTGGACGGAGTCGAGGAGCCCACCCTGCTCGCCGCGTCCCGCCAGGGCCGCGGAAGCGACGGAATCGGCATTCTGGACGTGCCGCTCACGGCACAAGACGCCGAGACGCTGGCCAGGCGGGCCGCCGAACTCGGCGTCACCGTCAATACGCTGGTGCAGGGCAGCTGGGCGCTGGTCCTCGGCGCCCTGACCGGCCGCCAGGACGTGGTGTTCGGTGCCACCGTCTCGGGCCGCCCCGCCACCCTGCCCGGTGCCGACTCCATGGTCGGCCTGTTCATCAACACCCTTCCGGTGCGGGTGGCCTGCGGCCCCGAGCACAGCCTCGCCGAGGTGTTCACCGGGCTGCAGAGCCGCCAGGCAGCGCTCCTGGACCACCACCACTACGGGCTGCCCGCCCTGCACCGCGACACCGGCCTCAGCGTCCTGTTCGACACGATGATCGCGTTCGAGTCGTACCCGGTCGACCAGGCGGGTCTCGGCGCCGCGAGCGCGGCGGGCGAGCTGACGATCACCGGCATCCGCCCGTTCTCCGGCACCCACTACCCGGTGACCGTCATCGCCGTGACCGAGCCCCACCTGCGGCTGACCCTCCACTACCAGCAGGGCCTGTTCGACGAGTCCGAGGCGCGCGACATCGCCGAGCGCTTCGGGCGCGTCCTGGCTCAGGCCGCCGCCGACCCCGCCACCAGGACCGGCCGCCTCGATCTGCTGGCGCCCGCCGAACGGCAGTTGGTCCTCGGCCGGTGGAACGACACGGAGACCGGCCGCACCCCGGCCACCATCCCGGCCGCCTTCGCCCGGCAGGCCGCCGCGAGCCCCGACGCCGTCGCGCTGACGTGCGACGACACGACCGTCACGTACCGGGAACTCGACGCGATGTCGGACCGGGTGGCCGACTCGCTGGTGCGCAGGGGCGTGAGCCCCGAGACGGTCGTCGCCGTCGCCCTGCCCCGCACCCCGCGCCTGGTGGCCGCGCTGCTCGGCGTGCTCAAGGCGGGCGGCGCCTATCTGCCCATCGACCCGGCCTACCCCAGCGGCCGGCTGTCCTACGTGCTGTCCCACGCGCGGCCCCGGCTGCTGCTGACCGACGCGGCGACCGAACCGGTGCTCCCGGCCGGCGACGTCCCGCGCGTGCACATCGACACGCTCCTCGACGAGGAACGCACCGGCGGCCCGGCCGCGCGCCCCGGCACGCTGCGCCCCGAGAACACGGCGTACGTGATGTACACCTCCGGATCGACCGGCACCCCCAAGGGCGTCGCCATCACCCACGGCAACGTCACCAACGGTGTCGCCGAGCTCGCCGGGTCGCTGGACGTGGGCCCGGGGGTGCGCATGCTGGCGAGCACCTCCATCAACTTCGACGTGTCGGTGTTCGAGGTGTTCACCGCACTGACCACCGGCGCGGACCTCCAACTGGTGCGTGACGCGCTGGTGCTCGGCGAGGACACGGGCGCCGGCCGCGGCGTCGACGTCATCAGCACCGTCCCCTCCGTCTTCGCCGAACTCCTCGAACAGGGCGCTAGTCTCGACGCCCGCACCCTCGTCTTCGCCGGCGAGGCGCTTCCCGACACCCTCGTGGCACGCATCGCGGAACAGTTGCCGAAGGCCCGCGTCATCAACGCCTACGGGCAGAGCGAGTCGTTCTACGCGACGCTGTGGGCCGCGGACAGCGGGCCCGGGTCGGGCGCGGGCGCACCCATCGGCGCCCCGCTCGGCGGCATGCGCACCTACGTTCTGGGCGCGGGCCTCGAACCCGTCCCGGTGGGCGTCGTCGGTGAGTTGTACGTGGCAGGCGCCAGCCTGGGCCGCGGCTACCACGGCCGCACCGCACTCACCGCCGAACGGTTCGTCCCCGACCCGCACGGGGCACCGGGCACCCGCATGTACCGCACCGGCGACCTGGCCCGCTGGAACGCCGAAGGGCAGCTGGAGTACGCGGGGCGTAGCGACCAGCAGGTCAAGATCCGCGGCTTCCGCATCGAACCGGGCGAGGTCGAGGCGGCCCTGACGGCCTGCCCCGGCGTCCTCCAGGCCGTCGTCGTCCCCCGCGACGGCCGCGGCACGGGGCGGCACCTGGTCGCCTACGTCACCGTGCACGGCCCGCGCGAGGAGGCCACCGCGCACCGGCTGCGCGAGGAGGTGACCGGACGGCTGCCCGACTACATGGTGCCCAGCGCCTTCGTCGTCCTGGACCGCCTGCCGCTCACCCCCAACGGAAAGCTGGACCGCTCCGCGCTGCCGGAGCCGGACCTCGGCGCGAGCGCCCACCGGGCTCCGCGCACCCCGCAGGAGGAGGTGCTGTGCGGCCTGTTCGCCGAGACGCTCGGTATCAAGGAGCGCGTCGGCATCGACGACTCCTTCTTCGACCTCGGCGGACACTCGCTGCTCGTCACGCGGCTCACCAACAGGATTCTGATGCTGCTCGGCGTGCGGCTGCCGCTGCGTGCCGTCTTCGAGACCCCGACGGTCGCAGGGCTGGCGCGGCGGCTCGACTCCGGTGTCGACGCCGGCCAGTCCGCCGACCCGTATGCGGTGGTGCTGCCGCTCAAGGCCGGCGGCGAGCGGCCCCCGGTGTGGTGGTTCCACCCCGGCGGCGGCCTGAGCTGGTGCTACATGGGCTTCGCCCCGCACCTGCCGGCCGACCGGCCCAGCTACGGCATCCAGGCCAGAGGGCTCGACGGTGCCGCGCCACTGCCCGGGTCGATCGAGGAGATGGTCGCGGACTACGTGACACAGCTGCTCACCGTGCAGCCCGAGGGCCCCTTCCACCTCGCCGGCTGGTCGTTCGGCGGCACCCTGGCCCACGCGGTCGCGGGTGAACTGGAGCGGCGCGGCCACGAGGTCCGCCTGCTGGCCCTGCTGGACTGCGCGCCGAGCACCTTCTTCGCGGCCAGCAAGGACGCGCCCGAGGCCGAGGTGCGCGGCATGTTCGAGGCCTACGTCGCGATGGCCGACCACGCTGCGCTCGTGGACCGCATGACCGAGATCCAGATCGAACACCTCGCGCTCATGCGCCGCTTCACGTCGCCCGTCTTCAGTGGCAGGGCCCTGTTCTTCAGCGCCACGGTGGACTCGCCCGAGGCGATCGCCGAGCACTGGAAGCCGTACATCCTCGGTGGGATCGAGGAGTACGAGATCGAGTGCAGCCACCACGCGATGCACCTCCCGGAATCGGCAGCGAAGATCGCGGCGGTCATCGGGCAGGAGCTCGACAAGGGCTGACCGCCTCCACCGGCCGAGGCCCCCGCCCCCGACCAGGGGCGGGGGCCTCGGCCCGTGGAGCGGGAGTCACGCCCCGGCGGCGAAGGGCACCTCCCACACCACCGAGAGGACGCACCGGGGCAGCCGCTTCACCCCGGCATAGCGCACCACGTACTCCACGGAGCCGTCCCGCGGCCCCACGCACCGGCCCCGGGCCACGGCCCCGCCGTGTGCGGCGAGCCGGGCCGGCTTGCGGGCGCGGGCCGGGTGGTCCGCCCCGGCGACGGCGAGGCCGAGACCGACGGGGAAGGGGCACACCGCGTACACGACGTGTCCCCCGTGCCGCACGACGGCGAAGTACCGGCGCGCCCCCGTGGGCGACTTCGCCGCCAGGGCGTGGCGCCGGGCGCAGTGCGGACAGGGTCCGTCGTCGACGACGAGCGCCCCGGGCGCGGTGCCCAGCACGGCCCCGAGAAGCGTGAGCAGACCCGCGCGGGACTCGTCCACGGCGTGCCGTGGGCTCTGCGACAGCGCAAGAAAGCGCAGTGTGACGGGAACGGTTTCCTCGTCACACTGCGCTGGGGCGGCACCGAGCGGCAGGACGGGCAGCGGGGGGCGCTGAGCCCCCCAGCCGCCGTCGGGATGGGTTGCCGGAAGGCTGTGAGGCCTCGGATCGGGGGGTGACATGTCTGCGCAGGCGCCTCCCGCCCGGTGCCGGTGGACCGGTCTAGGGCCGGGCCTCGCCGATCTGTTCCATGAGATCGTAGAACGCCTGCATGTCGGCGTCGAAGCGAGGCGAGGCCATGAAGTCCCCCATGTCGTTGATGCTGTTGAGACCGCCGATGTAACCGGTACCGGTGTCGTAGTCGTAGTCCAGCAGCCACGGCCCGCCGCTGGAACCCGGCGCCATGTTGGGGCACTCCACCTGCCACATGTTCAGCGGCGGCACGGTGGGCTCCACGAGTTCCTGGCAGAACTCCTGATGGTTGCCGTCGTAGGGCGGCCCGGAGTAGCCGATGAGGGAGACCTGCTCGCCGGTGCGCATGTCCGGGACGATCTGGTAGCCCCCGGCCGCCTCCAGCACGGTTTGACCGCTCGCGTTGTCATTGACCACGAGCATGCCGTAGTCGTGCTCGTAGTCGGCCTTGGCCCCGATGCTCCACTGGGAGGACGTGGCGATGTTCCACGCGGTGAAGCCGCCATAGGGCGCGCTGCCGTTGTGGAAGCCCGGGTAGAAGACCTGGTTCTTCGTCCAGGTGCCGCCCGGCCCCTCGTTCAGGCAGTGCGCCGCCGTCAGCACCAGCACCTCGGCGTCACTGTTGACGACGGTGCCGGTGCAGGCGTCGGGCGTCCCGTTGGCGTGCTCGAACACCAGCTTCCCGACGGCCGTGGAGTGCGGGCCGGTGACCGCCGCCTGCTGTTGCGTCCGCGACAGCGCACGGCCGTCCGCGTCCGCCTCGTTGGCGAGCGCCTCGGCGATGCGCTCGGGCGTCCAGTACGCCAGCAGGGCCTGGTCCCGGCCTGCTCCGGACAGGCCGGCGGCACCGGGCACGTCGACGACCGCGCGGTGGTCGCGCGCGGCGCGCGGCGAGGCGTCGGCCGGCGCCGAGGAGCCGATCGCGGTGACGGCGGCCAGACACAGGGCGACGAGGCCCGCGCGCAGATGTCTGAGCCGGACCAGGGTGCCGCTGCCGCGGGTCGGTGACTGAAGGTGCATGCGTAACAACTCCGTTCGTAGTGAAGCCGGTTGTGGTCACCCGGTCCGTACGAGAGGTTCGGTGAACTCCTGCTCGCGTTCCAGCTCGGCCGGGGTGGTGGCGATGCGGTTCGTGGTGCGCCGCAGGACGGGCGGGGCCATGACCGAGGTCACGACCGCGACCAGCACGATCACGGTGTACGAGGCGCTGTTGAGCACGCCGAGGCGCAGCCCCACGGAGGCCAGCACGATCTCCACCAGGCCCCGGGCGTTGAGCCCGGCTCCGATGGCGAGGGACTCGGTGTGGCTGAGGCGGCCCGCGCGGGCGCCCAGATAGCCGCCGGCGAACTTGGCGCCGACGGCCACGGCCAGCGTGATCAGCGCGGCGAGCAGCACCGGGGGCCGGGCGAGTGCCGTCAGATCGACCTGGAGGCCGGCCGAGGCGAGGAAGAGCGGCGCCAGCGTCGCCATGACGAAGGCCCGTACGGAGTCCAGGGCCCGGCGGCTGGCCCGGCCCAGGGAGCTTATGACGATGCCGCACAGGAAGGCGCCGAGGATGGGCTCCATGCCGAGCGCGTGCGTGCCTGCGGCGGCCAGCAGCACCATGACGACGATCGCGGACAGGCTCACGCCGGGCTGCGTGTGCTGCAGCGGGCCCAGCACCCGCGCGGCCACAGGACGCAGGACCAGCACGGTGGCGGCCAGTACGGCCAGCAGACAGCCGACGGACTCGGCGATCACCCCCGCGCGCAGGCCGTGCGTGGCCATCGCCGAGACGACCGACAGCATCAGCCATCCGACGATGTCGCTGACGGCGGCCGAACCGACGATCATCTGGCCCACGTTGCGGTGCAGAAGGCCCATGTCGAGGAGCGTCTTGGCGATCACCGGAAGCGCGCTCACGGCCACGGCCACCCCGATGAACAAGGCGAACGTCAGACGGCCGCCCGCGCCGCCGGTCAGCGACCCGGGCAGCAGCAGGCCGAGGACCAGGCCCAGGGCCAACGGCAGCAGCACGCTGCCGACGCTGACCAGCCCGATCGTGTGGCGCCTGCGCCGCAGCAGCCCGAGGTCGATGTGCGCCCCGGTGATGGCCACCAGCAGCAGGACGCCCAGCTGGGAAACGGCGCTCAGCAGATGCATCTGCTCCGCGTCGCGCGGCAGCAGCCAGCCGGACAGGCCGGGCGCCACGTTCCCGAACAGGGAGGGGCCCAGCAGCACGCCGGAGGTCAGCTCGCCCACCACGGGCGGCATGTTCAGACGCGCGGCCACCCGGCCCAGCAGCGTGGTCACGGCGATGAGCAGGGACAACTGCAGCAGGAAAATCAGCATCTGATGGTCCGACAGGCCGGCTGCGGGACCGGTGGAAAGTATCACTTCGTCTGACTCCAGGGTGGGCAGCGGCCCGGCGCGGGCTGCGGCTCACGACCTGTTCAGAGCGGACAGCAGCACGCCGGCGACGCCGGAGGGATTGCTCTCGGACAGCAGATGTCCACCGGGCAGCAGCTCGACGCCGCAGCGGCCCGTCGTGTGCCGGGCCCAGCCGGCCAGGGCCGGGTACGCGAGCGACGGCGCCCGGTGCGTGCCGTCGGGGTCCGGCCGCTTCGCCCCGGGCCGGAGCCCGGTCAGGGAGCGGTCGTCCTCACCGGCCACGACCGTGACGTCCCCCGGCACCGTGGTCGTCGCGACGAGCTCGACGAAGGACCGCGACAGCAGCAGATCGGCCCGGATCATCGGAAAGGCCCCCGCCAGCAGCCGCGGATCGTCCAGCACCTCGCCGGGGATCGCGCCCCCCATGGACGCCAGCGTCGCCGCCGCCGCCCGCGGGCTCGCCACGTCCTCGGCGCTCACCACGCGCTGCAGTCCCGGCGGCACATTGGAAGCGGCCACCAGGGCCGGCCGCCGCTGCCCGCCGAGCGCCGCCGCCAGGGCGAGCCCCACATAGGCGCCGAGGCTCTCCCCGTAGACGACATCGACCCGGCCGTCGAGCCGCGCCAGCGCGTCCGCCACGACGGCCGGGGCGCTCGTGACGAACTCCTGCGCATGACGGCGCCCGTGACCCGGCAGTTCGAGGGCCACGACGTCGATCCCGGCCGGCAAGGCCCGGCGCAGCCGGTGGAAGTAGCCCGCGCCGCAGCACGAGGGAGGGACGAGGACGATCACGGGTCTGCTCGGCTCGGTTCCCATCGGGCAGCCACCACCAGTCCTTCGTCGGCGGAAGGCCGTCAGCGCGCGGCGACCGTACGGAACGGCGTGCCCCGGAGTGTCTCGGTGACGACCTTGTTGTGACCGTGGTCGTCGGCGCCCCGGGCGAGCACGGCACCCCACCTGTCCAGCGCGATGCTGCCGCCGTACTCCTCGATGTGGTCCGTGTCCGGGTACACCCGCACCTTGGTGGGGACGTACCGTGTGGCGAACCCCATCCGGTAGTCCTTGCCCGTGCTGACGTTGGGCAGCGAGGCGTGCATCAGCGTGGACCAGAAGATGACGCACTGGCCGCGCTCCATGACCAGCGAGTAGGCGTCCTCCTCGTTGGGCTTCCAGTCGGGGTCGACCTGCAGCTGGCGGTAGTCGTAGCCGAAGAAGCCGCGCGGGACGCCGTCCTTGACCTCCGCGTTGATGCGCGCCTCGTCGTACTCCATCTGCTTGGTCTCGTCGTAGTTCATCTTGTTCTGCGTGCCCGGAATGATCTGCAGGCAGCCGTTCTCGCGGGTCGAGTCCGTGAACGCGGTCCACACGGTGATGGTGCCGGCGCCGAAGTCGTCCTCCGACTCGCCGGGCCACAGCAGCTGGGGCTTGCCACTGGCGTTGGCGAAGGTGTCCGCCTGGTGCCAGTCGGTGCCCTCGTCGCCGGGGTACTTGGGGAAGAACTCCGAACGCCAGCAGAGCAGATCAGGGCCGAGGATCGACGCGACCCGGTCCACGATCTTCTGATTGCAGACGTGCTCGGCCAGCAGATCGATGTCGAGGTGCCGGTCGTAATTGAAGATGTTCGGCGAACCGACGCTCGCGTCGACCTCCGGATAAGCGGCGTGCGTGCGCTCCAGGGTCTCCCGGTGGACCTGCTGCCACAGCCGGTCCATCTCCTCCGGGGTGTAGATGGTGATCGGACCGATGTAGCCGTTCTTGTGAAAGAACGCGAGCTCGTCGTCGGACAGCGCCGAAGTGCGCTGCTCGATGCTGGTTGCCATGCTGTGCCTTCCTGGCTTCGGCTATGCGTGCGACGGGGCCGGCTGAGCCTTGGCTACGGCCGTGGAAAGGGGCTCGTCGTAGGTGACCTTCATGTCGAGGGCCACAGTGAACGAATCGGCAAGGAACTTGTTGAGCCTGGAGAATGCGAGTGAATGGCCGCCGATATCGAGGAAGTTGTCCGCCGCGGAGATTTCCGGATCCTCCAGCTCGGCCCGCAGCCAGTCGATCGTGGCGCGTTCCACCTCTGCCATGTCGAGGGACCGGTCTGTGTGGTCGTAAGGGGAAGACGGCATGGGACCATCCTTCTTCGATCTCTGGTAGTGCCGATCAATGCCTGGCGTCGAACCGATGGTGAACATACCTGGCAACAGGGCCAGTTGAACAAGATGTGTCCTGTTGCCGGGACACTGAACGTCCCGCCGCGGCTTCGGCCTACCCCTTGCCGGCCGTCCCTCCTATAGTTCGGTGCAGCATCCGAACCTCCTTCCATGAGAAGGGTCGGGGTATTCCGATCGCCTCCGTGGCGGCAGCCAGAAAACATTTGGCGTGCAGGGGTGCTGCGTAGAATCAGAATCCGCCCGCTCCGGCAAGCGATCCCGGCCGGGGCAGTGGGCGATCGGAATACCCCGAAATGCTGGAGTCCTTTGCTCCTGGAGTATCAAGTCGTCTCCAAGAGTGCGCATTTGTGAGGGAGATTTACATGACCGAGGTACTCCCAGAGGCGATCTGGCTGCCCAGCGAACGTGCCAGCGGCTGCCCCTACAACCCGCCCGAGCAGCTGGCCGAGATCCGCGAGAAGACGCCCTTGAGCCGGATCCACTACTCCGGAGACGTCGACGGCTGGCTGGTGACCAGCCACGCCCTGACCCGGCAGATCCTCGCCGACCCGCGGTTCAGCAGCGGCAGCAACCACCATCGCGCGCCGATCCCCGGTGCCCCCTCGATGGAGAATCCGCCGCCGGCGCCGCCCGGGTTCCTCGCCCTCATGGATCCCCCGGACCACACCCGCTACCGGCGCCGGCTGACCGGCCAGTTCACCGTCCGCCGTATGCGTCAGCTCACCGACCGCATCGAGGAGATCACCGCCGAGTGCCTCGACGACATCGAGCGGCAGGAGGGGACGGTCGACCTGGTCGACGCCTTCACCCGCCGCATCCCCGGCGTCGTCATCGCCGAACTGCTCGGCGTCAGCTACGAGGACCGGCAGAAGTTCACCGACCTCGTCGACCACATGCACTCGCTGGGCCGTAACAAGGCCTCCGCCGAGGAACAGACCAAGGCGTTCCTCGCCGTCCGCGGCTTCATGAGCGACCTCATGCTCGCCAAGCGCGAGAACCCCACCGACGACCTGTTCAGCGGCCTCGCCACCAGCGAGTTCGATGACGCGGAGATCGTCAATCTGGGCCTGACGCTGCTCGGCGCCGGCCTCGACACGGTCGCCGGCACCCTTTCCCTCGGCGTCTTCGCCCTGCTCAACAACCCCGACCAGTACGCGCTGCTCAGCAAGGCCGAGGACGACGAGACGGTCTCCCGCGCCGTGGAGGAACTGCTGCGCTTCACCACCGTGCTGCCGTTCCTGCAGCGCACCCCGCTCGAGGACGTCGAGATCGACGGCCACGTCCTCAAGGCCGGCGAGATGGTCACCCTGTCCACGGCAGCCGCCAACCGCGACGCCGACAAGTTCGGAGACCCGGACACCCTCGACCTGACCCGCTCCGCGCGCGGCCACGTCTCCTTCGGCCACGGCATCCACCAGTGCGTTGCCCAGCAACTCGCCCGCGTCGAACTCCAGGTGGCGTTCCCGGCCCTGGCCCGCCGCTTCCCGACCCTGCGCCTGGCCGTGGCCCCCGAGGAGGTCTCGGTCCGCGACGAGGTCGCCTTCTACGGCCTGTGGAGCCTCCCGGTCACCTGGGACCGCGGCTAGGTCCCGTCCGGCGGATCTTCGCGGGCCCGCGACGCCTGGCACGCACTCTCGCCGCACGCCCGAATCACCCAAGTACGTCCAGTACGAGGGCGATCCGGGCGCACGCCGAGAAGTGGGGTCTCCCCTGTTCGAGCGGAGCCGAGAACTTGGGGATGCACCAGACGCCGCAGGCTGATCCACGAAGATCCGCCGGACAGGCCCTAGGGCCCGTCCCGGGCCCCCGGCCGGAGGCGGCGGAGGACCGCGTCGCGGACGCGGGGACCCGAGCTCTCGGCCTCACCGCCGAGCAGGGGGATCACCATGACCCGGCACACGGCGACGAAAGGCGCGCATCCACCGAGCCGCGCTCCACTGCCCACACCGACAGACCGCGCGGGAGGCCGAACATCCCCCGTCACCTCCCCGCGGTCCCGCAGCGGCCCCGCGACCGTCCCGGACGGTCTGCGGGGCCGCTCGCACGCCCCCGACACCACAGATTGGGACACGGCACATGGCCACCTCTCCGAACCGGCAGGCGCACCGGCGGAACAGCCCCGCCGAGCAGATCACCGCGGACGACCGGGCACACGTTTTCCACCCCTGGGCGGCGCAGGACCTGGTCACGCCACTCGCGGTGGCCGGCGCGCAGGGCTCGTACTTCTGGGACCACGACGCGAAGCGCTACCTCGACTTCAGCAGCGGCCTCGTCTACACGAACCTCGGCTACCAGCACCCGGCCGTCGTCGCCGCCATCCAGCAGCAGGCAGCCGAACTCGCCACGTTCCCACCGGGGTTCGCAGTCGAGTCGCGTTCCCGGGCGGCCCGCCTGATCGCCGAACGCACCCCCGGCGACCTGGACCGGATCCTGTTCACCAACGGCGGCGCCGAGGCCGTCGAGAACGCCGTCCGGCTCGCCCGGCTGCACACCGGCCGCCCCAAGGTGCTCTCCGCGTACCGCTCCTACCACGGTGCGACCGGGACCGCGATCAACCTGACCGGCGACCCGCGCCGCTGGCCCAGCGACCAGGGAACGGCCGGTGCCGTGCGCTTCTGGGCGCCCTACCCCTACCGCTCGCCGTTCCACAGCGACAGCCCCGAGCAGGAATGCCGGCGGGCCCTTGAGCACCTGGACGACACCATCGCCTTCGAAGGGCCTTCGACCATCGCGGCCCTGATCCTGGAGACGATCCCGGGCACCGCCGGCATCATGGTCCCGCCGCCCGGCTACCTCGCAGGCGTCCGCGAACTGTGCGACCGGCACGGCATCGTGTTCATCCTCGACGAGGTCATGACCGGCTTCGGCCGCACCGGCGCCTGGTTCGCCGCCGACCACTTCGGCGTCGTACCCGACCTCATGACCTTCGCCAAAGGCGTCAACTGCGGATACGTGCCGCTCGGCGGCGTCGCGATAGGCGAGAAGATCGCCGCCACCTTCGCCCGCCGCCCCTACCCCGGGGGTCTGACCTACTCGGGGCACCCACTGGCCTGCGCCGCGGCCGTCGCCACCATCGAGGTGATGGCAGCCGATGACGTCGTGGGCCGGGCCCGCCTCACGGGTGCCGACGTGATCGGGCCCGGGCTGCGCGCACTGGCCGAGCGGCATCCCAGCGTGGGCGAGGTCCGCGGTCTCGGCGTCTTCTGGGCGATCGAGCTGGTACGCGACCGCGTCACCCGCGAGCCGCTGGTCCCGTACAACGCCACCGGCGCCGACGCGGCCCCCATGGCGCAGTTCACCGCCGCCTGCCGTGAGCGCGGCCTGTGGCCCTTCGTGCACATGAACCGCACCCACGTCGCACCGCCGTGCACGGTCACCGACACCGAGGTGAAGGAGGGCCTGGCGATCCTCGACGAGGCGCTGACCGTCACCGACGCCTACGCGGTCTGACGGTGCCCGTGCGTGTGAGCCACCGCCGCCGGCGGTGGCTCACACGCACGGGCACCGTCAGTACGGGTCAGCGCCCCCGCGCATGGAAGGCGGCGCGCGCCCAGACGAACCCGATCACCGTGATGCCGAGCAGCCAGCCCAGCGCGATATAGGCGCTGTTGCCGATGGCGCTGCCCATCATCAGTCCCCGCAACGTGTCGATGACCGGCGTGAACGGCTGGTACTCGGCGAACCACCGCACCCCGGTCGGCATCGAGTCCGTGGGCACGAAGGCGCTGCTGACCAGGGGCAGGATCTGCAGCGGCATGGCCGCGGTGTTGGCGCTGCCCGGGTTCTTCGCGGCCGACCCGAACGCGATCATCAGCCACGTGAGCGCGAAGCTGAGCAGCGCGAGCACCCCGACCGCCGCGACCCACTCGATGGGCGTCGCGGTGGGCGTGAACCCCATCGCGAGCGCGACCGCGAGCACCAGCGTCACCGTCGCCATCGTGCGCAGGAACCCGCCCAGCACATGCCCGGTGAGCACCGCCCCGCGGGCGATCGCCATCGTACGGAACCGCTTGATGATGCCCTCGGTCAGGTCGACGCTGACCGTGACGGCCGTGCTCCCCCCGCCGTAGCACACCGTGAGCAGGACCATCGAGGGCGCGATGTAGTTCAGATATCCGGTCCGGCCGCCCCCGGCGCCGTCCACCCCGGCGCCCAGCGCCCCGCCGAAGATGTAGACGAACATCAGCAGCAGCACGACCGGGGTCACCAGGCTGGAGATCAGCATGGCGGGGAACCGGATGCCGTGCCGCAGGCTGCGCCGCAGCATCGTCATCGAGTCGCTCACGGAGTAGCTGAGGGTGCTCATCGGACGGTCTCCTTCTGGCGGCGCGGGGCGGTGGTCAGGGCGAGGAACACATCGTCGAGATCGGGCGTATGGACGGTCAGCTCGGACACGTCGACCGCGTGCTCGTCCAGGCGTTCGAGCAGCGCCCGCAGTGCGCCCACGCTGCCGTCGCCCGGGACCTGGAGCGCCAGTGCGTCCTTGTCGCGCCGCGCCTCGTCGAGCACGTCGAGGGCCCGCTGAAGCTGGTGCGTACCGTCGAACTCCAGGCGGACATAGCTGCCGGGGACGCGCCGCTTGAGCTCGGCGGCCGTGCCCTGCGCGACGAGCCGCCCCTGGTCGAGGACCGCGATGAGGTCCGCGAGCTGGTCCGCCTCCTCCAGATACTGCGTCGTCAGGAAGATCGTGACGCCGTCCGCGACCAGAGCGCGGATCACGTCCCACATCGCGTGCCGGCTGCGCGGGTCCAGGCCCGTCGTCGGCTCGTCGAGGAAGATCACGGACGGGCGCCGCACCAGCGTCATCGCCAGGTCGAGCCGGCGCCGCATCCCGCCCGAATACGTGAGGGCGCGCTGCGCGCCCGCCTCCACCAGGTCGAACTGCTCCAGGAGTTCGTCGGCCCTGCGCCGCGCCTCACGACGGCCCAGGTGATGCAGGTCCGCCATCATGATGAGGTTCTCCCTGCCGGTGAGCAGGTTGTCCACCGAGGAGAACTGGCCCGTCACGCTGATCGAGCCGCGCACCCCGTCCGGGTCGCGCACCACGTCCTTGCCCGCCACCCGGACCTCACCGGCGTCCGCCTTGACGAGCGTGCTCAGGATCTCGACCGTCGTGGTCTTGCCCGCCCCGTTGGGGCCGAGCAGCGAGAAGATCGAGCCCGCCGCCACCTCCAGATCGATGCCGTCGAGAACTACCTTGTCGCCGTACGACTTGCACAGTCCCGTGACGGTGATGGCCGACTGGGGAGTTGTCACGCCCCCGCCCCCTTTTTGTTGGTTTCCGCGACTTCTTGCACGATGGATTGGTGCGGGCGGGTCAGGCCCGGTGGATCCTGATCTCGCCCATGACGGTGCGGGTGCGCAGCTGCACCGTGGCGGCCGCCTCGTCCGGCGTGTCGGTGTCCTCCAGCGCGCTGTAGACGCCGCCGACCAGGCTGCGCGCGTCGAGACGGGCCGCGACACCGGCGGGCACGCCCACCCCGATCGAGCCGCGGCTGGTCTCCAGGACGATCTCGCCGCGCGCCACCTCGCCGAGGTAGATGTCGCCGTTGGTGTTCTTCGCCGTTACGTCGCCGAATGCCCGGCCCACCGAGACCTCGCCGTTGGTGGCGGTGACCCGCAGTTCGCCGGTGACATCACCCAGCGCCGTCATGCCGCTGAGATTCTTGATGCGGGCACTGCCCTCGATGAGGTCGATCTTCAGGTTGCCCTGGGTGGCGGTGATCTCCGCCGTGCCGGTCACCCGGCCCACGTTGACGTCACCGAGGGCGGCCTCGACGCGCAGCCCGGCAGTCTGCTCCAACTGTACGTTGCCACAAGCGGAGGTGAAGCGGCACTCGCCCAGGCGGCCCCGGCCGGTGAGGTAGCCGAGGGCGGCCTCGCCCGACAGGTCGGAGCCGGCGGGCACCTCGATGGCGACGGCGATGGTCGAGTCCCTCTCTTCCTCGGCCGAGCGGCCCCGGGAGAACAGGCTGCGCCGCGGCTTCGGCGTCTTGATCGTCAGCTTGCCGCTCCTGTACGCGACGGTGGTCTGTTCGGCGGCCCGCCTGCTCGCCTCGCTGTCGTTGGCGGGGCGGACGGTGACCACGGTGTCGGTGCGGTCGGACGCGGTGACGTCGACGTCGGCGGCGATGAGGTCGAGGCTGACGGAGATGGGGCTGGAAGTCTCAAAAGTAGGCATGGCAAGGGCCCTTCTGCGTGGGGGCGTTCGAGGGTGGTCCGGGGCGGTGCGCGGTCAGCGGATCCAGCCCTGGTGACGCTGGTCGACCCGCAGCCCGCGGGCGGACCCGGTGCGGCGCGCGGTGTGCACGGCGGTGGCGGCGGCCCGCACCAGCCAGGCGTTCACCGAGACGCCCTCCTGGGCCGCGGTGTCGTCGACCTGCTGCTTGAGCCGCTCCGGCATCCGCACGGTGATGCGGGCCAGCGGGCCCTCATCGGCGGTCGGCGGCGCGACAGGCCCGGCGTCCTGCTCCGCCGGTGCCTGCCGCGAGGCCGGCTCGGCTGCCGTCGTGACCATGAAACCAGGGTTGCTGCCGTGCAGGCGGACATCGACCGAACCTGAGGGCAGGCCGGCGCTGATCTCCTCAGCGGCGTGCGAGACCACCTCCAACAGGGCGAGCCGGATGGCCGACTCCAGGGGGATCGCGAAGCGCTCGAGGAAGGCCTCGGCCTCCTTGCCGCCGGCGGTGCCGGCCGCGGCGAGCGCTCTGCTCAAATTCGTGACATGCGGCGCGAGGTCCATGACGTCACCGTAGCGTCACCTGTGACGTCATCGCAAGCGATGTGACGTCAACCAGGGCGAGCCATGACGTCGTGGGTGGCGTCACCCGTGTCCTGGCGGCAGGACAACGGGTGACCCGAGCGCTCTTGACGGATCTTTACGTCAAACCGTGCCTGGGATTCAATTTTCTCATTGTCCATTCTTGGTCCGGAGGTCGGCGAACCCATTGTCTTCCGGGTTCCCGGTAATAGAGTTTCCGGAGTCGGCACACTACTGATTATTTGCGGTTCGGCTATCTGGCCGGGGACGGGTATCTCATGGCTGTGCGAGAACGAGAAAACGCTGGCAAGGAGCTTCAGCGACGTCAAGGGGTCGTGATCGAGCAGGCGAATCAATCCGCACACAAGCAGCGCGTCAAGGGGAAACTCAGTGCCCGCAGGCGCGTGGACCTGCTCCTCGACCCGGGCTCCTTCGTCGAACTCGACGCACTGAGCAGATCCGGCGACAGCACCGGCGGCCAGGGGCAGGAGCACTACGGCGACGGCGTGATCACCGGCTACGGCGCGGTCGACGGCCGCCCCGTCTGCGTTTTCAGCCAGGATGCCACCTTCATGGGCGGCTCCCTGGGAGAAGTGCATGCCCGCCGCATCCTCAAGGTCATGGACCTGGCCCTCAGGACCGGCCGTCCGATCATCGGCATCAACGACGGCGCCGGCGCCCGCATCCAGGAAGGCGTGGTCTCCCAGGCCCTGTACGCCGAAATATTCCACCGGAATGTCAAGGCCTCTGGCGTGATCCCTCAGATATCGCTCATCATGGGATACTGCGCGGGCGGCGCCGCCTATTCCCCCGCATTGACCGACTTCGTCGTCATGGTCGACCAGGCCTCACACATGTTCATCACCGGGCCCGACGTGGTAAAGGCGGTCACTGGTGAAGAAATCGGCGTCGAAGAACTGGGCGGGGCCCGCACCCACAGCTCCGTATCCGGAAACGCCCACTACCTGGCGGCCGACGAAGAGGAGGCCATCGACTACGTCAAGGACCTGCTCTCCTTCCTCCCGGACAACAACGTCTCCTTCCCGCCGGAATATCCCGCAGATGCCCTGACCGACGACAGCGTCGAGTCCGACGCCGAACGCCGCCCGGGACTGGATGACATCGTTCCGACGTCATCCACACAGCCGTACGACATGCGTGACGTCATCGAGCAGGTCGTCGACGACATCGGCCTGGTCGAGATCCAGGGGTCGTACGCCCCGAACATCGTCATCGGCTTCAGCCGCGTCGAGGGCGCCTCCGTCGGCATCGTCGCCAGCCAGCCCCTGCACCTCGCCGGCTGCCTGGACATCAACGCCTCCGAGAAGGCCGCCCGTTTCGTCCGCACCTGCAATGCCTTCAACATCCCGGTGCTCACCTTCGTCGACGTCCCCGGCTTCCTGCCCGGCACCGACCAGGAGTGGACCGGCATCATCCGCCGCGGCGCCAAGCTCATCTACGCCTACGCCGAGGCCACCGTGCCCCTCGTCACCGTCATCACCCGCAAGGCCTACGGCGCCGGTTACGACGTACTCGGCTCCAAGCACCTGGGCGCCGACGTCAACCTGGCCTGGCCCGGCGCCGAGATCGCCGTCATGGGCGCCGAAGGCGCCACCGACATCGTGCACCGCAGGAAACTCGCCTCCGTGCGCGCCGAGGGCGGCGACGTCGACGCGGTCCGCGAGGAACTGCGCCGCGAGTACGAGGACCGGTTGTGCAACCCCTACGTCGCTGCCGAGCGCGGCTACATCGACGCCGTCATCCAGCCCTCCACGACCCGCAGCCACGTGGCCCGCGCCCTGCGCATGCTGCGCAGCAAGCGCGACCTGACCCGCACCGAGCGCGGAAACATGCCGCTGTGAACGGCCCGCACAACCGCCCGTCGACACACCGACCCCGAGCCGATGAGGAATGAGCATGAAAGACATAGTCAGCGCCGTACTGTCGGACGAGGCGCAGGAGCAGGACTTCGCGGCGCTGCCGGTCCCGGACTCCTACCGCGGCGCGGTCGTGCTGAAGCAGCAGACGACCATGTTCGCCGGCATGGCGACATCGGAGAAGGACCCGGGCAAGTCGGTCCACATTCGGCACGTACCGACCCCCGAACCCGGGCCCGGCGAGGCCCTCGTCGCGGTGATGGCCAGCTCCATCAACTACAACACCGTGTGGAGCGCCCTGTTCGAGCCCATCCCCACCTTCACCTTCCTCGAACGGTACGCCCGTTCGGTACCCGGTGCCGAGCGGCACGACCAGCCGTTCCACGTCCTGGGCTCCGACCTGTCCGGCGTGGTCCTGCGCACCGGGCCCGGCGTCAGTGGATGGAAGCCCGGTGACCGCGTCGTCGCCCACTGCCTGTCGGTCGAGCTGGAGTCCGCCGACGGCCATGACGACACGATGCTGGACCCCGCCCAGCGCATCTGGGGCTACGAAACGAACTACGGCGGCCTGGCCGAACTCGCCCTCGTCAAGACGAACCAGCTCATGCCGAAGCCGGCCCACCTGACATGGGAGGAGGCCGCCGCGTCCGGCCTCGTCAACTCCACCGCCTACCGCCAGCTCGTCTCCCGCAACGGAGCCGGCATGAAGCAGGGCGACGTCGTCCTGATCTGGGGAGCCGGCGGCGGCCTCGGCTCCTACGCCACCCAGCTCGCCCTCAACGGCGGCGCGGTGCCCGTCTGCGTTGTCTCCAGCGAGGAAAAGGCCGCACTGGCCCGGGAGATGGGCGCCGAACTCGTCATCAACCGCGCGGAGGAGGGATATCGGTTCTGGAAGGACGAACACACTCAGGACCCCGCCGAATGGCGCCGGTTCGGCGCCCGTATCAGGGAACTCACCGGCGGCGAGGATCCTGACATCGTCCTGGAACACCCCGGCAGGGAGACATTCGGCGCCAGCGTCTACGTGGCACGCCGCGGCGGCACCATCGTCACCTGCGCATCCACCTCCGGATACCAGCACCAATTCGACAACCGCTATCTCTGGATGAACCTCAAGCGTATTGTGGGAACCCACTTCGCCAATTACCGCGAGGCCTGGGAGGCGAATCGCCTCATCGCCCGCGGCATGGTGCACCCCACACTCTCCGCCGTCTTCCCCCTCACCGAGACCGGAGAGGCCGCCCGCTCCGTCCACCGCAATGAACACAGCGGGAAGGTCGGTGTGCTGTGCCTGGCGCCGGAAGAAGGACACGGAATCCAGGACGAAGAACTCAGGGACCGCCATCTGAAAGCGATCAACCTGTTCCGTGCTCCGCTGTCCTGCTGACCGGACAGAAAAACGAAGAACCAGGAACGAAGGGAATCCGTATGTTTGTCCCGCCCCAATACCGTGAGCCGGACGGCTCATGGATGGTGGACCTCATGCGCCGCAACCCTCTGGCCCTGTGCGTCACGAACGGTGGCGCACAGGAAGGACCATTCGCGACGCATCTGCCGGTGATCCGCGACCCCGACACGACCGGGGACTGGGCCGACGACCTGGCAGGCGCCCGCCTGCTGGGGCACATGAACCTGCGGAACCCGCACTGGGGCGCCCTGCGCGACGGCCAGAGCGTCCTCCTGGTGTTCACCGGTCCGCACGCCTATGTCTCCCCGACCGTCTACGAGAAGACGCCGGCCGCCCCGACCTGGGACTTCACTGCCGTTCATGTACACGGCACGGTCGAGAAGATCGCTTCGAGCCACGACGTTCTCAACGTCGTCAAGTCGACGGTACGGGCCTTCGAGCGTGACCTCGGCATGGGCTGGGACATGACGGAGTCCGAGGAGTATTTCCACCAGCTCCTGCCCGGAGTCGGCGCGTTCCGCATCGCCGTGACCGGCGCCGAGGGCATGTTCAAGCTCAGCCAGGAACAGCAGCCGCACGTGCGTGAACGCGTTCGCGACGCCTTCGCGCAGCGCCCCTGCGGCCGGCACCGCGAGACGGCCGAGCTCATGGCCCGCCTCCCCGTCACCGACGGCGAACCGGTGTCGGCCTGACCGGCGCCCGGTACGGCGAAGCCGTCCCCCTCACCACGCGGGGGACGGCCGACGAACACAGGGCTCAGGCGCTCAACGCCGCGATCTCCTCGTCATGCTCGAGTATCTGTCCAGCGGCGCTGTCGAGCGTCACCAGGACCCACTTGTCGAAGTCGACCCCGGAGTGCTCGGCCGCCTGCCGCCACCACTCGATACGGCTGCCGGGAAGCGCGAGCTGCTTCGCCGGGACCGACCGGGCCGCCCCCAGCGAATCGACGTGGTCGACCGCCTTGATGGCATTCCGCAGCTGCTTGGTCGTCCACCCGTTGCGCTCGGCCTCGTCGAGCCACTTCTCCTGCTTGTCGAAGGGAAGTGAAGCGACCTCGGCGTGGTGCTGGAATGTCAGGGTGGCCCGGCGCCGCTGCATCTGGAACCGCCGGGAAACCCAGGCGTAATTGCGTAGCGTCTGGTACTTGAGACCGGCGGTACGAATGCCCATCTGATAACGATCGGCGTAGTGGTCCTTCCCGTATACGAGCCAGTCACCCAGCCACCACGACGAAGAATCGAGCACGCCCGCAAGCTGGCTGCCCGCCCGCTGCCAGGCATCGAATGTCAGATTGGGTGACATCTGCAGCCCCACACGCGTGGTGAGAACTTCACTGCGCCGTCCGTCAGACCCGGCCCGTCTCCGCGGCTGGACCGGAACCTCGGGATGGGAGATCCCGGCACCCGCCGGAGAACACGGACTGCTCACTGAATTCATCACTTGCCTCCAAGAGGAAGGGATCGTCAGGACGAAATAGGAGACGAACGACTTCGGAGTGTGTAACGAGTGGAACCCGAATGGCGATTTGGTGGCAAGGGAACTCCGGGAACCGTCTGCGACTTACCCATGTCGATAACGCAGGGTGACGCCCGCTCGCCCAAGAGCTCGGAACGCGAACTTGTTGAGATGCCCTGATATGCCGTGACCGGTGTGGTGATTCGGCCGTTTCGTTCGGCCCGGCGGCGCCGGCCGGGTGGGCCGGCCACGACCGCGGCCGGTCACGCCACCGCCCAGCGGTCCTGGCCGTACGGTCGCGGCCCGGCCGACCACCGTCGCCGCCTGAGAGCGTCGGAGTCAGGGGCAAGCACTCCCGACCCGGACCACCGAACCAGCCGTCCCGCGCCGTTCCCGCCGCCGACGGCGGTGACCCGGTCGCGGCGTACCGCAAGCGCGTGCAGCAGCGTGGCCGGAAAAGCCGCGACAAAGTACTACACCGCCCGCTTCGTCCTGATGTCCGCGCCGACCCGGGCGGGCCTCACCGGCCCCGGTGCGGTCAGTGTGCCCTCACGCAGCAGTTATGGGGCAGCCTTTAGAGGTACAGCTGGGGCCACGCCGGATGGGGAGTTGGCTGTACCCGGAACCTTCTTGCGGACCTCCTGTTGATAAGCATCTGAGGGCTATACGTTAAGTGCGCAGAATGCCGCTCCGGCATTGTGCGCTTCTCGCTGCAGGGGGGCACACGTCGATACACGCTGAGGTGCGAGCATGGGGCGCGACTTCGGAGAAGAGATGAACCAGGACGGCGAAGAGATCGTCGTCCTCGAAGGTGCGGTGCACGGAAAGACGATCGATTCCCCGTCAGTGATTTGCGATGTGAATCTGGTGGTACGGAAAGGCATATTCCTGGCAGTGATGGGACCCCGGGAATCAGGCAGGACAACCCTGTTGCGCTCTCTTGCCGGGCAGGTTCAGCTGACGTCCGGTTTCCTGTGGCGCGCCCCCGAGGCCCACGATGCGGTGCTTTGCGGCGGCGAATTCGATGAACGGGCTCTCGACGGGCCGCCCCGGCTCTTGCTCGTGGACGACGCCGGCCCGGCGCAGTGCACGCTGCTGCGTGCGGCCGTGGACGACGGGCGGGCCGTCGCGGCCGTCGCGACCACCGACGACGTGACGGGCGCCGCCGCCGCGGACGCCGTGCTCTTCATGCGGCGGGGGCGCGTGGTCGACATGGTGGCCGGGTCGAACCCCGCCCGGGTCAGGCAGTGTCTCAGACGGGTGGGCGGAGAGCCCGAGACGTGAGACGCGGCCCGGCCAGACCGAGCAACGCGTCCGGCTGGTGCAGGAAGAAGTGGTCGCCCTCCAGCTCGAAGGACTCGAAGGGCCCCGTGGTGTGCCGCGCCCACAGCCGGACCTGGTCGTGCCCGGCCTCGGGATCGGCCGTACCGGCGAACGCGGTGACCGGCACCGGCACCCGGGCGCCTTCGGCGGGCACGGAGTCCTCGGCCAGGGCGAAGTCGGCCCGGATCATGGGCAGGAGGAGCTCCAGCACCTCCTTGTTGTCCAGCACCTCGGGCGGGGCACCGTTCATCTCCGCTATCTCCGAGACCAGCTCGTCGTCGGAGAGCTCGTGCCGCAGCACCCGGCTCGGCTGTGGAGCGCACCCCGACAGGAAGAGCCGGCCCGGTGTCGGCCCGCCCGACTCGGCCAGATGACAGGCCAGGGCGAACGCGATCTGCCCGCCCATGCTGTGTCCGAAGAACGCGAACGGGATGTCGAAGTGGGGCGCCAGATGCTCGGCGAGCGCGGGCACCAGGGCGTCCGCGCGGGTATACGCAGCCTCGCTGTAGCGCTCCTCGCGGCCCGGCAGCAGCACCGGACACACCTCGATCCGCTCGTCCAGACGGCTGTGCCAGCCGCGGAAGATGCTGGAACCGCCGCCCGCGTACGGGAAGCAGAAGAGCCGGACCGCCGCATCGGGGCGGGCCGGCCTGGCGACCGTCCACCGAGGGGTGCGCGAACGGGACTCATGCGGAGACATGCCTGTCACCTTTCCAAGGGGTCGGTGGCGGGAGCGGACGTGAGCGCCGGCTCGGCCGGCGGCTCACCCGTCACCCCGGTGAAAGCGCGCAGGGCCGGACTGAGCGCCGCCCCGGCGCCGGCCAGCACCAGCACGGCGGAGCAGCCGAGGACGGCCCCGCGCCAGCCGATGGTGTCGACCAGCACGCCGCCCAGCAGCGGCCCCGCCGCGCCGGCCACCCCACCCGTCAGACCGAGCGCGGCACTGACACGCCCGCGCAACCGGTCCGGCGTGGACGCCATCTGATAGGTCACCACGGCCGTCTGCACGGTCGGGGCGAGGAAGGAGACCGTGCCGAGCACCGCGCCGAACAGCAGGGCGTCGGCCTTCGCGGTCAGCAGCGGGGTGAGGGCGGCGCTCGCCCAGGCCAGCACCAGGATCGCGGTCCTCGGCGTCACCAGCCGCTGGAAGCGGGGGGCCAGCAGCGCCCCGGTGAGCCCGCCCGCCCCGGTCAGCACACCGATGAGGCCGATCTGCCCGGTGGGCACCCCCGCCCGGTCGGCGGCGGCCAGCACGATCAGGTACAGGGCGTTGAAGCAGATGCTCGCCATGACCGCGACCAGCAGGCTCGCCCGGATGACCGGATTGCGGGCGATCCAGCGGACGCCCTCCCCGACCTCGTGGACCAGCGAGCGCCGGCCGGGCGGCGGGCGGTGCGCCTTGATGCGCGTGCACAGGATGAGCAGGCCCGACAGCCCGTACGTGAGCGCGTTCACCAGGAACGGAAGCGCGCGGTGGGCGCTGAACAGGACGCCGCCGATGCCGGGACCGGCCAGCGTGGCCACGTAACTGCGCGCGGCGGTGACCGCCACCGCCGCCGGCAGCTGGCTCTTCGGTACGACCTGGGGGAGTACGGCCTCCTCGGCCGGGGCGAACAGCGCGGCGGCCGCCCCGTCGGCCACGGCGACCAGGAGCACCAGGCCGAACCCGGCCGAGTCGTGCAGCAGGGCCACCGCGAGCGCGACGACGGCGGGCAGCCGGGCCAGCTCGCACCACAGCATGATCCGCCGGCGGTCCCAGCGGTCCGTCAGCGCCCCGGCCGGGACGAGGACGACGAGCCGGGTCACGGCGCTCACCGCACCGGCCGCGCCCGCCTGCACGGCGGAGCCGGTCAGCGCGAGCACCAGCAGCGGGACGGCGAACACCGATATCTGCGCGCCGAGTTCGGACAGGACCTGGCTCGACCACAGCAGGTTGTAGTTTCTGTTGCGGAAGAGCGGCGTGGGTGCCTGAGAGGTGTCCAGCGTCGCTGTCCTTCCTGTGCGCGTGCCCTGGGCGGCCAGAGGCATGCTGGCACCGCCCCCAGCGGCCGGACAGGGCTTTAAACCAGGCCGCAAACGCGCTGGTGAAGCGAGTCGCCCGGGCCTCCGGCCGGCCCGGAACCCCAGATGGTGGTGCAGGCTTCACCCCGGTTCGGGTGCGCGGTGTACTGACCGTCGCCGCCGGGCCGGGCAGCATGGAGGGGACGGCGCGGGGGACCGCGTGAC
>NZ_VJNO01000005.1 GCF_007096885.1 Streptomyces sp. 130 | reverse complement strand
GCGCGCCAGCGGTGGGGGGGGGGCCGCCCCCCCCCCCCCGCCCCCCCCGCCGCCCCCCCCGCGCCCCTGCACCCCCCCCCCCCCCCCCCCCCCCCCCGACGCATGCGCCGAGGGCGCTGTTTCACGTGAAACAACGCCCTCGGTCGGTGTTCCGAGTACTACGGAAGGTTCAGTCGGCCGTCTTGAGCGGCGTCAGGCAGAGCACCACGCTGCTCCGGCTCTTACGGCGACCCGAGCTCTCGGTGTAGGCGGAGTACTTCTCCGGGTCGCAGAGATCCGCGTCCGTCGTGTTGTCGTGCACCTCGGCGACCTTGTATTCGGCGGCGGACGAGCTGCAGTCAACGGACTTCATGTCCGGGTTGAAGTTGGTGCCGTTGTTCTCCAGGCAGTCCCCGACCGCGGCAGCCTTGGCGTCGGACTCGAACAGGTCGCCCAGGCCGAACTTCAGCGCGCCGAGCACGACGAGGCCTACGACGATGATGATGATGTTCCGCGTTGCGAGGAGCTTCTTGCCACCCGAGGGCTGCGAAGGACTCTGAGGAGGAGCGCCCCAGCCCTGCGGCTGCTGCGGGGCTCCCCAGTTCTGCGGCTGCTGGGGCTGCGGGGCTCCCCAGCCCTGGGGCTGCTGCGGCTGAGGTCCGCCCCAGCCCTGCTGGGACTGTTGCGGCGGGTAGCCGTATCCGCCCTGCTGAGGCGGGTAGGGCTGAGCCGGCTGCTGACCGTAGGGACCGCTGCCTTGCTGTGGCGGGTAAGTCATCTGGATGCCCCCGTTATTGGTGTGCCTTGTTTGACGCGGGCACGCTATAGGACGTCACCGCCCCGACTCCAATGCGCGAGGCACAGGGCAGAGCCTGCGTAGAGCACCGCCACACCGGTCACCAGCACCACGGACCGCCCGTCGGGCGGGAGCATCAGCGCGGCGACCGCCGCCGCGGCGACGAAGGCCACGTTGAACAACACGTCGTAGAACGAGAAGGCCCTGCCCCGGTAGGCGTCGTCCACGGCGGTCTGCACCACGGTGTCCGTGGCGATCTTCGCCCCCTGGGTGACGAGTCCGAGGACGAACGCGGCGACGAGCATCGGCGCCGGAGCGAACCACAGCCCCAGGGCCGGTTCGAGGATCGCGGCGGCGCCCGCACACACCACCATCCAACGGAGCCGCCCGAGCCGCCCCGCGGCCCAGGGGGTCAGTACGGCCGCCGCGAAGAACCCGGCGCCGGAGAAGACCACCGCCACGCCGAGGAGAGCGAGACCGTCGTCCTCGCTGTCCGTCCAGGCGTGGCGGCAGAGCATCAGGACCATGACGGTCAGCGCTCCGTAACAGAATCGGATCACCGTCATCGCGGCCAGCGCCCGGGACGCGCTCCGGTGTTCCAGCAAGTGCCGCAGGCCGTCGAGGAGTCCGCCGGCCGCCGCGGTCAGCGCTGCCCGCAGGGGCATGCGGCCGGTGTCGCGCTCCGGTCCGAGAAGCCCCGCCGAAAGGCTCAGCGCCGCCAGCGCCGAGGCGAGATAGAGCGCCGCCCCGAACAGCACCACGGCAGAGTCCGAAGCGGCCAGCAGCCGTACCAGGAAGGCGAGTCCGCCGCCCGCCGTGGCTGCGAGGGTGCCCGCGGTCGGCGACAGCGAGTTGGCCAGTACCAGGCGCTTCCGCTCGACCACGCGCGGCAGAACGGCGGAGAGACCGGCGAGGACGAAGCGGTTGACCGCGGTGACGCACAGCGCGGAGACGTAGAAGAGCCACGCGGGAGCCGCGCCGATGATCAGGAGGGCGGTGCAGCAGGCGAGGCCGGAGCGCAGCAGGTTGCCGTGGACGAAGACCTTGCGCCGGGGCCAGCGGTCCAGCAGCACGCCCGCGAAGGGCCCGACGAGTGAGTAGGGGAGCAGGAGCACGGCCATGGCCGAGGCGATCGCCCCGGCGGACGCCTGTCTCTCCGGCGCGAAGACCACATGCGTGGCCAGCGCCACCTGATAGACGCCGTCGGCCGACTGGGACAGGACCCGCACGGCCAGCAGGCGGCGGAAGTCCGGGAGGCGGAGAAGTGTGCGCAGGTCGCGCGCGACGGGCATGGGAGCAAGGGTCACACACGACGAGGGCCCCCGGGCGCATTGCCCGGGGGCCCTCAACGGCGCGGCAGCCGAGCGGCGTTGCCGCTCCTCACCTGCGCTGCTGACTCACGTGAGTCAGTTGGAGACCTCACCGCGGATGAACTTCTCGACGTTCTCGCGGGCCTCGTCGTCGAAGTACTGGACCGGCGGGGACTTCATGAAGTACGAGGAAGCCGAGAGGATCGGGCCACCGATGCCGCGGTCCTTGGCGATCTTCGCGGCGCGGAGGGCGTCGATGATGACACCGGCGGAGTTCGGGGAGTCCCAGACCTCCAGCTTGTACTCCAGGTTCAGCGGGACGTCACCGAAGGCGCGGCCCTCGAGGCGCACGTAGGCCCACTTGCGGTCGTCCAGCCAGGCCACGTAGTCCGAGGGGCCGATGTGGACGTTGTTCTCACCCAGCTCGCGGTCACGGATCTGCGAGGTGACGGCCTGAGTCTTGGAGATCTTCTTGGACTCCAGGCGCTCACGCTCGAGCATGTTCTTGAAGTCCATGTTGCCGCCGACGTTCAGCTGCATCGTGCGGTCCAGGATGACGCCCCGGTCCTCGAAGAGCTTCGCCATCACGCGGTGCGTGATGGTGGCGCCGACCTGCGACTTGATGTCGTCGCCGACGATCGGGACACCGGCCTCGGTGAACTTGTCCGCCCACTCCTTGGTGCCGGCGATGAAGACCGGAAGCGCGTTGACGAACGCGACCTTGGCGTCGATGGCGCACTGGGCGTAGAACTTCGCGGCCACCTCGGAACCCACCGGGAGGTAGCAGACCAGGACGTCGACCTTGCGGTCCTTGAGGATCTGGACGATGTCGACCGGGGCCTCGGCCGACTCCTCGATGGTCTGGCGGTAGTACTTGCCCAGGCCGTCGTGGGTGTGGCCGCGCTGGACGGTGACACCGGCGTGCGGCACGTCGCAGAGCTTGATGGTGTTGTTCTCGCTCGCGCCGATGGCGTCCGAGAGGTCCAGGCCGACCTTCTTCGCGTCGACGTCGAAGGCGGCGACGAACTCGACGTCCCGCACGTGGTAGTCGCCGAACTGGACGTGCATCAGACCGGGCACCTTGCCGGCCGGATCGGCGTCCTTGTAGTACTCGACGCCCTGGACCAGCGAGGCGGCGCAGTTGCCCACGCCGACGATGGCTACGCGAACCGAACCCATTCCGGTTGCTCCCTGTGTGTAATGGATGTTTCTGATGAGCTCGCCGCGGATCTGCGGTGAACTCACTTGGCGGTGTCGCCGGACGGATCCGGCGGGTTGTCTCCCCGCCGGGGCAGGCCGTCAGGCTCTCCTGCGGTCTTCTGCTGAGCTGGGCCCCCGGGCGAGGATCGTCGCTGATCCCGTCCCGACCGCTCGCTCTCGATGAGCTCGTTCAGCCAGCGCACTTCGCGCTCCACGGACTCCATGCCGTGTCGCTGCAGCTCAAGTGTGTAGTCGTCGAGGCGCTCACGGGTGCGGGCCAGAGAGGCGCTCATCTTCTCCAGGCGCTCCTCCAGCCGGCTGCGACGGCCTTCCAGCACCCGCATTCGCACGTCGTGCTCCGTCTGCCCGAAGAAGGCGAAGCGAGCAGCGAAGTGCTCGTCCTCCCAGGCGTCGGGGCCGGTGTGCGAGAGCAGCTCCTCGAAGTGCTCCTTACCTTCGGCCGTCAATCGGTAGACGATCTTGGCTCGACGCCCCGCCAGGGACGAGGCGGGAGCGACGGGCCGGCCGGAGCCGGGTGCCGCCTCCGCCGGAGCGGTCCCCGGCTCCTCGATCAACCAGCCGTTGGCGACCAGCGTCTTGAGGCAGGGGTAGAGCGTCCCGTAACTGAAGGCACGGAAGATGCCCAACGAGGTGTTGAGGCGTTTGCGCAGCTCATAGCCGTGCATCGGGGATTCGCGGAGCAGTCCGAGGACGGCGAACTCGAGGATGCCGGAACGTCTGCTCAACCTCGCCCCTCCTTCTCCGAGTGCTCTCGCGGTCCTTTGTACCGGGTCGATGTACCGAGCTGATGTATCGACTCGATACATCAGCACGATAGATCGCACCGGCGATGCCGACAAGGGCAGCCTCAGTGAGCGGCGTCACATCGCCAATTCGTAGGAACCGACTTGCGTTATTTGGGGTGAAGTTCGGTCCCAGGAGGGTTTTGACCGTGCGTAGTCTGTGCGGCATGCAGACCACCGGGAACCGCGAGACGCGCGCGTGCGTCAGTGCTCGCGGGCCATCCGGATGCACTGCGGGCGAGCCTGTCGCAGGGCTGGCCCGTCATTCGGGGGACCGGATCTCACCTGCCGCTTCCAGGCGCTCTCGCCTGCCCGAGGAGTAGTCGTTCGATGAGCGAGCACCGTCGCAAGACGTCGCAACCGCAAGGTGGCGGACGTGCCGCGGCCCGACGAGCCGCCCAGCAGTCCTCCGGACGCCGCGCAGCACCGTCACGCGGAGTAACTTCAGCCTCACCTTCCGGCTCGCACGGCGAGGAGGCCCCGTACGCCGGTCGTGCAGCAGCCAGACGGGCGGCTCAGCGCGGCGGCGGAGGCCGTGGAGGTTCCGACGGTGGTGGACGGCGCCGCGGCGGCGGGGACGACGAGCACGAGGGCCGCGGGCGCGGCGGCCGGCGCCCGGCCAAGAAGCGGTTCATCGACTACCCGCGCGCCGGCCGTCAGGGCCTCCGCCGCTGGGTGCCGTCGTGGAAGCTGATGTCCGGCCTGTGCATCGGCTTCCTCGGCCTGCTGATGGGCCTCGCCGGCCTCGCCTACGCCATGGTCGCGAAGCCGGAGATCAACGACGCCGCCAAGGCGGAGAACAACGTCTACTTCTGGAGCGACGGCACCCAGATGGTGGCCACCGGCGGTGAGGTCAACCGTCAGGTCATCGACTACGCGCAGATCCCCGAGGCGATGCGCAATGCCGTCATCTCCGCCGAGAACAAGTCCTTCGAGACCGACCACGGCATCGACCCCATGGGTATCGCCCGCGCCGTGTTCAACATGGCCAAGGGCGGTGAGACCCAGGGCGGCTCGACGATCACCCAGCAGTACGTCAAGAACTCGCGGCTCTCGCAGGAGCAGACCCTCAGCCGCAAGTTCGAGGAGCTCTTCATCACGCTCAAGGTCGGCAGCGAGATGAAGAAGAAGGACGTCATGGCCGGGTACCTGAACGTCTCGTACTACGGGCGCGGCGCCTCCGGCATCCAGGCCGCGGCCCGTACGTACTACGGCAAGGACGCCAAAGACCTGGACGCGAGCGAGTGCGCCTTCCTGGCCAGTCTCCTCAAGGGCGCCAGCTACTACGACCCGGCCGGCGCCCCGGAGGTCGACCCCGTGCAGGCGACTCCGGAGAAGAACCTCGCCCGGGCGAAGAAGCGCTGGAAGTGGATTCTTGACGAGGAGGTGAAGGACGGCCGGATGTCGCAGGAGGAACGGAACAAGTACACGGAGTTCCCGATGCCCGACAAGCCGAAGCGCAGCGCGCAGCTGGGCGGCCAGATCGGCTACCTCGTCAACACCGCCAAGGCCGAGATCTTCGAGAAGACCGACATCACCAAGGACATGCTCGACCAGGGCGGCTACGAGATCCACACGACCTTCGACAGGAAGAAGGTCGACCAGCTCAGCAAGGCCGTCAAGCGCGTCTACGACGAGAACATCGACCCCAAGAAGCGTCCGCTGTACGACACCCACGTGCAGTTCGGCGGTTCGTCGGTCGACCCCAAGACCGGCGCCATCCAGGCGATCTACGGCGGTGAGGACGCGACCAAGCACTTCCAGAGCAACGCCGGCCCCACCGGCGCCGCGGTCGGGTCGACCTTCAAGCCGTTCGTGCTGGCAGCCGCCATGGAGTACGGCAAGCGGGACCCGTCAGGCGGGGCGGAGCAGGACGAGTCGCAGCGTACGAAGGTCTCGCCGCTCAGCATTTACAACGGCGCCAACAAGCTGAAGATCAAGAAGTACAACGGCGACGTCTGGACCGACGAGGACGGCAAGGAGTGGCTGCAGACCAACGACGACCACGAGTCGTACGGCAACATCACCCTGCGTGAGGCCATGCAGTGGTCCGCCAACTCCCCCTACGTGCAGCTGGGCATGGACGTCGGCACGGACAAGGTGAAGAAGGCGGCCATCGCGGCCGGTCTGAAGGACGACCGGTACATGGCGGACGCCAGCGTGCCGTCGTTCTCGATCGGTACCTCCTCGCCCAGCGCGACGACCATGGCCGGCGCCTACGCCACCTTCGCCGCCCGGGGACAGCAGCGCGATCCGTTCTCCGTCACCGAGGTGAAGAAGCGCGGCAGGCCGGAATACCAGCACAAGACGGTCACCAAGAGCGCCTTCGACAGCGTCATCGCCGACAACGTCACGGACGTGCTCAAGAACGTCGTGGACAAGGGGACCGGTACGTCCGCGCAGCTCCCGGGGCGTGAGGTCGCGGGCAAGACGGGTACGACCGACGACAACCTGTCGGCGTGGTTCGTCGGCTACACACCGCAGCTGTCGACGGCGATCAGCATGTACCGGCTGGACGACGACGAGAAGAACAAGAACCGCGGGTTCGAGAAGATGTACAACACCGGTGGCAAGGAAAAGATCCACGGTGCCTCCTTCCCCGCCCAGGTCTGGCACGACTACATGGCCGAGGCCATGAAGGGCGTGAAGGCGGAGCCCTTCCCCAAGGCGGAGCCGATCGGAGAGAAGGTCTACGGCGGCGGTGCGTCCAAGAAGCCCTCACCGACGCCCACGCCCACGCCGACCGAGACCGAGACGACGAAGCCGACCCCGACGCCCACTCCCACACCCGACGTCCCGACCCCCGACCCGAGCGATACCTGCGGTGCGTGGGACTGGAACTGCCAGAACAACAACGGCGGCGCCAACGCGGGCACGAGCCAGGGCAATGACGGCGGCACGGACACGGGCACGAGCCAGGGCAACGACGGCGGCACGGACGCCGGCACCTCCACCGGCACGACCGGCGGCGACGACGGTACGGACGGGGGCGCCACCACCACCGGCGGTAACAACAGCGGCGCCACGGGCGGCAACACCAACGGCACCGGAAACAACAGCACCGGGAACAACAACTGGTGGGGTGGCACGACCGGGTAGCGCCCGGTACGCAGTGCGCCTCGCGCCCGGTTCACAGCCCGGCGCGAGGCGGCCCGGACAGGAGTTGAGGGCCGCGGCACCCCGGTGCGGCGGCCCTCGCCCTTTCCACAGCGCCGTACGGCAGGATGTGCGGCATGCCAAGCGCAGAGGACACGAGCGTGCACCAGGAACGGCCCGTCGTACGGCCCACGCACCGGGACGAGGTCGCGGCGGCCGGGAGCGAGCTGATCGGCGGGAGGTCGGGGCGCTGGTCGCGGCTCGGCAGCGCCGCTCTCGCCCCGGTGGGGGCGATCGCCCTGGTGGCCATCGGAATGTTCGCGCTCGGTATGGTGCAGAAGCTGCCCTGCTACAACTGGGCGTGGTTCAGGGGAGCCGGTTCCCAGTACACGCACGCGTGCTACTCGGACATCCCGCACCTGTACTCGGGACGCGGCTTCGCCGACGGACTGGTGCCGTACTTCGACCGGCTGCCCGGGGACATGCAGTTCCTCGAATACCCCGTCCTCACCGGGGTGTTCATGCAGGTCGCGGCGTGGCTGACGCCGGGCGGTTCCATCCAGGAGCAGGAGCAGGCGTACTGGCTGGTCAACGCGGGGATGCTGATGGTCTGCACCGCCGTGATCGCCGTCTGCGTCGCCCGCACGCACCGGCGGCGCCCCTGGGACGGCCTGCTGATGGCGCTCGCGCCCGCCTTCGCGCTCACCGCCACGATCAACTGGGACCTGCTGGCCGTGGCCCTCACCGCCGGGGCGATGCTCATGTGGTCCCGGAGCCGCCCGCTGGCGTTCGGCATCCTCATCGGCCTGGCGACGGCCGCGAAGCTCTACCCCGTCCTGCTGCTGGGGCCCGCGTTCGTCCTGTGCTGGCGAGCGGGCAAGTGGCGGGAGTTCGGAGCCGCGGTGCTGGGCGCGGCCGGCTCCTGGCTGGTGGTCAATCTGCCGGTCATGGTCTTCGCGCCCGAAGGCTGGAAGAAGTTCTACACCTTCAGCGAGGAACGCGGCATCGACTTCGGTTCGTTCTGGCTGGTCATCACGCAGCGCACCGGCGAGCCCATCGACGTCGGCACGGTCAATACCGTCTCGACGGTGACCACCATCGCCCTGTGCGCCGCGATCGGCGTCCTGACCCTGACGGCACCGCGCCGGCCGCGGTTCGCTCAGCTCGCGTTCCTCGTCGTCGCGGTGTTCATCCTCGTCAACAAGGTCTACTCACCGCAGTACGTCCTGTGGCTGATCCCCCTCGCCGCACTGGCCAGGCCCCGATGGCGGGACTTCCTCATCTGGCAGACGTGCGAGGTCCTGTACTTCCTCGGGATCTGGCTGTACCTCGCGTACACGACGAGCGGCGACAAGCACCAGGGGCTGCCGACGGAGGGCTACCAGCTGGCGATCGTGCTGCATCTGCTGGGCACGCTGTACCTGTGCGCCGTCGTCGTACGGGACATCCTGACGCCGGAACGCGACGGGGTGCGGCGCGACGGTTCGGACGATCCGTCGGGCGGGGTGCTCGACGGAGCCGAGGACGTGTTCGTGCTGTCCCACCTGGTCGAGAGCGGTGCCGCTCGCCGGAACGCACTGCCGGCGACGCCCGGGCCGCGGGTGGAGTGGGGCACGGCCGGCGGGCCCGCCGCCGACTGAGCGGGGTGGGCGCGCGGACTCAGCGTTCGACGATGCGGTCGTACTGCGTGGTCGTGTGGCGCAGGTGGGCCACCAGTTCGTCGCCCACTCGGGGCTCCTCGGCGTCCGCGGGCACGAACAGGATCGACACCTGCATGTGCGGCGGTTCGGCGAACCAGCGCTGCTTGCCCGCCCAGACGAACGGGGACAGGTTGCGGTTCACGGTCGCCAGGCCCGCCCGGGCGACGCCCTTGGCCCGTGGCATCACGCCGTGCAGGGCCTTCGGGGCCTCCAGGCCGACCCCGTGCGAGGTGCCGCCGGCGACCACGACCAGCCAGCCGTCGGACGCGGCCTTCTGCTGCCGGTAGCCGAACCGGTCGCCCTTGGCGACGCGGGTGACGTCGAGCACGGCGCCCCGGTACTCGGTCGCCTCGTGGTCCCCGAGCCAGAGCCGGGTGCCGATGCGGGCGCGGAACCGGGTCTGCGGGAACTGCTGCTGCAGCCGGGCGAGCTCGTCGGCGCGCAGATGGCTGACGAACATCGTGTGCAGCGGAAGCCGGGCCGCCCGCAGGCGGTCCATCCACGCGATGACCTCCTCGACCGCGTCCGAGCCGTCCGTACGGTCGAGCGGCAGGTGGAGGGCGAAGCCTTCGAGGCGTACGTCCTCGATGGCCGCGTGCAGCTGCCCGAGCTCCTCCTCCTTGACGCCGTGGCGCTTCATGGAGCTCATGCACTCGATGACGACCCGGGCGCCCACCAGGGCGTGCACCCCGTCCACGGAGGACACGGACCGTACGACGCGGTCGGGCAGCGGCACCGGTTCCTCACCGCGCCGGAACGGCGTGAGGACCAGCAGGTCACCGCTGAACCAGTCCTTGATGCGGGCCGCCTCGTAGGTGGTGCCGACCGCGAGGATGTCGGACCCGAAGCGGATCGCCTCGTCGGCCAGCCGCTCGTGCCCGAAGCCGTACCCGTTGCCCTTGCAGACCGGCACGATGCCGGGGAACTGGTCGATCACGGATTTCTGGTGCGCCCGCCAGCGCGCGGTGTCGACGTACAGGGAGAGCGCCATGGCCGGTCCGGAACCCTTCTGGTGGCTGCGGTGGATCAGGGAGGAGAAGCGTGTTCAGGCCCCATTGAAACCAATGGAGCCGGATTCGTCAGCTGTGGGGCTCCATCAGCGGCGTGACATGTAGATGTCGAGCGCCTTGTGCAGCAGCTTGTTGAGCGGGAAGTCCCACTCGCCGAGGTACTCCGCCGCCTGGCCGCCGGTGCCGACCTTGAACTGGATCAGGCCGAAGAGGTGGTCGGTCTCGTCCAGTGAGTCGGAGATGCCGCGCAGGTCGTAGACGGTGGCTCCCATGGCGTACGCGTCGCGCAGCATGCGCCACTGCATCGCGTTCGAGGGGCGGACCTCGCGCTTGTGGTTGGCCGAGGCGCCGTACGAGTACCAGACGTGTCCGCCGACGATCAGCATGGTCGCCGCCGCGACGTTCTCGCCCTCGTGGCGGGCGAAGTAGAGCCGCATCCGGTTGGGGTCCTCACTGTTGAGGGCCGTCCACATGCGCTGGAAGTAGCCGAGCGGACGCGGGCGGAAGCGGTCGCGCTCCGCCGTGATCTCGTACAGCCGCTGCCACTCGGAGAGCTCCGCGTAACTGCCCTGGACGACCTCGACGCCGGCCTTCTCGGCCTTCTTGATGTTGCGCCGCCAGAGCTGGTTGAAGCCCTTGTGGACGTCCTCAAGCGAGCGGTTCGCCAGCGGCACCTGGAAGACGTAGCGGGGCTGTACGTCACCGAAGCCGGCGCCGCCGTCCTCGCCCTGCTGCCAGCCCATCTTCCGCAGCCGGTCGGCGACCTCGAAAGCGCGCGGCTCGATGTGCGTGGCCTCGACGTCGCGCAGGCGCTTGACCTCCGGGTCCTGGATGCCGGCCTTGATGGCCGCGGCGTCCCAGCGGCGGATGATCACCGGCGGGCCCATCTTCACGGAGAAGGCGCCCTGCTGCTTGAGATGGGCCAGCATCGGCTGCAGCCAGTCGCTCAGGTTCGGCGCGTACCAGTTGATGACCGGGCCCTCGGGCAGGTACGCCAGGTAGCGCTTGATCTTGGGGAGCTGCCGGTAGAGCACCAGGCCGGCGCCGACGAGCTGACCGGTCTTGTCGAACCACCCCAGGCTCTCGGAGCGCCACTCGGCCTTCACATCCGCCCATGCCGGGACCTGCATGTGGCTGGCCGCGGGCAGACTCTGGATGTAGGCCAGATGCTGCTCTCGGCTGATGGTCCTCAGGGTCAGGCTCATGCGGGGCGCTCCTCGGCAGGTGTGTCCCCATCGGTCAGGGGCTCCGGCTCTCGCGCCGAAGCCTACTGTGGCCGTCGAGCGAGCGGTCTGGCCCCGTGGGCCTGTACGCGTGCGAGGGCGGCCCCGTCCGCTGACGGGACCGCCCGGGCCGGACCCGGAGGTCAGCCGATCACGCCGCCGAAGAGTCCGCCGTGGGCCATGCCGAGAAAGAACCCGAGGGCGGCCGCGCCCATGCCGATGATCAGTGGGAACCTCTCGCGCGTGGTGACGGAGATGTACAGGCCGTACGCCCCCGTGAGGATCCCGATCAGGCCCGCCCATGAGCTGAGCAGGTGCAGGTTGTGGAACATCGCCGAGATGAAGGCGAGGGCGCCGAGGACGAGCGTGACCAGCACGAGCGCGTCCTGCAGCGGATGGGGCCTGCCGTCCGTGGCGAAGAGGGAGACGGAGGGGCGGGTCCGCGTTACGTGTGCCATGGATTACCTCCTGGCCAACATGCGGCGCGTCGTGGCGCCGCTCACACCCGATGTGTCCAGGTTGCGTCCCCTGACCACCGGATTTCAACCGGAAGGTGGTCTGCGGGTACTCTGGTCGGTCTGCACCGGTGTCTGCCCAGCCCTGCACGGGCCGTCCCTCCTCACCGAGGGCACTGTCAGTGGGGGCTGTTTTACTCGGGCACCGTTGCTCAACGCATCACGACCCTCCTGCCACGGAACGACCGTGGCCGCTGAGTCCAAAGGAGGTGGGTTCCACATGCGTCACTACGAGGTGATGGTCATCCTCGACCCCGATCTCGAGGAGCGAGCAGTCTCCCCGCTGATCGAGAACTTCCTCTCCGTCGTCCGTGAGGGCGAAGGAAAGGTTGAGAAGGTCGACACCTGGGGCCGTCGTCGTCTCGCTTACGAGATCAAGAAGAAGCCCGAGGGCATCTACTCGGTCATCGACCTGCAGGCCGAGCCTGCGGTCGTCAAGGAGCTCGACCGCCAGATGAACCTGAACGAGTCGGTCCTCCGGACCAAGGTCCTCCGTCCCGAGATTCACTGAGCCTCCGGCTCAGCGGTCATCGGGTCCGAGTAGCAGCAAGCAGGCAAGAAATCCCCGCCGAGAGGTTCACCCATGGCAGGCGAGACCGTCATCACGGTCGTCGGCAATCTCGTCGACGACCCCGAGCTGCGCTTCACCCCGTCCGGTGCGGCGGTCGCGAAGTTCCGTGTCGCGTCCACTCCCCGCATCTTCGACCGGCAGACCAATGAGTGGAAGGACGGCGAAGGCCTGTTCCTCACCTGCTCGGTCTGGCGGCAGGCGGCGGAGAACGTCGCCGAGTCGCTCACGCGAGGCATGCGCGTTGTCGTGCAGGGCCGGCTGAAGCAGCGGTCGTACGAAGACCGCGAGGGCGTCAAGCGCACGGTCTACGAGCTGGACGTCGAGGAAGTCGGCCCCAGCCTCAAGAACGCCACCGCCAAGGTCACCAAGACCACCGGTCGTGGTGGCCAGGGCGGCCAGGGTGGATACGGCGGCGGCCAGCAGGGCGGTGGCAACTGGGGCGGCGGTCCCGGTGGTGGCCAGCAGGGCGGCGGCGGTGCTCCCGCCGACGACCCGTGGGCGACCAGTGCTCCGGCCGGCGGCCAGGGCGGCCAGCAAGGCGGAGGCGGCTGGGGCGGAAGCTCCGGCGGTTCCGGCGGCGGCTACTCGGACGAGCCCCCCTTCTAGGGAAGCTCGTACCCCCACTTCTTGATCACACAGGAGAAACACCATGGCGAAGCCGCCTGTGCGCAAGCCTAAGAAGAAGGTCTGCGCGTTCTGCAAGGACAAGACCCAGTACGTGGACTACAAGGACACGAACATGCTGCGGAAGTTCATTTCCGACCGCGGCAAGATCCGTGCCCGCCGCGTCACCGGCAACTGCACGCAGCACCAGCGTGACGTCGCCACGGCAGTCAAGAACAGCCGTGAGATGGCGCTGCTGCCCTACACGTCCACCGCGCGATAAGGGAAGGGTGACCGAAACATGAAGATCATCCTCACCCACGAGGTCACCGGCCTCGGTGCTGCGGGCGACGTCGTGGACGTCAAGGACGGGTACGCCCGTAACTACCTGGTTCCGCGTGGCTTCGCCATCCGCTGGACCAAGGGTGGCGAGAAGGACGTGGCGCAGATCCGCCGCGCCCGCAAGATCCACGAGATCGCCACGATCGAGCAGGCCAACGAGGTCAAGGCCAAGCTGGAGGCCGTGAAGGTCCGTCTGGCCGTTCGCTCCGGCGACGCCGGCCGCCTCTTCGGCTCCGTCACCCCGGCCGACATCGCCTCGGCGATCAAGGCCGCCGGTGGTCCGGACGTCGACAAGCGTCGCGTCGAGCTGGGCTCGCCGATCAAGACGCTCGGCGGGCACCAGGTGTCCGTGCGTCTGCACCCCGAGGTCGCTGCGAAGCTCGGCGTCGAGGTCGTTGCTGCCTGATCGGGCCGCACCTCAGGAGAACAGTGAAGGGCCGCACCCTCCGGGGTGCGGCCCTTCGCCGTTTCACGTGAAACCTCCCGGGCCGGTCAGCGGGTCGCGCCGGTGACCAGCCACTTTCCCGAGCGGGTACGAAGCCAGAGCGTTGTCATCCGCACGATCATCATGAGCGCCATCGCGCACCACAGGGCACCGAGCCCACCGCCCAGGGTGGGGACCAGGAGGGCCGCAGGGGCGAAGACGGCCAGCGTCACGAGCATGGCCCAGGCCAGGTACGGGCCGTCGCCGGCGCCCATCAGCACGCCGTCCAGGACGAAGACGACGCCGGCGATCGGCTGGGTGGCCGCCACCACCAGGAGTGCGGGCAGCAACGCATCCTGGACGGCCGTGTCGCCGGTGAACAGCGGTACGAACAAGGGGCGGGCCAGGACGATGAGAACGCCCAGGACCACACCGGACGCGACCCCCCACTCCACCATCCGGCGGCACGCCTCTCGTGCGCCCTGCGCGTCGTCCGCGCCCAGGTAGCGCCCGATGATGGCCTGCCCGGCGATGGCGATGGCGTCGAGGGCGAAGGCCATCAGGCTCCACAAGGAGAGGATGATCTGGTGGGCGGCGATGTCGGTGTCGCCGAGCCGGGCGGCGACCGCCGTGGCGATGAGCAGGACGGCGCGCAGCGACAGGGTCCGGACCAGGAGCGGCACACCCGCCTGGGCGCAGGCCCTGATGCCCGCCGCGTCGGGTCGCAGCGACGCACCGTGGCGCCGGGCCCCCCGGACGACGACGACCAGATACGCGGCCGCCATCGCGAGCTGGGCGATGACGGTGCCCCAGGCCGAGCCGGCGATGCCCATGCCGGCGCCGTAGACGAGGCCGGCGTTGAGGGCCGCGTTGGCGGCGAACCCGCCGATGGCGACGTAGAGCGGGGTGCGGGTGTCCTGGAGGCCCCGGAGTACGCCGGTCGCGGCCAGCACCACCAGCATCGCGGGGATGCCGAGGCTGGAGATCCTGAGATAGGTGATGGCGTGGGGCGCCGCTGTGGAGGAGGCGCCGAAGATGTCGGTGAGCCAGGGGGCGAGGGGGAGCGTCAGGGCGATGACTGCGATGCCGAGCAGGAGCGCCAGCCAGATGCCGTCCATGCCCTGCCGAATCGCGGAGGCGAGATCGCCGGCGCCCACCCGGCGGGCGACCGCCGCCGTGGTGGCGTACGCGAGGAAGACGAAGATGCTCACCGCGGTCGTCAGGAGCGCGGCAGCGACCGCCAGCCCGGCCAGCTGAGGCGTGCCCAGATGGCCGACGATCGCGCTGTCGACCATCACGAACAGCGGCTCGGCCACGAGTGCGCCGAAGGCCGGGACGGCGAGCGCGATGATCTCGCGGTCATGGCGTCGGCGGCGGGAAGACGGGGTCCCCGGTGGCTGGGTCATGGCAGCCAATCTAATCTTCCACAGGTAAGCGATGCAATCGGCCGTGGGCCCTTACATTCGCTTGCCTGCGGCTAACTCTTGCGCCGGACACGCGATGATCTCGCCCCGATAGTTCAACTTTTTCTCCCCCACAGCCGGTGGACGGTAAAAGCGCTGGTCATGGCCGTATTTGCAGCGGGTCTATGAGTTTGTCCACAGAGCTGTCCCCCGGTCCGTGCACAGGTTCCGGGGAGTTCTCCACAGCATCTCTTCGCTCGTCCACAGGGCCTGTGGATAACCAGATTGGCTGACGGTGCCGAGCCGCCTACCGTAGTCCGGCGCCCCCACCCTGTTTCGGCTCTGCGACCCCGCAGAACTCGACACACCGGAACCGGAGTCGGGGGTCTTGTTTGTCGGTGCCGTGCCGTAAGAAAGATGAGCACGGCTAGGTCCGCGGAGCGGACGGGAGGAGGTGGCCGGATGAGCATTCCCGAACCCTTGGACGACCCTTGGACGGACACCGGCCCCAGTGACCGGCTGCCCGTATCCCGCCAGCGCCGGGGTGAGGACCGGGACCGGGGCGAGCGGCATGACCGCGGCCGTGAGTCCCACGACTGGGATGGCGGTTCGGCGGGCTTCGAGCGGGTGCCACCCCAGGACCTGGACGCGGAGCAGTCCGTGCTCGGCGGCATGCTCCTGTCCAAGGACGCCATCGCCGAGGTCGTGGAGGTCCTCAAGCCCCACGACTTCTACCGGCCGGCGCACGAGACCGTCTATCAGGCGATCCTCGACCTCTACGCCAAGGGCGAGCCCGCCGACCCGATCACCGTGGCCGCCGAACTGGTCAAGCGCGGTGAGATCACCAAGGTGGGCGGGGCCCCGTATCTGCACACCCTGGTCCAGTCGGTGCCGACGGCGGCCAACGCCTCGTACTACGCGGAGATCGTCCACGAACGCGCGGTCCTTCGGCGGCTCGTGGAAGCCGGTACGAAGATCACGCAGATGGGATACGCGGCTGACGGCGATGTCGATGACATCGTGAACTCGGCCCAGGCGGAGATCTACGCCGTCACCGAGCAGCGGACCAGTGAGGACTACCTGCCGCTCGGCGACATCATGGAAGGCGCCCTGGACGAGATCGAGGCGATCGGCTCCCGCAGCGGCGAGATGACGGGCGTGCCCACCGGCTTCACCGACCTCGACGCTCTGACGAACGGTCTCCACCCGGGGCAGATGGTCGTCATCGCGGCCCGTCCCGCCATGGGCAAGTCGACCCTCGCGCTGGACTTCGCCCGCGCCTGTTCGATCAAGAGCAACATGCCCAGCGTGATCTTCTCCCTGGAAATGGGGCGGAACGAGATCGCGATGCGTCTGCTGTCCGCCGAAGCGCGGGTGGCCCTGCACCACATGCGTTCCGGCACGATGACCGACGAGGACTGGACGCGGCTGGCTCGGCGGATGCCGGACGTCTCCGCAGCCCCGCTCTACATCGACGACTCCCCCAACCTCTCCATGATGGAGATCCGGGCGAAGTGCCGTCGCCTCAAGCAGCGCAACGACCTCAAACTCGTGGTCATCGACTATCTCCAGCTGATGCAGTCCGGCGGTTCGAAACGCGCCGAGAGCCGTCAGCAGGAGGTCTCCGACATGTCGCGAAACCTCAAGCTGCTGGCCAAGGAGCTGCAGCTGCCGGTCATCGCGCTCTCCCAGCTGAACCGTGGCCCCGAGCAGCGCACCGACAAGAAGCCGATGGTCTCCGACCTGCGTGAGTCCGGCTCCATCGAGCAGGACGCCGACATGGTCATCCTGCTGCACCGCGAGGACGCGTACGAGAAGGAGTCGCCGCGCGCCGGCGAGGCGGACCTGATCGTGGCCAAGCACCGCAACGGCCCCACGGCGACCATCACCGTCGCCTTCCAGGGCCACTACTCCCGCTTCGTGGACATGGCGCAGACCTGATCGGCACCGGGCCGGGAAAATGGAGTCGCCATCCGTCCGTGCGGGCGGTAGGTGTTGACGATGACTTCTCCAGTTGAACAGTTGCTTCCCGGCACCCGACGGGCCTTGCTGCACCGCGTCGCCACGGCTCAGGCCGAAGGACGTACCCCCTCTCTGGTCGCCGCCGTGCAACGGCGGGGACAGGCTGTCTGGGAGGGTGCGCGCAGCTGCGTCGACGGTCATGCCCCGGACTCGGATACGCAGTTCAGGATCGGCTCCCTCACCAAGACCTTCACCGCCGTTCTGGTGATGCGGCTGCGTGACGAAGGGCTGCTCGACCTGGCGGATCCGCTGGAGAAGCACCTGTCCGGCACCGGTGCGGGCGACGTGACCATCCATCAGCTGCTCGGCCACAGCGCGGGGCTCGGGGCCGAGACGACCGCGCCCTGGTGGGAGCGGACCCCCGGCAGTCTGCGGCCCACGCTCGCGGACGTGCTCGATGAGCAGGTCGCGATGCATCCGCCCGGCCATCGGCACCACTACTCCAACCCTGGCTACACCTTGCTCGGTTCGCTGGTCGAGGCCGTGCGCGGGGCGTCCTGGGAGGAGGTACTGCGTCGCGAGGTGCTGGAACCCCTCGGTATGCACCGGACCAGTTCGCTTCCACAGGCTCCGCACGCCGGCGGGTGGGCGGTGCACCCCTGGGCGGACGCTCTGCTCCCCGAACCGGCGGAGGACCTGGGCCTCATGGCGCCCGCCGGGCAGCTCTGGTCCACGACCGCAGATCTGCTCCGCTTCGCGGCCTTCCTCGCTGACGGGGACGACCGGGTGCTCTGTGCCGCTTCGGTGCAGGAGATGAAGCAGCCGTCGGCTGCCCCCGCGGCCGGTGAGTGGGCCGATCACTACGGCCTGGGACTGCAACTGGTCCGGCGCAGGGGCCGTACCTTCATCGGCCACACGGGTTCGCTTCCCGGGTTCCTGGCGGCCCTCTGGGTCAGCGCCGAGGACGACGTGGCGGCCGTGGTGCTCGTCAACGCGACTTCCGGGGTCGCGATCGGTGAGGTGGCCGCCGACCTTGTGGACATCGTCGCCGAGGCCGAGCCGCGCATCCCTGAGCCATGGCGTCCACTGCCGGAGGTGGACGCCGAACTTCTCGCTTTGACCGGGCCCTGGTACTGGGCCACGCGTCCCAACATCCTGACGCTGACCGCCGATCGCGGGCTGGAGCTGCGGCCGGTGAACGGCCAGGGCCGAGGCGCACGCTTCACCGCGCGCCCGGACGGCACCTGGGTCGGCCTGGACGGTTACTACGCGGGGGAGACGCTGCGGATCGTGCGGAACACGGACGGCAGTGTGAGCCACCTCGACCTGGGGTCTTTCGTTTTCACGCGTGAGCCGTACGACCCCGCGGCAGCGGTGCCCGGCGGCGTGGACGAGGAGGGGTGGCGCGGTCTGGGGGACTGAGCGCAGCCGGACGCGCCCGGAACAGGTGAGGCCTGTTTCACGTGAAACGGGCCTCACCGCTGCTCAGGCCGTCAACTCCCGTTCCAGCGGGGTCCGGAACCGCGGGGTGATCCGGGCTTCCCCCACCCAGCCCGACAGCCGGGCCGCCTCGGCCTCGATCGCTGCCGTCGCTTCCCGGCCCGGATCGGTCAGCAGCCGCCAGGTGAGCTCGCCGTCGCCGCGCTGGGCCCAGCCCCCCACGATCCGGCCGCCCCACCACACCGTGGGACCGATGTTTCCCGAGCGGTCGAAGAGGGCGGCCCGGTGCTCGGCCGGCAGATGGAAGCCACGGTCCGCCCAACCCATACCACTGGGGTCGAGGGCGGGCAGCAGGGCCGCGCAGGGGGCCTGGGCGGGCTCGGGCTCCGTGTCTCCGGGGGCGACCCAGGCCGGAGCTCCGCTGTCGAGCCGTACTTCCACGGCTCCGACAGCGGCGAGAGCCGTACGGACCTCACGGGTGCCCCAGCCGGTCCACCACTTCAGGTCTGCCTCGGTGCCCGGACCGTACGCCCGGAGCCAGCGCAGGGCCAGTTCCGCCTGGGCCGGAGCGGTTGCCTCCACGGGTCGTGGGCGGGCCGGGGCCCAGCGGAACTGGCTGGACGTCCAAGAGCCCCGCGGCCGGTCCCTGCGGATCCTTCCCTCGGCGGCCAGCACCCGGATCACCCGGGTCGCGACGCCCTGGACCGTTTCCTGCTTCTTCCCGGGGAAGACGGTGATCTTGGTGCGAAGGGCGGCCACACCGGCGGCGAGTTCGCTGCCCGACACAGGGCCACTGCTGTTCAGGAAGGCGAGGGTGCTCCGCTCGGTCTCGTCCAGCCAGCGTTCGTCCAGGCCGTTTCCGTCCTCGCGGAGATGCTTGAGCAGATTGCGGCGCTCCTTGGCGGCCACAGCGCGCGCGTTCGCCGCCTCGACGTGCGGGGCCGTCTCGTCCGACACGACGAAGAGGGTGTTGCGCATGGAGAGCATCCGCACCAGGGAGACGTCTTCGTAGAGAGACCGCTCCACCTCGGCAACATCGGGTTCGGCGAGCCTGGCGCAGGCCGAGAGGAAGACGGTGGCCGCGTCGGTCGCGTGGAGCGCGACGAGGGCGTCGGCCACCACGACGGGCGACGACGCCCGTTCAGCGGGGGTCAGCAGATGGCGGCGGGTGATCCGGATACGCCGCTGTTCGTCACTGATGCGTTGCACGTCGGGCTCCTCGGGAACGAGGCAGACAGGTCAGAGTGCGAGTTTGAAGCCCACATGGCTGGCGGCGAACCCCAGCCGCTCGTAGAAGCGATGAGCGTCGGTGCGGGACGCGTCGGAAGTGAGCTGTACCAGTTGGCAGCCCTGCCGACGTGATTCGTCCACCGCCCACTGAATCAGCCGGGTACCGAGGCCGCTTCCCCGTTCGTCCGCGTGGATGCGGACACCTTCGATCACGGACCGGGTCGAGCCGCGCCGGGACAGCCCCGGGATCACGGTCAGCTGCATGGTCCCGACGACGCGCTCCTCGCGCACGGCGACCATCAGGTGCTGATTCGGGTCGTCGGCCAGCCGCCGGAGCGCCGCTCGGTAGGGCGCGAGGTCGTCCGGTGACTCGCGCTGGGCGCCCAGCGGATCGTCGGCGAGCAGAGCCACGATGTCGGCCAGATCGTCAGCGGTAGCTCGGCGTATCTCCAGATCCCTCATGATCCGCAGCCTACGCAGTCGACAGCAGCTGGACCCCGCCGTTCGGTCGGGCTCTAGACGGGAACGGCCTTCAGTTCCTCGACGGCACGGACGAGCGGGGCGAGTTCGGGGTTCTGGGCGGCCTCGTCGAGCGCGCTGCGCAGAGCACGGTCGTTGGTGGGCCGGGCGTCAGCGACCAGGGAGAGCCCGGCGGGGGTGACGTCGGTGTAGATGCCCCGGCGGTCGGTGTCGCAGAGATACCGGGTCAGCAGCCCTCGGTCTTCGAGGCGGGTCACCAGGCGCGTGGTGGCGCTCTGGCTCAGCCCGACGGCATCCGCCACCTGCTTCATCTGCAGATGCCCGCCTGGGCCGCTGTGCTGTCGGCTGAGCACGTCCAGCAGGGAGTACTCGCGGACGCTCAGGTTGTGGCCGCTCTGCAAGGCACGCTCGATGCGGGTCTCGATCCTGCCGTGGAGCAGGGACAGCGCGATCCAGCCCTGGGAGAGGGCGGTCAGAGCCGGGTCAGTGGCTGTCATGGTCTCTCCTCCGTATCGGAGCCGCTTACATCCAGAGTAGCCGACTACCGCAATAGCCAGCGCTTGCAATTAAAGAGCGTCTGCAATTATTGTCTAAGCCTGTAAGGGGCACTAGCAATCACTTGGAAGGGGACCCATGCCGCTCGCACTCCTCGCCCTGGCCATCGGGGCATTCGGTATCGGGACCACCGAGTTCGTGGTCATGGGGCTGCTTCCCGAGGCGGCCGCCGAGTTCCAGGTGTCCATCCCGGCTGCCGGCTTCCTGGCCACGGGCTACGCGCTCGGCGTCGTGCTCGGCGCGCCGCTGATGACCGTGCTCGGCACGAAGGTCAGCCGCAAGCGGATGCTGATGGTCCTCATGGGCTTGTTCATCGTCGGCAACGTGGTCACCGCAGCCGCTCCCGTCTTCGCGGTGATGGTCGCCGGCCGGGTGATCGCCTCGCTCGCCCACGGTGCGTTCTTCGGCATCGGAGCGGTCGTAGCGGCGGATCTGGTCGCTCCGCAGAAGAAGGCCGGCGCCATCGCCCTGATGTTCACCGGGCTCACCGTCGCCAACGTCGTCGGGGTGCCGGCGGGCACCTACATCGGGCAGCACACCGGGTGGCGGGTCACGTTCTTCCTCGTCGCCGCGCTGGGCGTCCTCGGCCTTCTCGGCGTCGCCCGGCTAGTACCGGAACAGCCCCGCGCCGAGGGCGTCAGACTGCGGCAGGAAATCGCGGCGTTCCGCAATGTGCAGGTCCTGCTCGCCATGGCGATGACCGTCCTCGGATTCGGCGGCGTTTTCGCGGCGATCACCTACATCACACCGATGATGACCGAGACCGCCGGGTACTCGGCCTCCGCCGTCACCTGGCTCCTGATTCTGTTCGGTCTCGGCATGGTCGGCGGGAACCTGATCGGCGGCAGGTACGCCGACCGGCGTCCCGCGCTGCTGCTCTTCGTGTCGCTGAGCGGTCTCGCCCTGGTCCTGGTCCTCTTCACTCTGACCGCCCACAACAAGGTCGCGGCTGCGGTCACCCTCGTTCTGATCGGTGCCTTCGGCTTCGCGACCGTGCCACCCCTCCAGAAGCGGGTGCTCGACCAGGCGGCGGACGCCCCGACGCTGGCCTCGGCGATGAACATCGGCGCCTTCAATCTGGGCAACGCGCTCGCGGCCTGGCTCGGCGGGATCGTCATCGGTGCCGGCCTCGGCTACACCGCTCCCAACTGGGTCGGAGCGGCGCTCGCCGCATCGGCTCTGGTTCTCGCCCTCGTCGCCGGTGCGCTGGAGCGCCGTACGACCGCACCGAGCCGCCTCGTCGCTACCCACACCCCCGAGCCGGCAGCGGCCCTCGACACTCGGAGCTGAATCGGATGGGTCAGCCCGTGGCCAGGCTGAAGGGCGCGAAGTAGCGGGGCCAGTCCGCGTGCTGCCGTCCGCCCAGCGCCATCACCGTGGTCTCCGAGTCCGACCGCAGTCCACAGCGCACCAGCCAGTCCAGCAGGTCCTCGTGGCGGGCGTCGACATCCACGCGCAGCGGCCGGTCCGTAGCTTCGGCCAGCGAGGCCACGAGCAGCTTCGCCGTGGAGGTGTCCTTGGCGATCAGGGGCCCGACGGCATGGTTCGCCGCGCTCGGCGAGAGCGCGGCGAACCCGGTGAGCTCCCCGTCCTCCTCGGCGACGCGCAGGTGATCGGCGAACGTCGGGAGCCGGGTCAGCAGATGCGTGCGGTCGAGCCCGAAGACGGCCGAGTCCAGCCGCACCACGGCCCGCAGATCATGGGCGGAAGCAGACCGGATGACGGTCTCGGGGCCGCCAAGAGCATGCAGGGCTGCCGCCGCCGGCCGGAAGGCCCCACTGAGACGGATGGTGCGCCCCACGGGCGCGAATCCGAGCTCTTCGTAGAGGGGGCGGCCCGACGCCGTCGCATGGAGGCTGAGCGGGGTGTCCCCGGCGGCCTCGATCACCCGTTGCATCAGATACCGGCCCACCCCGCGACGGGCATGGCGCCCGGCAACGAGCAGCATGCCGACGGCCGCCATCTCGGTGCCGTACGGGAGCACCACACAGCTCCCCATCAAGCCCTTGCTGTCGGGGTCATCGATCCCGTAGCCCGTGCCGGCGGCGAGGAGCAGCGTCCAACGCTCCTCATCGCGCGGCCAGCCCCGGTCCTCGCTGAGATCGGCGCAGGCGACCAGGTCGTCCCGAGTGAGGCGCCGGATGGGGAGATCGGACAGCGGGCGAGGCAATGAGCTGGGCATACGGGCCAGGCTCTCCGACCGATGATCGCTCGTCCACCGCTTTACCGGAACTGGTCGAGTCCCGCAGCGAAATTTGGGCCCGGGCCTTGGCGGCCAGCGGTTTCACGTGAAACACGGGCACGGCGTGAGGGCCGCCTCCATGTGCCCCGCTCGGTGTGTCAGCCCAGGTCAGCGGCGTGCAGAGCCCGGACGCCTTCGATATTGCCGTCCAGATAGTGCCGCAACGACAGCGGCACGAGGTGCACTGCGGCAATCCCGACCCGGCTGAAGGGCACGCGCACGACGTCGTACTCGCCGCAGGGCGCGTCGATCTCGGGGCCGTGGCGCAGGGACAGATCCATGGAGTCGAGGCGGCAGACGAAGAAGTGCTGGACCTTGACGCCCTTCACCCCTCCCTCCTCGATGTGTTCCACGGTGTCGACGAAGCAGGGCACCACATCGGTGATCTTGGCGCCCAGTTCCTCGTCCACTTCGCGGTGCAGGGCGTCGACCACGGTGGCGTCCTCGGGCTCGACCCCGCCCCCCGGAGTGAGCCAGTACGGGTCCACCCCGGGCTTGGTGCGCTTGATGAGGACGAGGTCGTCGCCGTCGAGCAGGATGGCGCGTGCGGTGCGCTTGACCACAGGACGTTCGGTCATGGCAGAAGCGTGGCCCATGGGACCCGTTCTGAAACACCGGGGCGCTGTCGGGCGCTCCTGAGGTCACCAGTCGGCCGCGGCCCGCAGCAGCCACTCGTGCGCCCGGGCGAGATGCGGAAGCGCGAGCGTGCCGGTCCGCGCGGCGAGGAAGTACGTGCGCAGGGGCGGGACCGGAGGGTCGAGGAGCGCCACCACCTCGCCGCGTTCCAGCGCGCCCTGGCACAGATAGCGCGGCAGCACGGCGAGCCCGGCGCCCGCGGACGCGCACGCCAGGACCGCCCGCAAATCCGGGGCGATGACGGCGCCGGCGGCTGCGGGCGCGCTCTCGAAGACGGCGGCCCAGTAGCGGGAGACGAGCGGCAGGCTCTCGTGCACCTCCACCACGGGCAGCTGCTCCAGGACCACGGGGCCGTTGCGTCGCAGCGTGCCCGGCCCCAGCCGGCCGGCCCAGCGCGGGGCGGCGACCAGGACGTGCTCCTCGTCGCAGAGTGGGGTGGCGGTGAGCAGTTCCCCGCGCGGCCGGGCCGTCACGAGGGCCAAGTCGTGGTGGCCGGCGGCCAGGCCCTCCAAGACTTCGTCCGCGTCGGCGGAGAACGAACCGCGCAGCGCGAGGCCCTGGGCGATCAGCGGGGTGAGCGCGGGCAGGACGCGCAGGGAGAGGAATTCCGGTGGGCCCGCCAGATGCAGTGTCCGGACGCCCGACTCCTCATCGAGCTCGGTCTCGGCGATCTCGACGAGGGCGTCCAGGTGCGGCGCGGCCCGGTGCGCGAGTTCGTCGCCGATCGTCGTCGGTGTCACTCCCCGGGCCCTGCGCAGGAACAGCGGACGGCCCAGCTGGCGTTCCAGGGTGCGTATCTGGGAGGTCACAGCGGGCTGCGAGAGACCGAGCAGCGCGGCGGCGCGGGTGAACGAGCCGGCCCGGTGGACGGTGACGAAGGTACGCAGCAGGGCCAGATCCACGCTCTTGCCCCTCTCGCCCTCACGCCGTGACGCTTCCGATCGGACCCCGGACACCTATAAATATGTCGATAGGTCTCTGTCGCTACTGTGATTGGACACTGACGCTGAGTCAACTAGCCTTGACAAGGCGGTCCTTCACGGAGAAACGCGAAGGGCCGGGGCGGTCCGAGCCACGAGGGGGGAGGCTCGGACCGTCGTACCGTGCCGCGGGATCAGCTCCCGGCGACGGCCCCGGCCAGCGCCTGTTCGACATCGGCCACCAGGTCGGCGGCATTCTCGGCGCCGACGGAGAAGCGGATGAACCCTTCAGGTACGGCGTCGCCGCCCCAGCGGCCCCGCCGCTCGGCGGTGGAGCGTACGCCTCCGAAGCTGGTGGCGTCCTCGACCAGCCGCAGGCCCGCCAGGAAGCGTTCCGCGGTTCCCCGGTCGGCGAGCACGAACGACACCACGGAGCCGAAGCGCCGCATCTGGCGTACGGCGTTCGCGTACGAGGGGTCGGTGGGCAGGCCGGGGTAGCGCAGCCCGGACACGGCCTGGTGCTTGTCGAGCACCTGGGCGAGCGCGAGGGCGTTGGCGCACTGCCGCTCGATCCGCAGCTCCAGGGTGGCCAGGGACCGGTGCGCGAGCCATGCCTCCATCGGGCCGGGGATCGCGCCGGCGATCTTGCGCCAGCGCCGCACTCCGGCCGTGAGCTCGGGGTCGCGGCAGGTCACATGGCCGAGCAGCAGGTCGCCGTGGCCCGTCATGCCCTTGGTGTCACTGGCGACCGAGAAATCGGCGCCCAGCTCCAGCGGTCGCTGGCCGAGCGGGGTGGCGAGGGTGTTGTCGACGGCGACCAGCGTGCCGCCGGCGTGCGCGGCCTCGACGAGGCGCCGCACGTCGCAGACGTCGAGGCCCGGGTTGGAGGGCGTCTCCAGCCACAGGAGCTTCGCGCCCTCCAGGACGGTGAGCTGGGCATCGCCGCCGGTCGGCGCGGTCCGCACCTCGACTCCGTACGCCTCCAGTTGCTCGCGCAGCAGGGGGAGCGCCTGATAGCCGTCGTCGGGGAGGACGACGGCGTCGCCGCTGCGTGCCTGGGAGAGCAGGACGGCCGAGATCGCCGCCATTCCCGAGGCGAAGACCGTGGTCTGCACGTCCTCGCCCGGTGCTTCGAGTTCCCCGATGGCCTCTTCGAGACGGGTCCAGGTCGGGTTGCCGTCCCGGCCGTAGGTGTAGGGGCCGGTCGGTTCGCCGGACAGGTGGTAATGCGCGGCGAAGACCGGTCCGGGGAGGGTGGGCTCGTACTGCTGCGGTTCCGGCAGCCCCGCGCGTACCGCGCGCGTTCCGTCGCCCCTGGTGCTCATGGTTTCGTCCTCGCTTCTCTCTCCGGCGGGTCACCGGTCCTGGTCGCACTGTGCCAGGTGGGCGCGTGCCGCTTCCCGCCGGGCGGATCAGTCCTCGTCGGGGAGGACGACGTTCAGCGCCCAGGACACGATCGAGACGATCAGGCCGCCGAGGACGGCGGTCCAGAAGCCGTCGACGTGGAAGCTCAGGTCGAGCACTCCGGCCAGCCAGGAGGTGAGCAGCAGCATCAGGGCGTTCACTACGAGGGTGATCAGGCCCAGTGTGAGGATGAAGAGGGGCAGGGTGAGCAGCTTCACGATCGGCTTGACCACGACGTTGACCAGGCCGAAGACGAGCGCGACGAGGATCAGGGTCAGGGCCTTGCGGCCGGTGCTGCCGCCGGTCAGGGTGATGTCCTGGACCAGCCAGATGGCCACGGCCAGCGCACCCGCGTTGGCGATCGTCTTGACTACAAAATTCTTCATGTGTCTGATCGTGGCAGACATGATCGGTGGCGGACACCGGCTGGGGCAGAGGCGAGGGGCGGACGGTCCATGAAGGCATTCAGGCTGGACGAACTGGAGGCGGAACGGGCCGCCAACGACGGCGCGTATCTGCAGTTCATCCGCGAGCGGAACATGTCGGTCGGTCTGTACGCTCTGGACGCCGGCGACCTCGATCCGCAGCAGCCGCACAGCCAGGACGAGGTCTACTTCGTGGTCAGTGGTCGCGCGTCGATCACCGTCGGCATGGAAACGACACAGGTGGGAAGAGGAAGTGTCGTGTATGTCCCCGCCGGCACGGCCCATAAGTTCCACCACATCACCGAGGACCTGCGCGTGATGGTGGTCTTCTCGCCGCCCGAGGGATGAGTCCGCCCCGGGTGCTCCGCCCCCGGGTTCCCTAAGGGATCGATCAGGGGAGGACAAGGGCTTCCCGGCGTCCGGTGGCCGTCTTCCGCCTCTAGCATCGAAGCAGGAACTCACAGAGACGAGGTAAGGACGATGGCCGTGCGGGAGATATTCGCTGGTATGCCCTGGTGGGTGAAGTGGATCGCGGTGCCCGTGCTCGCGATCGTCGTGTTCGGTGGTCTGATCGCCAGCCTGGTCGCTTTCGTGGTCGGTCTGCTCTTCAAGATCCTGATCTTCGTGATCCTGGTCGGCGGCCTCGTCTTCGTCGTACGGAAGTTCATGTCGTCGTCCTCCGGAAACGGCTGGTGACCGCACGCCCGATGGGGGATTAGCCCAGCTGAGCTAAGGGGAAGGCGAATCGGCACCCGGTCACGGAGCGGCCGATACAGTGACAGACCTCTGCCGCCGCCTGGGAAAACGCCGTAAGTCACCACCCCGACCAGTGGTTTGTACGGGATCCGGTCTCCGGACCCCCGGGTCCGCGGCAGACCTGTGGGGGCGGCCCCCACGGGCGGGCTGACCGCCCGTCACCACGCCTGGGGGTGACCGTTGACCACGGCATCGAGTACGGCTGTTCCGACGCTCATCGGGTCGGTGCAGCGGGCGCTGAGGCTGCTGGAGGCTGTGGGCACCCATCGCGACGGGGCCCCGGCCAAACAGCTCGCGAGGGAAGCGGGGCTTCCCCTTCCCACCGCGTACCACCTGCTGCGGACCCTGACCCACGAGGGGTATCTGCGACGGGAGAACGGCGTCTTCCACTTCGGCGCCGCCGCCGAACGGCTGATGAGCGACCGCGCCGCTCAGAACCGCCGCAGCGTCATGGCCCGTTCGATGGGCCGCTGGCGGGACGTCGTCGGCGCCCCGGTGTACTGCGCGATCTACCGCGAGGGCGAGATCGAGCTGCTCGCCGTGGCGGACACCCCCGAGCGCCCCGCGGTCGACGAGTGGGCGGCCTTCCGCGAGACCGGGCACGCGCACGCGATCGGCCAGTGCCTGCTGAGCCGGCTGGACGAGAAGGCTCGAGAGGACCACCTGGACCGGCACCCGGTGCGCCCGTTGACCCGGTACTCGGTGCGCGATCGCGCTGCGTTCCTCGCCCGGCTGCGGTCGCTGGAGCGTACGGAACCGGTCATCGAGCGACAGGAGTACGCGCTCGGAACCGTTTGCGCGGCCATCCCGATCACGGCCGGATTCACCGCCGCCGCGATGGCCATTTCGGTCCCCCTCCACGAGGAAGATCGGTTGCTGCCCGCAGTCGAACGACTACGCGGCGAAGTGTCGAGCCTCTTGCGTTCGTTCGTGTTCTCTATCAGTATCTGAAAAATCACTCCTTGTGATCTGCTATCGCGTGCACCACGATGGCGTCAATAGGGCCATGGGGGATCATTCCTGGCCAGATTCATCTACTGCGGGGTTGAACGATGCGCGAGTCGGTTCAAGCTGAGGTCATGATGAGCTTCCTCGTCTCCGAGGAGCTCTCTTTCCGTATCCCGGTGGAGCTCCGGTACGAAGTGTGCGATCCGTACGCGATCCGGATGACCTTCCATCTGCCCGGCGACGCCCCCGTCACCTGGGCCTTCGGCCGTGAGCTGTTGCTCGACGGCCTCAACAGCCCCAGTGGTGACGGCGATGTGCACATCGCGCCGACCGAGCCCGAGGGTCTGTGTGATGTCCACATCCGGCTGCAGGTGGGCGCCGACCGTGCGCTCTTCCGGGCGGGCACGGCACCTCTTGTCGCCTTCCTCGACCGTACGGACAAGCTGGTGCCACTCGGACAGGAGTGCACGCTGGGTGACTTCGACGGCAATTTGGAGGAGGCGCTGGGGCGCATTCTGGCCGAAGAGCAGAACGCGGGCTGAAGGGGTTCGCGGCCCTGGGGGCGTCTTGCCACTCGAACATGACACCTGCCGATCGGGTGAATCACGCTGTGTGCTCCGGTTACGACCTCGCCCGCCGTCGCCGGCCCCTGCCGCTCCGCACGGGTGCCGAAGCCCCGGCTTCCGCGCCGACCCCCGTGCGGTCCGCGGAGACGACCAGCGCCGCGAGTGCTGTCGTCACCGGCACGGAGGCGATCAGTCCGATCGAGCCGACGAGGGTGCGCACGATCTCCTCGGCCACCAGCTCGCTGTTGGCGACCGTCCCCACACCGCTCTGCGCGACCGTGAACAGCAGCAGGAGGGGCAGCGCGGCGCCCGCATAGGCGAGCACCAGGGTGTTGACGACGGAGGCGATGTGATCGCGGCCGATTCTGATCCCTGCCCGGTAGAGCTGCTTGGCACTCATGGCGGGGTTCGCCCGGCGCAGCTCCCAGACCGCCGAGGTCTGGGTGACCGTGACGTCGTCGAGCACTCCCAGGGAGCCGATGATGACACCGGCCAGCAGCAGTCCGCTCATGTCGATGTGCGGATACAGGCCGTGGATGAGGCCGGTGCTGTCATCGGTGTTCCCGCTCAGGCTCGCCCAGCCGATGAAGAGCGAGCCGAGCAGCCCGATCAGGAGAAGTGAGATCAGGGTGCCGATGACGGCGACGGAGGTGCGGGCGGTCGGCCCGTGGCAGATGTAGAGCGCGATCAGCATGATCGCACCGGCCCCGACGACCGCCACCAGCAGCGGATTCGCGCCCTGGAGTACGGCCGGAAGGATGAACAGGGTCAGTACGGCGAACGACAGGGCGAGCGCCACCAGAGCCATGACCCCGCGCATCCTGCCCACGAGCACCACCGCGAGGGCGAAGATCCCGGCCAGCAGGTACAAGGGGAACTTCCGGTTCACGTCCGTCACCGAGTACTGGAGGTCATGGGGCGCGTCGGGGGCGTACGCCACCACCACCCCCTGCCCCTCCCGCAGTTGCCTCGGTGCGTCGGGCTGGACGACCTCGATGAAGCGGCGCCCCGCGTCCGGACCGCTGGTGACCTCGACGGTGGCCTTCTCGCAGAGGGCGCCCGTCGCCGGCCGGCCCTCGGGGGGCCGGGTCTCGCCACTGACGGGAAGCTGGACGGCGTTCATGTCCTCGCAGTCGGCCTTGACGACGCTCACCACCTTTCCCTGCTGGGTCTGCCGGTCGAAACCGACACCGGTCCGTTCGTGCGCCGGCGCGCCCCCCGGCCAGAGCGCCACCAGCCCGACGAGCACGGCGGTCGCGAAGGGGATCAGCACGGTGGCGATCACCTTGCGCAGATGGGGTGAGACGGGTGCGGCCGGGCCATGGCTGTGTGCGTGCGCGTGCTCATGGCCCTGCGGTTCCGGGTCGCGATGGGGGGACGTCACCGGCCGATCATCGCAAGAAGGCAGGGGCCCTCTGTTCAGCATGCCCGTCCGGGGGCTAGCGTGGTGGCACCTTTGCACACGCGGGAGCTCGGAGCACCGGGCTGAGAGGGCGCTGACCGCCGTACGACCGTACGGGAGACGCTGCGCCGACCGCCGAACCTGTTACCGGGTAATGCCGGCGTAGGGAGTAGGTCTCATGACCACATCGGACACACGCACGCCTGCCTCCAATCAGAGCGGTGAGGCCGGGAAGTCCATCGGCTGGCACAAGGGATACGTCCAGGGGCCGCGCCCCGACATCCGGGTGCCGGTCCGCCAGGTGCACCTGACCAACGGCGAGGACGTGACGCTGTACGACACGTCCGGGCCGTACACCGACCCCGCGGCCGAGACCGACGTCCGGCGCGGTCTCGCACCGCTCCGGGAGAACTGGATCGTCGCCCGCAGCGACACCGAGGAGTACGCGGGCCGCCCCGTCCGCCCCGAGGACGACGGGCTCAAGCACACCTCGCCGCGAGGCGGGCTGCGCAATCTGGACGCGGTCTTCCCCGGCCGGCCGCGCCGCCCGCGACGGAGCCGGGACGGCCGGCCCGTCACCCAGCTCGCGTACGCCCGCAGGGGTGAGATCACCCCGGAGATGGAGTACGTCGCGGTCCGCGAGAACGTGGCGGCGGAGGTGGTGCGCGAGGAGATCGCGGCCGGCCGCGCTGTGCTGCCCGCCAACGTCAACCACCCGGAGACCGAGCCGATGATCATCGGAAAGCGGTTCCTGGTGAAGGTCAATGCCAACATCGGCAACTCCGCGGTGACGTCCTCCATCGAGGAGGAGGTGGACAAGATGACGTGGGCGACCCGGTGGGGCGCGGACACGGTCATGGACCTTTCCACCGGCCGCAACATCCACACCACCCGTGAGTGGGTTCTTCGCAATTCACCCGTACCGATCGGAACCGTCCCTCTCTACCAGGCCCTTGAGAAGGTCGACGGGCGGGCCGAGGAACTGACCTGGGAGATCTACAAGGGCACCGTCATCGAGCAGGCCGAGCAGGGCGTGGACTACATGACGGTGCACGCCGGCGTACGCCTGCCGTATGTGCCGCTGACCGCCCGGCGCAAGACCGGCATCGTCTCCCGGGGCGGCTCGATCATGGCGGCGTGGTGCCTGGCTCACCACAAGGAGTCGTTCCTGTACGAGCACTTCGAGGAGCTCTGCGAGATCCTCGCCGCGTACGACGTGACGTACTCACTGGGCGACGGGCTGCGCCCCGGGTCGATCGCGGACGCCAACGACGAGGCGCAGTTCGCCGAACTGCGCACGCTCGGCGAACTGAACGCGGTCGCCAAGCGGTTCGGTGTGCAGACCATGATCGAGGGTCCGGGGCATGTGCCGATGCACAAGATCAAGGAGAACATCGACCTCCAGCAGGAGATCTGCGAGGAGGCGCCGTTCTACACGCTCGGCCCGCTGACCACCGACATCGCACCGGCGTACGACCACATCACCTCGGGCATCGGCGCCGCGATGATCGCCTGGTGGGGCACGGCGATGCTCTGTTACGTGACGCCCAAGGAGCACCTGGGGCTGCCGAACCGGGACGATGTGAAGACCGGGGTCATCACGTACAAGATCGCGGCACATGCCGCGGATCTGGCCAAGGGGCATCCGGGGGCGCAGGAGTGGGACGACGCGCTGTCGGACGCCCGGTTCGAGTTCCGCTGGGAGGACCAGTTCAACCTGGCGCTGGACCCGGACACGGCACGGGAGTTCCACGACGCGACCCTGCCCGCCGAGCCCGCGAAGACGGCACACTTCTGCTCGATGTGCGGGCCGAAATTCTGTTCGATGAAGATCAGTCACAGCATCACCGAGCAGTTCGGCGGCGCGGACGGCGCGGAGGCGACGGCCGAGGAGATCGCCGAGGGGATGCTCAGCAAGTCGCGTGAATTCGCGGCGGGCGGGAACCGGGTCTATCTGCCGCTGGCCGACTGACCTGGCACGGCCGACCGCGCACGGCCCCGGCGCCTTCCGCCGGGGCCGTGGTGGTCAGTCCGGTTCGTGCTCGGGTCCGCCGAAGTCCGGACTGGTGAAGTCCGGGCTGCTGTACGTGGGGCGGGGGGCTGCCGCCGGGCCCTCGTGCGGACCGGCGAAGTCGGGCCTGCTGTAGCCGACCTTGGGGAGCCGGCCCGTCGGGCGGTGCTGGGCGGGGATCGCGGGGCCGGCGGGCTGGGCGAGGGCGTCGCGCAGGAAGGGCACGATGCCCCGCTCCAGCAGCGCCTGTCGCCAGGCGTCCTTGGCGAGGGCCACCTCGTCGGGCAGTTGTTCGTGGGCTTCCCGGGCCGACAGGGCCGTCGAACCGTTGCGCAGGGCCGCGATGAGCAGGCCGATGGCGGCGACGAGGATGGCGGCGGCCGTGACGGCGGCGAAGAACCAGCCCGCGTCCACCATGGGGCCGGCGAACGCCGGTGGTGGTTCCAGCATCTTCAAGAGGTAGCCGACCAGCAGGAATATGGCCGCCGCCGTGCCCGCCAGCATCGGTGTCAGGACGGTGACGACCGCTCCTATGCCGGCGCCCGACTGGCCGGGGCCGTCCGGCGCCGTGCCGGAATCCGTGTCCCGTGTGGGGGCGCGTGCTTGGTCACGGGCCTTCACGTACTGCTCGTACTCGGCTGCGGCAGTGGCCGTGATCAGGGCGACGGCCGCCAGCGCCATGGTGCGCAGCTGGGCGGCGCTGAGGCGTTGGCCCACGGCGGCCAGTTCCGGTCGTTCATGTGCGTGACGCAGTGCGTCGTCGAGGAGCCGTTCGTACTCGGGCCGGTCCTCGGTCAGCAGGTGCGGAGCGCTGTTCATCTGCATCCCCCGATGCTCCGTCGGGCCTGTGTGCCCGCTGGGTCCGGGCAGTTCGGGCGGAGACGGAGGAGAGCCTGCTACTGATACGCCGATGGTAGAGCGCGCACGGCAGGGGGTGACAGAGGGTTTCCGGAAATAGCCCCCGTACTCCGTGTGATCAGCCCGGAACGGATCTTCCCCGCACGGCGTCAGTCATGCAGGGGAAGACGGACGACCAGTAGCTTTCCGGCCATGGTCACCCCACCGTCCATGGCGATGGCGAGCCCGTCCGCGTACACATGCGGGCCGTCGACCTGAGGCCCGGCGCCGTCCTCGCCGTCCTCGGAGCCGACCTCACCGGTCAGATACGGGATCGGGCTGTGGCCATGGACGACGCGCCGGCCGCCGTAGGCCGCCATCAGCTCCTGGACGGCCTGCGGCCCCGAGTCGTCGCGGAAGGCGAACCGCTTGGTGAGCTTGCGGAACAGGTCCCAGCACTCGTCGGCGTCGTTACGGGTGAGGATGGCGTGCACCGTGTCGTTGACGTCCTCGATGGTGGAGCCGTAGTCGAGGTACGCCGTCGTGTCCGAGTGCATCAGGAGGTGCCCGTCCTCCTCGACGACGGCGTCGAGCCGGGACATCCACTGGAGGTGGACGTCCTGAAGGCGCTCCATGTCTGCCTTCTGGCCGCCGTTGAGCAGCCATGCGGCCTGGAAGGTGGCCGTCCCCGCGCCGGAGTTCACCGGGGTGTCGCCGAACCGCTTGGCACCGATGAGCAGCAGCTCGTGGTTGCCCATCAGGGCCTTGCAGTAGCCGCCGGCGGCTGCCGCCTCGGCGGAGAGCCGCATGACGAGGTCGATGACGCCGATGCCGTCGGGGCCCCGGTCGGTGAAGTCTCCGAGGAACCAGAGGCGGGCGTTGCCGGCGGCCCAGCGGCCTTCGGAGTCGATCAGGCCCTGCTCGGCGAGGGCGGCGAGCAGCTCGTCCAGGTAGCCGTGGACGTCACCGACCACGTAGAGCGGACCGAGGCCCGGGGCGGCGGCGGGGCGCGGTTCGGGCACGGGCTGCACCCGGGCGGATTGGTCGACGCCGATGACGGGAAGATCGCGCGCCGTCGGCGTGTACCCCTCGGGCGTCTCGCCGTCGGGGAAGGCGTTCCCCGGGTGCGGCGACGCGGGGGGCGCCGGGGACTGCGCATAGGGCGGTACGCGGAAGTCACGCAACGTCGCCGTCCGCACCACGGGTTCCTGACCGGCCCCCTGTGTCATCGACCCCTCCACACCACCGTCGCGCCGCCGTACACCTGACGGGCCCTGCTGGTCGGGTTGGTCCGCGGTGTCGTGCGCCCATCATAGGAATGCAGATCGTGCTCTGGGACGCACCAGGGGTGGTGAATCCTTCCGCATGCCAGGTTCGTCGGCCGATTAGTCCTGATTGTGATGATCAGTCCCCTGCCGGGGAACGCGGCGCACTGACCGTGGTGCGCGGCGGGCGGCGTTGCGAGGACGTTCGGACGATGAGCTCCGTCGGCACCACGCGTTCCACCGGACCGTCCTGGTCGACGCCTTCGATGGCGTCGATGAGCAGCTGGACGACGGCCGTGCCGATCCTCCGCGGTTTCAGGGAGAGCGTCGTGATGGGCGGCTCGGTCGTCGCGTACACCGTGGATTCGCTGCAGCAGACGAGGAGCAGGTCCTCGGGGACGCGCAGGCCGTAGCGGCGCGCGGCCGCGAGCAGGTCCGTGCCATTGGGGTCGAAGAGCCCGTAGACGGCGTCGGGACGGTCCGGACGGGCCAGCAGCCGGTCGGCGGCCACCGCCCCGGCGCACGGGTCGTGGGCCGGATAGGACTCGTAGACCGGATCCTGCCCGACGCGCTCGCACCAGTGCAGATAGGCGGTGGTGGAGAGCCGGGTGTACGTGTCGGTGGTGGTGCCGGTGAGCAGCCCGATACGGCGGGCCCCGGCGGCGGCGAGGTGATCGAGGAGGTCGAGCACGGCGGCCCGGTGGTCGTTGTCCACCCAGGCGGTGACGGGCAGCGACCCGGCGGGGCGGCCGTCGGAGACGACGGGCAGCCCCTGGCGGACCAGCTCGGAGACGACCGGGTCCTGATCGGAGGGATCGATGACGACGGTGCCGTCGAGCGCCACGTTGGACCAGACGTCGTGGCGCGAAGTGGCCGGCAGGATGACCAGGGCGTAGCCGCGGGCGAGAGCCGCCGAGGTGGCCGCCCTCGCCATTTCCGCGAAGTACGCGAACTCGGTGAAGGTGAAAGGTTCATCCCCGTACGTCGTCACGGTCAGGCCGATGAGGCCGGACTTGCCGGTACGGAGCGTGCGGGCCGCCGCGGAAGGGCGATAGCCCAGGCGCTCTGCGACCTCGCGGACATGGCGGCGGGTGGCGTCCGGGAGCCTGCCCTTGCCGTTGAGCGCGTCGGAGACGGTCGTGATGGAGACGCCGGCGGCGGCGGCCACATCCCGGATTCCGGCACGTCCCTGCCTGCCGCCGCGCCGGGGGGTCTCCGTCCGGCTCACCTGGTGCTTCCCTGCTGCTGTCATGGCGAGCCGATAGTAGGGGTCGGGCGGCAAATTGGCCCGGTCGCATATGCACGCGTTGACAGGCACGTTTCTGCAAGGTCATCGGGTGCCAATAGCCTTGTGAAGCAAGCCTGTTGGCGGGGTCTACCGTCATGTGTGAGGCATCCGGCCGGATGGACCTGCCGAGTGGGCGAGGTATCGAGGAGGTCTCAACTCACCTTTTCGGGGGACGCGCGCCACGGAGCGAGCCACCAGCGCGCGCCACCGACGGTCACGCTCCCCCTCATTCCGGGGCTCACCGGACGAATCCGCTGTCCACCCGTTCGCAGCGGCGTCCAATCCTCTTAAGGTGAGCAGTATTGATGTGTACGGATGGTCGAGGAGGACCTGCGGTGAGCGAGACGAGCCCCAAGCTGCGCGCCGAGTTGGACGGCGTTCCCGCCTACGTTCCTGGCAAACCGGCGTCGTCGGACGGACCGGCCGCTTTCAAGCTGTCCTCCAACGAAAACCCGTATCCGCCGCTGCCGGGAGTGATGGAGAGCGCGCTCGCAGCCGCTGAGCACTTCAACCGCTACCCCGACATGGCCTGCACCGGTCTGATGAACGAGCTGTCCGACCGTTTCGGTGTGCCCGTGTCGCACCTGGCCACCGGCACCGGTTCGGTCGGCGTGGCCCAGCAGCTGCTGCAAGCCACCTCGGGGCCGGGCGACGAGGTGATCTACGCCTGGCGCTCCTTCGAGGCGTACCCGATCATCACGCAGGTCAGTGGCGCGACCTCGGTCAAGGTGCCGCTGACCGACGGTGATGTGCACGACCTGGACGCGATGGCGGACGCGATCACCGACCGGACGCGGCTGATCTTCGTCTGCAACCCGAACAACCCGACGGGCACCGTCGTGCGCAGGGCCGAGCTGGAACGATTCCTCGACCGGGTGCCGGGCGATGTGCTCGTGGTGCTGGACGAGGCGTACAAGGAGTTCATCCGGGACACCGAGGTCCCCGACGGTATCGAGATCTACCGGGACCGCCCCAACGTGGCGGTACTGCGGACGTTCTCCAAGGCGTACGGGCTCGCGGGGCTGCGGGTCGGCTTCGCGGTGGCCCATGAGCCGGTGGCGGCAGCGCTGCGCAAGACGGCGGTGCCGTTCGGCGTCAGCCAGCTCGCCCAGGACGCGGCGGTGGCCTCGCTGCGCGCCGAGGACGAGCTGCTCGGCCGGGTCGGCTCGCTGGTGTGTGAGCGCGACCGGGTCTCCGAGGCCCTGGCGCGTCAGGGCTGGACGGTGCCCGAGTCCCAGGCGAACTTCGTCTGGCTGCGGCTGGGCGACCGCACCCTGGACTTCGCGGCGGCCTGTGAGAAGGCCGGCGTGGTGGTCCGGCCGTTCGCGGGCGAGGGCGTGCGCGTGACGATCGGTGAGAGCGAGGCGAACGACCTGTTCCTGAAGGTGACGGAGGCGTTCCGCCAGGAGCTGTAGCCGGCGCAGCCGGCAGCTGGGCCCCGCACCTCGTCAGAGGCGCGGGGCCCTTTTCGTATGCCCGTCGCGGCGTCGAGGGGGACAGGGGACCCCCGGCGAAGATCCCGAAAGCGTGTGCGCCATAATTGCTTGTGAATGTGAACGCGTTCACAAGCGTGTCCCGCTTCCTCCCGTGATCCGTTGGATTTCACGGACAAATCGCCGCTGCTGCGGCGGTGACGTAAGGAGAAGACGACGTGGAGCTAGCTCTGGCGCCGGAGACCCTGGCGCGATGGCAGTTCGGTACGACGACCGTCTACCACTTCCTCTTCGTTCCTCTGACGATCTCTCTCGCGGCGCTCACCGCCGGCCTGCAGACCGCCTGGGTGCGGACGAACAAGGAGAAGTACCTCAGGGCCACCAAGTTCTGGGGAAAGCTCTTCCTGATCAACATCGCCATGGGTGTCGTCACCGGCATCGTCCAGGAGTTCCAGTTCGGGATGAACTGGTCCGACTACTCGCGGTTCGTCGGCGACATCTTCGGGGCGCCGCTCGCGTTCGAAGCCCTGATCGCGTTCTTCTTCGAGTCCACCTTCATCGGCCTGTGGATCTTCGGCTGGGACAAGCTTCCGAAGAGGATCCACCTCGCCTGCATATGGATGGTGTCCCTCGGCACCATTCTCTCCGCCTACTTCATCCTGGCGGCCAACTCCTGGATGCAGCACCCGGTCGGCTACCGCATCAACAAGGAGCGCGGACGCGCCGAGCTCACCGACTTCTGGCAGGTGCTCACGCAGAACACCGCGCTGACCCAGTTCTTCCACACCATCACGGCCGCCTTCCTGGTCGGTGGCGCGTTCATGGTCGGTATCGCGGCCTTCCACCTGGCACGCAAGAAGCACATTCCGGTGATGCGCACCTCACTGCGGCTGGGCCTGATCACCGTGGTGATCGCCGGACTCCTCACCGCCGTCAGCGGTGACCAGCTCGGCAAGGTGATGTTCAATCAGCAGCCGATGAAGATGGCGGCGGCCGAGGCGCTGTGGGACGGGCAGAACGCGGCGCCCTTCTCGATCTTCGCCTACGGGGATGTCAGCAAGGGCCACAACTCCGTCGAGATCTCCGTACCCGGGGTGCTGTCCTTCCTCGCCGACGACGACTTCCACTCGTACGTGCCCGGCATCAACGACATCAACAAGGCGGAGCAGGAGCGATTCGGCCCAGGTGACTACCGGCCGAACATCCCCGTGGCCTTCTGGAGCTTCCGGTGGATGATCGGCTTCGGGATGGCTTCGTTCAGCCTCGGCATCCTCGGCCTGTGGCTCACCCGGAAGAAGTTCATGCTGCCCGAGGCGATGCGCACGGGTGAGGACGAGGTGCCGAACCTGGTCCTGTTCAAGACCAAGGCCCTGAGCCCGCGCCTCGCCCGGTGCTACTGGATCGTCGCCCTGTGGACCCTGCTCTTCCCGCTGATCGCCAACTCCTGGGGCTGGATCTTCACAGAGATGGGCCGGCAGCCCTGGGTGGTCTACGGCGTGCTCCAAACCCGTGACGCGGTCTCCCCCGGTGTCTCCCAGGGCGAGGTGCTGACCTCGCTGATCGTCTTCAGCCTGCTGTACGCGGTGCTCGCCGTCATCGAGGTCCGGCTGCTCCTGAAGTACATCAAGGCGGGACCGCCGGAGCTCACGGCCGACGACCTCAACCCGCCCACCCGGATCGGTGGCGACCACGAAGACGCCGACCGGCCCATGGCCTTCTCCTACTGAGAGCGGGAGCCGAGAAATGGAACTCCACGACGTCTGGTTCGTGCTCATCGCCGTCCTGTGGACCGGCTACTTCTTCCTGGAGGGCTTCGACTTCGGTATCGGCGTCCTCACCAAGCTGCTGGCCCGGGACCGCAAGGAACGGCGGGTGCTGATCAACACCATCGGCCCGGTCTGGGACGGCAACGAGGTCTGGCTGCTCAGTGCCGGCGGAGCGACCTTCGCCGCGTTCCCCGAGTGGTACGCCACGCTGTTCTCCGGCTTCTACCTGCCGCTGCTGCTCATCCTGCTCTGCCTGATCGTGCGCGGCGTCGCCTTCGAGTACCGGGCGAAGCGGCCCGAGGAGAAGTGGCAGACCAACTGGGAGCACGCGATCTTCTGGGCCTCGTTGATCCCCGCCGTGCTGTGGGGCGTGGCCTTCGGCAACATCGTGCGAGGCGTCAAGATCGACGCGCACATGGAGTACACCGGCAGCGTCCTGGATCTGCTGAACCCCTACGCGCTCCTCGGCGGCCTGGTCACCCTCGCCCTCTTCACCTTCCACGGCGCGGTGTTCGCCGGGCTGAAGACGGCCGGTGACATCCGGGCCCGGGCACGCGGGCTGGCGCTGAAGCTGGGCGCCGTCACGGCCGTGGTCGCGCTCGCCTTCCTGGTCTGGACCCAGCTCGAGAACGGTGACGGCCGGAGCCTGATCGCGATGTTCATCGCCGCGGCGGCGCTGGTCGGTGCGATCGTGATGGTCGCGGCCGGCCGTGAGGGGTGGTCCTTCGCGCTCTCCGGTGTGGCCATCGCGTCGGCGGTCGCCATGTTGTTCCTGACGCTTTTCCCGAACGTCATGCCGTCGTCGCTGAACGAGGCCTGGAGCCTCACGGTGACCAATGCCTCGTCCAGCCCGTACACGCTGAAGATCATGACCTGGTGCGCCGGGATCGCCACTCCGGTCGTACTCCTCTACCAGGGGTGGACGTACTGGGTGTTCCGCAAGCGGATCGGCACCCAGCACATCGCCGAAGCGCACTGACGCAGTGAGTGCCCCGACCGAGCCGAGCCGCAAGGGATGTTTCACGTGAAACCGATCGACCCGCGCCTGCTCCGCCACGCCCGCGCCACTCGCCTGTTCATGGTGGCCGTGGTGGTGCTCGGCCTGGCCGGGGCGGCGCTGGTCATCGCCCAGGCCATGCTCATCGCCGAAATCGTGGTGGGCGGCTTCGAGGACGGGCTCGCAGTGAGCGGGCTGCGCACCTCGCTCCTGCTGCTCGCGGCGGTCGCGCTCGGGCGTGCCCTCGTCGCCTGGCTGACCGAGCTCGCCGCTCACCGGGCCGGAGCGGCCGTCAAGTCCGAACTGCGCCGGCGGCTGCTCGACCGGGCCGCGGAGCTGGGGCCGGACTGGCTGAGCGGGCAACGCACCGGTTCGTTGGTGACGCTGGCCACCCGGGGGATCGACGCGCTGGACGACTACTTCGCGCGCTATCTGCCCCAGTTGGGGCTCGCGGTGGTCGTGCCTGCGGCCGTGCTGGCCAGGGTCGTCACCGAGGACTGGGTGTCGGCCGCGATCATCGTGGTCACGCTGCCGCTCATCCCGCTCTTCATGATCTTGATCGGCTGGGCGACCCAGTCACGCATGGACCGTCAGTGGCGGCTGCTCTCCCGGCTCTCCGGGCACTTCCTCGACGTGGTGGCCGGACTGCCGACGCTCAAGGTGTTCGGCCGGGCGAAGGCCCAGGCCGAGTCCATCCGCACGATCACCTCGCAGTACCGCCAGGCGACCCTGCGCACCCTGCGCATCGCCTTCCTGTCGTCCTTCGCCCTCGAACTCCTCGCCACCCTCTCGGTGGCCCTCGTCGCGGTCACCATCGGCATGCGGCTCGTGCACGGTGAACTCGACCTCTACACCGGTCTGCTGGTCCTGATCCTCGCGCCCGAGGCCTACCTGCCCATCCGGCAGGTGGGGGCGCAGTTCCACGCTGCAGCCGAGGGCCTTTCGGCGGCCGAGGAGGTCTTCGCGGTCCTGGAGACGGAGCCCCGCACAAGCGGCACGGGGGAGGTCCCCGATTCGCTGCGACTGGAACTGGCGGGGGTGGCAGTACGGCACGAGGGGCGGTCCGCGCCCTCGCTCGCCGCCACCTGGCTCACCGTCGAGGAAGGGGAGACGGTCGCCCTGGTCGGCCCGAGCGGTGCCGGAAAGTCCACCCTGCTGAACGTGGTGCTGGGCTTCACCGGGCCCGACGAGGGCCGGGTGCGGGTCGGTGGCACCGATCTGGCCGATCTCTCCCTCGAACGCTGGCGGGAGCGCATCGCCTGGGTGCCTCAGCGGCCCCACCTCTTCGCGGGCACCATCGCGGAGAACGTCAGACTGGCCCGGCCCGCCGCAGACGACAGCGCGGTGACGGCGGCGCTGCGCGACGCGGGGGCGTACGACTTCGTACGTGGGCTGCCGGACGGGGACCGCACGGTGCTGGGCGAGGACGGCGCCGGTCTCTCCGCGGGACAGCGGCAGCGGATCGCGCTCGCCCGGGCCTTCCTCGCCGACCGGCCGGTGCTGCTGCTCGACGAGCCGACCGCGAGCCTGGACGGTGAGACGGAGGCGGGCATCGTCGACGCCGTACGGAGGCTGGCCGAGGGCCGCACCGTGCTGCTGGTGGTGCACCGGCCGGCGCTGCTGTCGGTCGCGGACCGGGTGGTGACGCTGACGGCGCCGGCCGCCCGTGCCGGGGAAGCCGCCGGCGCGCTGCCCGGTTCCGCGAGCGTGCCCAGGCCCGTGAACACGCCCGGCGACCTCCTGCCGACCGAGCCGGCGTCCCCGGCCCAGGCGCCCGAGGAGACCGCGCCGGCGCGCAGGCACGTGCTGACCCGGGTCAGGGACGCCGCAGGCGCCCAACGAGTCCGGTTCGGGCTCGCCCTGCTGCTGGGGAGCCTCGCCCTGGGGTCCGCCGTCGGGCTCATGGCGGTCTCCGGCTGGCTGATCTCCCGGGCCTCCGAGCAGCCGCCCGTCCTCTATCTGATGGTCGCGGTGACGGCCACCCGTGCCTTCGGCATCGGCCGGGCGGTCTTCCGTTACGCGGAGCGCCTCGTCTCCCACGACGCGGTCCTGCGCATGCTCGCCGAACTGCGCGTCGCCGTGTACCGCAGCCTGGAGCGCATCGCGCCGGGCGGCCTGCGCGGCGCCCGGCGCGGGGATCTGCTCTCGCGGCTGGTCGCGGATGTGGACGCGCTCCAGGACTACTGGCTGCGGTGGCTGCTGCCCGTCGGCACCGCCGTCCTCGTGGGCGCCGCGACCGTCGGCTTCACCGGCTGGCTGCTCCCCCAGGCGGGCCTGGTCCTGGCCGTGGGGCTGCTGTTGGCGGGCGTCGGGGTCCCGCTGGTCAGCGGTGCCTGCGCCCGGCGCGCGGAACGGCGGCTGGCCCCCGCCCGCGCCGATCTGGCGACCCGGATCACCGACCTGCTGGGCGGAACGGCGGAGCTGACCGTGGCGGGCGCGCTGCCGGGGCAGGCGGCCCGCACCCGTGCGGCCGACGCCGTCCTCACCCGGATCGCCTCGCGTGCCGCGACCGCGTCCGCGCTCGGGGGCGGCCTGACCGCCCTGATCACCGGCCTCACCGTGGTGGCCGCGGCTCTGGTCGCCCTTCCGGCCGTGGCCGACGGGCGGCTCGCCGGCGTGGAACTCGCCGTCGTCGTCCTCACCCCACTGGCCGCCTTCGAAGCCGTGACCGGTCTGCCGCTCGCCGCGCAGTACCGGCAGCGGGTCGGGCGGAGCGCGGAGCGCGTGTACGAGGTGCTGGACGCCCCCGTTCCCGTACGGGAGCCCGAAGCGCCGGCCGCGACACCGCCGAGCCCGTTCCCGCTGGAGATGCGCGGGCTTTCGGCCCGGTACCCGGACACGGCCCACGACGCGCTCACCGCCGTCGACCTCACGCTGGAGGCGGGCCGCCGGATCGCCGTCGTGGGGCCCTCCGGGTCCGGCAAGACCACGCTGGCCCAGGTCCTCCTGCGCTTCCTGGACGCCCGGGCGGGCACCTACCGGATCGGCGGGGTGGACGCCTCGGCGCTGGACGGGGACACCGTGCGGAGGTTCGTCGGGCTGTGCGCCCAGGACGCCCACCTCTTCGACAGCTCGCTCCGGGAGAACCTGCGGCTCGCCCGCCCCGCCGCGACCGAGCGTGAACTGCGCGACGCCCTGGCGCGGGCCCGCCTGCTCGACTGGGCGGAGGCGCTGCCGGACGGGCTGGACACCCTCGTCGGGGAGCACGGCGCCCGCCTCTCCGGGGGCCAGCGCCAGCGGCTCGCCCTGGCCCGGGCCCTGCTCGCGGACTTCCCCGTCCTCGTGCTGGACGAGCCCGCCGAGCACCTGGACCTGCCCACCGCGGACGCCCTGACCACGGACCTGCTGGCGGCGACCCGGGGGCGTACGACGGTACTGATCACGCACCGGCTCGCCGGACTCGACGCCGTGGACGAGGTGGTGGTCCTGGAGGCGGGCTCGATCACGCAGCGGGGCCCGTACGACGTACTGGCTTCGGTCGACGGGCCGCTGCGCCGGATGCTGGCGCGGGAACGGGAGGGCGACGGGCAGCTGGAAGCGGCTGTGGGGGCGCGCTCGTAGGCTGCGCACGGCCGCCGGGCCCCCGTCCGGGGCGGAGCGTGAGCCATTCCGACTTTTCAGTGCAAATGTGACTAATTAGGCTCGCAGTATGTCTGAGGAGGATCCGGCCAGGAGCCTGCAGGGCCTGTCCGCCGAGCTCACCGCCCAGGTGCCGCGCCTGCTGGAAGCCATGCGCTCCGTGGGGACCGGCCTCGAACTGCATTCCACGCTCGACCGGATCTGCGAGACGGCGGCGGAGCTGGCCCATGCCCGCTATGCCGCGATCGGAGTCGTGAACGAGGAGGGCGAAGGGCTCTCCGACTTCGTCACCCATGGGGTTCCCGATCCGGTGGCGCACGAGATCGGCCGGCGGCCCGACGGGCACCGGGGGCTGCTCGGCGCCCTCATCCACGACCCCCGGCCGCTGCGTCTCGCGGACCTGACCACCGATCCGAGGTTCGCCGGGTTTCCGCCCGGTCATCCGTTGATGCGCACGTTTCTCGGCGTTCCGATCAGGGTCCAGGGCGAGATCTTCGGCAACCTCTATCTCGCCGAGAAGGACGGTGGCGGCGAGTTCAGCGACTACGACCTGCACCTGGTGCGCGTACTGGCGACGGAGGCCGGGATCGCCATCGGCAACGCGCGACTGTACGAGGCGGCCCGGCAGCGCGAGCGGTGGATCGACGGCTCGGTCGCCGTGACGACCGCCCTGCTCTCCGGCAGCGACGCGGACGACGCGCTCACGGTCGTCGCGGAGCAGGCCCGCCGTCTCGCGGGTGCCGCCGCCGGCATCGTGCTGCTGCCGGCCGAGGGGGGCGGCCTGGAGATCGTCGCCGTCTCGGCGGACGACCCGGCCGATTCGCTCGGGGTGATCATTCCGGCCCAGAGCCCCGTGGTGGGCATGCTGCTGAGCGGTGAGGCGGTCTTCGTGGACGACTCGGCCACCGACACCCGCCTGATCACCAGGCTGGCGGATCCGTTCGGCCCGACCATGCTGCTGCCCCTGCACAGCGGGGGCCGGGTGCTGGGCGCTCTGGCCATGCCCCGGGCCAGGGGCGAGCGGCCCTTCACGGAGACGGAGCGGACGCTGGCCACCCAGTTCGCCGCGCAGGCCGCGCTGGCCCTGATGATGGCCGAGGCGCAGCGCGACCGGGAACGCCTCGCGGTCTACGAGGACCGCGACCGGATCGCCCGCGACCTGCACGATCTGGTCATCCAGCGGCTGTTCGCGACCGGGATGATGCTGGAGAGCGCGCAGCGTCGGTCGGACGTGCCGGAGGTGCAGACCGGCGTCGGCCGGGCGGTGGACGAGCTGGACGTGACCATCCAGGAGATCCGGACCGCGATCTTCGCGCTCCAGCAGGAACCGGCGGAGGCGCCGTCCGGGCTGCGCACCCGGGTCCTGCGCGAGATCAACATGGCCGCCGTGCCCCTGGGGTTCAAGCCGTCCCACCGCTTCCTCGGGGCGGTCGACTCCCTGGTCGGCGAGCTGACGGCCAAGAACCTGATCGCGGCGCTGCGGGAAGCGCTGTCCAATGCCTTCCGGCACGCCGGCGCCGCCCGCATCGAGGTGGTCGTGGACGCGACCGTCACGCTGGACGACGGGCGGGGCGCGGTGCGGCTGGCGGTCGCCGACGACGGGGTGGGCATGCCGGAGGGCGGGCGCCGCAGCGGACTGCGGAACCTGGCCCGCCGGGCGGAGTCGCTGGGCGGGGCCAGCTGGTTCGAGCAGGGGATCGGGGAGGGCGGCGGGGGCACGACGGTGGTGTGGCAGGCACCGCTGTGAGCACTGCTGCGCGGCATCGGAGGCAGGCCGGGCGCCGGGCTCGGCCCCGGGTCCCGGCCGGGCTCAGCGTCTTGCGAGGCTCCCCGCTCGTTCGGCCAGGATGCGCTCGATGACCACGGCCACGCCGTCCTCGTTGTTGGTGACCGTGCGACCGGACGCGGCGGCCAGGGCGGCCGGGTGGGCGTTGCCCATGGCGTACGAGCTGCCGGCCCAGCTCAGCATCTCCACGTCGTTGGGCATGTCGCCGAAGGCGACGACCTCGGCGGCCGCGATACCGCGCTCGGCGCAGCACAGCTCCAGGGTGCTGGCCTTGGAGACACCCGGACCGCTGATCTCGATGAGCGCGGTGGGACTGGACCGGGTGAAGGTGGCCCGCTCCCCGGCTGCCGCCCGGGCCAGCGCCAGGAACTCGTCCGGGTCCAGCTCGCCGTGCCGGGCGAGCAGCTTCAGCACGGGCACGCCGTCGCCCGGGGCCTCCTCGTGCAGCAGCGTCTCCGCGACCGCGACGGTGGCGCCGGGGTCGAGATAGAAGGGCGGATAGGCGGGCTCGTAGTGGATGCCGGTGGCCAGCTCGACGGCGAAGGACGTGCCGGGTGCGGCGGCGCGCAGCGTGCGGACGACGTCGACGGCCGTTTCGCGCTCCAGGCCGCGGACCTTCAACAGCCGTCCACCGGCATGCAGATCGGCGACGGCCGCGCCGTTGGCGCAGATCGCCAGTCCGTGTCCGTGGACGTGGTCGCTGACGACGTCCATCCAGCGGGCGGGGCGGCCGGTGACGAAAAAGACCTCGACCCCCGCCTCCTCGGCGGCGGCGAGCGCCCGGACCGTGCGGTCCGAGACGGTCTTGTCGTCGCGCAGAAGAGTGCCGTCCAGATCCGTGGCGATCAGCCGGGGAGCGACAGGAGCGGACTGCTCGATAACGGTGGTCACCCGTACATTCTCGCGCATGGAAACGCACGGGCGTGCGGAGGGTCGCACATTTGAGAGACGGTACCTCTGACCTCTGAACATTCCTCCGGCATATGTCGGGGTCGCCTCGGAATCATGAGAGAGGTACGGGGAAGACGGGCGGGATGGGAGAGATCCGGATCGGCACCTGCTCATGGACGGACAAGGCCCTGGTCGCCAGCGGCTGGTACCCCCGGGGCAGCCGCGACGCGGAGAGCCGGCTCCGGCACTACGCCGCACGGTTCCCTGTGGCCGAGGTGGACTCCACGTACTACGGGCTGCCCAGCATCCGCAACAGCCGGCTGTGGGCGGAACGCACCCCAAACGGCTTCAGGTTCGACGTGAAGGCGTTCTCCCTGTTCACCGGACACCCCACCCGTCCGGAGGCGCTTCCCGCCGACCTGCGCCCGGCCTTCCCGCGCGGGCGGGCCGTCGCCGATCAGGGCCTGCTGGACGAGGTGTGGGACCGGTACAGCGCCGCACTCGAACCGCTGCGGGCCGCCGGCCGGCTGGGCACGCTGGTCTTCCAGTTCCCCGCCCGGCTCGTGCCGGGGCGGCCGGCCGAGGATTTCCTGCGGCGGTGCCGTGCGCGCGCCGCGGGATGGCCGATGGCGGTGGAGTTCCGGCATCCGGGCTGGTGGAGCGGGGACCGCGCCGACGCGACGGCCGCGCTGCTGACGGAACTGGACGCCGCCGCCGTGGCCGTGGACATGATCCAGACGCTGCCCGCCTCCGTGCCTCCCGTCGTACGGGTCACCCACCCGCGGTTCGCCCTCGTGCGCCTGCACGGCCGCAGCGGCGCCTGGGGGACGGGAACCAAGGAGGAGAGGTTCCGCCACGAGTACACGACCGAAGAGCTCGCCGAGTGGGTACCGCGCGTCCGCGAGATGGCCGAGCGGGCGGACGAGGTCCATGTGCTCTTCAACAACTGCTGCGGCGACGCCGCCGTCCGTGCCGCGCAGGCGATGCGGCACCTCCTCGCCCTCTCGTAGGGCTCGCCCGTTCCGGGACCGACGCCCTCGGACAGCAGTGGGTCGAGAAACCGTTCGAATGGGCGGCCTTCGCTGCCGGTGCCCAGTCAGGGGCTCGTAAAATCGGCCCATGCGTCTGAGCACTGTCATTCTGCCGATCCACCGCTGGGCCGAAGGCCGGGAGAGGTGGGAGGGCGCCGAGCGACTCGGCTTCCACGCGGCCTACACCTACGACCACCTGTCGTGGCGGGCGTTCCGGGACGGGCCGTGGTTCGGGGCGATCCCCACGCTGACGGCGGCGGCGGCAGTGACACGGAGGATGCGCTTGGGCACCCTCGTGACCTCGCCGAACTTCCGCCACCCGGTCACCCTGGCCAAGGAGCTGATCTCCCTCGACGACATCTCGGCGGGCCGGATCACCCTGGGCATCGGCGCGGGCGGCAACGGCTTCGACGCGACGACCCTGCTGCGCAGCGGCGAGGTCCCGTGGACGCCGCGGCAGCGCGCCGACCGCTTCGGGGAGTTCGTCACCCTGCTGGACGCCTTGTTGCGCGAGCCGGCCGGCACGTCGGCCGAGGGGGAGTTCTACGCGGCAACCGAGGCGCGGAACCTGCCCGGCTGTGTGCAGCGGCCGCGCCTGCCCTTCGCCGTCGCCGCCACGGGCCCGCGCGGCCTGGCGCTGGCCGCGCGGTACGGTCAGGCGTGGGTGACCACGGGGGACCCGAAGCTGTACGAGGCGGGCAGCGGCGCCCAGTCGGTCGAGGCCCTCGGCCGGCAGGTGGACGGGCTGGGGCGTGCGTGCGTGGAGGCCGGGAGGGACGTGGCCGAGCTGGAGAAGGTCCTGCTCACCGGATTCACCCCGGAATTCAACCCGGTCGTTGCCGCGGGCGGGGGCCGTCCCTTCGATTCCGTCGACGCGTTCGTGGACTTCGCGGGCAGGCACGCGGAGCTGGGGTTCACGGAGATCGTCGTCCACGCGCCGGTGCCCGGCGACGGGCCGGGGTTCGACGCGGCGGTGCCGGACGAGAAGCTGTTCGAGGAGATCGCGACGCGGGGCGCGGCGCAGCTGGCCGGGTGAGGGCGGGGCGGGCCGGAGGCCTCGCGCTCTCGGGCTCCGGCTCAGCCCGGCAGGCGCAGGAAATCGGCGGGGACGGCGTCCGTGAGCCACACCCCGTTGGCGCTCACCCAGAAGGTGTGGCCCGCGCGATGCATGGCGCCCGCGTCCACGGACAGCACGACGGGGCGCCCGCGCCGGGCCCCCACGCGGGTAGCGGTCTCGCGGTCGGGGGAGAGATGTACGTGGGTACGGTTCATCGGGCGCAGGCCTTCGGCACGGATCGCGTCCAGGGACCGGCCGACCGTGCCGTGGTAGAGGTACGCGGGCGGCTCGGCCGGCGGTAGTCCCAGGTCCACGGCCACGGTGTGGCCCTGGCTCGCCCGGATGCGACCGCCGTCCACGGCGAAGCGCTGCTTGTCGTTGGAGGCGACCACATGGTCGAGCTCCGCCCTGCTGATCGGGAAGTGATGGCGAGCCGCCGCGCTCAGCAGCTCCTCGATCGGGACCCAGCCATGCGCGTCGAGCGTGAGCCCGATCCGCTCCGGCTGGTGCCGCAGGTGCTTGGAGAGGTACTTGGACACCTTGACGGTGCGTCTTTCGTCCATCCCTTCAGGGTGCTCCCGGCACGCTCTCGGTGCATCCCCCTTTTCGCTCGCGTTTTACCGGAATGATGTGCGCGCCGAGGTTTGATCCACAGTCAGCTGTGCTTATCCACAGGCAAATTGACGATGCTGTGGACAAAAACCGTCTAAAATAGGCGATTTGTCCAACCTGCCGCGAGTTTCCGGACGTTGTACCAGCGAGTCCAACGCCCTCTTGTTCACCTCTCGTTCCGAAGCGACAGCGATGAAGGCGTTGACACCACATGGCCCAACCAGGCGCTCAACCACGGCGATTGTCGACACGGGCAGCCACACACAGCCCGCCAGCTCAGTGGAGGCTCCTGCTCCGGTTACTGCATCCCCCACTGGATGGCGCCCGAGTCGGCTCGTCGCCAACTCGCGCCCGCCGCGCGTGAGTCCGGCGTCCGCAATCTGCTGAGCGAGCGGTCTCAGCCGCCGCACCGCCGACGCCGTCTCCTCGGCGCCCGCCTCGGCCGGGGCCCGATGGGCCAGATACCCGGCGGATACGTGCTCGGCCGTGAACTCCAGGAACCGGCAGGCGACTCGCTCGAACTCGCCGCGAAGTTCGCGCAACTGTCCGGTGATCGGGCACAGCGGTACGCCCGCCGCGTGCAACTCCGCCGCGAGCGCGCGCTCCTGTGGAGTCGGCGCGCCGAACTCGTCGGTTCCCCCAGGCAGCTGTTCGAGGATGCCCAGCTCCATCGCATCACGGATGGCCCGGTCGTCGACCTCTTCCCCGCATTCCTACGCCAGTTGGGCGCGGGTGATGCGGCCGGCTCGCTCGACGGCCCATGGTCGGTACGCCTCGCCGACGAGCCCCAGCACACCCCCGAGCCCACGCCCGGTGACCCATGCGTTCAGCAACTCCTTGATGATGGCCGAGGAGTAGCCCTGGCCGAGCGGATCGGCGATCTGCCGGAGGCGGACGAGATGGGCGGGTCCATACACGTTGGCCCGGCCACGACGCTCCGGCGCGGGCAGCAGCCCGCGGTCCTGATAGCCGCGAATCGTACGGACCGTGGCACCCCTCGCGTGCGCGAGATCCTCGATCCGGTATTCCTACACCAACGGTCCTCTCACCGAGCCGGGTTCTCCCTCGGGGCCTGGCGCCCGCGCTCGGCTCACAGCGGCGGCTTCAGCCGGGCGATGCCCCGGAGTACGCCGGGGCCGACGCGGGACAGGAAACGTACGGCGTGGGACTCCGGCGTCACCGGGACCACGGCCTGATTGCGGACGACCGCCCGGAGAACCGCCTCCGCTACCTTCTCCGGCGGGTAGTTGCGCGCCCCGTAGAGCTTGCCGGCGCGCTTCCGCAGCCGTTGTTCCTCCGCCGCATCCGTGCCGGCGAACCGCGCCGTTGCTGTGATACCGGTGTTGACGATCCCGGGGCAGATCGCGCTGACCCCGATCGACTTCTCGGCGAGCTCGGCGCGCAGACACTCGCTGAGCATCAGCACGGCCGCCTTCGACGTGCTGTAGGCGGGGAGGGCGCGGGACGGCTGAAAGGCCGCCGCCGAGGCCGTGTTGACAATGTGCCCGCCCTGGCCGCGCTCCGCCATCTGGCGCCCGAAGAGCCGACAGCCGTGGATGACCCCCCACAGGTTCACATCGAGGACGTTCCGCCAGTCCTCGGACGTCGTGTCCAGGAACGGCCCGGACAGCCCGATGCCCGCGTTGTTGACCAGCACGTCGACGATGCCGTACTCGTCGGCCACCCGGGCGGCAAGCTTCTCCATGGCCTGCTCGTCGCTCACGTCCACCGCCTCGGCCCAGGCTTGCGGAGCCCCTGCCCGCCGGGCCGACTCGGCCGTCCGCTCGGCCCCCTCGGCGTCCCGGTCGACGGCCACCACCCTGGCCCCCGCACCCGCGAAGGCCAGGGCCGTGGCGCGCCCTATCCCGCCCGCCGCGCCCGTGACCAGCACGAGCCGGCCGCCGAACCACTCCGCGTAGGGCCCACCCGCACGGGACTCCACCGGAGCGCCGGTCGCCCGGGCCGACTCGACGGCCGTCACGAACTCCCCGACCCATGAGGCCAGCTGGTCCGGGCGGGTCCGCGGCACCCAGTGCTTGGCGGGCAGCGAGCGGCGGGTCAACTGCGGCACCCAGGACTCGAGGTCGTCGTAGAGCTGCTCCGAGAGGAACACGTCCCCCGTCGGTGTGATCAGCTGCACCGGCACATGCGCGTACGCGTCGGCACGTGGCCTGCGCAGTCGGGAACGGACGTTGTCCCGGTAGAGCCAGGCCCCGTGCGCCGCGTCACTGGGCAGCGAGGACGTCGGGTAGTCGCCCCGGGGCACCTTCTCCAGCCGCTCCAGGATGCCCGGCCATCGCTTGCCGAGCGGCCCGCGCCAGGCCAGCTCCGGCAGGACCGGGGTGTGCAGCATGTACACGTACCAGGACTTGGCACCCTGCCCGAGGAGCTGACCGACCCGGCGTGGGGTGGGCCGGTGCACCCGGCGCTTGATCCAGTGTCCGAAGTGGTCCAGCGAAGGGCCGGACATCGAGGTGAAGGACGCGATCCGGCCCTTCGTGCGGCCGACCGTGGCGAACTCCCAGGACTGGACCGAACCCCAGTCGTGCCCCACCACATGCACCGGACGGTCCGGGCTCACCGCGTCGGCCACGGCCAGGAAGTCGTCGGTCAGCTTCTCCAGCGTGAAGCCACCGCGCAGGGGCTTCGGTGCCGTCGAGGCGCCGTGCCCGCGTACGTCGTACAGCACGACGTGCCACTGGTCCGCCAGCCGGGCGGCGACCTGCGTCCAGACCTCCTTGCTGTCCGGGTAGCCGTGCACCAGCACGATCGTCGGCCGCTCCGGGGCTCCCAGTTCGACCACGCACAGCTCGATGCCGCCGGTGGCCACCCGGCGCTCCCGCGCGCCCGGCAGATCGAGCAGTCGCGGACCGCCGTCCCCCTTGGACCGCCCCGTGCCCGCCGCCCGTTCGCTCTTCCCTCGTGACGCCATGCCACCGCCCGTTCGCTGCCGTGTGCGCTACGTGTTCGTAACGTGACCCCGATGAATGTGACAATGACCGGCGGCTGCGTCAAGGGGCGGACGCAGCCTGTGGACAACTCTCCCGGGGCAGACCGTGACGGCCCTCGACCGGGGTTGCCGTGGTCCTCGATGAGGGCCCCTTACGGGTCCCCTACAACTCCAGTCTGACGCCGATCCAGCCGTCAGGTCTGACGACCGCTGTGGTCCGCGCCACTACCGTCGTATCCGTGAATGTCATCGCTGCCGAAGGTCTGAGTAAACGGTTCCCCCGGGTGACCGCGCTTGACCGGCTCTCCCTGGACATCGGCCCGGGTGTGACCGGGCTGGTGGGCGCCAACGGGGCCGGCAAGTCCACGCTGATCAAGATCCTGCTGGGGCTGTCTCCCGCGACCGAGGGCAGGGCCGCCGTGCTCGGGCTCGACGTCTCGACCAGCGGCCCCGCCATCCGCGAGCGGGTCGGCTACATGCCGGAGCACGACTGCCTGCCGCCCGACGTCTCGGCCACCGAGTTCGTCGTCCACATGGCGCGCATGTCCGGTCTGCCACCGACAGCCGCCCGTGAACGCACGGCGGACACCCTGCGCCATGTCGGCCTGTACGAAGAGCGCTACCGCCCCATCGGCGGCTACTCGACGGGCATGAAGCAGCGGGTGAAGCTGGCCCAGGCGCTGGTGCACGACCCCCAGCTGGTCCTGCTCGACGAGCCGACCAACGGGCTCGACCCGGTCGGGCGTGACGAGATGCTCGGCCTGATCCGCCGGATCCACAGCGATTTCGGCATCTCGGTCCTGGTCACCTCGCACCTGCTCGGCGAGCTGGAACGCACCTGCGACCACGTCGTCGTCATCGACGGCGGAAGGCTGCTGCGTTCCAGCTCCACCAGCGACTTCACCCAGACGACGACGACCCTCGCGGTCGAGGTGACCGACAGCGACGCCCACCCGGACGGCACGGGCGCCCTGCGCCGTTCCCTCACCGAGGCGGGCGTCAAACTCGTCGGTCTCGACGGACTGGACACCGAGGGGCTGCCCGGGGCCGGTCACATCCTGCTGGTCGAGGCGACCGGCGAGGAGACGTACGACCTCGTGCGCGACAGCGTCGCGGGGCTCGGCCTCGGCCTCGTACGGATGGAACAGCGTCGTCACCACATCGCCGAGGTGTTCCGCAGCGACGAGGCACGGCCCGCGGCCGTGCCGGCCGGAGCCGTACTGCAGAAGGGGAGCGGACGCGATGAGCACTGAGACCGGCGCCGCGACCGGGAACGAGACCTCCCGGATCCACAACATCGGCTACCGCGCTTACGACGGCCCGCGTCTGGGGCGCGCGTACGCCCGCCGCTCGCTGTACTCGCAGACCCTGCGCGGCTCCTTCGGGCTCGGCCGGTCGGCCAAGTCCAAGGTGCTTCCCATGCTGCTGTTCGGCGTGATGTGCATGGTGGCGGCGATCATCGTGGCCGTCGCCATCGCCACTCCGGGAACGACGAAACTCCCCATCAAGTACACGTCGTTCGCGATCTACCTGCAGCCCGTCATCAGTCTGTTCATCGCCGCGCAGGCACCGCAGGCCGTATCCAGGGATCTGCGGTTCAAGACCGTACCGCTGTACTTCTCGCGGCCGATCGAGCACGGCGACTACGTCCTCGCGAAGTTCGCCGCCATGGCCTCCGCGGTCTTCGTGCTCACCGGGGCGCCGGTCGTGATCCTCTACATCGGCGCGCTGCTGGGGAAGTTCGATTTCGGCGACCAGACCGAGTGGTTCGCCCAGGGGATGGTTTCCGTGCTGCTGCTTTCCGTGCTCTTCGCCGGCCTCGGCCTCGTGATGGCCGCGTTGACCCCACGCCGCGGCTTCGGGGTGGCTGCCGTCATCGCGCTGCTGACGATCACGTACGGCGCGGTATCGACCGTCCAGGGCATCGCCTGGTCGACGGATTCGGAGGGTGCGGTGCCGTGGCTGGGGCTGTTCTCCCCGCTCACGCTGGTCGACGGGGTGCAGACCGCGTTCCTCGGAGCGAGTTCGGCCTTCCCCGGCGGGAACGGCCCGGGCGCCGGCACCGGCCTCGTCTACCTGCTCGTTGTCCTCGCGCTCGTCGCCGGCTCGTACGCCGTACTGATGCGCCGCTACCGGAAGGTCGGGCTGTGACCACCATCGAGATCGACCACACCTCCCGCTGGTTCGGCAACGTGGTCGCCGTCAACGACGTCAGCATGACCGTGGGCCCCGGTGTCACCGGTCTGCTGGGCCCCAACGGCGCCGGCAAGTCGACGCTGATCAACATGATGGCCGGATTCCTCGCTCCGTCCACGGGTTCGGTCACGCTGGACGGGAAGCCGATCTGGCGCAACGAGGCCGTGTACCGGGAGATCGGCATCGTCCCGGAGCGCGAGGCGATGTACGACTTCCTGACCGGCCGCGAGTTCGTGGTGGCCAATGCCGAACTGCACGGGCTGGGCACCGCCGAGGCCTCCGCGGCACTGGCCACGGTCGAGATGGAGTACGCGCAGGACCGCAAGATCGCGACGTACAGCAAGGGCATGCGCCAGCGCGTGAAGATGGCGTCCGCGCTGGTGCACAACCCGTCCGTGCTGCTGCTGGACGAGCCGTTCAACGGGATGGACCCGCGCCAGCGGATGCAGCTGATGGACCTGCTGCGGCGGATGGGCGCGGAGGGCCGGACGGTCCTCTTCTCCTCGCACATCCTCGAAGAGGTCGAACAACTCGCCTCGCACATCGAGGTCGTCGTCGCGGGCCGGCACGCGGCCTCCGGTGACTTCCGCCGTATCCGCCGGCTGATGACGGACCGCCCGCACCGCTATCTCGTACGGTCGAGCGACGACCGGGCCCTGGCCGCCGCGCTCATCGCCGATCCGTCGACCGCGGGGATCGAAGTGGATCTGAGCGAGAACGCTCTGCGTATTCAGGCGATCGATTTTGCCCGGTTCACCACGCTGTTGCCCAAGGTCGCACACGAGCAGGGCATTCGTCTGCTGACCGTTTCACCGTCCGACGAGTCCCTCGAATCGGTCTTTTCCTATCTCGTAGCGGCCTGAGGCCGACAAGGAGCTGTGACGTCATGTACGACCCCACGGTCGCCCGGCTCACCTACCGGGCGCTGCTCGGCCGGCGCCGGGCCGCCATCCTCTTCGTGCTGCCCGCACTGCTGATCGTCATCGCGGTGGCGGTACGGATGTTCGCGGGGGCCGACGACCAGGTGGCCTCGGACGTCCTGGGCGGGTTCGCCATCGCCACCATGGTGCCGCTGATCGGCGTGATCGCCGGCACGGGCGCCATCGGGCCGGAGATCGACGACGGCTCGATCGTCTACCTGCTGTCCAAGCCGGTGAGCCGTCCGACGATCATCTTCACCAAGCTGATCGTCGCCGTCGCGGTGACCATGGTCTTCTCGGCGGTGCCGACGATGATCGCGGGCCTGATCCTCAACGGCAACGGCCAGCAGATCGCGGTGGCGTACACCATCGCCGCCCTGGTCGCCTCGATCGCCTACAGCGCGCTGTTCCTGCTGCTGGGCACGGTCAGCCGGCACGCGGTCGTGCTGGGTCTCGTGTACGCGCTGGTGTGGGAAGCCCTGTTCGGCAGTCTGGTGCCGGGGGCGCGCACGCTCAGCGTGCAGCAGTGGTCGCTCGCACTGGCGGAGAAGACGGGCGGCAACGGTGCGATCACCTCGGACGTGGGCCTGCCGCTCGCCACGGTCCTGCTCGCCGTGGTCACCGTCGCGGCGACCTGGTACGCGGGACAGAAGCTGCGCACGCTGAAGCTGGCCGGCGAGGAGTGAGCGGTCGGCCCGCCGACATGTGACAACCCCCGGTCGATGGCCGGGGGTTGTCACATGTCGGACAGTACTACGCGTAACTGTACGGTTATCGGTGCGTTGTTCACGGTGCGTGGAGGCAACTGGAATCCGTGGCGTCGTAGCGTTCGTGAACAGTGCAGATGGCCGATTCGGCGGGGCAGGAGCCCTGGTCGGTCGGTTCCTCGAGTGAGTGGCAACCGTGAGCGTCCTCCGCCCCTGAAGCCCGGGGAGAGGGCTGTCCATTTCCGCGAAGCTTTCACGAACGGAAGGCAGCTCATGCCAACGGAAGTCGCTCTGCTCGAATCGCGCGCGCTGCGCGTCGAACAGATGGGGCGCGTCGACGCCCTGGACAAGGTGAAGTGCCTTGTCATGCTCCCGGACGGGATTCACGTTCGCACAGAGGATGTGGCTCGTTACTTCGAAGTATCCACAAGGGCGGTCAGGAGGTTGACCGACCGGCATCAGGACGAGCTTTCCGAAAACGGGATGCGCGTGCTGCGTGGCTCTGACCTGCGAGACTTCCATAGCGACATGCTGTCGCTATGGGGTGGCCGAGAGGGGGAGAGTTATCCACAGGCAGCCACTCAGCTGCGCCTCTACACCCGTCGGACCGTGCTCAACGTCGCCATGCTTCTTCGCGACAGCGACGTCGCCAGGTGTGTGCGTACGTATCTGCTCGACGCCGAGCAGGATCTGCGTGCGGGATACGCGTCGCTCGAACACCGCGTCACCCGGGTCGAAAGCCACCTGGCCGGCGTGGGCACCGCGCTGCAGGAGCTGGGCCCGGTCCTCAGCCGGATGTCGCACCGTCTGGACAGCCTCGACCGGAGGCTGGAGGCCACCCACCAGGTCGTCGGCGCCATGAGCGTGCGGCTCAGCGGGGTGTCCGAGGACGTCATCCGGCTCGACGACCGCATGGACGCCCTGGCGCGCAACCTGAAGGAGCTGAACCGGCGCAACCAGCGCTGATCCGATCCGACAGGCATGGAAAAGGCTCAGGGACCGAGGTGGTGCCCCGGTCCCTGAGCCGCGCGAAGAGGGCGGGCGGTCTACGAGTCCCGCAGCAGCCGCTCCAGCACCACCGCGATCCCGTCGTCCTCGTTCGACGCGGTCGTCTCCTGAGCGACGGCCTTCAGATCGGCGTGGGCGTTGGCCATGGCCACGCCGTGCCGGGCCCAGGCGAACATGGGGATGTCGTTGGGCATGTCGCCGAAGGCGATCGTGTCCGCGGCCTTCACGCCCAGTCGGCGCGCGGCGAGAGAGAGGCCGGTGGCCTTGCTCAGTCCCAGCGGCAGGATCTCCACGACTCCGGGCCCCGCCATGACCACGTCCACCAGATTCCCGACCGCCCCCCGCGCGGCCTTCGCCAGTGCGTCGTCGTCCAGATCCGGGTGCTGTATGTAGACCTTGTTCAGCGGAGCGGCCCACATCTCGGCCGGGTCCTGGACGAAGACGGCGGGACGCGGGCCCTCCTGTACGCGGTAGCCCGGGCCGACCAGCACCTCGCCGTCGAGCCCGTCGCGGCTCGCGGCCAGCGCCAGCGGACCGACCTCGGCCTCGACCTTGGACAGGGCGAGCCCGGCGAGCTGCCGGTCCAGCGTGAGCGACGTGAGCAGCCTGCGCTCACCCGCGTGGTAGACCTGGGCGCCCTGGGCGCAGACGGCCAGTCCCTCGTAGCCGAGGTCGTCCAGGATGTGCCGGGTCCACGGGACGGCGCGGCCGGTGACGACGATGTGCGCCGCGCCGGCACCGGCGGCGGCCTTCAGGGCCTCGCGCGTCCGTGCGGAGACGGTTTCGTCGTCGCGCAGGAGGGTGCCGTCGAGGTCCGTCGCGACGAGCTTGTAGGGAAAGGTCACTTGGCGACCGGCTCCAGAATCTCGCGCCCGCCCAGGTAGGGGCGGAGCACCTCGGGCACCCGCACCGAGCCGTCGGCCAGCTGGTGGTTCTCCAGGATCGCCACGATGGTGCGGGGGACGGCGCAGAGGGTGCCGTTGAGCGTGGCCAGGGGCCTCGTGGTCTTCTTGCCGTCGCGGTTGTCCCGCATCCGGACCGAGAGCCGCCGCGCCTGGAACTCGCCGCAGTTGGACGCCGAGGTGAGCTCGCGGTACTTGCCCTGGGTCGGGATCCACGCCTCGCAGTCGTACTTCCTGGTGGCCGAGGCCCCCAGGTCGCCGCTGGCGACGTCGATGACCTGGAAGGGCAGTTCGAGGCCGGTGAGCCACTGCTTCTCCCAGTCCAGGAGGCGCAGGTGCTCGGCCTCCGCGTCCGCCGGGTCGACGTACGAGAACATCTCGACCTTGGTGAACTGGTGCACCCGGAAGATGCCGCGGGTGTCCTTGCCGTACGTCCCCGCCTCGCGGCGGTAGCAGGACGAGTAGCCGGCGTAGCGCAGCGGCAGCTTGTCCGCGTCGATGATCTCGTCCATGTGGTACGCGGCGAGCGGTACCTCGGAGGTGCCGACCAGGTACTGGTCGTCCTTGTCCAGGTGGTAGACGTCCTCCGCGGCCTGGCCGAGGAAGCCGGTGCCCTCCATGGCGCGGGGGCGGACCAGGGTCGGGGTCAGCATCGGGGTGAAGCCGGCCTCGGTGGCCTGGGCGACCGCCGCGTTGACGAGGGCGAGCTCCAGCAGGGCGCCGATGCCCGTCAGGTAGTAGAAGCGCGAGCCGGACACCTTGGCGCCGCGCTCCATGTCGATGGCGCCGAGCGCCTCGCCGAGCTCCAGGTGATCCTTGGGCTCGAACCCCTCGGCGCCGAAGTCGCGGATCGTTCCGTGGGTCTCCAGGACGACGAAGTCCTCCTCGCCGCCGACCGGCACGTCCGGGTGGACGATGTTGCCGAGGCGGAGCAGCAGGTTCCTGGTCTCCGCGTCGGCCTCGTCCTGGGCGGCGTCGGCCGCCTTGACGTCGGCCTTGAGCTGCTCGGCGCGGCTCAGGAGTGCGGTGCGTTCCTCAGGAGAGGCCTTGGGGATGAGTTTGCCGAGCGATTTCTGCTCGGAACGGAGTTCATCGAAAGCGGCCCCGGACGACCTGCGCCGTTCGTCGGCGGAGAGCAGGGCATCGACGAGTGCGACGTCCTCTCCCCGGTTGCGCTGGGAGGCGCGAACACGGTCGGGGTCCTCACGAATCAGGCGAAGGTCAATCACTCCTCCAGGCTACCGGTGTCGGCTTCACCCACTTGAACCGATAGGAACAAGCGTGGCGCTTTGCCCGAATTGCCGGTATTTGGCATTGTGGAGCGAGTGGGTCACGAGGCTTGCGCGGTGGGGTAGTTGGGCGAGGCTTTTCCACAGGTGTGGCCAGTCCGTCAAAGTTATCCACAGGCTGTGGGGGAAGTCTGTGGACGCGGAGGAGATCATTCCGGGGGCCTGGTGAAAACGCGTGGATTCAAGGTTCAAACCCGTTTTCCGCGCTCGTTCGGGTGGGAATTGCTAGCTCTAAAGAGTTGATCAACGGAATTGGGCTGACACGGCCCGAACAGATGCCCTGTGGAAGGGTGCGAGTGGGCTGTGTCGGTTTGTCGACCATGTCGGATTACGGTGTCGACTTGTCCCCAGGCACGATCCCTCTCCTGTGGATAACTTCTGCCGGAGTCGACAATCCTCTGATCCCACTGGCCCTGTGGACAGGCCGGGGCCTGGACCGGCGGTCCCAGGGTTCGGTCAGGCCCGCCCGTCCTGGCTGCGTGCCAGCCAGTCGGACGCCTCGGTGAACTCCGCGTCGGACGTGCCCGCGCGCAGCGGGCGCACCTCTTCCAGAGTCACACCGGCCCGCGGGTAGGAGCCGAGGAAGCGCACATTGGGGCAGATGCGTTTGAGCCCCATCAGGGCCTCGCCCACCCGGCGGTCGGAGATATGGCCCTCCGCGTCCACCGCGAAGCAGTAGTTGCCGATGCCGGCCCCGGTCGGCCGTGACTGGATCAGCATCAGGTTCACCCCGCGCACCGCGAACTCCTGGAGCAGTTCGAGCAGGGCACCGGGGTGGTCGTCGCCCAGCCAGATCACCACGGAGGTCTTGTCCGCACCGGTCGGCGCGGAGGGCCTGGCCGGGCGGCCCACGAGCACGAAGCGGGTCTGCGCGTTCTCCGCGTCGTGGATCTCGGTCACCAGCGGTTCGAGCCCGTACCTCTCCGCCGCGAACTCCCCTGCGAAGGCGGCGTCGTAGCGGCCCTCCTGGACGAGCCGCGCGCCGTCCGCGTTGGATGCCGCCGACTCCCATACCGCCTGCGGGAGATGGGCGGCCATCCAGTTGCGCACCTGCGGCTGCGCGGCCGGGTGAGCGGTGACCGTCTTGATGTCGGACAGCTCGGTACCGGGCCGTACGAGCAGGGCGAAGGTGATGGAGAGCAGTACCTCGCGGTAGATCATCAGCGGCTCGCCGCTGGTGAGCTGGTCGAGGGTGGTGGTGATACCGCCCTCGACCGAGTTCTCGATCGGTACGAGTGCCGCGGCGGCCGTTCCGTTGCGCACCGCGTCCAGAGCCGCCGGGACGGAGACCATCGGGACGAGTTCGCGGGTGGCGGCTTCCGGGAGCGTACGGAGGGCGACCTCGGTGAAGGTGCCTTCAGGGCCGAGATAGGCGTAGCGCGTGGCGGACATACCGTCACCCTAATGCGCGGTGGCAGCGCGTAAGGCCCGGACGGACAGGCCCTGTGCGGCTCAGGACTCCAGAAGCCGCTGCCCCACGTACTCACCGGCCGCCGCCCCGCCGGGCACCGCGAACAGCCCGCTCGCCTCGTGGCGGATGAAGGGGGAGAGCGCGTCGCCCCGGTCCAGCTTGCGCTGCACCGGGACGAAGCCGCGCAGCGGGTCGGCCTGCCAGCAGATGAACAGCAGCCCGGCGTCCGGGGTGCCGTCCTGGTCGATCCCGTCGTGGTACGAGAACGGCCGGCGCAGCATCGCCGCGCCGCTGTTGCGCTCGGGCGACGAGATCCGGGCGTGCGCGTTGTCCGGGATCAGCAGCTTGCCGTCAGGGCCCGCCTTGTCGAGGTCCATCGCGGTGGTCTCGGTACCGCCACTGAGCGGGGCGCCGTCCGCCTTGCGCCGGCCGATGACCCGCTCCTGGCGCTCCACCGGAAGCTTTTCCCAGTCGTCCAGGAGCATCCGGATGCGCCGGACCACCGCGTAGGAGCCGCCCGCGAGCCATTCGTACGCCGGGTCCTGGCCACCGGGGACGAACAGGCGCTTGTCGAAGTCGTCGTCCGTGGGCTTCGGATTGCCGGTGCCGTCGACCTGGCCCATCAGATTGCGGGCCGTCATCGGCCTCGCGGTCGCTCCGGGCGTGCGGTTGAAGCCGTTCATCTGCCAGCGCACGGTGGCCGTCGAGGCGGCCTCCTTCTGTACGGCCCGCAGCGCGTGGAAGGCGACGAGCGCGTCGTCGGCGCCGATCTGGACCCACAGGTCCCCGTTGGACCGGCGGGCGTCCAGGTGGTCGGAGGAGAACGGCGGCAGCGGGTCCAGCCCCGGCGGACGGTGCGCGGTGAGGCCCGTGCGTTCGAAGAAGGTGGCGCCGAAGCCGAAGGTGACGGTGAGCGAGGACGGACCCGCGTCGAGCGCGACACCGGTGTCGTGTCCGGGCCCGTCCGCCGCGCCTGCGGTGGGTTCACCGGCCATCAGCCGCCGCGCCACCGCGGACCAGCGGCGCATCAGGGCGGCGGCCTGCTTGCGCCCGGCCCCGGGGGCGAGGTCGAAGGCGATCAGATGGCCGGACGCCTGAAGCGGAGTGGTGATCCCCGGTTGATGTTTCCCGTGAAACATCACCTCGGTGGAGCCGACCGTGGTCAGCGCGGCCGGTGCCTGGTCGCGTGTCGCGGCATAGCCGGTGGCGCCCCCGGCCGCTCCGAGGACCAGTCCGGTCGCCCCGGCGGCGCCCGCGGTGCCGAGAAGCCGCCGCCGGGAGAGGGCATGGGTGTTACTGGTGTCGCTGCTCGTGCTTTTTCCGCTCACGGTCCCGCTCAGCCGATCTTCACGTTCTTGTCGACCGTCGTCTGGTCGATGTCGGAGGTCCGTACCGTCACCGCGACCTTCCAGTCGCCCGCGATCGGGAGCTGGAGGCCGGTGGCGGTCCAGTGCCCCTCGGTCAGCCGGACCGGGGCGGCCGGCAGGGGGCCGATGTCCTTGGACTCCAGGGTGAAGGCGATCTTCACCTCGGGGACGTCCATGGGCTTCTTGCCGGGGTCCTCGATCCACAGGTGGATCACGTTGGCGCCGGTACGTCCCGGGTCGATGTCCATCCGTACCGTGCCCTTGCCGTCCGCGCCGCCCGTGTCGAAGGGCAGCGCGAGAGTGACCGGGCCGCTGTCCACAGGCCCGGCCGCCGCGGACGAGGAGCGTGCTGCCTCTTCCTCCGTACGGCCCGGCTCGGTCGACGTGAGGACCGTGGTCACCGCCAGGAGGGCCACGGCGACGCCGACCTCGGCCAGCACGGAGCGGCGGAGCCCCGAGCGGCCGGGGTCGGCGTCGCGTATCCGCTTCTTCTCTGCGGTGGCCACGGCGGCCCGCTGCCGGGCGAGCTGAGCCGCCCGGGCGGGGTCCTCTGCGGGGTCCCCTGCGGCCTCCACTTCGGTCTCGGCCTCTGCTTTGGTCTCGGCCTCTGCTTCGGTCTCGGGCTGCTCTCCGGCGTCGGGCACCGCCGCCGGGGCATCGCCGCCCTCGGCGAGCCTCGCCGTCCACCGCCGCGACATCGACGCGATCCCCACCAGGACGGCGACGAGGCCCACCTTGACCAGCAGCAGCTGCCCGTATCCCGTACCGGTCAGCGCCGACCAGGTGCCGACCTGCCGCCATGACTGGTAGACCCCCGTCGCGACGAGGACGACCACACTGACGAAGGCGATCGTGGAGAAGCGGCGCACCGCCGCCGAGGTCAGGTCGGGTGTGCGGTACAGCGCGGTCAGCAGGGCCACGAGCCCGCCCAGCCAGGCGGCGACGGCCAGCAGGTGGAGCACGTCCACGGGCATGGCGATGCCGGACTGGATGCCCGTCGACGCGTGCTCGGCGAGCGCCCAGGTGCCGGCGATCCCGGCGGCGATGACCACACCGCCGATGGCGAGTCCGAAGGTGAGGTCCCGCTTCTCGCGCGGGTCCTCCCGCTTGGCGTACGTGCCGAACAGCACGGCGACGAACAGCGCACCGGCGCCGAGGAGCAGGAGCCGGGAGACCAGGGCCGCACCGGGCTTGGTGTCCAGGACCGCCTTCAGGCCGTCCAGGTCGAGGACGTCCCCCAGCTTCCCGGAGCCGGTGTACGAGCTGCGCAGGAGCAGCATCGCGATCGTCGCCGCGGTGAGCGTGATCCAGCCGCGTACGACCAGGCGTTGCAGTGGTCGCGCACCCGCCCCGCGTCGCCAGCAGGCCAGGACGAAGGCGGCGCCGCCGGCGAGCACGATGAACCCGGCGTACGCGGCGTAGCGGGCGATGTCGTAGAGCGTGCCGACGAGCCCTCCCCCGGCCTCGCTCTCGGGGAGGGCGACGGTGGTCTCGGAGGGGGCCCCGATGGAGAAGGTGAAGGCGCCGGAGACCGGGTGGCTGTCGGCGGAGACTGCCTGCCAGGCCACGGTGTACGTGCCGTCGCCGAGGCCGCCGCGCAGGGCGACGCCGTACTTCACGGTGGACCCACTGTGCAGGTCGCGCGGGGCGGCCTTGGTGTCGGCGCGTTGGCCCGAGGGGTCCAGGACGCGGATCGAGTCCGCCCCGAGGGCGACCTGCTCGGAGAAGGTGAGGGTGACCTCGGTGGGTGCCGTGGCGACCACCGTCCCGTCCTGCGGGTCGCTCCCGGTGAGCGCGGCGTGGGCCGACGCGGGGGCCGCGACGGCCAGCAGCAGACCGAGCACCGCGCCGAGCAGCGCGGTGAGCAGTCCGGCCGCGGCGAGCGGCCGGCGCAGGGCGGACGGGGGCGGCCCGAAGGGCGGGGCGGTGGCTGTCATGGCGTGTCAGTCCCTCACTGCTTCTTCGGATTGTGGGTGGTCTCCTTCACGGGAAGGTCGACCTCGATCGCGCCGGCCTTCTCGAAGTGCAGTTCCACGGACACCCTCTGGCCCTGCTTGGGCTGCTTCTTGAGCTTCATGAACATGATGTGGTTGCCACCACGTTCGAGATCCAGCTCACCGCCCGCGGGCACGTCGAAGGACGTCACCTTCCGCATGACCTGGTTCTTCGTCTCGTGGATCGTGACGTCGTCCGAGAGCGGGCTGGTGACCGAGGTGAGGCGGTCGTCGCCGGTGCCGTTGTTCTGCACGACGAGGAAGCCGGCCGCCATGTCGTTGACCGGCTGCGGCATGAACCCGCCGACGACCTTCAGCTCCGGCTTGTCCGAGGAGGTCGAGCACCCCGCCAGGGTCAGGCCCGCGGTCACGGCCAGGACGGCGGCGAGGGTGGTGCGGTGGTTCACGGGTTCTCCCCCTTGACGATCTTGGGGAGGTCCTTGGTGTAGTCGTCGGGCGTGGTGTCCTCGCTGTACAGCAGGTAGCCCTTGTCGGTCTTCGGGGAGAAGGCGATGACCTGCGAGCCGTGCATGGAGACGACCGTGCCGTCCTTCTCCTTCTTCGGCGCGGAGATGCCGATGCCGATCTGGCGGGCGCCCGCCTGGATGGCCGGGAAGTCGCCGGTGAGGCCGATGAAGGAGGGGTCCTGCGCCTTGAGCCAGCTGCCGAGGGAGGCCGGGGTGTCCCGTTCCGGGTCGGTGGTGACGAAGACGACCCGGAGGTTGTCCTGGTCGGCCTTGGGCAGGGACTTCTTGGCGATGGCGATGTTGCTCATGATGAGCGGGCAGACGTCGGGGCAGTTGGTGTAGCCGAAGTAGATGAGCGTCGGCTTGCCCTTGGTCTCCTTGCGCAGGTCGTACTTCTCGCCGTGCGTGTCGGTGAGGACGAGGTCCGGCTTGGTGAACGGCTGGTCGAGCACCGTCGCGGCCTGTGTCTTCGTCTGCATCGACACATCGGCGACGGGCTTCTTGCTGTCGTTGTCGCTGCCGCCGCAGGCGGACAGGGTGAGCGCGGCCGCGACGACGAGCGCCGCGGCCGGAACGATCTTCTTAACCATGGAGCACTGTTCCTGAGGGGTCGGTGGAGCGGGTGGGGGCCAGGAAGAGCCTGGCCCCCGTGGGGCCTGTCAGGTCGTACGACGGCGCCCGGCCAGGACACCGAAGGCCACGCCGGCGACGCCGATCACGATGCCGACGATGCCGAGCACCCGGGCGGTGTTGTCCTCGGAGCCGGAGGAGGACGCCGCAGCGGCGGTGGTCTCGCCGCTCTTCTCGGAGGCGCCCGCTGAGGAGTCCGAGGACTTCGAGTCCGCGCCGGCCGCCCCGTGCGCGTCATCGGCCGGGGCCGTCAGCTTGAGGACGGGGGCGGGGCTCTCCGGCTCGTCGGCGCCTTCCTTGGGCTCCTCGATCCAGCGGACGACCTCCTTGTTGGAGTACGTCTGGATCGCCTTGAACACCAGCTGGTCGGCGTCCTCGGGGAGCTGCCCGACGGAGAGCGGGAACTGCTGGAAGCGCCCGGGCTCGATCTTGCCGCCGGTCCAGGTGACCTTGGAGACGGCCTCGTTGATCGTCTTGCCGTGCATCTGCAGCGGCTTGGCCAGCTTGCTCGTCGTCACCTCGATGTCCCAGCCGGGCACCGGCTGCGGCATGACGGACGCCAGCGGGTGGTCGGTCGGGAAGTTCACTTCGAGCTTGGTCGTCGAGGCGTTGTCGCGCTCGTTGGGGACCTTGAAGTCGATGACGGCGTAACCGCCCTTGGCGGCCTCGCCCTGCGGCTGGACGCTGACGTGGGCGGAGGCCGTGCCGGCGAGCAGCAGCACGGTGGAAGCGGCGACGCCGCCGGCGAGGGCGATGCGGGAAACGTTCATGACAGGGATCACTCCACAGGGCACGAAGGGAAGGTGCTCCGGCGCACGGGTGCGCGCCGGTATCGCGACGCCGCTTCCGTACGGACCGCATGCGCGCCGAAGCCCGGAGGGGCCGGTGCGCATCGCGTGGAGGGCGTCGCGTCAGGCTGCGAGAGCGAGCGCGGAGGGCGGTCCGCGCCTGATCACCAGGTGCTGCAACGGATCGCCGGTGGCCGGGCGCGGTGCGTCCACGGCGGTACGGGGGGTGCGCGGCCCGGTCGCGGGCTCGCCGGCCAGGCCGGTGCGCAGGGCGGCGACGAGACGGAACGCGTCCCGCAGCGCCCGGAGCCGGGCCCCGGCCGCGACCAGCTGGGCACCGTGCGCCGAGAGCCGGGCGAGCCGGAAGAGGGCGACCTCGCCCCGCCGGAGCAGCCAGCCGGTGGCCAGGGCGGCCAGCAGGTGCCCGAGGAGCATGGGCAGGCTGGGGAGCGTGTGGAGGAGGCCGTCCGGGGTGGCCCATGGGGGGCCGGAAGGGGCCGCCGCCAGGTGCTGGTGCGCCTGGGCGGGCAGCGCGGCCGGGTCGATGCCGGCGGTGCCGACGATGTGCCGCGCGTCGGCGGCGTTCAGCTGCTGGGGCCCGGCGCCGCAGACGAGGCTCGCCGCGAACCGGATCAGCGCGTCGTCGCCGCCCGTCGCCCCCGGGGCCGTGGTGTGCGTGCCCAGTCCGAACAGGGTGTGCAGCGCGAGCTGCCCGCCGGCCAGGGCCGCGGCGATGGCGGGCAGGGAGCGTTCGCGTCCGGCGAGGGGGAGGGCCACCGCGTAGACGCCGAGGAAGCCGGCGAGCAGTGTCCACCAGGGGACGGTCGCACAGGCGGCAAGCGCGTGCCCGGCCGCGGACAACGCGACGCAGACCGCGGCGAACACCGCGGCCCTCAGTAGCCGTAGACCGGCTCCGGCGCGTCCCACAGACACAGACATGGCGGGCCCATCATCGCACCCGGCCCCCCGCACTCGTACGGCAGGTCCGGAAGGTCGCCTTCCGGGCGAATTGGGGGTGACCAGGCCGTTCGCACGGGTTCCGGCGGCTCTCGGGGCGGGCGTGCCGGGCGGGCGGGACCGGGATACACCGGTGTGGCGCATCCGGCTATCCGCCGAATGGGCGGCGCCAGAGCGCGTGCGTGCTTACGACCACTCCGGTGCGGCAATACGTAGCGGTATGTCTAGCCGCAGCCAGGAGGCCGGAGCATGAGCATCTGGTGGTCACTCCATTTGCGGCGCGACGCTGCGAGCGTCCCGCTCGCCCGTCGGTTCCTGCTCGGCTCGATGGAATCCGCGGGCGTGGACCCGGACATCTCCTTCGACCTGTCTCTCGCGCTCAGCGAAGCCTGTGCGAACGCGGTGGAGCACGGCGGGGAGCACGGCGCCGCCTCCGACGGCGCCGGGGAGGGCCGGGAGGCCTGGGAGGACCCGTCGGCCACGGCCAGTGGCCAGTACCGGGTCACCGCCTATCTGGACGGTGCGAAGTGCCGTATCGAAGTCGCCGATTCGGGTCCCGGTTTCCCCACCCGGGGCGGGCCCCGCGCATCGGAGGGGCAGCCCGGGAGCGAACTGCCGGACCCGCAGTACGCGACGCATCCGCCCGTCACCGCCGAGGAGGGGAGGGGTCTGTGCCTGATCGAACAGCTCGCCGACCACGTCCACTTCGGCAACCGCCCGGGGTGCGCCGGCGCGGTCGTGAGCTTCGACAAGGTCCTGAAATGGCGGAAGGACGCCCTGCTCATGGTGTCCTGAGCGGGGCGCCCTTCCGTACGTACGGCAGGCGGTGGGTCAGCCCTTGAGCCGGGCCATCCACGCCTCGACCTCGTCGGCCTGGCGGGGCAGCTTGTCCGAGAGGTTCCGGTTGCCGTCCTCGGTGACGAGGATGTCGTCCTCGATCCGGACGCCGATGCCGCGGTACTCCTCGGGCACGGTCAGGTCGTCGGCCTGGAAGTAGAGACCGGGCTCGACGGTGAGGCAGACGCCCGGCTCCAGCGTGCCGTTCACGTATGCCTCGGTCCGGGCGGCGGCGCAGTCGTGGACGTCCATGCCGAGCATGTGCCCGGTGCCGTGCAGGGTCCAGCGGCGCTGGAGGCCCAGTTCCAGGACCTTCTCCACCGACAGGTCGCCGAGCAGGCCCCACTCGACGAGCTTCTCGGTGAGGACCCGCTGGGCGGCGTCGTGGAAGTCGCGGAAGTCGGCGCCGGGCTTGACCGCGGCGATACCCGCTTCCTGCGCCTCGTACACCGCGTCGTAGATCTTGCGCTGGAGCGGTGTGAACGTGCCGCTGATGGGAAGGGTGCGGGTCACGTCCGCCGTGTAGAGGTCGTTGGTCTCCACCCCGGCGTCCAGCAGCAGCAGCTCGCCCGAGCGCACGGCACCGTCGTTGCGCACCCAGTGCAGGGTGGTCGCGTGCGGTCCCGCGGCGCAGATCGAGCCGTACCCGATGTCGTTGCCCTCGATGCGGGCGCGCAGGAAGAACGTTCCCTCGATGTAGCGCTCGCTGGTCGCCTCGGCCTTGTCGAGGACCTTCACGACGTCCTCGAAGCCGCGTGCGGTGATGTCGCACGCCTTCTCCAGCTCGGCGATCTCGAAGGCGTCCTTCACCAGGCGCGCCTCGGAGAGGTGGACCCGCAGCTCCTCGTCGCGCTCGGCGGTGACCTTGTCGGTGAGGGCGGCCTCGATGCCGGCGTCGTGGCCGCGGACGACGCGGACGGGGCCGGTGGCCTCGGCCAGCGCGGCGGGCAGCTCGCGCACGTCCTTGGCGGGGATGCCCAGCAGCTGCTCGGCCTCGGCCAGGGAGTGGCGGCGGCCGACCCACAGCTCGCCCTGGCCGTCGAGCCAGAACTCGCCGTTCTCCCGGTTCGAGCGGGGCAGCAGGTAGATGGTCGCCTCGTGCCCGTGGTCCGTCGGCTCCAGGACGAGGACGCCGTCCTGCGTCTGGTCGCCGGTGAGGTACGCGTATTCGGTGGAGGCGCGGAAGGCGTACTCGGTGTCGTTGGAACGGGTCTTCAGCCGGCCGGCGGGAATGACCAGGCGCTCTCCGGGGAAGCGCGCGGAGAGCGCGGCGCGGCGGTCGGCGGTGTGGCCGGCCTGGGCGATCGGCTCCAGGCCGTGCAGCTCGGTGTCGGCCCAGCCGGACTTCATGCTGGCGGCGAGCTCGTCGGACACGCCCGGGTACAGGCCGTTCTTCCGCTGCTTGACCGGCTCTGTCTCTTCGGTCTCCGGGGTCTCCGGGAACTCCTCAGACACGACTGTTCTCCTTGATACGACACTGGACCTTCTCCATCGTACGGGCGTACGGAAGGGGGCCCAGGGCCGGAAGGCCTCTTACACCGGAGGGGTCCGGCTCAGTCGAACCGGGCCGCGAGCACGACCACGTCCTCGGTGCCGTCCGCCCGCCCGGCCCCGTCCGGCAGCACGGTGCGCACCACGTGGTCGGCCACCGAGGCGGCGTCTGTGCGCAGCGCCCTCGGGACGCTCGCCGCCGCCGAGTGGAGGCGCGCGTAGGCCCGGTCCATCGAGTCGCCCGCCCGGCGCAGCAGCCCGTCGGTGTACAGCAGAACCGTCTCGCCGGGTGCGGGCGCGATGTCCACACTGGGCGCTTCCCAGCAGGACAGCATGCCCAGCGGGGCGGAGAGCGTGGTCTCCACGTACGAGGTGCGGCGCTCGCCGGTGATCAGGGGCGGCGTGTGTCCGGCCCCGGCGAGCAGGATCTTGCGGCGCGCCGGTTCGCAGTACGCGAAGAGGGCGGTCGCCGAACGGGCGGGCTCGGTCAGCCGGAGCAGCAGTTCGAGGTCGGAGAGCACGGCGACCGGGTCCTCGCCCTCCATCACCGCGTACGCGCGCAGCCCGGCCCGCAGCCGCCCCGTGGCTGCCAGCGCGCTGGGGCCCGAGCCGCCCACCGAGCCGACGGCGAGGCCGAGGGCGCCCTCCGGCAGGGCCAGCGCGTCGTACCAGTCACCGCCGCCCCGCGGGGCCACCTCGTGACGTACGGCGAGCTGGACGCCGGGGACCCGGGGCAGCCGGGTGGGCAGCAGTTCCTCGGCCACGGTGGCGACGTCGGCCCTGGCCCGTTCCAGTTCCAGCAGGCGGGCCAGGTGCTCGGAGGCGTATCCGGCGTACAGGCCGACGAGGTGGCGCTGGCGTTCCAGGGGTTCGGCGGGTTCGTCGTAGAGCCAGACGGCGGCGCCGAGCCGTCCGGTCGTCGCGGTGGCGAGGGGCAGGGCGTAGCTGGCGGCATAGCCGAGGCGGGCGGCTACCTCGCGTCTGCGGGGATCCAGGCCGCTGTCGCCGAGCAGATCGGGGGCGGTCAGCGGTCCGTCCGGGATGGGCAGGCCCTCCAGGACGCGTCCGTACGAGGTGGCGCTGCGCGGCACGGTCTCGATCTGGCCCAGTTCGGCGTGGGCCAGCCCGAGGCCGGTGGTGCTGACGGGGCCGCGACGGTCGGACGGTTCGAAGGCGACCAGGCCCCGGCGGGCGCCGACCAGGGCGGCCCCGGCTTCGAGGAACTCGTGCAGTGCGTCGTCCAGGGTGCTGGTTCCGGCCAGCCGCTCAGTGAGCTCGTGGAGCGTGGTGAGGTCGGAGACCCAGCCGGCGAGCCGGTCCTGGATGAAGGCCCCGGGCGCGGCCGGCACCGCATCGAACGGCCCGGCAGTCTCATCCGAAACCGGAACTTCGGGATTGATTCCAGCCACTTTTGGCAGGTGCGGAGCGCTCATGGTCGCCAGCTTTCCGAGCGGTGTGTTCCGTCGAATAGCATCGCAAACCCCCATGTCATTCTGCGCAGCTACCGTGCATCCACATGTACACGCACAAGTGAGGCGATGTCCAGTATTGTCCCCTCGTAAAACCCGGTGTCCGTTCCTTAATCAACTTGGCCAAAAAACGCACATTGCCGTACGCATTAGCGGTCGACTGGGTGCGGCCCGACGGGGGTGCACCTCCGGGTGAAGTCCCAGGGGCGCGTCATTCCGGGCATGCTGGGTACGTAATTCTCTGGATGGCCGTGGGGTGGCCCCGCCCGCCCCCGGAACCTGGCAGCAGGCCCGGACGTCCTGACTTGTGACGGCCGCGCCCCACCCCCCGAGTGGTGAGGCCGCACCCGCGGACCGCAGGCGCGCCCTGCGCCCCGCACCTCGCCACGATGCCGACCGCAAGCAGCTCCATCCGGCTCAGCACGGCTCACGCTCGGTACCGACGAACGACCCGTACCGCAGGCTCGACGAGCACGTACACCCAGAAGATCCGCAGGCATGGTGTGACCACGCACGATGCGGGCGGACCCTCGGCGTTCAACGGAAAGGAACGAGCGCTCATGCGCGAGATCCTCGGAAGGCGACGCAGGCTCGGCCGCAGGGGCGGCTCCGCCCGGCTCGACGCGGCCCTGACCTGCGCCACGGAGTGGCAGTGGCCCGTGGTCCCCGGGGCGGGGCTGCGCGGGGACGGTGACCGCGGCCGTAGTTGCGCGTGCCCCGACCCCGAGTGCCCGGTGCCCGGCGCGCACCCCTTCGACCCCGGGCCGCTCGCCGCGACCACCGATGCCCGGATGGTGCGCTGGTGGTGGACGAACCGGCCGACCGCGCCGGTGCTGCTCTCCACGGGCGGCCGTGCGCCGTGCGCCCTGAGCCTGCCGGCGGTGGCCGGTGCCCGCGCCCTGGCCGCCCTCGACCGGGCGGGTCTGCGCCCGGGCCCGGTGGTGGCGACGCCCACCCGGTGGGCGCTGCTGGTCGCCCCGTACACCCTGGAACGGCTCGGTGAGCTGCTGTACGCGCAGGACCGGGTCCCCAGCTCGCTGCGGTTCCACGGGGAGGGCGGCTACGTCGTCCTGCCGCCGTCGGAGATCGGCACGGGGCAGGTCCGCTGGGAGCGCGCGCCGGAGCGTGCTCCGGGTGTACGCCCCCAGAGCGCCGCCGGGCCGGCCGTGGGGCCCTGGCTGCCGGATGTCGAGGCCGTGCTGGACGTCCTGGTCGCGGCGAGTATGAGTGCCCCGGACGGCGGTAGCAGACTTACGCACTGAGCGGTTGCGGACAGGGTTGGCCAGATTCCGCTGCGCGCATGTTCTTTCAGAGGGCATTCATTACGGAGTTCTGTCGCTTCTCTGTCCAGTCTCCGGTGAATCTCTTCCGTTCTTCCCCGCTCCCTCCCACTTCCTTCCGTCTCGCTCCGCGATTTCGGGTAAACGGCCGGGCCGCTTGTGGAGCATCGGCTTGTCCGGTGGGGTCACTGACGCCGTGGGAATTCGGGTTGCCGCAGCAGCCCGGCGGGGCGGGGTCTTCTGATGGGACCTCGGGCGCTGTTCCCGTACCGGCGCGGGTTCAACCCGCTTCCCGAGCCGCGGGGCTGACGCCGGGCCATCGGGCTGACGAGCCGGGGGCCGGTGAGGAGCTGGGCGTCGGGGCGGGGTCCGTGCGCGGGTCCGCGCGCACCGGGCGCGCGGGGCGCGCCGTACCCGGAAATGAGGATGCCCGATCGCTGGCGACGGGGGATGCACCAGCGACCGGGCTTCTTGAACCGTAACAAGAGATCTGCCGTGCGCAAATTCGATCTCGCGTATTCGGACAGCGATTTACCTGCCGGTACGGCGAGTTGTGACGGGAGTCACCGTCCGGACCGGGCGGCGGTCACGGTCAGCTGAGCGTCACCTGGCGGTTGGTGAGGCCGCCGCGCGCCCGCCGCTCCTCGGCGGTGAGCGGAGCGTCCGCCGAGAGCGCCGTCGCGAGCCGCTCCGCGAACGCGGCGGCGGGCTTCTCGCAGTCCTCGGCGCCCATCTCGCTCGGCAGGTCCCAGACCGGGACCATCAGCCCGTGCGCCCGGAACGAGCCGACCAGCCGGGTGCCCTCGCCGAGCGAGGAATCGCCCGCGGCGTGCAGCCGGGCGAGCGCGTCGAGCAGCTGCTCCTCGGCGTGCGGCATGACCCAGCGCAGGTGGTTCTTCTCCGGCGTCTCGCACCAGTAGGCGGCGTCCACACCGGACAGCAGGGCGGTCGGGATCGCCGCCTCGTTCGCACGTTCGAGCGAGGCGGACACCTCGGCCGTGGCGTTCTCCGAATCCGGCACCCAGAACTCGAAACCGGAGTGCACGACCGGCTCGAAGGGCACGTCGTTGTCCAGGAGGTCCTGCAGCCGGGGCCCGTCGGCCGGCACGCGGCGGGCGGCCACGGGCGAACCGGGCTCCGCCTCCAGCGCGCGGCTCAGCGTGTCCGCGAGGTCCCGGCTGAGGTCGCCGGAGGAGGTGTCGTTCTGCAGGGCGAGCAGGACGGAGCCGTCGTCGCGGCGCAGCGCGGGCCACGCCATCGGCAGGACCGTCGCGAGCGTCACCGACGGCACCCCCTCGGGAAGGCCGCCCTTGAGCGTCAGGTCGGCCGTGGCGGCCGGGACCAGCTCGCGCAGTGCGACCCAGTCGCACTCCCCGGCCAGGCCCTCGAACGGACGCTGGACCAGCTCGGTCACCGCCTGGGCCGCGGCGCGGCCGTGACACGCCTTGTAGCGGCGGCCCGAACCGCACGGGCAGGGTTCACGAGCCCCGACCACCGGAATCTCGCCGTCCTTGAGCTGCTGCTTCCCGGCCTTGGTCTGAGGGCGCTTCTTCGCCATGGTGGGCTTACTCCCGATTGCGACAGTGCGGTCTGGCCCGCGAGCCTAGCCGCCCCGCCGCCCGCCGGGGCACCACCGCCGTGCCCGCCTGCTCGGCCCGCGTACGCGAACCATGTCGCCCAGCCGGGGTGTTCAGCCCGCGTCGTCGAACGCGTCGTCGAACGCGCCGGTGAAATCAAGCCCTTCGAGCCTCGGTACGACGGTGGTCTTCGGCGCGCTCGGCAGCCCGGTCATCCCGGCCGGCCGGCCGCTGCCCCGCCCGCCCGGACGGTCGCCGTTGCGGCCGCGGGGGCCGTGGCCCCCGTCGACCAGCACCCAGACGGTCACCTCGCCCGGCGCGTCGTCCCGTACGCCCCACTCCTGGGCCAGGGCGCTGATGATGTTGAGCCCCCGGCCGCCGCGAGCGGTCACCGAGGGGGTGGCCGGCACCGGCCGGGTCGGGCCGCCGCCGTCCGTCACCTCGACGGTCAGCCCGCCCGTCCTGTCGACGTGCCAGGCGGCGCGCACGTCGCCGTCTCCCGCCCCGGTCTGCCACCCCAGCGGCCTGCCGTGCCGGCAGGCATTGCTGAGCAGCTCGGAAAGAATCAGCACCGCATCGTCGACGACCGAATCCGACACCCCGTGGCTGCGCAACTGCTCGCGCATCCGGTGCCGCGCCTGACCCACGCCCGCAGGACCGTGGGGAACGGCCATGCTCGACGACGTGGGCACCTCCTGTGCCACCACCAACGCCACCCCCGAGACCTCCTTTGCCCCCACGCCACGGAGTGGATGCCCTCCTGAGCTGTGCCGGAAACCGGAGAAGGGGCTGTCAGTGACGCACTCGTCACGAACAGGCACAGTCCGAGTGCGCCGGTGTACTCCCTGTAGTTGATCTCCTGATGGGTAGATGGGCTGATGCGTTCATACGCGGATACGCCGAGACGCGCGCCGACGCACCGACGTCACGCACGGCCGAGCTGGGCCAGGACCTGCTTGGGGCGGTTGGTGATGATGGCCTCGACGCCGAGCCGTACGCAGAGCTCGACGTCCTCCGGCTCGTTCACCGTCCAGACGTGCGCCCGGTGCCCGGCCCGGTGGAGCCGTTCGATGTAGCCGGGGTGGCTGCGCAGGATGCGGACGCTGGGTCCGGCGACGCGGGCTCCGGCGGGCAGCCGCCCGTCGCGCAGCCGGGGCGACACGAACTGCATCAGGTACACGGTGGGCAGATGGGGCACGGCCGCCCGGACGCGGTGCAGCGAGCGGGCCGAGAAGCTCATGACGCGTACCGGCGAGGGGGTGCCGGCCGGCGGCGGCGCGTCGAGCCCGAAGCGTTGCAGCAGGTGCAGAAGGCGTTCCTCGACCTGTCCCGCCCAGCGGGTGGGGTGCTTGGTCTCGATGGCCAGCTGGAGCGGCCGCCCGGCCGCCCGCGTCTCCACGAGGAGTTCGAGCAGCCGTTCCAGGGTGAGTACGGAGGTGAGCTCGCCGGGCACCGGGTCCCAGTCCGGCGACTCCGTGTCGTCGCGGTCCTTCCAGGAGCCGAAGTCGAGGGCGGCGAGGGCGTTGAGCTCCAGGGCGGAGACCGCGCCGCGCCCGTTGGACGTACGGTTCACCCTGCGGTCGTGTACGCAGACGAGGTGGCCGTCGGCGGTGAGGCGTACGTCGCACTCCAGGGCGTCGGCACCGTCCTCGATCGCCTTCCGGTAGGCGGCGAGGGTGTGCTCCGGGGCGTCGTCGGACGCGCCCCGGTGGGCGATGACCTGGATGGGATGCCGCGTGGGGTGCTGCTTCCGTGCTCGGTTCACCCGGGCCATGGTGTCACCGCGGGGACACGGCCGTGCACCCCTTGCGACGCGAGACCGTTTTGTCCGATGTAAGGGCCGTGCGCAGATGCACAGGTCCTGCTTACAGTGGCCTGACGTGTCGTGGGAAAAGCTGCTTGCGGACACGTACACAGCGGATCTCTTGCCGAATGACTGATGTGGAACCGAGGAGTAAAGAGCTGTGAGCACCGAGAACGAGGGCAACGAGGGCAACGCGGCGGAGGCCGCCCCGTCCGTACCTCCCGTGCCGGCCGACGCTCCCCAGGCGCATCCCGAGGACGCGCCCCCCGCCGTCTCCCGCCCGGATGAGACGGCCACACGGCAGCAGCCGGCCGCACAGGCGCCGGACCAGCCGCCCGCCCCCGCCCCCACCGCCGCCCCTTCCTCGCCGGACCCCGCGACCGCGCAGACGGCCGCCTACCCGACGAACCCGCAGTACGCACCCCCGCCCCCGCCCCAGTCGGCGGCCGACGCGGGCTGGCCTCCGCCGCCCGCCGTCCCGGCGTACGCCCAGGCGGCGCACGGCAGCGGCGGCGGCCCGGTGTGGGGTCCGCCCGGCGGAACGCACGCCCCCGAGGCACCGCGCAAGCGCGGTGCGGGCGGTCTGGTGGCCGCCGTGGTGGTGGCGGCGCTCGTGGCGGGCGGCATCGGCGGCGCCCTCGGCTACTGGGCCGCGGACCGCAACGACGACTCCGGTTCGACCACGGTCTCCGCGTCGGCGAACCAGCAGGACCTCAAGCGCGACCCGGGCACCGTTGCCGGGGTCGCCGCCAAGGCCCTGCCGAGCGTCGTGACCATCGAGGCGCAGGGCGGTGACGGCGAGGGCGGCACGGGCACCGGCTTCGTGTACGACAAGGAAGGCCACATCCTCACGAACAACCACGTGGTGGCCTCCGCGGCGGACAGCGGCCAGCTCACGGCGACGTTCTCCAACGGCAAGAAGTACGACGCCGAGGTGGTCGGCCGGGCCCAGGGTTACGACGTGGCCGTCATCAAACTGAAGAATCCGCCGCAGTCCCTGACGCCGCTGCCGCTGGGCAACTCGGACAAGGTGGCGGTCGGCGACTCCACGATCGCCATCGGCGCCCCGTTCGGCCTGTCCAACACGGTCACCACGGGCATCATCAGCGCGAAGAACCGCCCGGTCGCCTCCGGTGACGGCAACGGCGGCAGCAACTCGTACATGAGCGCCCTGCAGACCGACGCCTCGATCAACCCGGGCAACTCCGGCGGCCCGCTGCTCAGCGCGGGCGGCGCGGTCATCGGCATCAACTCGGCGATCCAGTCGACCGGCAGCTCCGGCCAGAGCCAGGCGGGCTCCATCGGCCTCGGCTTCGCGATCCCGATCAACCAGGCGACGACCGTCGCCCAGCAGCTGATCAAGACCGGCCAGCCGGTCTACCCCGTCATCGGCGCGACGGTGACGATGGACGAGCAGAGCGGCGGCGCCGTCATCGCGGACCGGGGCACGGGCGGCACGGACGCGGTCACGAAGGACGGCCCGGCGGCCAAGGCGGGCCTGCGCGCCGGCGACGTCATCACGAAGTTCAACGACACCGTCATCGACAGCGGTCCCACCCTGATCGGCGAGATCTGGACCCACAAGCCGGGCGACCGGGTCACCCTGACCTACGAGCGGGACGGCAAGACGGCGACGGCCGAAGTCACCCTGGGGGAGCGCAAGGGCGACAGCTGACCGGCTAGGCTGTCCCCGCGCCAAACCGGTCCTCACCGACCGCGCAGGCGCGGGGTGGGTTGCCCGAGCGGCCTAAGGGAACGGTCTTGAAAACCGTCGTGGCGCGAGTCACCGTGGGTTCAAATCCCACACCCACCGCCACAGGTCAGAGAATGTGCAGGTCAGAGGGCGGGTCTCCACTCCGGAGACCCGCCCTCTGCGTTCACCTTGTCTCACCCCGGGTACCTGTTTCCCGGTGTCGGCCAGGCCGTGTGGGCCATACGTGGGCCAGAACCGCGCCCTACTCCTCCGCGCGAAGCCCCTGCTCAACGAGCAGATTAGCTGCCGCCGACCCGCCCTTGAGCAGCTTGGCGTAGAACCGGTAGAGCACCGCGAGGCTGTGGCTGGCGCGGGACGCGGCTTCGACCGGGTCCATGCCGGACTTGATCCACAGGGAAATGGCCGCGTGCCGCAGGGCGTACGGTACGTCGGCTAGCGGGGTGCCCTGCTCCCGCTCGCTGAGTACGGCCTTCCGGGCCTCGCTCCAGACCTCGGAGTATTCGTTCGAGGTGAGGCGGCCACCACGCACGGCCCGGAACAGCCGGCCGTCCGGGGCGACGCCGAAGCGCGCGATGTGAGCGCGGACCATGCGGACGTACACCGGCGGGGCGGGCACGGCACGTACGGACTTCCGGGCGCGGTGCTTCAGGCCCCGCACGTCGTGGGACTTCCCGCTGTCGGTCCAGCCGCTGCCCACCCCGGGGTGGCTCTCCGAGACCAGGACTTCGCCCCACGCGTCCGGCTCGCTCTCCGGCGGCAAGTCGAAATCAGACTCTCGCAGGGCCACGGCCTCGCGGGGGCGCGTCGCCAGGTAGTACACGGCCCCGTAGAACGCCTCCAGATGCTCGCCTCGGGCCCCCTGGGCGGCCACGCCGGCGAGCAGAGCGCGAGCGAGCCGCGGACCGGGCACCCAGCGGAAGTCGACCTCATCCGACGTCTGAGGCGCGGTCCAGTCGACGGACAGAAACGGGTGGCGGGTGAGGAGCGCCCGTTCCTCAACGGCGTACCGGAAGGCGTTGCTCAGCACCATGCGTTTCCGGTTCGCCGTGTTCTCCGCCGCCTGCTTCCCGTTCAGGAGCTTGGAGAGGGCGGACAGTGCCGCGCGTACGTGCTCGGGCTTTGCCGCCTCATCCACCCGCATGGAGTGTTGGGCGACCCATTCCAGGGCCTCGCGGATGTTGTCCGGGAGCTCTTGGCCGTCAGCACGCGAGACCAACGCTTCCTCCGGACCGTCCACGGCCCGGAACGCCCACTGATAGAGGGTGGACCGAAGCACGCGAGCGTCAGGGCTAGCGCCCCGACCGCTCGTGAAGACGGGCGTCACGACGGCAAGAGACTCCGCAATGCTCGCTCGATGCTTGGCCGCCGCTCCGGGCCACTTCATGAGCGCGTATGCCTTGGCGTGCTCGGGCGCCCAACGTCAGGACCGGGGACGCTGTACCGGCTCCAGCTGGGGGACGGGCGAGCGGTCCGACTCGCACCAGGCAGCCGTTGTGCCAGCACCCGCCGACGTGGCCCAGGCCCTGGACATCAAGCCCGGCTCGAAGGTCGTACGGCGTAGCCGGGTGTACCGGGACCGGCACGGCATCGTCGCTCACAGCACGTCGTGGATTCCCGCCCGGTACGGGAAGCTGGTGCCGCAGCTGGCAGAGAGCGAGCGTCTGACGGGAGGCACGTCGCTTCAGCTCATCGCGCAGGCAACCGGCCACCCGATCACTCGCCGCATCGACACGGCATCGGCCAGCCGTCTCACGCCAGAGCACGCGCTGCTTCTGAAGCTGGACTCGGAGAACCCGCCGGCCGATCCGGTGGTCGTGATGACCGCGAAGTTCCTGGACAGTGAGGACACCGTCGTGGAGTACGGCGTCGACCTTGGTGCGCCAGGCCGTACGTGGCGCACCGAAACCGAGGTCACCCTGTGACAGGTGCGAACACCACACCCGCGAACGAGCCAGAAGGGCGAGAGGGCGCCCCCCGCTCACGGCCAGACCTGGCGGCAGCACCGCGCCAGGAACCGAAACCGAGGCAGCAGCCATCTCGCGAGTCATGACGCAAGCGACGCCCACACGCCCCCCCCGTTCTGCGTGCTGATGGCAGGACTCCCAGGCTCCGGCAAGACCACACTGTCCCGTGCCCTGACGGATCGGGGATTCGTCCGCCTGTGCCCGGACGAGGAAATGTTCCGCCGACACGGCGTCTACGGAGTCGACTTCCCCCGGGGCATCTTCCCCACTCTGGAGCGACCTGTGCTCGAAGATGTGGCCGCAGACCTTCGCGCCCAGCTCAAGGCTGGACACGATGTGGTTGTCGACCACGGCTTCTGGACTCCCGATGACAGGGGTAAGTGGCAAGGCATTGCCTCCGAGGTTGGCGCCGTCCCCGTGCTCGTCTACCTCGCAGCCACCCATGACGAACTGTGGGCGAGGTCAGCAAGCGCAACGAGTTCCATGCCAATGATCCAAACGCGATCTACTTCGCGGAGAGCGATCTCCAGCGCTATCGCACCCGTTTCATCCCACCCACTAAAGAGGAACCGCACCTGCTATACGAGGGCGATCCTGCCGCCGTAGTTGGGGCTCTGAAGGGGGGTGACGGCTAAAGCGAGTCAGAGTAGACGCACAGGCAGTGGGGTAGCAGCACACGGCGGTATGTCCGGACATGGAATTACTGTTCGTGTGGAGATGCGTAAGCCCCTAGAACACCAGGCGTTTGACTGCATGACCCAACACGGTCGCCATACGTACAGGTACAGCATTGCCAATCTGCCGTTCTATATCCCCGTAGCTTCCTTCGAAATCGTAATCAAAGGGGAAAGTCTGGAGGCTTGCCGCTTCTCGCAGCGTGATACCTCGGTGTTCTTCGGGGTGAAGGAACGAACCGCATGCCGGAGTTGTGCAACGGGTTGTCATCGTCGGTGCTGGACCATCCCACTTGATCCGTCCGTACGATGCCGTGGCAGTCCTCTTATTCAGCCGCTTGTGGCATTCGAGTTGATATTCTTCCGGCAAATCGAATCTGCCACCTCCCTCCGGGATTGCTTCTATCCGAAGCCGGACCTTATCAGAGCTTTTTCTGTAACGATCGAGTGGGTCGTCCGATCGCGCAAAAGAGCGTAGTTCCGTAAAAGTGTCCCGCACCGATACTGCAGATTCAAATTCCGAAATCAGTTCGGCGATATCGAGAGGTAGCGCACTCCTCTTCCCCTTGACTGCCAGCATGATGAGTCGTCTGCGGCGTTGCGGAACGCCGAAACGAGATGCTTGGAATTCGTAAACTTGCGTTGCGTAGCCGAGTGAGTGGAGCGAATCTCGTACAAAGGCGAGCCTCGCATCCTTACTCAGCCCTGGAACGTTTTCCAGCAGAACGGCTCTAGGCAAAAAGGCCCGCACGAAGCGCACGGTGTGGATCACAAGGTCGTTGCGTTCCTGGTCCGTCAGGCCCCTGCCAGAGGCCAGGGATGAGAAGCCCTGGCAGGGTGGACACGTCTTGAGCAAGGTGAGTTCACCAGGAGCCAACCCCAGCTCCCTGCGCATGCTCGTGGCACGAAGCGAACGGATGTCGGACTCCCAAAGTTGGGAGTCAGGGTGGTTCTTCGCGTGGGTCGCAGCAGCGCTTGGATCGATCTCCACAGCACCCAGGACTCTGAAGCCAGCCTTCGCGAGCCCCAAGGTCGCTCCGCCGGCGCCAGCAAAGAGGTCGATGGCAGTGGGCTTCGTCACGGCTGGATGTTAGCCCACTAGGTGCCCCGTGGCCATGGCGTGCGCCGCATGCAACCCGCGTGCGCCCTAGGCAAGCTGACCTAACGTCATGCAGGATGTCGGATTCAACATCGCCACGCCTAGGGGGGTACCTAATGTCGGATGCGGTCAATCACGAGCAGCTTCCTATGAGCCTTTCTGAAGGGGATGCGGGAGGAGTGCAGTCGCCGGAGGCCCCTGCCTCTGAATCTGGCCACCAGTACACAATGCGCATCAGTCGGCTCACGATTGATAAACTGGGTATCAAGCTTTATGACCGCGTTTCCGCAGTCCTAGCCGAACTGATCGCTAACTCCTACGATGCCGACGCCGAGAACGTCACTGTAACGCTTCCCTGGGGTGCCTTCTTGTATGACCCCAAAGCTCCACACCTGTCTGCTGCTTACGAAGTCGTCATTCAAGACGACGGTCACGGAATGACGCCAAGCGAGGTTAATCGTCACTACCTGACAGTGGGGGCGGATCGAAGGACGCGCACTGGAAGCGACAAATCTCGTGAAAAGAATCGCCCGGTGATGGGAAGGAAGGGAATCGGTAAACTCGCACCGTTCGGTATCTGTAAAACCGTTGAGGTGATCTCTACCGGAGGCGAGCTGACCGATCGTGGGTACATCACCTCTCATCTAATCCTCCACCTGCCTGACATGCTCGCCGACACGGATAGTGACTATCACCCCGAGATCGGCGACCTCAACGGCACTTGGTCGGACAAACGGGGCTCGGTCATCAAACTTCGAGACTTCTCCCGAAAGCGTGTCCCGTCGAAGGAAGAGCTCAACAGGCAGCTAGCTGCAAGGTTCGGACTGGAGCGCGCGGACTGGCGCGTTTGCGTGAAGAACGCATCCAAGGTGTCTGATGAGTTTACCCTAGGGCGCTTGAAAATTGACCTCATGGACGGCACTCGGATCGAACTCGATAATCGTCCTGTGCCTTTTGATTCTTCATTTCTCCCCGTGACGGGGTACGTGGCGTACAGCGATGGTCCTTATAAGGATGCCAATATGGCGGGTGTGCGCATCTATGCTCGCGGAAAGTTTGTAGCTCAAACAGCAGACTTTGGTATCGCTGCTGGATTCCATGGTGAATTCAAGCTGCGAAGCTATATCGTGGGGGAGCTTCATGCGGAATGGCTGGACGAAGACGAGGATCTTATCCGATCCGACAGGCAAGACATCATCTGGTCGTCGGACATTGGGGAAGCTCTAAGTACTTGGGGGCAGGACCTCATCCGCGAACTCGCTCGCCGCAGCGAGGATTTCGCGCGCCGAGAGAAGATGCGATACTTTCTGGAAAAGTCGCAGTTGGAACAAAAACTGCGTGAAGCAGCACCGTCAGATCCCGCATATCGAGATTCGGTAAAGGAGGCGGCGGCGCTGTTGGTGCGTGACACCGATCGCGATTCACTCAAGAACCCCGAACATGTTGAACGGCTGGGCAACCTAGCCATGTCACTCGGTCCTCATCGCAGCCTCCTGCAGGCGTTGAGGGAAGTGGCTGACACAACAGAGACGACGGTAGACGCAGTCATGGATCTGTTCCAGAAGGCGCATATTGCCGAGATGTACTCTCTCGGTCAGGTTGCTGCGGAACGCCTCGAAGTCGTGGCTAAACTCGAAGCGCTGATCTCTGATGGGAAAACGCTGGAAAGGCCCCTTCAGGAACTTATCGAACAGGCCCCCTGGCTTCTCGCTCCCGAGTGGACGCCCCTGGGGATGAACGAGTCCCTGAAGCGAGTGCGGGCTAGCTTCGAAGCCTGGTACGCCAAGAAGTACGGTGTTCCTATCAGCACTTCTGCGATCGAGAGGAAGGCGAAGGAGCCGGACTTCGTGTTGCTTCACGACTCTGGCATTCTCTGGATTGTGGAAATCAAACGCATGGGGTATAAGCTGACCGATGCGGAATTCCTCAATGCCATGAATTACTTGGACTCATTGCACAGGTTCCTGGAGGAGAATCCCGACCTAGGTCAACAGTTCCCGTACCGGAAACTGACCTTCGTGGTCGACTACATCGACAGGATGAACGCCGTCTCGCTGTCATCACTTGAAAGTGATGTGAGGGTTTCAAGGAAGACTTGGCATGAGGTGCTGGACTCAACTAAGCGAGCACACAAAGACTTCCTCGACCGGGTGGAGTCAACCGCTGGCGGCTGGACTCCGGTAGCGCCTGAGCCCGCGCGGCGTGTGATCGCCCCGCGCGACTCTACGGACGATCCTGCGCAGCCTCAGTTGGGCCAGTAGCTCACCCGGTCGGTCGTCCCTCACCGGGGCTCTACGCGGGCATCCCAACATGACGGGCGTCGCCGCTGCTGCGGGCCATGCGCGGGCCAGGTCAGACGCTAACGGTGGCTCGCCTAGCAGAGGTGCAGCTCAGGGCGGCTTGGGTTGCTTGCTAGGCACGGTCTTGAAAACCGTCGTGGCGCGAGTCACCGTGGGTTCAAATCCCACACCCACCGCAGGTGAACGGCCCCCGACCGGGCGAACCGGTCGGGGGCCGTCGGCATGGGTGCGGTGCTTCTAGGATGGCCGGTGGGGGCGGGGGCGTAGCGCAGAGGTCGTCGCGCGCGGTCTCCAAAACCGTGAGGACGCCGGTTCGAATCCGGTCGGCTCCGCCCTTCCCTCTTCGGGTGCCGCCCATGCGGGCGCTGGGCGCATAGTTCGCCCCAGGTCAGGGGTTTGGCCCGGACTCCTCACGCTTGCGGGGGAACTGGAAGCTGCGGGTGGGTTCGCCGGGACGGCGGTGGGCAGCTTCGGTCCGCGACGTCGTGCTCAGCACCGGGCGGTCGGCCGCCGGCCCGGGTTCAGCCTCAGCCCTACTTCCGGTTCCTGGAGGAACAGACATGGCAAGCATCCGTACCGCTCGTGCCCTCGCCGTTGTTGCCGCGCTGCCTCTGGCCGCCGTTCTCCTCGGCGGAGTGGCCCAGGCGGACAACGGCTCGTTCGCGAGCAGCGGATCGAATGCGGGCGTTGCCACGATCAGCGGCAGCGGCGTCGGCCGGGACAACGCGGGCAACTCCTCGACCTCGCAGCAGCAGGCGACGGGCGCCGGAGCGTCGAACCAGAGCAATTCCGCGCAGGTGAACGGGGCCGCCTTCACCGACATCGACCAGTCCACGTACAACCTGGCGGTGAACTTCACGAACCTCTGGTGAGCCCGGCGCCGTTCACGGCCCGGTTCGGGGGGCCGGACCGCGACGGACGCACACGACGGCCCGCCCGTACGCCACTCCGGCGAACGGGCGGGCCGTCCGCCGTCTGCCTCAGGGGGACCCCGAGGCCCCGGGCACGGGTCCCTCCACCTACAGGAGGTGGAGGCGGGTCCGGTCCTACACCCTGAGGCGGACGCGGTTTCGGGACCTGGGGGCGATTTGGGGAGCGGGCCCCGCTTCTAGCGTGGAGCCATGACCACGCCAGTCCGCACGGGCACCCGCAGGGGAGCCGCACCGGTACGCACTCACGCGCCGGCGCGTACGCCGGGCGTCCCCGGCCGTGCCGCGCACGCCGCGCGCACGGCGGCGGCGCCGCGCCTCCCGTACCCCTCCTTCACGTCGTTCGTGCAGGCGCGCGGTCCCGTGCTGCTGCGGGCGGCGCGCTCCCTCACCGCCAACCCGAGCGACGCCGAGGACCTGCTGCAGACGGCGCTCACCAAGACCTACGTCGCCTGGGACCGGATCGAGGACCACCGCGCCCTCGACGGCTATGTCCGCCGGGCCCTGCTGAACACCAGGACCTCGCAGTGGCGCAAGCGCAAGGTCGACGAGTTCGCCTGCGACGAGCTGCCCGAGCTGGAGCCTGTCCCCGGCCCCGACGCGGCGGAGCGGCAGTCGCTGCACGACGCGATGTGGCGCGCGGTCCTGAAGCTGCCGGCCCGCCAGCGGGCGATGGTCGTCCTCCGCTATTACGAGGACCTGAGCGAGGCGCAGACCGCCGAGGTGCTCGGGGTCTCCGTCGGTACGGTCAAGAGCGCGGTCTCCCGGGCGCTCGGCAAGCTCCGCCAGGACCCGGAGCTCACCTCCGACCGCTGAGCGGCGGCTTCCACCGAGGCGGAACAGAGTGTTCCGACCCGGTGCCGGGCGGTGTGACATTGCGGGGTGACATCGATTCGTATCCCCGGAAGTAGTGACATACCAAGTGGTATGTGCGCAGAATCAGCGGAACCCTACTGCCGCGTAGCGCCCACCGGGAGGACGCCGTGCTCAGCACCATGCAGGACGTACCGCTGACTGTCACCCGCATCCTGAAGCATGGGATGACGATTCACGGGAAGTCGCAGGTCACGACCTGGACCGGAGAGCCGGAGCCGCACCGGCGCAGCTTCGCGGAGATCGGCCGGCGCGCCGGCCAGCTCGCCAACGCCCTGCGTGACGAACTCGGCATCGACGCCGACCAGCGTGTGGCGACCCTGATGTGGAACAACGCGGAGCACGTGGAGGCCTACCTCGCCATCCCGTCCATGGGCGCGGTTCTCCACACGCTCAACCTGCGCCTTCCGGCCGAGCAGCTGGTCTGGGTCGTCAAGCACGCGGACGACAAGGTCGTCATCGTCAACGGCTCCCTGCTGCCGCTCATCGCGCCGCTGCTTTCCCAGCTGACGTCGGTGGAACACCTGATCGTCTCGGGTCCCGGCGACCGTTCCGTCCTGGACGGCGCGGCGGTGCGCGTGCACGACTACGAGGAGCTGCTCGCCGGCCGCCCCACCAGCTTCGACTGGCCGGAGCTGGACGAGCGCCAGGCCGCCGCGATGTGCTACACCTCCGGCACGACGGGGGACCCGAAGGGCGTCGTCTATTCCCACCGTTCGATCTACCTGCACTCGATGCAGGTCAACATGTCCGAGTCGATGGGTCTGACCGACAAGGACACCACCCTTGTCGTGGTCCCGCAGTTCCACGTGAACGCCTGGGGACTGCCGCACGCGACGTTCATGTCCGGTGTCAGCATGCTGATGCCGGACCGTTTTCTCCAGCCCGGCCCGCTCGCCGACATGATCGAGCGCGAGCGCCCGACGCACGCCGCCGCCGTCCCCACCATCTGGCAGGGGCTGCTCGCCGAGGTCACCGCCAACCCGCGCGACCTCACCTCGATGGCCAACGTGACGATCGGCGGTGCCGCCTGCCCGCCCTCCCTGATGGAGGCGTACGACAAGCTGGGCGTGCGCCTCTGCCACGCCTGGGGCATGACGGAGACCTCGCCGCTCGGCACCATGGCCAACCCGCCCGCCGGACTGACCCCGGAGGAGGAGTGGCCCTACCGCGTCACCCAGGGCCGCTTCCCGGCGGGCGTCGAGGCGCGCCTCGTCGGTCCGGCGGGCGAGCACCTGCCGTGGGACGGTGAGTCGGCCGGTGAGCTGGAGGTGCGCGGCACCTGGATCGCCGGTGCCTACTACGGCGGTGCGGACGGCGAGGCGCTGCGGCCGGCGGACAAGTTCAGTGAGGACGGCTGGCTGAAGACCGGTGACGTCGGTGTGATCAGTGAGGACGGCTTCCTCACACTCACCGACCGGGCGAAGGACGTCATCAAGTCCGGTGGCGAGTGGATCTCCAGTGTCGAACTGGAGAACGCGCTGATGGCCCACCCGGACGTCGCGGAGGCCGCCGTCGTGGCCGTCCCGGACGAGAAGTGGGGTGAGCGTCCGCTCGCCACGGTCGTCCTCAAGGAGGGCGCCACCGCCGATTACGAGGCGCTGCGGGCGTTCCTGGCCGAGTCCGGCATCGCGAAGTGGCAGCTGCCGGAGCGGTGGTCGGTCATCCCGGCCGTGCCGAAGACGAGCGTCGGCAAGTTCGACAAGAAGGTCATCCGCAAGCAGTACGCGCAGGGCGAGCTGGACGTCACGCGGCTCTGATCGGCAGTCCGGACAGAGCGAGGGCGGTACGGGTGTGTTCCCGTACCGCCCTCGTCGTATGCGTGCGTACGCCGGTCAGTTCGTGCCGATCTTCGCCAGCAGGTCGACGATGCGGGACTGCACCTCGTCGCTCGTGGAGCGCTCCGCCAGGAACAGCACGGTCTCTCCGGAGCCGAGGCGCGGCAGCTCCGCCTGGTCGATGCCCGCCGAGGTGTAGACGACCAGCGGGGTGCGGTTCAGCCGGCCGTTGGCGCGCAGCCAGTCCACGATTCCGGCCCGGCGGCGGCGTACCTGCATCAGGTCCATCACCACCAGGTTCGGCCGCATCCGGGTCGCCAGTGCGACGGCCTCGCTGTCCGTCGCGGCGCAGGCGACCTGCATGCCCCGCCGTTCCAGCGTCTCCGTCAGCGCGGCGGCGATGTACTGGTGCTCCTCGATCAGCAGGACGCGCGGCGGGTGCTGCTCGCTGTCGCGCGGCGCGAGTGCCTTCAGGAGTACGGCGGGGTCGGCACCGTACGCCGCCTCGCGTGAGGCCTGGCCCAGGCCGGCGGTCACCAGCACCGGCACCTCGGCCGCGACCGCCGCCTGCCGCAGGGACTGCAGCGCCTTGCGGGTGATCGGGCCGGTCAACGGGTCTACGAAGAGCGCGGCGGGGAAGGCCGCGATCTGCGCGTCCACCTCCTCGCGCGAGTGCACGATCACCGGCCGGTAGCCGCGGTCGCTCAGGGCCTGTTGCGTGGAGACGTCGGGCGCGGGCCAGACGAGGAGCCGGCGCGGGTTGTCGAGCGGCTCGGGGGGCAGCTCGTCGTCGACCGGCTGCGGGGACGGGCGGTTGGCGACCTCGACCGCGCCACCGGGTCCGTCCAGCGGCTCCGGTCCCTCGGCCGCGCCTTCGTCGGGCGCGCCGATGGCGTACGCGCGGCCCTCGGCCGCGGGCGCGGAGAGCAGTTGCCCCGATCCCTGCCCGTGCACGGTGGGGGCGGGGGGCGCGGCGGCGGGTGTCGTGGGACCCGGCTGCGGGGGCGCGGGGGCCGGGGGGTGCGGTGCGGGGCGCTCGTCCCGACCGTGCTCGGGCTCCGGCGGCGCGGCCAGCTTGCGGCGCCGGCCGACGCTGCTGCCGCCGCCCAGGGTCTGGTTCTGCTGGTGGGTGATGTGCTGGGCGAACGGCACCCCCTGCCCCAGCGTGCGCACGCTGAACGCACGCCCCTGAGTCGAGTCCGCCCCGCCCGGCATCGGCGCCTCGGCGGGCAGCGGCTGCCGCCGCGCGTCGGGCGCGGGTGCCAGCGTACGAGGGCGGGCCGGGGGACCGGCGGGGGTGCCCGCGGTGGGGGCGGCCGTGCCGGTGGTGCGGGCCGTACGTCCGGTGCTCTGCGTATCCGGCGCGGCGGCGGGCGCGGCGGGCCCCTGCCCGGAGGCGTCTTCGTCGCCCCAGGCGCCGGGGTGCGCGGGCGGTGTCGGCTGGTCGGCCGGGGCACCCGGTGCGGGCGGCCCCGGCTGGGCGGCGGGCGCGAAGGGGGCACCCGGGGCGCTGAGCCCGAGGTCGGCGGGGGCGGGCGGGGCGGTTTCGGCGGGCGGGGCGGGCGGGGCGGTCTGCGCGGGCGGTACGGCCTGTGCGGTCTGCGCAGGCGGTACGGCCGGGGCGGGCAGTGCGAACGGTGCGGGCCGCACTTCCTGCGCACCGGTGTCCCCGTGGCGGGCGCGGCGCCGGCCGGTGGGGGCGGGCTGCCCCTGCGGTGGCACGGGGGCGTGCTCCGGCGTGCCGGCCGGGGCGTCGGACGGGGCGGCGGCGGGGGCGTCGGGGTCGGCTTCCGCGGCCCCGGGCAGCCCGGCCCCGGGCTGGTACGCGACGGGCCCGGCCTGGTCCGTACCCAGGCCGATGCCGTGCGTACCGGCCGCGGTGGCCTGGTCCGTACCCAGGCCGATGCTGTGCGAACCGGCCGCGGTGGCCTGGTCCGTACCCAGGCCGATGCCGTCTGAACCGGCCGCGGTGGCCGCGTCCGTACCCAGGCCGATGCCGTGTGAACCCGACTCGGCGCCCTCGCGCGCGTCGGCAGGGCCCGGCGCTCCGACCGCACCCGGTACCTCGACCGCACCCGGCACCCCCGCGCCCAAGGACCCGTCCGGCCCCCCGGCAATCGGGGACCGGTCCGCGTCGGCGGGCGGGAGGGCGAAGGGGACGCGCGGTCCGGCCTCGGCGGCGGCGGCCCGTTCCTGGGCGGCGGCCAGGGCGCGGCGGCGCCGCCCGGTCGGCTGCGGTGCCGGGGCGGGCAGCTCCGGCGAAGACGAAGGAACCACCGGGCCGGAGGAGGCAGCCACCGGGCCGGAGGAGGCGACCACCGGGCCGGAGGAGGTGGCCGCCGGGCGGGCGGCGTCATCGAGGTTCGAGAAGGCGGCGGGGGCCGTGGACTCGACGGCGTTCACGACGGGGGGGAGGGCGAGGCGGCCCTCGTCCCCCGGGTTCCCCCGGTGCCCGCCGGCCGCGACCGGGACCTGCGCCCCGGCCGGAACGCCCTGCGGGGGCACTGTCTGTCCGAGCTGCGGACGGCCACCCTGCGCACCCTCGGCGGCGGTGACCACGGCCCCCTCCGACGGGGCGGCCACGGGGAGCGCGAGGGCCTGCCCCGGGGCGCCCGTCTCCGCGGGGCTGGGCCGTCCACGACGGCGTCCGGAGCCCTCGGCCTGCTGGGCGGGGATCAGCTCGTTCGGGCCCACGGCCTCGGCGGCGGGTGCGGAACGGCGCGCACGCCGGCGCCCGGTCGGGGCGGCGGCGCCGGTGTCGCCCGGGGCCGCTTCGAGCTCGCCGCTGCCGTCGGAGCCGCCCACGGGGCTTTCCAGGAAGGCGTCGGTGGAGGAGCGCCGCGCGCGGCGCCGGCCCCTACCCGCCTCGGGCGCGTCCGACACCACCGGCGCCGGGCCCGCATGACCGGTCTCCCCGAGGGGAAGGGACTCGGGCGCCACGGGAGGAGCCGTCTCCACCACCGGCTCCGGGGGCGCCACGGTCCCCGCACCCGCGCCGATCGGCACCTCAAGCACGTAGGCGCTGCCGCTCATGCCCGGCATCTCGTGCGTCTGGAGCACACCGCCGTGCGCGCGGACGATGCCGCTCACGATGGGCACGTGCACCGGGTCTCCCCCGGAGAACGGTCCGCGCACCTCGATGCGTACGACGTCACCGCGCTGGGCGGCGGCGACCACGACGGTCGAGTCGACGTAACCGCCGCCGGGCACGAGACGGGCCTTGCCGGTCGAATCGACGCCGGCGACGTCCGCGACGAGGTGCGCGAGGGCGGTCACCAGGCGTCCGGCGTCGATCTCGGCCTCGATCGGCGGGGCGTGCACCGCGAACTGGGCGCGGCCGGGCCCGATCAGCTCGACCGCGGCGTCGATACCGGCGGTGACGACCCCGTCGAGCAGCACCCGGGTCTTGAGCAGCACTTCCGCGCCGCTGTCGAGGCGTTGGTAGCCGAGCACGTTGTCGATGAGCGTCGTCATGCGCGCGTAGCCCGCGGCCAGGTGGTGCAGGATCTGGTTCGCTTCGGGCCACAGCTGGCCGGCCGGGTCGGCGGCGAGGGTGGAGAGCTCGCCGCGCAGCTCCTCCAGGGGCCCGCGCAGCGACCCGCCGAGCACGGCGGTGAGCTGGGTGTGCCGGGCGGTGAGATCGGTCAGCCGCTCGGCCTGTTCCTCCAGCTCGACGGCGTATCGCTCGCTGCGGTCGGCCAGCTCGGCGGCGTGGGCCTCCTCGAGCGCGGCGAGCTCGGCGGTGTGCCGCTCGGTGAGCTCACTGACGGCGGCGGTGTGGCTCGAGGTCAGCTCGGCGATCTCGTCCTTGCGCCGCTTGTCCAGCTCCTCGTAGGGCCGGCGGTCGGTGAACGTCATCACGGCACCGACGAGCTGGTCGCCGTCGCGGACGGGCGCGGTGGTCAGGTCGACCGGCACCCGTTCCCCGCTCTTGGACCACAGAACCTGCCCGCGCACCCGGTGCTTGCGTCCCGACTTCAGCGTGTCGGCGAGTGGGGACTCCTCGTACGGGAAGGGCTCGCCCTCCGCACGCGAGTGCAGGATCAGCGGGTGCAGCTCCTGGCCGCCGAGATCGCTGGCCCGGAAGCCGAGGATCTGCGCGGCGGCGGGGTTGACCAGGACGACCCGGCCGTCCGTGTCCGTACCGACGACGCCCTCGGCGGCGGCGCGCAGGATCATCTCGGTCTGGCGCTGAGAACGGGCCAGCTCGGCCTCGGTGTCGACGGTGCCGGAAAGGTCGCGCACGACGAGCATCAGCAGCTCGTCACCGGTGTAGCCGCCTCCGTACGAGCCCTGGACGTCCTTGTAGGCCGCCTGCCCGTCCTCCAGGCTGGCGCTGGTCACCTCGACGGGGTACTCGTTGCCGTCGGTACGGCGCGCGATCATGCGCGTCGGCTTGGTACGGCCCCGCTCGTCCGCAGCCTCGGGCCGGCGCATCGACCCGGGGATCAGCTTGGAGTCGAACTCCGGCAGCAGATCGAGCAGCCCGCGGCCGACGAGCGCGGTGCCCGGCGACTCGAACATTTCGAGGGCGATGGTGTTGGCGTTGACGACCGTACCGTTGCAGTTGACGAGCAGAAGCCCGTCCGGAAGGGCGTCGAGTATGGCTGCGAGGCGAGCAGCGCCTCGGGATGGCCTGCTGCTCACGACGACGCTTCCTCCCTGATTACCGCACCTTGCCGACAGCGGCCCCATCTTGCCCCTCGGGCCTCAAGCTGTCACTGCAGGAGTCTAAAGGCAGGGGAGGGGCCTGGGACTGCGGATGAGGGCGAGCTCTCACCAAGGCGTGGTGCGTACGTTGTACGGCTCCGAGTCGCACCGCGCGCCGCGGTGACCCGCCGACGGGCCCCGGGGCCGCTCACCGCACGTTCGGCAGGACCGGCCGCAGACCGTTCCACCGGGCGATCTCGCACCCGTTGGTCCGCCGGAAGGAGGCGTCGACCTGGCGACCGTGCCAGGTGCCGGTGACGTGGGCGGTGGATTCCCCGCCGTACTGCTGCGTACACATCGCGTCCCGGGGAACCGGCGCGAACGGGTCCGCCCCCTCCCCCTCCAGCTGGTCCAGCCGCTCGCACGCCTGGGCCGCGACCGGGTGGCTCCCCCCGGCCGGCCCGCACTCCAGCTCGTACCTGCCGTCGGCCTCCGGGTTCCCCGACCCGGCGACGACCACGGTGAGCCGGGTCCCCGCGCCGTCGTCCTGGAGGAGCGGCAGGGACAGCGGCAACGGGAGCGGCCCGGACGCGGCGGAGGCGGCGGGCGCGGCGGCGGACAGCGCGGCGAGGGACGCGACAGCGGTCAGGGCGAGACGGCGCATCATGGCGGACTCCTGTGGCGGACGAACCTGCGGGGCGGCGCCCCGCCCTGCATAACGCGCCACTCGCTCCGGCGTTGCGCACGGCAACCGCTTTGCCCTCGCGGCCGACCGCCTAGTACCGTAGGCCGCGATTGGTGGCGCAGCGTGTAGCTGTGTCATCATCTGCACGCACCACTCGCGCTCGCGCGGGCGTTGCGCTGGAGGCGTCGCCTAGTCCGGTCTATGGCGCCGCACTGCTAATGCGGTTTGGGGCTTACCCCCCATCGAGGGTTCAAATCCCTCCGCCTCCGCACCACACCGAAGCCCCGGTCCCCAGGACCGGGGCTTCGGCCGTTCCCGGCCACGCTCCGGGCGTTTGCCCAGCTCAGGCGGGGTGTGGCTAATGGATTTCGCGTCCCGGCGCAGGTCATGTAATGTTGTTCTCGCAACGCCGACGGGGCAGAAAAAACCCCGGAAGCACAAGCACTCGTAGCTTAACGGATAGAGCATCTGACTACGGATCAGAAGGTTGCAGGTTCGAATCCTGCCGAGTGCACATAGGTGAGAGGCCCGGACGAGAGTCCGGGCCTCTTGCGTTGTAGGGGTTCCGTGTGCGCGGTTACACCGACGTGGTGTGGGTGAAGCCGAGGGAGGCCAGCCCTTCGGCCTGGCACAAGACGCGTCCAAGGCCCTGGCCTCGGGCCTCGGGGAGGACGGCGAAGTACTGGGGCATGAGCTGGGGGCAGCCGATCGCGTCGGGGCGTACTTCCATCGGGCCGATCGCGCCCACGATGCGGTCTTCGATGGCGGCGGCGAGGACCGGGCCGCACTGGCCGGCTTGCATCCGGGTGTGGAGGAAGGCCAGGCCATCGCCCGCCATGGCCTCGGCGAACTGGGCGAAGGTCTCCTGCACGGCGGTCGGCCAGGCGGTGACGGCCCGGACCGGGCCATCCGGGTCGGGGCCCAGGGGCCGACGGCGAAGTCCTTCAGCTGAATGCGGGTGCCTCGCGGGTGTGTGCTCTCGGGGCCGAGGGGGCGTACGACCCGGGCGCTGACCACATCGTGCACGGCCGCGAGTTTCGCGGCCAGTTCGGCGGCCTCCTCCACGACGCTGTCGCAGAGCCCGTAGGCGAAGACCTTCACACTGCCGCGTCCGCGCCTGGTCAGCGTGGGATTGAGAGTGTGTTTGCGCTGGTGCACTACGTCTTCGCGGAGGACTTTCTCGTCCTTCTCGCCGCCCCAGCGCCGGTCCTTGTCGTAGGGCAGGAAGGTCCCGGTTTCGGCCGCTCGCAGTTTGTCCTCGAAGATGCCGAGGGTCAGGGCGTCGGGGTGGACAGGACCAAGCGTCGGCACGATCGGCGCGGTCAGTTGGGGCCGGAGCCAGTCCCAGTGGAAGAACACGTGCGGCACCCTAACGGTGGGCCGGGCAGGGCTCAGGCCCCGACGCGGGTACGTCGGGGCCTGAACGGAGTTGACCGGATCGTGTCGGTCAGTGGGGGTTGCCGTCACCGGCGTCGCAGGAGCACTCCGCGCTCTCCACAATCACGTCGAGGTCCTGGACGGCGGTGATCGACGCGGTTGCGACGGGCGGCGCGGCGGGCTGAGGCCGGCGGGCCGGGGAGGATGGTCACCGGTACGGGCGGGGTCATGAGGCGTTCTCCTTGTCTCCGTGCCGGCAGTAGCTGTGCAGCGGCGGAGCAATCCGGGGCCTCTCGCGTTTGTCGTCCGCGTGACATCGTCGGGGGCGTGATCGAGTCCTGGGTGATTGACGAGGCCGGTTCCCCTTCCCTTTCGAGCGAGGCCGTTTCTTCGGCTCTGCGGGCCAGGGTGGACGGTGGGCAACTGGAGACGTGGTTGTGCAGCTCGCGGGGGCGGTGGCTGGCCTTCGTGACCAATGGCGAGCGGGCCATGGTGATGTTGCTCGACAGGGAGGGCGATCCCGGCGAGCATGCCGTCGATCCCGGGGCCGACGGAGAGAGCGATGGGTTCGTGCTGGCCAATGGGCAGGACGACGAGTACCCGGACCAGGACACCGTGCCACTCGCGGAGGGGCTTCGGATCGTGGAGTGCATCGTGGGGACGGGGGCCTGGCCGGCTGATGCGCGGTGGGTTGTTGATCGGTGAGTCACAGGTGGGGCTCGCGCGTACCGTGGCTGCGTGGCGAACGATGATCTGGGGCGGACTCTGCGGCGGTTGCGGCGGTTGGCCTCGCTGACGCAGGAAGAGCTGGCCGAGCGGGCGGATGTGTCCGTCGATGTGATCAGGCAGCTTGAGCAGGGGCGGAAGCAGTCGGCACGCCTTCCTACCCTGCACGCGCTCGCGAATGATCTGGGGGTGGAGCTGTGGCATCCAACTGGGGCGCGGACGAGCGCCGTTGGGGCAAGGTTGTCTGGGCTGAGCTGGAGGGGCGTTGATGAGCACCGACGAGAGCCTTGGCCGCAGCGCGGCCCGTGCCCACCTTTCTCAGCTGATCGACCTGTTCGGCGTGGACGGGTGTTTGCGGGTCAACGTGGTGCCTGTACCTGCGCCGGAGGCTGCAAGTGAGGTTGCCGAGGACGAGTAGTTCTGGCGGGCTCGGGAAGGGCGGCGGCCCGGCTCCCCCTCACCGCTTGGCTGCCCCCACCGGCGCGGACGGGGCCGATACCGCGACCCGTCGGCGGCGGGTCGGCAGGCCGGTTGTCGGGTTGGCCACGCCCCAGGCGGCGCCCTTGCAGACCAGTTCCTTGTAGACGGCGGCGATGCGGCCCGTCAGCGCCGCCCGGACCGCGCGGTCGTCGGCGGTGACGTACTGGATGAGGCCGTCCTTGCGGCCCAGGGAGACGCACTGGTTGAAGTAGCGCAGCGGGGTGGACGGGATCTTGGTGCCGGTGAGGCGGGCCGCGAGGGCGTCGGCGGCCTGCCAGGCGGTGGGGACGCCCGAGGCGCAGGACATCCGCAGCGGCTTGCCGCCGGGGCCGGCGACGAGGGCCGCGTCCCCGATGGCGTACACATCGGGGTGCGAGACCGAGCGCATGGTCGCGTCGACGACGATCTGACCGGTCTCGGAGGTCTCCAGGGTGGTGGCCGCCGCGAGCGGGTGGACCGCGAAGCCGGTCGTCCAGACGGTGACCGCCGCCGGGAACGACGTGCCCTCGGCCGTGGTGACGTGCCCGGGGCCGACCTCCGCGACGGCGGTGTGCTCGTGGACGGTGATGCGGAGGCGGTCGAAGGCCTTGCGGACATGGCGGCGGCCGGCCGGCGAGAGCCAGTCGCCGAGGCCGCCGCGCGCGGCGAGGGCGATGTCGAGGTCCGGGCGGGCCTCCGCGAACTCGGTCGCCGCTTCGAGGCCGGTCAGCCCGCCGCCGACGACCAGTACGGACTGGCCGGGCGCGAGGGCGGCCAGCCGGTCGCGCAGCCGGAGCGCGCCGGGGCGGCTCGCGATCTCGTGGGCGTGCTCGGCGACCCCGGGGACGCTCTGGGTGTTCCGGGTGCTGCCGAGGGCGTAGACGAGGGTGTCGTACGCCAGTTGCTCCTCGCCGTCCGCGCTTTCGACGGTGACCGCCTTGCGGTCGGCGTCCACGGCGGTGACCCGGCCGACCTTCAGCTCCACGCCCGTTCCGGCGAACATCTCGGTGAAGGGGCGGGGCTTGAGGTCCTGGCCCGCCGCGAGCTGGTGCATGCGGACGCGCTCCACGAAGTCGGGCTCCGCGTTGACGAGGGTGACGGTGACGTCCTCGCGGCGCAGCCGCCTGGCGACGCGGCCCGCCGCGATGGCTCCGGCGTATCCGGCTCCGAGGACGATGACGCGGTGCTGCTGCATGTGTCTGCTCCTGTCTCGCGCGGGTCCGCCCCTGCGGGGTGGTTTCTCGCCCCTTGAACCGGGTAGCCCGCGCTTTCCTGACAGGAGACAGGTGTGACCTGGGTCACTGGGCGATCAGAAGGCTGTGAGCAGCGGCTTTCCGTGTTCCATGGCCGCCCACCGCCGGGTCGCGCGCTCCAGCTTGTCCGGGTTGACCTGGTTGCGGAACGAGGCGATTCCCTCCGGAGTGACCTCTACGCACATGACGCCGATGACCCGTTCGCCGACGACCGCCAGGACGGCGGTGGAGCCGTTGGCGTGCGTCAGGTGCAGCTCGACGGAACCGCCCGTGAGCGCGGTCTTCGCCTTTCCCGGCTTGAGCAGGCCGCGCATGAACGTGGCGACGGCCTTGGCGCCCTCGAACGCCTTGGCGCGGGCGGGCACCTTCCCGCCGCCGTCCCCGATGGAGGTCGCGTCGGCGGTCAGCAGCTCCACGAGCGGTTCGGTACGGCCGCCGGCGGCGGCGAGCAGGAACTCCTCGATGACCCGGCGGGCGGCGGCCTCGTCCACCTCGGTGCGCGTCCGGCCGTCGGCGATGTGCTTCTTCGCCCGGTGGTAAACCTGCTGGACGGCGGATTCGCTCAGGTCCAGGATCTCCGCGATCTCCCGGTGCGGATGGCCGAACGCCTCGCGCAGCACGTACACCGCCCGCTCGCCCGGCGTCAGCCGCTCCATGAGCGTGAGCACGGCGTACGAGACCGATTCGCGCTGTTCCACAGTGTCGGCGGGGCCGAGCATGGGGTCCCCGGCGAGCAGCGGCTCGGGCAGCCAGGCGCCCACGTACGTCTCGCGGCGGGCGCGGGCGGAGGTGAGCTGGTTGAGGCAGAGGTTGGTGAGGACCTTCGTCAGCCAGGCCTCGGGGACCTCGATCCGCCCGGTGTCGGCGGCCTGCCAGCGCAGGTAGGTGTCCTGCACGGCGTCCTCTGCCTCGCTCGCCGAGCCCAGCAGGCGGTAGGCGATGGCCTCCAGCCGGGGCCTGGCCGCTTCGAACCGGTCCACGTCCTGCATGGTCGGGGTCATGCTCAAAATCCTAGGGCCCGTTGTCAGTGCCCGCCCCTAAGGTGCGGATATGGACTGGCAGTGCACCGGCCTCCGTTGGCCCGAGGGCTCGGAGGGCCCCGCGCTGGGCTGGCGCAAGGGGGCGCGGACGCGGGCGAGCGCCCTGGTGTACGGAACGGAGTTCGGCTTCCGGGCGTCCGGCGAGCGGCGCTGCTCCGGGGCCCGGGGCAACGCGTGCCCGCTGGGTGCCGTGGTGCCGGTGACGAGCACGGGCGGGCGCTGCCCGGAGTGCGGGCGGCTCGACCGGGCGCACTCGGTGGCCGCCGACACGGTCCCGGACGACCCCCGCACGTACCGGGTGTATCTGGCGTGGTTCGGGCCCGGCATGGTGAAGGTGGGGATCACCGCCGAGGAGCGGGGCGCGGCGCGGCTGCGGGAGCAGGGCGCGGTGGTCTTCAGCTGGCTGGGCCGGGGGCCGCTGATGGCGGCGCGCCGGGCCGAGGAGGTGCTGCGGGCGGCGCTCGGGGTCCCGGACCGCATTCCGTACGCCCGCAAGCGGGAGGTGCGGGCGGCCCTCCCGGACCGGGCGGAGCGGGTGGCCGAGGTCGCGGCGCTCCACGGCGGGGCGGCGGCCCTGGAGGGCGCCGGCTGGCCGGAGGCGCTGGAGCGGCTGCCGTTCGCGGCGGTGGACCACGCGGAGGTGTTCGGGCTCGGGGAGGTGTCCGGGCCGGTCCGCGCGGTGACCGGCCTGGTGGACGGGGGCGCGGTGGCGGGGAGGCTCGTCGCGGCGGCCGGCCCCGACCTCCACCTGGACGCGGGCGGGCAGGGCCTCGTCGTCGTGGACACGCGGCTGATGACCGGCTGGACGCTGACGGCGGCGGCGGGCGCGGCCGGGGTGAGCGTGCCGGTCGTCGCGGTGGGGGGTGGCGCGGCGCAGGACGGGCTGTTCTGAGAGGGTCGGCCGTATGGGTGACGAGCACGACGACGTGGCGCGGTTCCGGCAGCGGCTCGGGCTGCCCGGGCTCATCGACGTACACACGCATTTCATGCCGGAGCGGGTCCTGCGCAAGGTGTGGGCGTACTTCGACTCGGCGGGCCCGCTGACCGGGCTGGAGTGGCCGATCGCCTACCGGCACGAGGAGGCGGAACGGCTCGCCGTGCTCCGCTCGTTCGGGGTGCTCCGCTTCACGTCGATGCTGTACCCGCACAAGCCGGGGATGGCGGCCTGGCTCAACGACTGGGCGGCCGGTTTCGCGGCCCGGACGCCGGACTGCCTGCACACCGCGACGTTCTTCCCCGAACCGGACGCCGGGCGCTATGTCCGGGAGGCCGTCGAGGCGGGGGCCCGGGTCTTCAAGGCGCACCTCCAGGTCGGTGCGTACGATCCGAACGATCCCCTGCTCGACCCGGTGTGGGGTCTGCTCGCGGAGGCGGGCATCCCGGTCGTGACGCACTGCGGCTCGGGCCCGGCCCCCGGCAAGCACACCGGCCCCGGCCCGATCGGCCGGGTCCTCGCCCGGCATCCCCGGCTGCGGCTGATCGTGGCGCACATGGGGATGCCGGAGTACGCGGATTTCCTGACGCTCGCGGAGACGTATCCGGAGGTCCGGCTCGACACGACGATGGCGTTCACCGACTTCGTCGAGGAGCTCAGCCCGTTCCCCGCGTCGGAGCGCGGCCGCCTCGCGGCCCTCGGCGACCGCATCCTGCTGGGCACGGACTTCCCGAACATCCCGTATCCGTACGTCCACCAACTGCACGCGCTGGAAGGGCTCGGCCTGGGCGACGACTGGCTGCGGGCGGTCTGCCACGACAACGCGAAGGCGCTGTTCGGCGTCTGAGGGCCCCGCCGCGGCTTTCTCAGGGAATTCACAGAAACGGAAAAGAACTCTCTCAGAGCCGTCTCACAGGCTGGCGGCATGACGACGACGACCTCGCCCCAGGGGCGTACCGAACTGCTCAGGCCGGACCGTACCCCCGTGCGGGTGCTGGTCGTGGACGACGAGGCTTCGCTCACGGAGCTGCTGTCGATGGCGCTTCGTTACGAGGGCTGGGAGGTGCGCAGCGCGGGGGACGGCGCGACGGCCGTGCGCACGGCCCGCTCGTTCCGGCCCGACGTGGTCATCCTCGACGTGATGCTGCCCGACATGGACGGGCTCGCCGTCCTCGGCAGGCTGCGGCGGGAACTGTCCGACGTGCCGGTGCTGTTCCTCACCGCGCGCGACGCCGTGGAGGACCGGATCGCCGGGCTCACGGCGGGCGGCGACGACTACGTCACCAAGCCGTTCAGCCTGGAGGAGGTCGTGGCCCGGCTGCGCGGCCTGATCCGGCGGTCGGGGACGGCGGCGGCGCGCAGTGAGTCGCAGCTCGTGGTGGGCGACCTGATGCTGGACGAGGACAGCCACGAGGTCAGCCGGGGCGGGAAGAACATCCACCTGACGGCGACCGAGTTCGAGCTGCTGCGGTTCCTGATGCGCAACCCGCGCCGGGTGCTCAGCAAGGCGCAGATCCTGGACCGGGTCTGGAACTACGACTTCGGCGGCCAGGCCAACGTGGTCGAGCTGTACATCTCCTACCTGCGCAAGAAGATCGACGCGGGCCGCTCGCCCATGATCCACACCCGGCGCGGGGCGGGATATCTGATCAAGCCGGGTGAGTAGCACGATGCGGCGGCCGTGGACCCTGCGCACCCGCCTCGTGGTCTCGGCGGTGGCGCTGATCGCCGTCGTCGCCGCCGTGATCGGCTCGGTCACCGCGATCGCGTTCCACAGTTACATGTACGGGAAACTCGACGACCAGCTGCGGGACATCGCGGTCCGGGCGCAGCGGGCGCCGGGTGTTCCCGCGCCCGGCGGCCCGAAAGCGTCCCCGGAGCGTGATCCGCTCGGTTTCATCGGCATGGGCGGCCAGCCGCTGGAGACCTTCGGCGCGCTGGTCGAGCGGGGGGAGATCACGGACTCGGCCGTCGTGAAGGACGGCGGCTTCGACGCCGGCGAGAACACCGAACCGCTGACCGACGCCCAGCGGGACGCCGTGACGGCCGCCGGGGTCACGGCCGACGACCGTGCGCACGACGTCGAGCTGCCCGGCCTGGACGGCTACCGGGTGCGGGCGGTGCCCGCGGGCGGCGGTGCCACGGTGCTCGTCGGCATCCCGACCACCGAGGTGAGCCGTGCGCTGGGCACCCTGATCCTGGTGGAGGTCTGCGTGACCGGTGCGGGGCTCGTCGCGGCGGGGATCGCGGGCGCCGCGATGGTCGGTGTCGCGCTGCGGCCCCTGCGCCGGGTGGCGGCCACCGCGACCCGGGTCTCCGAACTGCCCCTGCACAGCGGTGAGGTGGCGCTCCTCGAACGGGTCCCGGACGCCGAGGCGGACCCGCGCACCGAGGTGGGGCAGGTCGGCGCGGCGCTGAACCGGATGCTGGGGCACGTGGGGTCGGCCCTGGACGCGCGGCAGCGCAGCGAGACGCGGGTGCGCCGGTTCGTCGCGGACGCCAGTCACGAACTGAGGACCCCGCTCGCCTCGATACGCGGCTACGCCGAACTCACCCGGCGCGGCGGCGAGGACCCCGGTCCGGACACCCGGCACGCGCTCGGGCGCATCGAGTCGGAGGCCCAGCGGATGACGGGCATGGTCGAGGACCTGCTCCTGCTGGCCCGCCTGGACGCCGGCCGTCCGCTCTCGTACGAGAGCACCGACCTCTCGCCGCTCGTCGTGGACGCGGTGAGCGACGCCCGCGCGGCGGACCGCGCCGAGCCCGCCCGCCACTGGCGCCTCGACCTGCCGGACGCCCCCGCGACGGTCCGCGCCGACCCCACCCGCATCCACCAGGTCCTGGTCAACCTCCTGGCCAACGCCCGTAGCCACACCCCGCCGGGCACCACGGTCACCGCCCGCGTCCTGGCCGCCGCCGGCACCCCGTGGGTCACGGTGGAGGTCCAGGACGACGGCCCCGGCATCCCCCTGGACCTCCTGCCCCACATCTTCGAACGCTTCACCCGGGGCGACGCCTCCCGTTCCCGCCACGCCGGCTCCACGGGCCTCGGCCTCGCGATCGTCCAGGCGGTGGTGGCGGCGCACGGCGGCGCGGTGGAGGTGCGGTCGGTCCCGGGGGAGACGGTGTTCGCGGTGCGGCTGCCGGTGGAGGGGGCGTGGACGGCCCCCGCCGGATGACGAGGGCCGGGCAAGGCGGAGGCCGGACGCCCGTGCGTCCCGTCCAGCGGGTCGGCGTTTCGAAGCCGTGGCACCGCGGTACGTCACGATCGGGCCCGGCGCCCGCTGACACGCGCCCAGTCGCCGGCAGTGGTTCTCACGCCGGCCGGTGAACTGCCGCTCGCCCGCGTCGGACGAGCACCTCGCAACCGCCGCGGCAGCACACGTCCGCCGGTTCCACAGGCGCGCCACAGCCTCACCACACGCCTGTGACAGCGCCGTTCGCGAGTGTCGACGGCATGCGAACCGAGACTCCTTGGAGCGCCCTGCCGGCCCGGGACCACCTCCTGGCCGGGGTGGGGGGCGCGGCGGGTGCGCCCGTGCTCGATGTGGTGGTGCCCGTCTACAACGAGGAGAAGGACCTCGAACCGTGCGTGCTGCGGCTGCACGAGCACCTGGCCCGTACCTTCCCGTACGCCTTCCGGATCACCGTCGCCGACAACGCCAGCACCGACCGGACGCCCGAGGTGGCGGAGCGGCTGGCGCGCTCGCTGCCCAGGGTGCGGTCCTTCAGGCTGGAGGAGAGGGGGCGCGGGCGGGCGCTGCGTACCGTGTGGACCCACTCGGACGCGCCGGTGCTCGCGTACATGGACGTGGACCTGTCCACCGACCTCAACGCCCTGCTTCCGCTGGTGGCGCCGCTCATCTCCGGGCACTCCGACCTGGCCATCGGCTCCCGCCTCGCGCGTAGTTCGCGGGTGGTGCGGGGGACGAAGCGGGAGTTCATCTCGCGGGCCTACAACATCATCCTGCGTTCGTCGCTGGCCGCCCGGTTCAGCGACGCGCAGTGCGGGTTCAAGGCGATCCGGCGGGAGGTCGCGCAGCGGCTGCTGCCGATGGTGGAGGACACCGGCTGGTTCTTCGACACCGAGATGCTGGTGCTCGCCGAACGGGCCGGGCTGCGCATCCACGAGGTGCCCGTCGACTGGGTGGACGACCCCGACTCCACGGTCCACATCGTGCGGACCGCCACCGAGGACCTGAAGGGGGTGTGGCGGGTGGGGCGGGCGCTGGCCGTCGGCGCGCTCCCGCTGGACCGGCTGGCACGGCCCTTCGGGGACGATCCGCGCGACCGGGCGATCGGCGGGGTGCCGGGCGGGCTCGCCCGGCAGCTCGTCGGGTTCTGCGTCGTGGGCGCCCTGTCCACGCTGTTCTACCTGGCGCTGTACTCGCTCTTCCGGCTCGGCGCCGGGCCCCAGCTCGCCAACGGGGCCGCGCTCCTCGTCTCGGCCGTCGCGAACACCGCCGCCAACCGGAGGCTCACCTTCGGGGTACGAGGGCGGGGTGGCGCCGTCCGTCACCAGGCACAGGGCCTCGTGGTCTTCGCCATCGGGCTCGCCCTGACCAGCGGCTCGCTGGCGGCCCTGGGCGCCGCCTCCGGCTCGCCCTCGCACAGCACCGAACTCGCGGTGCTCATCGCGGCCAACCTCGCGGCGACGGTGCTGCGCTTCCTGCTCTTCCGTGCCTGGGTCTTCCCGGACCGGGAGCGGGCAAACCCCGTGCGCGAAGCCGCCGTTCCCGCGCCGCACGCCACCGAAACCACCCCCGACCCGAGGAACGTCCGATGACCACGCTCGACCCCGCCTACGCGCCGGCCGCCCGGCCGGACACACCCCCGGGGCACGCACGGGCCGGTGCCTCGCTGCTCCGCCGGACCTGGCGCGGCCGGACCGAGGACGCGCCCTGGGTGCGTCCCGCGTTCCTGGCCCTGCTGCTGGCCATCACGCTGGCGTACCTCTGGAACCTCAGCGCCTCCGGCTACGCCAACTCCTTCTACTCCGCCGCCGTGCAGGCCGGCAGCCGCAGCTGGAAGGCGTTCTTCTTCGGCTCGCTCGACGCGGCCAATGCCATCACCGTCGACAAGCCGCCGGCCACCCTGTGGCCCATGGCCCTCTCGGTGCGGGTCTTCGGGCTCAGCTCCTGGGCGATCCTCGCCCCGCAGGTGGTGATGGCCGCCGCGACGGCCGGGGTGCTGTACGCGGCCGTGCGCCGCCGCTTCAGTGCCGCCGCCGGGCTCATCACCATGGCGGTGTTCGCGCTGACGCCCGTCGCCGCGCTGATGTTCCGCTTCAACAACCCGGACGCGATGCTCGCGCTGCTGATGACGGTCACCGTCTACTGCGTGCTGCGCGCGATGGAGAAGGGCCGCACGAAGTGGCTGGTGTGGGCGGGTGTCGCGGTGGGAATCGCGTTCCTGTCGAAGACCCTCCAGGCGTTCCTGATCCTGCCGCCGCTGGCCGTGCTGTACGCGGTGTGCGCGCCGGTTCCCGTACGCAGGAGGTTCGGGCAGCTCGGTCTGTCCGCGCTCGCCATGGTCGTCGCGGGCGGCTGGTGGGTGGCGGCCGTCGAGCTGTGGCCGGCCTCCTCACGCCCGTACATCGGCGGTTCGCAGAACAACTCGTTCCTCGAGCTGACCTTCGGCTACAACGGGCTCGGCCGGATCAACGGCGAGGAGACCGGCAGCGTCGGGGGCGGGGGCGGTCCGGGCGGCGGCGGTCAGTGGGGCGAGACCGGAATCGGCCGGATGTTCAACTCCGAGGTGGGCGCCCAGATCTCGTGGCTGCTGCCCGCCGCCCTGATCCTGCTCGTGGCCGGGATCTGGCTGACCTGGCGCGTGAAGCGGACGGACACCGCGCGGGCGGCGTTCCTCGCGTGGGGCGGTTCGCTGCTGATGACGGCCGCCGTGTTCAGCTTCATGGCCGGAATCTTCCACCAGTACTACACGGTGGCCCTGGCGCCCTACCTGGCCGCGCTGACCGGCATGGGCGTCACGGTCCTGTGGGAGGAACGGGCCCGCTGGTGGGCGGGCGCCGCGCTGGCGGGGACCGTGGCGGTGACGGCGTACTGGGCCTACGTGCTCCTCGGCCGCACCCCGGACTACCAGCCGTGGCTGCGGACGGCCGTCCTCGTCACCGGACTCGTGGCGGCGGTGGGCCTGCTGCTCGCGGCCCGGATCGGCCGCCGACTGGCCCTGGTCGCGGTGGTGCTGGGCTTCGCCGCGTCGCTCGCCGGGCCGGCCGCGTACACCGTCAGCACCCTGAACACCGGCCACCAGGGCTCCATCGTCACGGCGGGCCCGGCCTCGGGCGGCGGCATGGGCGGACCGGGCGGCGGTGGCGGTGGCCGGGGCGGCGGACCGGGCGGCGGCGGACCGGGCGGCGGCATGCCCCCGGGGCAGGGCGGCACCACCCAGCAGGGCACCGGCATGGGCCGGCCCCCCACCGGCACCCCGCCCAACCAGGGCCAGAACCAGGGCCAACCCCCCACCCAGAACGGCCGACGCGGCACCGCGCCCACCACGGGCGAGCGCGGCGGACCGGGCGGCATGGGCGGCGGCGGCATGGGCGGCCTCCTCAACGGCGCGTCCGTCGGCTCCCAGGCCAAGGCGCTCCTGGAGAAGAACGCCGACGACTACACCTGGGCCGCGGCGGCCATCGGCTCCCAGAACGCCGCGAGCTACCAACTCGCCACCGAGGAGCCCGTCATGGCGATCGGCGGCTTCAACGGAAGCGACCCGTCCCCGACGCTCGCGCAGTTCAAGGAGTACGTCGAGGACGGCCGCGTCCACTACTTCGTCTCGGGCGGCGGAATGGGCGGCGGCATGGGCGGCAGCGGCACCGCCTCGCAGATCTCGTCCTGGGTGGAGGAGAACTTCACGGAGGTGACGGCGGGCAGCGCCACCTTCTACGACCTCACCCAGCCGAAGACGGGCAGCTGACGGCCCGGGAACTCAGCGCCGCAGCAACAGGTCGGCCACGACAGGGCGGTGGTCCGAGGCGAGCGACTCCTCGGCCACCGCCGCGCCGCGTACCCGCACGGTGTCCTTCGAAACGGCCACGTAGTCGATCCGCTGCACCGGATTCAGCGCCGGGTACGTCGGCCCGCCCGGTTCGGCGTCGGTGAGCTCCTTCCACAGCGGCGCCAGCTCCGGCGCGGCCGGCGGCGCGTTGAAGTCGCCGAGCAGGATCTGCCGCACCGGCCGCCGCTCGCGCGCCCGGTCCTCCGCCATGATCCGGCGCGTGTCCGCGACCTGGGCGACGCGGACGGACGGGTCGCCCCGGTAGTCGAGATGCGTCGCGTACACATGGACGGGCAGCCCGCGCACCTTCAGCACCACCTCGCCGAAGCCGGGCGCGGGCGCCGGGACCGGGTCCGGGTCCTGCGTGGAGAGCCGGGTCAGGTCGTGGTTCTCGGCGCTCACGATCCGGTACCGGGACAGCACGGCGACGCCGAACTCCCGCCGGGGCCCGCCCTCCGCCACCGGATCGAGGCTGTAGATCGGCGCGAAGGAGACGTGCATCCCCAGCCGCCGGCCCAGCTCGGCCGCCAGGTCCCGCCCCTGGCTGCGGTCGCCCCAGTGGACGTCCACCTCCTGGAGCCCGATCACATCCGCGTCCAGGGCGCGCAGCGCGGCCACCTGCCGGTCGAGATCGAAGACGTTGTCCATGCCGGCCCCGGCATGGATGTTGTACGTGGCGACGCGCAGCGGCACCGACCGCCCGGGCGCCTGCCCGTGCTCCGCCGCCGTGGCCGGAGGCGCGAGCGCGGCCCCCAGCAATCCCGCGGCCACCAGGACTTCCACCGTACGACGACGCAGTGACATATCACTCCAGCTTCCGGGGCAGGTCGTAATCCGATGCGGCGACCGGCACCGTACCCACGAGAAGACGCTTGTACGCCCCAACCACCCCGATGTCCGGCCGGTCCGGGCGCGGCAGCGGCATAGCATCGGGCGGGACGCGCCGGACCGTACGCCTCCGTTTCACGGGTGCGCGGCAGGCGGCCGGTCCGTACGTTCCGCCGGCGAGACGAGGGAGTGCGCCATGGTGTCCGCGGCCGACCGCGTGAAGAACCCCGTCCGCTCCAGTGTGTGGCTGGAGCCCCGGCAGCCCGCGCGCTCCCGCCGCACGGACCAGCCGGCCGGGCTCGGCCGGGAGCGGATCACCGAGGCCACGGTGCGGCTGCTGGACGCCGAGGGCCTGGCGAAGTTCTCCATGCGCCGGCTGGCCGCCGAGCTGGACGTGACGGCCATGTCCCTCTACTGGTACGTGGACACCAAGGACGACCTGCTGGAACTGGCCCTGGACGCGGTGCACGCCGAGATCGCGCCGCCGGACGCCGACGCCCCCTGGCAGGACCGGCTGCGCGCGGTGGCGGCGGCGTACCGGGGGCTGCTGGTGCGGCACGTCTGGGTCTCGCCGCTCGTGGGCCGGTTCCTCAACCTCGGGCCGCACGCGCTGCTGGTGACCCGCACCGTGCGGGACGTGATCCGGGCGACCGGGCTGCCGCCGGAGGACCACGGGGGCGCGCTGTCGGCGGTCTTCCAGTTCGTGTACGGATTCGGCACGGCCGAGGGCCGGTTCGCGCGGCGGAGCGCGGAGGCGGGGCTCACCCAGGACGAGTACGTCCGGCAGGCGATGGCGGCGATCCAGGAGCAGCCCCGGCTCGACGGCTTCGTGGAGGGCTCGCCGGGCCTGACGGCGGCACGCGGCGGGGCCGCCGTGGAGGACACCCGCGAGCGCGACTTCGCCTTCGCGCTGGACCTGCTGATCGCGGGGATCGACGCGATGCGGGAGCGCGCCCGGTAACCGCGCTAGTAGCCCCGGGCGGTGTCCACCGTGAGCGCCGGGACCCGGCCCGCCGCCACCTCCCGCCGGCACGCGGCGAAGTCCGTGACGATGTCCTCGTCCGCCGTGATCCCCGCGGAGTGCGAGGTGACGACCGTACGCGGCAGCCGCCAGCACGCGTCCCCGGGCGCCGCCGGCTCGTCGGCCAGCACATCGAGCACCGCCCGCCCCACCGCCCCGGAGCGCAGCGCCCCCTCCAGCGCCCCCAGATCCACCGTCGCCCCCCGCCCCACGTTGAGGAACGTCGCCCCGCCCATCGCCGCGAACCGGTCCGCCCCGAAGTAGCCGGTGGTCGCCCCGGTCAGCGGGAGCGCGGCGACCACCCAGCGGGCGGCCACCGGTTCGTCCGCCGGGACCACCGCGTCGAAGCCGGGCGGCACCGGGCGCGGGGTGCGGGCGGCGGCCACGGTCCGGATGGAGCAGGCCCGGAGCAGCGTGGCGACGGCGGAGCCGATGCGGCCGATGCCGTGCACCACGGCGGTCTGTCCGGCGACGAGTTCGGAGTCGATGCGGCGCCACTCGGCGCGGGCGTGCTGGGCGGCGAACTCCGGGACCGACTGGCACTCCGCGAGCACCCAGCCCAGCACGTACTGCGCGATCCGCTCGCCCATCCGTCCCACGGTCCGGGTCAGCAGCACGCCGTCCGGCCAGGGCCCGGAGCGCAGCAGGGCGTCCGTGCCCGCGTTGACGCTGTGGAACCAGACCAGGTCCGCCCCGCGCACCGCGTCGGGCAGCGAGGCTCCCACGTACACGAAGGGGCCCTCGCCCAGGCGGCGTTCGACGGCGCGCCCGGTGGCCGCCGCCAGTTGGCGCACGGCGGCCTCGCCGACCTCGGGCCCGGCGACGATCCGGGCCCGGTCCAGCACGGCGGGGGCGATCACGGGGCGAGGCGGGCCGGGAAGCCGCCGGTGGCGACGGGGCCCCAGCGCTCCGGGGTGATCCGGATGATCGACTTCCCCTGCTTCACCATCGCCGCCCGGTACTCGTCCCAGTCGGGGTGCTCGCCGGAGATGTTCCGGAAGTACTCGACCAGCGGCTCGACCGACTCCGGCGCGTCGATGACCTCGGCCGACCCGTCGATCTGGACCCACGGCCCGTTCCAGTCGTCCGACAGGACGATCACGCTGACGCGTGCGTCGCGCTTGGCGTTGCGGGTCTTGGCGCGCTCCGGGTACGTGGAGACCACGATCCGGCCCGCGTCGTCCACGCCGCAGGTGAGCGGGGAGCCCTGGGGGCGGCCGTCGGCCCGGGTGGTCAGCAGGATTGCCCGGTGCCGGGGCCGTACGAAGTCAAGCAGTGCGTCGAGTTCCACGGCGGTGTTCGTTGCGATGTTGGGTGCCATGGAACCGACCCTACGGTGGAGGCCTGTCAGACGGCGGGCAGGGAATCGCCCTGCACGGCCTGGATGTCCAGCTCGACGCGGAGCGTGGTGCCGATCGCCGCGATGCCCGCCTGGACCACCTGGTTGTAGTTCATGGCGAAGTCCTCGCGGCGCAGTTCGGCCGTCGCGCTGAACGCCGCGCGCACCCCGCCCCACGGGTCGGGGCCGGTGCCGAGGTAGCTCAGGTCGAGGTCGACGGGCCGTGTCACGCCGCGCATCGTCAGCTCGCCGTGCACGGTCCAGCGGTCGGGCCCGGCCGGGGTCAGCCCGCTGGAGCGGTAGGTGATCTCCGGGAAGCGGTCGGTGTCCAGGAAGTCGGGGGAGCGCAGGTGCTTGTCCCGCATGCCGTTGCCGGTGTCGATGCTCGCCGCTTCGATGACCGCCTCGACGCGGGAGCTCTGGAGGTCCTCGGAGATCTCGACGCGCCCGCCGAACTCGGTGAACCGGCCGTGCACGCTGGAGATCCCCAGGTGCTGCGCGACCGCGCCCACCGAGGAGTGCGCCGGGTCCAGCGACCAGGTGCCCGGCGGCGGCAGCTCGACGCCGCCCTGGCGGCCGAGCACCACCGTGCCCGCGTCGGCGGTGCCGCTCGCCGTGACGAGGGCGGTGGAGGCGGCGGGGGCGTACCCGACCGCCGTCACGATCACCGTGTACGCGCCCGCGGCCAGCGGGGTGTCGGCCCGTACCGCCCCGGTCTCGTCGGCGGAGGCGCGCAGCACCTGCGTGCCGGTCATGTCGGTGACCGTCACGACCGCGTGCTGCACGGCCCAGCCGTCCCGCGTCCGTACCTGTGCGCGAAGTCCCATCCCGTTCTCTCTCCTTGCTCATGACCCGTCCGTCCGCCGGACCGGGTCACTCAATGAGTCGGGCCCCGGGGCGGGGACGGCAGGCCGTCCCCTGCCTGCCGTCCCCGCCGCCGGGGCCCATTTCCGCCGGCCGGGGCGGCGCCTCCGCTCGAAGAACGCCGCCCCCGCCAGGGGTCTTGCACGGGTCCGGGGGCTGTCCCCGGACCGCGTGGGTCACTCGCCCGGGTGGACGAGCTCGATGTCGTGGCCGTCGACCCCGTGACCGGCCACCGTCAGGGCACCGGCCACCGGCGGGTAGCCGGTCGCGATGACCGTGTACTCGCCCGCGTCCAGGTCGGCGAAGGCGTACGCCCCGTCCTCCCCGGTCGTCGAGGTGGCGATCACGTTGCCGGCCGCGTCGACCAGCGTGACCCGGGCGTCGGGCAGCGGGCGGCGGCTCGCACCGGCCCGCACGACGCCCTGGACCAGCGCACCGGCCTGGAGCGCGGCCTCGACCCGGGTGACACCCTGGCCGCCGACCTCGACCGGCAGGGCCAGCGGGCGGAAGCCGGCCGCGTTGACGGCGACGGTCACCGTGCCGGGGACCAGCTCGCCGAAGGTGAAGTCGCCCGTCTCGGCGGACTTCCCGGTGGCCAGCACATCGCCGCGCACATCGGTCACGATGACCATGGCGTCCGCGACCGGGGTGCCGCTCTCGGCGGCGCGCACGGTGCCGGCCAGGCCGCTCGTACCCGAGAGGAGGATGTCGTACGCCAGCGCCTCGTCGCCGACGACCACGGTGGACGCCTGCGGCTGGAAGCCGTCGGCCGACGCGATCAGGACGTAGGAACCGGCGCCCGGGGCGGCCAGCGCGTAGCTCCCGTCGGCCTGCGCCGCGGCGATGCCCAGCTGCCGGCCGCCGAGCGAGATCAGCGTGACGGCCGCCCGGGCCACGGGCGCGCCCTCGGCGCCCCGGACCACACCGCGGACGGGGGTGCCGCCCTCGGCCAGGTCCACGGGGGCCTCGGTCCCGGCGGCGGGGGCCGCCTCGGTGGCGACGGCGGTGACCCCGGCGGCGCCCTCGGAGACCGCCTCGGTGACGGTCTCGGCGGGGGCCTCGGCGGGCGCTTCGGCCTGCGCCGGGGCGTCGCCCGCGGCCCGGGTCCTCAGCGCGACCTCCTTGATGAACAGCGTGATCAGGAAGGCGAGCAGCGCGGCCGGAGCGGCGTAGAGGAAGACGTCACCGACGCCGTGCCCGTAGGCGGCCTCCATGACCGTGCGGAACGGGGCGGGCAGCTTGTCCAGGTCGGGGATGCCCCCGCCGCCGGTGCCGCCGTGGCCCAGGGCCGCGCCCTGCGGGCCGAGGTCCGCGAGGCCGTCCTTGACGTAGTGGGTGACGCGGTTCGCCATGACGGCGCCCAGCGCCGAGACGCCGATCGCACCACCGAGGGAACGGAAGAAGGTGACGACGGAGCTGGCCGAACCGAGGTCCTTCGGGTCCACCTGGTTCTGCGTGGCGAGCACCAGGTTCTGCATCATCATGCCGATGCCGAGACCCATCACGAACATGAAGACCGCGATGTGCCAGTACGTCGTGTCGTAGCGGATCGTGCCGAGCAGGCCGAGGCCGGCGGTGACCAGGAAGCCACCGGTGACCAGCCACGCCTTCCAGCGGCCGGTCTTGGTGATGATCTGGCCCGAGACGGTCGAGGAGATGAACAGACCACCGATCATCGGGATCGTCATCACGCCGGACATCGTCGGCGACTTGCCGCGCGCCAGCTGGAAGTACTGGCTGAAGAAGACGGTGCCGGCGAACATCGCGATACCGACGAACAGCGAGGCGAGCGAGGCGAGGGTGATGGTCCGGTTGCGGAAGAGCCGCAGCGGGATGATCGGCTCGCTGGCGCGGGACTCGGTGAAGACGAAGAGCAGCGCGAGGACCACGGAGCCCGCGAGCATCACACCGGTCTGCCAGGACATCCAGTCGTACTTGTCGCCCGCGAACGTCACCCACAGGAGCAGCAGCGAGACGGCGGCGCTGATGAAGAAGGCGCCGGTCCAGTCGACCTTGACGTCCCGCTTGACGACGGGGAGCTTCAGGGTCTTCTGGAGCACGATGAGGGCGATGACCGCGAACGGCACACCCACGTAGAAGCACCAGCGCCAGCCCATCCAGCTGGTGTCGGTGATGACGCCGCCGAGCAGCGGGCCGCCGACGGTGGCGACGGCGAAGACCGCGCCGATGTAGCCGCTGTACCGGCCGCGCTCGCGCGGGGCGATCATCGCGGCCATCACGATCTGGGCGAGGGCGGAGAGGCCGCCGACGCCGATGCCCTGCACCACACGGCAGGCGATCAGCATGCCCGCGCTGGTCGAGAGACCGGCGACGACGGACGCCGCGACGTAGATGACCAGGGCTATCTGGACCAGCAGCTTCTTGCTGAAGAGGTCGGCCAGCTTGCCCCACAGGGGCGTGGTCGCGGTCATCGCCAGCAGCGAGGCGGTGACGACCCAGGTGTAGGCGCTCTGCCCACCGCCCAGGTCGGAAATGATCTCCGGCAGGGCGTTGGAGACGACGGTCGACGACAGTATCGCGACGAACATGCCGAGCATCAGCCCGGCCAGTGCCTCCATGATCTGCCGGTGTGTCATCGGCGTGCCGTCGGAGGCGTCGTGGCCTCCGTGCTTGGCGTGGCCGCCCCGCACACCGGTTGGTGTGGTCGTAGCCATGTAAGTCCTTGTCTTTGCTTCTGTTACGCGGGTGTACGGGTGTACGAGCCGTCATGGCTGTCGGTCCGGCGGGCGCGGCAGTCGCCGCTGTGCTTTCCGGAGGCGCATCCTCCGGAGCCGCGGCAGGAGAAGCTGTCGCGGAGCCGGGCCAGCAACGTGTTGAGCTGTCCGACCTCGTCGTCGGACCAATCCTGAAGATGGCAGGCGAACATCTCGGTCGACCGGCGGTAGAGGTCCTCCAGCACCCCTTCTCCCGCGGGGGTCAGCCGCAGGATTCGGGAGCGCCTGTCCGCCGGGTCCGGGAACCGTTCGATCCAGCCCCGTTCCGCCACGTGGGCGACGTGTCGGCTGGTCACCGACATGTCAACCGCGAGGAGCTCGGCCAGCCGGCTGATCCGCATCTCCCCGTGCCGGCTCAGCAGAGTCAGCACGGCGGCGGAGCCACCGGGGCATTCGGCGGGCAGGATGCGGGCGAGACCTCTCTTGACGGCCCCGATGGCGCTCAGCTGCCGGGCCAGTTCTTCGTACTGACTCCGTGCGGCCACGGGACCCCCAGACGGTCTCACCGGTCATCTTGTTGCTTAGGGCAACCATAGAAGCCGTTGGTTGCTGCAGGCAAACGAAAAGGGGCTTGCGGAAGTAAAGGAACGCAAAAGGGCGCGCCGGGTACTGGTCAAGACCGCAGGGTATGCGGTAAAGGAGGCGGTGTTGTGGTCTGCGCCACAGTGGTGGCGGATCGGCGGGCGGCGCCCGGGGGTTGGGCCGTTCGCCCGAATTCGCTAGGGTCCTGCGACATGGCACACAATCCCCACGCACCGCAGGGTCCCGAGGGCTCCTACGACCCGGCCGGCAGCACCCAGATGTTCCGCGCCTTCGTCGACGAGGGCGAACCGCAGCGCCGGCAGCCCGCCGCCGCCGCCGCGTCCTCCGGCCCGAGGACCGGACTGATCGCAGGAATCGTCGCGGTGGTCATCGTGCTCGGCGCGGTCGCCTGGCTCGCGCTCGGCTGACCCGACCCGTTACGCCGTCCCGCCCGCTCCCCGACCGCATCCGTCCTGGCGCCGCTCCCTCGCTGATCCGCTGATCCGTGAGGGGCGGCGCTTCGGTTTGCGGGCGGCGCCGCACGGGAACGCGCATCGGCCGCCGAGGGGACCCGGCGGCCGGCGGTGAGACACGTCCGGACCTCCGGACTCAGTCCGCGATGAGCCCTTCCCTGAGCTGGGCGAGCGTACGCGTCAGCAGGCGGGAGACGTGCATCTGCGAGATGCCGACCTCCTCGCCGATCTGCGACTGGGTCATGTTGGCGAAGAACCGCAGCATGATGATCTGGCGCTCGCGCGCCGGGAGCTTGGCCAGCAGCGGCTTGAGCGATTCCCGGTACTCGACGCCTTCCAGCGCCGTGTCCTCGTAACCCAGCCGGTCGGCCAGCGAGCCCTCGCCGCCGTCGTCCTCGGGGGCCGGCGAGTCCAGCGACGAGGCGGTGTAGGCGTTGCCCACGGCCAGGCCGTCGACCACCTCTTCCTCGGAGACCCCGAGCGCCCGGGCCAGCTCCGGGACGGTCGGCGAGCGGTCCAGCTTCTGTGCGAGCTCGTCACTGGTCCGGGTGAGGGCGAGCCGCAGCTCCTGAAGGCGGCGCGGCACCCGCACCGACCACGAGGTGTCCCGGAAGAACCGCTTGATCTCGCCCACGACGGTGGGCATCGCGAACGTCGGGAACTCCACGCCCCGTTCGCAGTCGAAGCGGTCGATCGCCTTGATCAGGCCGATGGTGCCGACCTGGACGATGTCCTCCATGGGTTCGTTGCGGCTCCGGAACCGCGCCGCCGCGTACCGCACGAGGGGCAGGTTGAGCTCGATGAGTGTGTCCCGCACATAGGCACGCTCCGGGCTGTCGGTCCCGCCGGGGCCCGGGGCGGGGCCCAGCGCGGCGAGCCGCAGGAACAGGGAGCGGGAGAGCGTGCGGGTGTCGATGGCTTCCGGCGAGCTGGTGAGCGCAACGGGTGCGGGCTCGCTCTTGTCGAGCGTGAGCACCTTCGAGCTGCCCTGTTCTACGGACATGCCACCCCCTTGAGGTCGCGGACGGTCGCGGTGGCCACGACCATCGGAGGAACGCAGCCTCCACCTGAATACCGGAGGCGGGGCTGCGGCAAACTCACTTCCCGCAGAATGTCACATGTCGGCAACGCGCTGTAGTGACTTGTCGACAAGTCCAGGGGGAGTTCGCGCAGTTAACAAGGGGTGTGGGGCTTTTGGACCCGGCGAAACGCCCCGGAAACGGTCTACCCGTTTCGGTTACGCCTCGATCCTGTTTGCGGATCGGAGTCTGGCGAAACTCCGGGCCAGGAGCCTTGACACGTGCATCTGGGAGACCCCCAGTTCGGCGCTGATCTGGGACTGCGTCAGGTTGCTGTAGTACCGCAGCAGCAGGATGCGCTGCTCCCGCTCGGGCAGCTGTACGAGGAGGTGCCGGACCAGGTCCCGGTGCTCGACGCCCGCGAGGGCCGGGTCCTCGTAGCCGAGCCGGTCGAGGAGGCCGGGGAGCCCGTCGCCCTCCTGGGCGGCCTCCAGGGAGGTCGCGTGGTACGAGCGCCCGGCCTCGATGCAGGCCAGCACCTCGTCCTCGGAGATCTTCAGCCGCTCGGCGATCTCCGCGGTGGTGGGCGAGCGGCCGTGCGCGGTCGTCAGGTCCTCGGTGGCGCCGGTGACCTGCACCCAGAGCTCGTGCAGCCGTCGGGGGACGTGGACGGTGCGCACGTTGTCCCGGAAGTACCGCTTGATCTCGCCGACGACGGTGGGCATCGCGAACGTGGGGAACTGGACTCCGCGTTCGGGGTCGAAGCGGTCGATCGCGTTGATCAGCCCGATGGTGCCGACCTGGACGACGTCCTCCATCGGCTCGTTCCGGCTGCGGAACCGCGCGGCGGCGTACCGCACGAGCGGCAGGTTGGCCTCGATCAGCGCGGTGCGCACCCGGTCGTGCTCCGCGGTGCCCGGCTCCAGGTCCTTGAGCTGTCCGAAGAGCACCTGGGTGAGCGCCCTGGTGTCGGCGGTCCGGGACCGGGCGGGGGCGGCCTGCTCGTCGGGGGTCTCGTGGACCGTCGTCCGCGCCTGGCCCGGCGGCGGGGCGGACGGCCCGGCGGGCGGGGCGGCCGGTGCCGCCTGGTGGACCTGGGGAGGCACTTGAGGCGCTGTACTGGCCGGCACGGTGACGCCACCCCTTCGCGGTCGACAACTACGGCTACGACTTGCGGTCAACTTCGGTCAATCCGTCCGTCAAAAGCGGTCATAGCATCACAAGACATGACCACTATGTGCAAGCACCCCATAGCGCCGTGTTGACCCCGTCGGGGTTTAAACCGCCCGCCGGGCGTCCATCGGGCCCTGGGACAAAGAAAAGCCCCTCACCGTCGCGGTGAGGGGCTCGCAGGGCCGAAGGCGTCAGAACGGGTAGTCGGCGATCACCCAGGTGGCGAATTCACGCCACTGACCGGCGGCTGCCTGATGGTCCGGGTGCTCGATGTAACGCTTCAGCGCGGCCTCGTCCGCGACCGCCGAGTTGATGGCGAAGTCGTACGCGATCGGCCGGTCGGTGATGTTCCAGGCGCACTCCCAGAACTCCAGCTCCGGGACGGTCCCCTCCAGTGCCCGGAACGCCTCCACCCCCGCGACGACCCTCGGGTCGTCCCGCTCGACGCCGTCGTTCAGCTTGAACAGGACCAGATGGCGGATCACGCGGTACCCCTAGTTGACGAGCTCGGACATGAAGTCGCCGACGCTCTGCGCGGCGTCCGCGATGCCCTCGAACCCTACTTGCACCAGGTCCGCGGCCCGGGCGGGGGAGTTGATGATCGTGTAGAGCACGAAGACGCCTATCACCCAGAGAGCTATCTTTCTCGCTTGCGCCATCAGCCCCTGACTCCCCTTCGATCCCCTGCGGTTTCGATCCCCTGTGCGGTCGGGCGAGTCTATCCACACGCATGCGCGGATCCCTCTGCTGTTTCCGTCACTTGTCGTCCCCTGAGGGACACCCCTTGGGGCCTGTCCGGCGGGCCCCGGGAGCCAGGGACCAACGTCCCGTGCATCAGGGCCCTTGGTCCGCCCGCGAGCGGGGGGCGGCGATGCATGATGGAGGGTGAGCTCCCCGGACTCCGGGGGGCCGGGAACGGGACCCCTGCCGGGGACCCATGCCGTGGCCTCCCCCGACCGCGGCAAGGAGCGGCAGGCCCCGTGACCGGGGGAAGCGGCACATCCCCCCGATGCCGCTTCCCCCTCCTCCCGCTTCTTCCGCGCGGCGCTGCTGTTTCTCGCCGCGCTCCTTGTTCCGCGCCGCTACTGCTTCTTGCCGCGCTCCTTGTTCCCGCGCCGCTACTGCTTCCTGCCGCGCTCCTTGTTTCGCGCCGCTACTGCTTCCTGCCGCGCTCCTTGTTTCGTGCGCCCTCGCTCGGGGAAGCCGGCGCGTCCCCCAGCGCGTCGTACAGGTCCCGCCGGCTGATCCCGAACGGGCGGAGCACCGTGCTCAGGGTGCGCGCGGTGACCCCCTGCTCCACCAGCAGCGGGACCAGGGGCCGCAGGTCCACGTTCCAGGCGGCGTGCTCCGGGGGCGCCAGGACGAACACGCCCTCCTCCTCGGCCCCGGGGGCCCCGGGCGCCGCGACGCCCGCCACCGCCTCGGAGAGCGGCAGCCACGTCGCCCCGTGCCCGAGATCGGGCTGCCCGTCCGGCACGGCGATCCGGCGGACCTCCGCGGACCCGGCCAGCACCTCCGCGAGCGCGCCGAGAGCGGCGGCGGGCGCCCGGAACACCACGGGGGCCGGTGCGGTCCGCACCAGCTCCGCGTGCGGCGGGGCCGCGAGCGCCCGGCGGTCGGTCCGGCCCAGGTGGACCGCCGGCGCGACCGGCAGCCCCGCCGCGAGCAGCGCCGGTACGGTCCCGGTCGCGTCGCCCGGCACCTCGAAGCGGGCACCCTGAGCCGCCGCCCCGGCCAGCCACGCCCCGGCCGCCTGCGAGACGCCCTCCAGCGGGCCGGAGACGGAGGCGGCGATCACCCCGCCGTCCGCGAGGGCCGCGCGGGCCTCGTCCGGGACGCGCGACGCGTCCAGGTCCACCGAGGCGTCCGCCGTCCGCCACAGGAGCCCCGGGCGCCCCTTGGGGTCCGGCAGGCCGCGGCGGTGGACGAGGACCAGCGGCCGGCGCGGCCCGGTCTCGGTCAGCGTCAGGGTCACCTCGGTCGCCGGGTCCTCCAGCGCCGCCACGAAGTCCGGGCCGAGGTCGCTCGCCACCAGGGTGCTGCGGAAGGCGAAGGTGTCCGGTGAGGCGTGGTCGCTGCGCCGGAGCACCAGGCGGTCGGTCACCTCGTGGTGCGGGTTGACGACGGCGGTGCCGGTCGCGACATGGGGCCCGGCCGCCAGGCGGACGGCGACCGGGCCGCGCAGGAGGGCCAGACCCTCCGGGTCGAAGGCGGCGGCCACCCCCACGACGCAGGTCGCCCGGGGCGTGATCTCCCGCTCGCCGGTGAACTCCAAGGTCTTGGTGTGGGTCGCGCGGACGTGTCCGTGGCCCCTGGCGTGGATCTTCATTGCCTTCTCCAGGGCCTAGGTGCGTTGTCCGGACCGGTCATGGTAGTCCGCGCCGGCGGGCGCGGAGCGGGTCGGCCGGGGGCCAGTAGACTTCCCGGCATGTTCGAACACCTCCGTCACAAGCCGGGCACCCCTTTGCTCCGCAAGCGCGAGCTCGTCATCGCGTGCTCGGCGTTTCGCAGCCGCGTGAATCTTTCCAGCGTGGTGCGGACGGCAGGGTGCTGCGGAGTCGAGCGGATCATCGCCTGCGGCAATGTGAAACTCGATCCGAAGATCGCGCGCGACGGTGCCGAGCACGTCGAGATCGAAATGCGCCGGAGCCTTCCGCCGGTGCTGAAGAAGATGCGCGAGGACGGGTACACCGTCATCGCGCTCGAACAGGCCACCAATTCGAAGAGCCTGCACGAGATCAGTTTTCCCCGTAAGTCGGTCATCGTCCTCGGGAACGAGCGGACCGGCCTCAAGGAGGACGAGCTCGCGTGTGTGGACGAGTGCGTGGAGATCCCGGTCTGGGGCTCCCCGCACAGCTACAACGTCGCCACGGCCGGCGCCATGGCCATGTACGAGTACTGCAAGCAGTTCCCGACGGGCTGACCCGCCGGGCTCACGCCTCCGGCCCGGCCGTGACCGCCGTCAGGGTGGCGATGACCTCGGTGCTGTCCGAGTCCAGCCGGCGCGCCCACGACGAGGAGACGGCGGCGGCCTCCTCGGCCTTCGTGAGCTCGAAGCCGGTGACCTTCCACCCGCTCGCGAGGGCCTTCTCGGCAAGGACCTCCTCGACGTACGGACCGGTCAGCTCCGGAAGCCCCTGGATGTCGCGCGGCACCGGTTCCCGCCAGATGCTGGTGCCGACCGTCGCGGTGAGCGGCGCATTCGGCTTGGCGACGTTCCGGAGCCCGCCCCAGATGTCCTCGTCACCGCGCACGAGACCGTGCAGCAATTTCCCCCACGGCATCAGGACCAGCAATTCATCGGCGGCCCCCACCAGCTCCTCGGGGGCGTTCTCGATCGACGCGTTCACGAGCAGCAGATTGGGTACGCCGCCCTTGGCGGGCTTGCGGCGGCTGCGAATGCCGGTCTGCGTCATCCGCTGCCAGGCCGGGTCCACGCCCACGACCAGCCAGCCGGGATTCTCCTTGGCGATGCGATAGGACGCCCGGGCGTCCCCCGTACCGACATCGACGACGACCCGGGAACTCTCCTGGACCAGCCGCTCGAATTCACCCTCGGCGGCCTTTTCCAGCTTCTTGCCCCGCACGATCTGCATAACGGCCAGTGCTTTCTTCCCTCGGCTGCCCGGCCGGCGGTGGCCGGCCCCGGCGGGCGTCCCGCCGCCCCCGGCATGATCCCCCAGCGCGGGGTCCGGTGACCAACCGGCCCGGGGCGCGGGCACACGCGAAACCGCCCCCGATCCGTTCACACGGTTCGAGGGCGGTTCTCGATGGCGGTAGCGGAGGGATTTGAACCCTCGGTGAGTTTCCCCACACTCGCTTTCGAGGCGAGCTCCTTCGGCCGCTCGGACACGCTACCGAGAGAGAGCTTAGACCATGTTGGCCGTACGCCGAAATCCGTTACGGGAGGACGCCGCGGGCACCGGCCCGGGCAGGTCAGCGGTCCCGGAAGAAGGCCGTCAGCGGGGCCGCGCACTCGGCCTCCAGGACCCCGGAGATCACCTCGGGGCGGTGGTTGAGGCGGCGGTCGCGTACGACGTCCCAGAGCGAACCGGCGGCACCGGCCTTCTCGTCCCGGGCGCCGTAGACCACCCGGCCCACCCGGGCCTGCACCAGGGCGCCCGCGCACATCGTGCAGGGCTCCAGGGTGACCACCAGGGTGCAGCCGGACAGGCGCCACTCACCGAGCGCGGCGGCGGCCCGGCGCAGCGCCAGGACCTCGGCGTGCGCGGTCGGGTCGCCGGTCGCCTCGCGTTCGTTGTGCCCGGCGGCCAGCGGCACCCCGTCCGGGCCGAGAACGACGGCGCCGACCGGCACGTCACCGGTCGCCGCCGCACGGTGGGCCTCGGCCAGGGCGCGGCGCATCGCCGCCCGCCAGGGGTCCCGTACGGGATCGGGCGGGGCCGGGGCGTGCGGACGGGGTTCTCGGGCCACCCGGGGACCCTAGCGGACGGTCTCCAGCACCTCGGCCGCTCCCAGCGCGTCCGCGATCTCCGCCAGGGCGTCCGTCCGCAGCATCAGCAGCTCGGCCTCGGGGAGCCCGAGGTCGGACAGGACCCCGGAGTCGCCGATCGGGCCGGCCGGGACGACGCCCGCGGAGGGCCCGTCGTCGTCATCGTCGTCGTTGGCGGTGGTCTCGGGCTCGCCGTCCTCCGTGCCGTCGAGGCCGACGAGCTCCTCCAGGGCGGCGATCGTGTCCTCGGCCCCCGGTTCGCGGCCGAGCAGTTCGTCGGTGAGCAGGATCTCCCCGTACGAGGAGCGGGCGGCGGCGGAGGCGTCCGAGACGTAGATCCGGGGGTCCTCCTCACCGTCCACACGGACGACGCCGAACCAGGCGTCCTCCTGTTCGATGAATACGAGCACCGTGTCCTCGTCAACCGAGGCGTCACGGGCCAGATCCGTCAGGTCGGACAGGGTCTCCACATCGTCGAGCTCCGTGTCGCTCGCTTCCCACCCGTCTTCGGTGCGCGCGAGCAGTGCGGCGAAGTACACCGTGACTCTCCCACTGGTCTCGGGGCCAAGGGCCGGTCCGGGCGGGGAGCAGTCGGTGCTCCGGCTGCCCTGCGTCCCGCCCATTCGGCATCGTGACAGAAACCGGCGCTTCGCGAGAGCAGTTCGGCGGTTGAGTCGGCCATCAGTTCTCTCCACCACCGTCACCAGCGGCTTTTCCGCAGGCCGGAGGGGCTACCAGCGGAACGTACGCATCCGCATGGCCTGGCGCATTCGGGCGGCTTTGACCCGCCGCGGCTGCACCCGGTCGCGCAGCGCCTTGGCCTCGTGGAGCTCGCGGAGGAACTGGGCGCGCCGCCGCCGGCGCTGTGCCTCGGTCTCGGGCGCGTCGGGGGTGTCCGGTGCGTCGGGGGTGTCCGGTGTGACCCTGGGGTTCCGCGCGTTCCCGTGGTCCCGGTCGCTCTGTGCCCCTTCGGCCATCGGCTCCTCACCCCCAAGGCTGGCTGCGTCGCTGGGTCCGTATGCCACCACCTTCCCCCCGAACGTGTGGATGATGCCAGCGCATGGGTACGGGAGGCGCGGTTACGCTGGGTGTCATGCGGATCCACGTCGTCGACCACCCGCTGGTCGCGCACAAACTCACCACCCTGCGCGACAAGCGCACCGACTCCCCGACCTTCCGGCGCCTCGCCGACGAGCTGGTGACCCTGCTCGCCTACGAGGCCACCCGCGATGTGCGCACCGAACAGGTCGACATCGAGACCCCGGTGACACCCACCACCGGCGTGAAGCTGTCGCACCCCCGTCCCCTGGTCGTCCCGATCCTGCGGGCCGGTCTCGGCATGCTCGACGGCATGGTCCGGCTGCTGCCGACCGCCGAGGTGGGCTTCCTGGGCATGATCCGCGACGAGGAGACGCTCAAGGCGTCCACCTACGCGAGCCGGATGCCCGACGACCTCTCGGGCCGCCAGGTCTATGTGCTCGACCCGATGCTGGCCACCGGCGGCACGCTCGTCGCGGCCATCCAGGAGCTGATCAGGCGCGGCGCCGACGACGTCACCGCGGTCGTGCTCCTGGCCGCCCCCGAGGGCGTCGAGGTGATGGAGCGCGAGCTCGCCGGGACGCCGGTCACCGTGGTCACCGCCTCGGTCGACGAACGGCTCAACGAGAGCGGCTACATCGTCCCGGGCCTCGGCGACGCGGGCGACCGCATGTACGGCACCGCCGACTAGCGCCGGACAGGACCTGGGCGCGTCTCACCGAACGCACCCGCTCTCGGCGCCGTCCTCGGCAGTCAGCAGGAGGAGGAGGGCGCCGGAGCGGGCTTCGTCAGCGCGGACAGCGCGGCGGCGGCCGTCTGCGGCTTGCTGAACTCCGTGAACTTCTTTCCGATGATCAGATCGACCTCCCCGTTCTTGCGGGCGTCGGTCTTCGTGGTGGCCCCGGGCAGCTGGGCGCCCAGCACCGGGAACGTGCCGTCGGCGGCGGCCGGGGCGCCGAGCAGGATGCCCGTTCCCGGCACCTTCTTGTCGTACGCGGCGGTGGCGTTCCCCACCTCGCCGATCTTGAACCCGCGCTTCTTCAGCTCGTCGGCCGCGGCCTTCGCGAGACCGCCGCGCGTGGTCGCGTTGTAGACGTTGACCGTGATCTTCGCGGGCTGCGGCAGCACCTTGGCGGGTTTCGACGGCTTCGGAGAGGGGCAGTGCCCGGCCCGGTCGGCGGCGCTGGCCGTCTTGTCGCCGCCGGTGAAGACATCGATGAGCTGCAGCGTGCCCCATCCGGCCAGCCCGAGGGCGACCACGGAGGCGATGGTGGCGAGGACCACTTTGCTACGGCGGCGGGGGCGTCGCATGCGGGGGTACTTGTCACCCGTGATGCGGTACTTTCCGCCCATGCCGGGGGGAGTGAGCATGCTCATGGGCGCAGCGTAGTGCGACCCGGTGATGATGCCTACTAAATGATCAATGGATCGCACCCGTCCGGGTGGGAAAACACCCGAACGAACCCCGTACGGGCCCGGGGCGTCAGCCGAGTTCGAGCACGCGGGCGTGCAGCACCTGGCGCTGCTGGAGCGCGGCACGGACCGCGCGGTGCAGCCCGTCCTCCAGATAGAGGTCGCCCTGCCACTTCACGACGTGCGCGAACAGGTCGCCGTAGAACGTGGAGTCCTCGGCGAGCAGGGTTTCGAGGTCCAGCTGGCCCTTGGTGGTGACGAGCTGGTCGAGGCGGACCGGGCGCGGCGCGACGTCCGCCCACTGCCGGGTGCTTTCCCGGCCGTGGTCGGGATAAGGCCGCCCATTTCCGATGCGCTTGAAGATCACACGGAAAGCCTACCGGTCACGGGCCACCGGGCGCAGCCACGATTCCCACCATGCCGCCTACGAGGAGGCTCACTTGCCCTTCGCCGCGGCTTTCGCGGCCTTCGCCGCCTGCTTGGCCTCCTGCTTGTAGGCGCGCACCTCGGCCAGTGACTCCGGGCCCGTGATGTCCGCGACGGACCGGTGCGAGCCCTCCTCCCCGTACGGTCCCGCCGCCTCGCGCCAGCCCGGCGGCCGGACCCCGAACTGCTTGCCGAGGAGCGCGAGGAAGATCTGCGCCTTCTGCGTGCCGAAGCCGGGCAGGGCGTTGAGCCGCCGGCGCAGCTCGGCCCCGGTCGCGGCATCGCTCCACACGGCGGCGGCCTCACCGTCGTACTGCGCCACCAGGAACTGGCACAGCTGCTGCACCCGCTTGGCCATCGAGCCCGGATAGCGGTGCAACGCGGGTTTGGCGGTGAACAGTCCGGTGAACGCCTCCGGGTCGTACGCGGCGATCTCATGGGCGTCCAGATCGTCCTTGCCCATGCGCCGCGCCAGGGCGTAGGGGCCCGCGAAGGCCCACTCCATGGGCACCTGCTGGTCGAGCAGCATGCCCACCAGGGCGGCGAGCGGACTGCGGGCGAGAAGCTCGTCCGCCGCCGGCTCCTGGGCGATCCGGAGGGTGATGTCTCGGCCGTCGTCGCTCTTGGTCATGGGCGGCATCATGGCGAGCGCCGGGGGCGACGGCCAGCACAACCACCGCCGACCGACCGGTTTGCAGCCGTTTGCCGCTCGGCGGGGTCCGGCTCGGGCCCCTGCGGGCGCCGGGCGGCCGGGCGGTCCCGGCGATATCGAGGGTCGCGGGCGGTGCGCCGATTGCTACCGTCGGTGCGACAACGCACCGTCCCGTTCGCCGGACCAGAAGGATCTTCCCCATGCATGATGCCCGCGCCCTGATCGACATGGGTGCCGAAGCGGTACGCCGGCTCGCTCGTCGCGGTTACACGCTGGATCTGCCCGCGCTGGAGGAGCTCCAGTCCCGGCGCAACCAGAACATCCGCTCGGCCGACGAGCTCCGGGCGGAGTCCAAGCGGGTGGCGAGCGAGGTCCAGCAGACGGCGCGGCAGGGCGGTGACATCACCAAGCTGAAGGAGCGGGCCCGCGAGCTGAAGGACGAGATCCGGGACATCGACGCGGATCAGGAGCGGGTCCAGGAGCAGCTGCGCGACCTCCTCCTCAGCATCCCGAACCTCCCGGCCGACGAGGCCCCGGACGGCGACAGCGACGCGGACGCGGTCGAGGTCAGGCGCGTGGGCACGCCCCCGGTGTTCTCCTTCGAGCCGAAGGACCACGTCGACCTCGGCGAGGCGACGGGCATCCTCGACTTCGCCCGGGCGACCAAGCTCTCCGGCCCCCGCTTCGCGGTCGCGCGCGGTGCGGGCGCGGCCCTGGAACGCGCCCTGGCGGCCCTCTTCCTCGATCTGCACACCCGCCGCCACGGCTACGTCGAGCACGCGGTGCCGTATCTGGTCACCCGTAAGACCATGACCGGCACCGGGCAGCTCCCGAAGTTCGAGGAGGACCTGTTCCGGACCGGTGTGGCCGACCGTGAGCTGTTCCTCATCCCGACGGCCGAGGTCCCGCTGACCAACCTGTACGCGGACGAGATCATCCCGCCCGCCGAGCTTCCCCTCGCCCTGACCGCGCAAACCCCGTGCTTCCGGTCCGAGGCGGGTTCGTACGGCCGGGACACCCGGGGCCTGATCCGCCAGCACCAGTTCTCCAAGGTCGAGATGGTGCGCATCGTGGACCCGGCGGAGGCCGGCGCGGAGCTGGAGCGGATGGTCGGTCACGCCGAGGCGTGCCTGAAGGAGCTCGGCCTCGCCTACCGCGTGGTCATGCTCGCCGCCGGCGACACCGGCTTCTCGGCGCGGCTCACGTACGACATCGAGGTCTGGATTCCGAGCCAGAACACGTACCGCGAGATCTCCTCGGTATCCGACTTCGGTACCTTCCAGGCCCGGCGCGCCCACATCCGCACCCGCGACGAGAACGGCAAGCCCACGCTCGTCGCCACTCTCAACGGCTCCGGCCTGCCCATCGGCCGCACCCTGGCCGCCCTGCTCGAACAGTGCCAGCAGGAGGACGGCTCCCTCGTCCTGCCCGAGGCCCTGCGGCCGTATCTCGGCTTCGGCCGGATCGCGGCGGACGGGACGCCGCAGGCGTAGGCGCCGGCTCCTCTTCATCTTCCTCCTCACCTGCCCGGCGGCCTGTCCGCATCCGGATAGCGGCCGGATAGAACGCCGGGCAGGGACGGATAGGCGGTCCCGGGAGAGTGGTCCCACCAGGCCACCCCCGCTGAGATCGTGAGGACTCGAAGATGATCCAAACCCGACCGCGCCCGGTGCCCGAGGAGGTGACGTCCTCGGATGCCGTATGGCTCAGCTCCCTCGTGAAGCGGTTCACCGATTCCAAGGGTGAGCAATTCACCGCCGTCGACGGCATCGACCTGCGCATCCGGCGGGGTGAGATCGTTGCCTTCCTCGGACCGAACGGTGCCGGCAAGACGACCACCATCGACATGCTGCTCGGGCTGACCCGGCCCGACGAGGGCACGGTGCGGTTGTTCGGACGCGAGCCGCGGCAGGCGGTGCGCTCCGGGCAGGTCGCGGCGGTGCTTCAGACGGGCGGGCTGCTGCCCGACCTGAGCGTCGAGGCCACCGTGCGGATGCTGGGCTCGCTGCACCCCGGCGCCGACGTCGGCGCGGTGCTGACCCGGGCCGGGCTCGACCAGCTGCGCGGCCGTCGCGTCGCGGAGTGCTCCGGCGGCGAGCAGCAGCGGCTCCGGTTCGCCCTCGCCCTGCTCTCGGGGCCCGAACTGCTGGTCCTCGACGAGCCGACGGCCGGTATGGACGTCGCCTCCCGCCGGAACTTCTGGGCCACGGTCCGCGAGGACGCCGAGCGCGGGATGACGGTCATGTTCGCCACCCACTACATGGAGGAGGCGGACCGGTTCGCGGACCGGGTGGTGATGGTCGACCGCGGCCGTGTCGTCGTCGACGGCCCGGTGTCCGACGTGCGGTCCGCCCTCAGCGGGCGCACCGTGTCGGCGCGGATCGGCGAGCAGGGTGCGGCGGCCCTCGCGAAGTCCCCGCTGGTCCGCTCGTACGAGCCGCGCGGCGGCCGGTACCACTTCGACACCGACGACTCGGACGCGCTGCTCCGCCTGCTGATCGAGGAGACGTCCGCCACCGACATCGAGGTCACCCCGCGCAGCCTCGAAGAGGCGTTCATGACGCTCACCCGCCACGGCCGTATCGAAGGGGGCACCCGATGAACACCGCCTCGGCCGCGTACGAGGAGCGGACCTCGCCGTTCAGCGGCGTCAACCCCGTCTTCGTCGGCTACGAACTGCGCCGCCGCTTCAACCGGCAGACCACGATCTTCACGCTGCTGCTGCCGGCCGTCCTCTACCTGGCGCTCTTCCGTACCGAACCCGACGACGCCACCCTGCCGCACGGCAACTTCGCGGCGTGGATGATGACCGGCATCGCCGTGTACGGAGCCGCGACCGCGGCGGTCAGCTCGGCGGCCACCATCTCCGTGGAGAAGGCGTCCGGCTGGATGCGCACCATGGCGCTCAGCCCGCTCGCGCCTCCCGGCTACCTCTTCGTCAAGGTGCTGTCGTCCGTGATCATGGCGGCGGTTCCGGTGGCGGTGGTCGGCGTGCTCGGGCTGTTCACCGGGGTCGAGGCCACGGCCGCGGTCTGGGTGACGTCCCTGCTGGTGGCCTGGCTCGGCTCGGCCGTCTTCGCCGCCCTCGGCATCACGCTCGGGCTCGCCCTCAAGCCCGACACCGTGATGCACATGCCGGGTCTGACCATGACCGCGCTCGCCTTCCTGGGCAACCTCTTCATCCCGCTGTCCGGCACCATGCTGGAGATCTCCCGCTACTCGCCGATGTTCGGCGTCTCCACCCTCGCGCGCTACAGCCTGACCGAGGGCTACTCGTTCAGCGGTGAGCACTCCAGCCTCGCGATGGCGGGGGTCAACACCGTCGCCTGGTTCGCGGCCTTCTCCTTCATGGCCGTACGCCGCTTCCGCAAGAGCACCGGCCGCAACTGAGGCCCGCGCCTCCACCCCCCTCGCACGGCACGACACCGGGCCCGCACCGGTCGATACAGCTCCACGAAAGGAGATTCGAACACATGTACGCATTCGTTGCGCCGGGGCAGGGCTCCCAGACCCCGGGCATGCTGGCCGGCTGGCTGCGTGATCCGGTGTACGCCGAGCGGCTGCGAGCCTGGTCCGAGGCCGCCGATGTGGACCTCGTGCACCTCGGCGGCAGGGCACCGGCCGCGGAGATAGCCCGGACCGAGAACACCCAGCCGCTGCTGGTCGCCGCCGGGCTCCTGGCCCATGAGGCGCTCGCCATGGCCGAGCCGGACGGGCCGCTGGTGGCCGCCGGGCACTCGGTCGGCGAGTTGACCGCGGCGGTGTACGCCGGAGCGCTCGACCCGGCCGACGCCGTGCGGCTGGCCGCGGTGCGGGGCCGGGCGATGGCTGCGGCCTGCGCCGAGGTTCCCACCTCGATGGCGGCCGTGGTCGGCGGCGAGGAGGCCGACGTACTCGAACGCATCAGCGAACTGGGCCTGCACGCGGCCACGTTCAACGGGCCGGGCCAGATCGTCGCGGCCGGGGCCACGGAGGACCTGGAACGGCTCGCCGCCGCCCCGCCGCCCTCCGCGACGGTCAAACCGCTCCAGGTCGCCGGCGCCTTCCACACCCCGTACATGGAGTCCGCGCGCCGGGCCGTCGCCGCGGCGGCCGAACGGACCCCGTTCCGGCGGCCGTCCGGGGCCCTCCTCTCGAACGCCGACGGCTCGGTCGTCCGCGAGCCGGACGACATCCGCCGCCGGCTGGTCGAGCAGGTGGTCAGGCCGGTGCGCTGGGACCTGTGCATGGAGTCGCTGGGCCGCATCGCGCCCGAGGCGACGGTCTGTCTGCCGCCCGCCCGCACCCTCGCGGGCATCTTCAAGCGCCGGCTCCCCGAGCTGGCCGTCGTCTGCGTCACCACACCCCGCGACCTCGACAAGGCGCGCACCCGGATCGGTGCCGCCGTCGCCTGGAAGGAGGACCTCGTCCATGCCGGTGTCTGAGCTGTTCGCACGTGCCCGCGCCGAGCGCCCGGGCCACCTCGCCCTCGTGGACGCCACGGGGCCGCTGACCTACGCCGAGCTGGGCGCCGAGACCGACCGGGCCGTCGGCTGGCTGCGCGGCCAAGGAGTGGAAGCCGGCGAGCGCGTCGTCTACGCCGGGGGCGGTGACCGCACCTTCCTCGCGCTCCTGTGGGCCACGTTCCGTATCGGGGCGGTGTTCGTCCCGGTGCACCCCGACCTCACGGACCACCAGATCGACCACATCGTGCGGGACTGCGCGGCGGCCCTCGCCGTCTGCCCGCCCACCGCGGGCGGCGCCGCCCGCCGGACGGTGGAGGTGGAGCGGGCCGCGCGGGAGATCGGGGCCACCGCCGCGGACCACTTCGCGGCCGAGGCCGCCGACGACGCGGTCGCCCTGCTGATCTACACCTCCGGCACCACCGGCCGCCCCAAGGGCGTCGTCTGCCCGCACCGGCAGATCCTCGCCGCGGTCCGCGCCGTCAACGCCGAGCTCGGCTACCGGGCCGACGACGTGGTGCTGTGCCGGCTGCCGCTCTCCTTCGACTACGGGCTCTACCAGGCCCTGCTGTGCACGCTGACCGGCTCCACCCTGGTCCTCACCAGCCGGGGCGGCGACGTCGGACTGATCCGGGCGATCGAGCGCCACGGAGTCACCGTCATCCCGCTGGTGCCCTCGCTCGCGCAGATCCTCGTCCTGCTGCAGAGGAAGCTGCGCCGCGAGACCCGCGTCCGGCTCTTCACCAACACCGGCGCCCGGCCCAGCTTCGCCATGATGCGCGAACTGCTCGACATCTTCCCGGGCTCCGCGTTCGCCTCGATGTACGGGATGACGGAGTGCAAGCGCATCTCGGTGCTGGACCCGGCGCTCTACGAACGGCACCCCGACTCGGTGGGCCGCCCCATCCCCGGTCTCCGGGTACGGATCGCCGGCCCGGACGGGCGGACCCTGCCGACGGGCGAGACCGGCGAGATCGTCGTGTGGGGCGAGACCGTGATGGCCGGTTACTGGGGGGTGCCGCTGGAGCGGCAGAGCCGGTACGTGCGCCGCGCCGACGGCTCGCTGGAGCTGCGCACCGGCGATCAGGGCCGGCTCGACGCGGACGGTCTGCTGTACTTCGTCGGCCGCGACGACGACATGGTGAAGCGGCGCGGCCTGCGGATGGCCCTGTCCGAGATCGAACTCGCCGCCGAGCGCGTACCCGGCGTGTACGCCGCCGTCGTCCCGCGCCCCGCCGACGAGGACGCCCCGCTCCTGCTCGCCGTGCAGACGGAGCTCGCCCCGCACGAGGTCCGGGCGGCGCTCGTCGGCCTCCTCGACCCGGCCCGTCGCCCCGACGGGATCGTCCCGCTCGACTCCATGCCGCTGACCGCCAACGGCAAGCCCGACCGCGCGGCCGTCGCCCTGCTGCTCCAGGCCGGCGCCGACGCCGCGCCCACCACCTCCGCCCCCGCCGCACTCACAAGGAGCTCCCATGGACCAGTCGCAGTTTGACCAGCTCGTAGAGGAGATATGCGCCGTGCAGGTCACCAGCTCCGAGACGCCGCTCGTGGACCTCGGCGTGGACTCGCTGCACACCGTCGCCCTGGTGATGGCCGTCGAGGACCGGTTCGGCATCGAGCTGGACCCCGACGCGCTCGCCGATCTCTCGCTCACCTCGTCGGCCGGCCTGCTCGGGCTCGTGCACGAGCGGCTGGCGAGCGGTGCGAACGCGCTGTCGGGGAGCTGACCGCCATGTGGACCGATGCAAGACCCTCGGCCGAGATGCCGCAGCTGTTCGAACGGGGCGGTGACCTGATCTCGTTCTCCGGCGGCCTGCCGGACCTGGAGCTGCTGCCCCTGAAGGAGCTCTCCGAGCAGTTCGCCCGGCTGACGCGGATCGGCGGCCGGATCGCACTCCAGTACAGCACCCCGCACGTGGCCAAGGCCCTCGTCCCCGCCATCACCGATCTGATGGCCCGCGAGGGCGGCGGCACCGCGGCGGCGAACCTGGTGCCGACCGCCGGCTCCCAGATGGGCCTGCTGGCCCTCGGCCTCGGCCTCGCCGCACCGGGCGAGACCGTCCTGTGCCAGACCCCCGCCTACCCGGGCGCCGCCACCGCCTTCCGCACGGCGGGACTGCGGCTGCACGGAGCGCCCGAGGACGCCGAAGGACTCGACCCGGTGGCGCTGCGGGCGACCGTGGCCCGGCTGCGCGCCGACGGGCAGCGGGTCCGGATGCTGTACTGCAACCCGACCTTCCAGAACCCCACCGGCGCCACCCTGTCCGTCGAGCGCCGTCATCAACTGGCCCAAGCGGCGCGGGAACTGGACCTCCTGATCGTCGAGGACAACCCCTACGGGCTGCTCGGCTTCGACGGCGGCACGGTCGCCACCCTCCAGGGCATCGACCCGGAGAACGTCGTCTACCTCGGCACCTTCTCCAAGGTCTTCGCCCCCGGACTGCGCTGCGGCTGGATCGCCGCGCCCGAGCCGGTCGCGGAGCGGCTGCGCCGTACGACCGAGGTGATGGCGCTGTCGCCGTCGTCGTTCGCCCAGGCCGCGCTCGCCGCGTTCCACGCCCGGGGCGGCTGGGACAGCCTGATCGACGCCTACCGCGAGCGCTACCGGGAGCGGTGCGGCCTGATGGCCGACGCGCTGGAGCAGGAGCTGGGGACGGACGGGCCCTGGCGCTGGCAGCGGCCGGAAGGCGGCTTCTACCTGTGGCTGCGGCACGAGGGCGGCGCCGACACCGGCCGCCTGGCGCGGGCCGCCGCCGAGCACGGCGTCTCCTTCGTCCCCGGCAGCCACTTCGGGCTCGACGGGGAGTGCGGCGACAGGCTGCGGCTCTGCTTCAGCAACGTCCCGCGCAAGCGCATCGCCGAGGGGGTCGCCCGGCTCGCGGTGGTGCTGCGGGGCGCGGCGGCCGGCACCGGCGCGGCCCTCGGCGCGAACCTCGGAGGGCGGGCCGCGTGACGAGCACCCGTGAAGCGCTCCGCGAGCACGACTGGGCCGACTTCCGGCCCACCCGGCGGCTCGGGGACAGCGCATGGCACATGTGGGGGGTCGGGCTGCTGCGCAGCGCGGGCTTCCCCGCCTCGGGACTCGACCTGCTCGGCGGGCCGGCGGCGGCAGCCGCGGCCGACCGGGGGGACGAGGACGCCTTCGCCGCCGCGTACCTCGCCGACAGCGCGGCCGAGACGCGCCGCCTGGCCGCCCTGGCCGGTGACGAGAAGGTCCGTACGGCCATCGCCTGGCAGAACCGCACCGTCCACCGCGTGCTCGACGCGCTCGCCGCCGGCACGGGCAAGGAGTCCAAGCGCAAGCAGCGGGAGCGCACCCTGGCCATGTACTGGCTGCGCTACTGCGCCAAGGCCGAGACCATCGGCTTCTTCGGGCCGGCCGCCTGGATGTCCGTCGGGCGCGCGCCCGGAGGTCTCTCGGCCGAACACGGCGAGCGGCTCGTCGCCCGTAGCCGTACGTACTTCGAACGCTGGGCGCTGGCCGCCGTCGCGGACTGGATGGTCGCCCAGCCCGGGGCCCGCTGGTGGTTCCCGCCGCTGCCGCGCCCCGACGTCCACCTGGACGGCGACCGGCTGCTCCTGCCGGGCGGACGCGTGACGCGGCTGCGCCCGGAGGACCGCCAGGTCCTCGGCCACGCGGACGGGGAGCGCAACGGAGCGGCGATCACCGCGGCCCTGATCCGCGAGGACGGCTGGGACGCCGACGGGGCACCGGCCCGGGTCGAGAAGATCCTGACCAGGCTGCTCAAGCAGCGCGTGCTGACCTGGGACGCCAACATCCCGGTCGACGTGCGGGCCGAGCGCATCCTGCGACGGCGGGTCGCCGCCGTCGCCGCCCCGGAGCTGTTCGTCCGCTTCGAGACCGTCCTCACCGAACTCGACCGGCACCGCGAGGCCATCGACGCCGCCGCCACGTCCGACGAACTCGCCGCGCGGCTCGACGAGCTGGACGCGTACTTCGTGCGGACGACCGGACTCGACGCGACCCGCGACGAGGGCAAGGCGTACGCCGGCCGCACCCTCTGCTACCAGGACGCGGTGCGGGACTGCCGGGTCGAGGTCGGCACCGACTTCGTGGACGGGATCGCCCGGCCGCTGGCCCTGGTGGCGGACGCGGCGGACTGGTTCGGGAACCGCCTGGTGGAACTGGTCGAGGCGGAGGTGGCCGGATTTGTACGGGCCGCCGCGGCGCGGCGCCCCTCCGTCACGCTCGCCGACGTGTGGCCCCAGGTGCTCGGCCTGTTCTGGGGCGACGGCGCCCGGCCGGTGCACACCGCCACGGCGGAGCTCGCCCGCAAGTGGCGCGAGGTCCTCGGTGCCGGTCCGGCCGGTCCGGAGCCGGTCGCGCTGCGGGTGGACGACGTCGAGCGGCGGGCGCGGGCCGTCTTCGCCACCGGCCCGGTCCGCTCGCCCCACCTCGCCCTGCACAGCCCCGACCTCCAGGTGGTGCGGGAGGCGGACGGGGACCTGACCGTCGTCCTCGGCGAGCTGCACGCCTGCCTGGCCACCTGCGACCTGCCGTTCCTCGACTGGACCAGTGACGCCGGCTCCCTGCGCGACAAGGTGAACGCGGCGATCGGCGCACCGCGCCTGGTGCCGCTGCTCCCGGTCGACTGGAAGCGCAACAGCGGACGGATGGTGCCCGCCCCCATCGGCGAGGGCGACCGGCTCATCGGGTTCACCCGGGCGCCGTTCGACGACCGGTCCCGGATCGACCCGGCGGTTGCGATCACCCTGGCCGAGCGGGACGGCACGGTCACCGCCACCACGCCCGACGGGCGCGCGTGGAGCATGGCCGAACTGCTCGCCGTGCCGGTGTCGATCATCGCCGCCGACGCCTTCAAGATCGGGCTCGACCAGCCGCACGCCCCGCGCGTCAGCCTCGACGGGCTCGTCCTGTTCCGGGAGACCTGGCGGGTGCCGGCCGGGGAGATCCCGCTCGCCGCCAAACCCGACCGGGCGGGCGACTACCTGGCCGTACGGCGCTGGCTGCGCGGGCGCGGGCTGCCCGACCAGGCGTTCGTGAAGTTCCCGCAGGAGACGAAGCCGTCCCTGGTCGACTTCACCAGCCCCACCCTCGTGCTCTCCTTCGCCAACCTCGTCCGGCGCACCCGGCGTCTCGGCGACGACGCCACCGTGATCCTCAGCGAGCCGCTGCCGCACCCACGGGACTCCTGGCTCACGGGCACCGAGGGCGAGCGCTACGTCAGTGAACTCCGGCTCCAGATCAGCAGAAAGGTACCGGAATGACCGTGGCCCCCACGGATGCGACGGCCCGCGCCACCTCCGCGGCCCGCCCTCGCGATCCGGACATCATCGCGACGATCGGCACCACCCCGCTGGTCGCCCTCGACCGGCTCTTCCCACCCGCCCGCATCCAGGTCTACGGCAAGTGCGAGCGGTTCAACCCGGGCGGTTCGATCAAGGACCGCGCCGCCCGCTCCATGATCGAACACGCCCTGTCCACGGGTGCGCTGGTGCCGGGCATCTCCACCGTCGTGGAGTCCTCGTCCGGCAACCTGGGGATCGCGCTGGCGCAGCTCTGCAACTTCTACCGGCTCGACCTGATCTGCGTCGCCGATCCGCGCACCACCGCCCAGAACATCGCGATCATGCGGGCGTACGGGGCGACGGTCGAGATCGTGGACCGCGATCCGGAGACCGGCGAGTACCTGCCCTCCCGGATCAGGCGGGTGCGGGAGCTCCTGAGCACCGTGCCCGACGCCTACTGGCCCAACCAGTACGGCAACGAGTACAACGCCCTCGCCCACCAGCACACCATGCGCGAGATCCACGAAGCGCTGCCCCAGGCCCCCGACTACCTCTTCCTGGCCGCCGGCACCACCGGCACGCTGCGCGGCTGCGCCGAGTACATCGCGGCGGAGGGCCTGCCCACCCGGGTGGTGGCCGTGGACGCGGTGGGCAGTGTGATCTTCGGCCCGCCCGAGTCCTGGGAGCTGGGGCACCGTCGCACCATCCCCGGGCACGGCGCGGCGGTGGTCCCGGCGCTGCTGCGGCCCGGTCTCGCGGACCGGGTGGTGAAGGTGACCGACCTGGACTGCGTGCGCGGTTGCCGCACCCTGCTGGCCCAGGAGTCGATCCTCGCCGGCGGTTCGTCCGGCGCCGTCATCTCCGCGCTGATGGACGCCTCGTCCTGGATCGCCCCGGGTGCCACCTGCGTCGCGATCCTCCCCGACGGGGGCGACCGCTACCTCGACACGATCTACGACGACTCCTGGGTCGAGGCCCGGTTCGGCTGACCGCCCGGCCCGCGACGCCCCGAGCGTCCCCCTCCTTCGTCTTCTCCGCCCATCTCTCACGCAGAGGAACTGACCAGTCATGAGAATCCTCGGTCGCGAGGACGTCGCCGCCGCACTCGACGGCCTCGATCCCGTCGTGCTCGACGCGGTGCGCACCGCGTACGTGCTGCACGGCCAGGGCCGCTCGGAGGTGCCGTTCTCCGGCTTCCTCCGCCCGCCCGGCGACGACGGCTCCCGCATCATCTCGCTCCCCGCCTACCTGGGCGGGCCCGAACCCGTCATGGGCCTGAAGTGGATCTCCTCGTTCCCGGCGAACGTCGAGCGGGGCCTGCAGCGCGCCTCGTCGGTGCAGATCCTCAACGACCTGCGCACCGGCTACCCGACCGCCGTCCTGGAGGCCAGCCAGATATCGGCGTCCCGCACCGCGGCGTCGGCCGCCCTCGCCAGCCGTACGCTGCACGGCGACCGCCCGGTGCACACGGCCGGCCTGATCGGCTGCGGCACCATCAACCGGCGCGTCCTGGACTTCCTCGTGCCGGCCCACCCGGAGCTGCGCACGGTCACCGTCCAGGACGCGGTGCCCGGCCGCGCGGCCACCTTCGCCGCGCAACTGGCCGCCGAGCGCCCCGGGATCAGCTTCGTGGCCGGGGACGTGGACGACGCGCTGCGCGCCGCCACGGTCTCCGTCGCCACCACCGACTCCAGCTACTGGCTCGACCTCGCCGCCCACCCGGACCGGCCCGGGAAGCAGGTGATCCTGCACCTGTCGCTGCGCGACCTGAGCACGGAGTCCGTACTGAACGCCTACAACGTGGTCGACGACATCGAGCACGTGATGCGGGAGCGGACCTCGCTGCACCGCGCCGAGCAGGAGGTGGGCCACCGCCGCTTCGTCGACGCCGAGATCGCCACCGTGCTCGGCCAGAGCGAGGCGCCGGACACCGAGCGGACCATCGTCTTCTCGCCCTTCGGCCTCGGCATCCTCGACCTCGCCGTCGCGCGGGCGGTCCTCGACGCGGCCACCCGGGCGGGCCTCGGCAGCGAGGCGGCGGGCTTCGACCCCGGCCGGCACCGGGTCACCGCGGCCATGGCGGGGGGCGCGGCATGAGCTTCCTGTTCCCCGAGGGCACCCGGGCCCTGGTCACCGGCGCCTCGCGCGGCATCGGCGCGGCCACCGCGCTGGCGCTCGCCGAGCACGGATGCGACGTCGTCCTCAACTACCGCGCCAGCGCGGCCAAGGCGGAGGAGGTCGCCGAGCAGATCCGCGCCCTCGGCCGCAAGGCCCTCCTCGTCCAGGCGGACGTCGGTGACGAGGCCCAGGTCATGGCGATGTTCAAGCGGATCCGCACCGAGTGGGGTCCGGTCCAGGTCGCCGTCCTCAACTCCGGCGTGACCGCGGACGGGCACCTCGCCGCCATGAGCAGCTCCAAGTGGCAGGAGGTCATCGGCACCAATCTCACCGGCTCCTTCTTCACCGCCCGCGAGGCCACCAAGCAGATGTACGCGAGCGGTGGCTCCATCGTCCTGATCGCCTCGACCAGCGGCATCGCCGGACGGGCCGGCCAGGCCAACTACGCCGCCAGCAAGGGCGGGGTGATCTCGCTGGCCAAGACCCTCTCGTACGAGGTGGCGCCGCGCGGCATCCGCGTCAACGTCGTCGCCCCGGGCTTCATCGACACCGACATGGTCAAGAAGGTGCCCCCGGCCCACCTGAAGGAGGCCCTCCAGGTGATCCCGATGGGCCGCACCGGCACCCCCGCCGAGGTGGCCGCCGCCGCCGTCTTCATGGCCTCCCCCGCCGCCTCGTACATCACCGGGAAGGTGCTGACCGTCGACGGCGGAATGATCCCCAACTGACCCGGAGACAACTGGTCCAGAGGCAACCGAACCACACCCAACTGCCCCAGAACCACCTGACCGACAGGAGAGAACCACCATGTCCACCGCCACCTTCGAGGACATCCGCAGCCAGGCCGAGGCCCGTCTCGAGAAGAACATGAAGGTCAAGTCGATGATCATTGACCGCCTCGGGCTCGAGGTCGAGCCGGCCGTCGTCTCCGACAACCAGCCGCTGTTCGGCCGGGGCCTGGAGATGGACTCGCTGGACACGCTGGAGATCGTCGTCATGGTCAACAACGAGTTCGACGTGCTGATCAGCGACGACGACTTCGAGGCCTTCGGCTCCATCAACGCCCTGGTCGACTTCATCGAGGACCGGGAGGCCGCCGCGTGAGCTCCGCGACCACCGCACTCCTCGAAGCACCGGCCCCCGAGCCGGCCCGCAAGAGCCTGAGCTACTCGTCGGACGACATCAAGCGGATGCTGCCGCACCGCTGGCCGATGCTGATGATCGACCGGGCCTACGACGTCGTCCCGGGCGTCTCGGGGCGCGGCGTCAAGAGCGTCTCCGTCAACGAGCCGTTCTTCGCCGGGCACTACCCGGACCACTCGATCATGCCCGGCGTGATGATCGTCGAGTCGATGGCCCAGCTGGTCGCCGTCGTCTACGTCGCGGAGATCCTCGAAGGCGCCGCGGGCGCCGCGGAGGAGGACGCCTCGCGGAGCGTGGGCTACCTCGGCTCGATCAGCAACATGAAGTTCTCCCGCCTCGTGGTCCCGGGTGACCAGCTCACGCTGGAGGCCCGCCTGGGCCAGCGCCTCGGAGGTCTGCGCCAGGTGAAGGTGCGGGCGACCGTCGGCTCCGAACTCGCCGCCGCCGGGACGCTCGTCGTCACCACCGGCCGCAAGGGCTGAACTCCCCGCCCCCCCAGAGAAGAAACCAGAACCACAGGACGACAGAAGGAGGTGTGGTCATGGCTCTCACGATCCGCCCGTACCAGGAGAACGACGCGGACGTCATCGCGGATCTCTACAACCGTCACCGCGACAACCCCAACCCGGTCGCCGGGGGCATCAGCGGCGCCGAGCTCGCCCGCGAGCTGGCCGAGCGGGAGACGGCGACGTTCCTGGTGGCCGAGGACGACGAGCGGCTCGTGGGTACGTTCGGTCTCTTCCACCACACCGGCCGGCGCTCGGCCCGTGCGGGCGAACTCATCGCGGACATGTTCTTCGTCCACCCCGCCCACCGGGGCGGCCTGGTCACCGGGAGGCTGTTCACCGAGGCCGTCGAGTGGATGATGCGCACCGGCTGCCTGGTGCTGCGGCTGACCGTCAACCCGGCCAACACCGTGGCGTTCCGCCTCTACCGGCGCGTCGGCTGCGTCTCGGTCGGCCGCGCCGTCCCCGGCGAGGACGGCAACGTGGAACTGCACAACTACATCCCGCTCGTCATCCGCAGCGTCTTCGCCGACCTGGGCGAGCGGGCGACGGCCGCCCTCGGCAGCCTGACCAGCTTCGCCTCCGTCACCGACGCGCGTGACGACGAGCTGCGCTCGGACGTGCGCATGGTGGCCGGGGTCCGCACCGTCGACTACATCCTGGTGCTCGGCGACTTCCGGATCGACGCGTCCGTCGACGTGGACCGGGGCGCCGTGCGCGAGGCCCGCCTCACCGAGCCCGGCGGCACGGTGCGGGAGCTGCGCATCACCCGGCCCCCGTACGAGGTCCGGGCCCCGCGCGGGGTGGCGCCGTACCGGTTCACCGAGTCCGGGCTCACCTGCGAGGTCGACGGCGAGGACGGCACGCTGAGCGTCCACGCGGCCGGCCACCCCGGGCCGGTGCTCGTCTCGACCTGGCCCAGCTGCCGGGCCGACCGCCCGGCCGGCTGGCGCGAGGGCGAGCCCCGCGACCTCACCCTGGAGCCCGTCGAGCGCGGGGTGCGGGTCACCGAGAGGGACGGCGACGCCACGGTCACCGGCACCTTCACCCTGGACGGCTCCGGGCTGCTCCAGGAGTTCACCCGCACCGGCACCGCGACCGGCCGCATCTTCCAGACGGTCGGGCTGCGGCAGGGTGTCTTCACCGGCACGGACGGGCAGGACCACCCGATCGGGCTGGGCCAGGGGGTGCGCGACGCCTCCGAGATCGTCGCGGCCTCCCGGCCCGTCCCGGAAGGCGGCGAGCTGACCTGGCGCGGGCGGGGCGTACGCGTCTCGCTGTCGGCGGACGGGCCCCTGCGCCTGGTCCACAGCACGCTCCTGGAGCGCGGCCTCGAACCGGGCGCGGACGGGGTGGCCCGGATGCGCACCACCATCCGCCCGGGCGTCCCGGACACCGCCCGCAGCCTGGAGGTGCACGCCGCCGCCGGAGGCGTCACCGTGTGGCGGGAGGGCACCACCAAGGTGCTGCGCAGCCCCTACCCCCGCACCCGCTCCCACGGCTACAACCCCCACTGGTCCGCGGGCCTGTGGGTGACCCACGAGAACAGCCGCCACGACCGGGCCGCCGGGCTCGGCTGGGGGGTGCCGGCCGCCGCAGCCTGGGAGCAGAAGCACCCGCTCGGCCTCCACGCCCCGGACTCCGGCCTCGGCTGGGAGATCGCCGCGGACGGCGACGGCATCCGCGTCGACACCCGGGCGAGCGGGACGGACCGCGAGACCGTCGTGTGGCTCACCCCGCAGACGCCGCTCAGGACGGCCGTCGTCCTCGACTCGGACGGCGAGCGCTGGGAGCTGAACTCCGGCGACTTCCGCCAGGTGTGGGCCCGCCGGGCGGCCGTCCGGCTCTCCGACGGACGGTGGCTGCACTGCGCCCCCGCCGCCGGCCCGCACGACGAACTGGTGCTGCGCGCCACCCCGTCCGGCCTGCTCGTCGGCGGCGTCTCCGCCGCCCGGGAGAGCGCCTGGCGGTTCTCCGTACACGACACGCCCCTTTCCTTCTGAACCACCGACCCGAAAGGCAACGACAGATCATGACCGCCACCACCATCGCCCCGGCCGTCCGCACCGCCACCGAGGACTACGCCACCCTGCGCACCGCCGTCGGTGCCTACCGCGTCACCGCCCCGCTGGTCAGGCTGACCGGGGACGACCGGCTGACCTTCCTGGACGGCTTCCTCGCCAAGTCCGCCGACTACGTGGAGCCCGACTCCGTCCGTGAGGTCCTGGCGCTGAACGCCGACGGCAAGCCGTTCGCGATCCTGCTGCACTTCGAGATCGGCGAGGAGTCGTGGCTGCTGCCGCGCACCGCCGTCACGGCCGACGAACTCGGCGCCTACCTCGGCCAGTTCGACGCCTCGGCCGGTGTCACCGTCGAGATCGCCCCCGAGGGCTGGGGCGCCGTCGCCTTCGAGGGGCCCGTGGCCTGGTCGGTCGCGGCCGGCTTCGTGGACTTCGACATCTCCGGCCTGACGCTGCACGCCGTCACCGAGGCCACCCTCGACGCCCCCGGCGCCACCGCCCACCTGGCCCGCGTCGGCACCACCGGTGAGTACGGCTACCTGCTGCTGTCCGACGCCCCGCAGGCCGCGTACGAGGCCGTGCTCGCGGGCGTCGCCGGCAAGGGCGGCGCCGAGATAGGCGAGGAGGGCCTCTCGCGGGTGCAGGCCGAGGCCGGGATGGGCGTGTACGGCGCCGGGTTCGGCGAGCTGGGCGTCGGTGAGGCCGACCTGGCCTGGATGATCGACTGGGACCGGATCGGCGACTTCCACGGCTCCGGCGAGCTGACCGCGCCCACCGGGTCCGAGAGCCGCCTCACCGCGCTCGTCGCCCCGGTCGGCAGCCGCTTCGCGGCCGGTACGCCGGTCACCGCGGCCGGCCGGGCGATCGGCACCGTCCTGCACCAGGCGCCGTCGGCCAATCCCGAGGAGGAGCTGGTCCTGGCCCTGCTCGACACCCCCTTCTGGGTGCCCGGACTGGAGCTGGGCGCCGCGGACCGCACGGGCGCCGAGCGCCCGGTGCGCACCGTGACGCTGCCCCGGGTCATCGCGCGCTCGCTCACCGTCAAGATCGCCTGAGGGGCCGGGTCATGACACCTCCGAACATCGCCCTCACGGGCCTGGGACTGATCACCGGTGCCGGTGACGACGTGGAGAAGAGCTGGTCGTCGATCGCGGCCGGCACCACCGGAATCCGCACCAACACCCTCTTCGACACCTCCGAGCTGCTCACCGACTGGGCGGGCATGTCCACCGCCGAGCAGCCCGCCGACCTGGACCGCTGCTACGCCCTCGCGGCCACCGCGATCCGCGAGGCCCTGCACGGGAGCGGCCTCGACCTCACCGCGGTGGACCGCGACCGGGTGGCCGTCGTGGTGGGCTCCAGCCTCGGCGCCATGCCGACGCTGGAGGCCACCCACCGCACCCTCGTCCTGGAGGGCCGGCTGGACGCCGGGCAGGCGGTCGCCTCGCAACTGCCCTGCGTGGGCGACTACATCGCCGCCGAGTTCGACCTGCGCGGCCCCCGGGTGGTCCTCTCCAACGCGTGCGCGGCCAGCGCCGTCGCCCTCGGCTACGCCGCCGAGCTGCTGTGGAAGGGCGACGTCGACTACGTCGTGTGCGGCGGCGTCGACCCGCTGGCCGAGCTGTCCGCCTACGGGTTCAGCGCGCTCGGCGCCCTGGACTCCGAGCCGTGCTCGCCGCTCTCCGCCTCCACGGGGCTCACCCTCGGCGAGGGCGCCGGATTCATGGTCCTGGAGTCGGTGGAGCGGGCGGGGGCCCGTGGCGCCCGCGTCCTCGCGGAGCTGGGCGGATACGGCCTGTCCTGCGACGGCCACCACCAGACCGCGCCCGACCCCAGCGGCAAGGGCGCCTGCTCCGCCATGGCGCAGGCGCTCGACACGGCGGGCCTCGCCCCCGCCGACGTGGACTACCTCAATCTGCACGGCACCGGCACCCCGGCCAACGACGCGTCGGAGCCCAAGGCGCTGAAGCTCCTGTTCGGCCTGGAGATCCCGGCGGCCAGCTCCACCAAGTCGATCCTCGGCCACACCCTGGGCGCGGCCGGTGCGGTCGAGGCCGTGGTGAGCACCCTGGCCATCGACCGGGGCACGCTGCCGCCCACCATCAACACCCGGGGCGTCGCGTCCCCGTACGGCCTGGACATCGTCCCGGACACCGGCCGCGACGCGCACCCGGAGGTGGTGCTGTCGAACTCCTTCGCGTTCGGCGGCAACAACGCCTCCGTCGTCATCAACCGGCCCGGCCGCACCGGCTCCAGGCCGCCGCGCCGCGAGGCGGTCCACGAGGTCGTCGTCACCGGGGTCGCCGGCCTGGCCGGCACCGCGGGCGGCACCGAAGCGATCGCCGAGGCCTTCGCCGAGGGGCGGCCCTGCTTCGACACCTTCGAGGAGGTCCCGGGCGTCGGCAGGGTGCCGGTCGGCCGGGCCGACATCAAGGCCGCGGCGCGGGGCACGAACCCCAGCCGGGCCCGGCGCATGGACCCGCTGAGCCTGCTCGCCGCGTCGGCCGTGGGCGACCTCTACGCCCGCCACGGCAAGCCCTCGCGGGCCGTGGCGGAGTCGACCGGCGTCGTCTTCGCGACCGGGTACGGGCCGGTGACCTCGGTCCTGCGGTTCCACGAGGGCGTGGTGCGCGACGGCATCACCGGCGCCAATCCGTCGCTGTTCGCCAACACCGTCGTCAACGCCGCCGCCGGCCACGTCGCGATGCTGCACCGCTTCCGCGGCTACACCGCGACCATCGCCAACGGCGGCACCAGCTCCGTCCTCGCGCTCCAGCTCGCGGCCCGGGTCATCGCCCGGGGCGCGGCCGAGCGGATCATGGTGGTGGTCGCCGACGAGTTCCCCGAGCAGGCCCTCGCCACCCAGGCGGCGCTGCCCGGATACGCCAGGTCCGCGCACGTCGTGCCCGGCGGGCGCACCGGCACCGTCCTCAGCGAGGGGGCCGCCGCGATCCTGCTGGAGAGCCGGGAGGCGGCCCGGGACCGGGGCGCCGACGCCCTGGCGCGGGTCCGCGGCTTCGGTGCCAGTGGCGAACCGGCCGGCATCGGCGGCCTCGCCAGGGACGGGGAGGCGTGGGGGCGCTCCCTGCGCTCCGCGCTCGCCGAGGCGGACCTCGCCCCGGAGGGCGTCGGCACGGTCGTCTCGGCCGCGTCCGGCCATCCGCTGGTCGACCTGGCGCAGCGGGCGGCCCTGCGCCGCACCGGCCTCGACGGCCGGCCGGTCCTGGCCCCCAAGGCCCTGCTCGGCGAGACCTACGGCAGCGCGGGCGCCCTCGGTCTCGTCGCCGCCCTCACCGGCGCCGGCACGCCCGGTCCGGTGCTGCTGTCGAGCTTCGCGTACGGCGGCAGCTACGCGGCGGCCGTCTTCGACCCGGAGCCGTGATGGGCGCCCTGATGGGCCTGCTCCTCGACCCGGGCCTGACGGGATACACGCTGGCGCCCGACCGGCCGGCGCGCGAGGCGGGCGAGTTCCGCGAGGCGGGCGAGCCGGGTGAGGCGGGCGAGCCGGGTGAGGCGGGTGAGTCGGGCGAGTCGGTGAACGTCCTCGTCACCCGGCACCGCGGACTGCCCCGCGACAGGATGGGGCACCGGCTCTCCGCCTCCGGCCGGTCCCTGATCATCGGGGCGCTCCGCGCGACGTACGGGACCGGCGTCACCGCCGGCGACCTGGCACGGGACGGCCTCAAGCGCTGGTCGGTGCCCTCGCTGGGCCTGTCCGCGTCGGTGGCGCACGTCGGCGCGTACAGCGCGGTGGCCTTCGCGCCCGGCGGCCGGGTGATCGGGGTCGACCTCCAGGACGAGCGGGACCGGCCGCACGCCCTGCGCTGGCTCGGCGACCTGCTCGGGCGGGACGAGCCGGCCACGATCAGGGACTTCGCCGAGTGCGAGGCGCTCATCAAGGCCTCGCACCTGACGAAGGAGACCTTTGCCGGCACCCGGCTGCCTCCCTGGCGGCCGGGCTGGCGGCCCACCGGCACCGATGCCTACGAGGTGCGTTCCGCCGTCCTGCGGGCCGAGGGCGAACCACCCCTGCACCTCGCCCTCGCCTGCGACGCACCGGCCCCGGTGCGCTTCCACTACTTGGAGGAGGAATGACCCTCACCGCCACGCGGCCGTACAGCCGCCGCATCTCCCCGATCGAGCGGGGCTATCTCAACGCCGCCGCGACCGGCACTCCGCAACTCATCCAGATGGTGATCGAGGGCGAGGGCACCCTCGACCCGGACGCGCTCCGCCGGGCCGCGCGCACGGCGACCGAGGCGAGCCCCGGGCTCGCGGTCCGCCGCCGGGGGCCGCTGTGGCGCGCCGGAGGGCCCGTCCCCGAGCTCGTGGAGCTGCCCGCCGGCACCGGCCTCGGCCACGAGTTCTTCCACCGCGACCTGTCGGTGGTCACCGGACCCGTCTGCGAACTGGGCCTGATCCGGGACGCGGGGGCCACCCGGCTGGTCGTCCGGGCCAGCCACATCGTCACCGACGGACGCGGTCTGCGGCAGTGGATCGCGGATCTGTTCCGGGTCCTGCGCGACGAGGACCCGGTCGGCTGTCCGGACACGGTGGACGACGCGCACTTCCGCGCGGCGGCGGGCCACGTCCGCCCGGCCCCCGAGGCCGCCCGCCTCACCGGACTGCCCGCGATGATCGGCGAGGGGCCCGCGGGCGAGCGGCCCCTGTGGCTGCGCCGCCGGGTCCCCGCCGCGCCGTCCGGGGTCACCGCACGCGCCGCCGCCGCGCTCTCCCGCCACCTCACGACGGACACCGGCCGGCTGATCGTCCCGGTGGACCTGCGCCGCCACGACACCACGACGCGCTCCACCGCCAACCTGACCTCCCAGCTCGTCCTCGATCTGCGCCGCGACGACAGCTGGAAGCGCGTCCACTCCACGCTGGTCCGCGCCCTGATCGCCAAGACCGAGGTCGCCGTCCTCGACCGCGACTTCCTGCGCGACAACCCGTTCGCCAACAACCTGAGCGAGGCCCAGGCGTTCGACGGCGACAACTTCCCCTGCACGGCGATCATCTCCGACCACGGCGAGGTGGACACGGCGGCGTTCTCGGCTCCCGCCTTCCGCGCCACCTCCTTCTCCACGCTGCCGATGCTCGTTCCGTACGCCGAGATGTTCCTGAGCGCCTGCCGCATCGGTGACGACACCGAGCTGACCCTGGCCTGCCGCGACCGGCCGGGCGCCGGGGAGAAGGCCGGGACGCTCCTGGACGACATCGCCGAGGCCCTGCGCTCCGGCTGACCCGGCGCCCCGGCGGGCCGCCCGCCCGGTGTCCCGGGCCCCGCCACCGCACGACCCCCAGTCCGATCCACCACGCACCCGAAGGACGACCCCGTATGTCCCTGGACCAGAGAACCGAGCCCCCGGCGCCGGCTGCGGACCCGACCCCCGGGGCGGAGCCCGTGCCCGCCCCGGACCCGACCTCTCCGGCGCACGAGGCCGGCCCGGGTACCGCGCCCGACGCCGCCGCGGACGGGAGGCAGGCGGCCGGCCGCGACGCCGCGGCGGCAGCGGCCACCCGCACCGCGATCCTCACCGTCGCCGTCGCCGTGGGCGGGGCCTTCCTCGCCCAGCTCGACACCACCATCGTCAACGTCTCGCTGGCCGACACCTCCGCCCGCTTCGGCGCCATCACCCAGGTGCAGTGGGTCGTCACCGCCTATCTGCTGGCCCTGGTCGCCCTGATGCCGGCGGCGGGCTGGCTGGCCTCCCGGTTCGGCATCCGGCGCACCTTCATCGCCTCCGTCGCCGTGTTCGGGGCCGGGTCGGCGGCCTGCGCCCTCAGCACGACCCTGCCCGAACTGATCGCCGCGCGCGGCCTGTCCGGCGCCGCCGCCGGTGTGCTGGTCCCGGTGGCCACCATGCTGCTCACCAGCGGTATGCCGCGGGAACGCCTCGGCCAGGTGCAGGCGTTGAACGGCAGCGTCATGCTGATCAGCCCGCTGCTCGGCCCCACCGTCGGCGGTCTCCTGGTCAACGCCTGGGGCTGGTGGGCGGTGTACGCCGTCAACATCCCGCTGTGCGTGGTGCTGTTGGTGGTGGCGCTGCGCCGCGTCCGCAAGGACGCCCCGGCCGCCGCCGACGGTGGCCGCCGCCCGCTCGACGTACTGGGGCTGCTGACCGCCGCCGCCTGCACGGTCGGGGTCGTCCTCGCCGTGCATTCCTTCTCCGAGACCGGGCTGTCCGCGCACCCGGCGACGCTCGTGCCGCTGGTGCTGGCCGTGGTGAGCGGCATCGTCTTCGTACGCCACCAACTGCGCTCCGCGACACCGCTGCTGGACCTGCGGCTGTTCGCGCACCGCGTCTACCGCACGGCCGCGATCAACATCTTCTGCCTCGGCTTCGTCCTGTTCTCCCCGATGATGCTGATCCCGCTGTACTTCGAGTCGGCGCGCGGCGAGAGCGCCGTCACCACCGGGCTGCTGATGTCGGCCGGCGGCACCGGGGTCGTCGTCGCGGGCCTCGCGTGCCGTCCGATCATGAAGAAGATCGGCGGCGGCACCACCGTGGTGATCGGAATCCTCCTCACCATGCTGGCCACCGCCCCCCTGACGGCCCTGTCGTCCAGCACGTCGTACGTGCTGCTGTGCGCGGCGCTCGCGGTCCGGGGCCTGGGCACGGGTCTGACCATCGTGCCGGCCATGACCCGCGCCTTCGAGTCGGTCGAGCCGCGCTCCATCCCCGACGCCTCCGCGCAGCTCAACCTGGTCCAGCGGATCGGCGGCACCTTCGCCCTGGCCGTGGTCACGGTCGTCCTGGACCGTGCCGCGGAGTCCCGTCACGGGCTCGTGCCGGCCGCGTTCGCCGACTCCTTCGGCCTGCTGCTGGCCGTGTACGCGCTCACCCTCGCCCCGGCCGCAGCCCTGCTGATCGCCGACCGCCGGGAGAAGGCCGCGCGGGCCCGGGCGGATCAGTAACGCCGGTGCGGCAGCATCCGGTTGACCGCGTCCAGCCGGGAGCTGGCGCCGAGCTTGTCGAAGATGTTCCGCAGGTGGCGCTTGACCGTGCCCTCGGTGATCCCGAGCCGGCTCCCGATCTGGCGGTTGCTCAGGCCCTGGGCGACCAGCTCCATCAGCTCCTGCTCCCGGAGGGTGAGCGTGCCGGCGGCGGCGGGCTCCCGCTCGGGGCCCGAGGGGTTCTGCTTGCGCGGCAGGAACATCGTCGTGCCGCCCGACATCGCGCTGCGGATCGCGGAGACCAGGACCTCCCGGTCGGCCTCCTTGTGGAGGTAGCCCACGGCACCCGCGGACAGCAGCGCGTCGATCAGCTGGCGGTTGTCGTGCATCGTCAGGATGATCACCCGGGCCTCGGGCGCCGCCTGGCGGATTCCGCGCAGGTTGGCGAGCGGGCCGGGCCCCGGCATCTCCACGTCGAGCAGCACGAGGTCCGGCCGGTGCAGGCCCGCCATCCGTACCCCGCCGGGGCCGTCGTCGGCCTGCGCGACGACCGTCAGCCCCTCGTACATCTCCAGGAGTTCGCACAGTGCCTCGCGCAGCAGGCGGTGGTCGTCGACGGCGAGCACCCGGATGTCACGGGATTCGGCCGCTTCCGCGTCCATCAGCAGTCCTCCCGGGTGCCGTCCAGCGGGATGCGGAGCTGGACGCGCGTCCCCCGGCCGGGCTCGCTGATCAGCTCCAGCGTCCCGCCGAGGGCGGTCACCCGCTGCCGCATGGCGGTGAGACCGGTGCCGTCGCCCTTGCCGTCGCGTGCGGGCGGGAGCCCGACCCCGTCATCGGTGACGGTGGCGTGCGCGGCGTCGGGGAAGAGGCTGACGAGGATGTCGATACGGCCGGCCCTGGCGTGGGCGAACGCGTTGCGCAGGGCTTCGCGGACCACGAGGAACAGTTCCTGGCGGGTGTGTTCGGGCAGCCAGGACTCGTCGCCGTCGATACGCGAGACGACTTCGGCCGGCCGGTCGGAGGCGGCGGCGCTGTACGCGTCGATCTCCTCCTTCAGCCCGTCGTGCAGCTCGTTGACGCGCAGTCCGCTGACCATGGTGCGGGTGAAGGTGAAGACGTCACGCAGTGCCTGCCGGGCGTCCTGGAGCCGGTCGCGCGTGGAGGCGACGCCCTTCTCCTGCTCCATGACGTACAGGTCGAGGCAGCGCAGCGCCAGGCTGATGCTGCTGCCGATGTGATCGTGCAGGTCGCGGGCGAGCTGGTGGCGGCGGGCGGTGCTGGCCTGGCCGACGCCGCGCAGGGTCACCGACTCGTAGCCGATGGCCGCGGCGCTGACCCGCGCGAAGATGCCCTCGTGCAGCATCCGCACGGCGGTCAGGAAGCGGGAGAGCGCGACGTCGGGAGGGAGCTGGGCGGCGGCCTCCGTCATCGTCTCGACCGCCACGTCGAACAGCACGCGGGCCGCGTGCACCGAGTCGATCGGCGAGACCTTCTCGAAGGAGCGCTGCACTCCGAGCGCCATCGAGGTGAGTTCGGCCTCCGCGGCGACCTGTACCGGCGTTCCGTGCAGAGTGGCGATGCACTCACCGAGTATCTGCCGGCCCTGCTTCTCGCAGGAGACCCACAGCTCCGGACGCAGGACCAGCGGGTTGGTGGTCTTGCGCAGGCCCTCGGCGTAGCGGGCGACGGCGGAGTCGACCAGACGGGACCGCTCGATTGCCGGGTCGGCTGAGAGTTCCACGGTGCCCCCTCGCTATGGGGAGTCAGCGGGACCGGGACGGCCCAACTCCCCCCGAATTACCCGCCCGGCGTGGATCATACTATTTGAGCCACCTGCCGAAAGGCGAGCCCCGAAGGGGGCCGGCCGCAAGGCTCAGACCAGGACGATCGCCGCCAGCGCGGACAGATGGACGGCGTACTGCGTGACCATCCAGCTGCGGTACGGGGCACGGTGACCGCCTCCCGCGATCCGCTGGTCCCCCGGCCGGGGCGCCCGGCAGCGTCCCGCCACGCACAGGGCGCCCGCGGCGAAGACGACGGCGGCGGCGTCGAGCGGCACCTCGTGCACCCACAGGGCGCCGGCCGTCAGGGCGAGGGTCAGGGTGACACCGGAGACGGCGCAGAAGCGCCGGGCGCTGTGCTCGCCGCGCACGACGGCGAGGGTGCGCCGGCCGGCGAGCGCGTCCCCCCGGGTGCTGCCGAGGTCCTTGGCGACGGCCGCGATCAGCCCGACACCGAGCGAGAGCACCAGGGCGAAGACGGTCGCCTCGGCGCTGAGCGGGCTGCCGGAGGACGCGATCCCGGCGAGATAGGTGGTCACGGCGGCGGCGCAGGTGACCGCGGAGGCCGACCAGGAACGGCACTTGGCGGCGATCCGCGGCGCGGAGTAGGCGTACCCCAGGGCGAGGAAGACGGCGGCGGCCTCGGCCACCCGCCACCCCGCTGCGCAGCCGAGGAGCAGCCCGGCCACCGCGGTCACCACCACGGCCCGGCGGGCCGCCGCCTCGGTCAGCAGGCCGCCGGCCAGCGGGCGCCGGGACCCGTTGGCCCGGTCCTCGCACAGGTCGCTCACCCCGTTGAACACGTACACGCTCACCGTCGCCGCCCACCAGGCCGCCGCGCCGACGGCCAGGTGCGGGGCGTCGGGGCGCTGGTGCGCGGCGGACGCCGTCAGGAGCGCGCCGGTGACGAACCGCAGGACGAACATCACCTGCACGAGCGGCCGGGCCTCCCGAAGGCACAGCCGCACGGTGCGGACCGTCGAGAGGAGGGAGGACCAGGGCGCGTCGAACACGCCGTAGTCGTCGGTGGACGTGGTGGAGAGGCGAGGCGTAAGGGCCTGTGTCATGGGGGGAACCTAAGGCTGGAATTCGCCGTTCCGACGTGTCACTTCGGAGGTATGGCGTGTGCCTTGGGGAGTACTCCCGTTGAACGGCAATCACCGTTCCGACGTGTCACTTCGGAGGTACGGCGTGTGCCTTGGGGAGTACTCACATTGAACGGGGGAACCCCGCGCGCCTAGCGTCGTCGGTGTCGTAATCACGCTGCACGATGGGGAAACGTCGGGGGTGACGGGAGATGGATTTCCTGGTTCTGGGTCCGGTGGAAGTACGTGAGTCGGGGGCGCCGGTCCGGCTGCGTGGAATGCGTCGCCGCCGGCTTCTCGCGCTCCTTCTGCTGAACGCGGGACACGCGGTGTCCATGGACGTCCTGGTGGACGAATTGTGGGAGGACCCGCCCGCGTCCGCCCGCCACCAGGTGCACAACGCGATCCGCGATCTGCGCGCCGCCCTGACCGGCTCCGAGGGCGCCGGGCTCATCACGGTGGACGTGGGCTACCGGCTGGACGTACCCGCCGACGCGGTGGACGCGCAGCGTTTCACGGACTGGGTCCGGGCGGCCCGCACCGCCCGGCGGGAGGGCCGCGACGCCGAGGCGATGCGGCTGCTGCAGGCGGCGGTCGACCTGTGGCGCGGCGCCGCCTTCGCCGACATCGACTGCCCGTTGGTGACCGCCGTCGCGGCCGGGCTCGACGAGCAGCGGCTGACCGCCGTCGAGGAGTTGATGGAGCTGCGGCTCGCGGCCGGTGAAACGGGCTCCCTGGTGGCCGAGCTGTCCGCGCTGACCAGCAGGCACCCCTTGCGCGACGCCCTGCGCGGCAGCCTGATGCTCGCGCTGTACCGGAGCGGCCGGCAGGCCGACGCGCTCGCCGTCTACGACGAGGGCCGCCGGCTGCTCGCGGACGAGCTGGGCCTGGAACCCGGCCCCCGGCTGCGCCGCCTGCAGACGGAGATCCTCGCGGACGCCCCCCAGCTGCAGCGCCGGACGCCCGCGCCCGGCCGGCTCCCCGTCGTCCGCTCCGTCCGGGACAACTACCTGCCGCGCGACCTGCCCGACTTCACGGGCCGCGCCGCCGAGCTGGCGCGGCTCGACCGGGCCCTCGACGACCCGGGCGCCGGTTCCCCCCGCACGGTCGTGATCGACGGCATGGGCGGCATCGGCAAGACGGCACTCGCCGTCCATTACGCGCACCGCCGCACCGCGGACCACCTCGACGGCCAGTACTACGTCGACCTGCACGGTTACAGCCCCGTGCGCGCTCCGCTGGCTCCCGAGGAGGCGCTGGGGGTGCTGCTGCGCTCCGACGGCGTCGAGCCCGGCAGCCTGCCGGCCGGCCTGGCCGAGCGCAGCGCCATCTGGCGGTCCCGCCTCGCGGGCCGGCGCGCCCTGCTCGTCATCGACAACGCCGCCGACGCGGCCCAGGTGGCCCCGCTCCTGCCCGGCGCGGGCGACACCCTCACCCTGATCACCACCCGCCGCAAGCTCACCGCGATGGACGGCGCCCTCTCGCTGCCCCTGGGCCCGCTGGCCCCGGCGGAGGCGGAGGCCCTCTTCCAGCGGGTCGCGGGGGACACCCGCACGGACCCGTTCCTGAGCCGCACGGTCGCCCTGTGCGGGCACCACCCGCTGGCCCTGCGCATCGCGGCGACCCGCCTGCGGGACCGCCCCTCGTGGACCGTGCCGGACGTGGCGGCACGCCTGCGCACGAGCGGGGGCCGGGCCGGCTTCCTGCGCACCGCGGACCGCGACCTGATGTCCGTCCTGGCCCTCTCCTACGCCCACCTGCCCGTCGAGGCCCTGGAGTTCACCCGGGCACTCGCGCTGCATCCGGCCGCCGTCCACGACATCCCCCAGGCCTGCGCCGCCACCGGCCTCGCCCCCTCGGACGTGGAGCGCCTCTTCGACACCCTCCTCGACCACAACCTGGCCGACGAACCGACCCCCTCCCACCTGGCGATCCCGCTCCTCCTCCGGGACTGCGCCCACACCGTCACCCTCCCCTCCCGCGACACGGCCCCCCAGCTGACGGCAGTGGCGTAAACCCGCCCCGCCGACCGGACGCCCCGTGCGCGCTGCCCCCACACGCTCTCCCACGTTCGCCCGGGGGCCCGGGCCGAAACCGCCGGGCGCACGACACCCACCGGTCCCCGGGCCGCCGCACCACTGCATGGCCCGGTCTGCCTACGCGGGCATGACGTGGTGAACACGGGACAGCGTGAAGACGCGTTCGGCGTCCCGCAGACGGCACCAGGCTTCGAGGTGGGGCGGATCGAGTCGGATGCGGCTGAGGGTGCGCACGGTGTGGCTTCCCGAAGCGGCGGTGTATCCGACGGCGATGGCCGTGCCGGTGTCGATGGCGTGGGCGAGCTGGCGGACGTCCGTGTACGTCAGCTGTGTCGCGTACCAGGCGACGATCTCCTCGGTATCCGTGCCGAAGGGGACCCCGGTGCCGAAGGGATCGGGCTCCGGGGCGGTCGGCGGGGCGGCCAGCAGCCGGGCCGCCACGGCGCACGAGTCGGCGACGGCCGGTGTCTTGGCCGCCCGGTACGTCGGGCGTCCGGTACCGGCCTCGGCGACAGCCTGCGCGGGGCCGGAACGGTGGCTGCCCGGCGAGGGGGCACCCTCTCGACGCGTACGGTCCCGTCCGGTGCCTCGGCCACGGGTGCGTGGCCGCAGTCCCGGAGCGCGGAGAGGCCCCGGTGCGCGCGGAGTTCGGCCAGGAGCGCCGGTTCGTCGCCGTGGATGACGCAGGCGGCAGGGGCGATGCGCACGTGGCCGTGGCGACGTGCGGCATCGGCGATGAGGTAGGACAGAGGCTGAGGCAGAGCCCCATCGGCGATGGCGGTCAGCTCGACCGAGATCTCGTCCGGAGCGTGACCGGCGTCCAGTGCGCGGCGCACGCTGGCGGTGCTGAACCGCCAGAGCGAGGCCGTGCCGCTGACCTCCCGGTCCGCGGTCGCGTCCAGAAACTGCGCGAGGCGTGCCGAGGGCGTGCCGGTGACGACGGCCGTGAGATCGCCGCCGAACCGGGCCGTGTCGGTGGCCGCGGGCAGCAGGAGCCGGCACGCGGCGGTCAGTTCCTCGGAGTCCCCGGCCGACAGCGCCGCACCGAGCGGGGAGAGGGCGCCTCGGGCGATGACGCCCATCAGCTCGGCCTCGCGGATCGCCGCGGCGAATGGCGTCTCGTCGTGGAACGCCGGATGAGCGAACGGACGGTGCCATGCCACGAGCGGCCCCAGATCCGCGGCAGCCTTCGCGCCCTGGCCTTCGGCCGGCGCCGCCGCCGCTTCGAGCAGCCCGTGCCGAGCCTGTAGACAGCCGCTGCAGGGAGGAGCACCGGTCACGGCGGGGAGCGCCTTGCCGTCGTCGCTGCTGTTACAGGGTTCCCAGCTCACCCCCGTTTGCTCGGGCGGGGGGTGGCTGCCGGCGGACTTCGAGCGGCGATGCGCAAGCATGGGTCGCCCATGTCGACCTGCTGGGCAGCCGGCGTCGGATGGCCCGCCGCCTGACCGGAACGGCCAACTTGTCACCACGGACCGCGTGGCCGGCCAACTCACCGCGTACGCAGGGGCCCCGGTGCTGGAATAGCCCCATGGGCGACACGCTGCACGACACGGATCTGATCATCATCGGCGGCGGCCCCGCCGGATGCGCTGCCGCACGTATGGCCGCCGGCGTCGGCATGGGCTCGGTTCTGGTCGAGCCGGACCGGCTGTGCCGGAACCTGTACCGGATTCCGGCCCTGAACAACGTCCTCGGCGGCCACACCGGCGGCCCCGGGCTGGCCGACGCCATCGTTGCCGAGCTGAGGAGCACGGAGCTGTGCCGCCTCGCGCTCGGCCGGTACGTCACCGAGCTCCGCGCTGACGACGACCAGGTGGCCGCCACGTTGGACACGGGCGCTTCCCTCACCGCCCCGTACGCCGTCGTCGCCACGGGCGTCGGCCCTCTCCAGCCCGGTGACGCGCCCTGGATCACCGCCCCCGCCGGCCTGACCCTGCCCGTGCTCTGGCAGGCCGACGCCGACGACGCCCGAGGCCGGACCCTTCTCGTCCTCGGCGGCGACCGTCCGATCGGCACCTTCCTGCGTGCCCACCCGACCACGGACACGCGCCTTCTGGTGGCGTACCCGGCGACGGACGCGTACAAGACCGACGAGATCCGCGACGACCCACGAGTCACTCTCCTCCCCGTAGATCACCTGACGCTGCACGGTGGAGAAGGTGCCCAGCTGTCGGCCGAGGCCGTAGGAAGGGACGGTATCCACCGCACGGTCACGGCGGACGCGGCCTTCCTCAGCCTGGGAAGCGCCCCCGCCGCCCCACCCGGAGACCTGATCCGTGGCACGGACGGCTACTGCCCACCCACCGCCCAGCACCCCCGCCTCATCGTGGCCGGCGACCTCCGCTCCGCCCGCTTCCAGCGGATCATGACCGCCCTGGGCTCCGGCAGCGAGGCGGCGCTGCACGCGTACTACGCGGCCAGGGACCTGCCCATCGAAAGGTGAGGCCACGGCCGTGAGACGGGGCCGCAGACGTCTGGGCGAGGGCGTCAAGCGCTTCCCCGGTGGCGGCGGTCTGCTCCGGAACCGCCGCCACACACGTCGAAGGGCCCCCCCGCGACCGGTGGGGCCCTTCGACAACGTGCCCGGTGAGGCACTGGCGGAGGATACGAGATTCGAACTCGTGAGGGGTTGCCCCCAACACGCTTTCCAAATGTTCGTATGGGGGTCCGGCGGGGGCCGTGGGCGTCCTGACCTGGGGTGGAGCGGGTGGTGGCGGCGCCCTTGAACGGCGCCGGACGGGGGCGAATGAGACCAGAACTGAGACCAAGGTGCTCGGTGTTCTGCCTGGTCAGGCGCCGCATTCGAGCCCAGCCACGTGCCGATCAGGAGCCGGTGTCGCCTGCCTGGCTGCGTGGCCCTTTCGGGATCTGTGTATGCGGATTGTCCCCTCGGAGTGTCAGTGGTGCCCGGTAGGTTCTGCTGCGGCACGCCAACACGGACGGGGAGAGATCTCGATCATGTACGACGCCGAATTAATGGCCGTGGCCACCGGTGCGGCCGGCACGCTCGTCGCGGCCATAGCCGCGTCAGGCGCTGAGAAGATGCGCCTGAAGGTCGCGCACTTCTTCCGCCTGGCCACTCCGGATCAACAGAGAGCGGCTGCCCAAGCAGTGGATGACACCGCCGCGCAGCTCACCTCGCCCTCTGCAGAGGCTCAGGAGCTCGCAGCGACCGTCTGGGCGCAGCTCATTGCCCAATACCTTGCCGAGCACCGCGGCGCCATGAGTGAGGTGGACGAACTCGCGATGCCCGCTCCGGCGGCCTCGAAGGTCTGGAACCAGCACAACACCGGCGCCGGCACGTTCATCGGTGGTGACGTCCACGGTGGCATGACCGTCAACTACGGCGGGGCGTCAGATGGCGGACACTGAGCACCGGGAACAGCACAACCACGGCTCCGGCACGTTTGTGGGCGGTGACGTCCACGGTGGCCTCTGGCAAGTCTTTCTCGCGTCCCATGGGAAAAGGACGTCCGGCAATCCTAAGCCGACGAAGCGGCAGCCCGAGCAGGACGACGAGGATGAGGATGATTACGAGGGCGTCCTGGATTCCCTGATGGGGACTGCATGGATCGCCGCTTCGGCTGGTCTGGCGGTCGTCTATGCGGTCATGGGCTGGCCTTGGAACGACCACGAACCGACTCCGGGCATCGCTGCTCGCATCGGCGGAGGGCTCGTGGCCTTCTATGCCTGCTTGGCCGCAGCGGCCGCCCTTTTCGCCCGTCTCGCTCAGGTCTTCGAGCTCTGGTCGGAGCAATGTGCCATCACGGCTACGCAAAGCCGAGGTCGGTTGGTTGCCAGGCCCCCTGCGTCCATGTCCAGGGCTATGGCCGGCTTGACGACAGCCGCGGCTGTTGCAGCCGAACTGCTTGCGTCTCTGTATGGCTGGTCCTCTTACGGGGGCGAAGTCTCGCAACGCGCGCATTTGGCCCGTCTCAACGCAGCCGCCAACGCGAATTCGGCTCGCGCCGCGGCGAAGAGGCCCAGGACGTAGTCACGGGCTGTCGGGCCTCGCCTTCAGCTGCTGGCGGGATTCCTCTGCGCCGAGTGCCCGGCCGCTTCTCGACCGTCGCTCGCCCAGCCACCGCATGCGAAGCGACCCATACGGTCTTCGAGGATGACCTGGAGACGTATCTCGCCGAGCACTGGCCAGCGTGGACTGAGCGGCGCAAGGAGCTGGCGAAGCAGGGCGATGGCTACGTGGCCGACTGCAAGCACGCCCCGACCTACGCCGAGGCCGCTCGTACTGCTGGCGGAGAACCGAAGCTCCTGTACTCGCTGCTGGAGAACGTGATGGCGCTGGTCAGTTACTGAGGTGGGTGGACAAGCACGCGAAGCTCCTGGTCGGCACGGGTGGTCTTGATTGTGAACCCGTCTACCAGGAGCTTCAACGTTGCGCATAACCCGCCAACCGCCGTTCCATGCCGGCAGGTTGGAATGGCCTCACTTGCTCGGACAGTTGCGCTTATCGTGTCCGTGGTAGTTGCACACGCTGCACTTCCCAGAGTTGGAAGGGACGTCACACGACCGCTTGTCGTGCCCTCCCTCGCCGCACCAAGAGCAAGTGCGGGTCCCGCTCGCGCTCATTTTTGCCCCCCATCCCGTCCGTGGCTAGCTGCCCTCGTGTGGGGGAGTTTAACGCCGCGAACCCGTTGGTTTGGCGTCTTGTCAGACTTCTGGGCTCATGACCTTCCGCGCCGGGGCGGTTGCCTGCTGCTGTTCGAACAACCGTACGTGACAAGTGGGTTGACCTTCGGCACGCTCTAACTCGATTTAAATGCGCGTGGCATGTAGATGAACTGCTGGGGGTACAGGCGGCCAGAGTCCAACAGGTCATCGGCGTCGGACGGCCCGTGCGCCTCTCATCGGTCAGGTCTTTGAAGGCGCAAAGCCGTGGACTGGAAGGGGGTGAACAGGTGGCGCTCGGTGAACTGCCACGGGGTTCGCGCGGCGGTGACGAAGGCGGCAGGGCCCTCCTGAAGGTGGGTGAGGACGCCCAGGAACAGGGTGTGGGAGACCGCCAGGAGGGGGCCGTGGCGTTGGGCGGTGTGGTGGAGGAAAGTGGCGCAGTGGCGGGCGCGGGTGTGGAGGTCGGTGAGGCTTTCGCCGTCTTCGCAGCGTAGAGATGGATTGGCGAGGCGCCGGGCCCGCCAGGCGCGATAGGCGGGCGGGTAGGTCTCGGCACTCCGGCCTAGGACGATGCTTGGGGCGCGCCACTCGGCGAGGAGGCCGGAGGTGGCCACGATCGGCAGGCCCGTGAGATGCGAGACGAGGGTGGCCGTCTGGCGGGCACGGGGAATCGGGCTGGTGACGATCGCGCTGATGCCCTCGGGGAGGGGGAGCGAGCGGCACACCTGGTCGCGGCCCTCCTGCGTGAGGGTGGCTTCGTGTGGGGCATGGTAGCCGGGGCGGTGGCCTTCGTAGGCGCCGTGGCGCATGAGCCAGATGTCAGCCAAGGATCCAGCCTCCGTCGACGCGCAGGGTCTGGCCGGTGATGAAGCCGGCGTCCTCGGTGGCGAGAAAGGCGACGGCCGCGGCGACGTCTTCCGGTCGGCCTCGGCGTTGTACGCACTGGCGGGCGAGCTGGCGGGCGGTCATGGCCTCCGGGTCATCGACGACTGCGTCTTCGGCGGGGACGCGGATGGAGCCGGGAGCGACGCAGTTCGCGGTGACGCCGGCGGGGCCGAGTTCGCGTGCGAGAGCGCGGATGAGTCCTTCGAGGCCGGCCTTGGCACTGATGTAGCCGGCGAGGTCGTGGCGGCCCGCAGTGGCGAGGACCGAGCCGATCGTGATGACGCGGCCCCAGCCGGTGGCCGTCATGGCTGGGGTGAGTTCGTGGGCGAGGAGATAGTGGCTGGTCAGGTTGGTGGCCAGGGTGTCCTCCCAGTGGGTCGGTGTCGTCTCCGGCCATGATCGGCGCGGGTAGGCACCGGCGTTGCTGACCAGGATGTCCACCGGGCCCAGCGCCTCTTGGGCTCGACGACACAGGGACCGTACGGCCTCGGCTTCTCGAAGGTCTGCCGACAGGGAGATGCAAGAGGGGAGGGAGTCTGAGAGCTCTCCTGCTGTCCGGTCGTCGTCGAAGTGAGCGAGCGCGATTGCGGCGCCGTCGGCTGCGAGGCGGCGGGCGATGGCCGTGCCGAGTCCGCCGGTGGCTCCGGTGACCAGGGCGGTGCGGCCGTTCAGGGGGCCGGGCATGGCGACTCCAGGGGGCAGAAGTAGGTGGCGGGGTCGAAGGCGGGGCTCATCGCTTCGGCGAGCCGGGCGAGGAGGACGAGCCGGTCCGCTGGAGCCAGCTCGGCGAGGTTGTAGACGCCGAGGATGCGCATGGCCAGGTAGGGGCGGAGAAGGTTCGCCAGGTCCGCACCGGGCCAGAGACGGTCGGCGACCGGTCGTACGAGCTGGTTCCAGTACGTGATCACGGCGGTACGCCGGGGAGCCGCGAGCCGTGGGGCGTAGTCGATATGGATGGTGCTCGTGGTGTGCTCGATGTCCGCTCGTCGGATCTCGGGGGCGTTGTCCGGGACGCGGGCGAACGTGGCGGGGTGGTCGGCGAAGGCCGCCGGGTTGTACGTGGGCACGAGCCAGCCGCCGAGGGCGGAGGCGTACCAGAGGAAGTTGGCGAACTCGCCGGGGATGCTGTTCATCCCGGCGGTGTCGTAGTCGAACCAGGCGAGTGGGTGGGCGAGGTTGACGTCGGTGGGGTCGCCCTGGGTGAGGGCCGCCCAGACCGGCTCGGTCGCGGCGAAATGAGCCCGGAGCCAGCGAAGGGTGGCAACCCAGTCCAAGTGGTGCCGACGGCCGTTGATGTTCAGGGTGTAGGTGCCGAGGCGGGAGACCGGGACATCGATGAGGCCGTCGGCGATCGGGAAGTCCTTGCCCCCGTAGTACTCGTCGAGTCGGCCGCCGGGGGCCGCACGGTCCCAGTACAGCTTGCGTACCACGCGTGTCGGGTCGGTGGGCCTCGCCGTCGCGAGGATGGACTCGCGGTACGCGGCCGTGAGCTGATCCATGTAGGCGCGAAGGTCGCTGCTCGCCTCGTCGGCGTTGAGGAGATCGAGCAGGAGCCCGTGATCGGTGCCGCCGGGCAGACGTTCGTACGCGAGGAGCCGCCCACCCGGCACACGCAGGTGGGCGTGGAGGGTAGGCACCCGGTAGTGCTCGGCCAGACGTGCGTGCCCGCGAACCTCGGCGCGGCTTCCCACCGGGTCGCGCGTGTACTTCAGGAGCAACGGGCGGCCGAGGAGGTCGACGGGACAGAGCAGGTTGCGGGTGAAGCGCCGCACCGGGCCGAGCCGCAGAGGGCTGCGGAAGGTCATGGCCGCACCCCGTTGAGCAGATCGAGGCACACTCGGGCCAGTTCGGCGGGCGGGAAAGCGTCCATGTGAACGTCCACGTCCGGAGGAATGGCGTCCCGGACGGGGCAGAGGTCGCCCTGGTGCATGCGGTCGGACAGGTCGGTGGCGACGGCGTGGTGATGGGGGAGCCCGGTACGCCACTTGCTGTGACTGTGGCGCGCGTACAAGCCGATGACGGGCTTCTCGGGACTGCGCGTCATCGCGGCGAGGTGGGTGAGGCCGGTGTCGTTGCCGACGATCAGGTCGCAGTGCGGGAAGAGATCGGCGAGCTGTTCGGCCGGCACCCCGTCCAGGTGGAGCACCTGAACGTGGCGTCGCGGGGCCTCTGCGCTGACGCGGAAGCCGTCTTCCGCGTTGCCGCCGATGAGCAGCAGCCGGGCCTGTGCTTGCTGGGCTTCGGCGATCTGCTCGGCGAGGGCGATGTACCGCTGGGCGGTGTAGTCCTTGCGCTCCGGCCAGCTGGTGGCGGTGATGGCTGCGATGGTCAGGCCGCCCAGCCAGCCCACCGATCGCAGCTCCTCCACGAGATCATTCGGGCCGGTCGCGAGGGTCTGCGCGAAGGGAGCCGTGCCGGGGAGGCGGATACCGAGGCGGCGTTCGAGCGCCAGGTAGTGGCGGGCCGGCAGGTCCGGGTGGGCGCGGCCGTCGCTCGACCAGCAGGGCGGGGCCGCTGGATCGAGTACCAGGCTCACCACTGCTTGGGAGCCGTGCGCCTCGATCCCCGCGCGGTCTCCGATCACCGCGCGTCGACCGTGGGGCGTGGTGACTGGGCGGTGAGCGATCAGCCCGGTCCGGGCGATCAGCCCCGCGTACGGCCCCACCGCCCGGACGGACGTACGAACCGACCGCAGCCGCAGCCAGTCGAGCACCGCGCGGACCCCCGACAGAGCGAGGAGGGTGTCGCCGAGCTTCCCCTCGAAGGCCACAACGACCTCGCCGCACCCGCTCAGGCGGTGGACGAGCTCGGCGGAGGCAGTCAGCGGGAGCGGCGCTCCGATGGGGACGCTGCCACGGTCGTACCCCAGCGGGGTGGTGTGGACGGCCCCGGCGGGGACGACCGCGGAGCCGTGGTTGAACCGGACCCCTGGCAGGGCGACCGAGCTCACGCCGGGCCCTCGATCGTGGTGAGCGAGACCAGCGGTAGCTCCAGCTCGTCGAGCAGTGCGCGGGCTCCGCGCGTGGTGTCCTCCACCAGGCAGGCCGCCGCCAGCGGGACGGCGCCGGCCTCGCGAAGACGGCGGGTGAGGTCGGCCAGGGTCCGACCGGTGGTGATCTCGTCGTCCACGATGACGATGTGCTGTCCCGGAGCGATGCCGTAGGCGAAGACGTCGGTACGCATGGCGTGCGGCTCGCTGAAGCGGACCGCGCCGTCCAGAGGGAGGTGCAGCTTCCAGGCGATCTTGTACGGGAGGCGGGCGGCGTCGGCGAGGGAGACGGTGGGCAGGATGCCGCCCGCGTCCAGGCCCAGGAGGAAGTCCACGGAGCCGGCGCCGTCCGGCAACTGCTCCTGGAGCAGACGCCACAGATCGGCCCCCGTGCTGGCGAGGGTGTCGGGATGCACCGGGCTTTCCAGGCCGTCCAACGAGTGGATGACACGCTCGCGGCGGCTCGTGGCTCCGACGCTGAGCCGTTCGACGATTCGGGCGGAGAAGGGCGGCAGGGTGACGGTTTCGGGCATGACGAAGCTCCTGTCGGTGGAGAGGGGAGAAGGAGAGGTGCGTGGTTCAGGCGGCGAGCTGGAGGGCGTACCAGGTGAGGAGCTGGTCGACCGCCGCGGTGACGGGCTTGAGCACGAGCTCGGTGTCACCGTCACGCCAAGCGTTCGCGACCTCGGCCAGAGGAGGGACGGCGAGGGCCGTCAGGCCCGGCATACGGGAGGCGGCGGCGAGGATCCGGTCGGGGCCGGACTCCCACTGGTTGTGCTCGCGCAGGAGAAGGCGGCAGGCGAGCACGAGGTGCTTGTAGAGCTGCCGCAGGGCGGTCGCCCCCTCCGCAGTACGCAGACGGCGCATGGTGAGCATGACCTGGGGCAGTTCGCGGACGGCGGCGAACGCGAGCTCGTCCCGGCTGATCGTCGGAAGTTCGAGGTCGGATGCCGCATGCAGGACGGGGCTGCCTTGCTGGAGCTGGTGAAGGACGAAGGCCAGGCGCGGAGTGAGGCGTCGGGCGGTCAGTTCTCCGGGCGTGACGAGGGTGGGGCCGAGAGAGGCCGCACTGCCGACGGCCGTCCGGTACTGCTCCAGGGCCTCATGGATCCCGCCGATGACCTCGTGCTCGGCGATCACCATGAGGTCCAGGTCGGACCAGCCGGCGATCCAGGTGCCCTCTCCGGGGCTTCCGGTCAGGGCGACGAGCCGTACGCCGGGTCCGTACGCCCGCACCGCATCGGTGAAGTCGGCCGTCGCCGACGCGACTGCTGCCGGAAGACCGAGCCCGTACGGGGTGGCCACGCGCAGCGCAGGCGTGGAGGGCGGGGCAGCGATGCGCCGGAGGCGGGCGCGAAGGGCTGCGATGCTGCCGGTGTTGTCGATGACGTGGTCGGCCAGAGCGGCGACCTGGTGGGCGCCGCGGCTCATCTTGATCTCGTCCTTCGCGGCGACGATCTGGGCCGGAGTGCCCGACCGCTCGACGCGTACGGCGAAGGAGGCGTCCAGGTAGACGATCCGGAGCGTGTCGCCCATGAGCTGCTTGAGCTCGGCGATCGAGGCATCGTCGTGGACGGACTCGATGGTGAACAGCTTCGTGTCGACGTGGGCGTCCGCGAAGCGGTTCAGCTCCCCGAGGAGCAGTTCGGCCTGCCGACGGGCCGAGAGTGCGTACGGGTCCGCGAGCCCTTCCCGATGGGCTGCCTGCCGTAACAGGAAGCCGATCTTGAGGCGTTGGGCGCCGCAGGTCCGCTGGACGAACTGTGCGCTGGTGCTCTTCCCGCACTCGCTCAGCCCGCCGAAGGCGAGTACCCGGCGCAGATGCCGACTCGGCTTGATCTCCGTCGGAGCGACGTCCTCCCGCCCGTACAGCTTGAAGCGGGCTGGCACGGGGAGCCGACGACGGCCGGCGACGACATCGGAGACCAGCGCGTCGAGAGCGGCGCACAGCTCCTCACGTTGCCCGTGAAGGGCCGGGACACGTCGCGCGGCCAGCTCGTCGCGGCCGGCCGCACGCTCGCTGTGCCAGATCCGCAGCGTCAGCACCGACATGCGGTCGACGACGGAGGCGAGCGTCTCGGTGTGCAGCGGCACATCGGCACGGCCCGCGTCCGCCAGCGAGCCGAGCACTTCGTCGGCCCGTTCGGCGAGGGCGTTGCGTTCGGCGTTGAGCTGGTCGATCTCTCGCTTGCAGTCGGCGACCTGGGCGGCGGAGAGCAAAGCACTGCGCACCCGGTCCTCGGTGTCCCACAGACGCCCGTTGACGGTGTGGAGCCGGGTGACGGTGTCGTCCAGGCGCTGCCGGTCCTTGTCCTGGAGGGTGGCCATGGCGCGGGCGAGCCCCGGAGGTAGTACCAGGGGCGGGGAGTTCTGAGTCATCGGGGACCCCCGTCGGTGAGTGGAGTGAGGTCAAGGTGATCGAGTACGTCGCTGTGCACGTCGTCCAGGGAGCGGTTCTCGCAGTCCACGACGGCGGCGTACGTGCCGTGGCCGGCCTGGTGAAGCAGAACGGCGTGCAGTGTCTTCTGATAGGCCGGGTAGATTCCGGTCCACGGGCGGCCCTCGCGGGCGCTGGTGATGGCGTAACTGCGCTCGGCGTCGAAGGACGCGAGCAGCAGCACCGAGGTCTCCGATGCGGTGGCGCGCGAACCGGCTATGTCCGTCACGGTCTTGAACGCCTCGACCACCGTCAGCCCGTCCTTGACCACGCATGTCGCGGTGGCCACAGCGAGGAGCATGGGCAGGCCACGGTCCAGCAGTCCCGTACGACCGGGCTCGCGTGCGGCGGCCCGCTTGGCGTGACCGACAAGCAGCATCTCCGTCAGCTCGACCGTCGTGGACGTCTCGAACCACCACCGGGCGTAGTCGCCGGCCGCTACCCGCGCCCAGGGCTCGGGGTCGTGCTCGTGGACAGCCCCCAGCGGCTGAAAGGCGTGTCGGCGCGCGGCCAGCCGATCGAGGTGAGTCGTCTTGCCGACGTTGTCAGGGCCGTTGAGGCTGACGAAGTCCGGTAACCGCTCCATCGCTCATGCCTCGCGGATCGGTGTGTCGAGGACGGAGGCGATCGCGTCGGTGTTCGTGGCGATGAACTCGGCCAGCTCCGGCGGCATCAGGTTCAGCTCACGGACGGCCTGGGCGGTGAAGGGCACCCGGACCACCTCGTACCCGCCCCGCCCCGGCTTGTCGAACTCGGTGCCCGTCCGTGCGGCCAGGTCCATCGATTCCAGGCGCGCCGCGAAGATGTGCTGGACTCCGACGCCTCCCTCCAGCGCGTCGGTGATGAGGTGCACGAGCTCGGCGCGCTTCAGCTTGCCGCCCAGCTCCTCGAACACCTCCCGGTGCAGAGCCGCCTCGATGGTCGCGTCCTCGTCCTCGACGCCTCCGCCGACCGACACCCAGTACGGCTCCCTGCCGGGCTTGGTGCGCTTGATGAGGACCAGTTCGTCGCCGTCGAGAAGGATGGCGCGTGCGTTGCGCTTGACGATGTCGGTCATGCCGTTTGCTCCTTGGGTGTGTAAACCGGAGAGAACGGGCGGAGAGGCGCTTTTTTGGCTGTGGCCACTTTCCCCGGTTCGTGAATACAGCATGGTGCAAACTGATCGCTGAGTGTGACGCACGGGTGCTGCAGCAATGCCGCAGTAATGCCGAACAGGACTGCCCGCACGGGGTGTTTCGGCGTTTCACCAGGTGACGGACGGGGGTACGACGGTGGTGACTGTGCAGAGATGGTCCGGGCGCGAAGCACGGCTGCTGCGCGAGGTTCTTCGCATGAGCCTGCGTGACTTCGCCGCCTACCTCGGAGTCAGTGACCGGACCGTGTCGAACTGGGAGGGCGGTGGCGCGGGTTACCAGCCGCGTGCCGAGTCCCAGGCTGTGCTCGACACCGCTCTCGACCATGCGTCGGGCGAAGCGCAGACGCGGTTCGCGGCGGCGCTGGGAACGAACGGCGCTGCTCCACCCGTGACAGGCCGAATCGAAGTCGACTCCCACAAGTTCCTGCCAGTTTTCATCGGCGTCGAACGCGCCGGCCGCCTCCGTGCACACATGAGACCGAGTGCGCACGGCGAGTGGCTGGAGTCCTCCTCGGCCCGCGTCGACCACCCCGAGGCACAGGAGTGCGTCCTTCACGTCTTCGCGTGCGGGGTGGCCGTCTTTCACCTCGTTCAGCCGCACCAGCCTGCCGCGCTCACCGACCTCGCGGTCTGGCGGTACCGCTCCTACGCCTCCGACCTTCCCTGGGCACGAGACAAGCTCCGCGACCTCCTGGACGAGAAACCCGCGCGCGTTCCCAACCCCGAATACGTCCTCTCCCTCTACTGGCTCACCTCGGGCCCCTGGTCCGGCGACACCCACGACATCGCACTGCGCCTGCTGTCCACGCCCTCTGTCCTGGTCGACCGCGGCGCCTCGGACGGCCCCGCTCCTCTGGGCGGTGCGGTCGAGGAGTCTCTCCTCGCCAACGGCTTCGACCACCCCGACATCGTGTCCTTCGGCGTAAGGGGTGTGTCCACCGCCTACGCGGGCTGGTCCGGCGTCGCCTATGCGTCCCACTCCCGCGAGCGCAGCCTCACCATCGACGAGTTGGTCACCTGCGAACTGACCGTCCAAGCCCTCTGGTGCTTCACCCGCCAGGTGCAGCAGATGATCGAGGACGGCCAGGACCCCTCCATGCCCGAGCAGTACGGCTGGCGCTTCCTGCGTGCCGCCTCCTCCCGGCTCACCACCGCCCGAGCCCAGGAGACCGCTCAACACGTTCTGATGCGGGAGGCCATCATGAAGACCAGCGGGCTGGCCGAACGGCTGCGCGCCGCGCAGGACGCTCTGCGAGAGGGCGTCGGGTGAGAACACAGGGCAGGAGAAGCAACGGATGGACATCGGCAGCGCCGCGCTGGTCGTGATCGACATGCAGAACGGCTTCGTGAACGAGCGAAGCCGTCACGCAGTGCCTGCGGTCTCCGATCTCGTCGCCCAGTGGACCGGCGCCGGCCGACCCGTGGTCTTCACCCGGTACTTCAACTTTCCGGACAGCCCGTACGAGCGCTTCTTCCAGTGGCGCCGACTCCAAGAACCACCTGAAACCGACATCGTCCCCGAACTCGCGGAGGCGGCAGCCCGCGCGCACGCGGTCGTCGACAAGACCGGCTACACGCTCTTCACCCCCCAGGCAACCGAACTAGTCTGCAGGGGCGGCTGGACCGACCTCGTCTTCTGCGGGATCGCCACCGAGAGTTGCGTCCTGAAGTCCGCGGCCGACGCCTTCGAACACGGCTACGCACCCTGGATCGTCACCGACGCCTGCGCCAGCGACGCCGGTCCTGACGTACACGACGCCGGCCTCGTCGTCGCCCGCCGCCTGATCGGAACCGGCCAACTTGTCACCACGGACCGCGTGGCCGGTCAACTCACCGCGTACGCCGGGGCCCCGGTGCTGGAATAGCCCCATGGGCGACACGCTGCACGACACGGATCTGATCATCATCGGCGGCGGCCCCGCCGGATGCGCTGCCGCACGTATGGCCGCCGGCGTCGGCATGGGCTCGGTTCTGGTCGAGCCGGACCGGCTGTGCCGGAACCTGTACCGGATTCCGGCCCTGAACAACGTCCTCGGCGGCCACACCGGCGGCCCCGGGCTGGCCGACGCCATCGTTGCCGAGCTGAGGAGCACGGAGCTGTGCCGCCTCGAACTCGGTCGGTACGTCACCGAGCTCCGCGCCGACGACGACCAGGTGGCCGCCACGTTGGACACGGGCGCTTCCCTCACCGCCCCGTACGCCGTCGTCGCCACGGGCGTCGGCCCTCTCCAGCCCAGCGAAGCGCCCTGGATCACCGCCCCCGCCGGCCTGACCCTGCCCGTGCTCTGGCGGGCCGACGCCGACGACGCCCACGGCCGGACCCTCCTCGTCCTCGGCGGCGACCGCCCGATCGGCACTTTCCTGCGCGCCCACCCGACCACGGACACGCGCCTGCTCGTGGCGTACCCGGCGACGGACGCGTACAAGACCGACGAGATCCGCGACGACCCACAAGTCACTCTCCTCCCCGCCGATCACCTGACGCTGCACGGTGGGGAAGGTGCCCAGCTGTCGGCCGAGGCAGTGGGAAGGGACGGTGTCCGCCGGACGATCACGGCGGACGCGGCGTTCCTCAGCCTGGGAAACGCCCCCGCCGCCCCACCCGGAGACCTGATCCGTGGCACGGACGGCTACTGCCCACCCACCGCCCAGCACCCCCGCCTCATCGTGGCCGGCGACCTCCGCTCCGCCCGCTTCCAACGGATCATGACTGCCCTGGGCTCCGGCAGCGAGGCAGCGCTGCAGGCGTACTACGCGGCCCGGGACCTGCCCATCAAGGGGTGAGGCCCCGGCGTTGTGTATCAGGGGATGGCTCTTGGAGGGGGGAACCCTTGTGACCAGCAGGGCAGAAGTGGCGATCGCTGCTGCCATCGTTGCTCGGGACGCGCGCGTTCTACTCGTACAACGACGCGTGACGGAAGGCGCCCTGTCATGGCAGTTCCCGGCGGGAAAGATCGAACCCGGTGAAACACCCGAAGACGCCGCCGTACGTGAGACCCAAGAAGAGACCGGACTACGGGTGGCCCCACAGAAGGCGCTGGGACGCAGAGTGCACCCTCTGACGGGCAGGGAGATCCACTACATCGCATGTCGGCCCGTCGGGGGCGAGGCGGCCGTTGCGAGCGCTGGTGAAGTGGCCGACACGGTCTGGGCCACGCTCGGTGAGATTCCTCAGTACGTGCCGTACGGGCTGTTCGAGCCGGTGCAGCGCTACCTCGACGCTGCCCTGCCGAGCCAGCTTCCGTGAGACGCCACGAGCGTGGGGCTGGTGCGGCAGGGCAGGAACGTGCGGTTCAGCGTCGCCGTGGGGAGCCATTCAGCGGCATGACTTCGCTCCGGGGCACTGGCTCGGATGCGGCGACCGGGCGCTTCCCGTGAGTGGGCGGGACCTGGAGGTGCCGGGGGTCGGCAGGAAGGTCGGCTGACCTCCGTAGCCGCCACACGAGTACGTCACTCATGTGCGCCGCCGTGCCCAGTTCCCTACGGGCCGCTGCCTCGGTGAGCAGAGTGGTGGGGTTGTGCCCGGCTGCCTGAACTTCGTCGAGAGTGGCAACGAGAGCGTGCCAGCCGGGTTCGGCGATGATCCAGTGGGCCAGTTCAGGCAGGGCTTGCCGTACGAGGGCGGCATGGCGGTGTTGCTGGGAGGGAGCCATGCGCACGCCTCGCTGGTGAAGGACCGCCATCGGGCGCTCGGCGGCGGCCAGATAAGCCACGCGGAGATGTTCAGCAGCCCGGTGCGCGGCTTCGGCCTGCTGGGCATGCTGCTTCCCGGCGTGCCAGTGAGCGGCGGCAGAGACCAGAAAGAGGAGCATGTCGATGGCCATCGCGGTGGTGGCACCGTCCTCGCCTCGGCCGAAGGCTGGGCCACTCTGCACGAGGTCACGGGCGGCTCGGCGCAGGGCGTGGTCGTGGCCGCGTGAGGCACGTACGTGAGAGCGGGAAGCGCGCTCGAACGCGGCCGCTGCGGCTTGGAGCTCGTGGCGGGTGTGGGCCGCAGACGTCTGGGCGAGGGCGTCGAGCACTTCCCCGGTGGCGGCGATTTGCGCGGCGACGACGCCGTTCTCGCCGTGGTCGACGACGAACAGGGCCTGCCAGGCGGCGCTGGTGGCGCGACGACGGGCGGATGCAGGTCCGGTCACCGGCGGCAGGGCCGGCTGCTGGGCGGGGTGGTCAGGGTTCCCGTTCCAGCGTTCGCGGATACGGGGCAGGGAGAGATCCGGGGCGAGCTTGGAGCCGGAGTAGAAGACTGGCTTGCCCGTGGCATTGCGGTCGCCGGGGAGGGCGACGGTGTAGCCGAGGGGGTCGCCCGACGGTGCGACACGGCGTCGCACGAGCAGGCCGGCCCCGGCGAGGCGGTCGAAGAACTCCTCCTCGCTTCCGGCGCCGGCCACCGAGCGCCGGACCGCCTCCCGCAGCTCCTCGCGCGGGGTGCGTTGTCGACCTCGGCGTTCGGCCTTATGGCGTTCGGCGCTGGTGGGTCGCTTGGCGGCGGTGCCATCGCCCGGCGTGACCCGGCGCAAGCTGTAGTCCGCCTCGATGAGGCGGGCCTCGGCCTGAGCGCGGCGGGCTTCGTTGTGCAGGCGGGGCCGGCGGCCGTCGTCGCGGACCAGGGTGGCGACGATGTGGATGTGGTCGTCGGCGTGCCGGACGGCCGCCCACCGGCAGGTGGCGTCGTCGCCCTGGGGGTCGATGCCGGTGGCGGCGACCATGCGGCGGGCGATGGTTGCCCAGGCGTCGTCGGGCAGAACCGGGTCTTCAGGGCTGGCGCGTACGGACAGGTGCCACACGTGCTTGTCAGGGCGTCGACCGGCGGGCAGGGCGTTGACGGGCTGGTCGAGCAGCCGCTGCAGCTGCCCGTAGGTGGCCTGCGGATCGCGGCCCGGGTCGGGCATGAGCGGGTCGAAGGCCGCCACGAGGTGTGGGTCGATGTGCTCCTCGTGCGTGCCGGGGCCGTACAGGTACCGGATGAGGCCGATCGTCGCGCTGCCGCGCTTATGGATTCGAGGGATCATGCCGGGCAGCCACCGTCCCGGTGGGCGAGCAGGGTGTCGGCGGCGTCTTCCATCCGGCGGGCCGCGTTCAGGACGGCCTGAGCGGTGGCATCGAGGTGGGGTGCGTCGGCACCTGAGTTGAGTGCCTTGGCGACCTGATTGAACAGGCCATGAATCCGACCCAGGTGCCGGCGGGCGGCGAACACCTCATCAAGGACTTCCCGCTCGGTAGCGATCTCGGCCGCGGTGCGGGTCAGGTCGCGGGCCGCCTTGTCGACTGCGTAGGCGAGGAAGGCGGCATTGGTCATCTGGCACTGGGCGGCTGCGTCGGTGAAGCGCTGGTACTCGGCGTCGTTCATGCGGCAGCTGGGCTGGTGCAGGCGCTTTCGGGGCTTCGGCTGACGGGCGCGCTGGCGTCGCCGCGAAAGGGGCTCGGCCTGCCGTCCCGCTCCTGGCTGCGGTCCGCCCTCGGTCGCAGCCTGCCGGTCCGGCGCCCCCTGGCGCAGGGCCGGTCCCGCCACCCCTGGGGCGGGAATTCCGGGAGCATTGCTCCCGGGACAACTTGCTCCGCCTTCTGCTGGGGTGGTCGGCTGCTGTTGGCATGCGGCGGGTTCGTGATGGGGGTCGCGCACGGGATCTCCGTCTCAGGTCACCGCTGGGGTGAGTCGTTGCGGTCTTGGGTCAGGAATCTGCGTGTGCGGCCCCGATCCGAGACTTGAACTCGCGGACAACACGGCCTACGACGTTGCTGGAGACGCTGTAGCCGGCGTCGCGCACGGCGTCCTCCACACGGTCGCGTCCGACGCTGCCGGTCTCCTCGTAGACGCGGCGGGCGGACGCGAGGATGACTTCGTCGGAAGCGCTGGGCTTGCGCACGGACCGCTTTGGCTTCGGCGTGTGGGGCTTGGCCGATGGGGTGAGTGAGGTGCTGCCCGTAGGAGGCGGAGTGTCGTCTTGCGGGTGCGACACCTGGCGCGAGTGGGCGGCCGTTTTCGGGTTGGAGTGGTCGGTGGGATTGCGGCTGGCGCCCGGGTCGGGCGTCCCGCCGATCGGATCTGACGGGTGCGGGCGGGCGTGGTCTTCTGCCGGCCCGTCGCGGTCTGCCCGATCGTGGTCGGTCGCTTGCCCGTCGGCTTCTGCCCGGGAGGATCCGGGCTGCCCGACGGGCAGGCTCCAGCGCTCGGGCAGATCGACGGTGGCCAGCGCGGCTGCTTGACGGCGGGTGGCGAGCTGCCGCAGCAACTGCTCGTTCCGGAACGGGTCGGCATCGATGCCGGAGCGGGCGAGCGCCTTGGCAAGCCGACGTATGGTGCGGCGGCCTGCCCGTTCGGTCCGCTGTCCGGGAGTCATCTCGGCGAGGCGAGTAGCCAGGGCGACGGCCCGCTGCGTGGCCCGATCGCGGATGATCTCAGCTGCGCCCTGGTCCCGCTCGAAGACCCCCAGTCGGGCGAGCAGCCGCTCGCGGGCCTGCCGAGTGAGTACAGCTCCGAGCCCACGGGAGGCGGCTTCGGGAGTGCGCTGGCGGAGTTCGATGCCCATAGCCAGGTGCCACAGCACGGCCGCCATCACCGGGCCGGCGAAGGCGCGTACGGTGCCGCCGACCGGGCCGGACTCGGCCTAGGCGGGAATGGTCTGCATGGCGGTGATCACCCAGACCAGGACTCCGGGCAGGCCGGCTGTCTGCCGTGGACCGTGCAGGTTCTGCCGGGCCATCAGTGCCATCGAGAACAGGGCGAGTTCTGCGGCGGAGAACATCGTGGTGCGCTCGGCGGTATTGCGCATGTCGAGGTAGTGGGCGGCGAACCGCCAGCTGGTGTCCGCGCTGTAGGCGGTGCACACGAGCGCCGCCACGGTGGCGGTGACGACGGCAGCCGAGGGGCGCCGCTTCCGATCATGGGGGAGGCGTTGGCTGCGTCGGGCCCTCAGGCCCGCGAGCAGTGAGCCGGCGGCAATCGCCAGGACGGCTGCGGGCAGGAGCGGGCTGTCGGCGTACGGGAAGGAGGCGGTGGCGAGTGTTTCGGGTATGACGGGCGGCATGCGCGGATCTGCTCCGGGGGAAGGGCGGGGAGACGACCACGGCGTTCACGGAGGGGGCGTACACGCGGGCCCCCTTCTAAAGGGGGGCCCGCGCGTGATCGCTTAGGCACGTGCACGGCGTGTACGGGCGCGTGATCGCTCTACCTGCGGTTTTTCGGTGACCGTGTGCCCTGTGAGCGGTTCACGGGGGTGCACGGGCGTGGAGGCCGCGTGCACGGTCCCGTGAACGCTTCGAGGGGGTTTGGCGAGGAGGTCAGCCGACGGCGGTGAGGTGGCGGGCGGAGGCGTAGTAGCGGGCCTGCTGGCCGCCTCCGGCCCCTCCGGCGATGCCGTCGGTCTTGGTGGCCAGGCCGCTGTCGACGAGGCGGCCGAGGTGGCGTCGGGCCTTCTCGATGTCGGCACGGTCGGGGTCGCCTCCGCCGATGAGGACGGTGGCCAGATCGCGTGCGGTCAGCCCGTTGGGGGCGTTGCGTAGCAGGACGGCGGGGTCCTTGGTGGGGTCGACGATGGTGGTGCCGCGCACATGGTCGTGCGTGACGTCCAGGGGGCCGACCTCACCGGTGGGGGTCTTGAGGTGGTGCAGGGTGACCGCGGGATCTCCTGCCCGTCCGCTCACGAACAGGACACTGCCCGCGCCGGCGGTGATCCAGGTCGGCGGACGGTCATCCCATGACCGAATCCGCTACACTGCCCGCGCCGGCGGTGATCCAGGTGGAGCCGTAGACCTGGTCCAGGCTGGGGCGTTGCCCACGTGGAGCGTCCGCGGTTGCCTTGCGCTGGTGGTGCAGCTCCAGGATCTCAACGCCGTTGCGCAGGGTGCGCATGCGTGCGTTGTGGAAGGCGACCGCGAGACTGTCGTCGACCATCGTGCTGACCGCGTCCTTGAGGCTGTCGATCACGATCGTGTCGGCCTGGTGGGCGGCGGCGAGATCGGCGAGGAGGTCGGGCTCCTTGTCGAGGGTCGCGGGCAGCGGGCCCTGCCAGACCACGAGCCGCTCGCGCAGGATCTTCTCGTCGGTCGAGAAAACGCGGCGGGCCATGGCCTTGGCGATCTGCTTGGGGCGGTCCATCGCCAGGTAGAGCACGCGCCGGCTTGGGGCGACGGGCATCTCCAGGACTGTCTCCTGGTCTTCTCACGCGTACCCCACAAGGGCTCGGCGTCCGCCCCGCTCTCTTTGACGAATGACCACCCGTCGGTGGCGAAGCGGGACAACCGTCCTTGTCCCGAGGCGAGCGCACGCTCCCGCTCTGCGCGCACTTCCGCTTCGACTTCGCTGCGGATCGCCTCGGGATCGGCGCCGGGTTCCCGGGCCCGCTGGAGGGTTCGTACCGCCGAGGTCACCAGGCGGCGAAGGTCGGCTTTCGAGCGGACGATCTCCGCGTGGTACTCGGCGCTGCTAGTGCCGTAGGGAGCGTTGGCGAGCTGAGACAGGTAGGTGTGGCCACCCACGCGCTGTAGGTCCCCTTGCTGCTGGAGCAGCTCGGTGAGGACGATCGGGTCGGTGGGTTTGTCCTCGCGATGCTGAGTGAGGAGCGCGCGCCAGATGGTCTCGTGCGCAGGCCGGTAGAAGGCGTCGTCGCCGAGGATGGGCCTGACCGCGGCGATGACGCCGGGTTCGTGCATGCAGGCGCCGAGGACTGCGCACTCGGCATCCAGGTTGAACGGATGCTCCGTCGGGGTGGAGCCTTCGTCGAAGCGGGATGGCGTCTGGGATGGCAGGGTCGTACCCTGGTTCACGGAGCTCCTCACCCGGCAGGCCATATGGGGCGGCAACCCCGGCCTCCGGTTTCGATCGTTCAGGGATGGATGGTTGTGCGGTGGAGCCTCTACTTCGGCCCCGGTGTTCGTAGCACCGGGGCCGCTTGCGTGTGCGGTTCCGTCCGTCGCTGTACGGCGGAGTACGACCATAGCCGAGATTTTCGGCAACGCAATGCCTTGCATTTCAATTCGCAACGATGTTTAGTTGTGGACGCTGGATCGATTGGACCTGTCGACGTGTGAAGGGAGGCGCGAGTGAGCGGTGAGGAAGGCGCGGAGCGCGCCGGCCCCGGCCGACCGGTGCCGGAAGATCACGTCGCCGCACGCGTCAAGCTGGAACGCGAGGTCCGCGGTTGGAGCACGGTGAAGCTCGCCGAGGAGATGGCCGCCGTCGGTCATCCGATCAACCAGTCCGCGATCTGGCGCATCGAGAGCGGCAAGCCCCGTCGCAGGGTGAACCTCGACGAGGCGCTCGGCTTCTGCAAGGTTTTCGACCTCACCATGCAGGACCTGACCGGCCCGCCGGGGGAGCTGGCCACGCCCCGCATTCGGCAGCTGGCCCATGAGTACGTCCAGATGACGCGGGAGTACCACCAGCTTCGAGCGGCGATCGACCGGAACCAGATGCACCTGGGCGAGATCCAGAGGGAACTCGATGCCTACGGGGACAAGGGACCCGAGCGGAGAGGGCAGGTCGACGAGCTCCTCCGGCTCGAAGAGCGAGCGTTGATGAGAAGCATGCACCCGTCCCGGGCCCACCTGCGAAACCAGGGGCAGCGACCCGTCGGCGAATAGCCGGCCACTGTCTCTTCCACGGCGCTACGAACGCTGAGAACACCACACGTGGCGACCTCCGTCGCCGACGATCAACCATCCATCCCTGTACGACGCCACCGGCCAGGCCGGCGGGAGTTGCCGCTCCCGCGACGCCGCGAGGCCGGCGGGAGGAGTATCCCCATGCCGCAGCCCACGCTGCCCATTTCCCAGATAGCCCAGCTCCTGGACGTCCCCGAAGACGCCCTGCGCATCCTGATGGCCGAGCGGCGACCCGTCGGCGACACAACCTTGGTCGCCCTGACCGTCTCCGAGGCCGCCCGTCGAATCGGCATCGGCCGCACCAAGCTCTACGAATACGTCTCCTCCGGCGAGATCGCCTCCGTCAAGATCGGGAGCTTGCGCCGCATCCCAGCGGAGGCGGTGAACGACTTCATGGCCCGCCGACTGTCGGCGACGGACTTCGGGGCCGCCGCGTGACTCGCACCTCCGCACCGAAGCCTCGCCAGCCCAACGGCGCTTCCTCCATCTACCTCGGCAAGGACGGCCGCTGGCACGGCCGCGTCACCGTCGGCGTCAAGGACGACGGCACCCCGGACCGGCGCCACGTCAGCCGCAAGACCCGCCCCGAGGTCACCAAGGTCGTCCGCGAACTGGAGCGCCAGCGCGACAAGGGCGCCGTCCGCAAGGCCGGCCAGTCCTGGACCGTGAAGACCTGGCTCACCCATTGGGTCGAGAACATCGCCGCCGCGCACGTCTCGGAGAACACCATCGACGGCTACCGCGTCGCGGTGAACCACCACCTCATCCCCGGCCTGGGCGCCCACCGCCTGGAGAAGCTCGACCCCGAGCACCTGGAGCGCTTCTACAAGAAGATGCAGGAAAACGGCAGCGCCGCCGGCACCGCCCACCAGGCTCACCGCACGATCCGCACGGCGCTGAACGAGGCCGTGCGCCGCAAGCACCTCACCGCGAACCCGGCCTCCATCGCCAAGACCCCCAAGGTCGAAGAGGAGGAAGTCGAGCCGTACACGGTCGAAGAGGTCCAGCACCTGCTCGCCGAGGCCGCCAAGCACCGCAACACCGCCCGCTGGGTCATCGCGCTCGCCCTCGGCCTGCGGCAGGGCGAGGTCCTCGGCATGCAGTGGGACGACGTCGACTTCGAACTCGGCGTCATCCGCGTACGGCGCGGCCGGCTGCGGCCCCGCTACAAGCACGGCTGCGGAGACCGCTGCGGACGCAGGCCCGGCTTCTGCCCTCAGAAGATCAACACGCGGCGCGAGACCAAGAACGCGAAGTCCCGCGCCGGCCAGCGGCCTATCGTTGCGTAGCCGAAGAGCTGCTCCAGCTCATGCGCCGGCACAAGGAGGACCAGGCCCGCGAGCGAACCGTGGCCCGTGACCTCTGGTCGGAGAAGGGGTACGTCTTCACCTCGCCGACCGGCGAGCCTCTGAACCCGAACACGGACTATCACAAGTGGAAGGAGCTACTGAAAGCCGCAGGCGTCCGAGACGCCCGCCTCCACGACGCCCGCCACACCGCGGCGACGGTCCTGCTCATCCTCGGTGTCTCCGACGCGGTCGTCGACGCCATCATGGGCTGGGAGCCCGGCAAGTCCGCCCGGATGCGTCGCCGCTACCAGCACCTGACCAGCCGCGTCCTCAAGGACACCGCCGCCAAGGTCGGCGGCCTCCTGTGGGGTACGGACGAGACCGCGGGAAGCGCTGCGCCGCCGGAGCCCAGCCAGAGTCCCGTCCCCGCCGAGCTGGTGGTCCACGTCGCCCGCCTCGGCGAGCGGCGCGTGCCCTTCCTCCACCGCGAGCACGCCGACGAGGTCGTCGCACGGTGGAGCGAGGACTGGCCCGACCACACCTCCCAGGTCGAGGAATGGGACCGCTGGCTCTGGGAACACCAGGGCCCCGACGGCGCGAGCGCCATCCGGGACCGTGTACCGGAGCGGGCCGTGATCTTCCACGCCCGAGCTCTGTTCCTCCCGGGCGGGGAACGCGCGGCGACCGGTGCCCCAAGGCAGTGGTCGTTGCCGGCCTGGGACTTCGAGACCGACCGCTACACCAACCGCGTCTCGGCCTGGCGCACGGCCCGCCGCCCCGGCTCAGGCCAGGAGGTCGAGGCCCAGGTACGAGGCACGGACAAGGCCGCCGTAGAGGCTGCCTTCTCGGAAGCGTGTGCACAGGCTGTGGACCGTGCCCGGAACCCGGGGCGGTACGGCGACACTGACGAGTGGTAGGGCTTCCTCGTCCTTAATGACTGGCCTCGTCGGGACGAGGCCAGTCATTCGAGGCCCTGCGGGAGCAAGGGGGGCAACGGACGGAGCGCCCGAATCGACATCCCGATCTTGATGACCGACGAGTTCGGTTTTCAGAGCCGAGACCAAGGTGCCGACCGGCCGCACTGCGGTCGGGACCTTGGTCTCGGCTGGTGAGCTGTGGCGAGGAGCGAGATCAAGGACGCTCGACTGGTTGAGGAAGCGCCCCTTACGCGTGGAACAGATGCTCGCGAGTCAGATTCCGAGGCCCTGAAGAGTGGCTTCCACGAGCTTAACCGCCTCGGCGCTCTTCTTTGTGGATGCTGACAGGTCGTCCCATGCGGCCTGGGCCGCCTTCGCGTCGACCGCGTCGAGCGGTGGGATCAGGATTCTCTCGAGGTCGGGCTCATAGAGTGCGTCGACGACTGACCCGCAGGCTAGCGCCGCGATCTGCTGTTGGACGATGTCCGAGGCCATCGAGGCCCAGATCCAGCCGGTGTGACCGCTGTCCTTCGGGATCGCGCGGCCGACGTGGCCGGAGGCGAACCAGCCAGCGCGCTCCTCCAGCACCACGGAGGGGTATCCGAGGGATTCTTCGGCCCGACCGTCGGCCTGGAAGGTGATCCACCCCTTCTCGAGGCCGTACCCGGAGCCCTTGTTGACCGATCGAGCCGAGATGTTCTTCGCGCCGACGACGTCGAGTTGCAGGATCTGGCGGCCCGAGAGGAACGGCGTCCCCTCTTCGGGGCCGACGTAGTAGAGCTTCGGTCGCCCTCCCGGCTTGAGGATGTCGGCTGCTTGGCCGAGCTCAACCCCACCCTCGGCCGCGAGGCGGTCGCGGAGGTCGCCGATGTGCTGGGCGTGGTACGCCGCGTCGAGCCGGACCCCGAGGTTGCTGGCCTTCACCGTCCAGCCTTCCCGGAACGGCTTGGCCGGCTCGCTGGGGTACTTCTTGTTGACGCCCTCGACGACAGCGCGCAGCGCAATGCGGGCGGCTCCACGGATTTCGACCGCCTCGCGCATCAGGCCAGCGACCTTGTCCCGGATCGAGTCGATGAACGGGATCCGGACGTTGGAGACCTGGTCGGTGGTGATGTGGTCGATGACCGAGCCGTTGAGGTCGCCCCGGAGCAACGCCTGGCCGGTCGGGGACTGGAGCACAGCCAGCGTGTAGTAGCGATCTACCTCATCGGCGATGGTCACCCGGATCATGTCGTGCGACAGGGCGAATCGGGCGAGGTAGTCGTCGGCGATGGTGAGGGGCCCTAGGTTCCGGCCGGAGCACGTCTGGAGCAAATCGCCGGCCTGGATCCGGTAATCATCCAGATCCTGCGTGCGGGTGAGCGACAGCCGGTCGGCCTCGGGTGGGAGAAACTCGAACACGTCATACGGGCGCAGGTAAGACACGTACTCCTCACCCGGCGCAGCGTAGGCCCGCTTGAACCGAGACGGGGCCCGCACGTCGGCGTAGTCGCCGACCGCACGCAGGTTCACCTCGGACGCGTTCTGCAGCACGACCTTGATGCGCACGGCGGGCGCGGCGAAGTAGCGGGCGTCGAGCCGGTTCCCTTCGAGGAGGGCGGAGGAGCGGACGGGAGCGAGCTTCATCGCTGTTCCCCCAGCCACTTCCGGTACGCCTCAGCGACCTCGGGCAGCTCGTCGTCGACTTGGCGGTCGGTCACCTCGACCTCACGGAGAACTTCGTTTCCGGTCTCCTGGTCGATCTCGGCGATGGTCTCGATCCGCTTGACCAGCGCGTCCGAGCCGTCCGCGGTTCGCCGCCATATGACGCTGCCGCGCTTGTCATGACCGACCTTCTCCGCGACGGCCATGAACACCGGGTAGTCGAGGCCCCCGGCCTCCGCCGCGGCCTCCTCCTCGGCCGACAGACGGCGCATGAGCACCATCGAGGTCTGTGTGTCGTTGCCCGGCTGGAACAGGTCACGGTGCATGTCGACCACGGCCAGGATCTGGGCCTTCTTCAGAAGCCAGTTGCGGACGTAGGCCGTGCTCGGGTTGTTGAGGATGCCGTTCGGAATGACCATCGCCATCCGGCCGGTTCCCGGGACGAGCAGCTGCAGGGCGCGCTCGATGAACAGAATCTCCGGCGGCTGGGACTTCTGCAGGACCCGGTTGCCATGCTTGTCGAGTCGGATCGACCAGGTGCCGTCGTCATCCTGATCCCACACTGCCGCGAGGTCGTACTGGGAGAGGATGCCCTCGTCGTCGATTGGGATCTTTGCCCCGAACGGCGGGTTGGACACGATGACGTCGATCGAGCCCAGGGGCACGGCCTCGCGTAGGCCCCTAGACCACTTGTGGGGGTTCTCCAGGCTGTTGGCCTGGAACAGGCCGCCGGAGCCGTCGTTGTTCATGACCATGTTCATCTTCGCGGCACGGACGAGCGCGGGGTTCAGGTCGATGCCGAGGACACACTGGCGGAAGTACTCATCCCTGCGGCGGTAGAGCTCGTCGCGCTCGAAGTCGGTGCCCTGCGCGGGGTCGTCCCAGTGCTCGCGCTCCGTGCGCTCGATGTACTCGAGTGCGTGGTTCATCCCGGTGATCAGGAAGCCGCCCGTGCCGCAGGACGGGTCGAGGATCCGCTCCCCTGGCTGGGGGTCGAGCATGGTGACTGCCATGCGGCAGGCGTTGCGCGGCGTAAAGAACTCCCCTCGGTCGCCGCGCAAATTCGACCCAACGATCTCCTCGTATGCGACGCCCTTGACGTCGACGGGCGACCGCAGCAGGGAATAGCCTTGCAGCTCGGTGACCACGTACGCCACGACCTCGGGCTTGAGGTCAATGTCGGCGTCCTTGGCTTCGAAGATCATCGGGTACTTCTTGACCACCCGCTGCTCGAAGAGCCCCTGGATGCGCTTCTTCGCCGCAGATGCGACCGTCGAGCTCCCACGCTCGGAGGGCGTCGCGAAGAAGTTCAGCTTCGGTGCCCGCTCGTCCTCGATCTTGGTAAAGATCAGCTTGAGGAGCTCCCAGAACGCTTCGGTCTTCTGCTTGCCCTCGTGCGCCGCGATGTAGTTGTGGCAGCGCCGGAACGCAAAGAGCAGGTTGTCGGCCGTGGCGACCTTCAGGTCCTTGCGGCTGGGCCGCTGGGCGTCGGCCTCGGTCTGGCCGAGCCCGGGGACGTCGATAATCTCCTCGAACGTCCAGCTGCCCTTGCCGTCGCTGCGCTTGGCGAAGCAGAACCGATCAGTGCCGTTCGTCCACATCCCGTACTGGGCGTTGAGGCAGGAAGCCATGTATGACTGGAGCTGACCGATGCCCTCGGTGCGGTGGGTCGGCTTGACGTCGGCCTTCTTGGTCTCGATCAGTATGTACGCGTTCGCCTGGGTATGGTCAGCGCCCTTGCCGAAGACCACGATGTCGACTCGTTTGCGTGCCGATCCGACCTTTATGGGGAACTCTGGGGCGCAGTCGGCTGGGGCGTACTTGTATTGCCGGACGAGGGCCTTCTCGATGTTCTGCCGGACGTACTCCTCGGGCGTGTCGTTAACGAACTTCCCGGTCAGGAAGTCGGCAACCTTGCCGTCCGGGACGGACCCGACCGGGGTCACTGACGGGGTGGGCATGGGCGTCGCGACGGACACGTGGTTTCCTTCTCAGAGTCGTCGGCTGTAAGCCCACATCTTGCCGCACGGAGAAGGTCATGCGCACGAGGATCTCCCCGTCGCAGACGAGAAGTCGTACGCCTTCGCCTCGGAGACCGGCGAGCCGCCCAACCCGAGCACCGACTACCGCCACCGGAAGCGACTCGTGTGCAAGGCCGGTATTCGCGACGGTCGCCACGCCGCCTGACTGTCCTGCTCCTGCCCGGTGTGCCGGAGCGGATCGTGATGGCGATCACGGGCTGGTCCTCGAGCTCAATGGCCCAGAACACTAACTGAGACCAGAACTGAGACCACACAACGACGAAGGTCCCGGCCGCTGGGCGGTCGGGACCTTCGTTTCGGCTGGTCAGCCGTGGCGGAGGATACGAGATTCGAACTCGTGAGGGGTTGCCCCCAACACGCTTTCCAAGCGTGCGCCCTAGGCCACTAGGCGAATCCTCCGCCGCAAACAATACAAGACGTTGAGGAGTGCTCGCGAACCCGTTCCCGGTGAGGGGTCGGGGCGGGGCCCTAGGTGGACTTGCGGGGGTGGGGATCGGTTAAGGTGGGCGTCAGCCCCTCACGTGGCGCTATCTGACTGAACTCCCCCAGGGCCGGAAGGCAGCAAGGGTAGGTTGGCTCTGGCGGGTGCGTGGGGGGCCCTTGCGTTCGCGGGTGGTGCGGGTCACGGCCGGGGCCGGTTGTCAGTGCGCCCCGATAACCTCGTAGGTGTGTCGTCCCTTGCGCTGTACCGCCGCTACCGCCCCGAGTCGTTCGCCGAGGTCATCGGTCAGGAGCATGTCACTGACCCGCTCCAGCAGGCCCTGCGGAACAACCGGGTCAATCACGCGTACCTGTTCAGCGGCCCGCGAGGCTGCGGCAAGACGACGAGTGCGCGCATTCTGGCCCGCTGTCTGAACTGCGAGCAGGGGCCCACGCCCACGCCTTGCGGGGAGTGCCAGTCCTGCCGTGACCTGGCGCGCAACGGGCCGGGATCCATCGATGTCATCGAGATCGACGCGGCTTCGCACGGTGGTGTGGACGACGCCCGTGATCTCCGGGAGAAGGCGTTCTTCGGGCCCGCTTCCAGTCGTTACAAGATCTACATCATCGACGAGGCGCACATGGTGACGTCGGCGGGGTTCAACGCCCTGCTGAAGGTGGTGGAGGAGCCGCCGGAGCACCTGAAGTTCATCTTCGCGACCACGGAGCCCGAGAAGGTCATCGGGACCATTCGGTCGCGCACGCATCACTATCCGTTCCGCCTCGTGCCTCCGGGGACCCTGCGCGACTATCTCGCCGAGGTCTGCGGCCGGGAGAACAGCCACGTGGACGACGGCGTCCTGCCGCTCGTCGTGCGCGCCGGGGCCGGGTCCGTGCGTGACTCGATGTCCGTCATGGACCAGCTGCTCGCCGGTGCGGGCGACGATGGTGTGACGTACGCCATGGCGACGGCTCTGCTCGGTTATACGGACGGCTCGCTGCTCGACTCGATCGTGGACGCCTTCGCGGCGGGCGACGGGGCCGCGGCCTTCGAGGTCGTGGACCGGGTCATCGAGGGCGGCAACGACCCGCGCCGGTTCGTCGCCGACCTGCTGGAGCGGCTGCGCGACCTGGTGATCCTGGCCGCCGTGCCCGACGCCGGCGAGAAGGGGCTGATCGACGCGCCCGCCGACGTCGTGGAGCGGATGCAGGCCCAGGCGTCCGTGTTCGGGGCCGCCGAGCTGAGCCGCGCCGCCGACCTGGTCAACGAAGGGCTTACGGAGATGCGTGGCGCCACCTCGCCGCGCCTCCAGGTCGAGCTCATCTGCGCCCGGGTCCTGCTGCCCGCCGCGTTCGACGACGAGCGCTCGATGCAGGCCCGGCTGGACCGGCTGGAGCGGGGCGCCTCCTTCGCCAGCACCGGCCCCGGCCCCGCCATGGGGTACGTGCCGGGCCCCGAGGCCCTCGCCCACGCACCGGTCCCGCCCGCCCCCCCGCCGGACGCCGGGCCCGCCGCCGCCCGCGCCGCCGCCCGGGGGGACGCGCAGCCCCCCGCCCCCCTCGCGCCCCAGCCCCCCGCCCCCTTCGCGCCCCAGACCCCGCCCCCCGCCCCCGTGCAGCCCCCGCCGCCCGCGGAGGCGCCCGCCGCCGGGCAGCGGCCCGGGGCCTGGCCCACCGCCGCGTCCGCCCCGGACCAGGGGCGCCGGCCCGGTGGCTGGCCCACCACCGCCGCGCCCGGCCGGGCCTCCGCCCCGGCCCCGGCTCCGCAGGGCGCCCCCGCCGCGCCCCCCGGCCCTGCGGCGTCCGAGCCCGCCCCGGGCATGGCGCAGGGCGCCGGCCAGGTGCGCAACATGTGGCCCGACATCCTGGAGGCGGTGAAGAACCGCCGACGTTTCACGTGGATCCTTCTCAGCCAGAACGCCCAGGTGACCGGGTTCGACGGCAGCACCCTGCAGATCGGCTTCCTCAACGCCGGTGCGCGGGACAACTTCACGAGCAGCGGCAGCGAGGACGTGCTGCGGCAGGCGCTGGCCGAGCAGTTCAACGCCCAGTGGAAGATCGAGGCGATCGTCGACCCGTCGGGCGGCGCCGGACAGCCCTCGCAGCCCCCGTCGGGCGGTGGCCAGCGTCCGTACAGCCCGCCGCCCGTCGCGCAGCGCCCCGCCGCGCCCGCGCCGCAGCCGTACGAGCGGCCGGCCGCCCCGGCGCCCGCCCCGGCCCCCGCGCCGCAGCAGCCCGCCCCCGGCCCCGGCCCCTCGGCCGGGCCGCCGCCCGCCCCCTACGCGGCCCCCGAAGCGCCGAAGCCGGTCGCCCCCGAGGACGACATCCCGGAGGCCGACGACCCCGACCTGGTCGACTCCGCGCTCTCCGGGCACGAGCTGATCGTGCGCGAGCTGGGTGCCACGGTGGTCGAGGAGTACACCAACGAGTAGCCGGGCCGGTGCCGGACGCCGCCCCCTGTCCACGGACCGGCGGCCGTCAAGGGCGCCGCGCCCCGACGGCTAGGCTGCACCCCGTGAAGGTCCTCGTCATCGGCGGCGGCGCCCGCGAACACGCCCTGTGCCGCTCTCTGTCCCTCGACCCCGACGTCACCGATCTGTACTGCGCCCCCGGCAACGCCGGCATCGCAGAGGTGGCCGAACTGCACCCGGTCGACGCCCTCGACGGCGCCGCCGTCGCGCGCCTCGCCGCCGAGCTGGGCGCCGGGCTGGTGGTCGTCGGCCCGGAGGCGCCGCTCGTCGCCGGTGTCGCCGACTCGGTGCGCGCCGCGGGCATCCCGTGCTTCGGCCCGTCCGCCGCCGCCGCGCAGCTGGAGGGCTCGAAGGCGTTCGCCAAGGACGTCATGGCCGGAGCGGGCGTGCCCACCGCCCGCAGCTACGTGTGCACCACGCCCGCCGAGATCGACAGCGCCCTCGACGCGTTCGGTGCCCCGTACGTGGTCAAGGACGACGGTCTGGCCGCGGGCAAGGGCGTCGTCGTGACCGAGGACGTCGAGGTGGCCCGCGCCCACGCGCTGGCCTGCGACCGGGTGGTCATCGAGGAGTTCCTCGACGGCCCCGAGGTGAGCCTCTTCGCGATCACCGACGGCACCACCGTGCTGCCGCTCCAGCCCGCCCAGGACTTCAAGCGCGCCCTCGACGGCGACGAGGGTCCGAACACCGGCGGCATGGGCGCGTACTCCCCCCTGCCCTGGGCCGACCCCAAGCTGGTCGACGAGGTCATGGAATCGGTGCTCCAGCCGACCGTCGACGAGCTGCGCCGACGCGGCACGCCCTTCTCGGGTCTGCTGTACGCGGGCCTCGCGATCACCTCGCGCGGCGTGCGGGTCATCGAGTTCAACGCCCGGTTCGGCGACCCGGAGACCCAGGTCGTCCTGGCGCGCCTGCGCACGCCGCTGGCCGGCGTGCTGCTCGGCGCCGCCGACGGCACCCTGGACCAGTTGCCGCCCCTGGCGTGGCGCGACGAGGCGGCCGTCACGGTGGTCATCGCCTCGCACAACTACCCGGGCACCCCGCGCACGGGCGACCCGATCGAGGGGCTGGACGAGGTCGCGGCGCAGGACGCCCCGCACGCGTACGTGCTGCACGCCGGCACCAAGCGCGACGGGGACGCGATCGTCAGCGCGGGCGGCCGGGTGCTGTCCGTGACGGCGACGGCCGATGACCTGGCGGGCGCCCGCGAGCGTGCCTACGCGGCGGCGGCGCGGATCCGGCTCGACGGCTCCCAGCTCCGTACGGACATCGCGAAGAAGGCCGCGGAGGAAGCGGCGGGCGCGGGGGCCTGAGCCGGATGCGCGGCGCGCGAGGGGGCTTGAGCCGGATGCGCGGCGCGCGAGGGGGCTTGAGCCGGATGCGCGGCGCGCGAGGGGGCTTGAGCCGGACGCGCGCCGGGCGCGGCCCGTACCCCGCTGACCCGCTGTCCCTCAACACCTTTGACCAAAGCCATTCCATCGAGTGACGGCTGAGCCATCCGGATGACGCCCGCCGCACCCCCAACTAGGGTGCGGCGCAAGCGTTCCGGCACTTGGCCCACCGGCATTGCGATGTCAGTGGCGGGTGCCATGGTGGGGGAGTGAGCAACACCGCCGTGGGGGCAGAGGGGGTGAGGTCCAGCCGTGTCCGGTACCGGTACGGGTGAGGAGCCGGGTGCGCGTGCGGCGCGGGCCCGGGCGCTCGTCCTGCTGCGCATCCGCGGCAGGGCGACGGCAGTCGCGCTGCTGCCCGCGGCGCTGGCCGTGGTGCTGTTCGCCGCGGGCGCGCGGGGGTTCGTGGCCGGCGGCGGCTGGGACGCGGCGCGCTGGGCCGTGGCCGCCTGCGCGGTCGTGGTCCTGCTGATCGCGGGAGCCGTCGCGCTCGCGGTCGCACGGGCGAAGCCGGCGGTCAGCCCGACCGTTCCGCTCAGCGAGGCGGCGGCGCCCGGCCTCTACCGCCTGGTCCGTGAGCTGGCGGACCGGCTCGATGTGCCCGCGCCCTCGGCCATAGCCCTCACACCCGACTGCGACAGCTGGCTGGAGGACCGCACCCATCCGGCGGCCGGCGGCCCCGCACGGCGGTCGGAAGCGGCCCCCGTGCTGGTCATCGGCTCACCGTTCCTGTGGTGGATGCGGGTCGCCGAGCTGCGTGCCCTGCTCGCCCCGGTCGTCGCGGGCACCAGCGCGTCCGCCCAGCCCGACATAGCCGCCGCCCGGCGCTTCGTCCGGGGCCTGGACGGTGCGGTCGCCGATGGAGCCGCCCCCGTCCGGGGGCCGGTGCGCCGGGCCCTGAGGCTGCCGCGCGTCGTCATCGGGCGGATCGCCCGGATACTGCTGCGCAGCTGTCGCGGTCACGCCGCGGAGATGGAGCGGGGGGTCGCCGCCGCCGCGTCCGCACGCGCCCGGGAGGTGGACTACGGGCTGCGGATCGTCGCGCAGGAGCAGGTGGGCCTCGCCTACGCCGGCTGGGACCGGCTGCTGACCCGGGTCGCGCTGCCCGCCTGGCGGATGGGCCGCTGGCCCGCGCGGCTGGACGCGGGCGTCGTCGCCGCGCTCACCGAGCTCTCCCGCCGCGACCGGCTGGCCGAGGGGTACGCCTCCCGGCTCGGCGAGCGGCCCGCCTGCGACCTCCTGGAGGAGCCGGGGGCGGCCGACGAGGCGGCGTCGCTGCTGGCGGCCCGGCTGTTCCACGGCGGGCCCGCCGAGACCGGCCCCGACTGGGCCCCGGTGGACTGGCAGCGGTATCCGGACGAGGTCGTCGACCGGAAGTGGCGTTCGGAGGCGGCCCGGCTGCACCGCGTCCTGGACGCCATGGGCGTGCCGCCCGCCGCGGCCGTAGGCGGGGTCCCCACGCTGGCCCGCGTGGTCGAGCACCTGGAGGCGGGGGACGCCGGTGGCGAGGAGCTGGCGGCCGGGCTCATCGCCGCCGTGGCCCGCGAGGAGGCCGAGGCGCAGGAGCGGGCACGGACGGCCCCGGACGGCCCGTCCGGCCCCGGCGCGGGCGGCCCCGGCCCCGGCACGCCGGGGCCCGGTCCCGGTCCCGGAGACGACCTCACCGCCCTCTGGGGCCCCGACCCGCTCCCGCTGTTCCCGCTGCAGCCGCCGCGTACCGGCACCGAACTGCTCGCCGACCACGTCGCGGCCATGGTCTGCTGCGCGGCAGTGGACACGGCGGGCGCGGCGCCCGGTCTGGACTGGCTCGACGGGCCCGCGCTGCTGGTCGACGGCGAGCGCCGCGCGGACCTCGACAGCCCCGTCCTCAGCCTGATCGAGGACGGTGACGCCGGACCGCTGCGGTCCTGGCTCGCCTCGGTCGGCGTACGCACCGACAAGCCCGTCCGTCTCGTCTGAAACAGGCCCCGCCCGACGCGGGTGTGGCGGACGGGATGGCCGAGAACAACCGCTTAACCGGAGCGACAGCTTCCGTTCACGTCAATTCACGACGAACGGTGACGGAGTGCGTGCGTTATGTGATGTGCTGGGGAACGGCGCTGACTGACGGCGCACCACTGTTGATCCGGGGGCCTGAGGGAGGGGGAGCGTGATGGGGGCGGAACATATCCGTCGGTGGGAATCGGGTGCCCTGGCGCATGCCGTGACCGACCCTTTCGGCCAGGGGCCGCTGCCCTGGCTGCGCGGCAGCGAGAACTACTTCGACGACACCGGCCAGGTCGTGCCCTGGTACGTGGACCCGGCCCTGTCCCGCGGCTCCACCGACGGCGGCACCCGCACCGCCGACGACGTCCGGCGGCAGATCAAGGGCTTCACCTCCACGGGGGCCGCGGCCCCCGGTGAGGCGATCGACTTCCACATCACCGTGGACCCGCCGCAGCAGTTCTCCGTGGACGTCTACCGGATCGGCCACTACGGGGGCGACGGCGCCTCGAAGATCACCACGAGCCCGCGGCTCTCGGGCATCGTCCAGCCGGCCCCCCTCACCGCCGACCGCACGGTCTCCTGCCACCACTGGTGGCTGTCCTGGCGGCTGCAGATCCCCAGCTACTGGTCGATCGGGGCGTATGTCGCCGTGCTCACCACGCTCGACGGCTACCGCTCCCACATCCCGTTCACCATCCGCGACAACCACCCGGCGGACCTGCTGCTCGTCCTCCCGGACGTCACCTGGCAGGCGTACAACCTCTACCCGGAGGACGGCCGGACCGGCGCCAGCCTCTACCACGCCTGGGACGAGGACGGCCGGCTGCTGGGGGAGGAGGACGCGGCGGTCACCGTCTCATTCGACCGCCCCTACGCGGGCGCGGGACTCCCGCTGCACGTGGGGCACGCGTACGACTTCATCCGCTGGGCCGAGCGCTACGGCTACGACCTCGCCTACGCCGACACCCGCGACCTGCACGCGGGCCGGATCGACCCCACCCGCTACCGGGGCCTGGTCTTCCCGGGCCACGACGAGTACTGGTCGGTGCCCATGCGCCGCGCCGCCGAGCGCGCCCGCGAACACGGCACCTCCCTGGTCTACCTCTCCGCCAACACCATGTACTGGCAGGTCAGCCTGGGGCCCTCGGCGTCCGGGGTGCCGGACCGGCTGCTCACCTGCCGCAAGCGCCGGGGGCCCGGCAAGCCCGCGCTCTGGCGCGAGATCGACCGCCCCGAGCAGCAGCTGCTCGGCATCCAGTACGCGGGCCGGGTCCCCGAACCCCACCCCCTGGTCGTGCGGAACGCGGAGCACTGGCTGTGGGACGCGACGGGCGCCGGTGAGGGCGACGAGATCGAGGGCCTGGTGGCGGGCGAGGCCGACCGCTACTTCCCGCGCACCACGCTGCCGGAGCACGACAACCGCATCCTGCTCGCCCACTCCCCGTACCAGGACGGTGAGGGTGTGATGCGCCACCAGGAGACGTCCCTGTACCGGGCCCCGTCCGGCGCCCTGGTCTTCGCCTCGGGCACTTTCGCCTGGTCACCGGCGCTGGACCGGCCCGGCCACGTGGACGCCCGCATTCAGAAGGCCACCGCCAACCTCCTGGACCGGATCTGCAAGCGCGCCTGACCGGAGGACGGCCACTCCACGCTTCCCCGCCCACCCGGACGGCACCCCTCCGCAGCCGGCCGTTCCCGGATACGGGACAATCGGAACGGTTCTTGGAACAACCTACGCGGAGGCAGCGTGTCCGGATTCGTAGAAAAGCCCGAGCCGGCGCAGGTGCCGGGACTCACCCACCTGCACACCGGCAAGGTGCGCGACCTGTACCGGAACGAGGCCGGTGACCTCGTCATGGTCGCCAGCGACCGGATCTCCGCGTACGACTGGGTGCTGCCGACCGAGATCCCGGACAAGGGCCGCGTTCTGACCCGCCTCTCCATGTGGTGGTTCGACCAGCTCGCCGACCTCGTGCCCAACCACGTCCTGTCGACCGAGGTGCCCGCCGGGGCCCCCGCCGACTGGGAGGGCCGCACGATGATCTGCAGGTCGTTGCGGATGGTCCCGGTCGAGTGCGTCGCCCGCGGCTACCTGGCGGGCTCGGGGCTGCTCGAGTACAACGCCTCGCGCACCGTCTGCGGCATCGGGCTCCCCGAGGGCCTGGTCGACGGCTCCGAGCTCCCGGGCGCGATCTTCACCCCCGCCACCAAGGCCGCAGTCGGTGACCACGACGAGAACGTGAGTTACGAGGAAGTGGCCCGCCAGGTCGGTACGGAGACCGCGGCCGCGCTGCGCCGGACCACCCTGGACGTCTACGGCCGGGCACGCGACATCGCCCGCGAGCGCGGGATCGTCCTCGCGGACACGAAGTTCGAGTTCGGCTACGCCCCCACCGCCGACGGTGGCGAGGAACTGATCATCGCCGACGAGGTCCTGACCCCGGACTCCTCCCGCTTCTGGCCGGCCGCCTCCTGGGAGCCGGGTCACGCCCAGCCGTCGTACGACAAGCAGTTCGTCCGCGACTGGCTGACCTCTCCGGCCTCCGGCTGGGACCGCAAGAGCGAGCAGCCTCCGCCGCCGCTGCCCCAGGAGATCGTGGACGCCACCCGCGCCAAGTACGTCGAGGCGTACGAACTTCTCACCGGCACGCCCTGGCAGTGAGGGCACACGAAGAAGCCCCCGGCCGAAAGGCCGGGGGCTTCTTCATCCGAGCGGACGACCAGGTTCGAACTGGCGACCTCAACCTTGGCAAGGTTGCGCTCTACCAACTGAGCTACGTCCGCAAGCGCCGAAGCGCGAGACCTACTATACCCATCCCCGCTCCCGTGCGAGACGCACTGCCGCATGACGGTTCTCCGCACCGAGCTTCGACGCCGCCGCCGAGAGGTAGTTCCGTACGGTCCCCTGGGAGAGCGAGGCCCGCTCGGCGATCTCCGAGACCGGCGCCCCGTCGACCGCGAGCTCCAGCACCTCGGTCTCCCGGACGGTCAGCGGCGAGTCCCCGGCGGCGATGGCGTCGGCCGCCAACTCCGGGTCCACGTAACGGTTTCCGGCCTGCACCGTGCGGATGATCCCCGCCAGCTGGCGGGCGCTCACGGTCTTCGGCAGGAAGCCCCGGACGCCCGCCGCGAGGGCCCGCTTGAGGTGGCCGGGCCGGCCGTGGCTGGTCACGATCATGGTCCGGCAGTCCGGCAGTTCGGCCCGCAGCGTTGTGGCGACGCTCACACCGTCCGCCCCGGGCATCTCCAGGTCGAGCACCGCTACATCCGGGCGGTGGGCCCGGGCCATGGCGAGCGCCTCCGGACCCGTCGCCGCCTCCGCGACCACCACCAGGTCCTCCTCCAGAGCGAGGAGGGCGGCGAGCGCACCCCGGATCAGATGCTCGTCATCGGCGAGCAGCACCCGTACCGCGGTCATCGTCATCCCTCCACGGGGCCGGGTCCCGGCCCCACCATCACACCCGGGGCCACCATGGCCCCGGGACGCAAGCCACCGGGCGCACGGCGGGCGCCGGGCATCCGGCGGCCGTGCCCCTCGGCCGCATGGGGCTCCTCGGCCGCACGGGGCTTCTCGGCCGCTCGGGGCCCCTCGGACGCTCGGGGCCCCTCGGACGTACGGGCCTCCTCGGACGCTCGGGGCCCCTCGGACGTACGGGCCTCCTCGGCCTCACCGGGCTTCCCCCGGTCCCCCGCCCCCGCCCCCGCCCCCGGCGGGATCGCCGCCAGCGGGATCGTCGCCGTCAGCCGGAACAGGCCGCCCTTCACCGGGCCCGCTCCCAGCGAGCCGTCCAGCACGGCGAGCCGTTCCCGGAGGCCGGCCAGCCCGGAGCCCGGCCCGTCGGACGCGGGCGAGGGCGCCGTCCCGGTGGGCGGCGCGCCGTCGTTCTCCACCTGGAGCACCACGGCGTCGGTGGTGACCCCCACCCGGATCACGCAGCGGCGCGGGTCGCCGTGGCGCAGCACGTTGGTGGCCGCCTCCCGGACGACCCAGCCGAGCGCCGACTGCACGGGAGCGGGCAGGTGCTCCCCGCCGTCGCCGGTCACCGTGCACTCGATACCGGCGGCCCTCAGCACCCCCTGGGCCCCCGCCAGTTCCGTGCTCAGACTCGCTTCGCGGTAGCCGCGCACCACATCGCGCACTTCCTGTTGCGAGGCGCGCGCTATCCGCTGCACCTCGACCATCTGGTCCACCGCCTCCGGCCTGCCGCGCTGGGCGAGCTCCACCGCCAGCTCGCTCTTGAGCGCGATCACCGCGAGGTTGCGGCCCAGCACGTCGTGCATGTCCCGCCCGAACCGCAGCCGTTCCTCCGCCACGGCGAGCCTGGCCTGTATGCCCCGGGCCTGCTCGGCCTGCCACATCACGCTCATGCTCCAGGCGCTGGGCCGGACCGAGATCAGGACCAGCACACAGCCGAAGAGGCTGCAGGGCACCACTCCCGCCAGGGTGCCGCCCTTGACGCCGGCCACCGCGAGGGCACTGGTGATCAGGACGGTGAGGCCGAGGGACTCGGTCAGGAAGCGGCGGACCGGCACCAGGAGCACCCGGGTGATCACGAGGGCCATCGGCGCGTTCAACGTCATGAGCAGCAGCCCCGAGCCCCGGACACCGTCCACCCCGGCCAGGGCCGCCAGGAGCCCGACGGCCACGACCAGAAGCACCACGGGGGCCAGCAGGCGCCGCCCCGGGAAGACGGAGACGCCCAGGTAGTGCTCGTACGACGCGGTGAGGTTGCGGTTGCTCAGCAGGCACTGCGCGAGGCTCACCAGGAGCAGCGCCAGGCCGAGGGCCAGCGGAAGCGGCTCATGGCGGATGTCCTGGTGAAAGGGCGCCCCCTGCCAGGCCAGGGCGAAGAACCAGGGGATGCAGGAGATGGTGAACCGCGAATACAGATCTATCCGCTCCATCTTGCTGCGCTCCTGCCAGCTGCGGCGCCATCCCCGTACGCGCATCGCGGCCCAACCTCCATGTCAGCGTCGCGGATCCCAGCGGAACCACCGCTGCACAGCAAACACGGCCAGCGCCGTCCAGACCAGCCCGGTCAACGCGGCGCCGAGCAGGTCGGTGCCCTCGGGGCCACCGAACCAGCCGGCCCGGACCAGGGTCATCACACCGGTCAGCGGCAGGTATTCGCAGACCGCCGCGAGCCGGTCGGGGAATATGTCCAGCGGGATGAAGAGGCCCGAGCCCATCATCGAGACGAGGAACAGCGGCAGTGTCGTCAGCTGGGCGGTCTGCACGGTGCGGGTGACCACGGAGGTGACCGCGGCCAGGACGGTCAGCAGCACCACACCCAACAGCAGACCCGCCACGAGCAGTTCCGGGCGCTCCGGGGCGCCGAGGCCGAAGAAGGCCGTACCGGCGACGACGATCACCGCGCTCTGCGCCAGGGCGAGGGCGCCGGCCGGGAGGGCGGTCCCGGCCAGGATCTCGCCGTCGGTGACCTCGCCGGTGCGCAGCCGCTTCAGGACCAGCTCCTCGCGCCGGGCGACGTAGGCGGCGGCCAGGTTCATGTAGACGGCCTGGATGAGCACCGTCCCGACGCCGCCCATGAGCGCCGCTTCGGCGACGGTGAGCCCGGTCCCGTCGAGGTCGACCTTCTCGAACGCCGACTTCATCGCCATGATCATGGCCGCCGGCATCAGGAGCGCGACGAAGACGGCCGTCCTGTTCCGCGCGAGCAGCGACAGCTCGGCGCGGCCGAGGGCCGCCAGCCGGCTCACGGGCGTGGTGCGCGCGGGGCCGGCGGTGGGGGTGGTCGCGGTGGTCATGGGACGGGCACCTCTTCGGTTTCGGCGGCGGACTTCGCGATGTCGAGGAACGCCTCTTCGAGCGAGGCGGAGCGGGCGTCGAGCCCGTGCAGCCGGACGTTCGACTCGGCGGCCCAGCGGAGCAGTTCGGTCAGTACGTCCTGGAGGCGGTGCGTGCGTATCTCGACCCGGGCGCCCTCGGCGGTGGCGTGGAGCTCCAAGGGCAGCCGGGCCGGCACAACACCCTCGGGCAGCTCGAAGCGGATGCGGGCGGGGCGGGCGGCCGTCACCTCGGCCGTGGTGCCCGCGGTCACGATCCGGCCGCGGTGCATGATCGCCAGCCGGTCCGCCAGGGCTTCGGCCTCCTCCAGGTAGTGCGTGGTGAGCAGGACGGTGATGCCGTCTTCCTGGAGCCGGCGCACCAGCGCCCAGGTGTCGCGGCGGCCCTCCGCGTCGAGACCGGTGGTCGGCTCGTCGAGGAAGAGCACCTCGGGCCGGCCGAGCACGGCCAGCGCCAGGTCGAGCCGCCGCCGCTCACCGCCCGAGAGCTGCTTGACCCGGACCCGGGCACGGTGGCCGAGCCCGACCAGCTCCAGCGCCTCGCCGGTGGGCCGGGCGCCGCTGGTGCACCCCGCCCACATCCGTACCGTCTCGGTGACCGACAACTCGGACGGGAAGCCGCCCTCCTGGAGCATCACGCCTATCCGGGGGCGCACCTGAGAGCGCTCGCCATAGGGATCGTGGCCCAGCACGCGGACCGAGCCGCTGTCGGGCCGGGCCAGGCCTTCCAGGAGCTCGACGGTGGAGGTCTTGCCGGCGCCGTTCGTGCCGAGGAGGGCGAAGAGCTCGCCGCGTGCCACGGAGAAGGAGACGCCGGACACGGCTTCGAAGCCGCCGGCGTAGCTGCGCCGGACGTCCTCCGCCTGGATCACGTACTCACGGGACATGTCGTCGCTGGTCATGTCTCCAGGTTTCCGTCCGCGGCGGGCCCGGGGCAGTGCGGACTGTCACCACCACCCATGACAAACGTCATGAGTGCTCCTGCGGGAGCGGGGAAGACACATGAGGACCCGAGATACGACGAAGGCCCCGGTCGAAATCGACCGGGGCCTTCGTATTCTGAGCGGACGACCAGGTTCGAACTGGCGACCTCAACCTTGGCAAGGTTGCGCTCTACCAACTGAGCTACGTCCGCATTGCAGCCACTCGGCTTTCACCGGTGGAGCGAGCACTACTCTACCTGATCCACCGGAGTGGTCCTGCAGGTCGTGCAGAGCGGGTGACAGGAATTGCACACTGCGCCTTCCCCCTGGAAGGGGGATGTTCTGCTACTGAACTACACCCGCACGCTGCGCGGGGTTCGGCCTTTTCGGCCTCGCCCCTCGGCGTGCTCCAGACTCTAGCCGACCTGCGGGGGTGTCGCGCAAGTCGGCTCCCCCGCAGGTCCTCCGCCGGCGCCCCGCCGGACCTTTCGCTGGGTCAACTCGCTTCCTGGAACGCCTCGTACACGCTCTTCGGGATGCGGCCCCGGGCGGGCACGTCCATCCGGCGCGAGCGCGCCCAGGCGCGCACCGTCGCCGGGTCGGGCGCGAGCGAGGTGTGCCGGTACGGAACGGGAGCCTTGTCGTGCTTGCCGGCATTTGTCCGCTTGCGGCCGGCCGCCATGTACGGGGCCAGGGCGTTCCGGAGTTTCTTTGCGTTGGACGGATTGAGGTCGATCTCGTACGACTTCCCGTCCAGGGCGAAACTGACCGTTTCCGCCGCCGTTCCCCCGTCGATGTCGTCGGAGAGTGTGACCACTACGCGCTGCGCCACGGATATCGGTCCTTTCCTACGGCATCGGCGCGTCTGACGTGCGCGGATGCCGGCCTTACGGCTGTGAGCGCGGATGCGGGCCGACTGATGTCGGTGCTCCGGGGCAATGCTGCATTCCCCGGTAATCATTTGTACAGCGAGTGGTGCCGCATTGTGAAGCCCGCCCAATTACTTGCGCGTGTCCGCCCGCTATGTGTGCCGCGTGTGAGCATTTGTTTCGCGGCTTTTCCGCCGTCCGGTGATCGGTCGATATCCGGGCGTGATCTATCCCGTTTCATATCTACCCGCGTAGAATTTCCGGGCAGGTAGGCTGAGTGGACCCGCGGGGGTCCGGGGTACCCCCTCCGGAGAAACAGCCGCACCACACCACCACACCGGGAGTGCCAGTGGCACGCGTCGTAGTCGACGTCATGCTCAAGCCCGAGATCCTCGACCCGCAGGGACAGGCGGTGCAGCGCGCACTGCCCCGTCTCGGCTTCGAGGGAATCGCGGACGTACGTCAGGGAAAGCGTTTCGAGCTGCAGGTCGAGGGGCCGGTCGATGACGCCGCCCTCGCCCGTATTCACGAGATGGCTGAGACGTTCCTCGCCAACACCGTGATCGAGGACTTCACCGTGAAGGTGGAGAAGGCCGAGGAGTCGAAGTGACTGCTCGTATCGGAGTCGTCACCTTTCCGGGCACGCTCGATGACCAGGACGCCCTGCGGGCCGTTCGTGTCGCGGGCGCCGAACCCGTATCGCTGTGGCACCGCGACAAGGACCTGCACCAGGTCGATGCGGTGATCCTGGCGGGCGGTTTCTCGTACGGCGACTATCTGCGCGCCGGAGCCATCTCCCGGTTCTCGCCGGTCATGGAGACGGTGATCGAGCAGGCGAAGGCGGGCATGCCGGTCCTCGGCATCTGCAACGGCTTCCAGATCCTCACCGAGGCGCACCTGCTGCCCGGCGCGATGCTGCGCAACAACCACCTGCACTTCATCTGCCGCGACCAGACGCTGCGCGTCGAGAACGCGGAGACCGCCTGGACCTCGGACTACTCCGCGGGCCAGGAGATCTCCGTACCGCTCAAGAACATGGACGGCCGATACACCGCCGACGAGCACACGCTCGACGCGCTGGAGGCCGAGGGGCGCGTCGCCTTCCGTTACGTGGGCCGCAACCCGAACGGCTCGCTGCGCGACATCGCCGGCATCACCAACGCCGCGGGCAACGTCGTCGGCCTGATGCCGCACCCGGAGCACGCCGTGGAGCCGCTGATCGGCACCGGTCGTACCGACGGTCTCGGTTTCTTCACCTCGATCATCAAGAAGCTGGTCAACGCATGAGCCTGGACACGGTCAAGCACGCGGCCGAAACCCCGGACACCGCGCAGCCCTGGAAGGAACTCGGCCTCAAGGAGGACGAGTACGCCCGTATCCGCGAGATCCTGGGCCGCCGTCCCACCGGCGCCGAGCTCGCCATGTACTCCGTGATGTGGTCCGAGCACTGCTCGTACAAGAGCAGCAAGGTCCACCTCAAGCAGTTCGGCGAGAAGGCCCCCGCCAACGACGCCATGCTCGTCGGCATCGGTGAGAACGCCGGTGTGGTCGACGTCGGACAGGGGTACGCGGTCACCTTCAAGGTCGAGTCGCACAACCACCCCTCGTACATCGAGCCCTACCAGGGCGCGGCGACCGGCGTCGGCGGCATCGTCCGCGACATCCTCGCCATGGGCGCCCGTCCGGTCGCCGTGGTGGACCCGCTGCGCTTCGGGGCGGCCGACCACCCGGACACCAAGCGGGTCCTGCCGGGTGTCGTCGCGGGCATCGGCGGGTACGGCAACTGCCTCGGTCTGCCGAACATCGGCGGCGAGGTCGTTTTCGACGCCTGCTATCAGGGAAACCCGCTCGTCAACGCCGGCTGCATCGGTGTGATGAAGCACGAGGACATCCACCTCGCGAAGGCCTCCGGGCCGGGCAACAAGGTCATCCTGTACGGCGCCCGCACCGGCGGCGACGGCATCGGCGGCGTCTCCGTGCTGGCCTCGGAGACCTTCGAGTCGACCGGACCGGCCAAGCGCCCCGCCGTCCAGGTCGGCGACCCGTTCCAGGAGAAGCTCCTCATCGAGTGCACCCTGGAGATCTTCAAGGAGAAGCTCGTCGCGGGCATCCAGGACCTCGGCGGCGCCGGGCTCTCCTGCGCCACGTCCGAGCTGGCCTCCGCGGGCTCCGGCGGCATGCGCGTCGAGCTGGACACCGTGCCGCTGCGCGACTCCTCCCTCTCGCCCGAGGAAATCCTCATGAGCGAGTCCCAGGAGCGCATGTGCGCCATCGTCGAGCCGCAGCACGTCGACCGCTTCCTGGAGATCTGCGAGAAGTGGGACGTCATCGCCACCGTCATCGGTGAGGTGACCGAGGGCACCCAGCTGGAGATCTTCTGGCACGGCGAGCAGATCGTGGACGTGCCGCCGCGGTCCGTCGCCCACGAGGGCCCGACCTACCACCGCCCCTTCGCGCGCCCGTCCTGGCAGGACGCGCTCCAGGCCGACGACGCCGGCAAGCTGGCCCGCCCGGCGAACGGCGCGGAGCTGCGCGAGCAGGTCCTCAAGCTGGTCGCCTCGCCGAACCAGGCGTCGAAGTCCTGGATCACGGACCAGTACGACCGGTTCGTGCAGGGCAACACCGTGCTCGCGATGCCCGAGGACGCCGGCATGGTCCGCATCGACGAGGAGTCCAACCTCGGCGTGGCCATGGCGACCGACGGCAACGGCCGCTACGCGAAGCTCGACCCGTACACCGGTGCGCAGCTCGCGCTGGCGGAGTCGTACCGGAACGTCGCCGCGACCGGTGCCAAGCCGCTCGCGGTCTCGGACTGCCTGAACTTCGGTTCGCCCGAGGACCCGGACGTCATGTGGCAGTTCGCCGAGGCCACCCGCGGTCTCGCGGACGGCTGCCTGGAGCTGGGCACCCCGGTCACCGGCGGCAACGTCTCGCTCTACAACCAGACCGGTGAGACGGCGATCCACCCGACGCCGGTCGTGGCCGTGCTCGGTGTGATCGACGACGTCACGCGGCGTACGCCGGTCGCCTTCGGGGAAGAGGGCCAGCTCCTCTACCTGCTGGGTGACACGCGCGAGGAGTTCGGCGGCTCGGCCTGGTCCGAGGTCGTCCACAACCACCTCGGCGGCATGCCGCCCAAGGTGGACCTGGGCCGCGAGAAGCTGCTCGCCGAGATCCTGATCTCGGCCTCCCGCGACGGCATGATCGACGCGGCGCACGACCTGTCGGACGGCGGCCTGATCCAGGCGGTCACCGAGTCCTGCCTGCGCGGCGGGAAGGGCGCCCGGCTGGTCGTGCCGGACGGCCTCGACGCCTTCACGCTGCTGTTCTCCGAGTCCGCGGGCCGCGCGGTCGTCTCGGTGCCGCGCAGCGAGGAGCTGCGGTTCAACGACATGTGCGGGGCACGCGGCCTGCCCGTGACCCGCATCGGTGTCGTGGACGGCGACGCGGTCGAGGTCCAGGGCGAGTTCAGCATCCCGCTGAGCGAGCTGCGCACCGCGCACGAGGAGACGATCCCGGCGCTGCTCGCGTAGTTCCCGGACAGCACACACCGAAACCCCCGACCGGTTCCGCCCGGTCGGGGGTTTTCGCGTCATGCGTACGGGGAAGCGCGGAGGGTTCGCCCGCTCGTACGGGAAGGAGTCAGCCGCTCGTCCGAGTGCCGGGCAGCCGGGTCGCCAGGAGCAGGGCGAGCACCATCGCACCGGTGGCGCACGCGAAGACCACGTCCGTCGAGGAGACGAAGGCGTCCAGGGCCTGGCGGCGGGCGGTGCCGGTGAGCCGGCCGATGTCGCTGGTCGTTCCGCCGGGGCCCTCGGCGGCGTAGACCCTGCTCAGTACGGCTCCGAAGAGGGAGGCGCCCAGGGCGGTGCCGAGGGTCTGGAAGAAGCGGATACCGGTGGTGGCGACGCCCAGCCGGCCCGGCGGGGCGGTGTCCTGGACCAGCTGGATCAGCTGGCCGATGAGCTGGCCGAAGCCGATTCCCATGAGCAGCATCGCGCCGCGCACGGTCCACAGGCCGGTGTCCGTGTCGAGCGTGGTCAGCAGTGCGAGGGCGGCCGACGCGAAGACCGTGCCGCTGACGACGAAGGTCTTCTGCGACCAGCCGGCCGCGGCCAGACGGCCCGAGACGAGCCCGACGACGGTCATGCCGATCGCCATCGGGACCAGGAAGAGACCGGCCGAGCTCGCGGCGACCCCTCGGACCACCTGGAGGTAGATCATCACGTAGACGATCGACCCCATCATCGCGGCGCCGACGAGCCCCTGGACAGCGAAGCCGTACCGCATGGACCGCAGGCGGAAGAGCGAGAGCGGCAGAATCGGTTCGGCGGCCGTGGCCTGGCGCCACAGGAACAGGCCCAGCGCGACGACGGCGGCGACGGTGAGGCCGACGACGACCGGCGAGGTCCACGCGTAGTCCTCGCCGCCCCACTCGGTGACCAGGAGCAGTGCGGTGGAGAAGGCGGCGGCGAGACCGGCGCCGAGGAAGTCGATGCGATGGCGCGCCGCGTGGACGGGGAGCTTCACCACGACGGCCGCGGCGATCAGGACGGCGATGCCGACGGGCAGGTTGACGTAGAAGATCCAGCGCCAGCCGGCGTGGTCGGCCAGGGCGCCGCCCACCCAGGGGCCGAGCGCCATGCCCGCACCGGCGATGATCCCGCCGATGCTGCCCTTCGTGTCGCCGCCCCTGGCCTTCGTGCCCTCGCCCTCCTCCGGGCCCGCCGTGCCGAGCTGACGAAGGACGACCATGGTGACGCTCATCAGCCCGCCGCCGCCGATGCCCTGGAAGGCGCGTGCGGCGATCAGCTCGCCCATGGACTGGGCCGCTCCGCACAGCCCGGAACCGGTGAGGAAGGTGGCCAGCGCCCCGATGAACACCTTCTTCGAGCCCAGGGAGTCGCAGAGCTTGCCGTACAGGGGCAGCGCGGCGGTGGCGGCGAGCTGGTAGGCGGCGATCAGCCACGGGATCCGGTCGACGCCGTGGACCGGATCCAGGTCGCGGACGATCGGGACGGTCGCCGAGGACACGATGTTCGAGTCCAGCACCGCCAGCAGGATCGTGACGACGCAGAGCGCCACGCCGATCCGGACACTCCGGCCGCTGGGCGGCTGCTCGCCCGTGGCCGTCTGCCGTGGCGCGAGCGTGCTGTCTGTTCCGGACATGGCTGGGCACCCCCTCCTGAGCGGTGCCGAGGCGCACCGTCGCGGTCGGGCCCACTGTCGCCCCTAATCTTGTACCGCGTCAAGTTTTCATCCGGGATAAATCTTTGTCCTGGTATATTGAGGTCATGACCGAGGGGATGGGCCTGCGCGAGCGCAAGAAGATGGAAACCCGGCGGCGGCTGCTGGAAACGGCCACCAGGCTCTTCTCCGAGCGCGGGTTCGATCAGGTCTCCGTCGCGGAGATCGCCGACGCGGCCGATGTGTCGAAGATGACCGTCTTCAACTACTTCGACAGCAAGGAGGACCTGGTCTTCGCGCCGTTGGAGGAGCACGTCGGCGACGCCGCCCGCATCGTGCGGGAGCGTCCGCCGGGCGAATCGGCGGTCGCGGCGCTGCGCCGGCAGTTCGTGGCGGCGGTCGAACGCCATGACCCCTCGGTGGGCATGGGGGACTCGCCGGTGGCGCTCGGCATCGTGCGGCTCATCCTGGAGACGCCCGCCCTGCTCACGCGCGCCCACTCCTACTTCGTGCGGACGCAGGACCAGCTCACCGCGGTCCTGATCGAGGAGGGCGAGGAGCCGGCCATCGCGCGCATCGTCGCTTCCCAGCTCCTCGGTACGCGAAACGCGCTGCTCACAGAGAACCGCAGGCGCATCCTGGCCGGCGAACCGGCCGCCGCGGTCGTCGCCGACGCCGTCGCCCTCGCCCACCGGGGCTTCGACCTGCTGGAGAAGGGCCTCGGGGACTACGCGACGCGCGCCTGATCCGCGGACCCCGTGCACGCGGGGCGGACGCCCTGTCGGTGCGGCGTCGTAGGCTCGCCGACATGCCGCCCTCGCAGAAGCGCGCCCGCCGCTACGACCCGGCCAGGACCCGCACCGCGGTCCTCGCCCAGTTCGCCCACGTCCGGGACGCCGTGCGCACGCTGACCCCGCAGCAGCTCGCCGCGCCCAGCGGACTCGGTGACTGGACGGTGCGCGAGCTCGCCGCGCACATCGCCATGGCCCTCTCGCACGTCAGCCGGACGCTGGAGCTTCCCGCACCGGACCTCGCCAAACCCGAGGTGTCCCTGCTGGAGTGGCCGTTCACCACAGCGGCCCGCGCCTCCCGGATCGCGGACGACACCGCCGAGCATGCCGCCGCTGCCCCCGGCCTGGACGCGCTCTACGCGGAGACCGCCGCCCGCTTCGAGGCGCTGGTGCCCGGCGCCCCCGAGGACCGGCTGCTGGCCACCCGGGTCGGCGCGATGCGCCTCGGCGACTTCCTGGTCACCCGCACCGTGGAGCTGGTCGCCCACACCTGGGACCTCAACGAGGCGACCGGGCTCTCCGTCCCGTACGACCGGCAGGCGCTCGCCGCCTGCAGCCGGCTCCTCGCCGACGCGCTGGCCGAGCGGGCGCCCGGTGGTTCGGTCGAGGTCCGGGTGCCGCCGTTCGCGGTGGTGCAGTGCGTCCAGGGGCCGCGTCACACCCGGGGCACCCCGCCCAACGTCGTGGAGACCGACCCGCTCACCTGGATACGGCTCGCGACCGGGCGTACGGAGTGGGCCCGGGAGGTCGAAGCGGCGAAGGTCGCCGCGAGCGGCGAGCGCGCGGATCTCTCCGAGCTGCTGCCGCTGATGGGCTGACCTCACCCCGGATGGTCCGGCGAGCGCTCCGAGATGCCGCATACCGGGCGCCCGCGGTGTGAGGCTCGCCACGAAACGACCGGTCGGGCCGGTCGCTCCCGCCGCCCGGGAACCGGCTCACGCAGCGCCACGACGTGCCCGCTCCAGCCCCCTTCCGGATGGCCGGAACCTTTCGGTGAACGGCCGGCGATCCGTGCGTCGCCTGCCCTGCGGCGGTTGCCGCGCGTAGACCGGGGAGGGGGTGTGATGACTGTGCGTCACTGCCGTGAAGGGGCCGGGAGCGTGTTGCCGGGGGGCTTCGCCGGTGGTGGGGCGGGGCATCCCCAATTCGGACCAGTGGTCGATCTCCCCTACACTCGATGGCGTGCCTCGTGGTGATGGACGACTCAACCACGACCTGCTCCCCGGAGAAAAGGGCCCCCAGGACGCTTGCGGCGTCTTCGGTGTCTGGGCTCCGGGCGAAGAGGTCGCCAAGCTCACCTATTTCGGACTGTATGCCCTGCAGCACCGTGGACAGGAGTCCGCGGGCATCGCAGTGAGCAACGGGTCCCAGATCCTGGTCTTCAAGGACATGGGACTGGTCTCGCAGGTCTTCGACGAAACCTCCCTGGGATCGCTCCAGGGCCATATCGCGGTCGGTCATGCCCGCTACTCCACCACCGGTGCCTCGGTGTGGGAGAACGCGCAGCCGACGTTCCGTGCGACCGCGCACGGCTCGATCGCCCTCGGTCACAACGGGAACCTGGTCAACACGGCCCAGCTCGCGGAGATGGTCGCCGACCTCCCGCGCAAGGACGGCCGCGCCACCCAGGTCGCCGCGACCAACGACACCGATCTGGTGACCGCGCTGCTCGCCGGCCAGACCGACGACGACGGCAAGCCGCTGACCATCGAGGAAGCCGCCACCAAGGTGCTTCCCGAGGTGCGGGGTGCCTTCTCCCTGGTCTTCATGGACGAACACACGCTCTACGCCGCCCGTGACCCGCAGGGCATCCGCCCGCTGGTCCTCGGCCGCCTGGAGCGCGGCTGGGTCGTCGCGTCGGAGTCCGCCGCCCTCGACATCTGCGGCGCCAGCTTCGTGCGCGAGATCGAGCCGGGCGAGATGGTCGCCATCGACGAGAACGGTCTGCGTACCTCGCGATTCGCGGAAGCGAAGCCCAAGGGCTGTGTCTTCGAGTACGTCTACCTGGCGCGCCCCGACACCGACATCGCGGGCCGCAACGTCTACCTCTCCCGTGTGGAGATGGGCCGCAGGCTGGCCGCCGAGGCGCCCGTCGAAGCGGATCTGGTCATAGCGACCCCGGAGTCCGGCACCCCGGCCGCCATCGGCTACGCGGAGGCCAGCGGGATTCCGTTCGGCAACGGCCTCGTGAAGAACGCCTACGTCGGCCGCACCTTCATCCAGCCGTCCCAGACGATCCGCCAGCTGGGCATCCGCCTCAAGCTGAACCCGCTCAAGGAAGTCATCAAGGGCAAGCGCCTGGTGGTCGTGGACGACTCGATCGTCCGCGGCAACACCCAGCGCGCACTGGTCCGGATGCTCCGTGAGGCCGGTGCCGCCGAGATCCACATCCGGATCTCGTCCCCGCCGGTGAAGTGGCCCTGCTTCTTCGGCATCGACTTCGCGACCCGCGCCGAGCTGATCGCCAACGGCATGTCCGTCGAGGAGATCGGCACGTCGATGGGTGCCGACTCGCTCGCGTACATCTCGATCGACTCGATGATCGAGGCGACGACGATCGACAAGCCGAACCTGTGCCGCGCCTGCTTCGACGGCGAGTACCCGATGGAGCTCCCGGACCCGGAGCTGCTCGGCAAGCAGCTGCTGGAGACCGAGCTGGCGGCGGGCCCCGCGGCGACCGCGGCGTCCGACGCGCTGCGGCGTCCGTGACCCGGACCGTCCGGCAGCCCTTCCCCCAGCCCCGTATCTCCACACGAAAGATCCCAGGCAATGTCTGAGACAGCAGGTGCTTCCTACGCGGCAGCGGGCGTCGACATCGAGGCCGGCGACCGCGCCGTCGAGCTGATGAAGGAGTGGGTGAAGAAGACGCAGCGCCCCGAGGTCGCGGGTCTCGGTGGCCTCGGCGGCTTCGCCGGCCTCTTCGACGCCTCGGCGCTCAAGCGTTACGAGCGTCCGCTCCTCGCCTCGGCCACGGACGGCGTCGGCACCAAGGTCGACCTCGCCCGTCAGATGGGCGTGTACGACACGATCGGTCACGACCTCGTCGGCATGGTCGTGGACGACCTCGTCGTCTGCGGCGCCGAGCCGCTGTTCATGACCGACTACATCTGTGTCGGCAAGGTGCACCCCGAGCGTGTCGCGGCCATCGTCAAGGGCATCGCCGAGGGCTGTGTGCTGGCCGGCTGCGCACTGGTCGGCGGCGAGACCGCCGAGCACCCCGGTCTGCTGGGCGCGGACGATTTCGACGTGGCCGGAGCGGGTACGGGCGTGGTCGAGGCCGACCGCCTGCTGGGCCCCGACCGCATCCGAGAGGGGGACGCGGTGATCGCCATGGCGTCCTCCGGGCTTCACTCGAACGGGTACTCGCTCGTCCGCCACGTGGTGTTCGACCGGGCCGGCTGGACGCTGGACCGCCAGGTCGAGGAGTTCGGCCGGACCCTGGGCGAGGAGCTTCTGGAGCCGACCCGGATCTACTCGCTGGACTGCCTGGCCCTCACGCGTACGACCGAGGTGCACGGCTTCAGCCACGTCACCGGTGGCGGCCTGGCCAACAACCTGGCCCGGGTCATCCCGGACGGCCTGCACGCGACGGTGGACCGCTCCACGTGGACTCCGGGCGCGGTGTTCGACCTCGTCGGCCAGGCCGGCCGGGTCGAGCAGCTGGAGCTGGAGAAGACGCTCAACATGGGCGTCGGCATGATCGCGGTCGTCCCCGCCGAGTCCGTGGACGCGGCCCTGACGACGCTGGCCGACCGGGGCGTCGACTCCTGGGTCGCCGGCGAGATCACCGCCCGGGGCGACCACGCGACGGGCGCCGAACTGGTGGGTTCGTACGCACGCTGAACGGGAACACCGGCCGGGCCGACGGGTCCGGCCGGTCACCGGCCGCCTCGCCTTTCCCGTACGCAGGCAGCACAAAACCCGGTCCGGAGAGCTCCGAACCGGGGTGATGTGTCAGCGCGAGGTCAAGCGCCGCGGCGCTTGGACGACGGACCGGACTGGTCGTTCTCGTCCTCGTCCTCGTCGTTGTTGTACAGATCCGCGTACTGTGCGTACGGGTCATCTTCCTCGTCGTCGTCCTCGAACGGCTCCGCGTTCGGTGGCTGACTCGAAGTCGATGCGCCCAGCTCACTGGCCAGACGCGACAGGTCCGTCCCGCCGGTGCTGTATTTCAGCTGGCGGGCGACCTTTGTCTGCTTGGCCTTTGCCCGGCCGCGCCCCATGGCTCGACCCCCTCGGTGACGGGGCTCGACGGCCCCAGAGTCTTGACACGCGTTCATGTTTCAGGACGGACTCTCGGCAGAGAGACCGTGCCTGTAGAGCTTTAACGGTACCTGCTTCCGCGGCCATACGGTACGCCGCCCGCATCACGCGCCCCGGAAGAGGACCCTCGAGACGCCCTGTCCTCGCTGGTCAACTGCGATTTTAACCTCTTATCGGCAGGCGACCCGCCGACCGGCGTGAGTCTTGTCTCGCCGGTCGGCGGGCCGCGGCCTCACAGCGGGTGCCGGGTCAGCGGCGGCGAGCCTCCGCCATCCGCTGTTCGGCGATCCGGTCGGCCGCGGCGGCCGGCGGAATGCCGTCCTCCTTCGCACGTGCGAATATGGCCAGCGTGGTGTCGAAGATCTTCGTGGCCTTCGCCTTGCACCGGTCGAAGTCGAAGCCGTGCAGCTCGTCGGCGACCTGGATGACCCCGCCCGCGTTCACCACGTAGTCGGGTGCGTACAGGATGGCGCGGTCGGCCAGGTCCTTCTCGACGCCCGGGTGCGCGAGCTGGTTGTTGGCCGCACCGCACACCACCTTCGCGGTGAGCACCGGCACGGTGTCGTCGTCGAGGGCGCCGCCCAGCGCGCACGGGGCATAGATGTCCAGGCCCTCGGTGCGGATCAGCGCCTCGGTGTCCGCCGCGACGGCGACCTCGGGGTGCTTGTCGGTGATCCGGCGGACGGACTCCTCGCGCACATCGGTGATCACGACCTCGGCGCCGTCCGCGAGCAGGTGCTCGACCAGGTAGTGGCCGACCTTGCCGACGCCGGCGACCCCCACTTTTCGGCCACGCAGCGTCGGGTCGCCCCACAGGTGCTGGGCCGAGGCCCGCATGCCCTGGAAGACGCCGTACGCGGTGAGCACCGACGAGTCGCCGGCGCCGCCGTTCTCGGGGGAGCGGCCGGTGGTCCAGCGGCACTCGCGGGCCACGACGTCCATGTCGGCGACGTAGGTGCCGACATCGCAGGCCGTCACGTACCGGCCGCCGAGCGAGGCGACGAACCGGCCGTAGGCCAGCAGCAGTTCCTCGCTCTTGATCTGCTCGGGGTCCCCGATGATGACGGCCTTGCCGCCACCGTGGTCGAGCCCGGCCAGGGCGTTCTTGTACGACATGCCGCGCGCGAGGTTCAGCGCGTCGGCCACGGCCTCGGCCTCGGAGGCGTACGGGTAGAAGCGGGTGCCGCCGAGGGCGGGGCCCAGGGCGGTGGAGTGGAGGGCGATGACGGCCTTGAGGCCGCTGGCCCGGTCCTGGCAGAGGACGACTTGTTCGTGTCCGCCCTGGTCCGAGTGGAACAGGGTGTGCAGGACATCGACAGGCGCGCCGGTCACATCGGTCACTGTGGTGACTCCCAAGTACGAAGCGGCGGAAAGACCCTCCTGAAGGTGGGGAGGGCCCACCGGACCGGCCGTACGGACGGCCCGGCTGGCAAGAGCGTAAGTCCTACCACCACGTAGATCTGTTCCAGTGCCGAGGATCACCCCCTACCGGGGGACGGGCGTGACACGATCACCGCATGTCGGTGGTGTCTTCGGTGCTGGTTCCCTACGCGTCCTACCTCCGGGTGTACGAGCCACTGGAGGCCTTCCCGGAGGGCGAGCGCGCCCACTGGGCCCGCTACGCGGCCCGCGACCGGATGCCCACGGCACAGGACGAACTCAGGCGTTCACTGGCCGACTTGGCGGCGACCCCGCCCGCGGGTGTGCCGGCGCACGAGAGCGCCGACGCGTTCGTGGCCGAGGTGGACGGCGTGGTGTGCGTGTGCCCGTGGCGGACCCGGCTGCGCGGCTGGCTGGCGCTGGACGGGCTGGCGGAGCTGTTCCCCGGGCCGGTGCTCGACGCTGTGCTGCCGCCGGTGGTGCGCGGCCAGGCGCTGGCCGACCACGAGCGGTGGGCGGAGCGCAATCCGGACGCCCGGCCGTGGATCAGGACGGCGGTGTGGCAGGTTCCGGTGCGCTGGTTCGTGCTGTTCGCGGACGAGGAGCGGGAGCATGTGGTCGCCGGACCGGACGGGGAGCCTCCGGTGTTCCGGTACCGGACGCCGATGGTCGAGGCGCGACGCCGGCTGGCCAGGTCCCTGCGGACGCTGCGGGAGACGATGGACGAGGGGCCGCTGACCGCGGGGCTCGTGGACATCGGGCGGTGGCTGGAGGAGTTCCATCCGCGCTCGCTCGTGGAGCTGGACTACGGCGGGCTCGTGCACGCGCTTCCGGAGCGGGAGCTCAGCGTCGACCGGAGCGCCGCCGACGTGGCGGAGGGGATCGCCGCGCTGCGGGCGGGCGACGCGGAGAGGGCGGCCGGGGCGTATGCGCGGCTCGCGGAGCGCTGGCGAGCCGTAAGGGACCGTCAGTTCGCGAACTGACCGCCCGGACCCCCTGCGCGGACGGCTTGTGAACCGGTGTCGGGTGTGACACGTGTGGGTGAAGGGGCGGAAGGTGCTCATGGGGTGGAGGGACCTACGTCCCGAACCGGGCCTTTGCCTCAACCGTGATGGATAGCACTTACGGGGCCCTTGCGCCCTTCCCTACCCCTCGTGTCAAAATAGGACAAGGAGTCCGGTGAGGACTCCATCCGTCCATGTATGGGTGGATCGCTCAGCATTGCACGCTATGGGGGGTCTGATGGCTCCTGATCACTCTGTGACTGATCGTCACGGTGGTGTGACTGTCCGCTATGGCATGGTCCATCGGCTTTCCGTCGTTGATGGACACCTGGGAGGGCAATTCCATCGGTTTGGCCGACGTGGCTGGACGGATGGTGTAGTTGTAGTGCCGAGGACAAGCCGTTCGTCCTATAACCGACTCGGCCCGCGTCCGCCATTTCGGGCAACGTGGGTCAAGGTGCAGAATTTAGAGGAAAGAACCGAGATGGTTCGGTTCTCCCGAGGAGGCCGCTCATGACCGCTCGCACCCCTGATGCCGAGCCGCTGCTGACCCCGGCTGAGGTTGCCACGATGTTCCGCGTGGACCCGAAGACGGTTACCCGTTGGGCGAAGGCAGGCAAGCTCACGTCCATCCGCACGCTCGGTGGGCATCGCCGGTACCGCGAGGCAGAGGTCCGCGCACTGCTTGCGGGCATTCCGCAGCAGCGCAGCGAGGCCTGACAAACCCCCTGTCACCCCGTCACACCTGGGCTTTTGGGTCCCCCAACCCACTTGCTCACCCATAGCTTCATATGACGGGCGCCCGCCCCAACGGGCGCCATACCTGTGCCGTACGGGTCATGTCATCCGATCGCGCTGGACTCCGCCGGGTCCAGCGCGATTTCTTTGCGCCCGGGCCGACTCCGTCCCGCGGCTCTCCCTGCCGGCTCACGGTGCCGTTTGCGCAGCCCGGCTCGGCGGCCGGGGCCTCACCGGGGGCGTCGGTGGGCGGTGCGGGGGTATCCGGAGGACATCCCTCTGGGAGGTGCAATTGCACATATTAAATTCGCTAGTTGTAGGAAGGGTGTAAAGGCCCCCCTTCTCAAAACTGATTCAGTGACACCCGTCACACTGCACGAGTGTTGCCAACTACGAGCCTGCCACTTCGGGGAAGCCGGTGGGTGCGCCGAAGGTCATGTCCTGTGGGGACTTACGTCCCCTGCTTCGCGAAGGCCGTACGGAGCCCCGTCGGTGCCCCCTGGGCGGCCTGGGCGGCCGGGCGGGCCATTCGGGGCCCAGGGGGGCCTGAGGGGCCGTCGCAGGCTCCCTTGTCGAGCCGGGGCGGCCGGGGTCCGCTCCGCGCACACTCCGGGTTCTGAGTACTCGTCGGCGGATGCCGCGGTCAAGACGCGCGAAAGCCCGGATCGATTCGATCCGGGCTTTCGTTCTGCGGTCCTGACGGGATTTGAACCCGCGGCCTCCACCTTGACAGGGTGGCGAGCACTCCTAACTGCTCCACAGGACCAGGTTTCGCTGCCTTCCTCGCGTCCGGCTGCGAAAACAGACTGTACAGGAGTCCGGCGGGTGCGGTCGAACTCACCGAGGGTGGTGCTCCCGTTACGCGTCTTCGCTAGGGCGCCGCGGCGTCGATCGCCTTCACGATGCGCTTGTCCGAGACGGGGAACGCGGTGCCCAGGGCGTGCGCGAAGTAGCTCACCCGCAGCTCCTCGATCATCCACCGGATGTCCAGCACCTCCTGCGGGACGGGCCGGCCCTTGGGCAGCTGTTCCAGCAGCCAGGCGTACTCGTCCTGCATCTCGTGGACCTTCTCCATACGCGTGGTGTCGCGCTGGACGTTGGTCGGCATCTGCTGGAGTCTGCGGTCCTCCGCCACCAGGTAGCGCATCAGGTCGGGCAGCCTGCGCAGCCCGGTCGCGGTGACGAAGCCGGGCGGCATCAGCCGCGCCAGGTGATCGCGTACGTCCGTGACGTTGTTGATCAGGACCAGGCTGTTGGTGGCCTTCAGCCGGCGCTCGCACGCCTGCCAGGCCGCCAGGATCTGCTGCACCTGGCCGATCGTGCGCACGGTCAGGTCGACCAAGTCGGCGCGCACCTTGTCGAACAGCGTCCGGAAGGACTCCTCGTCCCAGGCGGGACCGCCGTGCGCCGCGATCAGCCGGTCGGCGGCGGCCGTCGCGCAGTCGTCGAAGAGCGCCTGGATCGAGCCGTGCGGATTGCGGGACAGGGCCAGCTTCTGCTGGTTCGTCAGCTTGTCCGACGCGAACTTCGCCGGATTGACCGGGATGTTCAGCAGGATCAGCTTCCGGGTTCCGCGCCACATCGCCTGCGCCTGCTCGGCCTCCGTGTCGAAGAGGCGTACGGCGACGGTCTCCCCCTGGTCCACCAGCGCGGGGTACGCCTTGACCGGCTGGCCGGCCCTGCGCGTCTCGAAGACCTTGTTCAGCGTGCCGATCGACCAGTCCTTCAGGCCCGAGCGCTCGATGGACTCGCCGGAGGGCCCCGCGGTGGCCGCGGCGGCCTTGGAGAGGGCCTGACGGGCCTTCGGGCGCATCCGGAGCTTCAGCGCCTCCAGGTCCTTGTCCTCGGCGACCCTGCGGCGCCGCTCGTCCACGATCCGGAAGGTGATCTTGAGGTGGTCCGGGACCCGGCTCAGGTCGAAGTCGTCCGCGGTGACCGGGACCCCGACCATCCGCTGGAGCTCACGGGCCAGCGTCGCCGGCAGCGGCTCCTGGAGGGGCACGGCCCGGTCCAGGAACTTGGCGGCGTAGTTCGGCGCGGGCACGTAATGCCGGCGGATCGGCTTGGGCAGCGAGCGGATCAGTTCGGTGACGAGCTCCTCGCGCAGGCCGGGGATCTGCCAGTCGAAGCCCTCGGACGTCACCTGGTTCAGCACCTGGAGCGGAATGTGGACGGTCACACCGTCGGCGTCCGCGCCCGGCTCGAACTGGTAGGTCACCCGGAACTTCAGCTTCCCCTGCCGCCAGGAGTCCGGGTAGTCGTCCTTGGTGACGGCCCCGGCCTTCTCGTTGATGAGCATCGAGCGCTCGAAGTCGAGCGCGTCCGGCTCGTCGCGCCGCTTGTGCTTCCACCACGAGTCGAAGTGCGCGCCGGAGACGATGTGCTCGGGGATGCGCTGGTCGTAGAAGTCGAACAGCGTCTCGTCGTCCACGAGGATGTCGCGGCGCCGGGCGCGGTGCTCCAGCTCCTCGACCTCGCCGAGCAGTTTGCGGTTGTCGTGGAAGAACTGGTGATGCGTGCGCCAGTCGCCCTCGACCAGGGCATTGCGGATGAAAAGGTCCCGCGAGGTCTCCTGGTCGATCCGGCCGAAATTGATCTTGCGCTGGGCGACGATCGGCACGCCGTACAGCGTGACCCGCTCGTAGGCCATCACCGCGGCCTGGTCCTTCTCCCAGTGCGGTTCGCTGTAGGTGCGCTTCAGCAGGTGCTGGGCCAGCGGCTCGATCCACTCCGGCTCGACCTTGGCGTTGACCCGCGCCCAGAGCCGGGACGTCTCCACCAGCTCCGCCGACATCACGAACCGCGGCTGCTTCTTGAAAAGCGCCGAACCGGGGAAGATCGCGAACTTGGCGCTGCGCGCGCCCAGGTACTCGTTCTTCTCGGTGTCCTTCAGCCCGATGTGCGACAGCAGTCCGGCCAGCAGCGAGGTGTGCACCGCCTGCTCAGGGGCGTCCTCGTCGTTGAGGGCGATGCCCATCTGCTTGGCGACCGTGCGCAGCTGGGCGTAGATGTCCTGCCACTCGCGGATGCGGAGGAAGTTCAGATACTCCTGCTTGCACATCCGGCGGAAGCTGGAGGAGCCGCGCTCCTTCTGCTGCTCGCGGAGGTACCGCCACAGGTTCAGGAACGCCAGGAAGTCGGACGTCTCGTCCTTGAACCGGGCGTGCTGCTGGTCGGCCTGCGTCTGCTTGTCGGAGGGCCGCTCGCGCGGGTCCTGGATGGAGAGCGCGGCGGCGATGACCATGACCTCGCGGACGCAGCCGTTGCGGTCGGCCTCGACGACCATACGGGCGAGGCGCGGGTCGACCGGGAGCTGGGAGAGCTTGCGGCCGAGCGGGGTGAGCCGCTTCTTCGGGTCCTTCTCCGCGGGGTCGAGCGCGCCGAGCTCCTGGAGGAGCTGCACGCCGTCGCGGATGTTGCGGTGGTCCGGCGGGTCGATGAAGGGGAACTTCTCGATGTCGCCGAGGCCGGCGGCGGTCATCTGGAGGATGACGGAGGCCAGGTTCGTCCGCAGGATCTCCGCGTCGGTGAACTCCGGACGGGTCAGGAAGTCGTCCTCGGAGTACAGCCGGATGCAGATGCCGTCCGAGGTGCGGCCGCAGCGGCCCTTGCGCTGATTGGCGCTGGCCTGCGAGATCCGCTCGATCGGCAGCCGCTGGACCTTGGTGCGGTGGCTGTAGCGGGAGATGCGGGCGGTCCCCGGATCGATCACGTACTTGATGCCGGGGACGGTCAGCGAGGTCTCGGCGACGTTGGTCGCGAGAACGATCCTCCGCCCGGTGTGCCGCTGGAACACCCGGTGCTGCTCGGCGTGCGACAGGCGCGCGTACAGGGGGAGTACCTCGGTGCCGCGCAGATTGCGTTTGCCGAGCGCGTCGGCGGTGTCGCGGATCTCGCGCTCGCCGGAGAGGAAGACCAGGACGTCGCCCGGGCCCTCGCTCTGGAGCTCGTCCACCGCATCGCAGATCGCGGTGATCTGGTCGCGGTCGGCGTCGTCGCCGTCCTCCTCCAGGAGCGGGCGGTACCGCACCTCAACGGGGTAGGTGCGCCCGCTGACCTCGATGATCGGGGCGTCGCCGAAGTGGCGCGAGAAGCGTTCCGGGTCGATGGTCGCGGAGGTGACGACGACCTTCAGATCGGGGCGCCTGGGCAGCAGCCGGGCCAGATAGCCGAGCAGGAAGTCGATGTTCAGCGACCGCTCGTGGGCCTCGTCGATGATGATCGTGTCGTACGCGAGCAGCTCGCGGTCCGTCTGGATCTCGGCGAGCAGGATGCCGTCCGTCATCAGCTTCACGAAGGTCGCGTCCGGGTTCACCTGGTCGGTGAAGCGGACCTTCCAGCCCACGGTCTCGCCGAGCGGCGTCTTCAGCTCGTCGGCGATCCGCTCGGCCACCGTGCGCGCGGCGATCCGGCGCGGCTGGGTGTGCCCGATCATGCCCCGCAGGCCCCGGCCCAGCTCCATGCAGATCTTGGGGATCTGAGTGGTCTTGCCGGAGCCGGTCTCACCGGCGACGATCACGACCTGGTGGTCGCGTATCGCCTCCAGGATCTCGTCCTTCTTCTGGCTGACCGGAAGCTGCTCGGGGTACGTGACGGCGGGCATCCGGCCGGCCCGCTGTTCGAGCCGCCCGGCTGCCTTGTCCGCCTGGGCGGCGATCTCGTCCAGCACGGCCCGCTGGGCCTCGGGCTTGCGGATGCGGCGCGCGCCTTCGAGGCGGCGGCCGAGCCGGTTCGCGTCACGGAGCGAGAGCTGCGCGAGCCGGGACTGGAGATCGGCGAAGGAAGTAGACATACGGGTTCCAGGATCTCACCCGGCCCGGAGGAAGGGCGAACCCATTTCGGGCGACGGTCCCCCTCGGGGAGGGCGGAGGTGGTCCGGCACGACGAAGGCCCCGTCCATCGGACGGGGCCTTCGGGTGGTGGCTGGGGCCGGGATCGAACCGGCGACCTATCGCTTTTCAGGCGATCGCTCGTACCAACTGAGCTACCCAGCCACGAGGTTTCACGTGAAACCTCAGCGGTCCTGACGGGATTTGAACCCGCGGCCTCCACCTTGACAGGGTGGCGAGCACTCCTAACTGCTCCACAGGACCAAGCAATGTGCGAGACGAGTCTCGCACACGTTCAAGCGTGCCCCCAACGGGATTCGAACCCGTGCTACCGCCTTGAAAGGGCGGCGTCCTGGGCCACTAGACGATGAGGGCTAAGGGCCCACCTGCGCGCCTTGCAGCGCGTCGGGGACGTGAGAAGCATATGGGATGCCGGCGGCGTTCGCCAAAACGGTTTACGGGGAGGGGGTCGGGTCGGTCGGAGACGGGCTCGCGGGGGGGGGCTTCTGCGCCGGCAGGTGGCGGCTGACCTCGGCCGTCGTCAGTCCGAGGCCGCCCAGGGTGATCTCGTCCCAGGCCTGCAGACGACGGGTGGAGCGGTCCAGGTAGAGCACCGACGCGAGCACCTGTTCCGGCTCCTTGTTCTGGACGGCCCGCAGCCCGCCACCGCCCGTGGACCCCTCGACCATCAGCCGGGTGCCGCCCTTCAGGACCTCGTTCTGCCGGTGGTGCACGTGGCCGGCCAGCGCCAACGGCACCTCGCCGTCCGTCTCCTTCGCCGCCTCCGGCTCATGGGCGACGGCGATGTCGACGGGGGTGCCGGACCGCTGCTCCTCGCGCAGGGCGGCGGCGAGCGTGCGGCCGGCCACGCTCTCGACGTCCTCGGCCTGCTCGGGGCCCGTGCGGTCCGGGGTGAACTGCGGGTCCCCGACCCCGGCGACCCGCAGCCCGCCGACCGTCACGGCCCGGCCCTGGTCCAGGACGTGCACGTCGGGGAAGCGCTTCTTGTCGGACAGGTACTTCTGTGTCACCGCCGAGTCGTGGTTCCCGCGCACCCAGATGTAGGGGGCGCCGAGGTCGGCGATGGGGTCCAGAAAGCTGTTCTCGACGGCGGTGCCGTGGTCCATCGTGTCGCCGGAGTCGATGATCACGTCGATGTCGTACTGCTTCACGAGCGAGCCGATGATGTGCCACGCGGCCGGGTTCAGATGGACGTCCGAGACGTGCAGGACGCGCAGGGTCGCCGGGTCCGGGCGGTAGACGGGGAGCGTCGAGGTGGCGTCGTACAGCTTGGTGACGTTGGTGACCAGCCGGGCCAGTTCCTGCTGGTAGACGTCGAAGTCGCTGACGATCGAGCGGGCGTCGCCGACGACCGACGGGGCGCTGGAGAGCAGGCCGGAGAACTTGGGCTCCAGGACCGACTTCGGATTCCAGGTGGCGTACGCGCCGACGCCGGAGGCGGCGAGCAGCGCGAGGGCCAGCCCCCCGGCGGCCAGGGCCCGGCCCGGCCGGCGGTACACCGCGAGGCCCAGCGCCGTCGCCCCGGTCACCACCGCGACGCAGGAGCGCAGGGCCAGCTCACGGGTGCCCGACGCGACGTCCGAGGTGACCTCGTCCTCCAGTCCGGCCAGCCGTTCGGGGTGCTGGACCAGGGCCTGCGAGCGGACCGGGTCGAGCCGGTCCACGTCCACGTCGAGCCGGACCGGGGCGTGGTGCGAGTCCAGCTCCAGGGCGCCGAGCGGGGAGACATTGATCTTGGTGCCGCCGCTGAGCGAGGGCCGCAGGGTCATCGTCGTGTCCATCGGCCCCACGGTCGTCCGGACGCTGCCCACCGCGAGCAGCCCGAGCCAGGCGCCGAACAGCACCACGACGACCAGTCCGAGGGCCCGGACGAACGGGCGCGGCGCGGCGAGGGTCCGGTGCGCGGCGCGGCGGGGTGTCGGGCGGCGGAAGGGGACTCGGGCGCGGGCCATTGGGTGCCCCTGCCCCAGTCGCGGTGCGGGTATGCCCGGGGCGGGCCGGGACGGGCAGGGGGCCTGGGCGGGCACGGGGCCTGGGCGGGGCGGGTGGCCGTACGGGAGAATGGCCGGGTGCTGGAGATGACGCGGGAAGCGTTCGAGGAACTGGTCGCCGAGGCACTGGACCGGATTCCGCCGGAGCTGACCCGGCTGATGGACAACGTCGCGGTTTTCGTCGAGGACGAGCCGGAGTCCGATGACCCGGAACTGCTCGGGCTGTACGAGGGCACGCCGCTGACCGAGCGCGGGGAGTGGTACGCGGGCGTGCTGCCGGACCGGATCACGATCTACCGGGGTCCGACGCTGCGGATGTGCGAGACGCGCGAGGACGTGGTGGCCGAGACGGAGATCACCGTCGTGCACGAGATCGCCCACCACTTCGGCATCGACGACGAGAGGCTGCACGCGCTCGGTTACGGGTGAGCCGGGCGCGGGGCGCCCGTGTTGAAGGAGCCGGCCCGGCGGGCGTGTCCCCCGCGGGGTCGCGGGAGTTGGGCAGAGCGCACCCGGCCCGTTCATGTCAGGCCCCGTCCTTCCTCGCGCCCCCGGAGGTGCCCCCGTGCGTCAGTTCTCCCCTCCCGTCCGCTGGGCAGCGGTCACCGCTGTCACGCTCGCCGCGTCCACCGGCTGCATGAGCGTCGGCTCCGACGGGGCGAAACCGGCGCCCTCGCGGCCCGCCGAGCCCAAGAGCGCCGCGGTCGAGCCGAACGGTGCCACGGTGACGGGGACCGGCCGCTCCCGGTACGGCGGCACCGGTGCGCAGCCGGAGCGCCGGGGCGCCGGGCCGAGCGCTTCCGCCTCGCCCTCCGGGAGCGCCCCGGCCGCCGACGAGCCCGGGGGCGGCGGGCCGGAGAAGGGCGAGGACCGGGGCCGGGCCGCCCGCCCCTCCGTACCGGCGGGTCCGCCCGAGTCCGCGCCGCCGGAGCCCTCGGTGCCGGCCGGCCCCGGCCCCGTACCCGGCCCGGAGGGTCCGGCGGACACACCCGCGCCGCCGGACCCGCAGGAACCCGAGCCGGAGCCCTCGGAGCCCGCGCCGCCGGCGCCCTCGGAGTCTCCGGCCGCCCAGTTCCGTACCGATGCCCTGGGGTGGCCGGAGAGGGTGGCGGAGCTGCGTACACCGGAGGCATCACCGCAGGTGGGACCGGCCTGAGGGGGTGGCGAGGGGAGGGGTGGGGGAAGGCGGCTTGCGCAATGTGGGTGAGAGTGCGTATGGTGGTAGATCGTTTGATCCCATTGCCCGGCGCCGACACAGAAGAGCGCCGTGTGGCGCGTACTCTCCCTTGCCGTGGCTGGACCGCATTGAGGCGGTCGACATTGCGAAATCACGGAGTTATGGGCGCGTGCCGAGACTCCGGAAGGTTTCGCATTTCGCATGTCAATTTCCAGTTCTGACCACACCGTCATGCCCGAGAACGTCGAGAACGACGAGCTCACCGCAGTCGCCGAGGCCGCCGAGCCGACCGTCACCTTCGCCGACCTGGGCCTGCCCGAGGGCATCGTCCGCAAGCTCGCGCAGAACGGTGTGACCACGCCCTTCCCGATCCAGGCCGCGACCATCCCGGACGCCCTGGCCGGCAAGGACATCCTCGGCCGCGGCCGTACCGGCTCCGGCAAGACCCTCTCCTTCGGCCTGCCGACCCTGTCGGCGCTGGCGGACGGGTACACGGAGAAGAAGAAGCCCCGCGCGATCATCCTCACCCCGACCCGTGAGCTCGCGATGCAGGTCGCGGACGCGCTGCAGCCGTACGGCGACGTGCTCGGCCTGAAGATGAAGGTCGTCTGCGGCGGCACGTCCATGGGCAACCAGATCTACGCGCTGGAGCGCGGTGTCGACATCCTCGTCGCCACCCCGGGCCGGCTGCGCGACATCATCAACCGCGGCGCGTGCTCGCTCTCGAGCGTCCAGGTCGCCGTCCTCGACGAGGCCGACCAGATGTCCGACCTGGGCTTCCTGCCCGAGGTCACCGAGCTGCTGGACCAGATCCCCGAGGGCGGCCAGCGCATGCTCTTCTCCGCCACCATGGAGAACGAGATCGGCACGCTGGTCAAGCGCTACCTGAGCAACCCGGTCACCCACGAGGTCGACTCCGCCCAGGGCAACGTCTCGACCATGTCGCACCACGTCCTCGTCGTGAAGCCGAAGGACAAGGCGCCGGTCACCTCCGCGATCGCCGCCCGCAAGGGCCGCACGATCATCTTCGTCCGCACCCAGCTGGGCGCCGACCGGATCGCAGAGCAGCTCGTCGACGCGGGCGTCAAGGCGGACGCACTGCACGGCGGCATGACGCAGGGCGCGCGCACCCGGGTCCTGGAGGACTTCAAGAAGGGCTACGTCAACGCGCTCGTCGCGACCGACGTCGCCGCGCGCGGTATCCACGTCGACGGCATCGACCTGGTCCTGAACGTGGACCCGGCCGGTGACCACAAGGACTACCTGCACCGCTCGGGCCGTACCGCCCGGGCCGGCAAGTCCGGTGTGGTCGTCTCGCTGGCGCTGCCGCACCAGCGCCGTCAGATCTTCCGCCTGATGGAGGACGCGGGCGTCGACGCCTCGCGCCACATCGTGCAGGGCGCGGGCGTCTTCGAGCCGGAGGTCGCCGAGATCACCGGCGCCCGTTCGCTCACCGAGGTCCAGGCCGACTCCGCGAACAACGCCGCGAAGCAGGCCGAGCGCGAGGCCGCCGAGCTGACCAAGCAGCTGGAGCGCGCCCAGCGCCGCGCCGTCGAGCTCCGCGAGGAGGCCGACCGCCTGGTGGCCCGTGCCGCCCGTGAGCGCGGCGACGACCCCGAGGCCGCCGTGGCCGAGGTCACCGCCGAGGCCGAGGCCGCCCTCGCGGCTGCCGCCGCCTCCGTGCCGGAGCAGCCGGCCGCGCGCGAGGACCGCCGCGACGAGCGGGGCAACTACGAGCGCCGCGACAACCGCGGTGGCTACCGGGGCAACGACCGCCGCGACGACCGGGGCGACCGTCCGTTCCGCCGGGACGACCGTCCGTCGGGCGGCTACCGGGGCAACGACCGCCGGGACGACCGTCCGTCGTTCAGCCGTGACCGTCGCGACGACCGTCCCTCGGGCGGCTTCCGCTCGGGCGGCGGCGACCGTCCGTACAACCGCGACCGTCGCGACGACCGCCCCTCCGGCGGCTTCCGCTCGGGCGGCGACCGCCGGGACGACCGCGGCGGTCGCTCCTTCGACCGCCGGGACGACCGTCCGTCGTTCAGCCGTGACCGTCGCGACGACCGCCCCTCGGGCGGCTTCCGCTCGGGCGGCGGCGACCGTCCGTACAACCGCGACCGCCGGGACGACCGCCCCTCCGGCGGCTTCCGCTCGGACCGTCCGAACGGCCGCCGCGACGACCACCGTTCGACCGGCACCAGCACCGGCTCCTTCGGCCGCCGCGACGACAAGCCGCGCTGGAAGCGCAACGGCTGATCGTCCGTAGGTCTCCGACCTGACGAAAGCGGGCCCGTCCTTGGTGGACGGGCCCGCTTTCGCATGGGCCGGGAAAGTGGCCGCCGACCTGCGTGGACCCCCTCCTTTGAACGGGTTCGAAATAGGCGTTGGCGTGTGCGCGTCTGGTGCTAAAGTCGCGGCATCTGCTCGGGGGTGGGTGCGAGCGGCAACCGCCGCACCGCGTAGGCCGTGGGTGTTCTCCGCCGGCCTCTCCTCGTGCCTTGTTCCTGGGGAGGGACCTTCAACGTGACCCGCTCTTCCAACGGGTGGAGAAGCCGGCGTGCCTCGGCGCGTCTCGCCCTTCTGGTCACCCTGGCGATGACCGCCGGTACGAGCGCGCTGGCCACGGGTACGGCCGCCGCCGGTACGACGGGCGGCACGGCCGCGGACACCGTGGTCGTGAAGCCCGGCGCCCGCTTCGTACCGCGCGAGACACGTGTCCTGAACGCCGGCGAGACCGGCTTTCTTACGGCGCGTGAGGGCGACGACCGGCTCCGCTGGACCGATTACGCGACCGGCGCTCAGACCGTCCTGTCCGAGCGGCTTCCGAAGCCGCTGGAGTACGACCCCGAGGCGGTCCGCCCCCGCGGAGCCTGGCCCACCGGATACGGGCAGGGCTCCGACACCGTGGCGGTGTACGCCGGGAGTCCGAGTCCGCATGTGACGCTGCAGCAGCGCGCGGGCGGCGGGCCGGTCACGAGCATCGCGATTCCGGAGGGCCAGACGTACGTGGGGACGTACGGTACGACCGTCGTCACCCGCACCGGCTCCGAGACCGCCGCGACCGGCCTGCACCTGCTGCGTTCCGAGGGCGGCGAGGTCGAGGACCGGCGACTGGAGGGGCTGCCCGAGGGGTGGCGCCTGTCGGTCTTCGACGGGGACGCCCGGTCGGTGGTCGTCCGGGGCATCCTCTGGGAAGGCACGGACATGTCCCAGGGCTGGTGGTTCGTCGACCTGGCGAGCGGGAAGCTCCAGACCCTGGCACCGGACTCCAGTGCCGTGACGCTGGGTCCGGACACCCTGCTGCAGGTCGGCTCGTACGCCGCCGAACTGTTCGACCGCGACGACCTGTCCGCCGCGCCCCGCTCGTACGACCTGCGGGACCAGTCGTACGACACCAGCTTCCGGATGCTCGGGAACACGCTGGTCGGAGTCCTGCCGGCGAACCCCGGTGACAACGAGTACCGCGGCAACCGCCTGGTCAGCATCTCCGAGGACGGCCGGACCACCGGGGAGCTCCTCGCCGTCGCCCACACCGACCTCACCGCGACGCCGGACGGCTCCCTCCTGGTCGCGGGCGCCGAGAGCCACAGCTACGAGGGCGCCCTCGACTGGGGCTACTACCTCTTCACGGAGGCCGCGGACGGCACCGTGAAGCGCACCCGCGTCGCCGACATCGAGAACATGCCCGCACAGCCCGCCGGCATCTCCCTGGGCAGCGGCATCCTCACCACGGCGGACGACTCCCGGCTGTTCCAGCCGGGTACGTACATCGGCGCGTACCGGAGCACCTGGCTCAGGACATCGGGCAGGCCCGAAGAGATCCGCACGACCGTGGACGGACTCACCAGCGGGCGGGACGCGGACTGCGGCTGGTATTCGGAAGACCCGTACTGCGTGACCATGTTCGCGAGCGGCGACGGGTTCCACGGCCGCGAGCAAGGCACCGAGCAGGGACAGACCATGCTGTTCCGCAACGGCGAGGAGAACTGGGGCCCGCGGCTCACCACGGGCCTGATGTCCCCCGAACTCGTGGACCTCTCCGGCCGCTACGGGGTGGTGAACGAGGCGTCGGGCGACTACAAGCACGTCGTCGAGTTCCAGGAAAGCACCAACTCCGGGAAGGTGCTGAAGAGCCGGCGGATGGACGCCGCGGCCCTGTGGGGCAACATGCTGTGGAGCAACCTCCCCGGCTCCTCCACCGTGACCTCCGAGAACATGACGATGGGTGTGCCTGGCACATCCTTCACCACGCCCAGCAAGTGCGCCCCCACCGAGCTGCAAGTCGTCGGCCGCTGGATCCACTGGGCGTGCGAGGGCTCCAACTGGCCCCACAGCGCGGGTCTCTACGACCGGCAGACAAGGAAGTTCGCGACCGCTCCGGACGCCGACACCCTCCTCGCCGACGGCTACATCGTCACCCACGCGGAAGGGGCCGGGCTCACCCTGTACGACCTCCACAGCGGGCTCCCGGCCAGTGGCGCGTACACGGACCTGCCCCAGCGGAAGCTGGCCGATGAGGCGGACCTCGGCCCGCACAGCGTGCGTCGGGCCGGCTGGACGGTGGACCGCTTCGGCGGCCATGCCGCTTACACCGGGAGCGACCGGCTGGTGCGCATCGTTCCCACGGGCATCCCGGCCTCGGCGCTGTCGGTGATCGACACCGATGCGCCGGCCGGGTCGCTCGACCTGCGGGCATCCGCGCCGACGGGCTGGCAGGGCTCCTGGTGGCTGTCCAAGCCCGCCGCGTCGTGGCAGCTGACGCTGAAGAACACGGCGTCGGGCGCCACGGTGCGCACGCTCACCGGCGGGGAGGCGCGGGGCCGGTTGACCGCCGCCTGGGACGGGAAGACCGCCACCGGCGCGTACGCACCCAACGGCTCCTACACCTGGTCCCTCACCGCCAGCCCCGCCGACGGCCAGGGCGCCCCCCTGACCACCTCCGGCAGCGTCAAGGTGACCGGCGGGGCCGCCGTGGCGCGGGACTTCGTCGGCAACGACGGGTTCGGTGACCTGCTCGCGTTCACCTCGGCGGGCCAGGCCGACTGGCGGGCCGGTACGGGGACCGGGGCCGGGCGGGTCGAGGACAAGGTGTCGGGCACCGGCTGGACCGGGGACAACACCGTGACCGCCGCCGTGCCGTTCGAGGACATCAGCGGCGACCGGTGCAATGACGTGCTGGTCCGTACGAAGGCGGGCGAGCTGCGCGCGTACACGCCGGCCTGCGGGGCCGCGCTCAAGCCCGGCACGCCGTACAAGCGGATCGGCACCGGCTGGAACATGTTCGACGCGCTGACCTCGCCCGGCGACATGTCGGGTGACGGGCGCGCCGATCTGCTCGGCCGGACGCCCGCGGGCGACCTGTACTTCTACAAGAGCAGGGGCGACGGCCTCTTCGAGCCCCGGGTGAAGATCGGCTACGGCTGGCAGGGGTACCTCCTGGCCGGCACGGGCGACATGGACGGCGACGGCAAGGGCGACCTGGTGGCCCGTGACCGCTCGGGCAACGTGTGGCGCTACCCGGCCACCGGCAAGGGCACACTCGGGACCCGTAACAAGATCGGTTACGGCTGGACCATGTACGACACGATGGTCGGCTCCGGCGACCTGAACGGCGACGGCCGCGCGGACCTGCTGGCCCGCGACACGTCCGGCGTGCTGTGGAGCTACCGCGGCGACGGCAAGGGCGCGCTGGCGGCGCGTACCAAGGTCGGCGGCGGCTGGCAGATGTACAAGAACCTCTTCTGATCACTCGCTCGACCTCCGGGCTTCCCGGAAAGGAACTTCTCTTGACCGTGTTCATACGCGGCCGCGCAGCGCTCGTGGGCGCCGTGGCCGGTGCGACCGTCCTCGCCACGGCCGCCGTACCCGCGAACGCCGCGGACCCGGCCCCGGCCACCGTGGCGACCACCGGGGTGTACGGCCTCGACTTCGCGGGCGGGCGCCTGGTGACGGCGGAGCGGAGCCCCTCCGGCGACCGCATGGTGTACGACCGCCCGGTGTCCGCCGACGGCATGACCGTGGGGGCGCGCGAGAGCCGTGCCTTCGCCGGGACGTACGCCAATGGCGCGCACCTCAGGACGGTGCCCTGTGACAACGGCGACTGTGTGGAGCTGGTCGCTTCGGGCCACGGGGACGTCGGCACGGTGTCCGTCGACGGCGACGACGCCGGCACCGAGTCGGTGAAGTTCTGGGCCCCCGGCAACTCGTACCGCGGTGGTGACGTCAAGTACCCCGTGGCGACGGCCGACATCGTGGACATGACCGCGCGGGCCTACGTCGTCAACGGCGGCTCCCCCGCCAAGCAGCGGGCGGCCATGTACCCGAGCTACACCTCGACCCCCGACCCCATCGTCCGCACCCCGGGCGCCGCCTCCGTCTGGGGCACCACGCTCTGGGCGGCGACCACCACCGGGACGATCACCGCGACCGACCTGCTGACGAAGAAGGTCGTACTGACGGTGGCCACCGGCGCCCCCTGCGTGATCAAGGAGGTGCGCACGGTCGGCCGCTGGATCTACTGGAACTGCGGGACGACCGGTGCGGCCGGCGTGTACGACCGTACGGCGAAGAAGTCGTTCACCGTGCCGTCCGGGCCCGCCCTCGTCGGCGACGGCTACCTCGTCCGGCACGACCGGACGGCGGGCGAGCTGCTGCTCACCGACTTCCACACGGGCAAGGCCGCCGCTCCGCGCGCGATTGCGGACCTCCCCGCCGGGAAGACCGCCGACCAGCGGCGGCTGACCTGGGCGGTGGACAAGTTCGGTGGCGACATCGCCTACCTCGACGCCGCGCAGACGCTCCACGTCGTGCCCAGCGGAGTGCCCGCGCAGCCCCTCACCAGGATCGCGTCCGACCTGGGTCCGGACTCCCTGGACATCAAGGGCACCGACGGGCTGGAGAGCTGGAACAGCACCATGCAGTTCAACAAGCCCGTCTCCTGGACGTACACCGTCAAGGACTGGACGGGCCGTACGGTCCGCACCCTCAAGGGCGCTGACGGCACCGAGGCGGACGTCAACTGGGACGGCACGACCGACTCGGGCGCCTACGCGGGCAACGGCAAGCACACCTGGACGCTGAAGGCGACGGCCGAGGACGGTTCGGGGACGTACTCCACCAGCGGGAGCCTGTCCGTGTCCGGTGGCCGGCAGGGCGTCCACGACCAGGGCCGGGACAGCAGCGGAGACCTGGTCACGCTCAACTCCTACGGGGACCTGACCATCCAGTTCGGCCAGACCTCCGGCGTCTTCAGCGGCAAGAAGTCCGGGACCGGCTGGCCGGCCGGCACGGTCGCCGTGCCCTTCGCGGACACCACCGGCGACCGCTGCGCCGAGCTGCTGGTCCGGATGCCCGGCGGGGAACTGCGCCGGTACGACGGCAGCTGCGGCACCTCCGGCTACCGGCCGACCAGCAAGCACACGGTGATCGGCGGCGGCTGGCAGCAGTACGACGTGCTGACGTCGGCCGGCGACCTGAACGGCGACGGGCGGGCCGACCTCGTCGCCCGTCAGACGTCCACCGGTGACATCTACTTCTACGCGGGAACGGCCGCCGGCAAGTTCCTCCCGAAGACCCGGATCAACACCGACTGGCGGACGTACGCCCAGATCACCGGTGTCGGCGACATCACGGGCGACGGCATCCCCGACCTGCTCGGCCACGACCGCAACGGCGGCCTGTGGCGCTACAACGGCCTGGGCAACGGCCGCTTCGCCGCGCGCGTGAAGGTGTTCACCGACTGGGGCCGCTCGTATAACACCATGGTCGGCGTCGGCGACCTGAACGGCGACGGCCGGAACGACATCGTCGTCCGCGACTCGGCGGGCAAGCTGTTCCGCAACAACGGCAACGGCAAGGGCTCGTTCGGAGCCCGTACGCAGATCGCCACCGGCTGGCAGACGTACAAGGGCATCTTCTGAGGCCCTGAGCCCGCCCCGGACCCGGTGACGGGGCCGCGCGGCCGATACCCGATCGGCTGCGCGGCCGGGGCGGGCTATGCTCGGGGGTGATGTATCGAGGGCCGTTAGCTCAATTGGTCAGAGCAGCGGACTTTTAATCCGTTGGTTGTGGGTTCGAGTCCCACACGGCCTACCTCGTGGCCCCGGGTCCGCGCGGGCGCGGCCGGGGGCCACCGGTTTTCGACCGCCGGTGACGCGGCGGGTCTCCCGCCCCGGCGGCGCAGGTGCGTCAGACCAGGAGCTTGGACTTCGCCCGCTGGTACTCCTCCTCGGTGATCGCGCCCTTGTCCTTGAGGTCGGCGAGCTTCGACAGGTCCTCGACATGGCCGCCCCTGTGGCCGCCGCCCTCCGTACCCGCCGCGTCCCTGATGTACGCCTTGAAGGCGGCGTCGCGCTCCTTCGCCTCCTGGATGTCGCGCTTGCCCATGGACTTGCCGCGGGCGATCACGTAGATCAGCACGCCCACATAGGGCAGCACCAGCGCCAGGATCAGCCAGCCGGCCTTGCCCCAGCCGCTCAGGTCGTGGCTGCGGAAGATGTCCATGATGACCCGGAAGAGGAGGAAGAGCCACATGATCCAGAGGAAGAACCAGAGCATCGTCCAGAACAGGTTGAGCAGGGGATAGTCGTCCATCGTCCACTCCCGGAGCCGTCGAAATGGCTGAGTCTGAAATCAGTCATATCGCCATATGGGTCCGTGCGCCCGTTGGAGCGGCGGCCAGGAGGGTGCGCTGAGGGGCGGAGGCTACTTCTCCGGTTCGGACGCGCCGACCGGAGCCGTGTCGGCGGTGGTGGGGGCCGCCTTCCTGCTGTGGACCATGATGCCGATGAAACCGGCGAGGAACCCGCTGATCAGGCCCGATATCGCGTGGTTGGCGGCGTTGGCCGACGCGCTGCCCGGGAGGCCGATCGCCAGGTAGTTCACCACGGCGCTCATCACCGCGCCCATCACGCCGCCGATGAGTCCGCCCGTGGCGGCGGCGCGAACGGGTGACGACGGGGCGGGGGTGTGATCGGAGGCGAGCGGTGCGGCCATGGTCGAGAGCCCTCCAGACAGGCTGCGAGCAGAGACCGGGAGCGGCTCTCCCTGCGCGCCGGCATGCGCGGTCGGGGGCCTGCTCACACGGGCAGCCCACCGAGCCGGGGGGTGCAGCAGATACCTTGCGACAGAACACATGTTCCCCGCAATACCTTCTCGATTTCGGCACGTTGACGTTCTGGCGAAGGGGAGAACGCGGTCCGGACGGCCGGTGCGTGGGGTGGGTGGTCGTGAGGGCGCCGGACATGCCGTAGAGTTGGCTTCACCGACGCGGGGTGGAGCAGCTCGGTAGCTCGCTGGGCTCATAACCCAGAGGTCGCAGGTTCAAATCCTGTCCCCGCTACTGAAGGATCAGGCCCGGCACGCAAGCAGCGTGCCGGGCCTGACGCGTTGTCGGCGCCCGTGTGTCGCCCCATCGGAGGCCGAGGATTCGCCCGGGGGCCGGGCGGGCGCGAGGCTGGGGGAGGTGCGCGGTAGTGGCCGCGGCCGCACCGGGCAGGAGACCGCAGGTGGGGAAGTGGGCGCGACGGTGGCGAGGGCGCGGCGGCATGGGGAGCCGCCGGTTCGTCCGGGTGCTGCCCGCCGCCATGATCGTCGGAGGGGCGCTCTTCGACTACTTCACCCCGCCGGCGTTCACGGCCGTTCCGATGTTCGCGGCTGCCCCGCTGATCGCCGCCCCGTTCTTCGGGCTCGGTGCCACACTCCGGATCGGGCTCGCCGGGGTCGTCGCGATCGCCGCGATGCGGCTCTCCACCGGGGACCTGCCGGGCGCGGTCCCGTTCATCGAGATGCTGACGGTGTTCACGGTCTCCTGCCAGGCCGCGGTGATCAACCAGGTCGTGCGGCGCGGCAACGACCAGCTGGCGTCCGCCCGGATCATCGCCGAGACGGCCATGCGGGCCGTGCTGCCCGCGCCGCCCGAGCGGATCGGCGGACTCCAGGTGGCCGCGCGGTACGAGGCGGCGCAGGCGGACGAGTTCGTCGGGGGCGACCTCTACGCGGCGGCCGAGACCCCGTACGGCGTACGGCTGGTGCTGGGGGACGTCCGCGGGAAGGGGCTGGACGCGGTCGGAGCGGTGGCGGTGGTGATCGGGGCGTTCCGGGAGGCGGCGGAGCAGGAGAAGTCGCTGGAGGGCGTGGCACAGCGCCTGGAGCGCGCGCTGGCGCGAGAGTCGGTGCGGCGGGGCAATCTGGACGCGTTCGAGGGCTTCGTTACGGCGGTGCTCGCGGAGATCCCGCCCGGTGCGCAGGGCGTACGGGTGGTGAACCGCGGCCATCCGGACCCGCTGCTGCTGCACGGGGACGGGGCGGTGGAGGCGCTGACGCCCTCGGAGCCCGCGCTTCCGCTGGGCATGGACCTGGAGGCGCGGCCGGACCGTTCGGACGAGTGGGAGCTGCCGGCCGGCGGGACGTTGCTGTTCTACACGGACGGCCTCACGGAGGCGCGTGACGCCGACGGTGTCTTCTACGACCCGGCGGAGCGGTTGCGCGGGCGCCTCTTCCCCGGCCCGGAGGAGCTGTTGTCCGCGCTGACCGACGATGTGCGTCGGCATACCGGAGGCGTGTCGACGGACGACATGGCGCTGCTCGCGGTGGCCCGGCCGGGGAGGGGGCAGCCGGACCGGCGCAGGACGGTGAAGATCGTCAAGGGGGCGCCACGCTCGGTGACCGAGGGGCCTCGCTCCGCATAACATTTGACGCAACGTCAGAAAACGCGTAGTGGCCGAGCGTCGAGCAAGTCGCCCGTTTCAACCCGGTTGTGCCCTGTAAGTCCAGGCCGAGTGCGTGAACGATCAGCGGGAACAGCTTGGAATCGGAGCCGTCTGTCTATTAACGTTCGATAACGCAGCGCGGTTGTCCCAGCCGTCGTCAGGGACGGCGCCGCGCGCGTGCGCCGAATTCCGCAAGGGAACCGGGGAACCACCTACATGGGGTGAATCGGGCATCTTCGTCTTCACGAGAGGCGGAGGACCCGTAGGAGACCTTCCTGCTCCGAACCCGTCAGCTAACCCGGTAGGCGAGAAGGAAGGAAAGGAGTGCGCCCGCGTGGCGTCCAACAAGCCTGCCCCTGAATCACCTTCCCGGTTCGTGCCCGAGTACGCCGGCGACTTCGCGTCCGGCCCCGGCACCGCGTACATCCCGGAACAGGGAAGCGACTACATGACCGATCGGGGCAACGGCTTCGGCACCGACGCCGGTTTCGGCAGCGGCTTCCGCGCCGACGACGCCGACTCCGAGCGGACCTGGGAGGAATGGAACCCCACCGAGGAGTCCGTCCGCCCCGTCCGCGGCAAGCACCGTGTCGCCAAGCAGCGCAATGGTCTGGCCCGTAGCTCCACCGTCCTCGGCGTCGGTGTCATCGCGGCCGTCGGCGCGGGCGGCATGGCCACCGCACAGAGCAAGCCTCCGGTCTCCATCTCTCTTCCCGATTCCATCGCGGACAATCTCCCCGACGCCAAGTCCCTTCCCGGCGTAGGTGCGTTGTTCTCCGGCGGGGACGAGGCCGAAACCCCCGCGACCGCCACCGCGTCCGCTCCGCTGACCACCGCCGGCATCACCACCGCCGAGGCCGAGCAGGGCACCACGGACGCCGGCGAGGCGCTTCGCGCCCGTATCCTCCAGCAGGCCGAGCAGCAGCAGGGCGCCGCGGACGCCGAGGCGAAGGCGGCCGAGGAGAAGGCCGCTGCCGAGAAGGCCGCCGCCGAGGCGAAGAAGCAGCAGGACGAGGCCGAGGCCAAGGCCGCCGCCGAGAAGAAGAAGGCGGAGGAGGAGGCGAAGAAGAAGGCCGAGGCCCTGCGCCTGGCCAAGCTCGCCGCCAGTTACGCCATCCCCACCTCCTCGTACACGATCACCTCGACGTTCGGCGAGGCCGGCTCGATGTGGTCCTCCGGCTACCACACGGGCCTCGACTTCGCGGCCCCGACCGGCACCCCGATCAAGGCCATCCACACCGGCACCATCAAGTCGGCCGGCTGGTCCGGCGCCTACGGCTACCGCACGGTGCTGGAGCTGGAGGACGGCACCGAGCTGTGGTTCTGCCACCAGTCCTCGATCGGCGTCACGGTCGGCCAGAAGGTCACCACCGGCGACACCATCGGCCGCGTCGGCGCGACCGGAAACGTGACCGGCCCCCACCTCCACCTGGAGGTCCACACCCCGGACGGCACCGGCATCGACCCGATGGCCTGGCTGCGCGCCCGCGGTCTGACCGTCTGAGGTCCCTTTCTCGACGCCCGGCCCTTCCCCGTACGCGGCCGTCCGAACCCCGGCAGCCCTGACGCACACCCCCCGACGTCAGGGCTGCCGGTCCGCGTGACCGCCTTCGGCCGCACGGACGCGCCACGGAATACCGGCTGTTCGGAAGCTGTTGTTCCGCCTATGACTTCATTGCGCGCTCTCGGCCCGTCCGGCCTCCAGGTCTTCCCGCTCTGCCTCGGTGGAAACGTCTTCGGCTGGACCGCGGACGAGGACCAGTCCTTCGCCGTCCTCGACGCGTACACGGCGGCCGGCGGCAACTTCGTGGACACCGCCGACGCCTACTCGCACTGGGTTCCCGGAAACGAGGGCGGCGAGTCGGAGACGGTCATCGGCAAGTGGCTCGCCGCGCGCGGCAATCGGTCCGAGGTCGTGGTGGCCACCAAGGTCGGTGCCCTCCCCGGCTACAAGGGCCTCTCGGCGTCCACGATCAAGTCGGCCGCCGAGGAGTCGCTGCGCCGGCTCGGCACGGACCACATCGACCTGTACTACACGCACTACGACGACGAGACCGTCCCGGTCGAGGAGATCATCAGCGCGCTCGACGAGCTGGTCAAGGAGGGCAAGGTCCGCGAGATCGCCGCCTCCAACATCAGCCCCGCCCGGCTGCGCGCCTCGCTGGAGTTCTCCGAACGCGAGGGCCTGGCCCGCTATGTGGCGCTCCAGCCGCACTACAACCTCGTCTCGCGGGACACCTACGAGGGCGAGCTGCAGGACACCGCCGCCGACGCCGGGCTCGCGGCCGTCCCCTACTTCGCGCTGGCCGCCGGCTTCCTCACCGGTAAGTACCGTCCGGGGACGACCGTGGACAGCGCCCGCGCCGGGAGCGCGGCGGGTCACCTGGAGTCGGAGCGCGGGCAGCGGGTGCTCGCCGCGCTCGACACGGTGGCGCGGGACCGGGGCGCCGAGATCGCGACGGTGGCCCTGGCCTGGCTCGCCTCCCGCCCCACGGTCGCCGCGCCGATCGCCTCCGCCCGGACGGTCGACCAGCTGCCCGCTCTGCTGGCGGTGGCCGATCTCCGGTTGACGGACGGGGAGCTGTCGACGCTGACGGACGCCTCGGCGTAGGACGCGCGTCCGGCCCCGCCCCCACGGATCAGACCGGCGGTCCGCCGGTGTACGGCGGTGGGGTGCGGGGCTGTTGGCCGTAGGGCTGTGGAGGGTAGGGCGCCGGGCTGCCGTACGGGGCCGTGCTGCCGTACGAGGTCGGGCTGCCGTTGTACGGCGCCGGGTTGCCGTACGCGTACGGCGTGGGCCCGCCCGCGTACGGCTGGCGGGGTGGCCAGGCCGCCGTGTAGCCGGGGGGTCGGCGGTGGGTGGCGCGGGCCGCGTACGCGAGGGCGGGGGCGGCGATCTCACGGCGCTGCCACAGGTGGTGCAGCAGCTCCAGCTCGCGCGCGGCGAAGTCCGGGTCCGCCCTGCCCCGGCCGGCCTGCCGGCGCAGGGAGGCGAGGGACGTCGCGAACGCCTCGTACTCCGCGACCGCACGAGCCGCCGCCCTGCCGCGCTCCTTCGCCTCCTTGGCGCGGACCGTCGCGTAGGCGGGGTGGTGCGGATGGCCGGAGACGCTCGCCGCGTACCGCCTGCGGGCCGCGTTCCTGGCGAGGGCGCGGGCCCGCATGGAGGCGAGGGCGCGGGGCTCGTCGGGGGTGAGCCAGCCGGCTTCGGCGTACGCGGGGAGCTCGACGGCCAGGGAGCGCAGCTCCTTGCGGCGGGCCCGGACCACCTGCCAGGTCACCAGGGAGAAGACCGGGACCATGAACGCCCCGTACACGATGTAGAAACCGTACCGGCCGAAGGTCGCCGAGCCGTTCCACAGGGCGTGCATGCCCATCGCGAGGACCAGGCCGAGCAGCGGGACGGCGATGAGCCGCACCCGGCGGCCGGGTGCGCTGCTCGCGGCGATCCCGAGACCGATGCCCGTCAGGACGGTGAAGAGCGGGTGGGCGAAGGGGGTCATCACGGCACGGACCAGGAACGTCACCACGGTCACCGACGCGAAACCGGAGTCCAGACGCTGGTCCTCGCCGAAGGCGTTGCCCAGGTAGAGGATGTTCTCGGTGAAGGCGAACCCCGTGGCCGTGAAACCGGCGGCGACGACACCGTCCACGATCCCGGTGAACTCCCGCCTGCGGAAGAGGAAGAGCAGCAGGACGGCCGCCGCCTTGGCGCTCTCCTCGACCACCGGTGCGATGACCGTGGCGCCGAGGGTGTCCGCGTTCCCCGGATCGCTGTCGGCTATCCACCGGGTCGCGAACGAGTTGGCGAGGATGGCGACGAGGGCCGCCGCGCACGCGCCCCACGCGAAGGCGAACAGCAGATTCCGCCACGGGGCCGGCTCGACCCGGTCCAGCCAGCGGAAGGCGGTCATCAGCACCGGGACCGGCAGGACGGCCAGCCCCAGACCCACGAGGAAGCCCTCGGTGCCGGTCTGGTCGCGGACCAGGGCGAGGATCACCACCCCGCAGAGCGCCAGCAGCGTGAAGACGGCCACCACTCGGAACGTCCGGTTCTGCCAGAGCGGGCCGAGGCGGCGCGGCCGGTAACGCCACTGGCCCCGCGCCGGCACGGCGGCCAGGATCTCGCCGACCCGCTGCTCCTGGAGCACCGGGACGGCCGGCTGATTCTGCCGTTGTCGCTGAACAGACCCGTCGGACACCCCTCGACCCTAACGAGCGGTTCCGACAACGGCCATGGTGGCCGTACGGCTCAGACGCGCGCGAAGAGCAGGTCGTGCACCACGTGGCCCTTCCCCAGTCCCTGGCCCTCGAACCGGGTCTGGGGACGGAACGCGGGGCGCGGGGCGTAACCGCCGTCGGCCACCGTGTTCCGGAAGAGGGGGTGCGCGGTCAGCACGTCGAGCATCTGCTCGGCGTACGGCTCCCAGTCGGTCGCGCAGTGCACGATCGCCCCCGACTTCAGCGGGCCCGCCACCAGGTCCAGGAACTCCGGCTGGATCAGGCGCCGCTTGTGGTGGCGGGACTTGGGCCACGGGTCGGGGAAGTAGACCCGCAGCCCGTCCAGTGAGTCCGGCTCCAGCATCTCGCGCAGCAGGATGATCGCGTCCCCGTTGGCGACCCGGACGTTGGTCGAACCGTTCCGGTCGGCGAGGCCGAGCAGGTTGCCCTGGCCGGGGGTGTGCACGTCGACGGCGAGGATGCCGGTGCCCGGGTCGTCGGCCGCCATCCGCGCGGTGGCCTCGCCCATACCGAAGCCGATCTCCAGCACCACCGGAAGCCCGTCGAACAGGGCGGGCAGGTCGAGGACGCTCAGCCCGTCGATGTCCAGGCCCCACTTGGGCCAGAGCCGCTCCAGGGCGTTCTGCTGGCCGGGCGTGACCCGGCTGCGGCGCGGCTGGAAGCTGCGGATGCGGCGCTCGTGGTGCGAGCCCGCCGGATCGGCCGCGGGGCCGCCGGGGAAGCGGGGCTGCTGGCGCATCCGGCGCGCACGCTCCAGGGACGCGGCCCGCACGTCGTCCGGGATTCCGGCGGTGGTGGGCGCGGCACTGTCGGGCGTCGGGCGGGAGGGGTTCTTGGGCTCAGACACAATGCCCTGATTCTACGGGGCCGGGCGCCGACGGGTCGCTCGGCGACGGGCGGGGCCGGGGCGCCCCGGCGCACGTCATCCCGCCGCCGCGCGCTCCGGCGGCTTCCAGCCGGCCGCCGAGGCCCGGAGCAGGGCGCGGCGGGCCACCTCGCGGCCGATGGGCAGCGAGGCGGTGGCGGCGGGCGACGGGGCGTTCAGCACGTGCACCGTGTGCGGGGCCTCGCGGATCAGGAAGTCGTCCACCAGGGTGCCGTCGCGGAGCACGGCCTGGGCGCGGACCCCGGCCGGCGCGGGACGCAGGTCGTCCTCCGTGACCTCGGGCAGGAGGCGGCGGACCGCCTCCGTGAACGCGCGCTTCGAGAGGGAGCGGTGCACCTCGCCGGCCCCGTACCGCCAGTGCCTGCGGGCGATGCGCCAGGAGCCCGGCCAGCTGAGCGTGTCCATCAGCTCGCGGGTCCGGACGACGGGCCAGCCGTAGCCCTCGCGCGCGGCGGCGGGCACCGCGTTGGGGCCGATGTGGACGGAGCCGTCGAAGCCCCGGGTCAGGTGGACGCCGAGGAACGGGAACGCCGGGTCGGGCACCGGATAGACGAGCCCGCGCACCAGCTCGGGCCGCGCCAGCTCGTAGTACTCCCCCCGGAACGGCACGATCCGCATCCCCGGGTCGTCTCCGGCCAGCCGGGCGATCCGGTCGCAGTGCAGCCCCGCGCAGTTGACCAGCACCCTGGCCCGGACCACGAGACCGTCGGCCGCTCGCACGGCCACGCCCCAGGGGCGGCGGTCGATCGCCGTGACCTCGGCGCCGAAGCGGATCACGCCGCCGGCTCCGCGTACCTCGTCGGCGAGGCGCCCGGCGACCGCCCGGAAGTCGCACACGCCCGTGGTGCCGACCCGGATCGCGGCCAGGCCCCGCACCCTCGGCTCGTACTCGGCGATCTGCGCGGGGCCCAGCTCGCGCACCGGCAGCCCGTGCCGGCGCCCGCGCTGGACCAGGGCGTGCAGCCGGGGCAGCTCGGCGCGGTCCGTGGCGACGATCAGCTTGCCGGTCACCGCGTGGGCGATGGAGTGCTCCCGGCAGAAGTCGGTCAGCTCGGCGCCGCCGCGCAGCGCGTACCGCGCCTTGAGCGAGCCCGGCGGGTAGTAGATCCCGCTGTGGATCACTCCGCTGTTGCGCCCCGTCTGGTGGCGCGCCGGGCCCCTCTCCTTCTCCAGCACGGTCACGCGGGCGCCCGGCGCGGTGCGCGTGAGCGCGTACGCGGCCGACAGGCCGACGATCCCGCCGCCGATCACCAGCACATCGCAGTCGTACGCCGCGTGCGTCATCATCACGCCACCTCCCACCCCGATAGTGCACTGACCCACTGACAACGCACTCAAACCCCTGCGGCCAGCGTGGCGCTTCCCGGGAAGCGGGACTTCTACGCCGATGTCGGTACTTCTACGCCGGGGCGACCAGCAGAGGGCGGGCGCGCTCGCGCAGCTCCACGACGCGCGGCTCGTCCCCGTACGGCTCCAGGCGGTGCAGCAGGTCGCGTACGTACTCCGTGGTCCGCGCCGACGAGATGCGGCCCGCCACCTCCACGGCCCGGGTGCCCGCCGCACAGGCGGCGTCCAAATTGCCCGACTCCAGCTCGGCGACCGCCGACACGACGAGCCGCAGCCCGTGCGAGCGGACGAACTCCTCGGTGGGCCGGGACAGCGCCTGTTCGGTGAAGCGCCGGACCTGGCGGGGCGCCTTCAGGTCGAGATGGCACTCGGCGGCGTCGGCCGCGAACCTGTCGTACGAGTAGAAGCCCAGCCACGCCGGGTCGGCGTCACCCTCCCGGGAACGTTCGAGCCAGCTCTCGGACGCCTTGAGCGCGGCCCCCGCGGCCGGCGCGTCGTTCGCCTTCGCGTGCGCGCGGGCCTCGACCAGGCGGAAGAAGCTCATCGTGCGCGCGGTCGCGAGGCCCCGGTTGCGCTCGACGGCGGCCTGGGCGAGGTCGACGCCCTCGTCGGCGAAGCCCCGGTAGGTCGCCTGCAGCGACATCGACGCCAGGACATAGCCGCCGAGCGGCACGTCGGCCGCCGCCCGCGTGAGGCGCAGCGCCTGGATGTAGTACCGCTGGGCCGCCTCCTGCTGGCCGGTGTCGAAGGCCATCCAGCCGGCGAGCCGGGTCAGCTCGGCCGCCGCGCCGAACAGCGCCCGGCCGACCTCGTCGCTGTACGAGCCGAGCAGGAGCGGGGCCGCGTCCACCCGTAAACACTCCGGGACCATCGAGGAGCGCCAGTCGCCGCCGCCGTATTTGGAGTCCCAGCGGCGCGCGTCCTGGGCGGCCTCGCGCAGTTTGGAGACGTCGCTGTGGCCGACGCGCAGCGAGGAGGCGTCGGCTCCGGATTCGGGGCCGGGCTGTGCCGGGATCAGCAGGCTGTGGCCGGTGGCCGTGCCGGTCGCCTGGGCGGGTGATGCCGGGGTGCCCGGCCGCGCGGGTGCCCCTGCGGGGCCGTGCGCCCCCGGTGCGCCGTGTGCGCCGGGCTGCTGTTCCCCGGCCGTGGCCGACGTCCGCGCGACCGACGGGTCGGCGGGGGATATCAGCCAGCGGGACGCGGGAGTGGCGTACGCGCTCACCGAGAATGAGCCCGCGAGCGACTGCCAGATCCCGCCGCTGCCCGCGCGCCGCCCGGCCAGATCCAGCCGGTACAGCTCCGTCGCCGACCGGACGGCCGCGTCCACGTCACGCGGGAACGCCAGGCCCACCTCCGGCGCCGGATCGGCGTCGGCGAGACCGATTTCGTGCAGCGGGACGGGCCGGCCCAGCTTGGCGCCGATCGCCGCGGCGATGAGATGGGGCGCGGCGCCCTGGGGCACCATGCCCTTGGAGACCCAGCGGGCGACCGACGTCTTGTCGTAGCGGAGGGTCAGTCCGCGCTGCGCCCCCAGGTCGTTGACCCGCCGGGCGAGCCCGGCGTTGCTGATTCCCGCGAGGGCGAGAACGGTGCCGAGCTTCTCGTTCGGTCCTCGTTGCTCCCTGGACATGGCCACCCCTCGACACACAGACGGCAGCCGCGTCACCGTCTCGGCGCGCGGCATTCGTACCGTGTTCTCCCCAGGGACGAACCCTGTCACTCCGCCCGCACACGCATTTGGCCGTGCCCCGGGGAATATGCCGCCCTGCAGAGAACATCAGTGCACCCAGCGTAGTTCGTCGCATCCCTACCGTTAAGGGCCGGACGTCCGTATGGCGGGATTGTTGTCCGTCCCGGCCACGCGCGGAGTGCCGCGGGGCGGAAGGTGACGTGAGGGGCGTACGGGGCGGCGGAGGCGAACACGCGGCGGAGGAAGGGAAAAGGAAGAGCGGGGGAATGGCGGGGGTGCGGGGGAGGACGGGTGGAGATCGCCGGCGTGGGGTGCGGGCCGGGCTGCGCGTGCGGGCGATTCCGTTTCGCCGCGGCGTCGGACCGGCTCCGTATCGCCGCCCCGTCCGCCCGCCGACCAGCGCGGACCGGCGCGCGGGGCGTACGTGCCCACTGCCGTACGGGGCGCCTCCGGCCGGTCCGGCCGGGGTCCTCCGAGGGCCGGGTGCGTGCACCCCGGTGTGTGGCCGTGCGCCCGCACGTGCGCTCTGGCCCGGCCCGGGAGGCGGCGCTTGCATGGGTGCTGCGTGGATCGGCCCGCTGCGTTCGCAGCAGGGGGCTGGGGGATATCGCCGCCTCATTCCCCGCAGGCGGTGGACCGGTCCGGGGGGCGAGGCCCGCCCCCCGGACCGCGTGTTCCCGGGGGCGGGTCCGCGGTGTGGCGCGGGTGTGGCCGAGCGGATGCGCTGACCGGTGGAGTGATGGCCGAATTCGGGTGAACAGGGGCCAATCGGTCAGCGAAGGGTGAGATCAACGGTTCCCTTCCGCGCCGAGATTGGCCGGATGTCGACGGTCGGATGGTGGCGGGCCGGGGGAGGGGGCGGCCCGCCCCGCCGCCGTCGGGCCGGGTGCGGGGCGTGGCCGGAAGCGGACCGTTCGTGCGGCGTCGGACTGGGAGGGCAACGCCCGGAATCCACAGTTCTGTTGCCTTCCCGGGCGACGCGCGCGAGCCTTGCGCGGAACGCGCGTTCCGGTGTCCGTCCCGTGGCCATTGCCAGGGGCGCATGCGCTCGCGACGTGCGCCGTCCGTAGCCACTCCTGCGCGCCGTTGTCGTGGCAGCATGTCCGCAACGGCGCCGATCGTCACCGGAGTTCTCCGGGTGCTTGCCTGCCGCGCCGTTTTTGTCCACAGCCTGTGGAGGCGGCGATGCGTTGGTTGGTGGGTTGGAGCAGTATCGCCGCGAGCTTCGGCACGGCCGGGGCGGTCGGCGGCGGCGACGACGGGCGCACGATGCACCCCGTGGGCTCCCAGCTCCTGTGGGGCGACCCCGATCCGCTCTGGGCGGTCGGCGACTGGCGGCCCGACGAGATCCGCACCGTCCGGGTGGACACCGCCGAGGGCGCCCCCATGGTCCGGCTCGCCGTCCTCGGCTGCTGCGGGGCCACCGACGAACAGCTGCGCGTCGGACTGCTCGCCGCCCGGGGCGGCGCCCTGCGCCACCTCACCGCGTGGACCGGCAGCTACACGGTCGTCGTCCAGATCGGCCGCAGGATCACCGTCGTAGGCGACCTCGCCGGAGCCCGCCCGGTCTTCTACACGCCGTGGGCCGGGGGCACGGCGTACGCCACCGCCGCGCTCCCGCTCGCCGACCTCATCGAGGCCCAGCTCGACATCGGCCACCTGGCCGCCCTGCTGGCCTGCCCCGAGACCCCGGAGGCGCTGCGGGACGGCACCCCCTACGCGGGCGTGAAGCGCATCCCGCCCGGACACGCCCTGATCCTCCGCGAGGGCTCGCGGGAGATCACCGGTTACGAGGCGGTGGCCTCCCTCGCCGTGGCCGCGCCCGAGCTCGACCCGGTCAGCGCCGTCGACGGGGTGCGCGACGCCCTGGTCGAAGCGGTACGCGCCAGGCTCCTGGCTCCGCGCCACGCGCCGGAGACCCTGCCGCCCGACCCCGGACCGGTCCCCGGCATGGGCCCGGCCGAACGCCGCGCCGCCCGGGGCGCCCCCGTGCCCGGCATCGGCGCCGACCTCTCCGGGGGCAGCGCCTCGGCGACCCTCGCCCTGCTCGCCGCCGGTCTCCCCGGGCTGCCCGGCACGATCCTGGGCCACGGCACCGGGGCGGGGGAGCGGCTGCTCGCCGTCACCTTCAACGACCTGACGACCCGCGCCCACGAACCCGAACTCGAACGGGCCCGCGCCATCGCGGCCAACCCCCGGCTGCACCACGTCGTCGTCGCGGCCGGCGAAGAGGCCCTGCCCTATGCCGAGCTGGGGGCCGGCCCGCTCACCGATGAGCCGGCCCCTTCCCTCGTCCTCGCCGAACGCCACCGGCGCCGGCTCTCCGCGGGCAGCGCCGATCACTTCGTGGGCGCCGGTGCCCGGCAGGTGCTCGACGCACACCCGGCCCGCCTCGCCGACCTGCTGATGGACCGCCGCCGCCGCCACCTGCTGCGCCCGGTCGCCGCCCTCGCCAAGGCCGAAGGTCCCTCCGCGCATTCGCTGTTCGTGCCGCTGACCGTGTACCGGGCGGCCCGCAAGCTGGCCCGCACGTCCTACCGCGCCGGTCTGGAGACGGCCGCCGGCCGGCTGCCCGACGCCAACCGCTTCGCGCCCGGCCTCGATACGCCGGCCGACGCCTCGCTCGCCGCACTCGCCTGGTCGAGACCGGGGCCGGCCGCCCGGTGGCTGACCGGAGAGGCGCTGGCAGAAGTATCGGTTCGCCTTCAGGAGGCGGCGATCCGCCCCTCCTCGGTCCAGCGCCCCGGCGAGGCCCGGGCGAGGGCCGCCCTCGCCCGCAGCGCCGCCGACCACCGCATCCTGGAGCAGGCAGCGGAGATCCGCAGCCAGCGCCTGCACGCCCCCTTCCTGGACAACCAGGTCGTACGCGCGGCCCGCGCGCTGCCCGAGTCGCTGCGGGTCCAGCCGGGCGCCCGTGCGGCGATCCTGCGCCGCGTCCTGGCCGGCGCGGGCATCCACGAACTGCCCCCGGGCTGGGGCGCCCCCTCGCAGCACACCTCGACGGCGGTGACCCGGACCGGGCTGCGCGCCGCCCTGCCCGAGCTGATCGCGCTCTTCGACGCCCCGCTGCTCGCCGACGCCGGCCTGGTGGAGGCCCGCGTCGTCCGCAAGGCCCTGCGCGCGGCCTCCGAGGGGGAACCGCTGCCCCTGGACGGCCTCGCCGAGCTCGCCTCCACGGAACTGTGGCTGCGCCGCCTCATCTCCCGGCGCGGCACCTGCTGGACCGGCACGGCGGCCCCCCGCCAGCGCGCGGTGGCGGGAGGTGTGGTCCAGGCCCGGCGCTCGCTCCAGGGGTGAGGGGCGGTGCGGGCGCGCCGGGGCGAGGGGCGGCGCGGTCGTGCCGGGTGAGAGGGGCGTGTGCTGGGGGGTGGGTTGGTCCTTGGGTGTGCGGGGGTGTGGTTGGGCCGGGGTCGGTTGGTCCTCGGATGTGCGGGGGTGTGGTGGTGCTGGGGGTGGGTTCGCCCTGGGTGTGCGGGGGCGCGGTTGGGCGGGGGTGGGTTCGTCCTCAGGCGTCCCGGTCCGTCCGACCGCTGCTCAGCGGCGGTGCCGGCGGGACACAATGGTGCCGTGCGGTATCTGATCCTGGGCGCCACCGAGGCGCGAGACGAGAACGGTGGCGCGCTGCCCCTCGGCGGCAGCAGGCTGCGTGCCCTTCTCGCCGCCCTCGCCCTGCGGCCGGGACGCCCGGTGCCCGTGGCCGATCTGGTGGACGACGTCTGGGCGGACGATCCCCCCGCCGACGCGCCCGCCGCGCTCCAGGCCCTCGTCGGGCGCCTGCGCAGGGTCCTGGGCCGGGAGGCGCTGGCCAGCACTCCGGGCGGTTACCGCCTGACGGCCGGCCCGGACGACGTCGACCTTCATGTGTTCGAGCGGCTGACCCGGCAGGGCGGCGCCGAACTGGAGGCGGGCGCGCCGGACCAGGCAGCCCGGACCCTGCGTACCGCCCTCGCCCTCTGGCGCGGCCCGGCCCTGGCCGACCTGCCCGCCGGGGGCCAGAGCCATGCGCTCCGCCCCGAGGCCCAGCGCCTCGCCGCCCTGGAACGCCGCATCGAGGCGGACCTGCGCCGTGCGACGGGCGGTGCCGGGAGCGGCAGGGGCACGGGTTTCGACTCCGGGCACGCGGCGCCGCGTACGGGGCACGCCGGGGTCAGTGCTGCGGGCGGAGGCGGGACGCCCGCCCTTGCCGAGCCCCTCGTCGCCGAGCCCGGCGAGGCCGATGTCCCGCCCGCCGCCCTGGTCGCCGAGCTGACCGAGCTGACCGCCGCCCACCCGTACGACGAGCGCTTCCGGGCCCAGCTGATACGGGCCCTGCGCGCCGACGGCCGGCAGGCCGACGCGCTCGCCGCGTACGAGGACGCGCGGCAGGCCCTGGCCGACGGGCTCGGCACCGATCCCGGGCCCGAACTGGCGGCCCTCCACCGCGAACTCCTCGCCCCGGCGCCCCCGCCCGCCGAAGCCGGGTTGTTTCACGTGAAACCCGGTCGGAGCAACCTGCGCCCCCGACTGACCTCCTTCGTGGGGCGCGAGCCCGAACTGTGCGCCATCCGCGACGACCTGTCCCGGTCGAGACTGGTCACCCTCACCGGCCCCGGCGGCTCGGGGAAGACCCGCCTCGCCGAGGAGTCCGCCGCACAGCTGGCCCCCGCCCCCGGCGGTCCTCCGCCGGATATCTGGATCGCCGAACTCGCCCCGGTCGACGACCCCGAGGCCGTCCCCGGCGCGGTGCTCTCCGCGCTCGGGCTGCGCGAGACCGCCCTGCTGCGGGACCCCACCCTCGATGGCGCGCCCCCACGCACGGACCCGGTCGACCTGCTGGTCGACCGCCTGGGCCATGGCGCCCGCGCCGCGCCCGTTCTCCTCGTTCTCGACAACTGCGAGCACGTCATCGGCGCCGCCGCCGCACTGGCCGAGACCTTGCTGACCCGCTGCCCGCATCTGCGCGTCCTCGCCACGAGCCGCGAACCGCTCGCGGTCCCCGGCGAGGCCGTACGGCCGGTCGGCCCCCTGCCCGCCGACCCCGCGCACCGCCTGTTCACGGAGCGCGCCAGGGCCGTGCGCCCCGGATTCGACCCCGGTCAGGGGCCGCACGACGCGGACGCCGTTGCGGAGATCTGCCGTCGGCTGGACGGGCTGCCGCTCGCGATCGAACTGGCCGCTGCCCGGCTGCGTCTCCTGGGGCCGCGTCAGATCGCGGACCGGCTCGACGACAGGTTCCGTCTGCTGACGGGCGGTAGCCGGACCGTACTGCCTCGCCAGCAGACGTTGCGAGCGGTTGTCGACTGGTCCTGGGACCTGCTGGACGAGGCCGAGCGCACCGCTCTGCGCCAGGTCTCGGTCTTCGCGGGCAGCTGGGACCTGGCCGCCGCCGAAGCGGTCATCAGGACACCGGCAGGTCCCGGCGGGCCGGCCGCCGACACCGCCGACCTGCTCGGCGCGCTGGTCGACAAGTCCCTGGTGGTCGCCGCCCCGGGCGCGGACGGCGCGATGCGCTACCGCCTGCTGGAGACGATCCACGAGTACGCCACCGAGAGGTGTGCCGAGACTCCGGAGGTGCGCGCTGCCGCCGAGAGCGCGCACACGGCTTACTTCCTCGCCCTGGTCGAGGAGGCCGATCCGCTCCTGCGTTCCGGCGACCAGCTGCCGTGGATCCAGCGTCTGGAGACCGACCTCGACAACATCCGGGCCGCCCTCCAGCGCACCACCTCGCCCGCCGCCTCCTCCGAAGCGGAGGCAGCCCGCCTGGTACTGGGCATGGGCTGGTTCTGGTGGCTGCGCAACTACCGTTCCGAGGGCCTGTCCTGGACCCGGAAGGCCCGTGCGCTCGGCCCCGAGCCCACCGACGAGTCCGACCCCCGTTACTGGCCTCGGATGAACCTGCACATGCTGTGGTTCTTCTTCGCGGCGGAGAGCGGTCAGTCCGCGATGGCCCACGACGACACCGCACTCCACGCGCTCGTGGTCCGGGTGGCCGACGCGTTCGCCACCTCGCTCACCCACAGCGTCCGGTTCCCGGGGCTGCTCTGGCCGATGACCGCGTATCTCACCGGCGCGCCGGAGGACATCAGGGAGAAGATCGACGCGGCGGTCGACAACGCCCGTGAGTTCGGCGGCCTGTGGGAGTACGGCGTCATCCTGATGTTCCGCGCGCACATGATGGTCGACATGCCGGGCGGCATGCCCGGGATCGACGACGACCTGGAGGAGCTGCGCACCCTGAGCCGCCGCATCGGCGACCGCTGGATGCGCGCCCAGGCGGCGAGCGCGGCGGCCGAGGCGGGCATGATGCGCGGACGCTACGCCGAGGCGCGCACCGCGTACGAGGAGGCGCTGCTGCTCGCCCGCGAGGTCGGCGCCCACGCCGAGGCCCCGTTCCTCCTGGCCCGGCTCGCCGAACTCTCCTACCGCACCGGCGACCTGGCGGACGCCCACCAGCGGCTGGACAGCTCGGAGGCCGAGGCCGAACGCCACCAGGCCCACGACGCCACCGCCTACGTCCACTACCTGCGCGCCACGATGGCGTACTACCGGGGCGCCATCGCGGACGCCCGCCGACTGCTCACGGTCGCCCTGGAGGAGGCCGGGCGCGGTGGCCCGCCGTCGCATTTCACCGTGGCGATGGCCGGCCTGTCGGCCCGGATCGCGGTGCACGAGCCGGGGCCCGACGGTGGTCTCGTCGCCGGGGCGCGCGGGCTGACCGGGGCGCTCGTCGCGGCCAAGGAGGCCCAGTGCGCCGAGATCGTCACAGGGCATCTGGCGGACGGCGCGGTGTCGGTCCTGGCGAGGCTCGGCCACCACGCGGTGGCCGTCCGCGTGTCCGCCGCCGCCGACGACTGGCGGCGGACGTCGAGCCCGCGGGCCCAGGGGGAGCAGGCCGAGACCGATGCGGCCGAGCGCCTGTGCCGCGAGGCACTGGGCCCCGCCCGCTACGAGGAGGAGCGCGCGGCGGGCCACGGGCTGAACCTGGACGACGTCATCGCCCTGCTGCGGGAGATCGTCGCGGACCTGTCGTGACAGCGGGCCTGCTGTGACAGCGGATTTGCCATGACAGCGGGCCTGCTGTGACTGCGGACTTGCCGTGACAGCGGGCCTGCCGTGACATGCGCAGCGCGGCGTGCCGAGAGGCCTTGCCGGCCCCCCTCCTCAGTGACAGCTGATGCGGGACTCGGCCCAGTCCGCGAGGGCGACCCCGCCGAACGGCCGCTCCGGCTCGACCACCAGCCGGATTCGCTGCTGGCCCGCCACGTTCACCCCGACCGGCACGGCCGGTTCGTTGCCCCGGACCACGGGGGACCGCCACAGCCGCCTCCCGTCCCCGCCGAACACCGAGAACCGCGCGGCGCCGAGGCCCAGGGTGAGGTCGTCCACCCCGGCCATGGCCTCGTACCGGGTGCACTGGCGGTTCAGCTGGATGACCACCGATGACCGGTTGTTGACGGTCACCCCGTGGGCGTATCGCGTGCCGCCGACCGACAAGCCGGAGCGCTGCCAGACCCAGCCGCTCTCCCCGAGCACCACCTCGGGGGCGGTGTGGTCGCCGAAGAGGGTGTAGCGCAACTCGCTGACCTGGTAGACGTCCGGCTCCGGCGCGGGAGGCGGTGGAGTCGGGGCCGGAGGCGTGTGACTCGGCGTCGGCTTCGGTGAAGGCGTGGGCGTCGGCGCGGGACCAGGCGGAGGAGTCGGCGTCGGTGCGGGCGGGGGCGTGGGCTTCGGGGGTGTGGGGGCCGGCGGCGCGGGCCTCGACGGTGCGGGGGCCGACGGTGCGGGCTTCGGGGGCGTCGGCTTCGGCGTGGCAGGCGTCGGCGGCGTCGGCTTCGGCGGTGTGGGCGAGGGCACCGCGGGCGCCACGGCCGGGGGCTTGGGCACCGGCTTCGCCTCGGGCCTGGGGCTGTCATCGCCCACCAGGGCCCAGACGAGGCCGGCCGCCGCCGCGACGGCCACCGCCGCGGCGATGCCGGCCTTGGCCGGTGCGCCGAGCCCCTCCGAGGCCGCCGCGCCACCCGCCGCTCCCGTGGACGTACCCCCTCCGGTCGCCGCCGCCGCGGCACTCGCCCCGGCGGCACCGGCCGCACCTCCCGCCACGATGCCGGCGGCCTTGAGGGCGTACCCGGCGGCGAACCAGCCGATGACCGCGACCGGAAGCAGCGCGGGGATACCGGCGTTGACCTGGGCCAGCTCGCCCGCCGCCAGACGGCACTTCGCGCACTCGTCCAGATGCCCGCGCAGCCCGCGCTCCGCCCGCATCCGCAACCCGCCCCGGGCATACGCGCCGAGACGGTCGGCGTAGCGTGCGCAGTCGCCGCCGGAGGTGAGCGCCTGGCTCACATGGGCCTGCAGGTACGCCTGCTTGAGCCCTTCACGTGCCCGACTGGCCAGCACCGAAGTCGCGTTGGCGGTCAGCCCGAACAGGGGCGCGATGTCGCTGGGCGACTCCTCCTCGACGGTGGTGTGCCACAGGACCGCCTGCCAGCGCTCCGGAAGGCTGCGGAACGCCTGCATGGCCATCGACCGCTCGGCCTCATGCATCGCGAGCACGTCCGCGCCGAGGTCGAGGGTGTCGTCGTCGGACACCTCGGACGACCGGGCGGCCTGGAGGGCGAACGCGGCGAAGTCGTCCACCAGCTGCTCGCGCTTCGCGGTCTTCGTCCAGGCGGCCGCCACGTGCCTGACCGCCGTCATCAGATAGGCGCGCACCGCCTCCTCGGGGCCCTTGCCGCCCCGTACCGCCTGCAGGGTCCGGGCGAAGACCTCGGCGGTCAGGTCGTCGGCGGTGTGCGCGTCCCGGCAGCAGGTGCGGGCATAGCGGCGCACGGCCTGCGAGTGGCGCCGGAACAGCTCGTCGTAGGCGAGGTCGTCTCCCTCCCGCATGCGCTGGACCAGCTGCGCGTCCGACGGCCCCGCCACCGCCGTGCCGGAGCCCCGCCGCGCCCGCTGCATCGGTACGGCGGGGGCCGTCTCGGCGGGTGCCGTGCCGGGGCTCGCGAAAGCCCCTGGCGCGCCGCCGTCCTCGACCGGTGCGGGCGGCCAGGGGCCCGGCAGGACCGTTCCGCCCGGCTCGCCGGTGTCGATGGCCTGGTGGCCGGGGACGCCCTGGCTCGGAACCGACGGACCGGGCGAATCGGCCGGCGCCGTACGGCCGCCGACGGTGGGCACACCGTCGTACGGCTCTTCCCTCTGCCCGTCACCACTCATCGCGGACGCCCCCGTATGCGCCATCGGACCCGAATACCGGGCAAGCGTGCCACAGAGCGCCTTTACGGAGAGCCCTCAGCCCCGCCAACCACTCATCCGGGGCGTCCTTCCGAGAGAGAACACCTGGCGGGCACTCCTTGGAGGGAGGGGCCCCGGGGCAGGGTTGACGTGACAGTGGGCGAGAGGCGGAGCATCGCGAGCCCGCCCGCACCCGGTACCCGTCACTCGGGCCGGGAGCGCAGTCCCTCCAGCAGGATGTCCAGCAGCCGGGAAGAGGCCGCCGCCTGCTGGGCCGCGTCCGGCAGTGAGGGGGCCGCCGTCGCGATGACCAGCAGGACGTCCGACACCGTCACATCATGGCGCAGCTCGCCCGAGGTCCTTGCCCGGTCGACGAGCCGCCCCACGACCTCCAACAGCTCGGCCGCACCGGCGCCCAGGTCCTCGCCGCCGGCGTCCGGACCGGGCCGCTGCTGGGACGCCGCCCGGGGCGCGGCCGTGCCCGCCTCCTGCCGCTGCTGGGGCACCCGGGGTTCGTCCCCCGTGGCCTCGCCATCCGCCCCGGCCACGGTCGCGTCCTCGGTCTCCACACCGACCCGCAGTATCTGCGGCGGCAGGAGCCGGCCCGCCCCCGAGGCCACGGAGGTGCGCAGGAAGCGCGAGAGCGCCGACCACGGTTCGTCCTCCTCCCCGAGCGCGGCACGCGCCTGGTCGGTCAGCCGGGAGGTCTCCTCCTCGGCTATCCGCCGCACCAGCACGTCCTTGCTGGGAAAACGCCGGTAGACCGTGCCGACGCCGACCCTGGCCCGCCGGGCCACGTCCTCCATCGGGGCCCCGTACCCCAGCTCCCCGAACACCTCGCGCGCCGCGCGCAGTACGTGTTCGAGATTGCGCTGCGCGTCCACCCGCAGCGGGGCCGGCCGCGCGTGCGCCGACGCGCCGCCGGGCTGGGCGCCAAGTCCGTTGCTCAGCGCGTTCAGTGCCGTCGGAGGCGCGGTCGTCGTGGTGCCGCCCGTTCCGTTGAGGGTGCCGACTGCCCCGGCGTGTCCGCCTTCTTCAGGCGCGACAGCAGTGGCCGACCAATGCGATTCCTGAATGTCCATAACAGTTCCCCCGGTTATGACGTCTCCCCCCGGAGACTCCCGCCGTGTCCGTCGAGGTGAACAGATCGTCACCGTCCGACACCCCGACGACATACGAACATAGTTGAGCCCGGGTCAATTCAGAAGGGGGCAGTTCCGCCCGGAGCGCCCCCCGATCGGCGCAAGGACCGGTTGGTCACCACTTGATCCCCGCCCCTGACCCGTACCGCAATGCCTGACCTGCGGAGCTTGTGCGCCAACGGCCCGCCAGGCCCAGAGGGACCGTGCACGGCCTCCGGTCACACAATTTGCCGGGGCTGTGGACAAACTTCGGTGCACGTTGCGTCATGGGGTGGTGATGGCTTCAGTTTCCGGGGGCACACCCCCCGGCCCCCCGCCGGGTGCGCGCATCCTCGTCGTCGGTGGAGGCTACGTCGGGATGTACACAGCGCTGCGTCTCCAGCGGAAGCTGAAGCAGAGACTGAGAAGCGGCGAGACCGAGATCGTGGTGGTCGCTCCCGAGCCCTATATGACGTACCAGCCGTTCCTCCCCGAGGCCGCCGCCGGCTCGATCTCACCGCGCCATGTCGTCGTACCGCTGCGCCGAGTCCTGCCGCACTGCACGATCGTCATCGGCGAGGCCCGGGCCATCGACCACACCAAGCGCACCGCCACCGTCACCACCCTCGCCAGCGGCGAGGACGGCACCGGTGCGCTGGAGATCGAGTACGACGAGCTCGTCCTCGCCCCCGGCTCCGTGTCCCGCACGCTTCCCGTCCCCGGCCTCGCCGACCACGGTGTGGGTTTCAAGACGATCGAGGAAGCCATCGGGCTGCGCAACCACGTGATCGAACAGATGGACATCGCGTCCGCCACCCGCGACCCCGCTGTCCGTGACGCAGCCCTGACCTTCGTCTTCGTCGGCGGCGGCTACGCGGGCGTGGAGGCGCTCGCGGAGCTGGAGGACATGGCCCGCTACGCCTCGCGGTACTACCACAACATCAAGGCCGAGGACCTGAAGTGGGTCCTCGTGGAGGCCACCGGCCGGATCCTGCCCGAAGTCGGGGAAGACCTCGGTCGGTACGCCGTACGGGAATTGCGGGGCCGCAACATCGACGTACGTCTCGACACCAGGCTGGACTCCTGCGAGGACCGGATCGCCGTCCTCAGCGACGGATCCCGCTTCCCCACCCGCACCCTCGTGTGGACGGCCGGCGTCAAACCGGCTCCTCTCCTGGCCGCCACCGGCCTCCCCCTGGACGACCGCGGCAGGCTCGTATGCACCGCGAAGCTGACCGTCGAGGGCACCGAGCACGCCTGGTCTGCGGGCGATGCCGCCGCCGTTCCCGACCTCACCGCCGCCGAAACCGGCCGCACGACCGCCCCCAACGCCCAGCACGCCGTCCGCCAGGCGAAGGTCCTCGCCGACAACGTCGCCGCCGCGCTCGACGGGGGGCCGCTCACCGAATACCGCCACAGCTACGCGGGCTCCGTCGCCTCGCTCGGACTCCACAAGGGCGTGGCACACATCTACGGGCGCCGGCTGAAGGGGTATCCGGCCTGGCTGATACACCGCATGTACCACCTGGGCCGGGTCCCCACCTTCAACCGGAAGGCACGCGTCCTGGCCGAATGGACGCTCGCGGGCCTCTTCAAACGCGAAATCGTCTCCCTGGGCTCCCTTGAGCATCCCCGGGCCGAGTTCGAACTCGCCGCCGGACGCCGGCCGCGGCCCGACGGGGACGACTGTCAGTAGGGTCCGACACACTGGACGTGTGACCATGGGTGGGCCCACATCTGCACAGAGTGACCCGGCCGGCAGCAACCGACAGTGACCAGCGAAGACCGCCCAGGAGCGACGAACGCGCCCGACGCCCTGGCAGACGAAGCACCCGCCCGAGCGGACCAGACCGACACACGAGGCCAGAAATTCCGTGAACTTCACGCGTTGGAGCGCCCGCCTCCCCGGTACGCAGCGTCGCGCCGCCCGGGAGGACCACAGCTCCGTACCGGCGGCCCGCGCCGAGTACGCCCGGGCCGAATCGGGCGCCGCGCCGCCGCAGGGCGGACCGGTCGGCGTCCCCCTGCCCTCGGCGCCCGATCTGGGGGACATCTCCGCCCGCGACATCCTGGGCCGGCTGCCCGCCCTGGTCGCCCTGGTGCACGGCGCCGACCACCACGTCGCCTACGTCAACGACGCGTACACCGCGGCCTTCGGCCCCCGCCCCTGCGGCGCCCCGGCCGCCGAGGTGATGCCCGAACTGACCGAGATCGGCCTGCTTCCCCTCATGGACCAGGTCCTGCGCAGCGGCACCCCGCGCACGGTCAAATCCCGGAAGGCCGCCGACGGCCGCTCGTACACCGTGACCTGCACGCCCGTGCGCCCCGACAAGGAGAAGGGCCGCGACAGCGGAGTCCTCGTGTACGCGGCCGACGTCACCGACCACGCCGAGGCCGCCGAGCGGCTGCGCGCCAGCGAGGGCCGCCACCGCGAAACCGCCGTCACGCTCCAGCGCTCGCTGCTCCCGCAGGAGCTGGAACAGCCCGACGACCTGCGGATCGCCGCCACCTACCAGCCGGGTGGCACGGACGCCGCGGTCGGCGGCGACTGGTACGACGTCATCACCCTGGGCGCGGGCCGCACCGCGCTGGTCATCGGCGACGTGATGGGACGCGGGGTGCGCGCCGCCGCCGTCATGGGCCAGCTCCGCACCGCCGTACGGGCCTATGCCCGGCTGGATCTTCCGCCGCACGAGGTCCTTCAGCTGCTCGACGGGCTCGCCGCGGAGATCGACGCCAGCCAGATCGCCACCTGCGCCTACGCCGTGCACGACCCCAACGAAGGGCTCCTCGTCTTCTCCTCCGCGGGCCACCTGCCGATCCTGGTGCGCGACGAGGACGGCACGGTCCGCCGCGCGGAGGACCCGATCGGCCCGCCGCTGGGCACCGGTGGCTGGATCCACACCTCGGGCACGATTCCGCTGCAGCCCGGTTCGACCGCCGTCCTCTACACGGACGGGCTGGTCGAGCGCCGCAGCGAGGACATCGACGAGGGCGTGGGTGCGCTGGAGCGGGCGCTGTCCGGCGCGACGGGCGCGCCGCAGGTCGTCTGCGACCGGCTGATCCGCTCCCTCAACGTCACCGCCGAGCACGACGACGACGTGGCGGTCCTGGTCGTGCAGCATCCGGCGCGCACGGGCGCCGCCGCCGAGCTGTTCCACAACGCCTCACTCGATCTGCTCGGCGGCACCGAGGCGGCTCCCCGCGCCCGCGCCTTCGCGACGGGCGTGCTCGCCTCGTGGCGATTCCCCGTGGAGCTGTGCGATCTCGGGGTCCTCGCCGCCGGGGAGCTGGTCGCCAACTCCCTCCAGCACGGCACCCCGCCGATGCGCCTCGGCCTGCGCCGCACCGACCGCCGCCTGATCATCGAGGTGACCGACGGCGACGAGCACCTGCCGCGCCGCCGCCGCGCCGAACCGGCGGACGAGGCGGGCCGGGGCATCTCGATCGTGGCCTCCATCGCCACGTCGTGGGGGAGCCGCCGGACACCGGGCGGCGGCAAGGCGGTGTGGTGCGAATTCGTCCTGCCGCAGTAGCGTCCGCGCTCAGCGCGCGGCGGCCACGGGCGCCGGCGCGCTCTCCGGCACGGAGACGGCCACCACCCGCGACGGCGCGTGCGCGAGCGAGGGCTGGTCCTGTACGGGGGTGAGCCGTCGGCCGAGTCGCAGCGCGAGCGCGGTGATGCCCAGCGAGAACAGGACGAACGTCACGATGTACGGGCCGTGCAGCGACGCTCCCATCGGACCGCCCACGGCGGGGCCGACGGCCAGCGCGAGCTGCTTGCAGAGCGCGAACGCCGAGTTGTACTGCCCCACCATCGACTCCGGCGCCAGGTCCGCGACCAGCGGCGCGACGGTCGGCGACAGCATGGACTCGCCGAGGCCGAACAAGGCGTACGTGGAGATCATCGCGGCCGTCGCCATGGTCTGGCTGCCGTGCCCGAGGCCCGCGTAACCGGCCACGATCCAGGCGAAGGCCCAGATCAGGCCGACTGCCGCGATGACCCGGGTGCGCCGCCGGCGCTCCACGAGACGCAGCACCACGAACTGCGCGACGACGATGACGGCGGTGTTGGCGGCCAGCGCCACGCCGAGCGTGGACGGCTCGATGCCGGCGGCCTCGGTGCCGTACGCCGCGAGCCCGGACTCGAACTGCCCGTAGCAGGCGAAGAACAGCACGAAGCCCAGGACGCACAGCTGCACCATCGCGCGGTGCGAGACCAGAGCCCGGAGCCCGCCGCGCGGGGCCGGCGCCCCGGCCACCGTCTCCGGCGCGTTCACGGGGGCGCTCGGCATCCGCACGGTGGCCGCGATGACGCCGAGCACCAGGAACATCACGGCTTCGATCAGGAACAGCAGCGTGAACGACGCGGGGCTGCTCGTGTCGACGATCTGCCCGCCGACCAGACCGCCGATCCCAAGGCCCAGGTTCTGCAGGAAGAACTGCATGGCGAAGGCCCGCGTACGAGTGGCGGCGCCGGTGCACCGGACGAGCATGGTGGCGAGCGCGGGCTGCATGACGGCGGTTCCCGCGCCGAGCACGGCCGCCGCCAGGACGGCGGTGGTGACCTGCGAGGACACGCCGAGCGCGATGGCGCCCAGGGAGGCGACACCGGAGGCGGCGATCAGCACGGGCAGCGGCCCGCGACGGTCGATCGCGCGGCCCGTGAACGGCAGGACCGCGAGCGCCGCCATGGCGAAGACCGCCAGCACGATCCCCGCCGTACCGGCGCCCAGATCCCGTACCTGCGCCACATAGACGTACAGGTACGGAACGGTGAACCCGAGCCCGAACGCACTCAGCGCGCTCCCCAACTGGATCCGCCGCAGTGCTGCGCCCATTTCCCTGGTCACACTCACCTACCTCAAGCTCTCGAACTCTGAGTCGTACCAACCGAACGACTCGAACCCGAAGACTTTATCACTAAAGTTAGACGTTGAACACTACGACTCGAAGGACTTCGACGGCTATGGGTGGCGTGCCATACTGCGCGCCATGTCCGACACCACCGAGCCCGGACTCGATGAGCCGAGCCTCGACGAGCAGATCGCCGCCTACCAGCGCGAGTACCGCGACCTGGACCCCCAGGTCGAACAGGTCGTCTCCGCGCTCGGCCGGCTGAACCGCCGGATGAACGTCGCGTACGGGAGACAGCTCGCCGCGCTCGGCATCAGCAACGCGGAGTGGGAGGTCCTGAAGACCCTCGTCCTGGGAGGGGAGCCCTACCGCCTCGGCCCCGGCGAGCTGGCCAAACGGCTCGGTCTCACCCCGGCCGCGATGACGCACCGCATCGACCGCATGGCCGGCGAGGGCCTCGTGACCCGCGATCGCGACGAGAACAACCGCGTCCGCGTCATCGTGGAGCTGACGGACGAGGGACGCACGAAGTGGCTGGAGGCGATGCGGATGGCCACCGACTTCGAGGCGGATCTGCTCCAGGACCTCGACGGCGAGGAGCGCGGGGTGCTCGGCGCGATGCTGACCCGGCTGCTGCGGAGGGTGGAGCACGCCCAACCGGACGCCGGCGGCAGGCTCACCGACCTGGACTGAGTCACCTGTCGACTGGGCGAGGAGGGGGTTGACAGGCCCCTCGGCGATCCGTAAGGTTCTTCGGGTTGCCACGGAGCCTGAACGGTTTTGCGGCAGCCGATCCCGCCGCAGACGCGGCACACCAAACTCAGCACGACCTCCCGTTCGGGGAAATTTCGGCATGCCGAAATTCATTTCGAAGGCCCGATTATGAGCCGCCGGGAAAGTCCGCTAGAGTTTTGGACGTCGGAACGGCCCAACAGCCGGGAAGACAAGCCTCGCTGACTGGGAATCAGGCCCGAAAGGATCTGATAGAGTCGGACTCGCCGGAAAGGGAAACGCGAAAGCGAAGAACTGGAAAGCGAAAACTGCTTGACCCGCTTCGACCGGGAATCGGACACGAAAGAGTCTGATAGAGTCGGAAACGCAAGACCGAAGG
>NZ_VJNO01000059.1 GCF_007096885.1 Streptomyces sp. 130 | reverse complement strand
CCCCCCCCCCGGCCCCGGGCCCCCCCCCCGCCGGGCCCCCCCCGCCGGGGGCCCGGGGGGGCGCCCGCCCCCCGGGCCGGCCCGACGCCCTTGCGGCGCCGGACGGAGGCGTCGGAGTTGACGCAGACGACGAGGCAGTCGCCGGCCCGGCGGGCGGCCTGGAGGAGTTCGACGTGTCCGGCGTGCAGGAGGTCGAAGCAGCCGCCGGCCGCGACGACGGTGCCGCCCCGCTCGCGGACGCGCCGGACGAGTGCGCGGGCGTCGCCGGAGGTGCCGGCCGGCTCGGCGGGCGGGGCGTCCTGGAGCACCGCGTGGGCGCCGCCGCCGGCGACGAAGCGGGCGGCTGCCTCGACGGCCTCGCGGACGGCGAGTTCGACCAGGTCGCCGTCCGCGAGCCGGCCGGCGACCGCGACGGCGAAGCTGTCCCCGGCGCCGCAGCAGTCGCCGCTCGCCCGCCAGGGCGCGGGCACCAGCAGCGGGGGGCCGCCGCGCGCGAGCAGGGCGCCTTGTTCGCCGAGGGTCACCGCGACCGAGGCGATCCCCCACTTCTCCAGCAGGGTCCGGGCGTCCGACGACGCCCGGCGCAGGACGGCACGGTGGCCCTCGGAGCGCGCCGGGGCGGCGGGCCCCGGATCCGCCGCGAAGTGGCGCGCCTCGGCGGCGGCGGGGGTCGCGAGCCGGGTGCCGGGGACCGGGGGGCCGCCGGCCGGGTGCGGGTCCCAGACGACGGGGATCCGGGCGGCCCGCGCGGTCAGCGTCTCGCGCAGGACGTCGGCGGTGCCCCGCCCGTAGTCGGCGACGAGCACCGCCCCGGCGTCCGCGAGCACCTGTTCGGCTTCGGACGACGGGCCGGCGGCGCGCCCGTCTCCCTCGTCCAGGCGCAGCAGGGGCCGTCCGTCCGCCATGAGCCTGGTCTTGCGCGCCAGGGGCCCGTCGAGCGGGAGCTCGACCAGGCGGACCCGGTCGCGCAGCAGGCCGCGGACCGTGTGGGACGCCTCGTCGTCGCCGAGGGCGGTGACGAAGGTGATCTCGCGCCCGTCGGCGGCGGCGAGGCGGGCCGCCAGGGCGGCGCCGCCGGGGCGGTCGCGGTGCTCGGCGCCCGTGACGACGGGGACGGGCGCGTCGGGGGCGAGGCGTTCGGCGCGGCCCGAGACGTCCTGGTCGAGCAGCGAGTCGCCGACGATCACGAGGGGTGCGGGGCGCTTCACGAGGCGTCCTCCTCGGCGGGGGTGCCGGCCACCGGGCGGGCGGCGGCGCGGGCGGCGATCTCGCGGTCGAAGCTCTCGCAGATCATGTGGACGGCGACGAGGTGGAGTTCCTGCACGGTGGCCGATCCGGCGGCCTCGACGCACAGCGACTCGTCGCTGGTCGCGGACAGCGGGTTGGGCCCGGGCCCGGTGAGGGACCAGACGGGCATGCCGATGCGCATGGCCTCCTGCGCCGCCTCCAGCAGGTTGGCGCTGGCGCCGCTGGTGGACAGGAGCATGAGGATGTCGCCCCGGCGGCCGTGGGCGCAGGTCTGCCGGGCGAACACCTCGTGCACGCCGTAGTCGTTGGCGATGGCCGTGGTCGAGGAGGTGTCGGCGTGCAGCGCGATCGCCGAGTAGGCGGGGCGGTCGCCCTGGTAGCGGCCGACGAGTTCGGCGGTGAGGTGCTGGGCCTGGGCGGCGCTGCCGCCGTTGCCGGCGACGAGGAGCCGGCCGCCGTCGGACAGGACGCGGGCCAGGGTCTTGCCCCAGCGTTCGGTGACGCCGGCGGCGCGGCGGAAGGCGGGGAGGGCGCGGGCGAGGTCGTCGCAGTGCTGGCCGGGGGCGATCAGCTTCATCGTGCCACCTCCGTGGGCTGGGGGGTGCGGACGAGTTCGGCGTAGACGCGGGAGACGCCGTCGGTGACCTCGTCCCAGGTGAACCGGGCGAGCGCGTGGGTGCGGCCGGCCGCTCCGTAGCGGGCGCGCCGGCCGGGGTCGGCGAGCAGGTCGCGGATGGTGGCGGCGAGGTCGTGGCCGTCGTCGTCGGCGGGCGGCACGAGCGTGCCGGTCACGCCGTCCACGACGGTGTCCAGCTGTCCGCCGACGGCGGTGGCCACCACGGGGACGCCGCAGGCCATCGCCTCGATGGGGACGATGCCGAACGGTTCGTAGCGGGGCAGGGACAGCAGCAGGTCCGCGCTGGACATCAGATGGGGCATCAGGCCCTGCGGTACGCAGCCGAGGAGCCGGACCCGTTCGGCGACCCCGTACTCGGAGGCGACCTTGCGCAGGCGTTCGGCCTCCGGGTCGGCGAACAGGAGCGGGGCCTCCGGGCCGCCGGCGATGAGGAGTTCGGTGCCGGGGACGCCCGCCAGGGCCCTGATGGCGCGGTCGAAGCCCTTGCGGGGGACGAGCCGGCCGACGGACAGCAGCCGGTGCGGGGCGCCGGGCGGCCGGCCGGCGAGGGGCACCGGGGCGAAGTGCTCGGTGTCGACGCCGCAGGGCACGATGCTGATCCGGGAGCGCGGGATGCCCATGGCGGTCAGCTCGTTGAGCTCGTCCGCGCAGGTCGCGATGATGCGGTGGGCCTCGCGGCCGATCCGGGTCTCGATGTCGACGCGCTCGGGCGGGCTGGTGTCCTCGCCGCCCTGGTGACGCCTCTTCACCGTGCCGAGGGCGTGGTAGGTCTGCACGACGGGGACGCCGGCCTCGCGGGCTCCGGCGAGGGCGGCCAGGCCGGACATCCAGAAGTGGGCGTGGACGACGTCGGGGCGGTTGAGCCGCCAGAGCCTGGCCAGGTAGGCGCCGAAGTCCGGCATCCAGGCGAGCAGGTCGTCCTTGGGCACGGTCGTCGGCGGGCCGGCCGGTACGTGGACGACCTTCACGCCCGACTCGGTCCGCACCAGGGTCGGTTTGTCGGGCCGGTCGCGGCGGGTGTAGACGGTGACGTCGTGTCCCCTGCGGGCCAGGCATCCGGCGAGCTGGGCCACGTACACGTTCTGTCCGCCGGCGTCGGGGCCGCCGAGTTCGGCGAGCGGGCTGGCGTGCTCGGACACCAGGGCGATCCGGACGGGTCGCGGCATGGGCTGCGTCATCGCGTGACCTCTTTCATGAGTCGGTCCCAGTCGTCCAGGAAGCGCTGGACCCCGTACCTGGCCCGGGCCGCTTCCCGGGCCAGGCGGCCGGTGTGCTCGGCGTGGGCGTGGTCGGCGGCGAAGTGGCGCAGGGCGTCGGTGAGCACCTCGGGCCGGTTGGAGACGACTCCGGCGCCGGGCGGCACCGCTTCGCGCACTTCCGTGGTGCCGAGGGCGACCACGGGCATGCCGAGGAACATGGCTTCCAGCAGGGAGAGGCCGAGCGAGGTCCACCGCACCGGGTGCAGGTAGACCCGGCGGTGGGCCATGGCCCGGTGGAGTTCGTCCTGCGGGAGGTCGAAGGTGCGGCACTGGGCCCCGGTGAGCCCCAGGTGGGCCGCGAGGCCCTGCGTGCGCATGCCGAAGACGTCCAGGGGGACGGCGGCGGCGAAGGCGGGCAGCAGGTCGGTGCCGGTGGTGCGGGCGCGCCGCACGGGCTCGTTGACGACGACGGCGGCCCGGGGCTCGGTGCCCGTCCACTGGGGTCCCGGGTCGATGATGCCGTGCTCGATGACGGCGGTGGGGGCCCGGCCGTTGTCCCACATGAGGCGGTTGAAGTGGGTGACGTGGACGACGGGGATGTCGGACCGGTCGGCGAGTGTGTGCCGGGTGTCCACGGGCGTCTCGTGCGGGCTGTTGTGCTCGACGTACACGGCGGGCACGTCCCGGCCGGGGCGTCTGCCGGTCCACTCGTGGGCGAGCTCGATCTCGTGCGGGCGTTGCAGGACGACGAGGTCGACGGGGGCGTCGCGGAGTTCGGCGGGGGTGCGCTCCCGGACGGACGCGGGCCAGTCCCAGGTGCGGGCGCGGCCGAGGCCGTCCGGCCCCCGGTCGGGGGTGACCGGCACCAGGTAGGTGTGCGGGCCCTGGACGAAGGAGGTCAGCCACGAACCGTGGACGTGCCAGATGAGGATGTTCACGCTCTCTCCTTCCGGAGCTTGTGCACCGCGCTCACCACGTCGTGCGCGGTCACGCCGTCGAGGCAGGGGTGGCCCGGCACCGGACAGTGCAGGGCCCTGGTGTCGGCGCAGGGGGCGCGCTGGTCGCCGAGGAGTACGAAGGGCACTCCGTACGGCGCCCATCGCGAGGCCGGCACGACGGGCGCGAAGAGCGAGACGACCGGGGTGCCGACGGCGGCGGCGAGGTGGGCGGGTCCGGTGTTGCCGCTGACCAGGGCGTCGGCGTGGCGCAGCACCCCGGCGAGGGTCCGGGGGCTGGTACGCCCGCCGAGGTCCACGGCCACGTCGCCGCTGACGAGGCGGGTGAGGCCGGTCTCGGCCGGTCCGCCGGTGACGACGACGCGGTGCCCGGCGTCGGCCAGCTCCTGGACGGCCTCGGCGTGCCTGCCGGGGTCCCAGGCCCTGGCGGGGGCGCTGGCGCCGGGGTGGACGACGACGTAGGGGCCGTTTCCGGTGAGCGCCGCGGTGTCGGGGGGCGGCAGGACGCGCAGCCGGCCGGCGTCGCCGGCGGGGAGCGTGAAGCCCATGGCGACGGCGAGGTCGAGGGCGGCCTCGGCCTCGTGCCGGCCGGGGAGCCGCTGGTGGCGCAGGTCGAGCAGGCGGCCGGGGTGGTCGACGCTGTCGGCGCCGATCCGGGCGACCCCGGCCATGCGCAGCAGCAGTGCCGTCGGCAGCGGGCTCTGGTGGAACGACGTCAGCACCAGTGCGGTGTCGTACCGGCCTTCGCGCAGGGTGGTGAGCAGGCCGGGGACGTCCGCCTCGGCCACGGGCGGCGGGTCGGTGCCCTCCCAGGGCGCCTGCCAGACGACGACCTCGTCCACGCCGGGGAGCAGCCGCGCGGCGGGTTCGCCCAGCGGCCCGCAGACCATGGTGACGTGGGTGGCGTGGGCGGCGACCGCCCGGACGGCGGGCCCGGCGAGCAGGACGTCGCCGAAGCTGTCGAGTCGTACGACGAGGGCCCTCATGCGGTCCGCCCCCTCACGTGGGCGGCCGTCCCGGAGGGGTGCGGGCGGGCGAGGAGCCTGCGGACGGCGGTGAGGAGGTCGGGCGCGGGGTCGGCCTCCGCCCCGGTCTCCTCGGGCCGGGTCTGCGCGTTCGGTACGAGGATGCCTTCGGCGCCGGCGGCGCGGGCGGCGAGCACGTCCGCCGCGATGTCGCCGATGACGGCGCAGTCGCCGGGGCGGACGCCGAGCCGCGCGGCGGCCTCGATGACCAGGCCGGGCCGGGGCTTGCGGCAGGGGCAGCCCTCGTCGGGGCGGTGCGGGCAGTAGACCCAGACGTCGAAGGGACCGGTCAGTTCGTCCACGCGGGCGTTGACCCGGCGGACGTCCCGGTGGGTGAGCAGTCCGCGTCCGATGCCGGACTGGTTGCTGACGACGCCGGTGCGCAGGCCGGCCTCGCGCAGCAGCCGTACGGCGTCGGCGGCCCCGGCCACGGGCCTGACCAGGTCCGGGTCGCCGTTGTACGGGACGTCGTGGACGAGGGTGCCGTCCCGGTCGAAGAGCACGGCGGCCGGCCGGGTGAGCGGCGGCCCGTCGGGCGGGGCGGTGCGGCAGGGCTGGGAGCTCATCCGGTGCCTCCCCAGGCGGCGGCCCGGCGGTGGCGTATGCCGCCCAGGCCCCGGTGCAGTACGGCCAGCGGCGGGATCACCACACTGGTGGCGAGCATGGTGGCGACCTCGCCGGCGGTCCTGGGCCCCGGCGCGATGCGGGCCCAGGCGAACTCGGCGGTCCCGGCGGCCCACAGCGCGCCCGCGACCGCCGCCGCCCGGCGCCGTCCGGACAGGGCCAGCGCGGCGGCGGCCAGTCCGGCGGCGGTGACGGCCAGGTGGCCGGGCAGCCGGCCCCGGGGGGCACCGGCCCTGGTCCACCAGTCCGGTCCGTGGAGGCGGTTCATCAGGGCGTCGTCCGCGTTGCCGCGCTGGGTGCGCACGGAGACCCAGCGGTCGGCGGGGCGGACGGGGTGCAGGGTGGAGCGGGTGCCCCGGGCCAGCGTCCAGCCGCCGCCGATCAGGCGCAGGGCGAGGTCGGCGTCCTCCCGGAAGGCGCGCGGGAAGCGCTCGTCGAACCCGCCGGCCCGGCGCACGGTCTCCGTGCGGTAGGCCATGTCGGCGGTGGCCCAGGCGGCGTCCTCCAGGCCGGCCGTGCAGCGCTCCCAGTCGGTGGGCCTGCGGTCGTCGGGCAGCGGGACGGTCAGCCGGCCCTGCACCCCGGCCGTGCCGGGCCCGGCCTGGCCGAGGTCGTGGGCGAGCAGCGCTCCCCAGCCGGGGCGCACCTGGACGTCGTCGTCCAGGAAGACCACCCAGGGCGTGGCGACCTCGCGCAGCCCGGCGTTGCGGGCCGCCGCCGGGCCCCGGCCGCCCGTGGTCAGGACCGTGACGCGATCCGCGAGCGGCCCGGCCGGGGTGAGGTCGAGCGGGGTGTCCGGGGCGGGGCGGTCGTCCACGAGGAAGATCTCGCGCGGCGGGGGGACGGCTGCCCCGGCGAGGGCGGCGAGGCAGGCACCGAGGCAGGGGCGGCCGATGGTGGGGACGACCACGGAGTAGGGGTCGGCGCCAGGCGCGTCCCGGGACCCGTCCGGCGCGGCGGTCGTCGCGCGCCGTTCCGCGTCTTCGGCGGTCATGTGAACGCCTTCGAACGGCGGACGATGAAGGGCCCGATGGCCAGCAGGTCGACGGGCGCGGACCCGAAGCACTCCAGCGCCTCGCGCGGGTGGTCGACCATGGGCCGGCCGGCGGTGTTGAGGCTGGTGTTCACGACGACCGGGAGCCCGGTGCGGGCCTCGAACGCCGTGAGCATCCGGGCGACCAGCGGTTCCGAGGCCGCGTCCACGGTCTGGATGCGCGCGGTGCCGTCCACGTGGACGACGGCGGGGATGCGGGATTTCCACTCTTCGGCGACCTCGTGCACGAAGAGCATGTACGGGCTGGGCATCGGCCCGTCGAAGAGCTCGGCGGCCCGTTCGGCCAGCACCATGGGGGCCACCGGGCGGAACTCCTCGCGCCCCTTGACCGCGTTCAGCCGTTCCAGGTTCTCGGCGCGCCCGGGGTGGGCGAGCAGGGAGCGGTGGCCGAGCGCCCGGGGGCCGAACTCGCTGCGCCCCTGGAACCAGGCGACGACACCGTCCTGCGCCAGCTCCTCGGCGACGGCCGCGGCGACGTCCTCGGGCTCCTCGAAGGGCAGCGCGGCCGTTTCGAGCATGCGGCGCAGTTCGTCGTCGCTCCAGCCCCGGCCGAGGGCGGCGGTGGTCATCGGGGTGACCGGGCCGTGCTCGGCGGAGACGTGGAGGGCGGCGCCCAGTGAGGTGCCGGCGTCACCGGCGGCGGGCTGCACCCAGACCTCGTCGAAGGGTCCCTCGCGGTGGATGCGGGCGTTGGCGACGCAGTTGAGGGCGACGCCGCCGGCGAGCGCGAGGCGGGTGGCGCCGGTGCGTTCGTGGAGCCAGGAGGCCAGGTGGAGGACGGTCTCCTCCAGACACCGCTGGGCGCTGGCCGCGAGGTCCGCGTGCTGCTCGGTGTACGGGCCGCCCGGCCGGCGCGCCGGTGCGAACTCGCTCCACGGCACGCCGGAGGCGCGGAAGCCGCCGCCGCCGGTGTGGTGGACGTACTCGGCGAGCCGCTGCGCGAACACCGGCTTCCCGTAGGAGGCGAGGGCCATCACCTTGAACTCGTCGCTGCTGCGCAGGAATCCGAGGTGCTCGGTCAGCTCCTCGTAGAACAGGCCGAGTGATTCGGGCAGCGGCTGGGTGCTGAGGATCTCCAGGGCGCCGCCCCGGTAGTGGCCGGCCAGCTGCGAGGCGCACTCGCCGCGCCCGTCGAGGACGAGGACCGCGCGGTCGCCCGGCGGGGCGGCGAGCCCGGCGGAGGCGGCGTGCGCGACGTGGTGGGGGACGAAGCGGACCTTGTCCGGGTCGAGGCCGGGCAGGGCCTCGGCGAGGAATTCGGGGGCCTTGCGGGCGTAGGTCTGGCGCAGCTCGTCCCAGGGGTCGTGGAGCCCCATCTGCTCGGCGGGGCGGGCCAGTCGGGGGTCGTACGAGTAGGCGACCGCGTCCAGGTCGGCGGGTTCCAGGCCGGCGTTCTCCAGGCACCACCGGGCGGAGAGTTCGGGGAGTTCCCAGGCGGAGAACGGCACGGGGCGCTTGCCGTGCTTGCGCCGGCTGAAGCGTTCCTCCTCGGCGGCGGCGACGGTCTGCCCGTCGATGACCAGAGCTGCCGAAGGGTCGTGGAAGAGGGCGTTGATTCCGAGCACGCGCATGCGCTGGGCTCCTTCAGAGTTCGCGGGCCGGGAACGCGGCGGGGGAATCGTCCGGCGCACCGGAGAGCGAGGCGAAGAACGCGATGGTGCGTTCCAGTCCTTCCTCCCAGGAGACGCGGGGTTCCCAGCCGAACATCTCCCGCACCAGGGTGGTGTCGGGACGCCGCCGCTCGGGGTCGTCCACGGGCCGGTCGATGTAGTCGATCCGGCTGGCGGAGCTGGTCAGTTTGACGATCCGGCGGGCGATCTCCCGTACGGTCGTCTCGTCGCTGCCGCCGATGTTCACCGGCCGCACGGATTTGCTCGCGGCGACGCTCAGCACCCCGTCGATGGTGTCGTCCACATAGCACAGGGACCTGGTCTGGCTTCCGTCCCCGGCGACGGTGAGCGGTTCTCCGGCGAGCGCCTGGCTGATGAAGGTCGGCACGGCCCGGCCGTCGTGGGCGCGCATGCGGGGGCCGTAGGTATTGAAGAGCCGCACGATTCCCGCATTCGTGCCCTTCGCGGCGGCGTGCGCGGTCACCAGCGCCTCGGAGAACCGCTTCGACTCGTCGTACACGCTGCGCGGTCCCACGGGGTTCACGTTGCCCCAGTAGTCCTCGCGCTGCGGGTGCACCAGCGGGTCGCCGTAGACCTCGGAGGTGGAGGCGAGCAGCAGGCGCGCCCCGTCCCGGGCGGCGATGCCGAGCATGTTGCGCGTGCCGAGGCTGCCGACGTCCAGCGTCTCCAGCGGCATGCGCAGGTAGTCGGCGGGCGAGGCGGGGCAGGCGAAATGCAGGACGAGGTCGTAGGGCCCGCTCAATTCCCGTACGCAGGACGGGTCGGAGATGTCGAGGCGGAGAAACCGGAAACCTTTCTCGCCGGCGAGGTGCGCGATGTTCCGCAGTGATCCGGAGGCCAGGTTGTCGGCGCAGTCGACCGTCACTCCCCCGGCCAGCAGGCGGTCGCACAAATGCGAGCCGAGAAAACCGGCACCGCCTGTCACCAGGGCGTTCCGCCAGGGAAACCGATCGGATTCCAAGGACACCATGTATCCCATCTCCTTTCAGAGATACGGGAGTTCCTGAACGCACGGGCTTCGACCGCTGTGCGCGGTCGTCCGTCCCGGCGGCACCGAGCCGCGTTCCCGCCATTCGCTTCTCCCTCATGGATCCTGCCGGAGTAAGCCGTCCGCGCATCTTCGGGACTACCGTTGGAATGAATCCGGGAACAGGAGGAGATCATGGGGCAGAGCCTGGACGGCGTTCTCGATCGGCTCCTGCGTCCGCGCAGTGCGACGGGGCGTGTGCTGGTCACCGGGTGGTTCAGCTTCCCGGACGGCGAGGTGACCGCCGGTGACTTTCTCGCGGAGCGGGCGGTCCGCGAGGCGCTGGGCCGTTTGGGTGTCCCGCACGACTCCGCCTGGAGCCCGCACTTCGCCCCCGGGGCCCTGACCCTGGAGGCCGCGCACCCCGGCCGGTACGAGCAGGTGCTCTTCGTCTGCGGTCCGGTGCACGGGGAGCAGCTCACCCGGCTGCACGAGCGCTATGCCTCGTGCCGGCGGACCGCCGTCGGGGTGAGCGTGGTGGACGAGGAATCCGCGGCGGTGCGCGGGTTCGAGCGGATCGTGGCCCGCGACCGCGACGGGGAGGGCCTCCTGCCCGACCTGGCGCTCTCCGCGCGCACCCGGCCGGACGCGCCCGTGGTGGGGGTCGCCCTCACGCACGGCCAGGGCGAGTACGCGCGGCGGCGCGAGCACGACCGGGTGGCCGAGGCGCTGTACGCCTGGCTGCCCACCAAGGACTGCGCGCCGGTCGAGGCGGAGACCCGGCTGGCCCGCGGCGACTGGCGGCTGTGCCGGACCGGCGACCAGTTCCTCTCCCTGCTCGGCCGTCTCGACCTCGTGGTCACGGACCGCCTGCACGGGATGGTCCTGGCGCTGAGCATGGGCGTACCGGCCCTGGTGGTGGACCCGGTACGCGGCGGGGCCAAGGTGTCCGCGCAGGCGAGGGTGGTGCGGTGGCCCGCGGTGATCCCGGCCGAAACGCTGTCCGCGCGGGCGCTCGACTCGTGGTGGACGTGGTGCCTGTCCCCCGCCGGCAGGGCGGCCGCCGAGCGCCGGCGCTCGCTGCTGCGCCGAGGGCCGGCTACCGGCCGCGGCGCTGCCGTACCGGGCCGAGTTTCGCGGTGAGCGTCGCGAGGAAGACCGGGAGTTTGTCGACCATCGCCCTGGGGACCGGTGTGGACTGGACGGTGCCCTTGGCCACGTCCTCCACGACGAGGGTGTAGGTGCCGTTCTCCTCGATGAGTTCGGCGGCGAACAGCAGGGTCTGCGTGGAGGTCTCCATCAGTGCTCCCGCGACGGCTCGTTGAGCCACGCCGACCACATCTCGGTGGCCTGCCGCTCGTCGGCGTCCTCGGCGAACAGGTGGTGGCCGAGCCAGATCGGTACGTTCCAGGAGCTGCCGTTGAAGAACCGGTAGAGCGCGTCCGGGCCGCGCAGGCCGACGAAGTCGGTGCTGAGCCAGTCGACGGTCACCTCCACCGGCTCGGGGGCCAGGAGGGTGAACCGGTCGCCGACGGCCGCGTCGTCGGCGAGGCCGAGTCGGCGGCGCAGGGCGGCGAAGTCGGCCGGGTCGGCGGTCGGTTCGGGGCGGTGGGCCCGTACGTACACGGCGGGGCGGCCGGCGAAGTGGCGGAGGTACTCCGTCAACGCGTGCTGGTGGAAGTCGACGTACTTCTCCGCCACGTCCGTCTTGGCGTCCCAGTTCCAGGCATCGTCCACGACGCCCGTGTGCACCCAGTGGATGCCCATGCGCAGGTGGCTCGTGCCGTCGTCGGCCGGCTCCACCCGGTAGCTGAGCGTGTTGGAGAACCCGCCGTCCTGGGTGGCCCGCAGCGCGAGGTGGTGCGGCGGCTCCCAGGCCACGACGGTGGCGTCGCCCCGGGTGACCTTTCCGCCGACGCGCGGTTCGATCTCCATCGGGTAGAGCCAGCCGAGGTTCCCGGCGGCGGTGGCGACCGCGTTCCACACCTGCTCGGGTGCGACGGGCAGGTCCTGCTGCCTGCGGACCCGGAATTCTCTAGCCATGGTCGGTACTGCTCCTTCGTCGTCTTGCACGGTCAGTAGGTGAGGGGGAGGGCGGTCAGCCTTCGTTGCAGCGGATTGGGCCGCCACTCCAGCTCCGCTCCCCCGGCCGGCCGCAGGCCCGGCAGCCGGCGTACCAGCGTGCCGATCGCCACCTCCGTCTGGAGCCGGGCGAGCGGGCCGCCGAGACAGAAGTGGGGGCCGTGGCCGAAGCTGAGGTGGCGGTTCCCGGTCCGGGTCAGGTCGAGCCGGTCGGGGTCGTCGAAGCGTTCGGGGTCCCGGTTGGTCGCACCGAGGAAGAGGTACACCAACTCGCCCTCGCGCAGGGTTTGTCCGCCGATCTCCAGGTCCTCGGCGACGACCCGGACGATGGCCTGGGTCACCGTGTCGTAGCGGGCCAGCTCCTCGACGGCGCCGCGCATGAGCCCGGGGTCCTCGCGGAGCCGGGCCAGCTGGTCCGGGTGGCGCAGCAGGGCGAGCACACCGTTGGTGATGAGGTGCGTGGTGGTCTCGTCGCCCGCGGTGATGAGGACGAAGCAGGTGGAGAGCAGTTCGGAGTCGGTGAGCCGGTCGTCCTGCGTCTGGGTGGCGACCAGGGCGCTGATGAGGTCGTCTCCGGGTGCGCGCCGGCGCTGCCGGATGAGCCCGGACAGGTAGTCCTCGTACTGGTCGATGGCCTTCTCGGACTCGGCGATGTCCTCGCTGAGCCGGTCGAAGCGGCGGAACCAGTCCTTGACCCGGGGCCGGTCCTCCTCGGGGATGCCGAAGAGCTCGCAGACGACGGACATGGGCAGCGGGGAGGCGAACGCCTCGATCAGCTCCATCTCCGGGCCGGCGGCGACCGCCGCGTCGATGAGCCGGTCCACGAGGTGCTGGACGCGGTCGCGCAGGGCCTCGACCCGGCGGGCGGTGAACGCCCGGTTGGCGAGCTTGCGCAGCCGGGCGTGGTCCGGCGGGTCGGTGTTGCTCATCACCCGGCCGAGCCGGTCGGTGAGCCGGCTGAACTCCTTGAGGTCGCCGCCGAGGGCGCTGTAGGCCCGGGTCATCCTGTCCCGGTCGTTGGACAGCCGCAGGTCGCCCAGCGCCGCCTCCACGTCGGCGTACCGGGTGAGGTACCAGACGCCCTGGGGGCTGCGGTGGACCGGGTCCTCACGCCGCATGCGGGCGTAGAGCGGGTAGGGGTCGCGCCGGGCCTGAGGGGTGAGCAGGGCGGCGCCGAGGTCTCGGACCGGGGCGGGGGCCCCCGGGGGGGGGGGCCCCCGCCGGGGGGGGGGGGGGGGGGGGGGGGGGGCGGGGGCGGGGGGGGGGGCCGGGGGGGGGGGGGGGGGGGGGGGGGGGGTGGGGGGGGGGGGGGGGGGGGGGGGGGGGGGGGGGCGCGGGGGGGGCGGGGGGGGGGGGCGGGGGGGGGGGCGGGGGGGGGCGCGCCCCCCGGCCGGGGTTTCGGTGGTGGTCATGTCGGCCGCGTTACCGCTGGGCGTCCATCGCGTCGGCGAGGCTCTTGGGCCGCATGTCGGTCCAGTTCCGCTCGATGTGCTCCAGGCAGGCGGCGTGGGTGCCGGGGCCGTGGACGACGGTCCAGCCGGCCGGGACGTCGGCGAACTCGGGCCAGAGCGAGTGCTGGTTCTCGTCGTTGACGAGGACGAGGAAGGTGCCGTCCTGGTCGTCGAAGGGGTTGGTCATGGGTCAGTCCTCCTGAGGGGAAAGGGTGATGTCACCGGTCTCTCCGGTGGCCTCGGCGATCCTGGCGGCCAGGACCGGTCCGATCTGGGCCAGCGAGCCGGCCCGGGTCATCTGGTCGTGCCGGGTGGTGATCTCGTGGGATTCGATCCGGCCGGTGACGTACGGGCGCCAGACGTCCGGTCCGGCGTCGTCCTGGCCCCGGTCGATCGTGGAGTTGAACAGCAGCAGGTCGCCGTCGTGACGGCCGGGTACGAAGTCGACCGCCAGCTTCGCGTTGTTGATCATGATGTCGACGATGACCTCGACCTGCCGTTCGTCGAGCCCGGCGAGGGCGCTGCCGCGCCGGTTCAGCACCTCGGCGACCTCCGCGTAGGTGATGTCGCGGTCGCCCAGCTCGGCCGGGTCGACGTCGAGCACGCCGACGAGCACGTCCCGCACGGTGGGCACGGGCTCGTCCTCGAACCGGACGTCCTTCACCGGGTAGGCGTCGAGGACGGCCAGGAGCGCGGTCCGTTCGCCGCGCGCCCGGAGTTCGCAGGCGAGTGCGTGGGCGATCAGTCCGCCCGCGGACCAGCCGAGCAGCAGGTACGGCCCCTGCGGCTGGATCTTCTGGACGTGGTCGGCGTAGTCGGCCGCCATCTCCTCGTACGACTTGGGCAGCGGTTCGGGGCGTCCGAGGCCGCGCGCCTGGATGGCGTAGACCGGGTGCTGCGGGCCGACGTGGTTGAGCAGCCCGCTGTACGACCAGCTGATGCCGCCGCCGGGGTGGACGCAGAACAGCGGTGTCTCCGTGCCGGTCGAACGCAGCGGGAGCAGCACGTCGAGCGCGTCGTCGGGGTTGTCCATGGCGAGGCGTTCGGTGAGTCCGGCGACGGTCGGCGCCTCGAACAGCATCCGCAGCCCCAGTTCCAGGCCCAGGGTCTCGCGGACGCGCGCGGCCAGCCGGGCGGCCAGCAGCGAGTGTCCGCCGAGGTCGAAGAAGCCGTCGTCGATGCCCACGTGTTCGCGTCCGAGTACTTCGGCGAACAGGCCGCACAGCAGCTGCTCCTGCGGGGTCCGGGGCCCGCGTCCCACGCCCGACACCCCGTAGTCCGGGGCGGGCAGGGCGGCCCGGTCCAGCTTGCCGTTGGCGGTCAGCGGCAGCGCGTCCACCGTGACGAAGGCCGCCGGGACCATGAAGTCGGGCAGTTCGCGGCGCAGCCGGCCGGACAGCTCGGCGGCCTCCGGCACGGTGCCGGGGGCGGGCACCAGGTAGGCGACGAGGCGCTTGTCCCCGGGCCGGTCCTCACGGGCGACGACGGCCGCCTGGGCGACTTCGGGGCAGCCCGCCAGGACGGCTTCGATCTCGCCGGGCTCGATGCGCTGGCCGCGCAGCTTGACCTGGTGGTCGACGCGCCCGGCGAAGTCCAGCGTGCCGTCAGCACGCCACCGGGCGAGGTCGCCGGTGCGGTACATCCGGCTCCCGGCGGGCCCGTACGGGTCGGCGGTGAAGCGCTCCGCGGTCAGGCCGGGCCGGCCGAGGTAGCCGCGCGCCACCCCCGTGCCCGCGAGGTACAGCTCGCCGACCAGGCCGGCCGGCAGCGGGCGCAGCCGGTCGTCCAGCACATAGGCGCGCATGTTCGCCATGGGGCCGCCGATCGGCACGGTCGCGGCGTTCTCGGGGAGGCCGCGCACCGGGTGGCGGGTGGCCAGGGTGGTGGCCTCGGTGGGTCCGTAGCCGTTGACGACCTCGGTGCCGGGGCAGGCGGCGAGGACCCGGGCGACGGCGGCCGGGGAGACCACGTCACCGCCGGTCCACACCTCGCGCACTCCGGCGAGCAGCCCGGGGCGCTCCTCGGCGACGAGCCGGAACAGCCCGGCGGTCAGCCAGAGTCCGGTCACCCCGTGCGCGGCGACGGTGTGCTGGAGCAGGTCGAGGTCGAGCTGTCCGGGCGGTGCGACGACGATCCGGCCGCCGTTGAGCAGCGGCACCCACAGTTCGTACGTGGAGAGGTCGAAGGCGGTCGGGGAGTGCATCAGCACGCGCTCGTGGCCGCCGCCCCGCCACTCGGGGGTCAGGGCGAGGCCCACCACGTCCCGGTGGGTGACGGCCACGCCCTTCGGCCGCCCGGTCGAGCCGGAGGTGTACATGATGTACGCCAGCTGTCCTGGTTCGCACGGCACGTTCCCGGCGTCCGGCTCATGGCTCCCGGACCCCTCCAGGGCGGCCAGGACCTCCTGGGTGAGGACCAGGGCGGCACCGCTCTCCCGGAGGATCAGGTCGATCCGGGAGGCCGGGAAGCGCGGGTCGAGCGGGACGTAGGCGCCGCCCGCCTTGATGACGGCCAGGATCGCCACGACCAGCTCGGCCGAGCGGTCGAGCATGACGGCGACCGGGGTCTCGGGCCGTACGCCCTGGCGGATCAGGGCCCGGGCCAGCGTGCCGGCCCGCCGGTCGAGCTCCGCGTAGGTCAGCTCGGTGCCGTCCGCCACGACGGCGACGGCGTCGGGGGTGGCCCGCACCTGCCGGGCGAACAGCGCCGGCACCGCGTCCGCGGGCAGTTCCGCGGCGGTGTCGTTGAACTCGTGGAGCAGCCGGTGGCGTTCGGCGGCGGACATGAGGTCGATCCCGCTGATCGGCCGGTCCGGTTCGGCGACGGCCGCCCGCAGCAGCCGGGCCCAGCGCTCGAACAGCAGCTCCACGGTGGCGGCGTCGAACAGGTCGGTGGCGTACTCCACCGCACCGACCAGCCCGTCGGCGCCGCCGTCCGGACGGAACTGCTCGGCCAGGCTGAAGGTCAGGTCGACCCGGGACGTCCCGGTCGGTGCCTCCAGGTGGCCCGTTTCCAGGCCGGGCAGCGCGAAGTCGCCGAGCGGCGCGTTCTGCAGGGCCAGCATGACCTGGAACAGCGGGTGGTGGGCCAGGGACCGCACCGGGTTGGCCACCTCCACCAGGTATTCGAACGGCACGTCCTGGTGGTCGTACGCGGTGAGCGCCTTCTGCCGGACCCGGCCGAGGAGTTCGGCGAAGCCGGGGTCGCCGCCGGTGTCGGTGCGCAGGACGAGGGTGTTGACGAAGAAGCCGACGAGCTCGTCCAGCGCCTGGTCGGTGCGGCCGGCGATCGGGCTGCCGATGGGGATGTCCGGGCCGGCGCCGAGCCGGGTGAGCAGCGCGGCGAGTCCGGCCTGGAGCACCATGAACATGCTGGCGCCGCGTTCGGCGGCCAGGTCGCGCAGGGCCTGGTGCAGCTCGGGGTCGAGCCGGACGACGACCCGATCGCCGCGCTGGGAGGCGACGGGCGGCCGGGGCCGGTCGGCGGGGAGCTGGAGCTGCTGCGGGATGCCGTCGAGCTCGTCGCGCCAGTAGGCGAGCTGCCGGGCGAACAGGCTGTCCGGGTCGCCGGCGTCGCCGAGCAGGTCGCGCTGCCAGCGGGTGTAGTCGGCGTACTGCACGGGCAGCGGGGACCAGGCCGGTTCCTCGTCGCGGCAGCGAGCGGCGTACGCGGTCGCGAGGTCGGCGGAGAGCGGGCCCATGGACCAGCCGTCGGCGGCGATGTGGTGCACGACGACGAGCAGCACGTGCCGGTCGGGGGCGAGCGCGAACAGCTCGGCCCGGACCGGGGGCTCGGCCGCCAGGTCGAAGCCGCGCCGCGCCGCCTCGGCCAGGCGCCCGGGCAGCGCGCTCTCGTCGAGCTCCGTAACGGGCAGCGCGGGGTGCGCCTGCGCCGGGTCCAGCACGACCTGGTGCGGGGTCCCGTCGGTCTCGCGGAACACCGTGCGCAGGCTCTCGTGCCGCGCGACGACGTCCGCGAGCGCGGCGTGCAGGGCGGCCCGGTCCAGGCTGCCGGTCAGACTCAGCGCGAGCGGCATGTTGTACGTGGCGCCCGGCCCGTCCATCCGGTGCAGGAACCACAGCCGGCGCTGGGCGAAGGACAGCTCCACCCGCTCCGGGCGCGGCAGCGCGGTCAGCGCGGGGCGCGCCGCTCCGGCGCCGTCGAGGCGGGCGGCGAGACCGGCCACGGTCGGGGTCTCGAAGAGGGTGCGGACCTCCAGCTCCGCGCCGAGGGTCGCCCGGACCCGGGAGGCCAGGCGGGTCGCGAGCAGCGAGTGCCCGCCGAGGTCGAAGAAGCTGTCGTCCACTCCGACCTGGGCGAGTCCGAGTACTTCGGCGTACAGCTCCGCGAGCAGCTGCTCCTGCGGGGTGCGGGGCGCCCGTCCGCCGGCGGCCGGGCCGAGGTCGGGCGCGGGCAGTGCGCGCCGGTCCAGCTTCCCGCTGGCCGTCAGCGGCAGGGCGTCCAGCGCCATGAACACCGACGGGACCAGGTAGTCGGGGAGCCGTTCGCGCAGCCAGTCGCGGAGTTCACCGAGGAGGGCGCCGGTGCTCCGGCTACCGGTCGGGCGGTTGGTCAGCGAGGACGGCGCCCGGTCGGCGCTTGCGGCCGGGCGGTACTCGACCGGGGAGCCGTGGAGCGCCTCCGGGTCGGCGAACACCACGTCCAGGGCGTCGCTGGAGGTGGCCGACCAGGTGACGGAGACCACGCGGCCGGCGGCCCGGCCGAGGGCGTGGAAGTCCTCGGGGTCGGGGAGGCCGGTCTCCTCGTCCGGGGCGTGCAGCCGTTCCAGCAGCTCCGCGAGGGCGCCGTCCTCCTCGTGCAGCGCTCGGGCGAGGGCGGCTTCCCGCACGACACGGCGGTTCGGGACTCCGGTGATCCGCAGGACGCCGGCGGGCGGTTCGGCGAGCAGGTCGCGCAGCCCGTCCGGGCCCGCGATGTCCCGGCCCCAGGCCAGCTCGACGGTCCGGGGCGCGGGCTCCGGGGCGGCCGGGGCCTTGTGCAGCGTGACGTCGTAGCGGTAGCGGCTCAGTTCGTTGTGGTGGCGGCCGCGCTTGACCTCCACGGCCACCGCGCCGATGTCCGTGCCGTGCGCCCTCAGGACGGTGAAGAAGTCCGGGTCGACGAGGAGTTCCTTCTCCACCCTGACCGCCTGCTCCACCGCGCGGCGTACGGCGGCGGGGTCGGCGTCGTCGCCCGTCCGGTGCAATTGGACGGCGGTGGCGAAGGGGCGCAGCAGCCGGAGGTTGCGTACGTCTCCGACGAACAGGGCGCCGCCGGGGGCGAGCAGCCCCATCAGCTTGCGGATGACGTCGGCGAGGTAGTCGGCGGAGGGGAAGTACTGCACCACCGAGTTGATGACGATGGTGTCGAACGCACCGGCCGGCAGCCCGTCCGTGTCGTGTGCCGGACGGGTCTGGAGCACCACGCGCCCCGCGAGCCGTTCCTCCCGGGCCACCTGGGCGGTCAGCGCGTCGATGGCGGTGGCGGAGAAGTCGGTCGCCCAGTAGCTCTCGCAGTGGGGAGCGATCCGGGAGAGCAGCAGGCCGGTACCGACGCCGATTTCGAGCACCCGCCGGGGGCGGAGGCCGAGGATGCGGGACACGGTGGCGTCGCGCCATTCCCGCATCTGCTCCTCGGGGATGGGCTGTGCGTCGTAACTGCTGTTCCATCCGACGAAGTTGTCGCCGAAGGGCGCTGTGTCGGGGGCGATGGGCAGGGCGTCGTAGATGTCCTGCCACTCCCCCACCTGGTCCGCTTCGAGACCGCTGTCCCGGGCCGTGTCCTGGTGCGGCACGACGTAGCCGACGAGCCGGTCGTCCTGGGCCACGACGGCGGACTGCGCGACGGCGGGGTGTGCGGCGAGCGCGGCCTCGATCTCGCCGGGCTCGACGCGGAAGCCGCGCACCTTCACCTGGTCGTCGGCGCGTCCCGCGTAGTCCAGCTGTCCGTCGCCCAGGCGGCGGACCAGGTCGCCGGTGCGGTACATGCGCTCACCGGGGGCGAACGGGCAGGCGACGAACCTGCCCGCCGTCAGTCCGGGCCGGTTCAGGTATCCGCGGGCGAGACCGGCGCCCGCCACGTACAGCTCCCCGGTCACGCCCGGCGGCACCGGCCGCAGCCGGTCGTCCAGCACGTACACCCGGGCGTTGGCGATGGGCCGGCCGATGGGCGGCACGCCGGTGCCGGGGTCGAGCGGGTCGCTCATGGTCGCGCAGACCGTGGTCTCGGTCGGGCCGTACGCGTTGATCATCCGGCGCCCGGGCGCCCACCGCGCCACCAGCTCGGGCGGGCACGCCTCGCCCGCCACCACCAGGGTGGACGCGGTCACGGCCCCGTCGGGCACGGCGGCGAGGACGGACGGCGGGACCGTGGCATGGGTGATGCCGAGGTCCGGGTCGGTGAGTGCGGCGAGGGGCCCGGCCGCCGGGGGCAGCACGAGCGCGGCGCCGCTGAGCAGGGCGGTGCAGATCTCCGACACCGAGGCGTCGAAGCTGGGCGAGGCGAACTGGAGGACACGGCTGTCGGGGGCGACCGCGAACCGCTCGATCTGCCCGGCGACCAGGCTCGCCACACCACCGTGTGCGACGACGACGCCCTTGGGGCGGCCGGTCGAGCCGGAGGTGTAGATGACGTAGGCCGGGTTCCGCACATCCACCGCGACCTGCGGATCGGTCTCGGGCCACTCCCCCTCCGACACCATCGCGGGATCGTCCACCACGAGCACCGGACGCGCGTCGTCCAGCATGTACGCGATCCGAGCCCGCGGATACGCCGGATCAACCGGAAGATACGCGGCACCGGCCTTCAGTACACCCAGCACCGCGACGACCGACTCCACCGACCTCGGCAGAGCCACCGCCACCACCTGCTCCGGACCCACCCCACGCCCGATCAACGCATGAGCGAACCGGTTCGCACGAGCATCGAGCTGACCGTACGTCAGCCGCTCGTCGCCGCAGACGAGCGCGACCGCGTCCGGCGTCGCCGCCACCTGGGCCGCGAAGGCCCGGGGCAGGGGGACCGCGCCGACGTCACGGGCGGTCGCGTTGTCCCGCTCCAGCAGCCGGTGCCGCTCCTCGGCGTCGAGGAGGTCGATCCCGCCGATCGGCTGTTCCGGGTCGGCGGTGACGGCCTTCAGCAGCAGCGTCCAGCGCCTGACCAGCGCCTCGACCGTCGTGCGGTCGAAGAGGGCGGTGGCGTATTCGACGGCGCCGACGATGCCGGCCGGGGTGCCGTCCGGGCCGAACCGCTCGACCATGCTCACGCCGAGGTCGAACTTCGCGGTGCCGGTCGCGACCGCGTAGGTCGTGACGTCCAGGCCGGGCAGCGAGAACCGGCCGGCCGGGGCGTTCTGCACGGCCAGGATGGTCTGGAAGAGGGGGTGGTGGGACAGCGACCGGGAGGGGTTCAGCGCCTCCACCAGATGCTCGAACGGCACGTCCTGATGCGCGTAAGCCGACAGAGCCGTCTCCCGCACCCGCCCCAGCAGCTCACCGAAACCAGGATCGCCGCTCGTGTCCGTCCGCAGCACCAGCGTGTTCACGAAGAACCCGACCAGATCGTCCAGCGCCTCATCCGTACGCCCCGCGATCGGACTCCCGATCGCGATGTCCGTTCCCGCACCCAGCCGCGTGTACAGCGCGGCGAGAGCGGCCTGCAGCACCATGAACAGACTGGTCCCGGACTGCCTGGCCAACTCCTTCAGGGCGCGATGCAGTTCGGCGTCGAGTTCCAGGCCGATGTGGTCGCCCTGCTGACCGGCGACGGCCGGGCGGGGGCGGTCGGTGGGCAGGGGGAGCAGTTCCGGCAGGCCGGCCAGCTGGCGCTTCCAGTAGCCGAGTTGTTCGGCGAACCGGCTCTCCGGGTCGGCCGCGTCACCCAGCAGGTCTCGCTGCCAGAGCGTGTAGTCGGCGTACTGGACGGGCAGCGCCGGCCTGTCCGCCGTCCGGCCCTCGCAGCGTGCCGCGTACGCCTCGGCGAGGTCGCGGGCCAGCGGCCCGGTGGACCAGCCGTCGGCGGCGATGTGGTGCATGACCAGCAGCAGCACGTGTTCGTCGGGGGCGACCGTGAACAGCTCGGCCCGCAGCGGCGGTTCGGCCGCCAGGTCGAAGGGCTGGCGGGCGGACTCGGCGAGCAGGTGGGGCAGTTCGTCCGCCGGCACCTCGGCCGGGCGGGCCCGGAGCCGGACGGCGGCCGGTTCCAGCAGGCGCTGGCAGGGTACGCCGTCGACCTCCTGGAAGACCGTCCGCAGGCTCTCGTGCCGGGCCACCACATCGGCCAGCGCCCGGTCGAGCGCGCCCCGGTCGAGCGTTCCGGTCAGCTGGAGCGCCAGCGGGATGTGGTACGTGGCGGCGGTGGCGTCCATGCGGTGCAGGAACCACAGGCGGCGCTGGGCGAAGGACAGCGGCACCAGGTCGGGCCGCTCGTACGCGGTGAGCGCCGGGCGCACCCCCTCCTCCGCCGCCAGCATCCCGGCCAGTCCGGCCACCGTGGGCGTCTGGAAGAGGGCGCGCAGTCCGAGCTCCGCCCCGAGCACCGAGCGCACCCGGGCGACCAGCCTGGTGGCGAGCAGGGAGTGCCCGCCCAGGTCGAAGAAGTCGTCGTCGACCGAGACCCGTGGCACGTCGAGGACCTCGGCGAACAGCTCGGCCAGGATCTGCTCCTGCGGGGTGCGCGGCGCCCGGCCGCCCCCCGTGGACACGGCGTCGGGCGCGGGCAGCGCCGCCCGGTCCAGCTTCCCGTTCGGCGTCAGCGGCAACGCGTCCAGCAGCACGAACGCGGACGGCACCAGGTAGTCCGGCAGCCGCTCGCGCAGATGGGCAGCCAGCTCGGCGGGGCGTACGGTGGCAGCGGTGACCGGCACCACGTAGCCGACGAGCCGGTCGTCCCGGGCCACGACGGCGGCCTGGGCGACGCCGGGGTGCGCGGCCAGCGCGGCCTCGACCTCCCCCGGCTCGATCCGGAAGCCGCGCACCTTCACCTGCTGGTCGGCGCGGCCGGCGTACTCCAGCTCGCCGTCGCCCCGGCGCCGGACCAGGTCGCCGGTGCGGTACATCCGCGCGCCGGCCGGACCGAACGGGCAGGCCGTGAACCGTCCCGCCGTCAGGGCCGGGCGGCCCAGGTAGCCGCGTGCCAGGCCGGGGCCCGCGACGTACAGCTCGCCGGTCACGCCCGGCGGCACCGGACGCAGCCGTTCATCCAGCACGTAGGCCCGGAAGTCCGCGACCGGGCGGCCGATGGGCGGCACGCCGGTGCCTGGGTCGAGCGGGTCGCTCATGGTCGCGCAGACCGTGGTCTCGGTCGGGCCGTACGCGTTGATCATCCGGCGTCCGGGCGCCCACCGCGCCACCAGCTCGGGCGGGCACGCCTCGCCCGCCACCACCAGGGTGGAGGCCGTGAGTCCGGCGTCGCCCAGGGCGGCGAGGGCCGAGGGCGGCAGTGTGACGTGGGTGACGGCCGGCCCCGGGTCCGCCAGGGCGTCCAGCGGGGCGTCGGCGGGGGCGAGGACGAGCGCGGCGCCGGTCAGCAGCGCACTGGACAGGTCCCAGAAGGACGCGTCGAAGCTGGGCGAGGCGAACTGGAGCACCCGGCTCCCCGCCGCCACGCCGAGCCGGTCGGCCTGCACCGCCGCCAGGCGCGACACGCCCGCGTGGCTCACGACGACGCCCTTGGGGCGGCCGGTCGAGCCGGAGGTGTAGATGACGTAGGCCGGGTTCCGCACATCCACCGCGACCTGCGGATCGCTCTCCGGCCACTCCCCCTCCGACACCATCGCCGGATCGTCCACCACGAGCACCGGACGCGCGTCGTCCAGCATGTACGCGATCCGAGCGCGCGGATACGCCGGATCAACCGGAAGATACGCGGCACCGGCCTTCAGCACACCCAGCACCGCGACGACCGACTCCACCGACCTCGGCAGAGCCACCGCCACCACCTGCTCCGGACCCACCCCACGCCCGATCAGCGCATGAGCGAACCGGTTCGCACGGGCGTCGAGTTGACCGTACGTCAGCTGATCGTCGCCGCAGACGAGCGCGACCGCGTCCGGCGCCGCCGCCACCTGGGCCGCGAACAGCTCCGGCAGGCTCGTTCCGGCGTCCTCGGCCGCCACTGCGGGCAGCAGCTCGGCGCGCTCCTCGTCGGACAGCAGGCCGAGCTCGCCGATCGGGCGTTCCGGCGCGGCGACCGCCTCGGCCAGCAGCCTGGTCCACCTGGCGGCCAGTGCCTCGACCGTCGCCCGGTCGAACAGGTCGGTGCTGTACTCCACGGCGCCGCTGAGGCCGGCCGGCTCGCCGTCCGGGCCGTACTCCTCCGCGAAGCCGAAGGTCAGGTCGAGCCGTGCGGTCCCGGTGAGCACGGGCATCGCGGAGACCTGGACGCCGGGCAGGTCGAAGGCGCCGCCCGGCGCGTTCTGCACGACGAGACCGGTCTGGAAGAGGGGGTGGTGGGACAGCGACCGGGAGGGGTTCAGCGCCTCCACCAGATGCTCGAACGGCACGTCCTGATGCGCGTAAGCCGACAGAGCCGTCTCCCGCACCCGCCCCAGCAGCTCACCGAAACCGGGATCACCACTCGTGTCCGTCCGCAGCACCAGCGTGTTCACGAAGAACCCGACCAGATCGTCCAGCGCCTCATCCGTACGCCCCGCGATCGGACTCCCGATCGCGATGTCCGTCCCCGCACCCAACCGCGTGTACAGCGCGGCCAGACCCGCCTGCAGCACCATGAAGAGGGTTGCCCCGGACCGTCGCGCCAACTCCGCGAGACGGGCGTGCAGTTCCGCGTCGATGCGGAGTTCCAGCACGGCACCGCCGTACGACATGACGGCCGGGCGCGGCCGGTCGGCGGGGAGGAGCAGCTGTTCGGGCATGCCCGCCAGCGTCCGCTGCCAGTAGGCGACCTGGCGGGAGAAGAGGCTGTCGGGGTCGTTCTCGTCGCCGAGGATCTCGTGCTGCCACAGGGTGTAGTCGGCGTAGGTCACCGGCAGCGGCGGCCACTCGGGGACCCCGCCACTGCGCCGGGTGGTGTAGGCGGCGGCCAGGTCGCGGGCGAGCGGGCCCATGGACCAGCCGTCCCCGACGATGTGGTGCATGACCAGGAGCAGCACGTGCTCGTCGGGCGCGACGGCGAACAGCTCGGCGCGCAGCGGGATCTCGGTGGTGAGGTCGAAGCCGCGCACGGCGGCGTCCCGGAGCAGCCCGGGCACCTCGGACTCGCCGGCCGGCCGGACGGTCAGCGGGACGCCGGCCTCGGCGGTGTCCAGCACGCGCTGGTGCGGGATGCCCCCGGTGTGCGGGAACACCGTGCGCAGGGTTTCGTGCCGGGTCATCACGTCGACCAGGGCGGCGCCGAGCGCGTCCCGGTCGAGGTCGCCGGAGAGCCGCAGGGCCAGCGGCATGTGGTAGGTGGCGCTCGGCGCGCCGAACTGCTGGAGGAACCAGAGACGGCGCTGGGCGAAGGACAGCGGCAGCATCTCGCGGCGGGGGCGGGGCACGAGAGCGCGGCGCGCGGTGCCGGCGCCGTGCAGCCCGGCCGCCAGCCCGGCCGGGGTCGGGGTCCGGAACAGTGCGCGCAGCTCCAGTTCGATCCCGAGGGTCGCCCGGACCCGCGAGACGAGCCGGGTGGCGAGCAGGGAGTGCCCGCCGAGGGCGAAGAAGTCGTCGTCCGCCCCGACCCGGGCGAGGCCCAGGACGTCGGCGAAGAGCTCGCACAGGATCTGCTCCTGCGGGGTGCGCGGCGCCCGGCCGCCCCCCGTGGACACGGCGTCGGGCGCGGGCAGCGCCGCCCGGTCCAGCTTCCCGTTCGGCGTCAGCGGCAACGCGTCCAGCAGCACGAACGCGGACGGCACCAGGTAGTCCGGCACCCGCTCACCGAGGTACGCGGCCAGTGCGGCCGGGGTCGTCGCGGCCGGGTCCGCCGGGACGACATAGGCGACGATCCGCTCCTCCCGGGCGAGGACCGCGACCTGCGAGACGCCCGGGTGCGCGGTGAGCTCGGCCTCGATCTCGCCGGGCTCGATGCGGAAGCCGCGCACCTTGACCTGGTGGTCGACGCGGCCGGCGAACTCCAGCTCGCCGTGGGCTCCCCAGCGCACCAGGTCGCCGGTGCGGTACATGCGCGTGCCGGCCGGCCCGTACGGGTCGGCGACGAAACGTCCGGCGCTCAGCCCGGGCCGGTCGAGGTAGCCGCGGGCGAGCCCGGCTCCGGCGAGGTACAGCTCGCCCAGGACGCCGGGGGCGACCGGGCGCAGGGCCTCGTCCAGCACGTAGACCCGGCAGTTGTCGACCGGGCGGCCGATCGGCACGGGCCGCGGGCAGTCGGCGGGGTCGGCCGGGAGGGCGTAGGCGGTGATGACGTGGGTCTCGGCGGGGCCGTAGTGGTTGTGCAGGACCCGGCCGGGCCGGGCGGCGAAGCGGCGTACGGCACCGCCGAGGCGCATCGCCTCCCCGGCCTGGGCGACGAGCCTCAGGTGCGGCAGGTCGAGACCGGCCTCTTCGGCGGCCTCGGCCAGCGCCTCGACCACCAGGTTCGGCGCGAACAGCTCCTGGACGCGGTGGCGGTCCAGCCAGTGGGCGAACAGCTCCGCGCTGCGGCGCTGCTCGTCGGTGGGCACCACGAGGGTCTTGCCGTACAGCAGCGCGGACAGCATCTCCTGCACGGAGACGTCGAAGCTGATCGCGGTGAACTGCGCGGTGCGCGTGCCGGGTTCGCCGCCGACGGCCCGGTGGTGCCAGGCCAGCAGGTTGAGCAGGGCGGCGGCGGGCATGACGACGGCCTTGGGCCGTCCGGTGGAGCCCGAGGTGTAGATGACGTAGGCCGGGTGGCGCGTGTCCGCGCGGACGCCGGGATCGTGCTCCGGCAGCGTGCCGGCCGGTGTGACGGCGGCGAGGTCGTCGAGGACCACGGCCGGGCGCGCGTCCCGCAGCATGTACGCGATGCGGGCGGCCGGGTAGTCCGGGTCCACCGGCACGTAGGCCGCGCCCGTCTTGAGCACCGCGAGGACCGCCACCACCAGCTCGGCGGAGCGCGGCAGCCGGAGGGCGACGACCTGCTCGGGGCCCACTCCGCGCGCGATCAGCGCGTGGGCGAGGCGGTTGGCCCGGCGGTTCAGTTCGCCGTACGACAGCACGGTGTCCTCGAAGACCACGGCCGGGGCGTTTGGGGTGGCCCGGACCCGCTCCTCGAAGAGCGCGGGCAGGGTGGTGCCGGCGGCGGGGCGGGCGGTGTCGTTGCGGGCGACCAGCAGTTCGTGGCGTTCGTCGGTGGTGAGGACGTCGATGCGGCTGAGCGGGAGCCCCGGCTCGGCGACGACCGCCGCGAGCAGCCGCAGCCAGCGGGCGACCAGTGCCTCCACGGTGGCGGGGTCGAACAGGTCGGTGCTGTACTCGACGCGCCCGACGATGCCCTCGGCGGCGCCGGGGCCGCCGCGCTCCAGCAGGTGGAAGCCGAGGTCGAACATCGTCGTCGGTGTCCCCACCAGGACGGGTTCGGTGGCCAGACCGCTCAGCGCGAAGTCGGTGCGGGGCACGTTCTGGAGGGCGAGCAGCACCTGGAACAGGGGCTGACGCGTGAGCGACCGGGACGGGTTGAGGGCCTCCACGACCTGCTCGAACGGCAGGTCCTGGTGGGCGTACGCGCCGAGCGCGCTCTCCCGGACCCGGCCCAGCAGTTCGGCGAACGTGGGGTCGCCGGAGGTGTCGGTGCGCAGGACCAGCGTGTTGACGAAGAAGCCGATGAGGTCGTCGAGGGCCTGGTCGGTGCGGCCGGCGATCAGGCTGCCGACCGGGATGTCCTTGCCCGCGCCCAGCTTGTCCAGCAGGGAGGCGAGGGCGGCCTGGAGCACCATGTACACGCTGGCGCCGTGTTCGCGGCCGAGCCGGACCAGTCCGGCGTGGAGTTCCGCGTCCAGTTCGATCGCGAGCCGGCCGCCGGAGCTGGTGGGGGCGGCGGGGTGGGGGCGGTCGGCGGGGAGCCGGATATGCTCCGGCAGGCCCGCGAGCGTCCGGGTCCAGTAGTCGGTCTGCCGGGCGAGCAGGCTGTCCTCGTCGGAGGCGTCGCCGAGCAGTTCGTGCTGCCAGAGGGTGTAGTCGGCGTACTGCACGGGAAGCGGTGCCCACTGCGGGGCCTCGCCACGGACACGTGCCGCGTAGGCGGTGCCCAGGTCCGCGGCCAGCGGGCCGAGCGACCAGCCGTCGCCGGCGATGTGGTGCATCACCAGCAGCAGCACGTGCTCGTCGGGCGCGACCGCGAACACCTCCGCGCGCAGGGGCGGTTCGGCGGCGAGGTCGAAGCCCCGCGCGGCGGCGGCCGTCAGCAGCGCCGTGAGGTTCCGCGCGTCGGCCGGGGTCACCGCGAGGGCCGGGGGCGTCGCGCCGGCGGACAGCACCTGCTGGTAGGGCACCCCGTCCTGGGCCGGGAAGACCGTACGCAGGGTCTCGTGCCGGTCCGCGAGGTCGCCCAGCGCCGCTTCGAGGGCGGCGAGGTCCAGCGGACCGGTGAGCCGCCAGGCGAGGGGCATGTTGTAGACGGATTCGGCGCCCTCCAGCTGGCGCAGGAACCAGAGGCGGCGCTGCGCGGAGGACAGCGGCACCCGCTCGGGGCGCTCCGCCCGTTCCAGCGCGGGCCTGGCCCGGCCGGCGGTGCCCAGACCGGCGGCCAGCCCGGCCACGGTCGGCGTACGGAAGAGGGCGGGCAGGGCCAGCTCCACGCCCAGCGTCTTACGGACGCGGGCGACGAGCCGGGTGGCGAGCAGGGAGTGTCCGCCGAGGTCGAAGAAGTCGTCGTCGGCCCCGACCCGTGGCACGCCCAGCACCTCGGCGAAAAGCCCGGCCAGCACGTGTTCCTCGGGCGTACGCGGCGCCCGGCCGGCCGTCACGGCCGCGTCGGGCTCGGGCAGGGCGTGCCGGTCCAGCTTGCCGTTCGGGGTCAGTGGCAGCGCGTCGAGCGGGACGAAGGCGGCCGGCACCATGTACTCCGGCAGCCGCTCACGCAGGTGCGCCCGCAGCTCCTCGGTCCGCGGCGCGGCACCGGCGGCGGGCTGCACGTAGGCGACGAGCGCGGCCCCCCGGGCGCCGTTGTGCCGGACGAGCACGGCGGCACGGGCGACGCCGGGGTGCTCGGCGAGGACGGCCTCGATCTCGCCGAGCTCGACGCGGAAGCCGCGCACCTTCACCTGGTCGTCCG
>NZ_VJNO01000058.1 GCF_007096885.1 Streptomyces sp. 130 | reverse complement strand
GGCCGGGCGGCCCGCGCACAAAGGTTTCGGCACGAGGGAGGGAGGGACACCGCACATGGACAACGGACGAGGCGGGAAGAACGGCCGGGAGGACGACCGCGAGGACGTCCACCGCGGGCGGAACGAGACGACGGAGGAGCGGGCGGACCGCCGCTGGACGGAGCTGCTCCAGGAGCTGCGGGTGGCGCAGACCGGGGTGCAGATCCTCTTCGGCTTCCTGCTCGCGGTGGTCTTCCAGCCGCGCTTCGCCACCCTGTCGGAGGCCGACCGGACCATCTACGTCGTCACCGTGCTCCTCGGTTCGGCCACGGCGGCTGCGCTGATCGGGCCGGTCTGCTTCCACCGGCTTCTGACCGGCCGCCACCTGAAGCCGGAGACGGTGGTCTGGGCGTCGCGGCTCACCCTGCTCGGGCTCGTGCTGCTGTTCTGCACGATGTGTTCGGCGCTGCTGCTCATCATGCGCGTGGCGCTGCACAACTCGCTCGCCCTGTGGCTGGTGGGCGGGATGGCGCTGTGGTCCTTCGTCTGCTGGTTCGTCTTCCCGGCCTGGGCGTTGGCCCGGTCGTCCAACGGGCGCGGCGGCTCCGGGCGCGCTGAGTGACCCCGTACGCGCCCGGGCCCGGCGGCCCGGGCGCGTACGCGTGTCACATGGCCCGCAGGGCGGGCAGCAGCTTCTCCTGGGCCCAGTCGATGAAGGGCTTCTGGTGGTCGCCGCCGATCTGGACGAGGGCGACCTCGGTGAATCCCGCGTCGACGAAGGGGCGCACCGCTTCCACGAACTGCCCGACGTCGTCGCCGCAGGGCACCGCCTCGGCGATGTCGTCGGGGCGGACGTACTGCGTGGCCTGGTCGAAGGCGGAGGGGCCCGGCAGTTCCGAATTGACCTTCCAGCCGCCGACGGACCAGCGGAACTGGTCGTGGGCGCGTTTCACCGCCGCGTCGCGGTCGGTGTCGTAGCAGACGGGCAGCTGGCCGACGCGGGGCTTTCCGCCGCCGCCGTGCCGGTCGAAGTCGGTGAGGAGCTCCTCCTTGGGCTCGGTGGCGATCACCAGGTCCGCGAGCCGGCCCGCGATCTCGCAGGACCGGTCGCCGGAGACGGCGACGCCGAGCGGCACGGCCACGTCGGGCACGTCCCACAGCTTGGCGTTCTCCACGTCGAAGTGGGGGCCGTGGTGGTTGACGTAGCCGCCGGCGAGGAGCGCCTTGATGATCTCCACCGCCTCTTCGAGCTTGTCGAGCCGCACCCGGGCGTCCGGCCAGCCGCCGCCCACCACGTGTTCGTTCAGGCTCTCGCCGGAGCCGAGCCCGAGCCGGAACCGCCCCTCGGAGAGCAGTTGCAGCGTCGCGGCCTTCTGCGCCACGACGGCCGGGTGGTAGCGGGTGGTCGGGCAGGTCACGTACGTCATCAGCGGGATGCGGGTCGTGGCCTGCGCTGCGGCGCCCAGCACGCTCCAGGCGTACGGGGCGTGGCCCTGGGACTTCAGCCAGGGGAAGTAGTGGTCGGAGGTCACGGAGAAGTCGAAGCCGGCCTGCTCGGCCGCCACCACGTCCTCGACGAGGGCCCGCGGTCCCGACTGCTCGGTCATCATCGTGTATCCGAATTGCACCATATGGGATGGGTTACCGATCCCCGGCGGTCGAAACGTACGGCCCCGGATCATGTTTCCCCGGGGCCGGTCGCGGAACCCGTGAGGGGACGTCCGCACATCCGCGTACCCCGAAAGCGAGGAACGACATGGCTGTCGCGACCTACTGTCTGGTTGCCATCGACTGCCCCGACCCGGCGGCGCTCGCCGCCTTCTACCAGGGAGTGCTGGGCGGCGAGGTGACGCACGACAACGACCGCTGGTACGAGCTCCGCGTCCCCGGCGGGGCGCGTCTGGCCTTCCAGCTCTCCCCCGGCCACCAGCCGCCCGAGTGGCCGCGCGCCGACCGGAACTCCCAGCAGGAGCACCTGGACTTCGAGGTGGAGGACATGGAGGCCGCCCAGCGCGAGGTGCTCGCCCTGGGGGCCACGCCGCTCGATCTGGACGACGACGGCGGAAAGCGTGACTTCCGGGTCTTCGCGGACCCGGCGGGGCACCCGTTCTGCCTGTGCAACGGCGGCGGCTGAGGGCGCGGGGACCTGGGGCCGGGGCCGGGGGTCTCCGAGGCCCGGGGCTCAGGGACTCAAGGGCTCAGGGGCTCAAGGGCTCAAGGGCTCATACGGGCGATGACGCCGGTGTCGAGCCGTTCCAGGAGGGCGGCCGGGGACGCGTGGACCTCCACGGCCCCGGCCTCCTCCAGGTCCGCCCGCGGGATGCCGCCCGACAGCAGGCCCACGGCGGGGACCGACGCCCTGGTCGCCGCCGTCATGTCCCAGACGGAGTCGCCGATGTACACCGCCTCCCCGCTGCCGGCTCCGGCGATGTCCATCGCATGGCGGATCGGGTCCGGGGCGGGCTTCCCCTCGTCCACGTCGTCGGAGCTGGCGGTGCCGGAGATCACGTCGTCGGCGTCGAGCGCGCGCCGCAGGGCCTTCAGCTCGGAGCCGGACGCGGAGGTGGCGAGGACGATCGTCCAGCCCCGGCCGGCCAGGGCGCGCAGCAGGTCCGCGGCGCCGTCCAGCGGGGGCAGGCGTTCGAAATGGGTGGCGTACAGCGCGGAGTGCGCGGCGCTGATGCCGGCGTCCTGCTCCCGGTCCCGGCCGGGGCCCAGCAGATGGCCGATGAGGTCGTCGGAGCCGAGGCCGATCGCGCGGTGGATCGCGGGCATCGGCACGGTGTGCCCGGCCTGCCGGAACGCCTCCCACCACGCGGTGACGTGCAGGTAGTTGGTGTCGACCAGGGTGCCGTCCACATCGAACAGTGCGGCGCGCGTCATCACGATCCTTTCGGGCCGGCCGGGTGGTGTCACAGATCGATCTCTTCGGCGGCGCACACCCGGGCGCCCATGTTCCGTTCGGTCATCCGCAGGGCGGCGTCGGCCAGGTCGCGGTGGATGTGCGCCACCCCGTCGCGCGGAATGGTCAGGTCCATGTGGCGGATGTGCGCGTCGAGCGCGGAGTAGAGGATGCACTGCTCCGTCACCTGGCCGGTCAGGACGAGGTGGTCGACGTCCAGCTGGTGGAGCAGGTACGGCAGGGGCGTCTCGTAGAAGATCGAGTGCCGGGCCTTGACGACGAAGAGCGACTTCTCGTCGGGCTTCAGCGGCTCGACCAGGTCGGGGCGGGCGCCCGCCATGGCCGCCGCCACGATCTCCCCGTGGTGGGAGCGCCAGTCGCCGAAGTTGTCGTTGGCGTAGATCACGAGTGAACCACTGCCCCGGGCGGTCTTCAGCATGTCCGCGATGACGGGCACGGCCCGCTCGGCCGAGGGAAGGAGCCGGTCGGCGTCCTCGTGGTCGTACGGGTTGATCATGTCGATGACGATCAGCGCCTTGCGGGACATGGTTGCCATGGTGGCATCCGTGGGCATGCGCGGCGAATTGTCGCCCTGTGTCATGTCCGTCATCCGTTCACCGCAGGAACCGCGCGGCCACGCGCAGGTCGGCGCCGAGCCCCTGGTACGCCTGCGCCCTGTCCGGCGCTCTCAGTACGGCGGAGGGGTGCACGGTGGCGACCAGGCCCCGGGCCGGGCCGTCGTCCTCCTGCGCGGCCCGGGCGGCCGTGGGAAGGCCGGTGACGGGCAGGTACAGCAGCGTGCCCCGGCTCTCGGTGACCTTGAAGGAGTTGCCCAGCACGGACTTGCCCGCGGTGGCCCCGAGGACGACCACCAGTTCGGGGTCGACCCGGCGCAGCTCCTCGGAGAGCCAGGGGCGGCAGGCCGTCATCTCGCGCAGGCCGGGCGCCTTGTGGATGCGGCGCTTGCCCTCACCGGCCGAGGTGAACTTGAAGTGCTTGACGGCGTTCGTGAAGTACACCTCCCGCTCGTCGACCTCCGCCTCGGCCAGCGCCTCGCGCAGCAGGTGCCCGGCCGGCCCGACGAAGGGTTCGCCCGCGCGGTCCTCCTGGTCGCCGGGCTGCTCGCCGACGACGACCGTACGGGCATGGGCGGGCCCGTCCCCGAAGACGGTCTGCGTGGCGTTCTCGTACAGGGGGCACCCCCGGCAGTCCGCCGCCGCCCGGCGCAGCGCGGCCACGCCGCCCCGCGACGGCAGGTAGGACTGGGCGCCACCCTCCCGCCCCCGGTCGGCGCCCATCAGCTCCACCGGCTCCCGGTCAGCGGGGCGGTCTCCTCGCCGGTGCCGCGTACGACGCCGCGCAGGAACGCGGTCAGCGCCTCGGACGCCGAGTAGCGGGGCCGCCAGCCCAGCTCCCGGTGCGCCCGGCCGCAGTCCATGACGGGCAGGCGCAGCACGGCGTCGAAGAGGTGGGGCGACGCCGGGACCGCCCGGGCGTGCCAGGCGGTCGCCAGCGCGCCGCGTACGAGCGGCACGGGCGCGCGCACCACGCGCGCGTCGAGGAGGGCGCCGAGGGAGCGGGCGTCGGTGACGGTGTCGGCGGCCAGGTTGAAGGGGCCGCGTACGTCGCCGAGTACGGCGAGCCGGTACGCCTCGGCCGCGTCGTCCGTGTGCAGCACCTGGAACCTCAGCCCTTCCAGGTCCGGCACGAAGGGGAGCAGGTCGGGGCGGAGGAGCACGCCGGGGAGGTACTTGCCGCCGAAGATGCGCCGCTGCTCGGGGGCGGCCGTCTCCTTGAAGAGGAAGCCGGGCCGCATCCGTACCACCCGGATCCGCGGGTGGCGCAGCTCGAAGGCGTCCAGGGCCCGTTCCAGATACGCCTTCTCCCGGCAGTAGGCGGCGTCCGGCCAGCCGTGGGTGGGCCACTGTTCGTCCACTCCGGGCTCCCGCTTCGGCCCGGGTGAGTAGGCGCCCACCGACGAGGCGTGGACCAGTGCCGGGACCCCGGCCGCGCGCACCGCGTCGAAGACGCGCAGGGAGCCCTCGACGTTGCTGCGCCAGGTGACGACGGGGTCGTGGGTGGGCTGGAACCGCCAGGCCAGGTGGACGACGGCGTCCGCGCCCGTCAGCAGGGACGCGAGTGTGCGGGCGCTGTCCGGGCGGGAGAGGTCGACCCTCCCCCACTCGACACCGGGCAGGGTGAGGTCGGGCAGCCGCCGGGCGAGGCCCAGGACCGACCCGACGTCCGGGTCCTCGGAGAGGGCCCGGACGAGGCTCGTGCCCACGTTGCCGGTGGCGCCCGTGACGACGACCCGCGGCCCTTGCGATGCGTTCACAGTGAATCCCTCCGTCGCGACGTCGCGGCTCAGGGCCGCAGCAGCGTCTTGACCATGCCGTCGGCCTTCGCCTGGAAGGTCTCGTACGCCTTGGGACCGTCCTCCAGCGGCAGGTGGTGCGTGGCGAAGCCGTCGACGCCCAGCGGGTCCTCGTCCACGAGCAGCGGCAGGATGTCGGGCACCCAGCGCTTGACGTTCGCCTGCCCCATGCGCAGCTGGATCTGCTTGTCGAACATGGTGAGCAGGGGCAGCGGGTCGACCGATCCCCCGTAGACGCCGGAGACGGAGACGGTGCCGCCCCGGCGGACCACGTCGATGGCGGTCAGCAGGGCGGTGAGGCGGTCGACGCCGGCGCGTTCCATGAGCTTGCGGGCCGCCGCGTCCGGGAGCAGCCCGGTGGCCCATTGGCCCGCCTTGCCGAGCGGCGCCCCGATGGCGTGGGCCTCCATGCCGACGGCGTCGATCACCGCGTCGGTGCCCCGTCCGCCGGTGAGGTCGCGGACCGCGTCCGGCAGGTCCTTGCCGTAGCGGCCCAGGTCGAGGGTCTGGACGCCGCGCGCGGCGGAGCGGGCGAGGCGTTCGGGGACCAGGTCCACGCCGATGACCAGGCCGGCGCCCCGGTGCAGTGCGATGCGGGCGGCCATGTCGCCGATCGGTCCGAGACCGAGGACGGTGACGCTGCCGCCGGGCGGGATCGCCGCGTACTCGACGGCCTGCCAGGCGGTGGGCAGCACGTCGGACAGGTAGACGAACCGGTCGTCCGACGGCCCCTCGGGGACCTTGATGGGCAGGGTGTTGCCGAACGGCACCCGCAGCAGCTCCGCCTGTCCGCCCGGCACCTGCCCGTAGAGCTTGGTGTAGCCGAAGAGCGAGGCGCCGGTGCCGTACTCCCTGACCTGGGTGGTCTCGCACTGGGAGTGCAGGCCCTGGCCGCACATGAAGCAGGTGCCGCAGGAGACGTTGAACGGGACGACGACCCGGTCGCCGCGCGAGACGGCGGTCACCTCGGGGCCCGTCACCTCCACGACTCCCATCGGCTCGTGGCCGAGGATGTCGCCGGGATCGAGGTAGGGGCCGAGCACTTCGTACAGATGGAGGTCCGATCCGCAGATGCCCGTCGAAGTGACCCGGATGATGATGTCGGTCGGGTCCTGGATGACCGGATCGGGGACGGTCTCGACGCGGACGTCGCGCTTTCCTTGCCAGGTCAGTGCACGCATGAGTGAACTCCTCGCTGTCGGGTGGCGGTCGTGCCGCCGTTCAGTGGCGGGCCTCGCGCCGTACCGCCTTCGCCTCGGCCTGGGCGATCCGTCCCGCGGTCTCGCGCCGGCGCCCCTCCGCCTTCAGGCTCTGGTCTCCCAGCGCGGCGCCGTCCGACTTGAGCTTCGCCGCCTTCGCCCTCATGGCCAGGGCGCGGACGATTTCGGCATGCCGTCCCATATCTCCTCGGTTCCTCCCGGGTCGTCCCGCGGGCGTGCCCGCACAGCCGTTCCGTGCGACGGGTTCCCACGGAATCCGGGTTCAACCGGAATGCCCGCTTCAATCCGGAGCGAGCCGGTCCGGGCAGGTCGGCCGGGCTGCGCGAAAAGCCCCGGCCCCGCCCGCATGGCCCCCGGCGGCTCGGGTACCCGCCTGGCCAGGCTCCCGGCGTACGCGGGAGCAGGCGCTGCCGGTTGGGACCACAGCCGCAGCGCCGTCCAGCGGACTCCGAGTCGCGCGCCGGTCCCGGTGCGCCGAGGATCGACGGGCGGGGCGCCGACGCGCCCGCCCGCCTGCGCACGCACCCCGTTCTGTTCTACGGAGAGCTCATGGCCGACAGCACCCTGTCCCTCCTGCTCCAGGGTTACGCGTGGCTGCCCGACCGCCGCCGGCGGACCGGCGGGGCGCCGGTCCGCACCCGTCTGCTCGGCAAGCGGGTCATCGCGCTGCACGGTCCGCACGCCGTCCGCTTCTTCTACGACGAGGACCACGTCCACCGCCATGGGGCGCTGCCCGAACCGGTCATCGACACCCTGTTCGGCCAGGGGGCGGTCCACACCCTGGACGGTGAGCCGCACCGGGTGCGCAAGGGCATGTTCCTCCATGTGCTGAAGGACCCGGAGGGCGTACGGGCCCTGACGGACCGGGTCGCCCTGGAGTGGAAGGACGCCGTGGCCGGGTGGGCGGACCGGGACCGGGTCGTGCTGTTCGACGAGGTGGCCGGGGTGCTCACCCGCGCCGTGCACGCGTGGGCGGGAGTGCCGCTGCCGGAGGGCGAGGCGGACGGCGTGGCACGCGACCTGGTGGCCATGGTGGACGGGTTCGCGTCGGCCGGGCCCCGGCAGTTGCGCGCCCGTGCCGCCCGGCGCCGGCAGGAGAGGCGTCTGGCCCGCCTGGTGCAGCGGGAACGCGCCGACGGCGGCACGGGGGCCGCACACGGGGCGGGCGCCACCCCGTTCCGTACCGTCGTGCACCATCGCGATGCCGGCGGTGCGCCGCTCGATCCCCGTACGGCGGCGGTCGAGGTGCTCAACATCCTGCGCCCGACCGTCGCGGTCAGCTGGTTCACCGCGTTCGCGGCGCACGCCCTGCACCGGTGGCCGGAGCACCGGGCGGCGCTCCGCGGCGGCGACCCCGGCTACGCCCTCGCCTTCGCGCAGGAGGTCCGCCGCTTCTACCCGTTCGCCCCGTTCGTCGGCGGGCTGGCGGCGGACCGGCTCGAATGGGAGGGCCGCACGATCCGGCCGGGGACGCTGGTGCTCCTCGACCTGTACGGCCAGAACCACGACCCGGACCTGTGGCCCCGGCCCTATGTCTTCGACCCCGCGCGTTTCCACGGCACCCCGGTGCGCCCCGACGAGCTGGTCCCGCAGGGCGGCGGGGACCCGGCGACGGGGCACCGCTGCCCGGGCGAGGACATCACCCTGGCCCTGCTGTCCGCCCTCGCGGTGCTGCTGTCCGGCCTCGCGTACCGGGTGCCGGAGCAGGACCTCTCCATCCCGCTCCACCGCGTCCCGACGGCGCCCCGGAGCGGATTCGTCATCACGGGCGTCCGGTGACCCCGGTCCGCCCCTCACGACCAGTAACGGAAGAAGGCACCATGAGCACACCCGGCCAGGACCCCACCGAGCGCTTCCCGAAGCCCGACTTCCCGCAGCAGGGACAGGAACACCCCGGCTGGACCGGGCCGATGGACCCGCCGCCCGACCACGGCGAGGACTCCTACCGGGGCCATGGGCTCCTGAAGGACCGCAAGGCCGTGGTGACGGGGGGCGACTCCGGTATCGGCCGCGCCGTCGCGCTGGCGTTCGCCCGCGAGGGGGCGGACGTGCTGATCACCCACCTCGACACCGAGGAGGACGAGGCCCGGGAGACGGCCCGGCTGGTCGAGGAGGCGGGCCGGCGGGCGCTGACCGAGGCGTGCGACATCCGGGACGAGAAGCAGTGCCGTGCGCTGATCGGCAGCGCCGTTCAGGAGTTCGGGCGCATCGACGTCCTCGTCAACAACGCCGCGTACCAGATGGCACAGCCCGACGGGATCTCCGCGATCTCCACGGAGCAGTTCGACCGGGTGCTGCGGACCAACCTGTACGGGATGTTCTGGCTGTGCAAGATGGCCCTGCCGCACATCCCGGCGGGCGGGTCGATCATCAACACCACGTCGGTGCAGGCGTACAAGCCGAGTCCGCACCTGCTGGACTACGCCATGACCAAGGGCGCCATCGTGACGTTCACCCAGGGCCTGGCCCAGATGCTGGCGTCCGACGGCATCCGGGTGAACGCCGTGGCGCCCGGCCCGGTGTGGACGCCGCTGATCCCGGCGACGCTGCCGGACACGAAGGAGTTCGGGAAGCAGAGCCCGCTGGGGCGGCCCGCCCAGCCCGCCGAGATGGCTCCGGCGTACGTGTTCCTCGCCTCCGGCAACGCGAGTTACATCACCGGGGAGATCGTCAACGCGACCGGCGGCACGCCGCTCCCCTAGGACGTACGGCGTACGGATTGACGGGGTGGACGACGGGAAGGCGGCGGACATGCCGAAGAATCATCAGGAAGCACCCGTTCTCGACGCCCTGGCCGCCTACCGGCAGCGGGGTGAGCTGGGGTTCACGCCCCCGGGACACAAGCAGGCCCGGGGCGCGGCGCCGGAGGTCAGGGCCGTGCTGGGCGACGCCGTGTTCCTCGGCGACGTCCTGGCCAGCGGCGGGCTGGACGACCGACGGATGAAGTCCGGGGTGCTGCAGCGCGCGGAGGTCCTGATGGCCGACGCCGTGCACGCGGAGCACGCGTTCTTCTCGACGTGCGGCAGCTCCCTGTCGGTCAAGGCGGCGATGCTGAGCGTCGCCGCGCACGGCCAGAAGCTCCTGGTGGGGCGGGACGCCCACAAGGCGGTGATCTCCGGGCTCATCCTCTCCGGCATCCGGCCGGTGTGGGTCGAGCCGCAGTGGGACACCGAACGCCACCTCGCGCATCCACCGTCCGCGCAGGCGTACGAGCGGGCGTTCGAGGAGCATCCGGACGCGAAGGGCGCCCTGGTCACGAGCCCCACGCCGTACGGCGTGGCGGCGGATCTGCGGGCCATCGCCGAGGTGTGCCACCGGCGCTCCCGTCCGCTCGTGGTCGACGAGGCGTGGGGCGCGCATCTGCCGTTCCATCCGGACCTGCCGACCTGGGCGATGGACGCCGGCGCGGACGTCTGCGTGACCAGCATCCACAAGATGGGCAGCGGCCTGGAGCAGGGGTCGGTGTTCCACCTGCGGGGCGACCTGATCGACCACGACACACTGGCCTCCCGGGCCGACCTGCTGGGGACGACGAGCCCTTCCGTCCTGCTGTACGCGGGCATGGACGGCTGGCGGCGCCAGATGGTGCTGGAGGGGCACACGCTGATGTCGCGCGCCCTCGGCCTCGCCGCCTCGGTGCGCGAGGAGATCGAGTCGATCGACGGCATGCACGTCAACGATCGCGACGACTTCTGCGGTCCGGGCGCCGGCTCCGAGTTCGACCCGCTGCCGGTGGTCATCGACATCGCGGAGCTCGGGGTCTCCGGCTACCGGGCGGCGGACTGGCTGCGCGAACACCACCACCTGGACGCGCATCTGATGGACCACCGGCGCGTCAGCGCCCAGCTCACCCACGCCGACGACGCCGAGACGGCGAAGCGCCTGATGACGGCCCTGCGCGACCTCGCCCGGCAGGCCCCGTCGCTGCCCCGGGGGCCGGAGGTGGCGATTCCGGCACCGCCGGAGCTGCGGATGGACCAGGCGACGCTGCCGCGCGACGCCTACTTCACGGAGACGGAGGACGTCCCGGTGGAGCAGGCCGTGGGGCGCGTCGCCGCCGAGATGATCACGCCGTACCCCCCGGGCATCCCGGTGGTGCTGCCCGGTGAGCGGCTGACCGAGCCGGTGCTGCGCTATCTCCTGACCGGTCTGGAGGCGGGGATGAACCTGCCGGACCCGGCGGACCCCGAGCTGCACACCGTGCGGGTCTGCGCGGACTGCTGAGCGCCCGGCGCGCGACGGCCTCCCGTTCCCCCGGGGCGGGGGGCCGTCGCGCGCCGTCTCACCCGCGTGTGCGGCTGACGCACTCGGTGACGGCGTCGTGGAGGCTGCTCGTGCGGGCGAGCGCCTCACGCTGGATCCGCGCACCGGTGCCGGTCTTCAGGACCCGCTCGATCCCCTCCCGCGCCGCCGCCAGGTCCCCGCTGTCCTCCAGCGCGTCGCGCACATGGGTGAGGAGGGCGTGCACCACGGCGGGGGCGGGGGCGGGGCGCATCGTGGCGGGGTGCAGCAGCTCCCCCTCCAGACCCGCGCGGCCGGCCTGCCAGGCGGCCATGCGCAGCAGTCCCACCCCGTACGGCTGTGGCGGATCGCCTGCCCGCCAGGCCCGGGCGGCCGTGTCGACCAGGCCGCGCACCAGCGTGGCGAGCAGCGCCGCGTCGGCGGGGTCGAGGCAGACGTCCGCGACCCTGACCTCGACCGTGGGATAGCGGTGCGAGAGCCGGGCGTCGAAGTAGATCATGCCCTTGTCCCTCAGGACGCCCGTGCCGACGAGGGCTTCGACCTCGTCGTGGTAACGGCGCGCGGAGCCGAACAGTTCCATCGGCCCGGCCGAGGGCCAGCGGCCCCAGACCCGGCTGCGGTAGCTGCTGTACGCGGTGTCCTTGCCCTGCCAGAAGGGCGAGTTGGAGCTCAGCGCGAGCAGCACCGCGAGCCAGGGGCGGATGCGGTCCAGGACCGCGACGCCCTCCTCGTCCGACTCCACGGAGACGTGCACATGGCAGCCGCAGGTCAGCTGCTCCTGCGTGGTCAGCCCGAACCTGTCGGCCAGCCAGCGGTACCGTTCGCCCTCGCCGATGGACGGGCTGACGGGCAGCGGGGAGGTGGCGAGCGCGGCCACCGCTCCCCCGGCCTCGGCGGCACTGCGGGCGGCCTCCGCCCGCCAGCGCAGGATCTCGTCCGCGAGTTCCCCCATGTCCGCGCGCGGCTCGGTGGCGAACTCCAGCTGCTGGCGGTGCAGCTCCTGCTCGAAGGCCGAGTCGCCTTCGGCGCGCCGCTCGGCCAGGGCCAGGACGGCCGTCGACAGCGCCCTGGGGTCGCCGCTCCGTTCGTCGACGAGCAGCAGCTCCTCCTCGACACCCACAGTCCGCACCATCATGTCCTCCATGCTCGATCGGCCGGGGGCGGGCCCTCACGTGCCGAGGTGCCTTCCACCCTCCCCCACTTCGCCGTGTGCCACCTCACGGCGCCGGCACCCCTGACCGGTCGGCCTTTCTCGGCGCGCCGTCCGCTCAGCGCGTCCGGGGACCGCCCGCACCGCCCCGCCGCGCGACGACGGCCATGTGGCCGGCCGCGATCTCCGCGGCGGCGGCCTCCAGCAGCGAGAACGGCGGTCCGGCCCCGCCCCGGAGCAGGGTCAGCGCCCCCAGCACCGCCGGGCCCTCGGGCGCGGTCAGCGCCACGGAGAGCAGGGCCGTGCCTTCCGCGCGGACCATGAGCGGCACGCCGGCCTCGTCCGCCCCCAGCCTGTCCAGGTCGTCCGTCAGCTGTTCCACCACCGCCGCGCCGGAGGCCAGCACCTCGGCGGCCACGGGGCAGGCGCGCGGGTCCTGCCGGAGGAACGCCTTCTCCAGCCCTTCGTCGTCGGGCGCCGGAGGGCCGTGGACCGCGATCCGTACCGGCTCGTCCGGGGGCCCCAGGTCGAGCAGCGCCCAGTCCGCGAGGCCGTCGCGCAGGAGCCCCGCCACGGCACCGAGGGCCGCCGCGGAAGGCTCGCGGTCCAGGAGGGCCCGGGCGGTGCGGTCCAGGAGGCCGGTCAGCTCGGCCTGGCGTACGACCGCCGAGGGGCCGGGCCGGTCAGCGGCCCGGCCGGCGGTGCGGGGGCCCGGCGCCGGTCCCGGTGCGAGCACGACGAGCACGTCCCGCCCCCGCTCCCCCGGCGCGTCGATCCCGGTGAGTGTGGCGTACAGCGGGCCGTCCGGCAGTCCGGGGATGCGGACCGGGAGGCTGCGGCCTCCCCCGCCTGCGGCCACGGCCGCCGCGTGGGCGCGGAGGGCGGCCCGGTCGGCGGGGCGCAGGAGCGCGGCGAGGGGCCGCCCCGCGGCGTACCCCGGATGGAGCCCGGTCAGCTCGGCGGCGGCCGGGTTGAGGCGGCGCACCACGGTCTGCCCGTCGGTCAGGACGACGGGCCACGGCAGGTGGTCGAAGACGGCCTTGAACGGGTACGGTGCCGCCCTCCCGCCCGGTGTCCGGGGCGGTCCCTGCGAGGCCTCCGCCCGGCGCAGGGTCTCGATCGCGTGGTCCAGCTCCGCGAGGGCCGCGTCGAGCAGGACCGGGTATTCGGCGGGAGGATGGTCCCGGGCCGCGCGCAGTTCCCGGGCGCGGGCGACGAGGTCCTGAAGACCGCTCTCGCCCTCCGGTGGCCCGTTCATACGACGAAGCTAGCCGATCACCGGTGCCGCGGCGCCGACCGGCGCGGCGGGTCCCGTTCCGTTCCGCTTCGGCGGGGCCGGAACGCTCCCGGGAAGGCGGAAGGTGACGCGGCCGATGACCACGGTGACCGATGACGCGGCCGTGGCGCCGTGGCTCGTCGGGCTCGGCCGGCGGGCGATGCGCTGTTCGGCCGGGTGCCGGGGCGCGACGGTGTTTCTGCGGTGCCCCGGTGGGGAAGGGCACAGCGCTGCGACCCACCCGGATCTCGCGGTCCTGGCAGCGCTGCAGGAGGAGACCGGCGCGGGGCCCGGTGTCGAGGCCGCCCGCTCCCTGCGGACGGTCGAGGCCGCCGATCTCGTCGCCGACGCGCGGTGGCCGGATTTCCGGGTGGCGGCGCTGGAACGGGGTCTGCGCGCCTGTGCGGCGGTGCCGGCCATGGCGGAGGGCGTCACGACGACGGTCACCCTGTACGCGTTTCGGCCGTGGCGGCTGACGGCGGCGGCCCGGGCGGCGGTCGTGGTGCTGGCCGAGGAGACGGTCGGCGGCCTGCTGCGCGAGCAGGCCCGGACCGGGGCCGAGGCGGAGGCGGAGCAGCTGCGGACGGCGATGGTGTCGCGGGCCGTGATCGACCAGGCCATCGGCATCGTGACGCACCTGCTGGACTGCGCCCCGGACCGGGCGTTCGACGTCCTGCGCGCGCTCTCCCAGCGTACGAACCGCAAGCTGAGCGCCGTCGCGGCAGAGCTTGTACGGGCGAGGGGCCGGGGCAGCACGCGTGAGCTGCGCCGGCTGCTGGGCGAGGTGCGGGCGGACGGAGCCTAGGGCCGGGTCCGGCCGTATCCCGTCAGCTGGAGGGCGTGGTGTATTCGGCTCCTCCGGCCTTCTTCATGCAGGCGTCCTCCCAGGCGATCAGACTGAGCATCTGGTCGTGCAGGCCCAGGTAGTGGTCCATGACTATGGTCCAGCCGCGCTTCTTGAACACCGCTTCCACCTCGCGGACCGTGCCGTCCGGTGCCTTTCGCGCGTCACGCTTCTTGGTCTCTGTCCATCCTCGGCCGGTCAGCGCGGCAGCGAGGGCGTTGGTCTGGTGCAGGTCCAGTGTGGAGGCGGCTGCGTCGAACGACTTGTAGATGACGGAGCACGCGCCCAGGGGGCTGGACGAGCCGGCGTTTTCGGCCGCCCATTTCGGGTCGTTCGGCTGCGCCCCCGTGTCCTTGGTGACACCGTCCAGTACCAGGCGCATCTTGGCCTTGGTGATCGGACCGGAGTCCTCCGGCCTCGGGGCGGCCGCGGCCGCCCCGTTCCCGCCCGGGTCATGGCCGCCGCCCCCGCCGCCGGTCACGCCGCGCAACCCCGCCGCCGGGCCGGCGGCGGCCCACCCCACCCTGTTCACGCGTACCCCCCAGTGCGCGGGGGACCTGCCCCCCGTGATCGGAAGAGTGTGCCACGAGGTGGCTCACCCCGCGGCGGCGCCCCAGTCCCTCAGGAGCCGGTCGCCGAGGCGGTCCTCCAGGAAGCCGGTGGCGTCGATGCCGAAGACGATGTCCGCCTCCAGGCCGGGTTCGTCGTCCAGCAGCCCCCGTACGACGTCGTGCCGGACGACCTGCTCGTGCACCGCGTCCGCCTCGACGTGTTCGGTGTAGAAGAACTCGGCGGCGGGCCCAGCGCCCGCCCGTTTCATGGCGAGCGCGAGGCGGCGGGAGGCGGGCGACGAGGTGATCTCGACGGCGGCGAAGTGACCGACCAGGGCGCCGCGCAGCCGCCGGTGCAGGCCGAACAGGGACATGAGGTTGACGAGGGCCAGCATCTCGGAGTGGCCGTCGTCCAGATAGTGGCCGTACGCCGTCTCCAGGCCCAGGTCCGCCATGAGGTCGGCGAAGAGCCGGGCGTGGACGCGGTCGGCGCGGCCGGCGCCGAACTCGTCGTACTCGATCGCGGCCATGCCCGCCTTGGCGCGCCCGCTGAGCCGGGGCAGCACCCAGGCGTGCGGGTCGGCCTCCTTCAGGTGGTAAAGGGAGCGCTGGGCGGCGTAGGCCCGCAGCCGGTCCGGTGTGGCGTGTTCCTGGAGGAAGTGCGACACGCCCGTGCCGTCGACCGGCTCCACGAGCAGCGCGTCCAGGGTGTCGTCCAGGCCGGCCCCCGGCGGGACGTCCCGGCGCAGCGCGGACTCGAAGCGGCGCTCCAGGGCCGCCCTGACCGCCAGCAGTGAGGGGTCCCATTCCAGGGCCGGGTCCACCCCCTCGAAGCCCCGGTAGTGGAGCTCGTAGCAGACGTACAGGGCGAGCTGGAGGTCGTCCCCGTAGGGCTCGGCCGCGTCGGCCAGGGACGGGCCGGGCAGGAGGCCCTCTCCCCGGAGGTGGGCGACGACCGCCGCCGAGAGCTCGCCGCGGGCCCGGGGAAGCCCGGGTCCGCCCGTCCGACCGGCCATGTTGCCTCTCCTCGTCGTCTCTCCCCGTACGTTTCGCTCGGCACCCGGCCCGGTACCCCGCGTCCGGCGCGTCAACCGCCGGGGTGCCGCTCTCCCACCATGGGGGTCCGCCGCCGACGCCGCGACAGCACGGCGGGCGGTGCGGATGAATGAGCGCGCCCGGGCGGGGAACCCAGAGGCTGCGACCCGGAAGCCACGTCACCGGGCGTGTTCCCCGTAGGACGGAAGGACGGCAGAACATGAGCGACAACGGCAGCAAGGGCAGGGTGCTGGCCATCGTCACCAACTACGGCGTGGAGCAGGACGAACTCGTCGTGCCGCTCGGCCATCTGCGCGAGCGCGGGGTGCGGGTCGATGTCGCCGCCCTGGAGAAGGACGACATCCAGACGCTCGTCGGCGACAAGGACCCCGGCACGTCCGTACGCGCCGATCTCGCACTGGAGGACGTCGACCCGGCCGGCTACGACCTGCTGCTCGTCCCGGGAGGCACCCTGAACGCCGACACGCTGCGGCTCCAGGGCCCGGCCTGTGACATCGTGCGGTCGTTCACCGGCTCCGGGCGCCCCGTGGCGGCCATCTGCCACGGGCCGTGGGTGCTGGTGGAGACCGGCAGCGTCAAGGGCAAGCGGCTCACCTCGTACGCCTCGTTGCGGACCGACGTGCGCAACGCCGGCGGTGACTGGGTGGACGAGCCGGTCGTGACCGACGAGTCCGGCGGCTGGAAGCTCATCACCTCGCGCAACCCGGGCGACCTGGACCCGTTCCTCAAGGAGGTCGACGCCGCGCTCGCCGCCTGAGGCACTCGCGCGCAGGAGGCCGCCCGGCGATCCGGCCGGGCGGCCTCCGCACGGGTGCCGGGGGGTCTTCACACGGGTTCGGGCGCGAAGGGCCGGAGCTCCTCCTCGCCCGGCTGCACGACCCCGTAGCTGCTCTCCGGCACCTCTTTCCACACGCCGGGCAGTCCGCCCAGGGGTTCCGACACCACCAGCCGGGTGCTGTCGGACACGCCCCGCAGGAAGTCCAGGTCGGGGTGGAGGGCTCGCACGGTCTCGGCCCTGCTGCTGTAGAACAGCGAACGCGACTTCCCGAGACTCGAATAGCGGAACGACCACAGCCGTTCGCCGTCGGACACCGCGACGGTCATCTGGAGCGGGTGCTCCACGCCCTCTTCGCGGCCCACGCGTTCGATCAGCCCGGCCATCCGGGCCACGGCACCCGGCACGTCCTGGTCGAGCCCGAACGTCAGCGCGAGATAGAACATCACCTCGGAGTCCGTGGACCCTTCCAGGGCCGAGAACAGCGCCGGGTCGAGCGCCAGGGAGAGATCGCGCCGCAGCCGGTGGAAGTCCGCGATCGCGCCGTTGTGCATCCACATCCAGCGGCCGTGCCGGAAGGGATGGCAGTTGGTCTGCTGGATGGCGGTTCCCGTCGACGCCCGCACATGGGCGAAGAACAGCGGCGAGCGGATGTGGCTCGCGATCTCCCGGAGGTTGCGGTTGTTCCAGGCGGGTCCGGTGTCGCGGATGATCGCGGGAGTCTCCTGCTCGGGGCCGTACCAGCCGACCCCGAAGCCGTCCCCGTTGGTCGTCTCCACGCCCATGGTGGAGTGCAGGCTCTGGTCGATGAGCGAGTGCTCCGGCTTGTAGAGGATATCGCTGAGCACGACACTCGTGCCGGAATAGGCCAGCCATCGGCACATGTGCGGCCGTCCCTTCCCGGGCGGCGGGCAGGAGCCGCTGCGAACGCGCCGGTCAAGCTTTTGCGGGCCTCGGCCCCTGGGGCGCCCGGTCGTCGTCGTTATGTCCACGCTACCGACTTCACGGGTCGGCTGCCCGGCCGCGCCCGGGGGAAACCCCGCGGTGCGGCCTTCTACGGGGCGGCGGGCCGGCGCCGGAAGGTCTCCGCCAGGACCGTGTTGACCACGACGACGACGCCCAGCACCGCCGCGGCGGCCGGGTGCCCGACCCCGTACAGCGCGAGGGCCCCGCCGCCGAGCACCAGGGCCTTGACCGCCAGGACCCCTGCGAGCGGCGGGCGGAAGCGGGCGCGCGGTGCGGCGAACAGCGCCCACAGCACGACGGCCGCGACGACCACGGCGGTGCCGAGGACTACCCGGACCGCCAGGGTGTCCGCCAGGGAGAAGCCCCACCAAAAGAGGCAGCCGAGCGCCACCACCTCCAGGAGGAACGCGAGCAGTTCGTTCGCCGCCCACCAGGGCCGCCCGGCCGTGGACGCAAGCACCGGATCGTCCGCAGGTCTGTCGTGCACCGCTCCCCCTCGTCGTCGGACACAGCGTACTGACCGGGTGGTTCAGCGGGCGCGGCGCAGTCGGAATGCCGCGACGGCGCCGAGGGCGGCGCCCACGGCGAGCACCAGGAGGCCCCGCAGCCAGACGTCGCCTTCGATCTGTGTCGCGAGCCCGACGCAGGAGGCGGCACCGAGGACGGGCACGACGGCCGGGGCCTTGAAGTGCCCGGGGCGTCCGGGGTCGCGGCGCAGCACGAGCAGCGACGTGTTGACGAGGAAGAAGACCACGAGGAGCAGGAGCACGAGGGTCGAGGCGAGCGTGGAGACGTCGCCGGTCAGCGCGAGCAGCAGGGAGAGGGCGGTCGTCGCGGCGATCGCCGCCCACGGGGTACGGCGGCCCGGGAGCACAGCCGTCAGAAAGCGCGGCAGCAGCCCGTCGCGGGCCATGCCGTAGGCCAGGCGCGAGGACATGATGCCGGTCAGGAGCGCGCCGTTGGCCACGGCCACCAGTGCGATCGCGCTGAACAGCCAGGTGGGCACACCGCCCGCGGTGCGGACGACTTCGAGCAGCGGCCCGCTGGACTCGGCCAGCTTGCGGGTCGGCACGGCGGCCGCGGCGGCGGCGCCGACCAGTGCGTAGACGGCGCCGGCGGTGATCAGCGCGCCGAAGAGCGCCCTCGGGTAGGAGCGGCGGGGGTCACGCGTCTCCTCGGCCACGTTGACGGAGGTCTCGAAGCCGACGAAGGAGTAGTACGCGAGGACCGCGCCGCTCAGGACCGCCAGGACGGGTCCTTCGCTCTCGGTGCCGAGGTCGGTGAGCCGGCCCAGGTCCCCGTCGCCGCGCAGCACGATCCAGCAGCCGAGTCCGATCACCAGCAGCAGGCCGCTCACCTCGATGACGGTGGCGACGGCGTTGGCGCGGGTCGACTCGCTGATGCCCCGGGCGTTGAGCAGCGCGAGGGCCGTCAGGAAGACGACGGTCACCAGGACCAGCGGAAGCGTGACGAACTCGGAGAGGTAGTCACCGGCGAACCCCCGGGCCAGGGCCGCCACCGACACCACCCCGGCCGCGAGCATGCAGAAGCCGGCGACGAACCCGGTGAAGGGCCCGTAGGCGAGGGTCGCGTAGTGGGAGGCGCCTCCCGCGCGCGGGTACTTCGTGGCCAGTTCGGCGTACGAGGCGGCGGTCAGCAGCGCCAGGCACAGGGCCACCAGGAGGGGCACCCAGACGGCGCCGCCGGAATCGGCCGCTACTTCGCCGACCAGGACGTAGACGCCGGCGCCGAGGACGTCTCCGAGGATGAAGAAGTAGAGCAGCGGGGTGGTGAGGTCCTTCTTGAGGCTCGTCGGGGCGTCCGGGCTCTCGGGCGTGGATCGGTGGGCTTTCACGGGGCCCGTATACCCGGTGCGTTCCCCCGCAGACGGCCGGGAGGCGGCCGGACGGCGGCGTGTCGCTCGTTGGAACGGGGAGCCGGGGCGGATGGCGCAACCGATGTGTCCGGCCGGGGGCCAGGGGGTACGCGTGGTCGGGCGATGCCGTCGCCAGCGCGTGCCGAACACTCCGCGCACGGCACTGCCCTTCCCCCCGCGAGATTGGAATCCAGTGAGCGAGAAGAAGAACCCCGTGTCGGCCGCCGCGGAGAAGATCGCCGGCAAGGTCCAGGACGCCGTCAGCCCCGGCAACGAGATCCCCGGGGCCCCCGGCCCCGAGCCCGCCCAGGTCGACGAGCCCACGCAGCCGCGCGGGCCGCTGCCGCCCAAGCACGACCAGCGCGGTCCCGAGACCATGAGCCCGACCGGGCAGCCGACCGGCGCCGGGCAGGACCGGGTGGCCCAGAGCGGCCCCTACCTGACCACCGCGCAGGGCGCCCGGCTGTACGACACCGACCACTCGCTGAAGGCCGGTCCCCGGGGCCCGGTGCTGCTCCAGGACCACCACCTGCGGGAGAAGATCACCCACTTCGACCACGAGCGCATCCCGGAGCGGGTGGTGCACGCCCGCGGTGCCGCCGCCCACGGTGTCTTCCGCGCGTACGGGTCGGCGGCGGGCATCACGAAGGCCGCGTTCCTCGCCGAGGGCGCCGAGACGCCGGTCTTCGTCCGCTTCTCCACCGTGCTCGGCTCACGCGGTTCCGCCGACACGGTGCGCGACACCCGGGGCTTCGCGACGAAGTTCTACACCGGCGAGGGCGTCTTCGACCTGGTCGGCAACAACATCCCGGTGTTCTTCATCCAGGACGCGATCAAGTTCCCCGACATCATCCACGCGGGCAAGCCGCACCCGGACCGGGAGATCCCGCAGGCGCAGAGCGCCCACGACACGTTCTGGGACTTCGTCACCCTGCACACCGAGGCGACCCACCACACCCTGTGGAACATGTCGGACCGGGGCATTCCGCGTTCGTACCGGATGATGGAGGGCTTCGGCGTCCACACCTTCCGGCTGGTCAACGCCGAAGGCGCGACCACGCTGGTGAAGTTCCACTGGAAGCCGAAACTGGGCGTGCACTCGCAGGTGTGGGAGGAGGCCCAGATCACGGCCGGCATGGACCCGGACTTCCACCGCCGGGACCTGGCCGACGCGATCGAGGCGGGCGCCTTCCCCCAGTGGGAGCTGGGTGTGCAGACGTTCCCCGACACCGAGGACCAGATGTTCGAGGGCATCGACCTGCTCGACCCGACGAAGATCGTTCCGGAGGAGCTGGCGCCGGTCAAGCCGATCGGGCTGATGACGCTGAACGCCAACCCCTCGAACTACTTCGCCGAGACGGAGCAGGTCGCCTTCCACGTCGGGCACCTGGTGCCCGGCATCGACGTCACCAACGACGCGCTGATGCAGGGGCGCCTCTTCTCGTACGTCGACACCCAGATCACCCGGCTCGGCGGCCCCAACTTCGCCCAGCTGCCGATCAACCGCACGCACGCGCCGGTCAACGACATGCTGCGCGACGGGATGCACCAGACGGCGGTGCACCGGGGCGTGGCACCGTACCGGCCCAACTCCCTGGACGGCGGCTGCCCGTTCACCGCCGGGGCGGACACCGGTGCCTACATCGAGGTGCCCGTCGAGGTCCCGGCGGCCCGGAAGGTGCGGGACGCGGCGGCCTCGTTCGACGACCACTTCAGCCAGGCCCGGCTGTTCTGGCTCAGCATGACGCCCACGGAGCGGGAGCACATCGCCGCCGCGTACACCTTCGAGCTCGGCAAGTGCTGGGACCAGGCGGTCAAGGAGCGCGGACTCAGGGTGCTCGCCAACATCGACCCCGAGCTGTGCGCGCACGTCGCCGAGGGGCTGGGCCTGCCGGCACCCGGGGCGACCGAGCCGCTGGCCTCGCCCGAGCCCAGTCCCGCCCTGTCCCAGCTGGGCCGCACCTGGCCGGTCGACGGGCGGATCGTCGGCATCGTCACCGACGGCGAGACCGGCCTGGACGCCGTGCGCGAGGCACGCGGCGCCGTCCTCGACGCCGGGATGGTCCCCCTGGTGATCGCGCCCTCGGGCGGCGAGCTGGGCTCCGCGAGCGACCCGCTCACCGTGCAGCGCACCTTCACCACGGCCCGGTCGATCGAGTTCGACGCGATCGTGCTGGCGGGGGCTCCGGCGCCGGCCCCGGACGCGTACGGGGCCCGTGACGCCAAGACCGACGACGGGGCCCGCTCCACCGGTGTGGACCCGCGCGTCCTGCTGCTGGTCACCGAGGCGTTCCGGCACGGCAAGGCCCTGGGGGCCTGCGGTGACGGGGCGACGGTGCTGGAGAAGGCCGGCCTGGCCCCGGACGCCCCGGGCGTCGTGTCGGGCGGGGCCGCGTCCACGGTGCTGGACGGCATCACGGAACTCCTCGCGGGCCACCGCGCCTGGGACCGCTTCACGCCCGCGCTCTGACACCGCGCCGGGCCGGCGCGCGTAGCCGGCCCGGCGCGGGGCACGCGCGGGGAGACCGGGAGACCGGAACAGACACGAGGAGACGCATGAACCACCAGGACCGAGAGCACGAGCAGCCGCCCCGGACCGCCGCCGAGGAGGTCGTCCGGGAAGCGGAGGAGGCCGGGACGGACGTGGCCGGCACCCGTGAGCGGCACGGCGGGGACAGCGAGGCCGGCGATGCGCTGACCCCGAACGAAGAGGCCCAGGAGGACGCGGACCAGCCGCGCCCATAGGGTGACAAAAGGCGTGTTTTCCCCGTGCCCGGAAGGGCACTCGCAGGATGCGAAGGGCGGCCGCCCACGGCCGCCCGGGCATTCGTGACGCCTCCGACGGAAGGACGAATCATGCCGACAGAGGCACGTGGCGACGACGTCTACCAGCCGCAGGACGACGGCCAGGACCCGCCCAACGACGACCTCGACCTGGAGAACACGCTGGGCGAGCGTGGTCTGGACGACCAGATGCAGGAGGGCTACTCGCCGCCCGAGCGCCCCCTCGGCGTCGACAAGTACGGCACGACGGGCGAGGAGGAACGCCGCGGCGAATCCCTCGACCAGCGTCTGGCCCAGGAGGTCGAGGACGTCCGGCCGCCGGACGGCGACGGCATCGGCGACCTGGACGACGGCGAGGGCGAACCGCTGGAGCCGGAGGGGGGCGAGACCCGCTCGGGGCGGCTCAGCGCGGCGGACGAGGTGCCGGGACGGCGCACCGACGTCTACGCCGACGACGTGGGCATCGACGGCGGCGCGGCCTCGGCCGAGGAGGCCGCCGTGCACACCACGGACGAGGAGGCGGACCAGGGGCGCGAGGGCTGAGCCCCTCGGGTCCGGCCGCCTCGGCTCATTCGCGTACAGGGAGGGTTGTCGGTGCTGGGGAACGGGAAGACCGTCGGCCGCGGGACGGCGGCCGTGCGGGAGCGGCTTGAGGCGCTGGCCTCCGGCATACGCTTCCCCGACCGGTACCAGCTGGTGCAGTCCCTGAAGGCCGCTGCCGCGGCCGCCCTCGCCTGGGCGCTCACGGGGTGGTGGCTGGCGGCGCCGATGGCGCTGATGGCCCCGTGGGCCGCCGTCGCCCTGGTGCAGGGGACCGTCTACCGGTCCCTGCGCTCGGCGGTCGAACTGCTCGCGATGATGGCCTGCGGCACGCTGTTCGCCGCGGGCGCGGCGGCCGTCACCGGCGACACCATGGCGGCCATGCTGATCGCCCTGCCGCTCACCGTGCTCCTCGGCAACTGGCTGCCGGTCGGCGACCAGGGCCTGTACGCGCCCACCACCGCCCTGTTCGTGCTGGCCTACGGGACCTATTCGCTGCCCGACGTCGGCCACCGGCTCCTGGAGACACTGGTGGGGGCCGTCGTCGGGATCGCGGTGAACGCGATCGTCCTGCCGCCGGTGCACTCGCTGCACGTGCGGACCCTCGCCTGTGCGCTCCCGAGGGACTGTTCCCGGCTGCTGCGCGACCTGAGCGAGGGCATGACCGGGGAGTACGACGAGGAGCGGGCGGAGAGCTGGCACCGGGCGGCCGGAGAACTGCCCGGCGCGCTCTCCGACCTGCGTGCGGCGCGCGGCTGGGCGACGGAGAGCTTCCGCTTCAACCCCGGGCACCGGATGCGCCGCAGCACCCCTTCCCCCTCCGAGCGGTGGGACGTCGTCTGGGCGCAGGTGGTGAACCGGCTGCTGGGGCTGACCCTGACGCTCTGGGAGACCGCGTCGGAGCGGCGCGGTCTGCCCCGTCCGCCGGCCCCGTCCCTGGAGGACCTGAGCGCTGTCGCGGCAGCCGCTTCGGAAGTCTGCGCCACCGACGCGACGATCATGGAACAGGGCCCGGACGACGACTGCCTGGCACAGCGCGCGCACCATCTCACCGCGGCCCGGAACGCCCTGGCCGAGGCCAAAGGGCATCTGCGTGGGCCCGGCCTGGACGCCGGCGCCTCGCTCGGCAGCCTGGTGGCCGGCTGCCAGGCCCTGCTGGACGACCTGACACCCGGCGAGGACGGCTCGGCGCTTCTCGCCGGCGGCGCCCGCACCGGCCGGATCTGAGGAGTACGCATGACACGCACGGACCGCATCGCCCAGCCCTGGGGCACCCGGACCCCCTACGGGCCCGGTGAGCCCTGGCCCGTACGGGTGGACACCCGGCTCGCCGACGGGGTGACACCGGACCAGGTCGAGCGGTGGGTGCAGTCGGCGGCGATCCTGCACTCCAACGGGGACGGGCTCGACATCGCCGTGAAGGACGGCCGGATCGTCGGGGTGCGCGGGCGGGCGGAGGACCGGGTCAACCACGGCCGGCTCGACCCGAAGGACCTCTTCGGCTGGCAGGCCAACGGCTCCCCCGACCGGCTGACCCGCCCGCTGGTGCGCGACGGGGACGGCCGGCTCGTCGAGAGCGACTGGGACACCGCGATGGACCGGGTGGTGCGGCGCACGAAGGAGCTCCTGGACGAGCAGGGGCCGTCGGCGGTGGGGTTCTACACCTCGGGCCAGCTCTTCGCGGAGGAGTACTACACGCTGACGCTCATCGCCCGGGGCGGCATCGGCACCAACCACCTGGACGGCAACACCCGGCTGTGCACGTCCACGGCCGCCGAGGCCCTGAAGGAGTCGTTCGGCAGCGACGGGCAGCCCGGCTCGTACGCCGACATCGACCACGCGGACACGATCGCGCTGTTCGGGCACAACATGGCGGAGACGCAGACCGTGCTGTGGGCGCGGGTGCTGGACCGGCTGGCCGGGCCGAACCCGCCGGCCGTGGTCTGCGTCGATCCGCGCCCCACCCCGGTGGCGCGGGCGGCGACCGTGCACCTGGCGCCCCGGCCGGGGACCAACGTGGCCCTGATGAACGGGCTGCTGCGGGAGATCGTGGAGAACGGCTGGACCGACCAGGACTACCTGGACCGCAACACCGTCGGCTTCGACGAGCTGAAGAAGCGGCTGGACGCCTACACGCCCGAGCATGTCGCGGACATCTGCGGGGTCCCCGCCGAGCGGCTCCGGGAGGCCGCCCGCCTGCTGGGCACGGCCGAGCGGCTGCTGTCGACGGTGCTCCAGGGCTTCTACCAGTCCCACCAGGCCACCGCGGCCTCGGTCCAGGTGAACAACCTGCACCTGGTACGGGGCATGCTCGGCAAGCCGGGCTGCGGGATTCTCCAGATGAACGGTCAGCCGACGGCGCAGAACACCCGCGAGTGCGGTGCCAACGGCGACATGCCGGGGTTCCGCAACTGGGAGAACGACGCCCACATGGCGGAGCTCACCCGCCTGTGGAATCTGGACCCCCTCCGGGTGCCGCACTACGGCCCGCCCACGCACGCGATGCAGATGTTCCGGTACGTGGAGGAGGGCTCCATCCGGATGCTGTGGGTCAGCGGCACCAACCCGGCGGTGTCGCTGCCGGAGCTGCGGCGCATCCGCTCGGTGCTCGCGCAGGAACGGCTGTTCCTCGTCGTCCAGGACGCCTTCCTGACCGAGACGGCGCAGCTGGCCGACGTGGTGCTGCCGGCGGCGGTCTGGGGCGAGAAGACGGGCACCTTCACCAACGCGGACCGCACGGTGCACCTGTCCGAGAAGGCGGTCGAGCCGCCCGGGCAGGCCCGGCCGGACCTGGACATCTTCTGCGACTTCGCGCGCCGGCTGGGGCTGCGGGACAAGGACGGCGGCCCGCTGGTCCCGTGGAGCGACCCGGAGGCGGCGTTCGAGGGCTGGAAGGAGTGCAGCCGGGGCCGTCCGTGCGACTACACGGGCATCACGTACGCGAAGCTGCGCGGCGGGAGCGGCATCCAGTGGCCGTGCGACGAGCGGCATCCGTACGGTACGGAGCGGCTGTACGCGGACGGCGCGTTCTGGAGCGACCCGGACTACTGCGAGAGCTACGGGCGGGACCTGGTGACCGGGGCGCCGCTGGAGGAGACCGAGTACCGGGCGATGAACCCGTCGGCGAAGGCGGTCATCAAGGCGGCCGAGTATCTGCCGCCGCACGAACCGCCCGGCGAGGAGTATCCGTTCTCGCTGATCACCGGGCGGACGCTCTACCACTTCCACACCCGGACCAAGACCGCGCGGGCCCCCCAGCTCCAGGCCGCCGCTCCCGAGGTGTGGGTGGAGGTCTGCGCCGATGACGCGGCGGCGCACGGCATCGAGGAGGGCGATCTGGTGGAGGTGGCGACCCCGCGCGGCACGGTCCGTGCGGCGGCACGCGTCAGCGGCATCCGGGCCGGGGTGCTGTTCCTGCCGTTCCACTACGGCTACTGGGACACCGACGGCGGGTTCGAGCCGAAGGACGGCGGGCGCGCCGGGAACGAGCTGACGCCCACCGAGTGGGACCCGGTCTCCAAGCAGCCGCTGTTCAAGACCGCCGCCGCCCGGCTGCGCCGGCTCGGGCCCACCGGCTCCCCCGCCCCGGCACCGACCACCACCGCGTCCGCCCCGGTCGCCGGTGCGGCCGTGCCCGCGACCGCGGGAGGCGGCGCGGGCGGGGCGGACGAAAAGCCGTACGCGTCCCGGGAGGAGATCCGATGAAGCTGGACCTGGTCCTCAAGGAGGTGCACCACGGGGAGAACGCGCTCGCGGTGCGGCTGATGCGGCTCTCCAGCACGCACGCCACCGACCACGAGGTGCACCATGTGGCCCGCGACCTGGCCGCCTGGTCGCGGCAGCACGTGAGGGAACTGGCCGGGGCGGCAGCCGATCACGGGATCGACCTCTCCCCCGAGCCGAAGGAGGAGTCCACGGCAGCGGCCTGGCTGCGGGAGAAGGGCGGCGAGCTCGTCGGACGGCGTCCCGGGACCGGCCTGCTGCTCCTGCGGGATCTGCGCGACACCTATCTGAAGGCGGCGGCCGTCTCCGTGGACTGGGAGCTGCTGGCCCAGACCGCCCAGGCCGCCGGCGATCAGGAACTGCTCGGCCTGACCGAACGCTGCCACCCGCAGACCCTGCGCCAGCAGCGCTGGACGAACGCCATGATCAAGGTGGTCTCGCCGCAGGTACTGACGAGCTGACCGGCTCCCCGGCCGCCGGCCCGGTGCGGAATCGGGTGCGGGCGCCGGGGCGAGCGCGTGCGCGGGCCGGGGCGCGGGCGCATCGTTCTAGAGGGCCCCCGGCGAAGGAGCGCCGCATGCCGAGTCTCGACTGGAAGACACCCGTGGCGGGCGCGCCCTGCTGGGTGAGCCTCACGACCCACGACCCGCCGGCCGCGCGGGCTTTCTACGGCCGGGTGATGGGCTGGGAATTCCACGCCAGCAGCCTCGGTGAAGACTTCGTACTGGCGCGTGCGCACGGCAGGGCGATCGCCGGCCTGGGGCGCTGCCCGGGCACCGGCGGTCCGCCCCCGGCCTGGATTCCGTACTTCGCCGTGCCGGGCGCGGACGGTACGGCCGACCGCGTCCGGGAGCGCGGTGCCACGCTCGCCGTGGGTCCGCTGCCGCTGGGCGACGGGCGGGCGGCGATCGCCGCCGACCGGGAGGGGGCCGTCTTCGGCTTCTGGGAGGGCCCGGCACCCGTCTGGGCGGAGGGGCCCCGCGCCCCGGCCAGGGTGGACCTCCAGTCGCGCCACGCCCTGGAGGCGGCCATCTTCTACGCGGAGGTCTTCGGCTGGGCGAGGCCGCACAGCCGGTGCGCCGTCGAGTACGCGGAGGACCGGGTGTTCGTGAGGGCGGGCGGACACACGGTGGTGACGCTGCGCGGCGGCGGGGTGGAGGACGCCCCGGACCCCCGGGTACGGGCGCGCTGGATCGTGGACTTCCTGGTGCCCGACAGCGGGCGGGCGGCCGAGGCAGCGGTGGCCGCCGGGGGCGAGGCCACGCCGGTGGACGGGGTGCCGGGGACCGCGTTCGTGCTGCGCGATCCGGAGGGCGCGCTCTTCACGGTCTCGGACCGCTGACGGGTTGTGTGAGGAAACCCACCAGCGCGCGAAATCCCTTGCGGTGACTGGGATCCGGGCGGTTGGGAGGCCGGCGGGCGGGCGCCTCGGCCGGTGGCTGGGCGGGATATTTGTGAAGATGAGACGCGCCGGCGGGCAGTGGCCCGCCGGCCCTTCGCAGCCGAGGCGTTACCGAGACACCGTTCCGTGATCCGACGCGTGCTGCTCCACCGCCCCCGTCGGAAATGTGCTCCCCCGTGCCTCCTGCCGCCTCCGTTCCCGAGTCCGCCCGGAAGACGCGCCGCCGGGGCAGCAGCCCCTGGCGATGCCTGGCCGTTCCCAGCATGCGCTGGTGGTCCGCCGCCAACCTGGTGTCGAACACCGGCGCGTGGATGCAGCTCACCGTGCAGAATCTGCTGGTGCTCCAGATCACCGGTTCGGCCGCGGCGACGGGGCTGTCCCTGGCCGTCCAGGCCGGTCCCGGACTGCTGCTCGGTGTCTTCGGCGGCGCCGTGGTGGACCGCTGGCCGCTCAAGGTCACGGCCGCGGTCAGTCAGGCGGTCCTCGCCGTGATCGCGTTCTCGACGGCCGCCCTGTTCGGGGCCGGACTGCTGAACATGCCGGTGCTGCTCGGCCTCGCGGCGGTCACCGGCATCGTCAACACCATCGACGGGCCCGCGACCTCGCTCCTGGGCAACGACCTCGTGCCCCGGACGGACGTGCCCTCGGCCATCGCGCTCGGTTCGATGGTGCACAGCGCCGGCCGGCTCGCCGGGACCGCGCTGGCGGCGGTGGCCGTCGGGACGCTCGGCACCGGGTCGGCGTACGTGGTCAACGGCATCTCCTTCCTCTGCGTCACCGCGGTGATCCCCTTCCTGCGGCCCGCCGGGGAGGCGGCGCCGGTCCGGCGGGCGTCCCGCGAGAAGCGCCCCGCCCCGGCGAAACGCGCACCGGCCGGCGGGGACGCCCGGGCCGGGGTGGCCTACTTCCTCGGGAAGCCGGGGCTGGTCGCCCTGGCCGGGATCACCGCGGTGAGTTCGGTCTTCGGCCGGAACTACCAGCTGACGCTCGCCGTGCTGGTCATCGGCCCGCTCGGCGCCGACGAGAGCGACTTCGGCACGGTCTCCACCGTGCTGGCCGTCGGCGGCATCCTGGGCGCCGTGGTCGCCGGGCGGCTGCGCAACCCGACCGTGCGGCTGGTGGGCGTCCTCGCCGCGTGCGGCGGGCTCCTCCAGGTCGCGGCGGGCCTCGCCCCCGGGCTCATGGTGCTCGTCGCGCTGGTCGTCCCCATGGCCGTCGTGGAGTCCGTGTCCGACACGGCCGGGTCGACCGTGCTCCAGACCGAGCCCGAGCCCGAGATGCGTGGCCGGGTGCTCGGCGTCTGGCGCAGCGCGAGCACCGGGTGGCAGCTGGCGGGGCCGCCGCTGCTCGGACTGCTGGTCGAGTTCGCGGGCGCCCGGGGCGCGCTGGTCGCCGGCGGGCTGCTGATCGCGGGTGCCATCGCGGCCGGCGGGCTGCGCGGTCGCGCGGTGGCCCGGGAGGCGGCCGGGGCGGTCCGCCCCGCCCCGCCCCAGGAGCCGGCGGCGGCCCCGGCGCCCGTGCCCGCCCTGACGCCGGCCGCCTGATCCGGACGTGTCGCGGCGGTCACCGCGGGCACCGGCACCGATGCCGGCAGTGCCCGGTCCGGTGCCCGCCGCCGGGACGCCCCTCCCCCGCACCTGTGAGGCGGTGGCCGCCCGTCGAGGAGGCGGCGCGCGGACTGCCGGCCTCCTGGCCGGGCTCGTGCTCCCCGCATGTTTGAGGCGGCCCTGTCCGGGAATGGGCCAGGGGTGCTTCGGACAGGAGGCGCGCCCGTGGGAGCTCCGCTCCGGGTGCCGCCTGCCCGGCGGAGGCTTCCACGGCGGTCCCGACAGGCGACGCCGAGGAGTGAAGACCATGGCCGGTGCCCGGCAGACTGCCCCCGCACGACACGAGGACGCAGCGGCGAAGACGTCGGCCTTCCACCGCCTGCGCGCCCTGCCCGACGGCCCCGAGAAGGACGAACTGCGCCGCGAGACCGTCTGCGCGTGGCTGCCCATGGCCCACCGGCTGGCCTCGCGCTTCCGCGACCGCGGTGAGCCGCTGGACGATCTGCGCCAGGTGGCCGCGATCGGCCTCGTCAAGGCGGTGGACCGGTACGACCCCGAACGCGGCAAGGCCTTCGAGACGTACGCCATCCCCACCGTGGTCGGCGAGCTCAAGCGCCACTTCCGCGACCACACCTGGGACGTCCATGTGCCGCGACGGGTCCAGGACCTGCGCAACCAGGTGCGGATCGCCCGGCGCGACCTCGCCCAGGCACCGGGCGGACGACTGCCCACCGAGGCGGAGATCGGGGCCGCGACAGGGCTCTGCGCCGAGGACGTCCGGGCCGGACTGGAGGCCCTGGACAGCTACCGCACGCTGTCGCTGGACGCCGAGGTGCCCCGGGCCGAGGACGGGTCGTGCCTCGCCGACACCCTGGGCCTGTGCGACCACGCCCTGGACGTCGCGGTCGACCGCGAAGCCGTCAAGCCGGGGCTGCGCGGCCTGCCGGAGCGTGAGCGCACCATCCTCTACCTGCGGTTCTTCCGCGACATGACGCAGGACCGGATCGCCGAGAAGCTCGGCATCTCGCAGATGCACGTCTCCCGGCTGATCGCCCAGTGCTGCGAGGAGGTGCGCAGGCAGGCGCTCCAGGAGGCGGCCGGTCAGCCGACGTAGCGCCGCGCGGTCCCCTGCCGCTGGGCGCGTTCCAGGGCCGCCAGCCGCCGTTCGATGTCCGCCGGCACGGGCCTGCGCTGGCGCAGCACCCAGGGCAGGCCCCGGCCGGCCTGGGCGAAGGCGCGCAGCGAGGCCCGGTCCCTGGGAACGGTGGCCAGCAGGTAGAGGGTGCGGCGGAGCGCGGAGCCGGCCGGGCGGCGCAGCCAGGTGAACCAGAGCGTGTTGCGCAGTCCGAGCACGCGCCGGGCGGTGCTGTCGCGGACGGTGGACGCGGCGTGGTGGATGACCATCTCGGGGACGTACGCGAGCCACCATCCGGCGCGCATCAGGTCGGTGGCCATCAGCTCCTCCTCGCCGCCGAGCCAGAGCCCGGGGTGGAAGCCGCCCGCCTCGCGGAACGCCTCGGTGCGCATCACGGTCGCCGCCGCCAGGAACGAGCCGATCGCGGGGCCGGGCAGCCAGGACGGGCCGGTGAGCGGCGAGTCGCGGAGCTCGGCGACCACGGGGTCGTCCTCGCCCGCGGGCTCGACGACGATCCGCGCGGTGACGGCCGCCAGCCGCTCGTGCGCGTCGAGCCGGTCGGCCGCGACGCGCAGGGCGCCCGGGTCCCACCAGGTGTCGTCGTCGCAGAACGCCACGTACGGGGTACGGACCTGGCGGACGGCGAGGTTCCGGCCGACGGCGCCCAGGTTCCGGCCGGGGGTGAGCAGCCGCACGTCCGGAAATTCCCGGGCGACGGCCTCGGCCGTGCCGTCCCCGGAGGCGTTGTCCGTGACGATGACGGCGGGCCGCTCCGGGAGCCGGCTCAGCAGGCGCAGGGTGCGCAGCAGCTCGGCACGGCGGTCGCGGGTGATGATCACCACCGTGACGCGGGGATCGGGGGCGGGCGGGGCGCCGGGGCTCATCGGTCGTCTCCGTTCGGCGGGGCGCTCTCCAGGAGCCGGATCTGGCGCTCGACCCAGGGCGGCAGCTCGCTGCGCCGGTGCAGGGCCGCGGGGAGCCGGGCCAGGGCTTGGCGCAGGGCGCGTCCGGCGCCGGGCCGGCCGCGGGCGCAGGCACCGGCCAGCCGGGCGGTCTCGCGCAGGGCGACCGGCAGGGGCCGTCTCAGCCAGGCCGTGAGGAGCGTGTTGCGGAGCACGGCGACGGTGCGGCCGGGCCGCTCCCCCGGGTCGGGCCGGTGGTGGGCGACCAGGCCGGGTTCGTAGACGACGCCCCAGCCCGCCGCCGTGAGGTCGTAGGCGAGCAGGGTCTCCTCCGCGCCGAAGAAGAGGAGGCTGTGGTAGCCGCCCGCGTCGAGGAACGCGGAGCGGCGGACCACCGCCGCGCATCCGAGGAAGCCCAGCACCGGCGTTCCGGGCAGGTCCGCGCGGCCGGGGAGCGGCGAGGCGGCGAGGACCCGGTTGAGCGGGTCCGGTTCGCCCGTGGGGTGCACCAGGGTGCGGGAGGCCAGCAGGCCCAGCTTCGGGTAACTGTCGAAGAGGGCTTCCGCGGCCCGCAGGGCGCCCGGCTCCCACCAGGAGTCGTCGTCGCTGAAGGCCACGTAGGGGGTGGTGGCCCGGCGCGCGGCGAGGTTGCGGCCGAGGGCGCCGGTGTTGCGGCCCGGGGAGAGCAGCCGGGCACCTCCGGGGTGGCGCCGTACCGCTTCGGCGGTGCCGTCCGTCGATCCGTTGTCGACCACGAGGACGGGCGGTCGCTCCGGCAGGGCGGCCAGCCGGTCCAGGGTTCTGAGCAGGCTCTCCCGGCGGTTGCGCGTGATGATCGCGACGGTGGTCCTGCCCTGGCGCCCGGCCGGTTCCCGGGCGTGCTCAGCCATGCCCGGCCGCCTCCTTCGCCGCCCCGCCCCGGTGCAGGGCGGCCAGGGCGCTGCCCAGCACCTCGTCGACGGTGATGCGCAGGAGCAGCGGGTCGGGGGTGGCGGCGTGGGGGTCGCCGGGCGGGCCGGGGTGCCGGAGAGCGGTGTGCCGGCGGTCCGGCGGCGGGCCCCAGAGCGAGGGTGCGACCGGGCCGAACAGGGTGACGGACCGGGTGGCGTGCGCGTAGGCGAGGTGGGCGGGCCCGGTGTCGCCGCTGACGAGGAGCGCGGCGTGGGCGACGAGGGCGGAGAGGGCGTCGAAGGTGAGGGTGCCCGCGAGCACGTCGGCGGGGCCGAGGCCGGCGCGTCGGGCGATCGCGGCGCACAGCTCCTCCTCGCCCGGGCCGCCGCTGACGACGACGCGGTGTCCGGCGTCCCGGAGCGCCGCCGCGACGGCCGCGTACCGCTCGGCGGGCCAGCGGCGCGCGGGGGCGTCGGCGCCCGGGTGGAGGACGACGGCGCCCGGTGCCGGGGAGGGCGCGGCGGGCGGCGGTACGCGGACGTCCGCGGGGTCGGCGGGGATGCCGTACGCGGTCAGGAAGCGGCACCAGCGCAGCCGTTCGTGCTCGTCGCGCCGCCAGCGGGGCGGGTCGGGGTGGTCCGCCTCGGGGCGGGCGAAGGAGAGCGTCCGGCCGGGTCCGAGGGCGGCGAGGGCGTCGTGGCTCAGGGGCCCGTTGCCGTGCAGGTCGATGGCGACGGCGGGCGGCGGGCCGGGCCAGTGGTCCAGGGCGGGTACCTGGCGGCCGTTCTCGGGCGTGGCGAAGTGGACGTCCACGGTTCCGGTCGCCCGGACCGCCGCCGCCAGGCTGCCCGGTGCGGCGAGCACCGTCTCGCACTCCGGGAAGGCGCGCCGTACGCCCCGCAGCGCCGGCACCGCGGCGAGCAGGTCGCCGAGGCCGAGGGCGCGCAGGACGAGGACGGCGGGGCGGTCGCCCGAGGGGGCCGGGCGGGTCTCGGCCACCGGGCTCACCGCCGGGTGGGGGCGCCGGGGCGGCCGGCGGCCCGCTCGGCCAGGCGGGTGCTGGAGCGTCCGTCGAGGTAGGGCAGGAGCACCACCTGTCCGCCCCAGCTCTCCACGAGGGCGGTCTCGGGGAGGTCGGTGAGCGCGTAGTCGCCGCCCTTGGCCCAGATGTCCGGGCGCAGTTCGTCCAGGAGGCGTTCGGGGGTGTCCTCCTCGAAGACGGCGACGGCGTCCACGCAGTCGAGTGCCAGCAGGACGCGGGCCCGGTCGTCGGCCGGCCCCCCCGGCCCGGCCCCCCCCCGGGGGGGGCGGGCGGGGGGGGGGGGGGGGGGGCCGCCGCCCCCGCCGGCGCCCCGCCCGCCG
>NZ_VJNO01000057.1 GCF_007096885.1 Streptomyces sp. 130 | reverse complement strand
CCGGGCGGGCCGCGGCCCGCGGCGGGCCGCGGGGGGGGGGGGGGCCCGCGGGGGGGGGGGGGGCCGGGGGGGCCGGGGGGGGCCTCGGGGGCCTCGACCACGACGACCGCGGCCTCCTCGGCGCCCGCAGGGGAACCGGCGGGCGCGCTGACCTTGCGGGTGGCACGGCGCCGGACCCGCGGCGGCGCGGCCGGCTCCTCGGCCGGGGCCTCGGCGTGCGACGCCTCGACCACCGGGTCCTCGGCGGCCACCGGGTCGGGGCCGGGGGCCGGCTCCTCGGCGGGCGACGCGAGCTCGGCCGGTTCCGCCGGGGCCGCCTCGGTCACGGTCGCCTCGGCCGGGGCGGGCGAGCCCGCCGGGGCGGTCGCCTTCCGGGTCGCCCGACGGCGCGTCCGGCCCTGCGGGGCCTCCACGGGCGCCTCTTCGGCCACCGGCTCCGGGGCCGCGACGGGCTCCGGCTCGGCGACCGGCTCGGCCACGGCCTCCTCCACCGGGGTGGCGGGGGTCGCCGGGGCGCCGGCCGGGGCCGACGCCTTGCGGGTGGCCCGGCGGCGGCCACGGCCGCGTGCGACGGCGGCCTCGGCCTCGGCGGCGCTGCTGTACAGCTCCTCGTCCGGGACGAACTCGGGCTCGGGCAGGGCCACCGGCGCGGCGACCTCCGCCGCCACCTCGGCCTCGGTCTCGGCCTCGGTGTGCTCGTGGCCGTGGTCGTGGCCGTGCTCGTGGTCCTGGCCGCCGCCGCGGCGCTTCTTCGAGCGCTTGCCGCCGCCACCGCCGCCCACGGACGTGGGCTGCTCCATGTGGACGATGACACCGCGGCCGTTGCAGTGGACACAGGTCTCGGAGAAGGACTCCAGCAGCCCCTGGCCGACCCGCTTGCGGGTCATCTGGACCAGGCCCAGCGAGGTGACCTCGGCGACCTGGTGCTTCGTACGGTCGCGGCCCAGGCACTCCAGCAGGCGCCGCAGCACCAGGTCCCGGTTGGACTCCAGCACCATGTCGATGAAGTCGACCACCACGATGCCGCCGAGGTCGCGCAGCCGCAGCTGGCGCACGATCTCCTCGGCCGCCTCCAGGTTGTTCTTGGTGACCGTCTCCTCCAGGTTGCCGCCCTGGCCGGTGAACTTGCCGGTGTTGACGTCGACGACGACCATCGCCTCGGTCTTGTCGATCACCAGCGATCCGCCGCTCGGCAGGTAGACCTTGCGGTCCAGCGCCTTCATGAGCTGCTCGTCGATCCGGTACGTCGCGAAGATGTCGACCTCGGAGGTCCACCGCGACAGCCGGTCCGTCAGGTCGGGCGCCACGTGCGAGACGTAGCCGTGGATGGTCTCCCACGCGTCGTCGCCGCTGACGATGACCTTGGAGAAGTCCTCGTTGAAGATGTCGCGGACGACCCGGACGGTCATGTCCGGCTCGCCGTAGAGGAGCGTCGGCGCGTTGGAGCTGCCGGTGCCCTTCGCCTTCTTCTGGATGTCCTCCCACTGCTGCTGCAGCCGCTCGACGTCACGGCGCAGCTCGTCCTCGCTCGCGCCCTCGGCGGCGGTGCGCACGATGACGCCCGCGTCCTCGGGGACGATCTTCTTGAGGATGGTCTTGAGCCGGGCGCGCTCGGTGTCGGGCAGCTTGCGGCTGATCCCGGTCATCGAGCCCTCGGGCACGTAGACCAGATAGCGGCCGGGCAGCGAGACCTGGCTGGTCAGGCGGGCGCCCTTGTGGCCGATCGGGTCCTTGGTGACCTGCACCAGGACGGACTGCCCGGACTTGAGCGCGGTCTCGATACGGCGGGGCCCGTGGGCCATGCCGAGCGCCTCGAAGTTGACCTCACCGGCGTACAGCACCGCGTTGCGGCCCTTGCCGATGTCCACGAAGGCGGCCTCCATGGACGGCAGCACGTTCTGGACCTTGCCCAGGTAGACGTTGCCGACGTAGCTGGTGGCCTGCTCCTTGTTGACGTAGTGCTCCACGAGCACGTTGTCCTCGAGGACGCCGATCTGGGTGCGCTCGCCGCTCTGGCGGACGACCATGACGCGCTCGACGGCCTCGCGGCGCGCCAGGAACTCCGCCTCGGTGATGATCGGCACCCGGCGGCGGCCCTGCTCGCGGCCCTCGCGGCGGCGCTGCTTCTTGGCCTCCATGCGGGTCGAGCCCTTGATGGACTGGACCTCGTCGAAGCCGGTGCCGGGCTCCCGCTCCTCCTTCTTGCGGGGCTCGCGGACCTTGACGACGGTGCGCTCCGGGTCGTCCGGGCCGTTCCCGGCCTCGGGCATCGCGTCACCGCTGCGGCGACGGCGGCGCCGGCGACGGCGGCTGCTGCTCGTGGCGGAGGCGGCGGACTCGCGCTCGTCGTCCTCCTCGTCGGCCTCGTCCCCGGGCTCCTGCGCGGCCTCGGGCTCGTCCTCGGCCCGGTCGGCGGCCTCGTCGTCCGTCCGTTGCTCGGTGCCCTCGTCCTCGGCGGCCTCGCCCCGGCGACGGCGACGGCCGCCCCGGCGACGGCGGCGCGACGGGCGGTCACCGTACTCGTCGGTGTCCTCGCCGTCCTGCTCGGCCTCGGACTCGGCGCCTTCCGGCTCCTGCTCGTCCTCGGCCCGCTCCTGCGCCGGGGCGGTGGCCCGGGCCTCGGTGGTGTCGGCTTCAGCGGCCTCGGCGGCCTCACCGCGACGGCGGCGCCGGCGGCGGTTACCGCCCTGGGCAGCGGTCTCGGCGGGCGCGGTGCGCTCCTCGGCCGGGGCGGCCTCCTCCTCGGGCTCCACCTCGTGCGAGGCGGCGGCAGCGGCGGCTGCCGCGGTCTCCGGGGTCTGGAACGTCGGCTCGGCGAAGACCGGCGCCTGGAAGACGGCGACGGCCGGGCGGGTGGCCCTGCGGCTACGGCGCGCGGGCTCCTCCGGCTCGGCGGTGAACTCGGGGCGGCCGGCGGCGGCGGTGACCCGGCGGCGCTGACGGCCGCGCGGGGCGGCCTCCTCGACCTCGACGGGCTCGGCGGCCAGCTCCTCCACGGCGGCCTCGGGCAGGCTCTCGCCGGTCTGGGTCTCGACGGGCGCCTCGGCCGCCGGCTCCTCGGCGGCCTTCGGCGCACCGGCCGGGGAGGTCGCCTTGCGCACGGCGCGGCGGCGGCCACGGGGGGCCCCGGCGGCCGGCTCGGCGACGACCGGCTCGGTAGCAACCGGCTCGGTGACCTCTTCGGTCTCCTCGGCCTCCTCCGTCTCGTCGGTGACCTCGGCGGCCGGTTCCACGGGCGCGGCGGCCTGCGGGGCACCGGCCGGCGCGGAGGCGCGGCGGCGGGTGCGGCCACGGGGGGCCTCAGCGGGCTCGGGAGCGGCCTCGGCGACCGGCTCGGGGGTCTCCTCGGCCTCCGCCACGATCTCGGCGGCCTTCGGCGCACCGGCGGGCGACGTGGCCTTGCGCACGGCACGGCGGCGTCGGGGGGCCTCGGCGGCGGGCTCCGCGACGGGCTCCACCACGGGCGCCTCCTCGACGATCTCGACCGGCTCGGCGGCCTTGGGCGCGCCGGCGGGCGAGGTGGCCTTGCGCACGGCACGGCGGCGCGGGCGGGCCGGAGCGGCGCTCTCGGCGGCGGGCTCGGGGCTCTCCCCCACGGGGGCCTCCTCCACGGTCTCGGCCTGCTCGGCGGCCTTCGGCGCACCGGCGGGCGACGTGGCCTTGCGGACCGCGCGACGGCGCGGACGGGCCGGGGCGGCCTCGGCGGCCGGTTCCGCGGCGGGCTCGGCGGCGGCCGGTTCGGCGGGCACGGGCTCCACGGTCTCGGCCGGCTCGGCGGCCTTCGGCGCACCGGCCGGGGACGTGGCCTTGCGGACCGCGCGACGGCGGGGACGGGCCGGGGCGGCCTCGGCGGCCGGTTCCGCGCTGCTCGGGGACTCTGCGGCGTCAACGGCCGGTATGGCCGGCGCGTCGGTGGCGGCCTGCGCCCCGGCCGACGGCGGGCCGGCGGGGCGGGAGGCGGCGCGCCGCCTGCGGCGCGGGGGCAGCTTGTCCCCGGGGGTGTTGTTGTCTTCTGCGTTCCCGGCGGTGCCGGGTTCGTTCGGCTGGGGCATGCGGGCGTTTCTCCCGTCGCGCTCCCGGGCGCCGCACCTGATTCCGGTCCGGCTCGGTCCGCGGGTGGCCCGCGGCGCCGCCGTCCGGGGCGCGGGCGCCGCACGGGAGCTGAATCTTGGCTCGCCGGTTCCGTACGCGGTGTGCGGACGGCCTGGCGAAAGTCTTATGGGTCAGCGCGCGGCCCGGCCCAGGTGGCTCCCGAGCGCGAGGGCTGCGCTACGACGACCGCCTTACGCGGAACCTGCACCTTCCGGCGCCGTCGCGACGGCGGTCCCGGTGGCCGTGGTTGATGCGGCCGGGGCTGCCTCGCGGTCGGGCGCGAGCGGGTCGGTCACCGTGCCGGACTCCTCGTCGAAGAGCCCCTGCGCCAGCCTGGTCACCGCTGCCGGGACCGGCGGCGCCAGGTCGGCCACAACGCGGAGACCGGACAGGACGTCGTCAGGCCGTACGGCAGGTGTCACGTGCCGAACAACCAGGCGCAGTATCGCACAGGCCCTGTCACCGGACCTATCAGCCGGAAGACCGAGGGTCCGCAGGTCGACCACGGCGGAACGGGCGTCGAAGGCCCGCATGCCGTTCTTCGTGCGGCGCTCGACCTCGACGGTCTCGGCCGCGTTGAAGGCGGACACGGCCTTCTCCGCTTCCTGCGGGGCCACCCCGTCCAGGCGGATCTCCCAGACGGAGGCGGTCAGCCGCTCGGCGAGACCCGAGGTGCGGGCCTCGACGGCGTCCGTGATGTCCAGGCCGTCCGGCATGGAGTCGTTGAGCAGCTCACGCAGGACGCCCGGGTCGCGGGGCTCGGTGAGCGCGATCTCCAGGAACTCGGCCTCGCTGCCCGTACCGGTGGGGGCGGCGTTGGCGTATGACACCTTGGGGTGCGGGGTGAAGCCCGCCGAGTAGGCCATGGGCACCTGGGAGCGGCGCAGCGCCCGCTCGAAGGCACGCTGGAAGTCGCGGTGGCTGGTGAACCGGAGGCGGCCGCGCTTGGTGTAGCGCAGTCGGATGCGCTGCACCGCCGGTGCGGGCGGCGGGCCTTCGGGCTGTCGCTTGCCCAGTGGTTCTTCTCCTCGGTGCGGGGCGGGCGCGGTGGCGCGCCGCCCTCGAAATGCGGGTGGCCCGGGGGGCCCGGTCCGGCTCACCCCTGCTGTGCGGATTTCTCCGGGAGCGGGGAGAACTCTGGTCCTGGCGCCGCGCTGGGCACGGTCGTTGCACTACCCAGAGTACGCGCAAGGGGGCTTCCGGGTTCCCCGGGCTCTGGTTCGGCGGGCGCGCCGACCAGGGCGCGCCAGGCGTCGCGCCTGGCCCGGCGGACCGTTTCACGGGCCGCGCGCAGGGTCTCGCGGGTGGTGCGGCCCACCGCGCGCAGGGCCCGCCCCACGGGTGCCAGGAAGGCGTCGCGCACGAAGTGGCCGACCGGGACGCACACCGTGCGATACGCCCAGCGCACCGGCGCCGCGATCAGATTCCGGGCGAGCCAGGCGAGCGCCCGGCCGACCGCCCGGGAGAGGTATCCGGCGACCCGCCAGGCGACGCCGAGCGCGGCGGCGATCTCCCGGCCGACCGGGGCCAGGACGCGCCGGTAAACCCAGACGACGGGCGTGACGAGAAGCACGACGACGAGCCACCGCAGGGCGATGCCGATGCCCCGGAAGAACGCCTCGACCCCCCGGATCACCACATCCAGCACCCAGACGATGCCGTGGCCCAACGGGGTGAGCACCCGCCGGTACACCCAGCCGAGCGGCACCACCACGAGGTACCGGACCAGCCAGGCCGCGGCGAGCCCGACGGGCACCAGCACGTACCGCCACACCAGCACCACCGGCATGACGAACACCATGGTGAGCAGCCACTTCAGGGCGGAGCCCAGCCACCGCGCCGCCGGGACCAGCACCTCCCGGTACAGCCACCGCAGCCCGTGTCCGAGCGGGGTGAGCAGGTGCGCGTACACCCATTGGAGCGGCACCACGATCCCGTACCGCACCACGGGCACCACGACGTAACGCCAGAGCGCGACCCACGGCCACACGAACACCGCGCGGGCCAGCCAGGCCAGCGCGTGCCCCAGCGGGACGCAGACGTACCGCCACAGCCACCCCGCCGGGGTCGCCACCAGGACGTCGAAGAGCCAGGCCAGGGCGCGCCCGAGCGGGCGGAAGAGCACCCGTTCGGCGGCCCGGGCGGTGACGACGAGGGCGTCCCACACCATCCGTACCGGCAGGACGACGAGGAGCACCACGATCCGGACCGGAATCCGGATGACCGTGGTGAGGCAGCCGTCGCCGCCCTCGTAGTGCGCGGGCGCCTGGTGCGCGCCGTACTCCGCCGGCGCCCGGTGCTTTCCCTGTTCCATGTCCCCCATGACGCGAAGGCCCGGCCCGGAGTTTCCCCGGACCGGGCCATCGTCACCGAGCTGTCACACGCCCGCGACCACCGCGCGGCTCACTTCACGACCGTCAGCGGCAGCAGCTTCTTGCCGGTCGGGCCGATCTGGATGGAGGTGTCCATCTGCGGGCACACCCCGCAGTCGAAGCACGGGGTCCAGCGGCAGTCCTCGACCTCGGTCTCGTCCAGCGAGTCCTGCCAGTCCTCCCAGAGCCAGTCCTTGTCGAGGCCCGAGTCGAGGTGGTCCCAGGGCAGGACCTCCTCGTAGGTCCGCTCGCGGGTGGTGTACCAGTCGACGTCCACGCCGAACTCCGGGAGCGTCGCGTCGGCGCTCTTCATCCACAGGTCGTAGCTGAAGTACTCGCGCCAGCCGTCGAACCGGCCGCCGGCCTCGTACACCGCGCGGATGACGGAGCCGACCCGGCGGTCGCCGCGCGAGAGCAGGCCCTCCACGATGCCGGGCTTGCCGTCGTGGTAGCGGAAGCCGATCGAACGGCCGTACTTCTTGTCGCCGCGGATCTTGTCCCGGAGCTTGCCGAGGCGGGCGTCGGTCTCCTCGGCGCTGAGCTGCGGGGCCCACTGGAACGGGGTGTGCGGCTTGGGCACGAAGCCGCCGATGGAGACCGTGCAGCGGATGTCGTTCTGGCCGGAGACCTCGCGGCCCTTGGCGATCACGTTGACCGCCATGTCGCCGATCTGGAGGACGTCCTCGTCGGTCTCGGTGGGCAGCCCGCACATGAAGTACAGCTTCACCTGGCGCCAGCCGTTGCCGTAGGCGGTCGCGACCGTGCGGATCAGGTCCTCCTCCGAGACCATCTTGTTGATGACCTTGCGCATGCGCTCGGAGCCGCCCTCGGGGGCGAAGGTGAGGCCGGAGCGGCGGCCGTTGCGGGTCAGCTCGTTGGCCAGGTCCACGTTGAACGCGTCGACGCGGGTGGACGGCAGCGAGAGGCCGATCTTGTCGTCGGTGTAGCGGTCCGCGAGGCCCTTGGCGATCTCACCGATCTCGGTGTGGTCGGCGGAGGAGAGGGAGAGCAGGCCCACCTCCTCGAAGCCGGTCGCCTTGAGACCCTTCTCCACCATCTCGCCGATGCCGGTGATGCTTCGCTCCCGCACGGGGCGCGTGATCATGCCGGCCTGGCAGAAACGGCAGCCGCGGGTGCAGCCGCGGAAGATCTCCACGGACATCCGCTCGTGGACGGTCTCGGCGAGCGGGACCAGGGGCTGCTTCGGGTAGGGCCACTCGTCGAGGTCCATGACGGTGTGCTTGGACACCCGCCACGGCACGCCCGACCTGTTCGGTACGACGCGGCCGATGCGGCCGTCCGGGAGGTACTCGACGTCGTAGAAGCCGGGGACGTACACGCCGCCGGTCCTCGCCAGGCGGAACAGCACCTCCTCGCGACCACCGGGGCGGCCCTCGGCCTTCCAGGCGCGGATGATCTCGGTGATCTCCAGGACCGCCTGCTCGCCGTCGCCGATGACCGCGCAGTCGATGAACTCCGCGATCGGCTCCGGGTTGAACGCGGCGTGGCCGCCCGCGAGCACGATCGGGTCGTCGATGCCGCGGTCCTCGGCCGCCAGCGGGATGCCGGCCAGGTCCAGGGCGGTGAGCATGTTGGTGTAGCCCAGCTCGGTGGAGAAGCTGAGCCCGAAGACGTCGAACGCCTTGACCGGGCGGTGGCTGTCCACGGTGAACTGCGGCACCTGGTGCTCGCGCATCAGCGCTTCGAGGTCCGGCCAGACGCTGTAGGTGCGCTCGGCGAGGACGCCCTGGCGCTCGTTGAGTACCTCGTAAAGGATCATGACGCCCTGGTTGGGCAGCCCGACCTCGTACGCGTCCGGGTACATCAGGGCCCAGCGGACGTCGCACTCGTCCCACGGCTTGACGGTGGAGTTCAGCTCACCGCCGACGTACTGGATGGGCTTCTGCACATGCGGGAGCAGAGCTTCGAGCTGTGGGAAGACCGAATCGACAGACATCGCGAACTTTCGAGAGCCGGCAGGGGTGACCATCCAGCGTACCTCGCTGTTCAGCCTCCCGGCGCCCGCCGGATCCTGGCCCGGTGCGCCCGGTGCCACACCCCGGGCAGCTCGCGCTCGGTCGCGGCGGCGGCCGCCTCCTCCCGTCCGTACACCAGTCCCCAGGTGAACGACGGCTCCCCCGCCGCGTGCGCCTGTACGGCGAGGGCGCGCAGGGTCTCGCGGGCGACCACGCCGTCCTGGTGGTCGCCGAGGAGGCTCTGTACGGCCTTGAGTCGCTTGGCGGCCTTCCGGGCCGGCCTGCCGAGGGCGGGGCGGGCGGCCTCCGCCGCGTACCGCGCCCGTTTCGCGGCCTTGCGGGCGCTGTGCAGCGCGGCGTCCCGGTCCGGCCCCGGCGGCAGCTCCAGGGCCCGCGCCACCCGTCCGGCGAGGCGCTTGTGGTCCTTGCGGACCGCGCGCGCCAGCTCGTCGCCCGGCGCGACGGCGGCCCCGGGCAGCAGCGGCGGAGCGGCGAGCAGCGCCTCCAGGGCCCGCAGCAGGTCCAGGTAGCGCGCGGAGTCCAGGGCGGCGGTCGTGCGCCCGCGCGCGTCGTCGTGCTCGGCCGCCGACCGGAGGCGCAGCCGCGCCCTGGCCGGCCCGATGACCATCGTGCGGGGCAGCTCGTCGAGCCGGGCGCTCAGCCGGGCGTCCAGGACCTCCCGGTCCCGGGCGATCCCCAGCTCCCCCGCGAGCCACTTCAGCTCGGCGCCCAGGGGGCGGGTGGCCTCGCGGTCCAGGACCCGGCGGTACGTGCGCAGGGCGCTGCGCAGCCGTCGGGTGGCGACGCGCATCTTGTGCACGGAGTCCGGCAGCCCCCGGCGTACGGCCGGGTCGAGCGCCACGATCGCCTCGGCCTGCCGGTGTACGTAGCGCAGGACGTGGTCGCCCGCGGTGTGCGGTCGCGCGGGGGCGTCCCGCTCCGGGGCGGGGCCCGTCTCCGCGAGCGCGCGGGCCAGCTTGGAGGGGGCGGTGGAGGGCCGGATGCCGGCCTCCTCCAGCGCGCGGCCGACGGTGTCGAGGAAGGCGGGGTCGCCCTCGTCGGCGAGCTCGGCCTCGATCTCGGTCCAGGCGGCGGTGCGGTGGCCGCCGTGCAGCCGCTCCGCGAGGACCTCGTCCACGCTGAGCTCGGCCAGCGGGGTGCCGTCGCCGGCCAGGAGCACGTGGACGTCGCGGACGGAGACCAGCCGGACGACGGGGACGACGGGGGCGTCGAGGACCCGGGAGCGGATCAGGGCGGCGAGGCGGTCCGGCACGTGCTCGCCGAGCGGGGCCCGGATCTCGTCGCGGACGCCCTCGGCGACGGGGAGTTTCAGGTGCCAGCCGGCGTCGGCGCCCCCGGTGCGGCGGCGCAGGGTGATGCCGGCGGCGGCGAGGCGCAGGTCCTCGGTGTCGTAGTAGACGGCGTCGAGTTCCATGGCGCCCTCGCGGGCGACGGACCCGACGCCGGCCACCCGGCCCAGGTCGGGCAGCCGGGTGGCGTCCGTGGCTTCGTACTTCCGCTCGATCTCGCGCTTGGAGTCGGCCATACGACGAATCTAACGCGCCGCCGCCGGGAACCGCTCAGGCCGTTATCGGCCGTTGCACCCGGATCGACTGGAGCAGGCCGATGGCCACCCAGACGGCGAACATCGAGGAGCCGCCGTAGGAGACGAACGGCAGCGGGAGTCCGGCGACCGGCATGATGCCGAGCGTCATGCCGATGTTCTCGAAGGACTGGAAGGCGAACCAGGCGATGATCCCGGCGGCGACGACCGTGCCGTAGAGCTCGGTGGTCTCGCGGGCGATGCGGCAGGCGCGCCACAGGACGACGCCGAGCAGGACGAGGATGAGCCCGGCGCCGAGGAAGCCCAGCTCCTCACCGGCGACCGTGAAGACGAAGTCGGTCTGCTGCTCGGGGACGAACTGCCCGGTGGTCTGGGTGCCCTGGAAGAGGCCGGTGCCGTGCAGGCCGCCGGAGCCGATCGCGATGCGGGCCTGGTTGGTGTTGTAGCCGACGCCGGCGGGGTCGAGCGCCGGGTTGGCGAAGGCGGCGAAGCGGGCGATCTGGTAGTCGTCGAGCAGTCCGAGCTGCCAGATGGCGACCGCCCCGGCCACGCCCGCGCCGAGGAGCCCGAAGACCCAGCGGTTGGACGCGCCGGAGGCCAGCAGCACCCCGAGCACGATGACCACCATGACCATCACGGACCCGAGGTCCGGCATTCCCATGACGATGACCATGGGGAGCGCCGCGAGGCCGAGGGCCTTGGCGACCGTGCGGTGGTCGGGGTGGACCTGGTCGCCGGCGTCGACGCGGGCGGCGAGGATCATCGCCATGCCCAGGATGATGGTGATCTTGGTGAACTCGGAGGGCTGGATGGAGAAGCCGCCGGGCAGCAGGATCCAGGCGTGGGCGCCGTTGACCGTGGCGCCCAGCGGGGTGAGGACCACCAGGACGAGGAGCACGGACAGCCCGTAGAGGATCGGTACGGCGCCGCGCAGGGTGCGGTGGCCGAGCCAGACCGTGCCGATCATCAGCGCCATGCCGATGCCGGTGTTGAGCGCGTGCCGGAAGAGGAAGTAGTACGGGTCGCCGTGGGTCAGCGAGTCGCGTCCCCGGGTCGCCGACCAGACCAGCAGCGAGCCGATGAAGGAGAGCGCGACCGCCGAGCCGAGGAGGGGCCAGTCGAGCCGGCGCACGACGGAGTCGCGTGCCAGGAGCCGGCTCCAGCCGGACCGCTCGGGGCCGTAGCGCGGGACGGAGAATCCGGCCATCAGTCGCGCCTCCCCAGCACCGCGGCGAGCGTCTGCTCGGCGGCGGGCTTCTCCGAGGCGGGGTTGTACGGCTTGATCGTCGGGGCGTCGATGGTGCCGTCCGTCCGGATTTCCGGCAGCCCCTTCTGCGGCGTCGGCAGGAGGGCCTTCTTGAGGTCCTGCTTGCCGGTGGCGTCGAGCCCGTACAGCGCGTTGTAGATGTTGCGGACGGCGGGCCCGGACGCGCCGGAACCCGTACCGCCCTGGGAGATCGTCATGACGATCGAGTAGTCCTTGGTGTACGTGGCGAACCAGGAGGTCGTCTGCTTGCCGTAGACCTCGGCGGTACCCGTCTTGGCGTGCATCGGGATCTTGTCCTGCGGCCAGCCGCCGAACCGCCAGGCGGCCGAACCGCGGGTCGCGACACCCGCGAGGGCTTCGTCTATCTCGTCGCGCGTCTTCTTGGTGAAGGGCAGCTTGCCGTGCGACGTGGGCTCGATCATCCGGACGTCCTTGCCGTCGCCGCTGACGATCGCCTTGCCGACGGTCGGGTCGTAGAGCGTGCCGCCGTTGGAGATGGCCGCGTAGATGGTGGCCATCTGGATCGGGGTGACGAGGGTGTCGCCCTGGCCGATGGAGTAGTTGACGGCGTCACCGGCGCGCATCTTGTCGCCTTCGAGGCAGTTCTCGTAGGCGATCTTCTCGACGTAGGTGCCGTCCTTCTTGCCCTGCTTGCACCAGGCGTCGTGGTTGGCGGCGGCGAAGTTCTTCTTCCACTGGCGGTCCGGGACACGGCCGCTGACCTCGTTGGGGAGGTCGATGCCGGTCGTCTTGCCCAGGCCGAACTGGTGGGCGGTCTCGTAGAACCAGTCCTTGGGGTTCTTCTTCGGGTTGTTGCCGCCGTCCTTCGCCCACTCCTTGTGCGCGAGGGCGTAGTAGACGGTGTCGCAGGAGACCTCCAGGGCGCGGCCGATGGTGATGTCGCCGTAGCCCTGGGACTCGAAGTTCTTGAAGACCTGGTTGCCGATGGAGTACGAGCTGGGGCAGGGGTAGTGGCCGTCGAAGGGGTAGCCGGCGTTGACCGCGGCGGTCGAGGAGACGACCTTGAAGATGGAGCCGGGGGCGGCCTGGCCCTGGATGGCCCGGTTCAGCAGCGGGAAGTTCGACTTCTTGCCGGTGAGCTTGGCGTAGTCCTTGGCGGAGATGCCGCCCACCCAGGCGTTCGGGTCGTAGTTGGGCAGGGACGCCATGGCGACGACGCGGCCGGTCTTGGCCTCCATGACCACGACGGCCCCGGAGTCCGCCTTGTAGTTCTCGCCGGTGTTGTGGTCGAACTCCAGGCGCGCCTTCTTCATCGCGTCGTTGAGCTCGTACTCGGCGACGGCCTGGACGCGGGCGTCGATGGAGGTGACGACGCTGGCGCCGGCCTCCGCCTCGTCGTTCTTGGCCTCGCCGATGACCCGGCCCAGGTTGTCGACCTCGTAGCGGGTGACGCCCGCCTTGCCGCGCAGCTCCTTGTCGTACGTGCGCTCCAGGCCGGAGCGGCCGACCATGTCGGAGCGCAGGTACGGCGAGTCGCTGTCCTGGGCCTTGGTGATCTCCTCGTCCGTGACGGGTGAGAGGTAGCCGAGGACCTGGGCGGTGTTGGCCTTTCCGGGCGCCGGGTAGCGGCGGACGGCGGTGGGCTCCGCGGTGATGCCGGGGAAGTCCTCGGCGCGTTCCCGGATCGTGAGGGCCTGCTGGGTGGTGGCCTCGTCGGTGACCGGGATCGGCTGGTAGGGCGAACCGTTCCAGCAGGGCTGCGGGGTCTTGGCGTCGCAGAGGCGGACCTTGTCGAAGACGTCCTTCGGCTTCATGCCGAGCACGTCGGCGAGCCGGGTCAGCACGGCCTTGCCGTCGTCGTCCATCTTCAGCAGCTCGGTGCGGCTGGCGGAGACCACGAGGCGGGTCTCGTTGTCGGCGAGCGGGACGCCGCGCGCGTCGAGGATGGAGCCGCGGGCGGCGGGCTGGACGACCTGCTGGACGTGGTTGTTCTTCGCCTCGTCCGAGTACTCCTGGCCGTTGCGGATCTGGAGGTACCAGAGGCGCCCGCCGAGGGTGAGGAGCAGCGAGAAGACGAGGACCTGGATGACGATCAGCCGGATCTGGACGCGCTGGGTGCGTCCCGTCTCGGGGATGTTGCTCACGGGGCGCCCCCGGTGGTGGTCCGGGGGCGGGGCCCGGCGGAATGCTGCCTCACAGTCGCTTGACTCCCTTGATCCGTCCGGCGCGTGCCGCCCGGGTGCGGGCCGCCTTCACGCGCAGTCCGCCGCGCTGGCTGCCGATCCGCAGCCCGGTCCCCGCCGCCAGCCAGCCGGCCGCCACGTCGCCGCTTCCCGAGGAGGACTCGGTGACGGGGTCGTTCACGGTGCGTCTGGCGAGCGCCATGATCAGCGGCACGGTGAACGGCGCCAGGAGGAGGTCGTACACCGCGGCGGTGAACAGCAGGCTGCCCAGGCCCACGTGACGGGCCGCCGTGTCGCCGACGAGCGCGCCGACGCCCGCGTACAGCAGGGTCGAGCCGATCGCCGCGGCGACGACCACGGCCATCGGCAGGAACGCGGACTTCAGCTGGCCGTTCTCCGGCCGGGCCAGGCCGGCGAGGTAGCCGATGACGCAGAGCACCAGGGCGTAGCGCCCGGCGGCGTGGTCGGCCGGGGGCGCCAGGTCCGCGAGGAGGCCGGCGCCGAAGCCGATGAGGGCGCCCGCGACGTGCCCGTACACGAAGGCCAGGCCGAGGACGACCAGGAGCAGCAGGTCGGGCACGGCGCCGGGGAGCTGGAGCCGGGCGAGCACGGAGACCTGGACGACGAGGGCGAAGACGACCAGAACGATGGAGAGCAGGGTCCGGTTGACGTGCATGGGGATCAGCTCTACCTCTGTTCGTTGACCGCGTTGTCGGCGTTCAAAGTGGCGTTCCCGCTGGGGTCCGGGCTGGGGCTCTCGTGGATGTTGCCGACCACGTTGCCCTCGGTGTCCACGATGTCGCCGTTGGGCGAGATGGTGACGGTCACGGTCGGCGTGGGCTTCGGCTTGGCGGGCGCCTTCGGCTTCTTCGGCAGGACCATGTCCCGGGGGTCCTCGCGCGGGGCCTGGACGACGATGCCGACGATGTCCAGCTTGGTGAAGGAGACGTAGGGGCGGACGTAGACGGTCCGGGTGAGGTCGCCGCCCGAGGGGTCGACGCGGACGACCTCGCCGACCGGGACGCCGGGCACGAACGGCTTGTCCTTGCTGGAGCCGAAGGTGACGAGCCGGTCGCCCTTCTTGACCCGGGCCTTGCCGTTGAGGAACTGCACCGCCAGCGGGCGCGAGCCCTGGCCGGTGGCGAAGCCCAGCTCGTCGGTGGACTCCATCCGGGTGCCCACGGTGAAGTCGGGGTCGCTGGCGAGGAGCACCGTCGCGGTGTCCGGGCCGACGGTGGTGACGCGGCCGACGAGCCCGTCCCCGTTGAGGACGGTCATGTCGCGCTTGACGCCGTCCTTGGAGCCCGCGTCGATGGTGACCGTCCAGGAGAAGCCCTGGGCCGCTCCTATGGCGATGACCTCGGCCGCCTTGATGCCGTACTGGCCGGTGGCCGACTTCTTCAGCATCTCGTCCAGCTGGCGGACCCGGCTGCGGTTGCGGTCGTCGCTGCCGAGCTTCGCCTTCAGCTCGGCGTTCTGCTTCTCCAGCGCGGCGATCTTGTCGTGGCGGCTGCCGGAGGCGCGGACCGCCCCTATGGCGTTGCCCACCGGGTCGACCGCCGACGCCACGCCGTTCTCCACGGGTCCGAAGACCGTGGCGGCGGCCTGCCGGGCGCCGTCCACCGGTGACGCCTCACCGCCGCGGATGTCCACCGTGATCAACGCGAACGCGATGGCGATCAGCAGCACCAGGAGCAGCCGGCTCTCTCGTGTGTCCCTCACAGTGCGGCGGCCGTGCCTTCCTCGTAGGAATGATCGTGCCTGTATGTCGGCGGTCCTCCGCGCGGAGCGGCAGCGTCCGCGCGGAGGGCCGTGGTGTTACTACCGTCGGGGCTGGGCGTCCAGGACCTGCTGCAGCGCCTCGAACTCCTCGACGCACTTGCCGGAGCCGAGCGCCACCGAGTCGAGCGGGTCCTCGGCGATGTGGATCGGCATGCCCGTCTCGTTGCGCAGCCGCTCGTCCAGGCCGCGCAGCAGCGCGCCGCCGCCGGTGAGGACGATGCCGCGGTCCATGACGTCGCCGGACAGCTCCGGCGGGCACTTGTCGAGCGTCGTCTTGACCGCGTCGACGATCGCGTTGACCGGCTCCTCGATGGCCTTGCGGACCTCACCGGCCGAGATGACGACGGTCTTGGGGAGGCCCGAGACCAGGTCCCGGCCGCGGATCTCGGTGTGCTCGTCCTTCTCCAGGGCGTGCGCCGAGCCGATGGTGATCTTGATCTGTTCGGCGGTGCGTTCCCCGAGGAGGAGCGAGTACTCCTTCTTGATGTGCTGGATGATCGCGTTGTCCAGCTCGTCGCCGGCGACCCGGATGGACTGGGCGGTGACGATCCCGCCGAGCGAGATCACCGCGACCTCGGTGGTTCCGCCGCCGATGTCCACCACCATGTTGCCGGTGGCCTCGTGGACCGGGAGGCCCGAGCCGATGGCCGCCGCCATGGGCTCCTCGATGATGTGCACCTGGCGGGCGCCGGCCTGCGTCGACGCCTCGATCACGGCGCGTCGCTCGACCCCGGTGATGCCGGAGGGCACGCAGACCACGACCCGGGGGCGGGCCAGGTAACGGCGCTTGTGGATCTTCAGGATGAAGTAGCGGAGCATCCGCTCCGTGATCTCGAAGTCGGCGATCACGCCGTCCTTCAGAGGCCGTACGGCGACGATGTTGCCGGGCGTACGGCCGATCATCTTCTTGGCCTCGGCGCCGACCGCCAGAATTCCGCCGGTGTTGGTGTTGATGGCCACGACGGACGGCTCGTTCAGAACGATGCCGCGCCCCCTGACGTACACCAGCGTGTTGGCAGTCCCGAGGTCGATAGCCATGTCACGGCCGATGAACGACATTGAGTTCCCCTTGTTCCCCATGAGGATGCGTCGGGCCTCCCAAGTGAAAGCCGTGATGGCTTGATTTGGTAGGCAGGATGGGCGCTGCGGGCGTGGAAGGTTCCATCGTAGTGCCGGATGTACCGGCACAGCGCGAGGGTACGCCGCCTTGCTGGGCAGAACGGGTGGCCGTTCCACTCATGGTGACGTTACGTCGGGGGGATGCGTTCCCGCGATCGGACACCCTATGCCGAAGGGCGACCGAATTAATTCGGTCGCCCCAGGTCGCGAGCGCTGTTCGGCTGAGCCGGGTTCAGGAAAGGCCGGGGAAGAACAGTTTCATTTCCCGCTCCGCGGACTCCTCGGAGTCCGAGGCGTGGATGAGGTTCTCCCGGGTGATCGTGCCGAAGTCACCGCGGATCGAGCCGGGCGCGGCGGCGATCGGGTCGGTGGGCCCGGCCAGCGCGCGGACGCCCTCGATGACCCGCTCGCCTTCGGCCACCAGGGCGACGATCGGGCCCGACTGCATGAACTCGACCAGCGGCTCGTAGAAGGGGCGGCCCACGTGCTCGGCGTAGTGCTGCTCCAGCGTGGCGCGGTCCAGGGTACGCAGCTCCAGCGCTGTGATCTTCCAGCCGGCCTTGCGCTCGATGCGGCCGACGATCTCGCCGACCAGACCGCGACGGACGGCGTCGGGCTTGAGAAGAACGAGGGTGCGCTGGGTCATGTGCGGCTCCTTGCAGGCATACGGGTGCGGTGAGGCGACATTACAGGGGCCCGGCGACGGGCCCGCCGCCGGGTTTGCCGTGGTGGGCGCGGTCAGGCCGGGTCGGTCTCGGCCTGGGCCGCCGCCCAGCGGGCCTTCACCTCGTCGATCCGGCGGCCGTAGTGCACCGAGGCCCACCACAGCGCGCCGAAGGCGATGCCCAGGATGAACATCACCGGGATCACGAAGCCGCTCGCCACCAGCGCGACCTGGAGCACCCAGCCGAGCTGGACGCCCCCGGGCCGGCCGAGCATGCCGCAGAGCAGCACGGACAGGAGCATCCCGATGCCGCACACCGTCCAGACCGTGGCGTTCGTCAGGTCGTCAGACTTCATCGCGACGAGTCCGGCGAACCCGATCACGAAGAACTCGCCGATCAGCGTGGACGCGCAGAGCATGCGCATGGTCAGCGCCTTCCCAGGAGCAGCCGGGCCTCGCCGACCGTGATCACGGAACCGGTCACCAGGACTCCGGCGCCCGCGTACTCGTCCTCTTCCTCGGCGAGGGTGATCGCCGCCTCCAGCGCGTCGTCCAGCCGGGGTTCGACCTGCACCCGGTCGTGGCCGAAGACCTCGACGGCGACGGCCGCGAGGGCGTCGGCGTCCATGGCGCGCTCGGTGGAGTTCTGGGTGACGACGACCTCGGCGAAGATCGGCTCGAAGGCTTCCAGGAGCCCCCGCACGTCCTTGTCGCCGCTGGCGCCGACCACCCCGATCAGCCGGGAGAAGCCGAACGCCTCGGACAGGCCCTCGGCGGTGGCGCGGGCGCCCGCCGGGTTGTGCGCCGCGTCCAGGACGACGGTCGGGCTGGAGCGGACGACTTCGAGGCGGCCGGGCGAGACCACCGAGGCGAACGCGGCGCGCACGATGTCGGCGTCCAGCGCGCCGGGCTGCTCGGCGCCGACGCCGAAGAACGCCTCGACCGCGCAGAGCGCCACCACCGCGTTGTGCGCCTGGTGGGCGCCGTACAGCGGGAGGAAGATGTTGTCGTACTCGCCGCCGAGGCCGCGCAGGGTCAGCAGCTGGCCGCCGACCGCGATCTCGCGGGAGACCACGCCGAACTCCATGCCCTCGCGGGCGACGGTGGCGTCGGCCTCGACGGCCTTCTTCAGCATGACCTGGGCGGCGTCGACGGGCTGCTGGGCCAGGATGACCGTGGCGCCCCGCTTGATGATCCCGGACTTCTCGGTCGCGATCTCGCCCGGGGTGTTGCCGAGGCGGTCGGTGTGGTCCAGCGAGATGGGGGTGACGACGGCGACGGAGGCGTCGATGACGTTGGTCGCGTCCCAGGTGCCGCCCATGCCGACCTCGACCACGGCGACGTCGACCGGCGCGTCGGCGAAGGCCGCGTACGCCATGCCGGTCAGCACCTCGAAGAAGGACAGCCGGTAGGGCTGCTGGGCGTCGACCATCTCGACGTACGGCTTGACGTCCTCGTACGTGGAGATGAACCGCTCCGGGTCCACCGGGGCGCCGTCCAGGCTGATCCGCTCGGTGATCGACTGGACGTGCGGCGAGGTGTAGCGGCCGGTGCGCAGGTCGAAGGCGCCGAGCAGGGCCTCGATCATGCGGGCGGTGCTCGTCTTGCCGTTGGTGCCGGTGATGTGGATCGAGGGGTACGCGCGCTGCGGCTCGCCGAGGACGTCCATCAGGGCGGCGATGCGCGTGACGGACGGCTCCAGCTTGGTCTCGCCCCAGCGGCCGGCGAGCTCCTGCTCCACCGCGCGCAGCGCCTTGTCGACCTCGGGGTCGGCGGGCCGGGCGGGGAGCTCCTCGGCGCGGGGCGGCCCGGAGGCGGCGCGAAGCGTGCGGCTCCCGGCCTCGATCACCGCCAGGTCGGGGTCGCGCTGGGTCGCTTCGTCCACGATCTCCGCGAAGGTGTCGTCGGGGTCGGACGCGTCGGGCCGGTCGGGGCGGGGCTCACTCACGGGCCCCAGTCTACGGATGGCCGCGGACATCGCGCGCAGCCGCCCGGGGGCCGGACACGCCGGAGCCCCCGCGCCCCTCGGGTGAGGGGGGCGGGGGCTCCGGGTCGTCGTCTCAGCTCTGCGGGAGGGCCGCCAGCTGACCGGTGATCCGCTCGATGTCGGCCTCCGCCTTCGCGAGCCGGCCGCGGATCTTGTCGACCACGTTGTCCGGGGCCTTGGCGAGGAACGCCTCGTTGCCGAGCTTGGCGCCCGCCTGGGCGACCTCCTTCTTCGCCGCCTCCAGGTCCTTCGTCAGCCGCTTGCGCTCCGCGGCCACGTCGATCGTGCCCGACAGGTCCAGCGCGACGGTCGCCCCGGCGACGGGGAGCGAGGCGGTGGCCTGGAAGCCGTCCCCGGCCGGCTGGAGCCTCAGCAGCTGCCGCATGGCCGCCTCGTGCGGGGCGAGCGGGGTGCCGGACAGGGTCAGCTCGGCCGGAACCTTCTGGCCGGGCTGGAGGCCCTGGTCGGAGCGGAAGCGGCGGACCTCGGTGACGACCTGCTGGACGAGCTCGATCTCCCGCTCGGCGGCGTCGTCGCGGAAGCCGGAGTCCTTGGGCCAGTCCGCGATCACGACGGACTCGCGGCCGGTGAGCGCGGTCCACAGGGTCTCGGTGACGAAGGGGACGACGGGGTGCAGCAGGCGCAGCAGCTTGTCCAGGACCTCACCGAGGACGCGCGCCGAGACCCGGGCCCCGTCGCCGCCCGCGAAGAACGTCGTCTTCGACAGCTCGACGTACCAGTCGAAGACCTCGTCCCACGCGAAGTGGTAGAGGACGTCGGCCAGCTTGGCGAACTGGTAGTCGTCGTAGTAGGCGTCGGCCTGGGCGACGACCTTGTTGAGGCGCGAGAGGATCCACCGGTCGGCCGCGGACATCTCGTCGGCGGAGGGCAGTTCGCCCTGGACGGTGGCGCCGTTCATGAGCGCGAAGCGGGTCGCGTTCCAGATCTTGTTGGCGAAGTTGCGGGACGCCTTGACCCAGTCCTCGCCGATCGGCACGTCCGCGCCCGGGTTGGCACCGTTGGCCAGCGTGAAGCGGACGGCGTCGGAGCCGTACGCGTCCATCCAGTCGATCGGGTCGACGGCGTTGGGGTTGGACTTCGACATCTTCTTGCCGAACTCGTCGCGCACCAGGCCGGTCAGCGCGACCGTCTTGAACGGGACCTCACCGTCCATGGCGTACAGGCCGAACATCATCATCCGGACGACCCAGAAGAAGATGATGTCGTGGCCGGTGAGCAGGACGTCGGTCGAGTAGAACTTCGCCAGGTCCGGGGTCTCCTCGGGCCAGCCCAGCGTGGAGAAGGGCCACAGACCGGAGGAGAACCAGGTGTCGAGGACGTCCTCGTCCTGGGTCCAGCCCTCGCCGCTCGGGGGCTCCTCGCCGGGGCCGACGCAGACGACCTGACCCTCGGGGCCGTACCAGACCGGGATGCGGTGGCCCCACCACAACTGGCGCGAGATGCACCAGTCGTTGAGGTTGTCGACCCAGTCGAAGTACCGCTTCTCCATCTCCTTGGGGTGGAGCACGACCCGGCCGTCGCGGACCGCGTCGCCGGCGGCCCTGGCGAGCGTCTCGACCTTGACCCACCACTGCAGGGAGAGCCGGGGCTCGACGGTCGTCTTGCAGCGCGAGCAGTGGCCGACGGCGTGCGTGTACGGGCGCTTCTCGGCGACGACGCGCCCCTGGTCGCGCATGGCCTCGACGATGGCGGACCGGGCCTCGAAGCGGTCCAGCCCCTGGAACGGGCCGGGCACCGTGATGATGGCCCGCTCGTCCATGATCGTGAGCATGTCGAGCCCGTGCCGCTGCCCGATGGCGAAGTCGTTCGGGTCGTGGGCCGGGGTGACCTTGACCGCGCCGGTACCGAACTCGGGGTCGACATGGGCGTCGGCGACGACCGGGATGGTCCGGTCGGTGAGCGGCAGCTTGATCCGCTTGCCGATGAGGTGGGCGTAGCGCTCGTCGTCGGGGTGGACGGCGACGGCGGTGTCACCGAGCATCGTCTCGACGCGGGTGGTGGCGACGACGACGCTCTCGTCGCCCTCGCCGTACTTCAGCGAGACCAGCTCGCCGTCGTCGTCCTGGTAGTCGACCTCGATGTCGGAGATGGCGGTCAGACAGCGCGGGCACCAGTTGATGATGCGCTCGGCGCGGTAGATCAGCCCGTCGTCGTAGAGGTTCTTGAAGATCGTCTGGACGGCCTCGGACAGTCCCTCGTCCATGGTGAAGCGCTCGCGCGACCAGTCCAGACCGGCTCCGAGGCGTCGCAGCTGGCCGAGGATCCGGCCGCCGTACTCCTCCTTCCACTGCCAGGTCTTGGCGACGAAGGCCTCACGGCCGATGTCGTGCCGGGACTTGCCCTCCTCGGCGAGCTGCTGCTCGACCTTGTTCTGCGTGGCGATGCCCGCGTGGTCCATGCCGGGCAGCCACAGCGTCTCGTAGCCCTGCATGCGCTTGCGGCGCGTGAGGGCGTCCATGAGCGTGACCTGGAAGGCGTGCCCCAGGTGCAGGGCCCCCGTGACGTTCGGCGGCGGGATGACGATCGTGAACGGCGGCTTGTCGCTCTTGGCGTCCGCCTCGAAGTACCCGCGTTCTACCCAGCGCTCGTACAGCTTCCCCTCTACCTCGGCCGGCGTGTACTGGGTCGGCAGTTCGGGGGTGCTGGCTTGCTGCTGCGCTGGGTTCTCGGTCACGCGGACAGTTTAGAGCCGTCACGGGAGTGCCCCGAAACCGGTTTGTTCCGTAACGGTGTGCCTCCCGGTGGCCCGCCCGCGCGTGCCTTCCGTCAGGATGTTCGCAACGCGTAAGTATCACGAACAGGGGACACCGCAGATGAGCTACAACCAGCCGGGGCCGTACGGTGGCCAGCCGCCGCAGGGCCAGCCCGGACCGTACGGCCAGCAGCCGGGCCCGTACGGCGGTCAGCCGCCGCAGGGCCAGCCCGGCTACGGCTACCCGCAGCAGGCCCCCCAGGGCGTCCCGCCCCAGCAGCAGCCCCAGCCGGGTTACGGCTACCCGCAGGCGCAGCAGCCGGGCCCGTACGGGCAGCAGCCGCCCACCCCGCCGTACGGCGGCCAGCCGGTCTACGGGCAGCAGCCGGGCTTCCCCCCGCCGGCCCCGCAGAAGAAGAAGACGGGCCTGATCGTGGCGGCGGCGGTCGTGGCGCTGGCGGTCGTGGCGGGCGGGGTGTACTTCTTCACCTCGGACAGCGGCAGTTCCTCCGTCGCGTCCTCCACCAAGGGCTACAAGCTGACGCCGCCGGAGACGGTGGACGACTACAAGCGGGACAGCAGCGCCTCCGACAACAAGTCCGGCCCGCTGACCGGCAAGGACAAGACCGAGACCGAGGCGATGGGCGTCAAGTCGCCCAACGAGGCCAGCGCCAGCTACGCCAGCGGGGACATCGAGAAGAACCCGCTCACGGCGAAGATGCTCATGCTGAAGGGCGTCTGGGGCGAGGTCGAGGACCCGGCGAAGACCGTCGACGCCGCGTTCGCGAGCGCCAAGGAGGAGATGGGCAAGGACGAGGGCGACGACGACAGCGAGGTCTCACTCGTCGGCTCGCCCGAGAGCGTCTCCCCCAAGGGCTTCGACGGCGCCCTGATGAAGTGCCAGACCCTGAAGACGATCAACAAGGACGCCGACGGCTCGGTGCAGAAGGGTCCGAAGGAGCTCAACACCCCCGTCTGCATCTGGGCCGACTACAGCACCGTCGGCATCGTCTTCGCCATCGACCTCGGCGCGGCCATGACCAACAAGAGCATGCCGACCGAGGACGTGGCAGACCTCGCCGCCAAGCTCTACAACAGCTCCCGCACCAAGATCTGACCCGCGGCAGCACGAAGGGGCGCCCGCCGGTTCCTCCGGCCGGGCGCCCCTTCGCGTACGTACGTCTACCGCACCGCGTTACGCGGACTTCTCGTGGCGGCCCTCGTCGCCCTTGCCGATCGTGCGCGGCTCGCGCGGGACCAGCGTCGGGTTGACGTTGTTGCGGACCACGTCGGCGGTGATGACGACGCGGGCGACGTCCTTGCGGGACGGGACCTCGTACATCACCGACTGGAGGACCTCCTCCATGATCGCGCGCAGGCCGCGCGCGCCGGTCTGGCGCAGGATCGCCTGGTCGGCGATGGCCTCCAGCGCCTCGCGCTCGAAGTCCAGCTCCACGCCGTCGAGTTCGAACAGCCGCTGGTACTGCTTGACCAGGGCGTTGCGCGGCTCGATGAGGATCTGGAGCAGGGCCTCGCGGTCGAGGTTGTGGACCGAGGTCAGGACGGGGAGGCGGCCGATGAACTCGGGGATCATCCCGAACTTCACCAGGTCCTCCGGCATGACCTCCTGGAACTGGTCGCTGGCCTGGATCTCCCGCTTGGAGCGGATCGTGGCGCCGAAGCCGATGCCCTTGGCGCCGGCCCGGGACTCGATGATCTTCTCCAGGCCGGAGAAGGCGCCGCCCACGATGAACAGCACGTTCGTCGTGTCGATCTGGATGAACTCCTGGTGCGGGTGCTTGCGGCCGCCCTGGGGCGGCACGGAGGCGGTGGTGCCCTCCAGGATCTTCAGCAGGGCCTGCTGGACGCCCTCGCCGGAGACGTCACGGGTGATCGACGGGTTCTCGCTCTTGCGGGCGACCTTGTCGATCTCGTCGATGTAGATGATCCCGGTCTCGGCCTTCTTGACGTCGTAGTCGGCGGCCTGGATCAGCTTCAGCAGGATGTTCTCGACGTCCTCGCCGACATAGCCGGCCTCCGTCAGCGCCGTCGCGTCCGCGATGGCGAACGGGACGTTGAGCATGCGGGCCAGCGTCTGCGCGAGCAGCGTCTTGCCGGAGCCGGTGGGGCCCAGCAGCAGGATGTTGGACTTGGCGAGCTCGATCGCGTCGTCGCGGCCCGCCCCGCCGCCGTTCTCGCCGGCCTGGACCCGCTTGTAGTGGTTGTACACAGCGACCGAGAGGGCCTTCTTCGCGGGCTCCTGCCCGACGACGTACCCCTCAAGGAACTCGTAGATCTCGCGGGGCTTGGGAAGCTCTTCCCAGCGGACCTCGCTCGTCTCGGCGAGCTCCTCCTCGATGATCTCGTTGCAGAGATCGATGCACTCGTCGCAGATGTACACACCGGGACCCGCGATGAGCTTCTTCACCTGCTTCTGGCTCTTTCCGCAGAACGAGCACTTGAGCAGGTCGCCGCCATCACCGATGCGTGCCACGAGGTGCTTCCCCTTCGCCTGGGAGACGCCTGGTTCAGCGGCTCCTGTGCCTCTATCCGACGGTACCTTGCCCGGCCCCCCGTACGGGCCCCCCTTGGCACGGTTCACACGGCCGGAGCCGGGTGCCTCAGCCGTGCCAAGGGGCCGGGGCGGGTCAGGCGAGCGCGCCGGCCGCGCTCTTGCGGGTCGACACGATCTGGTCGACCAGGCCGTAGGCCAGGGAGTCCTCGGCGGTGAGGATCTTGTCGCGCTCGATGTCGTCGCGGATCTTCTCGATCGGCGTGGTGGAGTGCTTGGCCAGCAGCTCCTCCAGCTGGGTCCGCATGCGCAGGATCTCGTTGGCCGCGATCTCCAGGTCGGAGAGCTGCTCGCGGCCGGTCTGCGAGGACGGCTGGTGGATCAGCACGCGGGCGTTGGGCAGGGCCATGCGCTTGCCCGGGGTGCCGGCGGCGAGCAGGACCGCGGCGGCGGAGGCCGCCTGGCCCATGCAGACCGTCTGGATGTCCGGCTTCACGAACTGCATCGTGTCGTAGATCGCGGTGAGCGCGGTGAACGAGCCGCCGGGGCTGTTGATGTAGATGGAGATGTCCCGGTCCGGGTCCATCGACTCCAGGCACAGCAGCTGCGCCATGACGTCGTTGGCGGACGCGTCGTCGATCTGCACGCCGAGGAAGATCACGCGCTCCTCGAAGAGCTTCGCGTACGGGTCGTACTCGCGCACGCCCTGCGAGGTGCGCTCCACGAAGCGCGGGACGATGTAGCGGTTGTCCACCTGCGGGCCCGTGTAGAGGCCGCTCGCGGAGGCGCCGGGGAAGTTGTTCATGTGGGTGTTCACCATCCTGGTGGCGTTCTGTGGCTGGGTGTCTCGGCGTACGAGAGATGCGGTGCGGTACGGGCGCTGTCCGGGGGTCCGGATCAGGCGCCGGTGCCGCCGCCGCCCGGAACGCCCGACGCGATCGAGATGATCTCGTCAATGAGGCCGTACTCCTTGGCCTCCTCCGCGGTGTACCAGCGGTCGCGGTCGCCGTCGCGGATGATCGTCTCCACGGTCTGGCCGGAGTGGCGGGCGGTGATCTCCGCCATGCGCTGCTTGGTGCGCAGCAGGTACTGGGCCTGGATCTTGATGTCCGAGGCCGTGCCGCCGATGCCGGCCGAACCCTGGTGCATGAGGATGTCGGTGTTCGGGAGCGCGAAGCGCTTGCCGGCGGTGCCGCCGGTGAGCAGGAACTGGCCCATGGAGGCCGCCATGCCCATACCGATGGTGACGACGTCGTTCGGGATGTACTGCATGGTGTCGTAGACCGCCATGCCGGCCGTCACCGAACCGCCGGGGCTGTTGATGTAGAGGTAGATGTCCTTCTCGGGCTCGGCCGCGAGGAGGAGCAGCTGCGCGGTGATCTTGTTGGCGATCTCATCGTCCACCTGCTGGCCGAGGAAGATGATGCGCTCGCCGAGCAGCCGGCTGTAGACCTGGTCACCGAGGCCACCACCGAGGGACGGCTCTCCGGCGGCGTAGGGCATCAGATTCGTCACGTATCCACCTGCTCGTCTCTGACGGCTCCGGCCGTCTCAGCGTCTTCGTACCGGGTGGGCCGGGACTACCCGACCCTTCCTCTTCATGGACCCTAACGCGCAGGTGGAACAACGCCATCCCGCTTCCGCGACTGTTCGCTGGGAGCGCAAGGTCCGCAGCTGGCACAAGGGTTGTGGCGTCACGTCCGCCGGTACGACGAAGGGCTCCGGACGCGGTGGCGTCCGGAGCCCGTCGCGGGGGTCAGCGCGAGGCTCAGGCCTCGGTCTTCTCCTCGGAGTCGGTGGCGGCGGCCTCGGTGGCCTCGGCCTCCGTGGTCTCCTCCTCGTCGTCCTCCAGGTCGACGACCTCACCGTTGGTGTCGACCACCTTGGCGGCCTCGACCACGACGGCGAGCGCCTTGCCGCGGGCGACCTCGCCGACGAGCATCGGCACCTGGCCGCCCTCGACGACGGCCTGGGCGAACTGGTCCGGGCTCATGCCGGAGGAGGCGGCACGCCGCATGAGGTGCTCGGTGAGCTCCTCCTGGTTGACGTTCAGCTTCTCCTTGTTGACGAGCTCGTCCAGGATGAACTGGGTCTTGATGCCCTTGACGGCCTGCTCGGAGGTCTCGGTCTCGAACTCCTCGGCGGTCTTGCCCTGGATCTCCAGGTACTTGTCGAGGGTCAGGCCCATCTGGCCGAGCTGGTGGTGCTCCAGGTTGTGCTTGCGGGTCTGGATCTCGTCCGCGAGCAGCTTCTCCGGGATCGGGACCTCGGCGAGCTTCAGCAGCTCCTCCAGGACGCGCTCCTGGGCCTGGGTGGCCTGCTCGTACTGCTTGGTGTTCTCCAGGCGCTTGCGGCTGTCGGCCTTCAGCTCCTCCAGCGTGTCGAACTCGCTGGCCATCTGGGCGAAGTCGTCGTCCAGCTCGGGGAGCTCACGGGCGGCGACGGCGGTGACCTTGACGGTGACCTCGGCGTCCTTGCCCTCGGCGGAGCCGCCCTTCAGCTGCGAGGTGAAGGTGGCCTCGCCGCCGGCCTCGAGACCGGTCACGGCGTCGTCGATGCCGTCGAGGAGCTCGCCGGAACCGATGGTGTACGAGACACCCTCGGCCACGCCGTCCTCCAGGACCTCACCGTCGACCTTGGCCTCCAGGTCGATCGTGACGACGTCGCCCTCGGCGGCGGCGCGCTCGACCGGGTTGGTGGAGGCGAAGCGGCCGCGCAGCTGCTCGACGGCCTTCTCGACGTCCTCGTCGGTGACCTCGACGGCGTCGACGGTGACCTCGATGCCGGAGTAGTCCGGGATCTCGATCTCGGGGCGCACGTCCACCTCGGCGGTGAAGGCCAGCAGCTCGCCGTCCTTCAGCTCCGTGATGTCGACCTCGGGCTGGCCGAGGACGTTGAGCTCACCCTCGTTGACGGCCTCGGTGTAGAACTTCGGGAGCGCGTCGTTGACGGCCTCCTCCAGCACAGCACCACGGCCGAACCGCTGGTCGATGACCCGGCTGGGGATCTTGCCCTTGCGGAACCCCTTCACCGTGACCTGCTGGTTGATCTTCTTGTACGCCGCGTCGAGGCTGTCCTTGAGCTCCTCGAAGGGCACCTCGATGCTGAGCCGAACCCGGGTCGGGTTCAGGGTCTCCACGGCGCTCTTCACGGTTCGGTCTCCTTGGTGGCTGACTTCTTGGGGTTCTGCTCCGCCGCACAGGAGGCGGCTTCGCGGACCGAGCCCGGTACATCAGACACACGGGCACGCATTTTGCATAGTAACGGCAAGGGGGAGAACTCCCGCAACGCGATCTTGCACGCACGGTCTTGCCGGTGGTCGGGGTGGCCGGATTCGAACCGACGACCTTCCGCTCCCAAAGCGGACGCGCTACCAAGCTGCGCCACACCCCGTCGGTGCGACACGTAGGGTACATGCAGTAAGGCACCGCTCCGGCCGCTTTCGGCGGGGACGTCGGCCGGGGTCGTCAAGGGGTGTGCGGGCAGCGCCCGCGACCCGCTACGATGCTTGTCGTGCCGAGGTCCGCGTGACCTGCGGTGCCGTGCGGGCGTAGCTCAATGGTAGAGCCCTAGTCTTCCAAACTAGCTACGCGGGTTCGATTCCCGTCGCCCGCTCCGATTCGTGAAGGGCCCGGTCCGGTGGACCGGGCCCTTCGCGTCGTGGCCGGCGGCTCAGAAGTTGATCTGGCCTATCGAGTCGATGATCGAGTTCATGAACCGGTTGATCGACGGTCCCATGCCGGTCGGCGCCAGGAAGAAGCCGAAGAGCGCCGCGACGATCGCGGGGCCCGTCTTGATGGAACCGCTCCGGATCATGACGACCAGGACGATCCCCAACAGAAGCACCACAGACAACGAAATGGCCACGACTGCTCACACCCTCGGTCGGTCCGCCTTGCCGGCCCGGAGATGTGCGGCCGTGCACCCTCCGTCGCTTCCATCGTGCCACCAACTCCCGCCGAGGTGTGGCCGGGTGACGTATCGACCTGTCGATATCGCGCCATCCTGCGCCCCCTTGTGCCCCCTGTGCGCCGACTCCGTGCCCCGGCTTTTTGCGTCGACTCCGTGCACCGACCGGACGGACCGTCCGCCGGGCCGGGGCCGGTCACGCGGTCTCCGGGAATGCGCGACGATGATCGTTTCCGTATCCACACACTTCATTCACAGGCGAATTCGATGTCGAACGCGAGGTAATTCACTTCGGTCAACTGCCTGATAATTTGCCCCATTTGATGGGGATTAAACAGGTCATAACGGGCACATTCTGCTGGTTTGCCATTTGATATGCAGGGAAGACGCGCTATTCAACGGCGGTTTTACGGATGGCAATCGACACGTCTAGGGTGCCTCAGATGTCCCACGCTCCGAACGCAATGCAGAGGGCCACACTCCCCCCGGCGACCGGGGAGGCGGAGCCCAGACACCCTGCGCCGACGGCGACCGCGAAGGCCCCCGGACCAGCAGCGGACCGGCCCGCCCGGAGCGGCGGGGCCAAGCAGCGTGACGCCTTCTTCGACAACGCCAAGTACCTCGCCATCGTGCTCGTCGCGGTGGCGCACTCCTGGGTGCCGGTCATGGACGGGAGCCGGACCGCCCGGGCGCTGTACATGGTGGTCTACACGTTCCACATGCCCGCCTTCATCCTCATCTCGGGCTATTTCTCCCGGTCGTTCGACCTGAGCCCCAGGAAGGTGAGGCGGCTCGTCACCGGGGTCGCCGTGCCCTACGTGGTGTTCGAGACGGCGTACTCGCTGTTCCGGCGGTACGCGAACGACCAGCCGGACGCGGCCGTCAGCCTGCTGGACCCCTGGTACCTGACCTGGTTCCTGGCCGCCCTGTTCATCTGGCGGCTCACCACACCGGTCTGGCGCAACCTCCGCCATCCGCTGGCCGTTTCGCTCGTGATCGCCGTTCTCGCCTCGCTCGCACCCAGCATCGGTGACGACCTCGACCTGCCGCGCGTCCTGCAGTTCCTGCCCTTCTTCGTGCTCGGACTCCAGCTGAGGCCGGAGCACTTCGAGCTGGTCCGCCGCCGCGAGGCCCGGCTGTTGGCACTGCCGCTCTTCGCCGGGGCCCTGGTCTTCGCGTACTGGGCGGCGCCCCGGATGCAGCTGGGCTGGTTCCTGCGGGACTCCAGCGCCCAGGACATGGGGGCGCCGTGGTGGTCGGGCGCGGTGATGACCCTGGCGATGTTCGGCTGCGCGACGCTGCTGACGGCCGGATTCCTCGCGCTGGTCCCGCGCCGCCACATGTGGTTCACGGTGCTCGGCGCCGGCACCATCTGCGGCTACCTGCTGCACGGCTTCCTGGTGAAGGGCGCCGACTACGCGGGGATCTTCGACGACCACGCGTGGCTGGTCGGTCCGGCGGGCCTGGTGATCGTGACCGTGGTCGCCTCCACCGCCGTCACCTTGCTGTGCACCCCGCCGGTGCGGCGCGTCCTGCGCTGTGTGACCGAGCCGGACATGGACTGGGCGTTCCGCCGGGACGCCCGGGACGCCGCGAAACCCTGACCTCTCCGCACGCCCTGCGAAGCCCGGCCCAGGCGGCCGGGCTTCGTCGTGTCCGCGGGCGGTGCCGACGGGCGGTGTTGGCTCAATCCCGCCCCTGCGAGGGCGCATCCGGTGCGGTGAGCCCCAGCAGCTCCCGTACCCGCGCATACTTCGCGGTCAGCCGGGTACGCACGGCCGGCTCCAGCACCGCGAGGCGGGCCGGGTCGGCGTTGTGGGCGAGGTCGGCCTCCTTGACCAGCAGGGCGCCGGGGGTGGCCAGGATGCGCCGGGCGTACGCCTCCGGCTCCTCGCCCGCCCGCTTGGTGACGGCGAGCACCATGTCCTTGACGGCCTGCGGCAGGGCGGCCCCGGCCAGCCACTCGGCCGACAGCGCGTCGTCCTCGACCGCGTCGTGCAGCCAGGCCGCGGCGATCTGCTCGTCGCTGCCGCCCCGGCTCCGTACGCCCTCCGCGACGGCCGCGAGGTGTTCCGTGTAGGGGCGGCCGGCCTTGTCCCGCTGGGCGGCGTGGGCCTCGCGGGCCAGGGCCTCGACCTCGGCGAGGGTCAGCTGAGCGTGTGATGCGGTCATGGCGAGGACTCTAGGCGCACCTCTCCCCGCGGTCCGAAGAGTTGCAACGTCAATCGTTCGGTAAACTAACTTCTGACCATTCCTTGACGATCTCTTGACTCTTCGAAAGGCCAGGCTCATCGGACACGCAGACACACTCATCGCCATGGGCGGCGCCTTCCTCGCCGCCGCGGTCCTCGCCCGCGCCGGCCGCCGCATCGGACTGCCCACGATCCCCCTGTTCATCCTGGCCGGAATCCTGCTCGGCCCGCACACCCCCGGCATCGTCCTCGTCGCCGACCCGCACGACCTGGAGATGCTCTCCGCGCTCGGCCTGGTGCTGCTCCTCTTCTATCTGGGTCTGGAATTCCATCTGGACGACCTCAAGGCGGGCGGCCGCAGGATGGCGGTCGCCGGGGGCACCTATCTCGCCCTGAACGTCGGCGCCGGGCTCGGCTTCGGCTTCGCGCTCGGCTGGGGCACCTCCGAGGCGCTGGTCCTCGCCGGGGTGCTCGGAATCTCCTCGTCCGCCATCGTCACCAAGGTCCTGGTCGACCTCGGGCGGATCGGTAATCCGGAGACCCGGCCGATCCTCGGGATCATCGTCGTGGAGGACGTCTTCCTCGCCCTGTACCTGGCGGCCCTCCAGCCCATCCTGTCCGGCGCCGACAGCCTCGCCGCGGCCGTGACCGACGGCGGCAAGGCGTTCGGCTTCCTGCTGCTGCTCGCCCTGGCCGCCCGGTTCGGCACCCGGGTCGTCGGCAAGCTGATCGGGACCAAGGACGACGAACTGCTGGTCATCTCCTTCCTCGGGGCCGCCGTCCTGGTGGCCGGGATCTCGGAGTGGTTCGGCGTCGCGGACGCGATCGGCGCCTTCATGGTCGGGCTGATGCTCGGCAGCACGTCGTCGGGCGAGCGCATCCGCAAGCTGGTGCACCCGCTGCGCGACGCGTTCGGCGCGATCTTCTTCTTCGCCTTCGGGCTCTCCATCGACCCGGGCGACCTGCCCACCGTGCTCTGGCCGGTGCTGGCCGCCGTCGCGGTCACCCTCGCGACGAACGTGTGCGCCGGGATCGCCGCCGCCAAGGTGTACGCCTTCGGACCGCGGGCCACCGCGAACATCTCGACCACCCTGGTGGCGCGCGGCGAGTTCGCGCTGATCCTCGCCACGATGGCGGCGGGCGCCGGCCTCGACGAGCGGCTCTCCCCGTTCATCGCGGGTTACGTGCTGGTCCTCGCGGTCCTCGCGCCGCTGGCGGCCGGGCGCTCGCACTGGCTGGCCCGCTTCCTGCCGGGCGAGCCGGAACCGGCGCTCCGGGAGCCCGCTCCGGCCGGGGCCGGCTCAGGACGTCCGTAGGCTCAGGACGTTCAGGACGTCCGTGAGCTCGGACCTTCAGGACTTCCGTGACAGGAGCAGCAGCGCCCGGTCGTCGTTGACGTCCTTGGCGCACGCCTCGATCAGGTGCCAGGCCGCGCCCTCGAAGCCGGTGCTGACGTAGCGGTCGGCCTCGCCGGTGAGCCGGTCGATGCCCTCCGCGATGTCCCGGTCGGACGCCTCCACCAGTCCGTCGGTGAACAGCATCAGCACGTCACCGGGGGCGAGATGGCCCTTGACCGGGTCGAACTCGGCGCCGTCGTACACCCCGAGCAGCGGGCCCTCCGCCGCCTTCTCCTCCCACTGGCCGCTGCCGGCGTGGAGCTGGAGGGCCGGCGGGTGGCCCGCCGAGAGGAGTTCGTAGTCGCCGGTCTCCAGGTCGAGGACCAGGTGGATCGAGGTGGCGAAGCCCTCGTCCCAGTCCTGGCGCAGCAGATAGCCGTTGGCGGCGGGCAGGAAGCCGTGCGGGGGCAGCGAGCCCAGGAGCCCGCCGAAGGCGCCGGACAGCAGCAGGGCGCGGGACCCGGCGTCCATGCCCTTGCCGGAGACGTCGGTCAGGACGGCTTCCAGGGTGCGGCCACCGTGGGTGCGGGCCGCGACGACGAAGTCGCCGGAGAAGGACTGCCCGCCGGCCGGGCGCAGCGCCATCTCGCGGTGCCAGCCCTGCGGGAGGCGGGGCAGCGAGCTCTGGACCCGGATGCGTTCACGCAGGTCGAAGAGCATGGTGCCGCCGCGCCGCCAGGGCACCCCGACCCGGGCGCGGAACTGGGCGAGGACCAGCCCGAAGAACCCGCAGGCGGCGACGGTGAGCACGGTGCCGGGGGTGACCCTGGCCGGGCCGTCCCCGTAGGGACCGAGCCGGACCGACTCCACGATGAGGGCGACGGCCGCCGCCGCGTACAGGCCGAGGAGGCTGGCGGGGCGCAGCAGCAGGCCGCCCGCGACGATCGGCAGGACGAGCATGGTGGGCGCCCACCAGACCGGGTCGACCAGGGTGAGGCAGGTGATGACCGGGATGACCAGGAAGAGGCCGGCCAGGGCGATCCAGTCGGAGCCGTCGCCGCGGAAGTAGTCGACCCCGGACCGGCGCAGCGTGATGTAGACCCGGTGCGCCGATTTCCGCCATCGGGCCGGGTACGTCTCTGCTCCTGCGCGTCGGGCCATTGCGGGGACCTTATCCACCCGGCGGCCTCCGGTGCAGGGGGACCCCGTGACAATGTGTTCGAAATCGGCCCGGCCGGTGCCGTACTCGCGGGTCGTGCGCGGGGATCACGCGGACTGGCAGCCGGGGCACCAGAAGAGGTTGCGGGCGGCCAGGCCGGCGGTGCGGATCTCGGTGCCGCAGATGTGGCAGGCCTGGCGGGCGCGCCGGTAGACGTAGACCTCGCCGCCGTGATCGTCCACGCGGGGCGGGCGGCCCATCGCCTCGGGCAGGTGCTCGGGGCGGACGGTGTCGATCCGGTTGTTCCGTACCCCCTCGCGCATCAGCGCGCCCAGGTCCGCCCAGATCGCGTCCCACTCGCGCCGGGTGAGGTCCTTGCCCGCCCGGTACGGGTCGATGCCGTGCCGGAACAGCACCTCGGCCCGGTAGACGTTGCCGACGCCCGCGATGACCTTCTGGTCCATCAGCAGGGCGGCGACGGTGATCCGGCTGCGGGAGATCCGCTGCCAGGCGCGTTCGCCGTCCTCGCCGGCGCGCAGCGGGTCGGGGCCGAGGCGGTCGTGTATCGCGCGCTTCTCGGCGTCCGTGATCAGGGCGCAGGTGGTCGGGCCGCGCAGGTCCGCGTGGTGCGCGTCGTTCACCAGGCGCAGCCGGACGGTGTCGGTGGGCGGCGGGGCCGGCACCGGGCCGAAGTGCAGCTTGCCGAAGAGGCCGAGGTGGATGTGGACCCAGCCGGTGTCGCCGAAGGAGAGGAAGAGGTGCTTGCCGTGGGCGTCGGCCGTGTCCAGGACGTGGCCGTCGAGCAGGGCGGCGCTGTCGGAGAACTTGCCCTGCGGGCTGCTCACCCGCACCGGCCGGCCGGCGAAGCGCTCGCGGTGGTCCGCGGCGAGGCGGTGGATCGTGTGTCCCTCGGGCACGGTGGCGGGTCTCCTGGGTGGTGCGTGGGGGCGGACATGGCCGTGGGGGGGGGGGGGGGGGGGGGGGGGGGGGGGGGGGGGGGGGGGGGGGGGGGGGGGGGGGGGGGGGGGGGGGGGGG
>NZ_VJNO01000056.1 GCF_007096885.1 Streptomyces sp. 130 | reverse complement strand
GATCGGTCCCGCTCGTGCGGAGGTTCGTACGGCAGGCCCTGCTCGACTGGGCGTGCGAGGGGCACCATGTGGACACCGATGACGTGCTGCCCGGTGTGAGCGCACTCGCGACCAACGCGACGCGGTCCGCCAAGAGCGGGATTCGGTGGACCGCGTCAGACGTACGGCCGGATCAGTCGCTGCTCGCACTTGATGAAGCCAGTACTGTGCAGGCGGAATCCCACCACGGCAGCCCATGCCGTACTTGATCCAGAACTAGGTCAGGGTAGCTGGGCGGAGCCTCGGGGAGGTCGTGGGCCTCCAAAAGGTAGAAATCCGCGCGCTCCCCGCTGACCGAGAGAATGCCGTCTGGGAAGAACTCCAGCTCTAGCCGAAATCCTTCATTGGCAATCTCGTGGGGGCGACTGGAAACTGCAGTGAATGCCATCAGTTTCTGAGACTGCGGCATACCCGACCAGTGAAAAGAACGCAGACCGCGGACCACGAGGAGTGCCGAATTCCCGGACGGATAGTAGGACGCCGTTCGCATATCGAACAGTAGGGCCGCACGGTTCGCGGTCGGGCATACCCTGGAATCCAGAAGCTGCGCATCCTCCAAGGCGTCATCCTCCTTGAACGGGTCCCAGTCGATGGCCTCCGAGGTCGAGCTGAATTCTTGAGAAGTGAAAAGATTTTCTACGCGTCTCATGGGATCTCGATGTGCCAGTAGGGGTCGGCCTTGGTGACGGTTTGTCCTGTGAACGGGTTAACAAACTGACCTCCCTTGTTGATGTAGGTGATGTATCCGTTGGGGTACGGATGTGGCCCACCGGTAGTGGGATCCATGACGCGCACGTACTGCACGCTCTTGTGAAAGTTGTTAGCCTTCGCCTCGGTTTCCTTTATCTCGTATACCCATCCCTTCAGGTTGTTGGCTGTTGCAATTGCTTTTCGGCCCTTCGGGAGCCATAGCTTTTCGCCCTGGGGTCCAACTATGTCGGCGATCAGGCATCGGCTGTTGTGCACCAACACCGGAGTGTCGCCCGCTAGCACATAGTACGAGTGCAGGCCCTCAACGGTGAGGTTGTACGTTCTTGCGTGCTGTCGGAAGAATCTTGTGGCCGATACGGTGACAGTCTCGCCGGCGTCCGTCTGCAACGTCATGCCGGGAGCGAGGTCGACTGCCTCCACCCACTTCTGCTCGGATGCCGACCAGAAGGGATGTTCTTCCGTGGCGGTCAGCGTTTCCACGCCGCGGGGCGTAGCGAGCGTAAGTTCCGTGAAGTATTTGTCGTCCTCAGTGACGATCAGATCGGTGACCTCGTGCGGTCCTGTGTCCTGTGTGACTGGGTCCGTTGCCTTGACCTGGTCCCCGATCTGCACGGACTCGATGTTCTTGGTTGAACCATCGGCCATGAGGACTTTGGTGCCGGTGAGGAAGCACTGGGTGCATTTTTGGGCCATTCGCGCGGCTCGACTGCTGTCGATTGCCCCTTCGACGCCCTCCACGCTCTTCTTGAGAAGTTTGAGCTTTCCGATCGGAAGGAAGCTCAGAGCCGCCACGGAACACTGGCCCAGCTGTGGCTCCTGCACACACTTCTTGGCATCGTTGAGTCCTAGGACTTCCCAGGCGAACTCCTTTATCGTGGGGTCTACCTTGGGCCACACCATTTCTGCCTTGCCGGCTATTGCAGCTCCGGCACAGACCGGCATGGTGTCCCGATTGATCGGGACATAGCACTTAGGTTTGCTTTCCCGTTCCTTTTTGCGCCGTTCTGCGGCAAGGCGACGTGCTTCGGCTTCTTCGGCCTCTCGCTTCGTGACCACGTCCTTCCATGCTGCGGAGGCTTCCTCGTCCGCTTCTGTGGCGCTCTTTCCTGCGGCGATCGCGTCGGCGCGGGCTCGGTCGCTTGCCTCGTTCGCCTCGTAGGCCGAGGTGCGCGCGTACTCCGCCGAGAATTCTGCTTGGGCGGCTGACTCTTCGGCTGCGACGGAGTCCTGGTTCGCGCGGTCGGCGGCGGAGCGCGCAGTGGTCGCGGATGCCTTGGCCTTGTTGGCGCTTGCTTCGGCACGGTCGGCGGCCGAATCAGCGGCGGCTGCATAGCCTTGGGCGTCGTGAGCGCTCTGATCGGCTTCCGCCTTGGCCTGCTCCGCTTCCGCAGAGGCGCCCTGAGCTATATACGCAGCCTGTGCGGCAAGCGCGCTGTTCTTGCGCGCTGTGGCCGCGATTTCCTGCCCCTCGGCGATGAGCCGTTGGACCTGAGCGACGTGTGTGTCGGCAAGTCCGTCCTCGCGGGCGGCCATGTACTGGCCTGCCTGAACGAATTCGTGGAGGGCGTCGATCGGTCCGGCCAGTGCAATCTTGGCCGCTGACTTGACCTCAGGGCCTCCGGCGTTGAACAGGCTGGTAGCGGTCACGCGTTCGTCGGCTTGCTGGGCCGCGTACTGCCCCTTGCTGAGGAAGTCGAGCAGCGCGGTGGGGCTGCCGTCTTCCAGCGCTTCCTGGGCGGCCTCCTTGACTCCGGGGCCGCCGTCGTTGGCGAGTTTGGTGACTTCTACGCGGTAGTCGGTGTTGGCCGCAGTGTGCTGGCCACTTGTGTAGAAGTCGAGTATCTCTTGATCCGTGCCGTCGAGTGCTTGAGTTGCGGCCGTGCGCACGGCTTCGTAGGGGCTGCCTGAGGCCAGGTCGGCCACCTGCTGACGCGCCTCATCGGCGACCGCCTTGTCCCATCCGGTGCGCAGGTATGTGATCACGTCGGTGTCGGAACCGGACAGGGCTTCGGCGGCTGCGTCCTGACGCCAGGATCCGAAGTACTCCATCACTTGCAAGGCCACAGCCCGGCCCTTGACTGCGATCGCAGCCTCGTCGGCGTCCGGCTTGTCGGCCTCGGCGGCCAGAGCCTTGACCTCGTCCTCGATCGCTTGGCCCTCGACGACCGTCTGGGCCACCTCAGCGGTGAAGGTCTCCGCTGTCGTTTTCTGCGTCAGAGCAGCTTCGACCCCGGCGTTGGTGCGGGTGTTGAGGTCCTCGGCCTCAGTTTCGCGGGCGAGGTCGAAGGTCTTTTGTGCGGCGGCCATGGCAGCCGTGGCGCTGTCTGCTGCGGTCTTGGCTGCTGTGGCCTGTTCGGTGGCTTCTGCAGCCTGGTCGGCTGCCTCGCCCGCGTGATCGGCCGCGTCATCCGCGGCATCTGCGGCGTTCTCGGCGTGAGTGGCAGCCGCGTTTGCGGCATCTCGTGCCTCATTGGCGGCGGTAGCTGATTTCCGGGCCAGCGCCTCGGCAGCATTGGCGGCGCGATTGGCTTCGGCGGCGTGACGGCGTGTCTCTGCGGCTGCGGCCCGGGCCTCCGCCGAGGAGCCTCCTGCAGCTGCGGCGAAGTCGGCCGCCTGGTCGGCCGCTGCTGCTGCCTGGTTTGCATTTCCGACTGCGCTGCGCGAGGCAGCGGCTGCGTCGGCGGCTGCCAGGGATGCCTTGCCGGCCTGCTCAGCCGCCTTGGCGGACTTCTTGGCCAGCGCACCCGCCTTGCGGGCCTCGGCGGCCCGGTCGCGAGCTGCTTGTGCTTGGCCCTTGTCCTGGCCAGCGGCGTACGCGGCGCTTGATGCGCGGCTGGCCGCGTCGGCCGCCGCTGCGGCTGCGCTCGCGGTCTGCATGGCGGCCAGTGATGCGCGTCGGGCCGAACGGTTGGCTGCGTTTGCCGCGCCGATCGCCTGCTGTGACGCATCGGCCGCCGCGCGGGCGGCGTCAGCGGCCTGTGCGGCCTTCACCGAGGCACGGTTGGCGTCGTCCTTCGCGGCTTCCGTCTCGGTAGCGGCCTTCTTAGCGGCCTCCTTTGCGAGCGCAGAGGCTGCCACTGCCTTGGCGGAGGCTTCTGTCGCCTCGTCGGTTGCCTTTTCGGCTTCCTTGCCGGCGCTCTCCGCCTGTGCGGTCAGTTGCGCGATAGTGGCGTGTTCCTGGTCGCGGTTGCGCGCGATGAACTGGCCGACGTCAAGAAACTCCGTGATGTCCGCAGGAGTCCCCTGCAGGGCAAGCATGGCGGCCGCCTTCATGTTCTGGCCGCCGAAGTTGTAGAGCTTGGTGACCTCGACTCTGTCGTCGGTCTCCTGCGCATCGAACTGGCCCTCGACCAGGAACTGTTTTACGTCTGCGGCGGTGCCCTGCAGTGCCGCTGTGCCTGCGTCTTGGACTCCCGGACCGCCGTAGTGCACGACCCGCGTAGCTTCCACTCGCTGGTCCTGTTCGAGTGCTGCTTTCCAGCCCTCGTCCAAGAAGGCTTCGACATCCGCTGGTGTGCCTGAGAGGGCCTGCGTAGCGGCTGCGCGCACGGCCGGGCCGCCGGCATTCACGACTCGGGATGCGTCCACACGGTCGTCGACCTGCTGGATGGCAGGCGCGTCCGTGAGGAACTGACGGATCTCGTCGTCCGTGCCAAGGAGAGCCTTCTTCGCGGCCTCCTTAATGCCGACTCCGCCATCGAGCCAGTAGCCCACCACGAGTCCACGATTGGCTGCCGGAACGGGGTCATCTGCTCTCGCAGGGGTGGAGCCCAGAAGTGTCGCTGTCAGCGCGGCCGCGAGCAGGGTGGCGCAGGTGCCCCGGGTTGCAAGCCCCCCAGCCGCCTTCCGCCGATGGGATCTGCTCTGACTTCTCGCCTGTACGAGGCGATATGGATATTTCACCTAATTTTCGTTTCTCTGTGTAGAAGGCTGTTCCCGGATCGACATGCCCAACGCGGTACCGGGGGCTGGTGCGACCACTTGAGGATGCGGTGACGGTGAGGTGTGGTCGTCAAGGGTGCGCACGCGGGGCCTCCGCCCCGGCGTTTGCACAGTTCCGACACGGCTGCCCCGCAGGTGAGCGATGCGTGAGGGCATGCTTGCAGGAACCTTACATGTGCTTTACTTCCGCCAAGCGGAAGGGGTGATTCCGCTATCTCATCTTCACTTGGGGAAGGAAGCGCATGGCGAAATCGCGTGCCCGAAATGCACTTTTGATCGGATTCACTGGCCTGGCCGCGGCGCTGCTCGGGGTCGCCGCGCTGACGTCCGCTCAGGCTGCTCCGCACGACCTGAGTACAGCCGTGCCGTTGGCTGTGGCCGACGGCGAGATGCCGTACAGCGTGGAGGACTTCGCCTACCCGGGGGCTGACGCGCTGCTGGAACAGCGCGGTATCACGCTCAAGCGGGGCGATGGGCACATCGTCCTCACCGACATCACCAGCCTCGGCGAGTGCCGCGATCCTGAAAACATCATGGTTGAGTCGCGCAAGGGGAACTTCTGTTTCCGGACCAACGCGAAGGCCGGCTACCTCACGCTGGAACTGCCTGACACCTTCAGCCTCTGGACGCAGAAGCAACCCGTGCGCGCCACGCTCACCGCCGAAGGTGAGAGCACCGTGGTCAGTGCACCCGCAAACTCTCTCACGGGGGTCGGTGAATCCGGCGACACCGGGCTTCGCTCCGTGCTGGTCGAACTGCGTGTTACGGGCTGACCCAGGCTCGTCCCGCCACTGACTCCCCGGTCAGCAGGCCGTGCACTCCAACTTCACATACAGCTGCCGAGCCGCGTGGGACCCGCGCGCGTGCTCACTGCCTCTGCCGGACGGCCAGTCCCGTATAGCGCGCAGCTCTCGTATCGAAAGACCCAGACATGTCTCGCTCGCGTGCCCGTAGCAGAGCGGCTGTTCAAGCCGCCGCCGTAACAGTCCTGACCGCACTGCCAATGCTCATATCCGCTCCGGCCAATGCTGTTGCCGGAACCTCGACCACCGAATCCAGCTACTCCTTCGCGGTCCGCCTGGACATCGGCGGACAGCGCTCCTGCACAGGGGCGCTGGTAGCGCCGCAATGGATCGCTACCTCAGCCAGCTGCTTCAGCACGGACGCCAGCACCCCGCAGGTCGCCGCTGGTGCCCCGAAGTGGACGACCACCGCCACCATCGGCCGCCCGGACCTGACATCCACCTCGGGGCAGGTCCGTACCGTTGTGGAGCTGGTTCCCCGTGAAGGGCGTGACATCGTGATGGCTCGCCTCTCGCAGCCCACAACAGGCGTCAGTCCCATCACCTTCGCCACAGCAGCTCCCGCCACTAGCGAAGAGCTGAAGGTAGCCGGTTTCGGCCGCACCAAGGACGAGTGGGCACCGACCAAGCTCCACACCGCCTCCTTCACGGTGAACTCCGTCGATGCGACCACTCTGGCCATCACGGGGAAAACTGCCGCAGACGCCATCTGCGCGGGCGACTCCGGAGCGCCGATCGTCCGATCGAAGGCCGGCGGTGGCTATGAACTGGTGGCCTTGGCCAGCCGCTCCTGGCAAGGGGGCTGCTTCGGCAGCCAGGAAACCCGCACCGACGCCATCAGTGCCCGCGTCGACAACATCGTGGGCGGGAACAAGATCACCGCCAACTCTTCCTTGTTGCCCGGGGACACTCTGACTTCCAACTCCGTCCGACTGACCATGCAGGCTGACGGAAACCTGGTCATCATCGCCAACGGAACAGGCACGACACTGTGGTCCACCCACACTGCCGGGCACCCTGGGGCCAGCGCCCGCTTCACCTCGGCCGGCAACCTCACCCTCCTCGACAGTGACGGCACCACCGTCCTGTGGGAGTCGAAGACCTCCGCAGCCGGCGGCGCGGCCGTTCTGCAGGACCGCGGCAACCTCGTTATCTACAACGCCGACAACGAGTCGCAGTGGTCGAGTGGCACCGTCATGCGTCATGACTACGATGGCGACGGCCGCAGCGACATGGCGAGCTGGTACGACTACGCCGACGGAAGCGACAAGATCCACACATTCCTTGCCGACTCGGCCGGCAAGTTCCAGGAGCCGAGAACCGGCTACGAGAAGGCCAAGGGCACCTGGTGGGCGGAGCACATGAAGTTCGCCACCGGTGACTTCAACGGTGATGGCCGCGGTGATGTCGCCGCGTTTTACGGATACGACGACGGCAGTGTCTCCTTGTTCACCTGGCTGGCCATTGGAGACGGCAAGTTCTCCGAGCCCGTCAGTTCCTGGACCGTGCCCGCCGGCCAGTGGACGTGGGACCGCATCAAGGTCCAGTCCGGTGACTTCAACGGTGACGGCCGCGACGACGTCGCGGCCTGGTACGACTACGCTGATGGCGCGGACAAGCTCTTCACCTTCACTTCCAAGGCCAACGGCGGCTTCAACGCGCCGTTCTCGTCGTTCTCCAAGACCAGTGGCTGGACCGCGACCCGGATGAAGTTCACCACCGGCGACTACAACGCTGACGGACGCGACGACATCGGCGTCTTCTACGGCTACGCGGACGGGAATTCCAAGCTCTTCACCTTCACGGCGAAGCCGGACGGTGGCTTCGGTGAACCGCTCGGCGGCTGGGAAGATGCGAAGTGGGGCAGCCCCGACCGCACCAGCGTGCTCTCCGGTGACTTCAACGGCGACGGGCGCGACGATTTCGGCACCTGGTACGACTACGCCGACGGCCATGACGCCGTAGTCAGCTTCAATCCCAGCGGCGCCGACGGGAAGTTCGGCAACCGCACCGAGATCTGGAACGTGGCCGAAGGTCAGTACTGGCGCGACCACATGCAGATCACCACGGGTGACTACAACGGTGACGGCCGTGACGACCTCGGAGCCTTTTACGGCTACGACGACGGCAGCGTCAGAACTATCACCTGGACTGCCAAGGCGGACGGCACCCTCAGTGAACCCGTCAAGAGCTGGACGGCCGCAACAGGCTGGACCTACAACCGGGTGATGCTCTTCGAGCGCTACAGCTCGTAACACCCTCACCAGCGGAAGTCGGACGCGTCCGCCCAGTCTCTGAGACCGGGCGGACGCGTCCGCATGTCTGCGCCGAACCACCGGCACGAGCGTGTTCTCGCCGGCGCGGCGTTGTTCCGCGACATTCGACGTGATGGCTTGTCAGCGGTCGTACATCGACTCCGTACCAGCTGACTCGGTGCACAATCGCAGTGACGTTATGTGACCGTCGTCCTGTGAACGAAACGACTCAACTCCTCGAATTCCGCGAAGCGTTCTACCGCCGGGAGCGGCGATCGGTCCCGCTCGTGCGGAGGTTCGTACGGCAGGCCCTGCTCGACTGGGCGTGCGAGGGGCATCATGTGGACACCGATGACGTGCTGCTCTGCGTGAGCGAACTCGCGACCAACGCGCTCGTACACGGCGTGCCGCCGGGGCGGGGCTACCGGCTGTTCCTGTACTGGGACCGCGCCGAGGCCCGGCTCAGGGTCGAGATCCACGACAGCGGCGACGGTGAGGTCCCGGAGGCGGCTCCGGACCCGGACCCCGCGGCGGAACGCGGGCGCGGCCTGATGCTGGTCGCCGCACTGGCGTCCACATGGGGGGTCGGCGAACGCAACCCGGGCAAGATCGTCTGGTGCGAGTTCGCCGCCCCGGCGGGGTCTCGTCGCCGAGATCATGTGGGCCCCGCCGGTGAGCCCCTTCCGGCACTGGCGGTCAGTAGTGGTCGCGGGCCTGGATGATCTCCAGGCCGCCGGAGTCGGTGACGCGGTAGACCAGGCGGCGTTCCTGTGTGATGCGGCGGGACCACCAGCCGGACAGGTTCCCCTTCAGCGGCTCGGGCTTGCCCCTGCCTTCGAAAGGGGTCCGTTTGATCTCTTGGATGAGGTCATTGACCCTGCGGAGCGTCTTGCGGTCGGTGTCGGCCCAGTGGGTGTAGTCCTCCCACCCGTCGTCCGAGAACGACGTCTTCACGCGTCCTCCGTGTCGATCAGGTCTCGTACCGTGCCGTGTCCGGCATCCATCTGCTCGATGGAGCGCATGAGGCGGGCGGCGTTGCGGGGGGAGCGCATCAAGTACATCGTCTCCTCCCAGGCGTTGTAGTCCTCCTCGGACATGATCACGACGGTGCCCGCCTTCGACGTGACGCGCTCCGGTGCGTGGTCTTCGGTGACGCGACGGATCAGACCGAAGAAGTCCTTCCGCGCTTCGCTTGCGTTGATGGTCATGGGTTCCTCCTGTGCGTGTCGCCAGCTCCATGAAGACGTACTTAAAACGGTACTAAATGTGTACGCTATTCGGTACGTCGTGTCTTCTTTGCCGCACCGGCAAGGATGTTTGCCGTGGCGGCGGGCGGGGCCCACCATCTTCCGTAGATGGAGGAGGTTCGCATGAGCGACAACACGCAGATGTACGACGTAGTGGTGATCGGCGGCGGGGCCGCCGGGCTCAGTGGGGCGCTGGCCCTCGGGCGGGCGCGGCGGTCCGTGCTCGTGATCGACTCGGGGAGTCCGCGCAACGCGCCCGCGTCGCACGTCCACAACTACCTCGGCCGCGAGGGCACCCCGCCCGCCGAGCTGCTGGCCATCGGCCGGGAGGAAGTCGCCGGGTACGGGGTCGAGGTCGTGACCGGCGAGGTCACCGTGGCCGAGCGGTTGCCGGAGGACGCCGGATTCCGCATCGTGCGCGCGGACGGGACCGCCGTCACGGCGCGCCGGCTGCTGGTCACGACCGGGCTGACCGACGAGCTGCCGGCGATCCCGGGCCTGGCCGAGCGGTGGGGGCACGAGGTGCTGCACTGCCCGTACTGCCACGGCTGGGAGGTGCGGGACGAGGCGATCGGCGTCATCGCGGTCAGCCCCATGGCCGTGCACCAGGCGCTGCTGTGGCGGCAGTGGAGCAAGGACGTCACGCTCTTCCTGCACCAGGGGCCCGAGCCGTCCGACGAGGAGTACGAGCAGCTCGCGGCGCGCGGCGTCGCGGTCGTGGACGGCGAGGTCGCCGGGGTGGAGGTGAGCGGCGGCCGGCTGACCGGCGTCCGGCTCGCGGGCGGCCGGGTGGTCGAGCGGGCCGCCGTGGTCGTCCAGCCGAGGTTCACGGCACGCTCCGGCGTACTGGAGAGCCTGGGGCTGCGGCCCGTACCGCTGGAGATGGGCGGGCACACCATCGGCTCGTACATCGAGGCGGACCCGGCCGGCGCCACGGCGGCGGCCGGGGTGTGGGTCGCCGGCAACGTCACCGGCCTCATGGACCAGGTGATCGGCGCGGCGGCAGCCGGGCTCAAGGCGGGCGCGGCCATCAACGGGGACCTCGTCACCGAGGACGCCAAGCGTGCCGTGGAGGCCCGCGAGGCGCCCTCCGACGCGGAGATGTGGGACGACCGGTACCGCGAGAGCGACCGCATCTGGAGCGGGAAGCCCAACGCCGTGCTCGTCCGCGAGGCCGAGGACCTGGCGCCGGGCCGGGCGCTGGACCTGGGCTGCGGGGAGGGCGCGGACGCGGTCTGGCTGGCGGGCCGGGGCTGGCACGTCACCGGGACGGACATCTCGCGCGTGGCGCTCGCCCGGGCCGCCGAGCACGCGGCGGAGGCCGGGGTCGCCGACCGGGTGGACTGGCAGTTCCACGACCTGGGCGCCACCTTCCCCGAAGGGGCGTACGACCTGGTCTCGGCGCATTTCCTGCACTCCAAGGGCGACCTGCCCCGCGCGCGCATCCTGCACCGGGCAGCCCGCGCGGTCGCCCCGGGCGGGGTGCTGCTGATCGTGGGGCACGCGGGCTTCCCGGCCTGGGACGACCACCACGCCGACATGGAGCTGCCGACCCCGGACGAGGTGCTGGCCCAGCTGGAGCTGCCGGAGGGGGAGTGGGAGGTGCTGCTCAGCGAGGAGCACGAGCGCGTGATGAACGACCCGGACGGCAACCCCACCACCCGAACGGACAACGCCCTGAAGGTCAGGCGGCGTTGACCGCGCGTACAGGACCGGATCTGACCTAATGCGCTCGTACTGTCATTCCTGACGGCGGAACAGGAACGACGGAAGGCAGCACATCATGAACGCCAATGAGACGGCCACCGCGAACACCAGTTCGAACGAGCGGGCGGACCTCCTGGAGGCGCTGGGCAAGCAGCGGCACTTCCTCCGGTTCACCACCCGCGACCTCACCGACGAGCAGGCGGGGGAGCGGACGACGAAGAGCGAGCTGTGTCTCGGCGGCCTCATCAAGCACGTCACCTCGGTCGAGCGAGGCTGGGCCGCGTTCATCGTGCAGGGTGCCGCCGCGATGCCGGACTTCACCGCGATGACGGAGGCCGACTTCGCCAAGCGGGCCGACGAGTTCAAGATGCTGCCGGGCGAGACGCTGGCGGGCGTGCTGGACGCGTACGAGGAGGTGGCGGCGGCGACCGACGAACTGGTCGCCTCGCTGCCGGACCTGGGCGCCGCGCACGCGCTGCCGAAGGCCCCCTGGTTCGACGGGGACGCGAAGTGGTCGGCCCGCAGGGCGCTGATGCACATCATCGCGGAGACCGCGCAGCACGCCGGCCACGCGGACATCATCCGGGAGTCGTTGGACGGTTCGAAGTCCATGGGCTGAGCGCGTCGGGGAGCGGCGGCACAATGGCGCGCATGGATGCCGAAGTCGCCGCGCTGATAGGGGCCGCCGTCGGCTCGCTCGCCACGCTGGGGGCGGCCTTCGTCACCGGGCGGGCGGCGGCCCGCTCCCAGTACGACCAGTGGCGCAGGCAGCACCGCAGGGACGCGTACGTGGCGTACCTGGGGGCGCTGCACGACCGGGACATCGCTCTGGACGCCGTCTTCGAGGCGTTGCGGCCGCAGCGGCCCGACCTGGCGGCGGTGGACGAGCGGGTGGCGACGTTCGTCGGCCTGGCCCGCGAGGTGCACCGGGCCGCCGAGGTCGTCCTCGTGGAGGGGCCGCCCGTCATGGTCGCGGAGGTCGACCGGGTGGGCCGGGCGTCCGGCGAGCGCGCCGAGGTCATGCGGCGGATGGTCGCGGACGCCCGGGCCGGCGACACCACGCACAAGGCCGTGCACACCGCGCTGGCCGCCCGGCGCGACGAGGCCCTCCACCAGTCGGTGAAGGGCCTTCGCGCTGCCGCCGCGCGGGTGCTGGACGCGCCGCGCTGAGCGGGCTGCGCCTGCGGGGCGGTCTTGTCCCGCCGATCAGGGTCCTACGCCTGCGGGGCGGTCTTGATCGCGGAGATGTCGAAGTTCAGCTTCACCTTGTCGCTGACCATGACCCCGCCGGTCTCCAGCGCCGCGTTCCAGGTCAGGCCCCAGTCGGAGCGCAGGATCTCGGCGCTGCCCTCGAAGCCGACGCGCTCGTTGCCGTAGACGTCCTTCGCGGAGCCGTTGAACTCCAGGTCGATGGCGAGCGGGCGGGTCACGTCCTTGATGGTCAGGTCGCCGGTGACGCGGTACGTGTCACCGCCCAGCTGCTCGGCGGAGGTCGAGCGGAACGTCATCAGGGGGAACTTCTCGGCGTCGAAGAAGTCACCGCTCACCAGGTGGCCGTCGCGGTCCTTGATGCCGGTGTCCACGCTGGCGATCTTCACGTCGATCGAGGCGGTGGAGTTGGCCGGGTCGCTGCCGTCCAGCTTGAGGGAGCCCTCGTGCTCGGCGAAGGAGCCGCGTACGTTGGTGACCATGGCGTGACGCACGGTGAAGCCGATGCTGCTGTGCGCGGGGTCGATCGTGTAGTCGCCCGTGAGAGCGGCCAGGGCGGGGTCGACGTCGGCCGTGGTCGTGGCGGCGGCAGCGGCGTCGTCGGACTTGCGGTTGAACAGAGCCATGGCTCCTCCTCGGGGACCGGGCCGAGCGGACTCGACCTGTTGTTTAACCTTCAACGACATTCACTGTAGACCCATCTTGTTCAAAGTTCAACATCTGAGGTGGAGGTTGTCGACGCCGGGGCCGTCAGCCCCTCGGGCCGGTCTCATCCGTTCGGGCGGCGTTGCTCCACACCCTCTGGCGACGCGCGTAGAACTCGGGCACCATCTTTCTTGCCCCTTTGTCATGCACAGAAGGAGTCCCCCCATGGTGCTCGATGCGCCCCGCATCTCCCGGATGACGCTGCGCCCCGTCCTGACCGCGCTCGCCCTCGTGCTCGGCGTCCTCTTCGCCCCCGGCTTCGGCGTGGTCAGCGGCTCGACCGACGCGTACGCCGTCACCAAGCTCACCCACAGCCAGGCGACCGCCCGCTTCAGCTCGTCCGGCATCACCTGGTCGTCCTCCGGCGGCTGCTCCAACCGGAATGTCTCCACCTGCACCTCCTTCGACCAGCTCAACCTGGCGACCGCCCAGGGCGCCCAGACCCTGAAGAGCGCCACCGGCTGCGCCCTGAACATCACCGGCGGCACGGAGACCGGGCACGCGAGCGGCACGTACTCGCACTGGAACGGCTACAAGCTCGACTTCAGCAAGACCACCTGTCTCACCAACTACGTGAAGAGCGCGTTCAGCTACATCGGCCTGCGCGGTGACGGCGCCCCCCAGTACAAGTCCGCCTCCGGCAACATCTACGCCGACGAGGGCAACCACTGGGACGTGACCTACTACAACTGCGGCGGCTGCTGACCGCTCGCACGCCCCCGTACGCGACCGCGCCCCCACCCTTGCCGGATGGGGGCGCGGTCCTGCGAGCGGCGACGGTCAGCCCAGGTCCTCCAGCGCCCGGCGCGCCCGCGCGACGACACCGGGGTCGGTGACGAAATGGGTGTCCTGCTCGGCCGACGTGCCGCCCGCGCCCATCGGAACCCAGGTCGTGCCGGGCCGGCGCGGCGCGCGGACCTTGGCGGAGAGGTGGACGGAGGCCACGCCGGCGGCGGCGAGGGCCGGGATGTCGCCGAGGCGGACGCCGCCCCCGGCCATCACCTCCACCCCCGGAGCGGCGGCGGCCATCGCGGCGATCGTCGCCAGTCCCTCGGCCGCGGCGGGGGCACCGCCCGACGTGAGGACCCGGGTCAGACCGAGCGAGGGCAGCAGCGCGGCGGTGGCCACCGGGTCGGCGGACTGGTCGACGGCGCGGTGCAGGGTCACGTCCACCGGACGCCCCGCGGCCCGGGCCGCATCGGCCAGCCGGGCGACCGCCGGGACGTCGAGGGTGCCGTCGGCGTTGAGCGCGCCGACGACCACTCCGGCGGCGCCGGAAGCGATCACGGACCGGGCCTCGGCGGCCATGAGGTCCAGCTCCTGCGCGTCGTGGACGAAGTCACCGGGCCGGCACCTGACGAGGACGTGCACGGGCAGCCCCTCCGCCGCGACCGCCTCGACCAGCGCGGCGGACGGGGTCACGCCGCCCAGTTCGAGCGCGGTGCAGAGTTCGACCCGGTCGGCGCCGCTCTCCCGGGCGGCGCGGGCGCCTGCCGGTGAGGTGACGGCGATCTCCAGCGCGGGACGGACGCTCACTCGTCCTCCCCGGTGAGCGGCTGGTCGGAGGCGGGAATGATCCGGGCCGACAGATCCGGGTCCGCCATGTCGCGGTCGAAGGGGAACATCGGGCGGCGGATGCGGTGGTGGCCCAGGCGCACCAGGTCCTGGTCCACGCCGCCGGGGGTGAGCGCCATCTTCCAGCCGACCGACATGTCGAAGAGTTCGGGCTCCAGGTAACCGATCTTCACGATCACGATGTCGGCGCCCCGGGGGTCGAGGCCGAGATCGGTGAAGTCGTGCTCGTGGTGGTACGGCTTGCGGAGCTCGGTGAGGATCGCGTACACACTGCCCACCCGGATCACGACCTCGGTCCGCGCGTCCCGGTCGCCGTGCCGGACGGAGTGCACCGTGCCGGTCAGGGTCACCGGACCCGCGTGCCGGTCGTCCACCTCCGCGCCCGCGGTGACCGTGACGGTGGCGCCGACCCCGGCGGCGACGGCCGTCGCGACGGCGTCCGGCCCGGGCACCGAGGCGTAGATGACCGTCGGGCCGTCCTCCTCCTGGAACTCGGGGCGGGCCAGCAGCCGGGTCAGCCCCCAGGTCACGTCACCGGCACCGCCCGCGGTCGGGTTGTCCCCGGTGTCGCTGATGAAGTAGGGGCGCTGGTCGGACGCCAGGGCCTCGTCCAAAATGCCGTCGAACGTGCCGGTCGGGGCGACGAACTCGAAGTCGTGGCGGGCCTTCCAGAACCCGTGGGCCAGTCGCTCCGCCCCCGCCGCCACGGCCGCCCGGTCGGGTCCGGTGACCACCACCGCGGCGCGGTTGCGCGGCTCGTCGGCCCACGCGTAGCCGACCCAGATGGCGGCGTCGGTCACGCCGTCCACGGCCTCGACGTCGTCCACCGCCGCGTACACGCTCTTCGCCGGTTCGATCCGGGTCGAGGTCTGTTCGCCGGCCAGCAGCACCGGTACGGGCACCCATGCCTTGACGGGGCGGGGGGCGCCGGAGGCCAGCAGCTCCACCAGGTTGCGGACGGCCCGTTCCTTGGTCTCCATGTGGTCCTCGTGCGGGGCCATCCGGTAGCACGTGATCAGGTCGCTGCCGTGGACGAGTTCGCGCGAGACGTTGCCGTGCAGGTCCATCGACGTCGAGATGACGACGTCGGGGCCGACGGTGGCGCGGATGCGTTCGAGCAGGACCGCCTCGGCGTCGGTGACGCCCTCCACGGTCATCGCGCCGTGGATGTCGTACCAGAGGCCGTCCGGGCGGGGCAGCGCGGCGAGCCGTTCGATCAGCTCGTCGGTCAGCTCCCGCCAGGCGTCGGCGGTGACGGTGCCGCCCGGCAGCGACTTGCCGACCAGGGCGCCGTGCCAGTCGGCCGCCTCGCGCAGTTCCTCACCGGGGGCCAGGAACGGGTAGCGCTCCAGCACCTCGGTGCCGCGCGAGGGGTGGAAGGCGGCGGCCCGGGTGCGGGCGGGGGAGAAGGTGGAGGACTCGATGCCGAGCCCTGCGATGGCGATGACCGGGCGGGATGCTGCGGTGCGGGATGGCGACATGGCTCCTCGTAAGGGGTGGGGCGTCAGAGCGGGCTGGGGGCGAGCGACTCGAACCGGCCGGTTCCGCCGACCTCGTGCAGGGCGTGGGCCAGGGCTTGCTGCAGGGCGAACTGCCCGGCGCCGACCAGTCCGGCGTCGGCGCCGAGCCGCGTCCGTTCGATGGTGAGGTGCTCGGTGACGAGCGGGTGACAGCTTTCGTAGAGCCGGCTGCGCACGGCGGCGACGAACTGTTCCAGGGTCGAGAGGATGCCGCCGAGATAGACGGCGCCAGGGTTGAAGAAGTTGACGTTGGCGGCCAGGACCTGTCCCAGGTAGTCGCCCGCCCTGCGGACCGTGCGCGTGGCCAGCGGATCACCGTCCAGGGCCAGCCGGGCCACGTCCTCGGGACTGTCCACGTCCGCGCCGCGCTCGCGCAGGATGCGGACCAGCGCGGCCCCGGACGCCACGGTCTCCAGACAGCCGGTGTTGCCGCAGGAGCACGGGATGCCGGCCCCGGCGTCGATCCGGATGTGTGTGATGTCCCCCGCGGCGCCGGTCGCGCCGCGGTAGAGGCGGCCCTCGGCGATCACACCGGCTCCGATCGCGGACCCGATCTTCACCATGATGGTCTGCCCGGGCCCGTCGAGCCGGACGGTGTGCTCGCCGACCGCCATGCAGTTGGCGTCGTTGTCCACGACGGCCGGGACGCCGAAGCGTTCTCCCAGCCAGGCCGCGACCGGGAAACGGTGCCAGCCGGGCATCCGGGACGGCCGGACGACCGACCCCGACGCGATGTCCACCGGTCCGGGCAGCGAGAGCCCGACACCGCGCAGGCGGCCGGCCTCGCGCTGTCCGGCCAGGGCCTCCAGGGCCTCGGCCAGCCGCGGCAGGGCGGCCTCGGGCCCGTCGGCGATCAGGAACGGGACGGTCGAGACATCGGCCAGGCCGCCGCCCGGGAGCACCACGCCGATCCTGGCGTGCCGGCCACCGAGGTCTGCGGCGAGGGCGAAGTCGTCCCGGCTGCCGATCCTCAGCGCCTTGCGGGGGCGTCCGCCGGTGGAGGTCTGGGTGCCCTCCTCCGCGACCAGACCGCGTTCGACCAGATGCCCCACGGCCAGCGAGATGGTGGAGGCGGCGGCCCCGAGGCGTTCGGCGAGTTCGGCCCGGGACGTCGCCTGGCCCGATGCGATGAGTTCCAGGACGCGCACGGCGAGGGACGGGGTCCCCTTCGTGGCCTTGCGGTCCCACGCACTTATTCCAGTCATGTACAAAGTTACTTCCGCAACGGGTGTGTGGCGGAGACGATACGCCCGCGCTTCGCACAGGGGAACAGTGCCATGAAGGAAGTGTGCCGGGCCGTGAAGTCCCCCAGTGCAGGGCAAATCGCCCCAAATCAGCGGAAGAAATGGGGCAAGAGGGCTTTCGTCGAAAGTGCAGTAACTTACTTGTTATTCATTCTTGTTTGTTTCTTCGATGGCGGCGGCGTTAGCTGTCGTGAACGCAGCGCCGACCCCCCCGAGCGGCTGCGGGCCCTTTCGATCCGAGGAGTGTCATGATCCTTACCCGCACGGTGCGCAGCCGTCGCTGGGCCCTCGCCGCAGGTGCTGCCACCACGGCCGCCGTTCTGCTGTCGGGCTGTTCCGGCGGGGGCGCGAGCGCGTCCGGCTCCGGTTCGTCGGACAGCATCAACTACGCGCTGCCCGCGAACTTCACGCCGAACTGGATTCTTCCGGTCGGCAACGCCGCCCACCTGAACACCAACAACTCCTCCATATCCCAGTCCCTCTGGGAGCCGCTGATCGCGTACGACGGCTCCACCGGCAAGGTCGGCTGGAACAAGGACAACTCCCTGGCCACCGCCGCCGACTTCGCCGAGGACGGCAAGAGCGTCACCATCACCCTCGGCGACCGGCACTGGAGCGACGGCGAGCAGATCACCTCGCGCGACGTGCAGTTCTGGTTCAACCTGGTCAAGGCCAACAAGGAGGACTGGGCCAGCTACAGCCCGGGCAAGGCGCCGGACAACTGGACCGCGCTGAAGATCGTCGACGACACGCACTTCACGCTCACGTTCGACAAGGCGTACAACACGCAGTGGATGCTCGCCAACGAGCTGAGCATGATCCGCCCGATGCCGCAGCACGTCTGGGACAAGACCGGCGACGCCGGCAAGGTGTCCGACCTCGACCTCACCCCCGCCGGCGCCAAGAAGGTCTGGACGTACCTCAACACGGCCGCGAAGAAGATCTCCGGTTACGCCACCGACCCGCTCTGGAAGACGGTCAGCGGTCCGTACACCATCAAGTCGTTCTCGACCGCCGGCAAGGTGCAGCTGCTCGCCAACGCCAAGTACGACGGCGGCGGCAAGGCCGGCATCAAGACGGTGAACCTGCTCCCCTTCACCACTGCGGACGCCGAGGAGAACGCGCTCCGGGCCGGCACGGTCGACTACGGCTACATCAACGCCACCAACCTCAGCCAGGAAGCGTCCTTCAAGGCCAAGGGCTACACCCTCAAGCCGTGGGCGGGCTGGGCGATCACCTACATGCCCTACAACTTCAACAACCCCACCATGGGGCCCGTCTTCAAGCAGCTCTACGCCCGCCAGGCGATCCAGATGTCGGTGGACCAGAAGACGCTGTCCGAGGTCATCTTCAACGGCACCGCCGTCCCCACCTACGGGCCCGTCCCGCAGGGCCAGACCTCCTCCTTCATCTCCGCCGAGCAGAAGAACAACCCGTACCCCTTCTCCACCGCCAAGGCGAAGAAGCTGCTCACCGACCACGGCTGGACCGAGCAGAACGGCACCATGGTCTGCACCCGCCCGGGCAGCGGCGACGACCAGTGCGGTGCCGGGGTGGACAAGGGCACCAAGTTCCAGATGCAGGTGCTGTCGCAGTCCGGCTCGACCGTGACCGACAACATGATGAGCGCGCTCCAGTCGTCCTTCGCCAAGTCCGGCATCGGCTTCAGCATCAAGACCGCCCCGGTCAACTCGGTGCTCTCGCAGGCCGGTGAGTGCACCGCCGACCAGCCCGGCTGCAAGTGGCAGCTGTCCTTCTTCGGCAGCGCCGGCAGCTGGTACTTCCCGGCCTACCCGAGCGGCGACTCGCTCTTCGCCACCGGCGGCGGCTCCAATTTCGGCAGCTACTCGAACCCGGACGTCGACAAGCTGATCAGCGAGACCACCACCGACTCATCCGACGCCGCCATGCAGAAGTACAGCGCCGCGCTGACCAAGGACCTCCCGGTCATCTGGCTCCCGGAGCCCGACTACCAGGTCTCCGTCGTCAAGAAGGGCCTCGGCGGCTTCGCCCAGGACTCCCTCGCCAACTTCCACCCCGCCATGTGGAAGTGGACCAAGTGACCCCGGTCGCCCACCACGCGCATCACTGAGCCGAAGCGACCGGAAATCACATGAGCACCTCCTCGTACCTCATCAGGCGGATACTCCAGGCCGTCGTGGTGATCGTCATCGTGACGATCGTGGTCTTCGGTCTGCTGCACGCCCTGCCCGGGGGTCCCGCTCGCGGGATCCTCGGCCCGCAGGCCACCGCGCAGCAGATCGCGTCCTTCAACCACGAACAGGGCCTCGACAAGCCGCTGCCCGTGCAGTACTTCTACTACCTCAACCAGCTGTTGCACGGTGACCTCGGGACCTCGTACACGCTCAACGAGCCGGTGTCCCAGCTGATCACCGAACGGCTGCCGAAGACCCTGCTGCTCACCGTCCTGTCGGCGATCGTCGGCCTGCTGCTGGCGATCCCGATGGGGATGTGGCAGGCCGTGCGGCGCAACAAGCCCGCCGACTACATCATCACCACGCTGAGCTTCATCGCCTACTCCACGCCCGTGTACTTCCTCGGGCTGGTCCTGGTGCTGCTGTTCAGCCAGACGCTGCCGTGGTTCCCCTCCCAGGCACCGCAGGGCGACACGCTCGCCCAGGTGATCTCCGAACCGCAGGCACTGGTGCTGCCGGTGGTCGCGGGCGCGGCCTCCATGATCGCGGTCTTCAGCCGCTACATGCGGGCGGCCACCCTGGAGAACCTCTCCGAGGACTACGTCCGGACCGCGCGGGCCGCCGGTTCCCGCTCGCGCGCCATCCTGTGGCGGCATGTGTTCCGCAACTCGCTGACGCCCGTGGTCGCCATGCTCGGGTACTACGTGCCGGTGCTCTTCGGCGGTGCGCTGGTGGTCGAGCAGCTCTTCAACTACCCGGGCATGGGGCTGCTCTTCTGGACCGCCGCGCAGTCCTCCGACTACCCCGTGCTCCTCGGCTGCGTGCTCGTCATCGCGGTCGCCACGGTGACCGGCACGCTCCTCGCCGACATCGTCCAGCGCGTCATCGACCCCCGAGTGAAGGCAGGCCGGGCATGAGTGCCGTCATCCAGCCGGGCCAGGCGCCCGGCACGGCCGCCGCCGTCGCGGCGTCCGGGTCCCGCCTCGCCGTCCGGCGCTTCTGCCGCAACCGGCTCGCCGTGATCGGCCTCGGCGTCGTGGCCGTCTTCGTCCTGTTCTGCTTCGCCGGTCCGCTGGTGTACTCCACCGACCAGACCCACACGATGCTCCAGCAGGTCAACCTCGCCCCCAGCGGCTCCCACTGGCTGGGCACCGACGCGGTCGGCCACGACGTACTGGGCCGGCTCATGTACGGCGGCAAGGTGTCGCTGATCGTCGGTCTCGCCGCGGGCGTCCTGGCCACCGTCATCGGCACCCTCTGGGGCGCCGTCGCCGGCTACGCGGGCGGCTGGGTGGACGCCGTCATGATGCGGATCGTGGACGCCGGGATCGCCATCCCGGCGCTCTTCATCCTGCTGGTGGTCTCCGCCATCACCACCCCGGACCTGACCGGGCTGATCGTCATCCTGGGCTTCGTGTCCTGGCTGGTGCCGTCCCGCCTGATCAGGGCCGAGACCCTGAGTCTGAAGAACCGCGACTACGTGCTGACGCTCCGCGCGATCGGCGGCACGCACGGCCGGGCGATCATCCGGCACATCCTGCCGAACTCGGTCTCGACCATCATCGTCGCGGCCACCTTCCAGATCGCCGACGCCATTCTGCTCGTCGCCTACGTCTCGTATCTGGGCCTGGGGGTCCAGCCGCCGTCCACCGACTGGGGCGGCATGCTCTCGGCCGGTCTCACCGCGGCCTACTCCGGCTACTGGTGGCTCATCATTCCGCCCGGCCTGGCCATCATCCTGGTGGTGTGGGCGTTCAACGCGATCGGGGACGGGCTCCGCGACGCATTCGACGTGAGGGGACGCGGATGACCGCCACCCAGGGCCCCGCCGCACGACAGGCCGGGCCGATCCTCGAACTGGACGACCTCGGTGTCGTCTTCACCACCGAGACCGGTGAGGTGCCGGCCGTCCGGGGCGTGTCGCTGCGCGTCGCGCCCGGCGAGACGCTGGCACTCGTCGGCGAGTCGGGCTCGGGCAAGTCGACCATCGCGCTGGCCGCGATGGGCCTGCTGTCCGGCAACGCCCGCGCCACCGGCAGCGCGGTCATCGCGGGCACCGAGGTCGTCGGCGCCCGCGAGGGCGAACTCGCCGCACTGCGCGGCCGGACCGCCTCCATGGTCTTCCAGGAGCCGGCGACCGCCCTGGACCCGCTGACCCGGGTCGGCCGGCAGATCGCCGAGGTCATCCGCAACCACCGCGACGTGTCCGCCAAGGAGGCCGCCGAGGAGGCGGTCGCCCTCCTGCGCAAGGTCGGCATCCCCGAGCCGGAGAAGCGGGCCACGGCCTACCCCTTCCAGCTCTCCGGAGGCCAGCGCCAGCGCGTGGTCATCGCGATGGCCATCGCCAACGACCCCGCCCTGCTGATCGCCGACGAACCCACCACCGCGCTGGACGTCACGGTGCAGGCGGAGATCCTCGACCTGCTGCGCCGCCTCGCCGCCGAGACGGGCACCGGCGTCCTGCTGGTCACCCACAACATGGGTGTCGTCGCCGACTTCGCCGACCGCGTCGCCGTGATGTACCACGGGGAGATCGTGGAGACCGGCCCGGTCGAGGACGTGCTCCTGCGCCCCTCCCACGACTACACCCGCCGCCTGCTGGCCGCCGTCCCCCGGCTGTCGGTGGCCGAGGCGGACAAGGCCGCCCCGGCCCCGGCCGCCGCCAAGACCCCGGACACCGAGCCGGTCGCCGAGCTCCGCGATGTCTGCGTGGTCTTCGGACGCGGCAGGAACGCGGTGCGGGCGCTCGACGGCGTCTCCCTCGCCGTGCACCCCGGCCAGACGCTGGGCCTGGTCGGCGAGTCGGGTTCCGGCAAGTCCACCGCCTCCCGGGTCGCCCTGGGCCTGATCGCCCCGACCTCCGGCACGGTCTCGCTGTTCGGCAACGACCTGGCGCGCACCCGCGCCCGGGCCCGCCGGGCCCTGCGCGCCGGCATCGGCGTGGTCCTGCAGGACCCGGTCGCGTCGCTGGACGCCCGGATGACGGTCGGGGAGTGCGTCGCCGAGCCGCTCAGGGTGCACCGCGCGAAACTCTCCGCCAAGGACCGCAGGGACAAGGTGGCCGCGGTCCTGGACCGCGTCCGGCTGCCCCGCGAGGTCGCCGACCGCGCGCCCCGGGAGCTGTCCGGCGGCCAGCGGCAGCGCGTGAGCCTGGCCCGCGCGCTGGTGCTGGAGCCCCGGCTGCTGGTCGCCGACGAGCCCACCAGCGCCCTGGACGTCAGCGTCCAGCAGGCGGTGCTCGAAGTGATCTCCGAGCTCCAGGACGAGCTGGGCTTCGCCTGTCTCTTCGTCTCCCACGACCTGGCCGTCGTCCAGCACTTCGCCCAGCGCGTCGTGGTGCTGCGGGGAGGCCGCATCCAGGAGCAGGGCCCCACCGGGGAGACCCTCCTGCACCCGGAGACCGACTACACCCGCGGCCTGCTGGCCGCCGTACCGGTGCCGGACCCGGTGGTCCAGCGCGCTCGCAGGGCCGAGCGCCTGGCCGCCCTCGCGGCCGGCCGGACGGAGGCCCGGGCATGAACGCGTACGACCGCCGGCTCTTCGCCGGAGTGGACATCGGCGGCACCACCACGCAGGTGGTGCTGTGCGACGACGACCTGACCGTCCTGGACCGCGCCGAGACGGCCACCCCGGCGGCCCACGGAGGCGCGGCCATGATCCGCGCGGCCCTGGACGCGCTGACCCCGCTGCTGGGGCGCACCCCCGGCCGGCTCACCGGCTGCGGGGTCGGTGCCGCCGGCGTCGTGGACTCCGCCACCGGTCACATCCTGGTCGCCAGCGACTCCTTCACCGGCTGGGCCGGATTCGGGGTGACGGACGCCCTCCAGGAGGCGCTGGGCGTCCCCGCCTTCCTGGACAACGACGTCAACGCCTTCCTGTACGGGGAGACGTCGGGCGGCGCGGTCCGGGACGAGCCGGACGTCCTGGGCATCACCCTCGGCACCGGCGTCGGCGGGGCGCTGTGGAGCGACGGCGCGCTCTTCACCGGCCCGCACGGCGCGGCCGGCGAGATCGGGCACATCCCCGGCTTCGGCGATCTGCTGTGCTCCTGCGGCGGGCGCGGCCACCTGGAGACCCTGGCCTCGGGCCGGTCCATCGGCGCCCGCTACGCGGAGCGCACCGGCCGCCGCCTGACCGCCCGCGAGGTCGCCCAGGCCGCGCGGGGCGGTGACGAGGACGCCCTCGCGGTGTACGAGGCCGCCGGTGCCGGCATCGCGCGGGCGATCGTGATGACCGCGGGTGTCGTCGACATCACGACGGTGGTCGTGGGCGGCGGGGTCAGTGGCGCCTGGCCGCTGCTGAGCCCCCTCGTCCTCGCGTCGCTGAGCGCCGAACCGCCGGTCAGCGGCCACCCGGTCCGGCTGGTGCGCTCCGGCCTGGGCTCCGACGCCGTACCGGTCGGCGCCGCCGCACGGGCCCGGCGTGAGCTCGCGGTGGGCGCCCCCGCCTGATCCCGGACCGGCGCCCGGGAGCGGCCCGCGCGCACATGGGGAGGACCCCCGTCCCGCCCGGACGGGGGTCCTCCCGGTTCTGTGGGGGATGGGCCGGGCTCAGGAACCGACGCTCACCGTGAACCGCCTCGGGTTGCCGTCGTTCGCGGCGCCCGAGACGTCCGGCTGACCGTCCGGGCGCACGTCGTCGTACGGGAAGGCGTAGCCGATCGGGCTGTTGGCGTGGACGATCCGGGACCAGTGGTTGGTCACCGCGCCCTGGTAGTAGTCGGCCACCGAGGTGCCGTTGGGCTGGTCCGGGTGGCTGAGCATGATCGAGCGGTTGAAGCCCGCCGCGAGCCGGGCCAGCAGGGCCTTCTTGTCGTCGCTGTCCGCCGGGTTGTTGGTGAACGGCCCGTGGTTGCAGGTGAAGATGTCCTTGGAGACCGGCTTGCCGAAGGTGTGCCCGCCCTCGAACACCAGGGTGTCCCCGCTGACCCGGCCCCTGCGCACGCCGCGCCCGCCCTGCAGGTCGATGCGCAGGTCCGTCGAGCGGTACTTCTCCCAGACCTGGTCGATCTGCGCCGTGAACAGGTCCCGGAACGGCATCTGGTCGGGCCGGTCGAAGTAGGGCGCCATCAGGTTCTGCGGCGAGATGACCCGCAGCACGCTGCCGTCCGCGCCGCGGGTCACCAGCTTGTCCCAGGGCTGGCCGTCGGCGGCGGCCTGGGCGATGAGGCCGTCGGCGATCCGCCGCACGGCGCCGTCGGGGAGCGGGGCGACGGTGTGGGTGGCGTCGCCCTCCAGGGTCAGGCCGATCGGGAGCGCGGTCACCAGATCGACGTAGCTGATGTTGGCGTACAGCTGCTGCGGGTTGAACGTGAACTCGCAGAACGACCAGGTCCGCCCGTAGTTCGGGTCCGCGGCGGTGGCGAACGCCGGCTCGACCAGGGCCGGGCCCGGGTTGAGGTAGAAGGTCAGGGTGTCGTCGCGGACGAAGTAGACCCGGGCGCCGTACATCTGAGGCAGGGTCAGGACGACGGGCGCGCCGCCCGCCCCGTTCAGCGGGATGGCGCAGTCGACCGGCAGCGGGGTCTGCGGGGCCGAGGGGGAGTCGGGGTGGTAGACGCCGCCGTCGGCGCGCAGCAGGACCCAGCGGCCGGTGCCCTGCTCGTGGCCGGTGACGTAGGCGTTGACGCGGCCGGGCAACGACTTGTTGACGAGGGCCAGTTCGCAGGTGGCGGCGGCGGCCGACGCGCTCGGGCTCAGCGCGCTGCCCCAGATCGGGTAGCTCAGTGCGGTGGCGGTGGCGGCGGCACCGCCCGTCAGGAACTTCCGGCGCGAAATCATGAGGCGACTCCGGGGGTACGTGGGGGGCGCGGACGGGTGGACCGTGCGGGGAACGTGGAGCGGGGGGCGTCCGCGGTGCGCACCACTTTCTCGGTGCGCGGCACGGGCGTCAATACTTGTGACTGAGAGCGCTCTCAAAAAGAAGAACTCTTCACAACTCGACGCTGGTGAGCGGTACTTGCCTGGCTGCTGCCCGACGCCCGCACGCCTCGTGATCAGGAACTGAACGCGGCGCCCCGGTCGTCCCGGCTCCGCCCGGCCGGGCCCCGCCCGGACTCGCGGAAGGCGGTCGTCGGACCGGCGGAACCCTCCGGGGGCGTCCGCCGTCGACGGTGCGCGGGGCCGGCGGCTACGCGGTGCGCCTGTCACCGAGCCGTACGCCGGCGGGCGTCCCGGCCGCCGCATCGGCAGCCGTCCCGGCCCTGGTGGGGCCGCTCCCGGCCGTGGCCGCGTCCGGACTCTGGGAAGCGGGGCCCGTGCGCGCGTACGCTCGTGAACCATGGGGGAGCTGAGAGCGGACTGGCGGTTGCGACTGCGCCGGGACGGCCCGGACGGGCCGGTGTGCGGGGCCGGGGTGCTGATCACCCAGGACCGGATGCTGACCTGCGCCCACGTCGTCGGGGGACCGGATGCCCGGATGTGGGTCGAGTTCGCCGAGAACCCCGGCATCCCGCCGGTCGCCGCCCGGGTCGCCCCGGACGGCTGGCTCCCCGACCGCGAGGACGTCGCCGTCCTCGCCCTGGACGGCCCCCGCCCCCAGGCCGAACCCGCGCCCCTGTCCCGGCGCCTGGAACGCGGTGCCGAGGTGTGGCTCGGCGGCTACGCGGCGCCCTTCGACGCGGACGGCATGTGGCTCGCCGGCCGGATCAGCGGCCTCCACGGCAACTGGGTGCAGCTCGACGCCCGCACCAACGCCGAGGTGGTGCGCCCCGGCTTCAGCGGCGCCGCCGTCCACACCGGGCGCCGGGGCGAGCGCCCCGAGAGCGTCGTCGGACTCGTCGTCAGCTGGCGCGGCGACCTGGAGATGGAGCTGCCCACGGAGAACGACCTCGCCTTCTCGTACATGATCCCCGTCGACCGCATCGCGGAACTCGTGCCCCTGGTCGCCGAGCTGAGCGGCCCGGACGGCTGGGACCACGCCCTCGCCGGGCGGCTTCGGCGCTGGTTCGCGGGCGCCGACCAGCCCTCCGTACGCTTCAGCGTCATCCCCGAAGGCGGTGGCCGCGACCGCACCCTGCGCCACCAGCTGCACCGCGCCCACCTCGTCCACCAGGGCACCAGCGGCAGCCCCGACGCACTGGTGGACACCCTCGTCGCCCAGCTGCGCCCCCCGCTCCACCAGCGCAACCGCTACCGCGACTGGCTCCTCGAAGGCGGCGACGAACCCGAACGCTCAGTCGCCGGGCGCCCCGCCGCCGGCCCGGTCCTCGCGGTGATCGGCCTGGACGAGACCCCGGACCCGGCGGGGTTCGTACGCGTCCTGGCCCGGGTGCGCACCCTCGGCTTCCGGCTGCTGATCGTCGTACGCGGCACCCAGGGCCCGGCGCCCGAAGCCGTGGAGCGCCACCTGCTCGTACCGGCGCTGGACGAGCGCGCCGAGGAGCTGCTGGAAAGGGCCGAACGCATGGAGCGCGTCTGGTCCCGCCTGGACGGCCTGACCGACTCCGCGTCCGCGCCCCCGCGCCCGGCCACGGACCCGGCGGCGCGCCGGCGCCGGCTGGGGGAGCTGCGCGGGCTGCGCGAGCCGCATGCCCGGCTGGTGGGGCTGAAACAGCTGTTACGCGACTTACGCGCCGACCTCGCGGGAACGCCGGACCTGCCCGGACAGCGCACCGGACCCGGGGGCCGCCCATGAGAATCCCCTGCCCGCACCGCCGCTTCACCGGCGGCCCCTGCTCCGGCGCCGTCCTGCCCACCGGCTACTGCGACACCTGCGGGCGCGACGAGACCGCCCCCGGCCTCCCGCCGCTGCCCGCCGCCCCCGAGGACCACGGCCCCGCCCGGCTGCTCGGACTCCCGCTGCTCGACCCGGGCAGCCCGGCCGAACGGCTGGCCGCCGCCGAGCAACCCGTGCGCATCGTGATGACCTGCTCGGCCGAGTCCTGCGACACCGCGTTCGTCCCGCCGCACACCGCCGCGCCGCCCCCGGACGAGGGGTACTGCCCGGTGTGCGGGGCGCCCTACTCCTACCGCCCCGAACTCACCAGGGACGGGCCGCCGCTCCAGGACCAGTACGTCATCCGGGGCCCCATCGCCCACGGCGGGCAGGGCTGGGTCTACCTGGCCGAGGACACCCACCTGGAGGACTTCGTCGCCGTCAAGGGCCTCCTCAACCGCTACGCCGAACGCGGCGCCGCCCAGGCCGGTGAGGAGCGCCGCAGCCTGGTCGCCATCCGGCACGAACGCATCGTCCAGATCCGCGACTTCGTCTCCACGGCCAACGCCGACGGCACGGTCTCCGGCGGCTACATCGTCATGGAGGACGTCGGCGACCGCACCCTGTCCGCACTGGTCGAGTCGGTCCGGCGGGGCGCCTTCGTCCTCGACATCGAACACGTCATCACCTACGGCTGCCAGATCCTGGAGGCCCTGTCCCATCTGCACGGGATGGGCTTCCTCTACGGGGACATGAAGCCGTCCAACGTGATCCACCACCTCGACGGCATCAAGGTCATCGACCTCGGGGGCGTCCGCAAGGCGGGCAGCGTGGACCCGCCGCCCGTGATCACCCCGTACTACGCGGCCCCGGAGACGGACGGCAGCAAGCCGCTCACCGTGGCGCACGACGTGCACACGGTCGGCGTCACCCTCGACGAACTGGCCCGCTGGGCGGTCGGCGACGACGTCCCCGGGCTCGGCACCAGCTCCTTCCGGCTCGTCGTGGCGCGGGCCACCGCCGAGGACCCCGAGGAGCGGTTCGGCACCGCCGAGGACATGGCCGGGCAGCTGCGCGGGGTGCTGCGCGAGATCCGGGCCCTGCGCGGCAAGCGCGACCAGCCCGAGCCCTCCGCGTACTTCACCCCCTCCACGCAACTGCTCGGCGCCCGCCTCGGTTCGGTGCCGGACTACGCGCACTGGCTGCGCCGCCCGCTGCCGGGCCGCCGCGAGACGCCCCCGGCGCCCACGCTGGACCCGGGGACGCCGACCCCGACCGAGATCGCCCGCCGCCTGCCCGTGCCCCGGCCCTACCCCGGCGACCCGCAGGCCGCCCGCTTCGGGGTCAGCAGCTACGACCCGGGCCAGCCGCTCGCCCAGCCGGCCGAGGGGGAGCGGTCCGTCGAGATCTGCCTGCACAACGCCCGGCTCCTCCTCGGCCAGGAGGCCCCCGAGGCGCTGGCGGCGGCCCACGAGCAGGTCGAGGCGGCGGCGGCGATCCCCGGGCCCGGCCCGGTCCGGCAGTGGCGCCTGAGCTGGCACCGCGGCCTGGTCGCGCTGCGCGGCGCGGACCTGCGCGCGGGGAAGCGCCGGGCGCTCCTGGAGGCCGCCCACGCCCACTTCTCGGCCGTGCACCGGGCCCTCCCCGGCGAGTACGCGGCGAAGCTGGCCCTCGCCTACTGCGCGGAGCAGGTGGGGCCCGGGGCGGGCCCGTCCGCCTACGAACTCTTCCGGGCGGTCCACGCCCGCAACCCCTCGCACGTCGGCGCCGCCCTCGGCCTCGCCCGGCTCGCCCTGGCCCGCGGCGACCGGACCGCCGCCGTCCGGGTCCTGGACCTGGTCCCCGACGAGTCCCGCGACCACACCGTGGCCCGGGTCGCCGCCCTGCGCATCCGGGCCGCCCGACTGCCCTTCGGCGACCACCCGCTGCCCGGCCGGACGGAGATCGACGCCGCCCTGGCCGCGCTCACCGCCCCGGTCGTCGCGGGCGACGAGGCGGCCTGGCTGCTGCGCACGGAACTGTACGAGTGGAAACTCGACGCGGTCCGCGCCGCGGCCGGCCCCCCGCCCCCGCGCCGGGCCCGGCCGCGCTTGGGGCTCCCGCCCCCGCCCGTCCCCGGCGAACGGGAGGTCCGCGCGGAGCTGGAGCAGTGCTACCGCTGGCTGGCCCGCCAGCGCCGGAAACCGGAGGAGTGCGAACGGCTGATCGACCTGTCGCACGCGGTGCGCCCCCAGACACGGTTCTGACGGGGCGTCCCCGGACCCGTCAGCCCCCGCCCCGTCCCCTGGAGACACGTACATGGCCCCCTCCGACCCGTCGCCGACCGGGCTCCGCTTCGCCGTGTCCGTCGACGTCCGGCGCGACCAGCAGCCGCTCCACGACACCCGGATCGACGCCCATGTGCGCGTCAAGGCCACCGGCACCGGCCCCCGCGACCGGCGGCCCGCCACCGAAGCCGCCGTCGTCCTCGCGCTGGACGTCGCCCCCGCGTGCCGGCGGGACGCCGCCGCCGCGCTCGCCGCGGCCCTGCGCGCCCTGCCCGACGGGCTGTCGTTCGCCGTGCTCGGGGGCGCCGGGGACGACGGACCCGGGCGCTGCTACCCACTGCGCGGGCCCTGGGCGCTCGCGGACACCGACGAGAAGCGGCGCGCCGCGTTCAGCGTGGGACGCGTCGCGCCGACCCCCCGGGACCGGCCGCCGCCGGGCTACGGGGCCTGGCTCACCGCCGCCCGCGCGCTCCTCGGCCAACGGCCCCTGCCGGTACGCCACCTGATCCTCATCACGGACGGCGGCGGGCACGACCCGGAGGGCGAGGCGCACCTCATGGCCGAGATCGCCGCGAGCGAGGGGGCGTTCAGCGCGGACGTGCTCGCGCTCGGCGCGGACTGGGACCCGCTGCCGCTGATCGCCCTCACCGAAGGGCTGCACGGCACGGCGGACACCGCGCCCGACCGGTTCGCCCCGGCCGTCACCGGGGCGCTGCGGCGGCTGCGCCGGGTCCTGAGCCCCGAACTGCCCGTCACGGTCACCGGCCGCCCCGCGGTGACCGGGGTCGCGCTCAGCGAGCGGCAGCCCCGGCAGCACGCCCTCGTACCGGCGACCGCGCCGGAGGACCCGCGCCGGTACGACTTCGCCACCCACCAGTGGGAGCCGGGCACCCGGGACTACCTCCTCACCGTGCGGGCGGACGCGAGCGCCGACCCGCTCGGCGTGCTGCTCCAGCTCGCCACGGTGTCCGTCGGCGACGCCACCGCCCCGCTCCTGGTCCGCTGGCTGCCGCCCGGGGTCGCCGTGGGCGCGGGCGGCACCGGCGGCGGGGGCGGCACGCTCGACGCGATGAACGCCGCGACGCGGATGCGGACCGCGCTCGACCGGGGATACGCGGCCCTGGACCCCCTGAGCCGCGAGGAGGCCGAACGCCACTTCGGGCTCGCGGTGCGGCTGGCCCACGAGATCGGCGCCGCCTGGGTCCTCGCCGACGTCCGCAAGGTGGCCGACATCGTGGACGGGGCGCGGGGCCTGGTCCGCGTCGGCCCCACCGTCGACCTGGGGACCGTGCGCGAGGGGCGGCTGCACGTCGCCTCGGGCCACCGGCTCGACCTGCCCGCGCACGCCGCCGGCACCCCCGCCAAGTGCCCCGGCTGCCGCCACCTCGCCGGGCCGCGCGCCCGGTACTGCATCGCCTGCGGGAGGCCCCTGTGACACCCCGGCCCCTTCGGTGGACGCGGCCCTTCCGGGCGCGCCGGCGCCCCGGATCGCGCACCCGCCGCCTGCTCGAACTGCACCTGGCCGTCGCCGTGCTGGCGGCCCTCGTCTCCATGACCGCGCTGCTCGTCTCGTACCGCGAGGTGCAGAACGCGGCCGGCGAGATGCGCACCCGCGCCGCGCCCGCCGTGCAGGGCGTGTCCTCCACCCAGCTCGCCCTGCTCCGCGCCCACCACGAGGCCGTCACCTCCGTGAACACCGGGATCGACCGGGTCGTCGGGGCCGGCGCGCGCTACGAGGCGCAGCTCGCCGCCGCCAGCCAGGGCCTGTCCCGGCTCTCCGACGTACAGATCGACGGGGCGCGCGGCCGGGGCGTCCTGGAGACCGTCACCGGCGTGCTGACCTCGTACAGCGGCTCCATCACCCCGGGCACCACCACGTACGTGGACGACGAGCTGATGCAGGGGCAGAAACTGGCCGAGGCCGTACGGCAGCTCGACCGGCCGGGCACCGGAGTCGTGCCCCGGCTGGACGTGCTCCAGCACCACCAGATGCAGCGCATGAGCCGGATCAGCACCCTGGGGCCCCTCCAGCTCACCGGCTGGGCCGTCGCCGAACTGGGCCTCCTCGTCCTCGCCCTGACCCTGGTCAGCTCGCTGTGGCTGCTGCGCAGCCGCTGCGGACGCAGCCTGGACGCCTGGCTGCTCGCGGCGCTGCTGCTGACCGTCGCCCTGGCCGTCGTACCGCTGCGGGCGACCGTCGCCACCCAGGAGCGGCTGGACACCGCCCGCGAGGGGCTGACCGCGATCGAGGCACGGGCCCGCGACCACGACGGCCTCGCCGCCGCCCAGTCGTTCGTCACCCGCACCTCGTTCGACCTGCGCGACCGGCTGGCCGCCGAGAGGTGGCAGAGCTGGACGTACTACGGGGCGCTCGGCGCGGGCACGCTGGTCCTCCTGCTGCCGGTCGCCGGTCTCGGCCGCAGGCTCAACGCCGACTACTACTGGAGGGCCGGATGAGACGGCGGCCCCGGGCACTCCTGCTCCTGATCGCCCTGCTCCTGACCGCGGCCGGCTGCGGCCTCGCGGCCCCCGGCGGCGGCGACGCCGAACCGAGGGTGACGATCCTCGGGCCCTGGACCGACGAGCAGGAACGGCAGATCAAGGACGTCCTGGACGGCTTCGGCATCCCGTACACCTACCAGGGCACCGCGGCCACCCGCGAGGTGCTGCTCGCCGAGGTCCAGGCCGGCAACCCGCCGGACATCGCGATCCTGCCCGGCGTCGGCGAACTCGTCGAATACGCGAAGGAGGGCCGGCTCCAGTCGCTGACCGGCCTCTACGACGAGAAGGAGTACGGCAGACCCTGGCTGCCCGAGGCCAAGGGCATACGGCAGCACCTGTGGGTGCCGCTCAAGGTGGACCTCAAGTCCATCGTGTGGTTCCGCGAGGGCCAGGCCCCGCCGCGTCGGCCCGCCCCGCTCGGCGCCTGGTGCCTGGCCATGGGCGACGACGGTGCCTCCGGCTGGCCCGGCAGCGACTGGATCGAGGACCTGCTCCTCCAGCAGGCCGGTCCGGTGCTGTACGAGCGCTGGGCGACCGGCCGCCTGAAGTGGACCGACACGCCCGTCGCCAACGCCTGGCGGACCTGGGCCGGGCTGCTGGCCCAGGGGTCGGCCGGCGCACGCGCGGCCATCCTCGAAGGCGACCACCGGGGGGAGGACGGCGCGCCCGGGCTGCTCTTCGGGGGCGGCGGGTGCGCCCTCGAACACCAGGGCTCCTTCGCCCGCGCCTTCTACGGGGACCGCAGCGCCGGGGCCGCCTTCATGGACTCGGCCCGGCTGCTGCCCGGCGGCCCGTATACCGTGAAGGCGCACGAGGTCTCGGCCGACTTCGCCGCCCTGTTCGGCAAGGGCGACCGGGCCCGCGCGCTGGTCAAGCGGCTCATCTCCGAGCAGGCCCAGGAGGAGTGGGGCCGCAAGGGGGGCGTGTTCTCGGCCAACTCGGCGGTGCCGGCGCGCGAGGGCGCGGTCGAGAAGGAGGTCGGCCGGCGCCTGACGGACCAGCGGGTGCCGCTGTGCCTGGACGCGTCGGACGTGATGCCGGCGGCGGTGCGGGACGCGTTCTACGAGGCGGTGCTGCTGACCGTGGCGCACCCCGGTGAGCCGGTGCGCCCGCGCCTGGAGAACATCCAGAAGGTGCAGGAGGAACAGCCACGTTCGCTCCCCCGGCTCACCGGCGTGTGCGGCAGACCACAGTGAACCCTTTGTGGGACCCCCACAAGCAGAACCCGGTACCGGCTGGTACTTCGCCTGCATGGACCCGGGCTTCTGTCAGGCTCCACCAGTAAACCGGGCGGGAGACTGTACGGAGTCGACGGCGCGATTTTCTTGGCGGGGTTCGTAGGGTCGTTACATGACCGTTGTGGACGAAACCCAGGGCGAGCCGAGCGACACCCGCGGCCGTGTGGCCGAACTGCTGGCACTGCGCGAGCAGGCCCGCCGCGGACCGAGTGACCGGGCGACCGAGGCGCAGCACGCCAAGGGCAAGCTGACCGCCCACGAGCGCATCGAACTCCTCCTCGACCCGGGTTCCTTCCACGAGGTGGAGCAGCTGCGCCGCCACCGGGCGACGGGTTTCGGCCTGGAGGCGAAGAAGCCGTACACCGACGGTGTCGTCACGGGCTGGGGCACGGTCGAGGGCCGGACGGTCTTCGTGTACGCGCACGACTTCCGGATCTTCGGCGGGGCGCTGGGTGAGGCGCACGCGACGAAGATCCACAAGATCATGGACATGGCCATCTCGGCGGGTGCGCCGCTGGTGTCCCTGAACGACGGCGCGGGCGCCCGTATCCAGGAGGGCGTCTCGGCGCTCGCCGGTTACGGCGGGATCTTCCAGCGCAACACCAGGGCCTCGGGTGTGATCCCGCAGATCAGTGTGATGCTCGGCCCGTGTGCGGGGGGTGCGGCCTACAGCCCGGCCCTCACCGACTTCGTGTTCATGGTCCGTGAGACCTCGCAGATGTTCATCACCGGTCCGGACGTCGTTAAGGCGGTCACCGGTGAGGAGATCACCCAGAACGGCCTGGGCGGCGCGGACGTCCACGCCGAGACGTCGGGCGTCGCGCACTTCGCGTACGACGACGAGGAGACCTGCATCGCCGAGGTCCGGTACCTCATCGGGATGCTCCCCTCCAACAACCGGGAGAACCCGCCCACCGCGGCGAGCGACGACCCGGCGGACCGGCGCGGCGACGCCCTCCTCGACCTGGTCCCGGCCGACGGCAACCGCCCGTACGACATGCACAAGGTCATCGAGGAGCTCGTCGACGACGGCGACTACCTGGAGGTCCACGAGCGCTGGGCCCGCAACATCATCTGCGCGCTGGCCCGGATGGACGGCCAGGTCGTCGGCATCGTCGCCAACCAGCCCCAGGCCCTGGCCGGCGTGCTGGACATCGAGGCGTCCGAGAAGGCCGCGCGCTTCGTCCAGATGTGTGACGCCTTCAACATCCCCATCATCACTCTTCTGGACGTACCCGGCTTCCTGCCCGGCGTCGACCAGGAGCACGGTGGGATCATCCGGCACGGCGCGAAGCTGCTCTACGCGTACTGCAACGCGACGGTGCCGCGGATCTCCCTGATCCTGCGCAAGGCGTACGGCGGCGCCTACATCGTCATGGACAGCCAGTCCATCGGTGCGGACCTCACCTACGCCTGGCCCACCAACGAGATCGCCGTGATGGGCGCGGAGGGCGCCGCCAACGTCATCTTCCGCCGGCAGATCGCGGAGGCCGAGGACCCCGAGGCCATGCGGACCCGCATGGTCAAGGAGTACAAGACCGAGCTGATGCACCCCTACTACGCCGCCGAGCGCGGCCTGGTCGACGACGTCATCGACCCGGCCGAGACGCGCGAGGTCCTCATCGCCTCGCTCGCGATGCTCCGCACCAAGCACGCCGACCTGCCGGCCCGCAAGCACGGCAACCCGCCGCAGTAGAAGACGGAGACACACCCATGACCACTGCCACCGCCGAGTCCGTGCTGCGCGTGGAGAAGGGCCTCGCGGACCCCGAGGAACTGGCCGCGATCACCGCGGTCCTCCTCGCCCGCGCCGCCGCCCAGCCCGCCACGGCCCCCACCCGGGTCCGTGACACGGCGGGCTGGCGCCGCCTGGAACGCACCCCGGGCTTCAGGGCCCCGCACAGCTGGCAGGGCTGACCCCGGCGATCCAAGGCCGGGCGGGCACGATCAAGCCCGTCCGGCGATCGAGGACGAGCAAGGCCGCCAGGCCGGGCGGCACACGCACGAGGGCCCCGCACTCCAGGAGTGCGGGGCCCTCGGCGTACCGGGAACACCTACCGCAGGCGCGCCATGAGCGCATGCTCGACGAGCGTGATCAGCGCACTCTTCGCGTCCGCCCGGTGCCGCGCGTCCGTCGTCAGGATCGGCGTGTCAGGGCCGATCTGCAGCGCCTCGCGCACCTCGTCCGGGGTGTAGGGCTGGTGGCCGTCGAAGCCGTTGAGGGCGATGACGAACGGCAGCCCGCT
>NZ_VJNO01000127.1 GCF_007096885.1 Streptomyces sp. 130 | reverse complement strand
CGATCCCGCACCGGCCACGCCCGCGACTCCGTCAACAGCTCCACCGCACCCGCATCCCAATCCACCTGCGGCGTCGGGACATCCACATGCAACGTCTTCGGCAACACCCCATGCCGAATCGCCTGCACGGCCTTGATCACACCACCCACACCAGCTGCGGCCTGGGTGTGGCCCAGGTTCGACTTCAGCGAACCCAGCCAGATCGGATCGCCCGCCGCACGACCCTGCCCATACGTCGCCAGCAACGCCCCGGCCTCGATCGGGTCACCCAGCCGAGTGCCCGTGCCATGCGCCTCCACGAGATCCACCTCGGAGGGGGTCAGCCCGGCACCGTCCAGCGCCGCTCGGATGACGCGCTGCTGCGAGGGACCGTTCGGAGCCGTCATGCTGCTGGAGGCGCCGTCCTGGTTGATGGCGCTGCCCCGGATCACCGCGAGGACCGGGTGACCGTTTCGGCGGGCGTCCGAGAGCCGTTCCACCACCAGGACCCCGACGCCCTCCGAGCAGCCGGTGCCGTCCGCGTCGGCCGAGAAGGACTTGCAGCGGCCGTCCGCCGCCAT
>NZ_VJNO01000055.1 GCF_007096885.1 Streptomyces sp. 130 | reverse complement strand
GGGCGCGGCGGGGGGGGGGGGGGGGGGGCCCCCCCCGCGCGCCCCCCGGGCGGGGGGGCGCCCCCCCCCCCCCCCCCCTCCCCGACCGGCGGCTACTCCCCGCCCCGGACCTGGGCCTCCGCCTCCGCCAGGAGCTCCGTCAGCCGGAGGCCGAACCGTACGTCGCAGGGGTGGGCCTCGCCCGTACGCACCGAGGCGATCAGCGCGTCCACGGCCGCCGCGAAGGCGTCCACCGCCCCGTCCCACCTCGGCAGCGCGGCGACACCGTGCTCGCCCCGGAGGACGACCTCCACCCCGGCGGCGGCCACCGGCGCGCCGAGGGTCAGGGTGACCGTGCTCGACGCCCCCGAGGTGTGGCGCAGGACGAGGTGGTGGGCGTCGGAGGGGCCCCGGACGGCGGTCAGTCCGGTGACGTCGCCGAGGACCGGGAGCAGGACCGAGAGGGCGTGCGGGCCGACGTCCCAGAGGCCGCCCCGCTCCCGGCGCCAGGGGGACGCGGCGTAGTCGCTGTCGGTGCCGGGGGCCCAGAGCGCGGCGATCCACTCGGCGCGGGCGGTGAACCAGTCGCCCGTGGCGGCCTGTTCGGCGATCCAGGCGGCGGGCCGCGGGGCGAACCTGAGCGTGCAGAACACGACGGAGGCGACCCGGGCCCGCTCGGCGGCCTCGGCGACCTCGCGGGCACCGGCGACCGTGGTGGCGACCGGCTTGTCCAGGATCAGGTGGCAGCCGGCCTCGGCGGCACGGGCGGCCAGCGGGGCCTGCACGTCGGGCGGCAGCGCGAAGGCGACGGCGTCGCTGGCGGCGAACAGCTCGTCGAGCCCCGCGTCACCGGAGTAGGCCGGCGCGCCGTGCGCGGCGGCCAGCTCCCCGGCGGCCTCGGCCCGGCGGCCCCACACACCGCTGAGCACGACGCCGGGGTGTGCGGCGAGGGCGGGGGCCTGGGTGTTGCGGGCCCAGGGTCCGGTGCCGGCCAGGCCGACGCGCAGGGGGGTCTCGGTTGTCGTCATGGGTCCAGTGTGCCGGGTGGGGGCGGCAGGGGCCGGGGGCCCGGGGCGCGCAATGCGGTGGCGTCGCCCGCGCCCGGGCGGTTACGTTGGCCGGGCCGGCCGCGGGACTCCGGTGCGACTTCCGGGACTTGCCTCTGAAGCAATCATTTCGCTGCTCGCCCCTCCATTCCCCGGCCGGCTTCCGCACGCGCGAACCGCCGTGCGGGACACCACGGGGGACCCATCATGACGACCGCCGCAACCGGCACCGAGACCCAGGCAGGCCTCGTCGCCGCCGAGGACGTGCTCCTCTTCGTCAACGCCGCGATCACCGCGACCGGACAGCGCGAATTCCGCTCCCGGGCCCACCGGCAGCGGCTCTCGCTCGGCTTCCTGCACGCGTACGTACGGATCAACTACCGCCGGTTGTACGCGGCTTCGCTGGCCCTGGACATCAACGACCACAACGCCGTGCGGATCGTGCGCGGGCTGCTGGAGTACGCGGCCGACGCGTCGCCCGAGGAGAAGCGCACCGAGGGGCGGCTGATCGCGGCCCGGCTGGCGGGGCTTCCGCCGCAGCGGGTGTACCGGCTGTTCCGGGAGCTGCGCGCGGCGAAGGTGAACAACCGGCGGACCCGGGCGATCATGCGGGACTGGCTGGCCGCCCGGCCGGACGCGGCGCACGACGCGGTGAAGTACCGGGCCGGGCTGAAGGCCGCCGTCCGCCACGCCCATCTGCGGCTCGACGGGCCGGGCGGGGAGCTGGGCGCGTTCCTGTTCCGGCCGGGCGGGCTGCCGCGCTACGAGCACCGGCTGCTGGACGCCTGGCGCCGCGCGCACTACGAACAGCGCGCGGTCGGCGAGCTGCCGTTCACCGTCGCGGAGGGCTTCGCGGCCCGGCACGGGATGGAGCGCGAGGCGTTCGTGGAGCGCATGGTGCCCCGGATGACGCGGCTCGAGCGGCTGCGCGCCCAGGGGCAGCGGCCGGCCGCCCCGGGCGGGCTGCCGGACGTCGATCTGACGGTGATGCCGCTGACCCGGCTCGCCCTGTACGTCCTGTCGCTGGACCGGGACGCGCGGGTGCGGCACCGGGGGGAGCTGACCTCCGCCCTGCGCGCCGCGGCCCGGCGCGCGGCCGGGCCGCACGCGGGGAGCTGGGGGCGGGTGGCCGCCGTGCTGGACGACAGCTACTCGTCGTCGGGTTCGGGCGAGAAGCGGCGGCGTCCGCTCGCCGTGGCGCTGGCCTGCCACCATCTGCTGGAGGCGCTCGCCGGGCCCGGCGCGTACACCCCGCTGTGGACCACCGGGACCGGCGACCCGCTGCTCGTACGCCCGTGGGGGCCGACCCCGCTCGGCACCCGGATCATCGACGCCCTGGAGCACGGCCCGGAGCGGCTGGTCATCGTCTCGGACGGCTGGGACAACGCGCCGCCGGGGCTGGCGGGAGAGGTGCTGCGGGTGTGGCGGACGAGGCTCGACCCGGACCGGCGGACGGCGGTGGTGCATGTGAACCCCGTATACGACGCGGACGGGTTCGACGTGCGGCGGCTGTCGGCCCGCGTGCCGACGGCCGGCATCCGGGACGCGGAGGACCTGCCGGCGCTGGTGGAGCTGGCGCGGTTCTCCGAGGGGCGCACGGGGGCCGCCGAGCTGTACGCGTATCTGGACCGGCGGGTCGCCCGGTTCACGGCGGCGGGCGGGGCGGGAGGGCCGCGGTGAACAGGCTGGAGCTGTCCGGGCTCGCCGTCCGGCCGTCGCAGGTGTGGGGCGGCATCCGGCTGGTGCCGCTGGTGCGCGAGAGCCCCGTGGAGGGGCTGCGGCTGCACCGGGAGGTGTACGGCGGTCTCGGCGCGGGGGCGGTGGAGGTGGGTCCGCGTACCCACTACACCTCCTACGTCCCGCACGGTTTCGTCGCCGACTGGTCCGGGGAAGGGGTGCGGAGCGCCGCGTACGGGACGCAGCTCGGCGCGGACGGCGGGGTGCCCGCCCGGACCGTACGGCTGCCGCGTCACCGCCATCACCGGCTCGCCAAGCGGCGGCCCGGGGACCGGCTGCGGTTCCTGCCGCTGCACCTGGCGCTGGAGGGCTATCTCGCGCTGCACTTCGGGGGCCCGTCGACGGCCTGGGAGGAGTGGTCGCGGCAGGCGCTGCGGGACGGGCTCTCGCCGCGCGCCGAGGACGCGTACCTCGGCCGGTCGGTGCGCGGGCTGGAGGACGCGCTGCGGGCGTTCGAGATCCACCCGGGCCAGTGCGGGGTGCTGGTGTACGCGGCCGACGCCCTGGCCGCCGCGTTCGTCGTGCCGCACCCGGACGACTACCGGCTCCTGCACCCGACGCTGGTGGAGGACCTGTACGGGGAGCTGGTGCACCAGTACGCGTGGTACGGGGCGCCGGTGCCGGAGTTCGGGGCGCGCATCGCGGACGGGCCGCACCTGCGGTCGCTGGACGCGCTGCGGGCGGCGGCGCGGGAGCAGGAGCGGGCGTGGGCCGAGGCGCACGGGACGCTGTTCGCGCGCGAGCTGCTGGACGGCTCGTACGGCTTCGACCCGGTGTACCGGATGGGGGCGTTCACGCTGTGGCGGTTCCTGCCGCCCTTCGTACGCGACGGCGGCGGGCAGCACATCGGCGAGACGGTCACCGACCACAAGGGCCGGGTGGCGTACCTGAAGACGTTCCGCCTGTCCGACGCGCAGATCCGCCGGGGCCATCTGCTGCACCGGCTGGCCGGCGCGGACTGGCGGCTTCCGAGGGCCGCGCGGGCGCTGGGGACGAGCGAGGCGGAGCTGCGGCGCCGGATCAGGAGCGCGGGTTTCGAGGCGCTGCTGAGGGACCGGAACGACTGAGGAGGCCCCCGGAAACCTCGGTAACACGGGGTTCACACGAGGGCAATGGCCGGGAAATCGCGGATTGCGAAGCTGCGGCGCATAAACCGCAGCACCCGCAAAGGATGGCTTCCGTGACGTTCAAGGCTGAGTACATCTGGATCGACGGCACCGAGCCGACCGCCAAGCTCCGCTCCAAGACGAAGATCATGTCCGGCAGCCCGTCGTCCGACGCGGCCTCGCTGCCGGTCTGGGGCTTCGACGGGTCCAGCACCAACCAGGCCGAGGGCCACGCGTCGGACCGGGTGCTGAAGCCGGTCTTCAGCTGCCCGGACCCGATCCGCGGCGGCGACGACATCCTGGTCCTGTGCGAGGTCCTCGACATCGACATGACCCCGCACGCGTCGAACACGCGGGCGCTGCTGCGTCCGGTCGCCGAGCGGTTCGCCGGGCAGGAGGCGGTCTTCGGCATCGAGCAGGAGTACACCTTCTTCGACGGCCACCGGCCGCTCGGCTTCCCGGAGGGCGGCTTCCCGGCCGCGCAGGGCGGTTACTACTGCGGCGTCGGCTCGGACGAGATCTTCGGCCGGGAGATCGTGGAGAAGCACCTCGACAACTGCCTGAAGGCGGGTCTGGGGATCTCCGGCATCAACGCCGAGGTCATGCCGGGCCAGTGGGAGTTCCAGGTGGGCCCGCTGTCCCCGCTGGAGGTCTCCGACCAGCTGTGGATCGCCCGCTGGCTGCTCTACCGCACCGCCGAGGACTTCAACGTCTCCGCGACCCTCGACCCGAAGCCGGTCAAGGGCGACTGGAACGGCGCGGGCGCGCACACCAACTTCTCCACGAAGGCGATGCGCGAGGGCTACGACGCGATCATCACGGCCTGCGAGGCGCTGGGCGAGGGCTCGAAGCCGATGGACCACGTCAAGAACTACGGCGCGGGCATCGACGACCGGCTGACCGGTCTGCACGAGACCGCCCCGTGGAACGAGTACAGCTACGGCGTGTCCGACCGCGGCGCTTCGGTGCGCATCCCGTGGCAGGTCGAGCAGGACGGCAAGGGCTACATCGAGGACCGCCGCCCGAACGCCAACGTCGACCCGTACGTCGTCACGCGGCTGATCGTGGACACCTGCTGCACGGCCCTGGAGAAGGCCGGTCAGGTCTGATCCGGTCCGCCGGGCATTGCCGGGGAGCCCGCCGCACACGCGGTGGGCTCCCTTCGCTGTCGGTGCCGTGTGCCAGGGTGGGCGCATGCTCAGCGTCAAGGTCGAGACCGAGAACCAGCAGACCCACACCCGTGTTTCCGCCCAGCGGCTCGGAGACCTCGTGCACCGCATCGGCGCGCGCGGGGACAACTTCCTGGTCGTCCAGCGGATACCGGACATCCCCGGCACCTTCATCCAGGTGTGGCACGAGACGGGCGGGGACTACGAGCTGGAGCACCGTTCGGGCACGGCGGCGAGCCATGTCCGGATCGTCGTGGACGACCCCGACCGGGTGATCGCGCTGATGACGCGGTGGGCGCGCGAGGAGCCCGGCTGGGACGCGGGGACCAGGTGGGAGAGCGCCGGGATTCCGGAGCCGGAGCCCGTGCCGGAGCTCCCGGAGGAGGTCCGGCAGCAGTTGGAGCCGCGGGTCCGGGAGCTGCTGCGCCGCGGTTACGGGACCGTGCGGACGCTCACCGAGACGGCCGAGGACCACCTCGTGAAGGACGGGGTGCGCCCGGTCTCCCGGGCCCAGGCACGGGAGTTGGTGGAGCGGCTGTGGCTGGAGCGGGTCGGGGAGCAGCGGGGCTGGGCGGATGTGACGGACCCGGACCGGCTGGAGCAGGCCTTCGCCCGGCTGGACCGGGGCGGCATCACGGCCCGGGAGCACTTCACGTGCTGCCGCTCGTGCGGGATGAGCGAGATAGGGGCGGCCGGGCGCGAGGATGCCCGGGGCTTCGTCTTCTTCCACGGCCAGGGCACGGAAAGCGCTGCGGCCGGGCACGGTCTCGCGCTGTACTACGGCGGGTTCGACGGCTCCGCGGAGACGACCGCCGCGGTGGGCCGGGAGGTGGTGGCCGCGCTGGGCGAGGCCGGGCTGACGGTGGAGTGGGACGGTTCGCCGGACCGGGCGATCGAGCTGACCGGGCTCGACTGGCGCAAGCGGCTGGTGGGTTGAGGGCCGGCGGGCCAGGGGCTGTCGCCTTGCTCACTCGTCGCGCGAAGGGGCGCGCCGTCACCCGTTCTCTGCTTCAATGGGGGCATGGCCAGCTTCCCGCACACCTCGACCGGTCGCAGCGACCTCGAGCCGTTCTGGCCCTCCCGTCAGCACCACGACTTCGACCGGGTGTGTTGCCGCGCGCTGAACGCGCCGGCCCGCTGAAGCCCTCACCCGGCCCCCGGTCCGCGCGCACGCGGCAAGTCCGTCCACCGACGACTCCCTCGCGCGAAAGAGCTGACCCCTCATGGCGAACACCCGTACCTTCTCCGCTGCCGCTGCGACCTCCCCGGCCCGCCCCGCCTCCCCCCGCCGGCACCGGCTGCGCGCCGTCGCCCCCGACGACGTCGTCCAGCAGGCCGACGTCTCGGCGCTCCTGACGCCGGGTGCGACCTGGCTGCCCGCACCCCAGCACACCGTGCCCAGCCTGCCGGGCCGCCCGCCGATGGTGGGCTACCTGGTGCTCGTGCCCGCCGACCAGCAGCCGGCCTTCGCCGCCGCCGCCGCGCGGTACGCGGTGCCGGCGGAGGCCGGGCCTGAGGCGGCCGGCCCGGTGACCATCGACCCCGTACAGCGCTCCGCCTCCGTGAACGGGCGGGCGCTGGACCTCACTTACCTGGAATTCGAGCTCCTGGCCCACCTGGTGGCCCATCCCCACCGCGTCCACACCCGCGACCAGCTGGTGACCACGGTCTGGGGGTACGGGCACGTGGGCGACGGCCGTACCGTCGACGTCCACATCGCCCGGCTGCGCCGCAAGCTGGGCGCCGAGCACCGCCGCGCGATCCAGACCGTGCGCCGGGTCGGGTACAAGTACACGCCCTGACACCCGGCCGACAGGGGCGGGCCCCGGTTCCGGCAGACGCTGCCGGATGCGGGGCCCGCCCTCGTACGCCCTGCTCAGCGCGGTCCCGGAGCGACCGGGGCCGGTGCGGGCGCGGGGTCCGCGGGCTCGCCGTGGTCCAGGACCGGCAGTCGGCCCAGGCCGCGCGGGGTGCGCCAGTTGCGCTCGCCGAGCAGCGCCATCACGGAGGGCAGCAGCACCATGCGTACGAGCGTGGCGTCCAGCAGGACCGCGACCGCGAGGCCGACGCCCATCTGCTGCATGTCCTGCATGGACAGGGTCGCGAAGACCGAGAACACCGCCACCATGATCACGGCCGCCCCGGTCACCGCGCCGGCCGTGCGGCGGATGCCCTCGTCGATCGCGGCCCTGTTGCCGATCCCCCGGCCGTGCGCCTCGCGGATGCGGGAGACCACGAAGACGTGGTAGTCCATCGACAGGCCGAACAGGACGACGAGGACGAAGAGCGGCATCCAGGACTCGACCGCGCCGACGCCCTCCGTGCCGATGAGCCCGGCACCCCAGCCGTGCTGGAAGACCGCGGTCATCACCCCGTACGCGGCGGCCACGGAGAGCAGGTTGAGGGCGATGGACGTCACGGCGATCACGTACGACCGGAAGCAGAACAGCATCAGCAGGAACGTCACGGCGGTGATGAAGAGGAAGACCGGGGCGATGCCGCGCTTGAGCTGGTCGTTGAAGTCGACGGACCCGGCCACCTCACCGGTGACGTAGGCGCGGGCGCCGGTGGAGCCGAAGGCGTCGGGCAGGCGGTCCTCGCGCAGGGCGGTGAGGTCCTTCTCGCCGCCGGGCAGCGGGACCTCGAACTCGGCGATGTTCCGCGCCCGGTGCACGGTGACGTGGTCGAAGCCGGCGAGGGCCTCGCGCACGGCCGGGGCGGTGATGTCGTCGGCCTCCACGACGACCTGGGCCGGGGCGGGGCCGCCCGGGAAGGTCTCGCTGATGTGGCGGTGGGCGACGGAGAGCGTGGAGTCGGAGCCGAACTGCTTCTCCAGGCCCAGGGATTCGGTCTTCATGCCGATCGCAGGCGCGGCGAGCACCAGCAGCACGGCGACGGACGCGGCGGCGAAGAGCTTGGGGCGGTCGAGAACGGGGCGCAGCACCCGCCCGGCGACACGGCCGCTCTCCCCCTTCCCCCGCTTGCCGCGCCGGTTCAGCAGCGGCACCCGGCCGGCGTCGACGCGGTCGCCGAGCCAGGAGAGCAGGGCGGGCAGCACGGTGACGGAGCCGAGCACGGCGATGCACACGACGGTGATGGTGGCGAGGGCGAAGCCCTTGAAGAGCATCAGCCCGGACAGGAACATGCCCGCCATGGCGACCATCACGGTGAGCCCGGAGACCAGGACGGCCCGGCCGCTGGTGGCGGCGGCGATGCGCAGGGCGGTGCCGGCGTCGCGTCCGGCGGCCCGCTCGTCGCGTTCGCGGCGCAGATAGAACAGGCAGTAGTCGACGCCGACGGCGAAGCCCATCAGGAACATCACGGAGTACGTGGTCTGGAACAGGTGGAGCTGGTGGCTGGCGAGCGAGAGCAGGCCGAAGGCGGCCATGCACGCGGTCAGCGCGAGCCCGACGGGCAGCAGGGCGGCGACGACGGCGCCGAAGGCGACCAGCAGGATGCCGAGGGCCAGCGGTACGGCGGTGAACTCGGCCTTCTTGAAGTCGTCCGCGAGCAGGTCGCCGAGCCACTTGCCGGCGCTGGCGTCCCCGAACTGGCGCACGGTGACGTCGGGTTGCTCCGCCTCCACCCCGGCGACGGCGTCCAGCACGGGCTGCACCCGGTCGGGGGCGGTGTCCGGGTCGCCCTTCATCTCGAAGGTGATCAGCGCGTCCTTGCGGTCCTTCGACACGACGGGGTCCGCGAGGCCGATGACCTCTTCGGTGTCCCGGATGGCGGCGGTCAGCTCGCGGGCGGCGGTGCGCCAGCCGTCCGGCTCGGCCGAGGACACCATGACGAGTTCGCCGGCCCGGTGGCCGAGCCCGGCGTCGGAGAGGATCTGCTCGGCGCGGGCCGAGTCGCCCGCGCCGTTCTCGGCGTCGGTCATCTCGACCATGCCCGAGGCACCGCCGATGCCCGCGGCGAGTACGACGAAGAGCAGCCAGCCGAGAATGGCCGTCTTGCGGTGGTGCGCGCTCCACACACCCATGCGTGCCGCGAGGTTACGCCTCATGGCGGGTTCGCCCCCTGTTGGTGGAAGTCCGACGATGCCCCTCGAATCTAGGAACGCCGGGCCGGCCGCCCCAGCCGGTGAAACCCCCGGTCGGACGGCACGTAGGGCGAGGAGCGGAGGGTGGTGCTGGATACACCCCCACCGGGTGGGAAACCGGCTGCCGGACGCGGGGTGCGCCGGGTCAGACTGTCTGCGACACGGGGCCGGCACGAGGACCCGGCGAGGGGAAGAGGGACCGGGATGGACGCGGAACGGGGACGGATCGGGTCGGCGCTGCTGGCCGCGTGGCGCGGGCTGGTGGTGTCGGTCCCGGCCCTCGCGGGTTCGTGCACGCTGTTCTCGCTGGCGCTGATCTCCATCGCCACGATCCCGCTGGGCGTCGGCCTGGTGACCACGCCGTACATCCTGGAGGCGGTCCGCAAGCACGCCAACCAGCGCAGGCTGCTCGCGATCACCTGGTCGGACGTGCGCATCCCGGTCCCGTACCGGCCGTTCCCGAAGGATCTGCGGAGCGGGTTCACCGGGCAGGTCGAGCGGACCACGCTGATGCTGAAGGACCCGGCGACCTGGCGGGACATCCGGTGGATGCTGGTCGACATGACGGCCGGCTACACGGTGGCGATCCTGGCCGCGGCGCTGCTGCTCTACCCGGTGGAGGGGTTCGTCCTGGCGGCGGGGCTGTGGCGGGTCTTCACGGACGACCGGTACTGGTACGCGTTCGTCCCGGTCGACAGCCAGGCGACGGGGCTGATGGCCGCCGCGCTCGGCGTGGCGATCTTCGCGGCCGGGGTGCTGCTGAGCGAGCGGCTGCTGCGGGCGCACTTCGTGCTCGCCCGGTCGGTGCTCGCCCCCACCCAGGAGCAGGAACTCGCCCGGCGCATCGACCGGTTGACCGAGACCCGGCACGAGGCGGTGGACACGGCCGCCTCCGAGCTGCGGCGCATCGAGCGCGATCTGCACGACGGGGCGCAGGCCCGGCTGGTCGCGATGGGGATGAACCTCGGCACCGTCGAGGCGCTGATCGAGAAGGACCCGGCGCAGGCGAAGCGGCTCCTGGCGATGGCCCGGGAGTCCTCGGCCGAGGCGCTGACGGAGCTGCGCGACCTGGTCCGGGGCATCCATCCGCCGGTGCTCGCGGAGCGCGGGCTCGGGGACGCGGTGAAGGCGCTGGCGCTGCGGCTGCCGGTCCCGTGCGACGTGGACGTGGAGCTGGGCGGCCGGGCGGAGGCGCCGGTGGAGTCGGCGGCGTACTTCGCGATCAGCGAGGCGCTGACGAACGCGGCGAAGCACTCGGGGGCCGAGCGGATCTGGGTGGACCTGCGGCACAGTGACGGGGCGCTCAGGTTCTCGGTCACGGACGACGGAAGGGGCGGTGCCTCGGTGGGCGCGGGCTCGGGGCTGAGCGGAATCGAACGGCGGCTCGGTACATTCGACGGCATCATGGCCGTCAGCAGCCCCGCGGGCGGCCCCACCATGGTGACCATGGAGATCCCTTGCGAGTTGTCCTAGCCGAAGATCTCTTCCTGCTGCGCGACGGCCTGGTGCGCATGCTGGAGGCGTACGACTTCGAGATCGCGGCCGCCGTCGAGACCGGGCCCGAACTCACCAAGGCCCTCGCCGAGCTGGAGCCGGACGTCGCCGTCGTCGACGTCCGGCTCCCGCCGTCCCACACGGACGAGGGCCTGCAGTGCGCGCTGGCGGCCCGGCGGGCGCGGCCCGGGCTGCCCGTCCTCGTGCTCTCCCAGCACGTGGAGCAGTTGTACGCGCGCGAGCTGCTGGCGGACGGCAACGGCGGGATCGGTTATCTGCTCAAGGACCGGGTGTTCGACGCGGACCAGTTCATCGACGCGGTCCGCCGGGTCGCGGCGGGCGGTACGGCGATGGACCCGCAGGTCATCTCGCAGCTGCTGACCCGGCGTTCGCAGGACAAGCCGATGGGCGGTCTGACACCGCGCGAGCGGGAGGTCATGGAGCTGATGGCCCAGGGCCGGTCGAACGCGGCGATCGCCACGCAGATGGTGATCACCGAGCGGGCGGTGGCCAAGCACACCTCGAACATCTTCGGGAAGCTGGGCCTGCCGCCGTCCGACGACGACAACCGTCGCGTGCTGGCCGTTCTGGCGTATCTGGACCGGGGGTAGGGGCTGCCGTCCGGATCGGCTGCCTCCTGCTGCCGCCCTCGCCGAGCCGCTGCCGCCGGGTGTGCGCCGCCCACGCCCTCGCCCAGCGCTCCTGGCGGGGCCCGGACCGGAGATCCGGTGCGGCCGGCCGGGCCGGACCCACCGGTCGGTACGCTGGGGACATGACGACCGGGGTGCGGCGCAGGATGGGCGTCGAGGAGCGCAGGGAGCAGCTGATCGGCGTCGCGCTGGAGCTGTTCAGCCACCGGGCCCCGGACGAGGTGTCGATCGATGAGATCGCCTCGGCCGCCGGGATCTCGCGACCCCTGGTCTACCACTACTTCCCGGGCAAACAGAGCCTGTACGAGGCGGCGTTGCGGCGGGCGGCGGACGAGCTGGCGACCAGGTTCCTGGAGCCGCGCGAAGGACCGCTCGGCGCCCGGCTGCTGCGGGTGATGGGGCGGTTCTTCGACTTCGTGGAGGAGCACGGGCCCGGGTTCGCCGCGCTGATGCGGGGCGGTCCCGCGGTGGGCTCGTCCACGGCGAACGCCATGATCGACGGGGTCCGCCAGGCCGCCTGCGAAGAGATCCTGGCCCATCTGGACATCGGAGAGCCCCCGGCCCGGCTGGAGTTGGTCGTACGGTCCTGGGTGTCGCTCGCCGAGTCGACGGCGCTGCTCTGGCTGGACGGGCGGCGGGTGCCCCGGACGGAGCTGGAGTTGCAGCTCGTGCACGACTTCGCCGCGCTGGCCGCCGTGAGCGCCGCGTACGACGAGGAGATGGCGGGGATCGTGCTGCGGGTGCTGGCGCAGGAGCCGGTGGACGGGCCGTTCGGGGAGCTGCTGGCCCGGCTCTCCGCGCTCGCGCCCGCCGTGCCGGCGGTGCCCGCGCAGCGGCTGCCGTAACGGGCGGCACGCGAGGGGTCGCGCGCCGCCACCCGGGGGTCAGGGCCGTACGGACACGAACGGCTGGGGCTCCGCGCCCTCGGCGGTCGAGGTGCCGACCACCGTGAGCCCCGCCCGGCCTCCGGTCACCGCGCTCGCGACGTTCTCCGCGGGACCCGTCGCCGCGGGCTGCGGGAGTCCGAGGTCCTTCCAGTGGCTGCGGCCCGTCGGCTGCCACGCCCACGCCAGCGCGTCGCGCCGCTCGCCGAGGGTCTGGCCGACGACGGCGATCCCGCCTCCGGAGCGTGCGGTGAGGCCGAAGAGCCGCGCGGGCACGTCCGGCACGGCGAGCTCGTGCCAGCCGGTCGCGTCGTGGCGGGCGACCAGGGCGCGCGTCGACCCGTCCTCGGGCGACCAGTCCTCGCCGACCACCCACACCGCGCCGTCCTCGGCCACGGCGAGCTTCTGGGCCTGGCCGGGGGTGTCCGTGACGCCGGGGGCGTCCACCCGCTGCCAGGAGGAGCCGTCGTAGTGCAGCAGCAGCGGGCTGCCGCTGTCGCCGTCGTAGCCCGCCGCCCAGACGTCGTCGTCGGCGACCGCCCGGACGCCGTTCAGGTACCAGTAGTCGCCGGGCAGTTCGGGCAGCGGCACGTCACGCCAGGCCGTCCCGTCGAAGTGGCGGACGATGCCGGCGTTCCGGTACTGGATGTTCCAGGTCCCCTTCGCCTCGTTCCAGGTGCGGGATACCTCGATCTGCGCGGTACCGGCGGCCCAGGCGCCTCCCTGCCTGGCGTCCACGTCCAGCAGGGAGCCGGCCGCCGACTTCTCCGGCAGCTCCACCGGCACGACCTGCCAGCTCCCGCCGTCGAAGTGCTGGGTGTAGACCCGCCCGTCGAGGGCGGCGGAGTCGTCGCCGACGAGCCACACGTCACGGCCGCCGTTCGCGTCCATGGCGTTGACGCGGCTGCTGACGTCCCCGGCGGCGGTGGTCGCCGAGGGCACGGGCGTCCACGCCGCCCCGGGCTCGGCGCGTTCGGCGACGACGGGCTGGAAGCGGGTCACCTTGCCCTCGTCGCGGATGGTGAACCCGGCCGCCCAGGTCCTCCCCCGCCCCATGCTGGCGATGTCGAGGAGCGTGGCGTCGCTGTACGGGGCCGCCTCGACCGCCCAGGCGCGTGCGGCCCCGTCCAGCGCGGAGGCGGGCACGGGCGCGGACAGGGCGACGGTCAGGGCGGCCGTGGCCACGGCGGCGTGGAGCAGTGTGCGGCGGCTGTACTTCAGCACGGGGTGGTTCCTTCCGAAGACGGTCTCACCCGGTAAGTGCCGTGGCGCGCCGTCCGGGTTGCACCCGGGCCGGGTCAGACCTTGCGGTAGGAGGGGTCCAGGTCCCGGACCTCCGCCGAGAGGTGCGGAGTCAGACCGGTGACGGTGCCGACGTGGTCGCGCAGGAGCTCCAGGACGGCCTCGGTGAGCCGGGCCTTGGTCTGCGGGGTGCGGCCGGGCAGCAGCGAGATGTCCACGTGCACGAGCGCGTCGCCGGCCGGCGCGTCCCCGACCACGGTCTCCTCGGCCCGGCGGAACCGGGTCTTGCAGGCGGCGGTCTTGGTGTCGACGGTCGCGGCGACGACCGGGTGCAGCGCGAGGGCGAACGCGGGGCGGTCGAAGGCTCCGGCGAGCTCGGCGGAGTAGTCGACGGTGATCTGCGGCATGACGGCCTCCGGGGCGGTCGGGCGGGGACGGACGCCGCCCAGCCTCCCCGGACCGGCGCGGGTCGCACAACAGGTGTCCGCCAGGCAGACGGGGGTGTGACGTCCGGGCCTGAGGGGTGCCCCGTCAGGTGAGCAGTTCGCCGTGCAGCGCCAGCGCGAGGCCCGCCTCCGCGCTGTCGGCCCGGCCCTGTTCGAACGCCCGCCGGTACGCCGCGTCGCCGACCGCCTCCCGGGCGCGCCGCTCGCAGGTCTCGCGCACCGGTCCCAGCTCGGGGGTGCCGCGCTGGGGGTGGCCGACCATGCGCCAGTAGACCTGTCCGGTGCCGTAGACGCGGGCGGCCCTGGCCCCCTCGCCCTGGGCGGCGATGGCGGCGGCCAGGACGTCCAGGCCGAGCGCGATGCCGAAGCGGTCGCGGAGCCGGTGCTTGCCGGTGAGCATGGCCCGGGCGTGCGCGGCGGCGGGGGCGGCGCGGCCCTGCAGCAGGGCGATCAGGGCGAGTTGGTAGTCCACGTAGGACCGGGTCCAGCACTCGTCCTGGGCGTCGCAGGCCGCCCGCAGCACGACGGCGGCCGAGGCGGCCTCCTCCAGCCGGCCGAGGCCGGTGAGGGCGAAGACGGTGATGAGGTGGCAGCGCAGCCGGTAGGCCGCTTCGAGCCGGGTGCCGGACGCGGTGGTCCGCAGCACCCGGCGCGACTCGCGCAGGCCCTTCTCGGGTTCGCCGGTCATCAGGTGGGTGAGCCCGCGCAGATAGGCGGCGGCGAGGATGCCCTCGTCGGTGCCGTCGGCGGCGGCCTCGCGGACGCACTCGCGGCCGATGCGCTCGGCGGCCGGGTAGTCGCCCTGGAGCAGGACGCAGATGCCGAGCACCCACAGCGCCCGGGTGCGGTGGGGGCCGCTGCCCGGTCCGGTGTCCAGGGCGCGCTGGGCGTACCCCCGGGTCTGCGGAAGGTGGCCGCAGCAGCACCAGAAGAAGCCGATCCGGCCGGCCATCTCCTGGGCGGCGGCGGGGTCGTGGTCGAGGAGGTGGTCGAGCGCGGCGCACAGGTCGGCGTGCGCGTCGGCGATGCGGTGGTACCAGAGGATCTGGTCGTCGCCGGTCCAGCCGGCGTGGGCGTTGCGGGCGAGGCTCAGGAAGCAGGCGGCGTGCCGGTCGGCGGCGGCCCGGTCCTCGCCGAGCTCCGCGAGCCACATCCGGCCGTACTCGCGCAGGGTGTCGAGCATGCGGTGGCGGGTGCCCTCGCGGGTGACGACGGACTTGGCGGCCAGGCCGCGCAGGGCGGCGCGGACGCCGTCCTCGGTGAGGGGGCCACCGGTGCAGACGGTGACGGCGGTGTCCTCGTCGAAGTCGCCGCGCAGCACGGTGAGCCGGGCCCACAGCAGCCGTTCGAGCGGGGTGCACAGCTCGTGGGACCAGCCGATGGTGGTGCGCAGGGTGCGGTGGCGGACCGGACGCAGGGAGGCGTCGGCGAAGGTGTCGAGCCGGGTGGCGAGGCGCTGGGCGATCTCCTGGACGCTCTGCCGGCCGACCGCCGCGGCGGCGAGTTCGATGGCGAGCGGGATGCCGTCGAGGCGGCGGCAGATGTCGGCGGCGGCCTCGGCGGTGCCGGGTTCCCGGAACGGGGTGGCGGGGGCGGCGGCGGTGGCGCGTTCCCGGAAGAGGGTGAGGGCGTCGGCGGCGCCGTCGACGGACAGCGGGTCGACCTCCACGACCTGTTCGCCCCGCAGGTCCAGGGGCTGGCGGCTGGTGGCGAGGACGGTGAGCCCGGGCGAGGTGGTCAGGATCTCGCCGAGGAGGTGGGCGCAGGCGGGGCGCAGGTGCTCGCAGGAGTCCAGGACGAGCAGGAGCTGTTTGTCGGCGAGCCATTCGCACAGCACGTCGATGGGCGGGCGCAGGGTGTGGTCGCTGAGGCCGACCGCGTCGGAGACGGTGGCGAGCAGGAGTTCGTCGTCGTGCAGCGGGGCGAGGTCGGCCCACCGGACTCCGTCGCGGTAGCCGGGGGCGGCGCGGCGGGCGGCGCGGAGGGCGAGCCGGGTCTTGCCGACGCCCCCGGTGCCGGTGAGGGTGGTCAGCCGGCCGGTGGCGAGGGCGTGTTCGAGCCCGGTGAGCTCGGCCGCCCGTCCGACAAAGCTGGTGGTCTCCTCGGGGAGGTTGCTGGCCATCGTCACCGTCGCTGCACAGGTGGAGTGAAAGGCGTGCCCGGGGGTGTGTGGAGCGACACCCCCGGGCGGCTGCCCATACGGTAGTCCTGTGGCGGTCAGCGCAGGGTGAACACCGCCACCGTGCGTCCCGGAACGGTGAAGCTGCCCGAACTCCGCTCGTACGAGGACTTCTTGACGGTAGAATCCGCGCCCTTCGCCTGCACGGGGTGCAGGGCGTAGTTCTCGCCGGCCAGCGCGGTGACCTTCTGGGTCGTGGTGCCGGGCGTGGCGTTGAAGACGACGACGAGCCTGCCGAGGCGCATGGTGATCACGCCGGGGGTCTCGTCCGCGCCGGAGAGCGGGAAGGACAGCCGGGCCCGCACCTGCGCGGCGGTGGCCAGACCGAAGTCCTTCTCCGTGGTGCGGATGGTGAGCAGGTCGCGGTAGGCGGCCGAGGCCCCGTTGATCTGCGCGCAGCCCGGGGTGACCGTGGCGTCGGTCAGCAGGGGCTTCGCGTAGGGCCACTTGGCCTCGTTGTCCGCGGCCGGCGGCAGTCCGCGCCCGAAGCCGTTGCCGGCCCGGCAGTCCCAGTGCAGGGCGTTGAACCAGTCGCCGCTGTCGAAGGAGTTGCGGTCCAGCGACTTGGAGCGCAGCAGGTCCGTGCCGGCCTGGGAGAGCGCGGGGCCCTGGGAGAGGGCCGCCGTCGCCATGGCCAGGACCTGCGCGCGGGCCCGGTCGGCGGCCGGGGTGCCCGCCGGGAGCTTGTAGGCGAGCGCGTCGTACAGGGTCTCGTTGTCGTGGGCGTCGGCGTAGGCGAGGGCGTCACCGGGTGCGGCGGCGTAGCCGGCCGGGGCGCCGTTGTAGTCGACGCCGGAGCCCTTGACGGTGTTCCCGGAGGTGTCGGTGAAGGTGTAGTCGGCGAGGTTGCCGGTGAGGCCGACCTTGATCAGGTCCTGGTAGTGCAGCAGGCGGGCCTTCTGCTCGGCCCGCGTGCCGTTGGCGGTGGAGGCGTTGGGGTCGGTGTAGAGGCCGGTGGCGAAGCCCTGCACGCCGGGGTCCTCGTCGAACGGGGAGCCGCCGCGTACGGCGTCGCGGGCCCGGTCGGAGAAGGTGGCGATGCCGGTGCCGGCCATGTTCTTCTGGGTGGCCTGGACGAAGCGGGCGTCGTCGGCGACCTCGCCGAAGTTCCAGCCCTCCCCGTACAGGATGATCTTCTTGCCGTCCACGCCGTCCTCGGCGACGGTCAGCGCGTCGAGGGCCTTGCGGACGGCCAGGATGTTGGCCTTGGGGTGGTGGCCCATCAGGTCGAAGCGGAAGCCGTCGACCTTGTACTCCTTGGCCCAGGTGACGACCGAGTCCACGACGAGCTTGCCCATCATGGTGTTCTCGGGGGCGGTGTTGGCGCAGCAGGTGGAGGTGGCGACGGTGCCGTCCTCCAGGAGCCGCTGGTAGTAGCCGGGCACGATCCGGTCGAGGACGGACTTGCCGTCCTGGCCGGAGGCGACGGTGTGGTTGTAGACGACGTCCATGACGGTGCGCAGTCCGGCGCCGTTGATGCCCTGGACCATCTGCCGGAACTCGACCGTGCGCTTCGTGCCGTCCGGGTCGGAGGCGTAGCTGCCCTCCGGGACGGTGTAGTGCAGCGGGTCGTAGCCCCAGTTGAAGGCGTCCTTCGCGGCGGCCTTCGCCACGCACGCCTGCTGTTCGGCGGAGTCGGGGGCGTAGACGGACAGGTCGCAGGCGGGCTTGTGCTGGTCCTGCTTCTTCTCGGGGATGGTGCCGATGTCGAAGGCGGGCAGCAGGTGGACGTAGCTGGTGCCCGCGTCGGCGAGCTGCTCGAGGTGCTTCATCCCGTCGGAGCGGGTGTCGGTGAAGGCCAGGTACTCGCCGGGGTGCTTCGAGGTGGGGTCCGCGATGGAGAAGTCGCGGATCTGGAGCTCCTGGATCCGGGCGTCGCGCAGCGGCACGGCGGCGGGCTTGCGGAGGGTGTCCCAGCCCTTGGGGGCGAGCTCGCGGTCCGTCAGGTCCACGACGAGGCTGCGGGCGGAGTCGGCGGTGAGGGCGGTGGAGTAGGGGTCGGTGACCTTGTTGGTGACGAGCTTCTGGACGGTGGGCGCCCAGACGTCCACGACGTACCGGTACGGCTTGCCGGTCCAGCTCTTCTTCCCGGTGACGGACCAGACGCCGGTGCGGTCGTCGCGCCGCATGGGCACGGTCTTCCCGTCGAGTTCGAGCGCGACGGTACGGGCGGTGGGCGCCCACACCGAGAGGGTGGGGGTGCCGTGGCGGAAGACCGGGCCGAGGGCGGCGCCGCTCGCCCTCTCGCCGTAGAGGTCGTCGAGGACTCCGGCGCTCTGCACCCCGGTGGCGGCGAGCAGGGCCCCGTTGGCGGCGCGCTGCGTGGCGATCAGCTGGCCGCGCAGGGCCTCGCGGACGCGGTCGCGGTCCCGGGCGTCGACGGTGAAGGCCGGGTAGTCCTTGAGGTGCGGGTACTTCGCCTTCTGGGCGTCGGTCAGCGCGGACGGGGTGAGCCGCAGCCACTGGCCCTCGTCGCTGAGGGCGCCGTCCTCGACGGTGATGCCGCCGCCCGGCGCGTACACGAGCTGCTGGCTGGTGGCCTCGGTGGCCTTCACCTTCCAGACGACGGTGCCGGCGTCGATCCACTGCGCCTCGGCCTTGGTGAGGTCGGGCGTCGGTACGCCGCCGGCCTGCGGGAGCAGGTAGCCGGCCTTGCCGCCGATGAGCCACACCTCGTGGCCGTACGTGGCGAGATCGAGGGACTGGTCGCTGGGGAGGTCCTTCTCGTCGCCCCGGTGCAGGATGTAGCTGAGCGAGGTGGCCCCGTCGGTGAGCGGGACCTCGAAGGTGAGCCCGGAGGCGTCCTTCTGCACGGGCTGGAGCGGCTTGGCCCAGTCCGTGGGCTCCTTCGCACCGGTCCAGGTGTGCAGCCCCCAGCCGTCGTAGTCGCCGTCGGCCCGGTAGTAGTGCAGGACGGCCTTGGTGGTGTCCTGGTCCGGGTAGGCGCCGTCGGGCGCGGTGTCCGCCTGGCCGTCCTCGCCCTGCGCGATCCACACCTCACCGGTCTTCGCGAGGTCCACGCTGCGCTCGGGCCCGTCCGCGGCGCCGCTCTTCTCGACGGTGTACGGGACGGTGGCGGCGCCCTCGGGCACCGCGATCCACGCGAACGCGCCGTACGCGTCGCGCCCGGCGAAGGCGGCCGTGGCCCCGCCGGACCTCAGCTGCCAGCCGTCGTAGTCGCCGTCGGCGCGCTTGTAGTGGACGACGGCGTAGTCGCGCTCGACGGCGACGGGCTTGGCGGGCGCGGGCGCCTGTCCGGCGGTGGACGAGGCGGTGGCGCTCGCGGTGCGGCCGGCGCGGTCCACCACGACGGCCTTGTAGCGCAGCGGTGTGCCGGCGGCGGTCTTGTCGCTCAGCGTCTGGGTGACCTTGTACGGGGCGTGGTCGGCGGTGCCGAGGGTGGTCCACTTGCCGTTGCCGGTCTGGGCGGCGAAGACGACCCGGTTGAGCGAGCCGCCGTCCACGTCGGCGGTGAGCTCGACGGTGCCGGTGGCTCCGGCGGCGGGGGCCTTCAGGGTGACGGAGGGCTTGGCCGTGGGGGCCGCGAGGGGCTTGGCGGCGCGGAGCACGATGCTCGACAGGGCCGGGACGGTGACCGTGATCTTCTTGTCGGCACCGCTGCGGACCGTGCCGGAACCGCCGTACAGGGTGCGGAAGTCCATGCGGGCGGACCCGGTGGGCAGCTCGACGGTCTTCGCGGCGGTGCCGTTGTTGACGGCGACCAGGTATTCGTCGCCGCGCTTGGCGTCCGTACGCGAGAAGGCGTACACCGAGCCCTCGGCGTACCGCTCGGTCTGGACGCCGTCGCGGAGCGCCGGGTGGTCCCGGGTCAGCTTCGAGAGGGCGGCGATTGCACGGTAGAGCGGGTGGGTCTCGTCGTACGCGTCCGAGGCGTGGGTGCGATCGGTGCCCAGCTCGTCGTCGTCCAGGTAGTCGGCGGTCTTCGAGGCGAACATCGTCTGGCGGGCGTCCTTGTCGCCGCCGGCGCCCGTGAAGCCCTGCTCGTCGCCGTAGTAGACGACGGGGTTGCCCCGGCTGAGGAACATCAGCTCGTTGGCGAGCTCCGCGCGCTTCACCAGCTCCGCGTCGCCGGCCTCGGGGTTGTCCTGCTTCAGGAAGGTCCCGATGCGGCCCATGTCGTGGTTGCCGAGGAAGGTCACCTGCTCATAGGCGTTGGCCTTGTCGGTGGTGTAGCGGTAGTCGTCGGCGAAGACGGCGGCGAGCTTCGAGGCGGGGGCGCCCTGCGAGGCGTACTGGCGGGCCGCCTCCTGGAAGGGGAAGTCGAGTGTGGCGTCCAGCCGGCCCTGCGTGACGTACGGCGAGGTGACGGCGGTGTCCGAGGAGTAGACCTCGCCGAACATGAAGAAGTCCTCGCGCCCGTGCCTGGCCGCGTAGGCGTCGAGCGCGGTGGCCCACTGGGTCCAGAAGTCCATGTCGACGTGTTTGACGGTGTCGATCCGGAACCCATCGATGTCGAAGTCCCGGACCCACTTCTCGTAGATCTTCTCCATGCCGGAGACGACCTCGGGCCGCTCGGTCCACAGGTCGTCCAGCCCGGAGAAGTCGCCGTACGTGGTGGACTCGCCGGCGTACGTGGAGTCGCCGCGGTTGTGGTACATCGTCGGGTCGTTGAGCCAGGAAGGCGTCTTGCCGCCGCCGCTCACCGGCTTGTACGGGAAGGAGTCGGCGTCCACCTTCGCCATGCCGGCGGCGTCGTCGAAGGGGCGCCCGTCGCGGTCGAGGTAGGGGTAGGCGCCCTTGGACTTGTAGCCGTAGGTCTTCTCGGCGTAGTCGACGGTGTCGGCGGTGTGGTTGGTGATGACGTCGAAGAAGACCTTCATGCCCTTGCGGTGGGCCTTGTCGATCAGCTTCGTCAGGTCGGCGTTGGTGCCGAAGTGCGGGTCGACCCGGGTGAAGTCGGTGATCCAGTAGCCGTGGTAGCCGGCCGAGGCGTCCTTGCCGGTGCCCTGCACGGGCCGGTTCTCGAAGATGGGCGCGAGCCAGATGGCGGTGGTGCCGAGCCCCTTGATGTAGTCGAGCCGGTCGGTCAGCCCCTTGAGGTCGCCGCCCTGGTAGAACCCCTTGTCGGTGGGGTCGTAGCCGGTCTCCAGACGCGAACCGGTCAGCCCGCCCCGGTCGTTGCGGGTGTCGCCGTTGGCGAACCGGTCGGGCATCACGAAGTAGAACTGCTCGCGGGTCAGGTCGTGCCGGGTGGCCTGGCCGGCCAGCTTGGCGTCCGAGGGCGCGACGGGCGGCCGGGCCGCGGCGGCGGGCAGCGCGGGCACCAGGGCCGCGCACAGGGCGGCGGCGACGACCGCGGTCGCCGTTCTGCGTGCGGGCACGCGCGGGTACGGACGTTTCACTCGGGCTCTCCTAGGCGGGGTACGGGGGTGTGCGGGGCCGGACGGACCGCTGGGGGACGGCCCGTCCGGCGGGTGAGCGGACTGCCGGGGTCAGCCGCGCCAGACGTCCGAGGTCAGCGTGACCCTGCCGGAGGACGGCACCGTGGCCGTGCGGTTGGCACCGCTCTCCCAGGTCACGTTGCCGCTCGCGTCCTTGCGGATGTACTTGTACTCGAACGTGGTGCCGGCGGGCATGTTCACGTCGAGCTTCCAGACCGGGTACGTCGCCGGGTCGAGCTTCAGCGCGCTGCCGGTGTTCCAGTTGCCGAGGGCGGACTGGTTGCCGGTGACGTAGATGTTCTGGCCGAGCTGGGTGGTGGCATTGACCCCGAAGGAGGCGCCGGAGGTGCCCGTCTCGGTGCCGGGGCCGCCCGGGTCGGTGGAGCCGCCGCCACAGGTGCGGGCGCCGGTGTGCAGGGCGAGCGCGGTGTTGGCGCCGAGGGTCGCGGTGAACCGGCCGGAGCCGTCGACCGTGACGCCCTTGCCGGACTGGACGTCGCAGTAGTCGCCGGCGGGCAGCGAGGTCTGGAACGTGCGCGTCAGCGAGGAGCCCTCGTGGTTGATCGCCACGTACGCCTTGGAGCCGCGCCCGAAGGCGATCCGGTCGCCGCCGTCGTCCCACCAGTCGGTGACGGCCTCACCGCGCGCGGTGTTGCGGAAGCCGACCATGGAGGAGATCTCGCGCCAGGCGTGCTGGCACTTCCAGCCGTCGGTGTAGCAGGCGTTCACCGCCCCGCCGTTGGGCGGGCCGGCGTCCTTGTCGGACCACTCGTAGCCGGAGTGCACGTCGGGCGAGCCGTAGGGCCAGGCCAGCATGAACACGCTGGCGAGCGTGTAGTTGGCGCCGTCCTTGTAGTTCAGCGTCTCCCCGTTGCGCTCGGTGTCGTGGTTGTCGACGAACACCGCGGCCCTGGAGGAGGGCATGAAGCCCCAGCCCTCGCCGAAGTTCTTCAGGTAGGCGAGGTTCTCCTCGTTGAAGACCTTCTTCAGGCTGCGGGCGTACCGGAACTCCTGCACGTCGCCGTTGCCGGCGTACTCGTCGGGCGAGACGGCCTCGCCGGCCCCGTAGATCGCCTCCTGCTTCCAGTAGACGCCCGGGTTGCTCAGCCGGGACTTGATGTCGGCGAGGTCGCCGGCGGGCATGTGCTTGGCCGCGTCGATGCGGAATCCGTCGACGCCGAGCGAGAGCAGGTCGTTGAGGTAGCCGGCGACCTTCCCGCGTACGTAGTCCTCGCCGGTGTCCAGGTCGGCCAGCCCGACCAGCTCGCAGTTCTGGACGTTGGCGCGGTTGCCGTAGTTGTTGATCTCGGAGGTGCAGTCGTCCATGTCGTACGAGGAGTACAGCCCGGGGTAGTTGTACTTCGTGTACGAGGTGCCGCCCGTGCCGGTGCCCGAACCACTGGACATGTGGTTGATGACCGAGTCCGCGACCACCTTGACGCCCGCGCTGTGGCAGGCGCTGACCATGTTCGCGAAGGACGTGCGGTCCCCGAGCCGTCCGGCGATCTTGTAACTGACCGGCTGGTACGAGGTCCACCACTGGCCGCCCTGGATGTGCTCCTGGGGCGGCGAGACCTGGACGAAGCCGTATCCGGCGGGGCCGAGGGTGTCCTTGCACGCCCTGGCGACGGAGTCGAACGTCCACTCGAAGAGGACGGCGGTGACGTCCTTGGTGCCCGGGGCGGACGCCTCGGCCGTCGTGGCGGGGACCACGAGGGCGGCGGCTCCCGCGACGAGGGCGAGCGCGGCAGACAGGGGTCTGCTGGCCATGTTTTCCTCCTGCTGTGGGGGAAATGCGGGTGACGGTTCCGGCCTCATCGGCAACGCGCCCTGCCCTCAAGGCTCCTGAAGGTTCTTGCTGCAAGAATGCAAACCTTGCCGCAGCGAGACCGTACGAGTCCGGCAGGTCCCGGTCAACCCTTTGGACACCGCCCGCTCACATCCACGAAATGCTGTGGATTTCTTCCTGCAAGGGCTTACGCAAGACATTGCAGGCCTGTTACGTTTCTCCCGACTCCGGTCCGGCCGGCCGGGGGTCCCGTTACCCCGGGCCCCACGCGCCCGGCCGGCCGGGCCGGTCAGGACATGAGAGGCACCGGCGGTCACACCTCCCCGCCGGCCCGACCGGGCCGACCTCCGGTGCCTCTCCTGTGGCCGGCCGCCCCCGGGGCACGAGTCGTTCCCGGGCCGGGGCTAGGCTCGCCCCCATGTGGCCAGGAGAGCAGTCGCCCCCCGATCAGCCGGACACGCCGGGCACCCGGCACAGCGCGCCCCCGGCGCGGCCCGGCCGGGCCGCCTCCGACTGGCACGCCGCCCCCACGGTCGGCGTCAGCACCCCCGAACCGCCCCGCCCCCGCCGCAACCGGACCACGGTCGCCGTGGTGGCCGCCTCAGCGGCGGTCGTCGTGGCCTGCGCGGCGGCGGGCTACCTGGTCGTCCGCGACGGCGGGAAGGACGAGGCCGGCCCGCAGCCGGCGCCCACCAAGTCCGCGAGCGCGTCCGCGAGCACCGGCGGCACGGCCCGGGGCGCCGCAGGCGGCGGCTCGGACCCTCTCGTGCCCGGCTGGAACACCGTGGTCAACGCCAAGCGCGGCATCACCTTCGACGTGCCCGCCTCCTGGAAGCGCCAGTCCCCGAGCTGGGTGAGCTACGTGACGGAGAACGACGACCCCGAGGAGAAGCCGCTGGTAGCGATGATGGCCCCGGCGGTCCTCAAGGAGAAGTGGTGCACGTCCGACGACGACAAGGACGGCACCCCCGAGGAGTCCGCGCTCGCCTCGGTCGGCACCACCGGCGAGCAGGGCGCCAAGAGCGCGGCCGAGGCCGCCGAGGACACGGCCAGGACCTGGGTCTACGGCCTCTACACCCAGCCCGACCGCTCGCGCCTCACGGTCGGTGAGCCGGAGTCCTTCCGCACGGAGTCGGGCGTCGAGGGCAGCCTGGTGACCGTCACCTCGTCCGGGACGCCGAAGAAGGGCAAGTGCGACACCGACGGCAAGGCGGTGACCTTCGCCTTCAAGAACGCGGAGGGCCGCTTCGTCTCGTGGACCTACGTCGGCGCGCACGGCGTCCAGGACGAGGTGTCCGACGCCACGATCCGCCAGATCCTGGGCACCGTACGCCTCTTCGAGGAGGGCGACGGCGAGGGCTGACCCGGCCCCGCCCAGGATCACGCCATGCAGACCGGACGGCCCCTGACCAAGCGCGGACGCGTCTTCGTCCGTGTCGCCGCCGTCTTCGTCCTGCTCGTCTCGCTCGGCGGCGGCCTCGGCCTGGCCGTCGAGGGCATCGAGGGGCGGGCCGCCCTGCGCGACGGGCCCGTCGGCTCGCTGACGCCCACCGACCGCACCTGCGGCAAGCAGTCCTGCTCCTGGACCGGCACCTTCACCAGCACCGACGGCTCCGTCACCGCGCGGGACGTCGAGCTGAGGGACGCCGTGGACGTGCGCCGCGGTGACCCCGCGCCCGCCCGGATCGACGAGGTCCGGCTCGCCGAGGACGCCGGGGCCGCCTACACCGCCGACTACGGCTGGCACGGGCCCGTCGTGAAGGGCTCGGTCCTCGCCCTCGTGGGCCTCGCGATCGCGACCGGCATGGTCCTGAGGGGGCGCCGGCCGCGCACCGCCGCACCCGGACACGCGTGAGGGCCGGGCCCCTGCCGGACCCGGCCCCCTGAGTGCCCGCTCACGCGTTCCGCAGCGCCGCCGTCGAGCCCCGCACCACCAGCTCCGGCTGGAACACGTACTCCGTGCGCTGCACGGGGCTGCCGCCGATCTCCTCCAGCAGCGCGCCGACCGCTGCCGCCGCCATCGCCTGGACCGGCTGGCGGACCGTGGTCAGCGGCGGGTCGGTGAACGCGATGAGCTGCGAGTCGTCGAAGCCCACCACGGAGACGTCGCGCGGCACGTCGAGCCCGCGGTCCCGGGCCGCGCGGACCACGCCCAGCGCCATCAGGTCGCTGCCGCAGACGATGCCGGTGCACCCCCGGTCGAGCAGCGCGCCCGCCGCGACCTGGCCGCCCTCGACACTGAACAGCGTCGAGCAGACCAGGAGTTCGGCGTCCGCGCGGTCCAGGCCGAGCACGGCGACCGCGGCCTCCACGAAGCCGTCCCGCTTCCGGCGGGACGGCACATAGCGCTGCGGCCCTATGGCCAGGCCCACCCGGCGGTGGCCGAGTTCGGCGAGGTGGCTCACGGCCATCCGCACGGCGGCGGTGTCGTCGGGCGAGACGAACGGGGCGCTGATCCGCTCGTTGTACCCGTTGATCAGGACGAACGGCACCCCGCGCTCGGACAGCGCGGCATAGCGCGCCGGGTCGGCCGAGGTGTCGGCGTGCAGCCCGGACAGGAAGACGATGCCGCCGACGCCGCGCTCGACCAGCTGCTCGACCAGCTCGTCCTCGGTGGCGCCGCCGGGGAGCTGCGTGCAGAGCACCGGCGTGTAGCCGTGCCCGGCGAGCACCTGCTCCACGGACTGGGCGAACGCCGGGAAGATCGGGTTGGTCAGCTCGGGGGTGACCAGCCCGATGAGCCCGGCGCTGCGCTGCCGCAGCCGCACGGGCCGCTCGTAGCCCAGGATGTCGAGCGCCGCGAGCACCCGCTGGCGCGTGGTGTCCGCGACGCCCGGCTTGCCGTTGAGGACCCGGCTGACGGTGGCCTCGCTGACGGACGCCTGGCCGGCGATGTCCGACAGCCTGAGCGCACCGCCCGCGCCGGGGCCCCGCGGCAGCGGAACGGTCGTCACACCGTCCACCACACCGTGGTGTCCGCGGGCAGCTCGACCGTGTCGCCGTCGGTCTCGACCGGGGCGCTGGACAGCAGGACCGTGCCCGGTACGGGGATGCGGACCGGGGCGCCCGTGGTGTTGACGGTGCAGACGAACCCGGGCCGGGCGAAGGCGAGCAGCCCCTCCGGCACGTCCAGCCAGCGCACGTCGGCGCCCGCGCCGAGCCCGGGGTGCGCCCGGCGGGCGGCGATGGCGGCCCGGTACAGCTCCAGGGTGGAGCCGGCCGCGCCGGTCTGCGCCTCGACGCTCAGCTCACCCCAGCCGGCGGGCTGCGGAAGCCAGCTGCCGCCCGCGCCGAAGCCGTACGAGGAGCCCTCGCGGGTCCACGGGATCGGGACGCGGCAGCCGTCGCGGAAGCCGTCCTGGCCCTCGGCCCGGAAGAACGACGGGTCCTGGCGGGCCTCGTCGGGCAGGTCGGTGACGTCGGGCAGGCCGAGCTCCTCGCCCTGGTAGACGTAGGCGGAACCGGGCAGCGCCAGCATCAGCATCGTGGCCGCGCGGGCCCGGCGCAGGCCCAGCTCGCGGTCGCCGGGGGTGCGGATCTGGGTGCCGAGGCCCGCCGGGTTGGCGAACCGGGTGGCGTGCCGGGTGACGTCGTGGTTGGAGAGCACCCAGGTGGTGGGGGCGCCGACCGGCCGCATGGCGTCGAGCGAGGTGTCGATGACCTCGCGGAGCGCGGCGGCGTCCCAGGCGGTGGCCAGGTACTGGAAGTTGAACGCCTGGTGCATCTCGTCGGGGCGCACGTAGTTGGCGGTGCGCTCGACGGTCGGCGTCCACGCCTCGGCGACGGCGATCCTCTCGCCGGGGTATTCGTCCAGGATGGTGCGCCAGCTGCGGTAGATCTCGTGCACCCCGTCCTGGTCGAAGAACGGCATGACATCGTTTCCGAGCAGCTTCAGCTGGTCGTGGGTGCCCAGGTCGGGCAGCCCCTCGGCCTTGACCAGGCCGTGCGCGACGTCCACGCGGAAGCCGTCGACGCCCATGTCGAGCCAGAAGCGCAGGATCGAGCGGAACTCGTCGGCGACGGCCGGGTGCTCCCAGTTGAAGTCGGGCTGCTCGGGCGCGAAGAGGTGGAGGTACCACTCGCCGGGGGTGCCGTCCGGGTTCGCGGTGCGGGTCCAGGCGGGGCCGCCGAAGATGGACTCCCAGTCGTTGGGCGGGAGTTCGCCGTTCGCGCCCTTGCCGGGGCGGAAGTGGTAGCGGTCGCGCAGGGCGGAGCCGGGGCCCTCGGTGAGCGCGCGCTTGAACCACTCGTGCTGGTCGGAGGAGTGGTTGGGCACCAGGTCGACGATGATCCGCAGGCCCAGGTCGTGGGCGTCGCGGATCAGCGCGTCGGCGTCGAGCAGGCTGCCGAACATCGGGTCGATGGCCCGGTAGTCGGCGACGTCGTATCCGGCGTCGGCCTGCGGGGACGCGTAGAAGGGGCTGAGCCAGACCGCGTCGACGCCGAGTTCCTTGAGGTACGGGAGTCTTCCGCGTACGCCTGCGAGATCGCCCATGCCGTCACCGTTGCCGTCGGCGAAGCTGCGCGGATAGACCTGGTAGATCACCGCGTCCTGCCACCAGCCGGTGCGGTGGCCGGCGGCGTCGTCGGACGTACCGGTGGAGGGGGCAGCGAGGTGCTGGGTCATGTCGTCCCTGGGGTGTCTGGGTGGGGGGTGGCGCCGGGACCGGGTCGGGATTCCGGCGCCACCGTGACTGGTGCGTGCGTGCGGTCGGTCGGTCGGGCGTACTCAGCCCTTGACGGCTCCGGCGGACATGCCGGTGACCAGGTGCTTCTGCGCGAACAGGAACACCAGGGCCGCGGGTATCGCGATCAGTACGGACGCTGCGGTCATCGGGCCCCACTGGGCGCCGTACTGGTTGACGAACTTCTGGAGGCCGCCCGCGAGGGTCAGGTTCTCGTCGCCGACCATGAACGCGGAGGCGTAGGCCACCTCGCCCCAGGCGGTGATGAAGGAGTAGAACGCGGTGACCGCGAGGCCGGGCTTGGCCAGCGGGAGGATGAGCCGCCAGAAGGTGCCGAACGGGGTGAGGCCGTCGACCATCCCCGACTCGTCGATCTCGCGCGGGATGGTGTCGAAGAAGCCCTTCATCATCCAGGCGCAGAACGGCACCGAGATCGTCAGGTAGGTGATCACCAGACCGGCGGGCTGGTTGATCAGGCCCATCGTGGACATGATGTTGTAGATCGGCACGATGAGGACGGCGACCGGGAACATCTGGGTCACCAGCAGGGTCCACATCAGACCGCGCTTGCCGGGGAACCGGAAGCGGCTGACGGCGTAGCCCGTGGTGGCGGAGACGAAGACACCGAGGACGGTGCTGAGCCCCGCGATGACCACGGAGTTGCCGAACCAGGTCAGGAACTCGGTGTCCTTGATCAGGTTCGTGTAGTTCTCGATCGTCGTGTCGCGGAAGAAGTCCGTGGTGGTGGCGTACTTCGCGGGCTTCAGCGAGGTCAGCAGGACCCAGAGGACCGGGAAGACGGCGATCACCGAGGCGACGATCAGCGTGAGGTGCAGGGCCACGGACGCGACCGGTGAACGCTCTCCGCGCTTGCGGGGCGGACGGCCGGCGGGCCGGGCGGTGGCGGGGGTGTGCGCGGCGGTGGTCACCAGTTGTCTCCCTGGGTGCGGAGCACTCGCCGGTAGACCACGGCGAAGAGCATCAGGAGTACGAGGATCAGTACGCCCCAGGTCGACGACTGGGCGAAGTCGCGCGGGCTGATCTCGAAGGAGAACTTGTACGCCTGGGTGACGAGGATCTGCGTGGACTCACCGGGGCCGCCCCGGGTGAGCAGGAAGATCACCGGGAACATGTTGAAGGTCCAGATGGTGGAGAGCAGGACCACCGTGGTGGAGACCGGGCGCAGCCCCGGCAGCGTGACGTGGCGGAAGCGCTGCCAGGCCGTCGCGCCGTCCATCTCCGCGGCCTCGTACTGCTCGGACGGGATGGCCTGCAGGCCGCCGAGCAGGGCGACCATGATGAAGGGCACGCCGAGCCAGACGTTGACGGCGATGACGGAGAACTTCGCCCAGGTGGGGTCGTTGAGCCACGGGACGCCGTCGATGCCGACGCCGCCGAGGACCCTGTTGAGCAGGCCGCGCTCCTCGTTGTAGAGGAAGCGCCAGGCGAAGACCGAGACGAAGCCGGGGATGGCCCAGGGCAGGATCAGGGCCATGCGGTAGAAGGAACGGCCGGCGATCCTGCGGTTCAGGATGTTGGCCAGGGCCATGCCGAGCACGAAGGTGATGCCCACGCAGGAGACCGTCCACACCAGGGTCCAGACCAGGGTGTCGAGGAACTGACCGCCGGTGAGGGCGTCCGCGTAGTTGTCCAGTCCCACGAACTTGTAGGTGGCCGGCATGTCGTTGACGCCGATGGAGCGGGCGACGTTGCGCTCGTTGGCGTCGGTCAGCGACAGCCAGATACCGCGGACCAGCGGGTATCCGATGATCACGCCGATCACGATCACCACCGGGGCGACCATGGCCCAGGCGTACCAGTGAACGGAGAGGGCCCGCCGGAGCGCGCCCGGCCGCGGAGGGGTGCCAGTACCGCGGCTCCGGCCGCGGGCGACGTCGTCGCCCGCGGCCTTCGCCACCGACTGGCTGGTGTGGACAGCCATCAGTCGGCCTGCCTTCCTGGTTACTTCCAGCCCTTGAGGAGCTTGCGGTAGGAGTCACCGGTGGCCTTGGCGGCCTTCTCCGGCGTGGTCTGACCGGTGAGCACCTTGGTGTACTCGGTGTTCAGCGGCGCGAAGAGGCTGCCGGTCTCCGGAATCCAGGGCCGCTCGACGGCGGTCTCGACGACCGGCTTGAAGAACTGGACGATCTCGCTGCCCACGGCCTCCGGCTTGGCGTACGCGGAGGTGCGGGTGGGCAGCAGGTTCAGCTCACCGGCGGTCTGCGCCTGGGTCTCGACCGAGGTCATGTAGTCGACGAAGGCGTAGGAGGCCTCCAGGTTCTTGGAGCCCGCGTAGACGGCCAGGTTGTGACCGCCCTGCGGAGCGCCCTGCGCGGCGGAGCCGGCCGGGACCGGGGCGACGCCCAGGTTCTCCTTGTCGGTGAACTGGTCGCCGGTCAGCGTGTCGGCCACCGCCCAGGGGCCGTTGATCATCATCGCGACGTCGCCGTTCTTGAACGACTGCATCATGTTCTCCCAGCCGTCCGTGGCGTCGGTCTTCGCCGCCCCGGAGTCGACCAGGTCCTTGACCACCTCGAACGCCTTGACGCCCTCGGGCTTGTCGATGGTCACCGTCTTCTCGGCGGCGTCGACCAGGTCACCGCCCTCGCCGTACAGGAAGGAGAGGAAGTAGTACGAGTCGTCGCCGCGCAGGTAGAGACCGGTCTTGCCGGTCTTCGACTTGATCTTCTCGGCGACCGACTTCAGCTCCGAGATGGTGTTCGGCGGCTTCACGCCGGCCTTCTCGAACATCTTCTTGTTGTAGAAGACGCCCATGGAGTCGATGACCTGCGGAACGGCGTAGGTCTTGCCGTTGTACTTCGTGGAGGCCACGGCCTGCTTCAGGAAGTCGTCCTGGTCCTTCAGCGCGGACGTGCCGTCCAGCGGCGCGAGATAGCCGAGGTCGGCGAACTCCGGGGTCCACGCGACCTCGGAGCGGATCACGTCGGGGGCGCCGGAGCCGGCCTGCGCCGCGTTCTTGAACTTGTTCTGCGCCTCACCGAAGGGCACGTTGACGTACTTGACGTCGACCTTCGGGTGCTTCTTCTCGAAGCCCTCGGCGATCTTCTTGAAGACCTTGTCCTCCGTACCCGCGCCGGACGTGTCCCACCACGTCACGGTGCCGGAGAGCTCGCCCGAGCTCTTGGAGGTGCTGCCGGAATCGTCGTCATCGCTGCCGCAGGCGGTCGCCGCGAGCGCCAGGGCCGCGACCAGGGCAGTGGCCGTTATGCCACGTCGCATCTGAACTCCTTCAACTGCCGTACCGCTCCGTCGCGGCGCCGGGTCGACGTGAACGTAACAAGGATGAAAGACGACCGAAAGAGTTTGCGGAAGATTTCTGCAAGCTCCGGCGATCGTTACATTGGCGTGTCCTCAAGGTTGCCGTCAAGCCACTTGACGAAACTCCCCGATCCCTGCCACACGGGGCCCACCAGCCCCGATTCCGCAGTGCGACGATCTGACCGCAGCCGGCAAGCCGGGCCCGCAAGGACTTGCAAGACGTTGCCGCCGGATGCGGCGGGGCGCCGCTGACGGCGCCCCGGGGCGGCCCGTCCCGTCCGAATCCTGTGCATGGTGGGCAATCCGACCCGCTCCCGGTACAGTCCATTGCCATGACCGCACGGCTTGCCGATATCGCAACTCAGGCGGGGGTCAGCGAAGCGACGGTCAGCCGTGTACTGAACGGCAAGCCCGGGGTAGCCGCTGCCACCCGCGAATCCGTCCTCGCCGCGCTCGACGTACTCGGCTACGAACGGCCCGTACGGCTGCGCAGGCGCAGCGCGGGGCTCGTCGGCCTGATCACGCCCGAGCTGGAGAACCCGATCTTCCCGGCGCTCGCCCAGGTCATCGGGCAGGCACTGACCCGGCAGGGCTACACCCCGGTCCTCGCGACCCAGACCCCGGGCGGCTCCACCGAGGACGAGCTGACCGAGATGCTGGTCGACCGGGGCGTCTCCGGGATCATCTTCGTCTCCGGACTGCACGCCGACACCTCGGCCGACATGGGGCGTTACGAGCAACTGCGCGCCCAGGGCGTCCCCTTCGTCCTGGTCAACGGCTTCTCGCCCAAGGTGCAGGCACCTTTCATCTCGCCGGACGACCGGGCCGCCATGCGGCTGGCGGTGACGCATCTGGTGTCGCTGGGGCACACCCGGATCGGGCTCGCGGTCGGCCCGAAGCGCTTCGTTCCGGTGCTCCGCAAGATCGAGGGCTTCCACGCCACGATGCACGAGCAGTTGAACCTGACGGCGGACGCGGTCGAGGAGCTGATCCAGCACTCCCTCTACACGCTGGAGGGCGGCCAGGCCGCCGCCTCCGCGCTGATGGAGCGGGGCTGCACGGCGGTGGTGTGCGCGAGCGACATGATGGCGCTCGGCGCGATCAGGGCCGCCCGCCGGCTCTCCCGCGAGGTCCCGCGCGACCTGTCGGTGGTGGGGTACGACGACTCGCCGCTCATAGCGTTCACCGATCCGCCGCTGACCACGATCCGCCAGCCGGTGACGGCGATGGGCCAGGCCGCGGTGCGCACGCTGCTGGAGGAGATCGGCGGCACGCCCGCCCCGCACAGCGAGTTCGTCTTCATGCCGGAACTCGTCGTACGCGGCTCCACCGCGGCGGGCCCCGGCCAGGACGCGGCGGGCCCCGTCGCTCTTCCAGGGTCGCACGCGGAGGTCTGACCGGCTCGTCGCACGCCCCCCGGGCCGTGCGGCCGGACGTGCAACTCGCGCTCCGCCGGAGGATCATCGGGCAGAGAAGGCAAATCTGGCAGACTCTGTCCCTATGGGTGAATTGCGCGTGAAACGACAGGAAGGCCGTATGGAGGCCACCCCGTCACCCATCGTGAACGAGGCGGCTCCCGAGGCGAACACCAAGCAGTCCGGTCGCGCACACCGGCTCGGCGGAGCACTCGATCACATCGCGTCCCGGCTGCGCTCGCCCCGGGCGCCCCGGCGGCCCCGCCTGTGGTTCGAAATCCTGCTCGTCGCGGTGAGTTACTGGGTGTACTCACTGGTGCGCAACGCGGTCCCCGAGCAGAAGGCCGCCGCCCTCGCCAACGCGGACTGGCTCTGGTCGGTCGAACGTTTCCTCGGCATCGCGGTCGAGCAGTCGGTCAACCACGCGGTGAACTCGGTGACATGGCTCATCGTGTCGATGAACTACTACTACGCGACGCTGCACTTCGTCGTCACGATCAGTGTGCTCGTATGGTTGTTCCGCCGGCATCCGGGCCGGTACGCGGCGGCCAGGCTGGCCCTGTTCGCCACCACGGCCGTGGCGCTCCTCGGCTACTACCTGTACCCGTTGGCCCCGCCCCGCCTGATGAGCGGCGGCCATTTCATCGACACGGTCCTGGTCCACCAGACCTGGGGTTCGATGGCGTCGGGCAACTTCAAGAACATGTCCAACCAGTACGCGGCGATGCCGTCGATGCACATCGGCTGGTCCCTCTGGTGCGGCCTCACCGTCTTCGCCCTGGCCTCGGCCCCGTGGGCCCGCATCCTGGGGCTGCTGTACCCCGCGGTCACCCTGATGGTGATCGTGTCGACGGCGAACCACTTCTGGCTGGACGCGGTGGGCGGCATGGCGTGCCTGGCGTTCGGTTACGCGGTGTCGTACGCGTGGTACGGGTCGCTGCCGCACCGGCTGCCGAAACGTATCCCGCCGAAGGCGGGGCGTCCACGGCTGAGCGCGCTGGGGGCGCAGCCCCGCCGCGAGCCGGCGGCGACCCGGCACTGACCCCGGGGCAGCAGCAAGACCAAGCCCCTCCGGCGACTGAGGAGCGGGGTGTGGGGCGGAGCTCCGCGAAGCCGCCGGATGGCGCTCCTCACCCGCCGTAGAACCGCTCCTCCACCACGCCCCGCGCCCTGCGCGTCACCCGGCGGTAGTCGTCCAGCATGTCCCCCACATGCCCCTCCTCGTACCCCAGGTACCGCCCCACCGCGGACAGCTCGCGCGGGACCGAGGGGAACGTGTCGCCCGGGCGTCCCCGTACGAGCATCACCGCGTTGCGGACCCGCGTGGCCAGGACCCACGCCTCGTCCAGGGTCTGGGCGTCGTCCTCGGAGATCAGGTCCGCCGCGCGCGCCGCGGCCAGCGCGGCGCGGGTGCGGGTGGTGCGCAGGCCGGGGACCTCGTGGCCGTGGCGCATCTGCATCAGCTGGACCGTCCACTCGACGTCGCTCAGCCCGCCGCGCCCCAGTTTCGTGTGGAGCGTCGGGTCCGCGCCGCGCGGCAGCCGCTCCGACTCCATCCGGGCCTTCAGCCGCCGGATCTCGCGGACCGCGTCGTCGCCCAGCCCGTCCGCCGGATACCGCAGGGGGTCGATCAGCTCCACGAACTCCGCGCCGAGGTCCAGGTCCCCGGCCATCGGCTCGGCCCGCAGCAGGGCCTGGCTCTCCCAGCCGAGCGACCAGCGCCGGTAGTACGCGTCGTACGACTTCAGGGTGCGGACGAGGGGGCCGTTCTTGCCCTCCGGGCGCAGGTCGGGGTCGATGATGAGCGGCGGGTCCGCGGTGGGCAGCTGCAGGAGGCGCCGCATCTCGGAGACCACCCGGTTCGCCGCCCGCCCCGCCTCCTGCTCGTCCACGCCCTCCCGCGGCTCGTGCACGAAGAGGACGTCCGCGTCGGAGCCGTATCCCAGCTCGTGCCCGCCGAACCGCCCCATGCCGATCACGGCGAACCGGGTCGGCAGGGTGTCCCCCCACTCCGCGCGCACGGCGGCCCTCAGCGCACCGGCGATGGTGACGGCGTTCAGGTCCGTGACCGCGCCGCCGACCCGGTCCACGAGGGCGCCGGGATCGGACTCGGCGGGGCTGTCCTCCGTACCGTACGAGCCGATGAGGTCGGCGGCCGTCGTGCGGAACAGCTCACGCCTGCGCACCCCGCGCACCACCGCGACGGCCGTCTCCGCGTCGTCCGCGCGGCCGACGGCGGCCAGCACCTCCTGCTCCAGGTGGACCCGGCTGCGCGGGGCGAGGCCCTGCGGGTCGCCGAGGATGGACACGGCCTCGGGGGCGCGCAGCAGCAGGTCCGGGGCGAGCCGGCCGGCCGAGAGGACCCGGGCGAGGTTCTCGGCGGCGGCCCCCTCGTCGCGCAGGAGCCGCAGATACCACGGCGTCTTGCCGAGCGCGTCGGACACCTTGCGGAAGCCGAGGAGTCCGGCGTCCGGGTCGGCGGAGTCCGCGAACCAGCCGAGGAGCACCGGCAGCAGGGTGCGCTGGATGGCGGCCTTGCGGGAGACCCCGGACGACAGCGCCTCCAGGTGGCGCAGGGCGGCGGCCGGGTCCTCGTAGCCGAGGGCGACGAGCCGTGCCGTGGCGGCCTTGGTGCTGAGCCGGGACTCGCCGGGCGCGAGCTGGGCGACGGCGTCGAGCAGCGGCCGGTAGAACAGCTTCTCGTGCAGCCGGCGCACCACGGAGGCGTGCCGCCGCCACGCCTGGTTCAGCTCCGCGATGGGGTCGGTGCGCAGCCCGAGGGAGCGGCCGAGACGGCGCAGGTCGGGCTCCTCGTCGGGGACGAGGTGGGTGCGGCGCAGCCGGTAGAGCTGGATGCGGTGCTCCATGGCGCGCAGGAAGCGGTAGGCGTCGTCCAGCTGCACGGCGTCGACGCGCCCCACGTAGCCGCCCCCGGCGAGCGCCCCCAGCGCCTCCAGGGTCGATCCGCTGCGCAGCGCGGGGTCGCTGCGGCCGTGCACGAGCTGGAGGAGCTGTACGGCGAACTCGACGTCCCGCAGCCCGCCGGGGCCGAGCTTCAGCTCCCGGTCGACGCGGTCGGCGGGGATCGTGTCGACCACGCGGCGGCGCATCTTCTGGACGTCGGGGACGAAGTTCTCCCGGTCCGCGGCCTGCCAGACGAGCGGTGAGACGGCCTCGACGTACTCCTCGCCGAGCGCCCGGTCGCCGGCCACCGGGCGGGCCTTCAGCAGCGCCTGGAACTCCCAGGTCTTGGCCCAGCGCTGGTAGTACGCGAGGTGCGAGGAGAGCGTGCGCACGAGGGGGCCGTTGCGGCCCTCGGGGCGGAGGTTGGCGTCGACGGGCCAGATGGTGCCCTCGACGGTGGTGTCGGAGCAGATCCGCATGAGGTGCGAGGCGAGCCGGGTCGCGGCCTGCATGGCCTTGCTCTCCTCGGTGCCGTCGGTGGGCTCGGCGACGAAGATGACGTCCACGTCGGACACGTAGTTCAGCTCGTGGCCGCCGCACTTGCCCATCGCGACGACCGCGAGCCGGCACTGCGCGGCGTCGTCGGGGGCGGCGGCCGAGGCGATACGCAGGGCGGCGCGCAGGGTCGCGGTGGCGAGGTCCGCCAGCTCGGCGGCGGTCTCGGCGACGTCGGTCGTGCCGCAGACGTCCCGGGCCGCGATGGACAGCAGGCACCGCCGGTAGCCGACGCGCAGGGCGTCCGGATCGTCCGCCCCGGCCAGCTCCTGTTCGAACTCGGCGACCCCGGGGTGCAGGTCGGCGGCCTCGTACGTGACGAGGACCTGCCAGTCGCGCGGGTGCCGGACCAGGTGGTCGCCGAGCGCCTCGGACGCGCCGAGCACCCCGAGCAGCCGGTCCCGCAGGGGCTTGGCGGTGACCAGGGTGTCCAGCAGGATCTGCCGCTCCCCCGCCTCCTCCGCCTCGACCAGCCGGACGAGGCCGCGCAGCGCGAGGTCGGGGTCGGCGGTGGCCCCGAGCGCGTCGAGGAGCACGGAGTCGGAGCGTACGGAGGCGAGGTCCGGCAGGTCGAGCAGCCGCTCGGCGGCGGACGGGTCGGTGAAACCGTGCCGCAGCAGTCGGGTGAACGTACTGCTCCTGCGCCCCGGCACCATGGTCATCCCACGCTCTCCCGCTCGCCGCCCGATCAGCTCCCAGCCTTCGGAGTTTAGGCGGTACGGGGGCGGGGCGCGGGGAGCGGCCGGGGTACGAGGCGCGGGCGGGGCGCGGGGAGCGGGCGGGGT
>NZ_VJNO01000126.1 GCF_007096885.1 Streptomyces sp. 130 | reverse complement strand
GGTCGTGGTCCTGGACGCCTTCCCGCTGAACTCCAGTGGCAAGACCGACCGCAAGGCCCTCCCGGAACCGGAGTTCGCGGCACGGTCCGCCTACCGCGAGCCCGCCACCGCGCTGGAGGAGACCCTGCGCGCGGCCTTCGCCGACGTCCTCGGCCTGGCCGCCGACACCATCGGCATCGACGACTCCTTCTTCGACCTGGGCGGGCACTCCCTGCTCGCCACCAGACTCGTCGCGAAGATCCGCACCGCATTCGGCGCCGAACTCGGCGTCCGCGCCGTGTTCGAGGCACCCACGGTGGCCGCCCTCGCGGCCCGGCTCGTCGTCGCGGACCGGGCACGCCCCGCGCTGGAGCCCCAAGAGCGCCCGGAGCGGCTGCCGTTGTCCTACGCGCAGCGGCGGCTGTGGTTCCTCGACCAGTTCGAGGGTCCGAGCGCCACCTACAACATCCCGGTCGTGCTCCGGCTGACCGGTGCGCTGGACGTGGCTGCGTTGCGGGCCGCGGTGGCGGACGTGGTGGCCCGGCACGAGAGCCTGCGTACGACCGTGTCGTCGGACGAGGC
>NZ_VJNO01000054.1 GCF_007096885.1 Streptomyces sp. 130 | reverse complement strand
CCCCCCCCCCCCCCCCCCCCCCCCCCCCCCCCCCGCCCCCGGGGGCGGCGCGCCCCCGCGGCCCGCCCCGCCCCCGGCCCGCGGCCAGGCCGGGCGCCCGCCGGCCGCGAGCGGCCGCCCGCGCGCCGCGCCGGCCACGCCCCACGCAGCGCACTCGGAGCGGTCCCCGGTGACGCCCGCCGGCAGCCGGCGCCCGCCGCACGCGGACCGCGCGCCGCGCGGAGGCACGGCTCCGGCCCGGCCGGTCGCCGGCGGCTGACCCCCGGCGTAGGGGGGGGGGGGCGCCCCGCCGGGGGGGGGGGGGGGCCCCCCCCCGGGGGGCCCCGGGGGGGCGGCGCGGCGCGCCCCCGCCGGCCCCGACCTGATGTGGTCGGGGCCCCTCACGCGTATCCGCTCCGGGCGGCTCCGCCGGTCCAGCAGCGCCTGACGACGCCGCCGTCGACCTCGAAGTTGATCCGGTCCGCCTGGAACTCCATGGTGATGACCGTGCCCGGCGGCAGGGCCCGCACCGTGGACCAGCCGTGCTCCCGGGCCCGCCGCTCGGCGGACTCCGAGGAGAGCCCCACATAGGCGCCGGTGGAGTCGTCGGGCTGGGCGGGAGGAGTGGGTATCGGTGCCATACCTCTCACCGTAGGCGCCCGGGCGCGCGGACGGTAGCGGGGGCCGCGGGCGGGCACACGGCATCCTCGTGTCCCTCACCGGTCACACTTGTGTCACAAGATCCCGACACCTGTCCCCACCGCCCCCTTCACCCGAACGTGCGATTCACAACCGGACGCACAGTAATCGCACAGGCCGGTGAACGATCATGGGACCGACTCCCGGGAGACGGAAAACCGGCTGGATTTCCACTGCGGGCGGGAGGCCGAATTCCCTCCGGGAAAACGCGCCGCAAAGACGGGCTTCGCCGGTAATTCACCCTCCCTTATTGCACCCTTATCCCCGAGGGGCGGCAGGCATACCATCGGACGGGCCCGCCCGGTGCCGCGGGACCGTATAGCGGACAACCCGGTGGCGCGCATTCCGGCGCGCGGCCGGGCAGCCGTCCGCATCGCGCGCCTACCCCGTGGCCGCCCCTCCACACCCGTCCCGGCGGCGGCTTTCTCCGCCTTTGTCGGCCGATCCCCCGCCCTTCCGGCGCGTCCGGGCCCGATTCCGTACGGCTTCCGGCGTGACCCCGGCAGCGGCTCGCCCGTTGTCATCTCTGAGCCGGGAACCGCCCGGCGCACGTACCGAGTTCGAGGAGCCACCCGTGCCGCGCATGCTCGACGTCAGCGAGGACGTACGCGCCGAGATCGGCGACGCCGAAGCCGACCGGCTGCTCGTCGGCGACAACGCCCCGGGCAGTTACGACTGCACCTCCTGCCGCACCCCCGGCGACTCCGAGCAGGAGCGCACCAGCACGGTGCTGTTCGTCGGCGACGAGACCGCCGTGCTCGCCTTCGCGCACGCCAGCTGCATCCCCTCGCAGGTGGTCCAGGTCGCCGAGGAGCAGCTTCAGGGCGCCGTCCGCAGCATCACCGGCGGCGACCAGGGGGAGCCGGAGCGGATCGTCCCCGAGCAGGCCGTCCTCGGCATCACCAGCGGCCTCGTCCTGATCGACGACGAGCTCCACCCGGCCCTGGTCGTCGAGCCGACCGGCGCGATCGCCCGTCCCGGGACGGACGGCCGGGACGGCGACCAGTTCCTCCAGCTCCTGCTGGAACAGGGCTTCCAGCCGGTCCAGCGCATGGAGCAGGTGCCCGAGGTGCTGCACGGCTGGTCGATCCTGCTCGCCATGGGCCAGCTGCACGCCGTGCTCCAGCCCGGTACGGGGGGCGGCACCCCGGTCGCCTGGTGGCAGGCGCACGCACCGCTCCAGGTCACCGAGGGCTGGCGGACCGCCGCCAACAAGTCGCAGACCGTGCTGGTCTACGCCGCCCCGGCGGGCTCGATCGGCCAGCAGCCCCGCGAGGACCTGCTGCGCGACGCGCTGGAGAAGGCGTCGGCCGCCGGACTGCTGGTCGCCGCCGCCATGCCGCTGGCCGGGACCTGAGCGTGACCGCGTATCCGGAGCGCCGGCAGCGAACACTTGTCTGCCCGACGGGTGTTTCCGCGGCGAGCCCGCATCCGACGGCGGACCAGGTCGTTGGCACCTACGTGCACTCATACGACCCCTCCCACCAGCGTCCGAGCCCGATCCCTGCCATGCGTCCCGCGCAGGACCCCTCGGGCGGCCCGTCCCACACCCCGATCTACGACGCGCTGTACTCCGAGTACCGCCGCTCGTTCCGGGCGTTGCCGGGGGACAGGACCGGCGAGGAGAGTCTGGGCCTCCAGGCCCTCGGTCTCTTCGGCTCGCGCGCCCCGCTGCGCGGCCACTCGGGCCACTCCTCGCCCGGCGGTGCGGTGGCGGCGGCGGGCGACCGCTCCGGGACGGGCAACCGCGCCGGAAGTCCCGGCGGCTGGCAGCGGGTGGGCCGCCACGCGGGGCGCTCCCGGCCCGCGGCCCTGCCGCCCGGCTCACGGGAGGCCTGACCCCCCGTACGACGCGGCCGCCCCGGAGCGCTCGGTGACCGAGCGCTCCGGGGCTGCCGCGTAGGGCTACTTCTTGCGGCCCCGCTTCTCGCGGACCCGGACCGAGATGTGGATCGGGGTGCCCTCGAAGCCGAACTCCTCGCGCAGGCGGCGCTCGACGAAGCGCCGGTAGCCGTGCTCCAGGAAGCCGGAGGCGAAGAGGACGAAGCGCGGCGGCTTGGTGCCCGCCTGGGTGCCGAACAGGATGCGCGGCTGCTTGCCGCCCCGGACCGGGTGCGGGTGGGCGGCGACGATCTCGCCCAGGAAGGCGTTGAGCCGGCCGGTCGGGACGCGGGTCTCCCAGCCGTCGAGCGCGGTCTCGATCGCCGGGACCAGCTTCTCCATGTGGCGGCCGGTGCGGGCCGAGACGTTGACCCGGGGCGCCCACGCGACCTGCGCGAGCTCCGTCTCGATCTCGCGCTCCAGGTAGTAGCGGCGCTCCTCGTCCAGGGTGTCCCACTTGTTGAAGGCGAGCACGACGGCGCGGCCCGCCTCCACGGCCATGGTCACGATGCGCTGGTCCTGGACGCTGATCGTCTCGCTGGAGTCGATCAGGATGACCGCGACCTCGGCCTTCTCCAGGGCGGCGGCGGTGCGCAGCGAGGCGTAGTAGTCCGCGCCCTCCTGGAGGTGGACGCGGCGGCGGATGCCGGCGGTGTCGATGAACTTCCAGGTGACGCCGCCCAGCTCGATGAGCTCGTCCACCGGGTCACGGGTGGTGCCCGCCAGCTCGTTGACGACGACGCGTTCCTCGTTGGCCACCTTGTTCAGCAGCGAGGACTTGCCGACGTTCGGGCGGCCGATGAGCGCGATGCGGCGCGGCCCGCCGGGCGCCGTGCCGAAGGACTGCGGCGGGGCCTCGGGCAGGGCCTCCAGGACGGCGTCGAGCATGTCGCCGGTGCCGCGGCCGTGCAGCGAGGAGACCGGGTGCGGCTCGCCGAGGCCGAGCGACCACAGGGCGGTGGCGTCCGCCTCACCGCTCTGCCCGTCGACCTTGTTGGCGCAGAGCACGACGGGCTTGCCGGCCCGGCGCAGCAGCTTGACGACGGCCTCGTCGGTGTCGGTGGCCCCGACGGTGGAGTCCACGACGAAGACGACCGCGTCGGCCGTCTCGATCGCGTACTCCGCCTGGGCGGCGACGGAGGCGTCCAGGCCGAGGACGTCCTGCTCCCAGCCGCCGGTGTCCACGACCTTGAAGCGGCGCCCGGCCCACTCGGCCTCGTAGGTGACGCGGTCGCGGGTGACGCCCGGCTTGTCCTGGACGACGGCCTCGCGGCGGCCGATGATCCGGTTCACCAGGGTCGACTTGCCGACATTGGGCCGGCCGACGACGGCCAGGACGGGGAGCGGTCCGTGACCGGCCTCGTCCAGTGCGCCCTCGACCTCCTCCGGGTCGAACCCCTCCTGCGCGGCGAGCTCCATGAACTCCGCGTACTCGGCATCGCCAAGCTCTCCGTGCTCGTGGTCCGAGCCGCCGGAGTGAATCTGGTCGTTCATGAAGTCCGTTCCTCTTTGCATCATCATCGATGGACCACGCAGCGCGCGGTCCACTACTCAAGTCTTACCCGGTGCGCCCGGTGAGGCGCCCGGCGTGCTCCAGGTGGCCGGTGAGCCGGGCCTGGATGCGCAGCGTGGCCTCGTCGAGCGCCTTGCGCGTACGCCTGCCGCCCACCCGTCGCCCGCCACCCTTGTCCGAGCTTCGCGCTCCTTCTTGGGCTTCGAAGGGATCTCCGAAGACGATGTCCACGCGGCTGCGCAGCGGCGGCAGTGCCGATATCAACCGTCCGCGGCGCTCGGTGCTTCCCAGGACGGCCACCGGGACGATCGGCGCCCCGCTGCGCACCGCGAAGTACGCGAGCCCGGCACGCAGTGAGGCGAAGTCTCCGTCGCCCCTGGTGCCCTCGGGGAAGATCCCGAGCACCCCGCCGTCCTCCAGCACTCCGAGCGCCCGGGTGATGGCGGTGCGGTCGGCGGTCGTGCGGTCCACCTCCAGCTGCCCGATTCCGCGCAGGAACGGGTCCAGGGGGCCGACGAACGCCTCTTTCTTGATCAGGAAGTGGACGGGCCTGGGCGCGGTGCCCATCAGCATCGGCCCGTCGATGTTGTGCGAGTGGTTCACCGCGAGTATGACGGGTCCGGAGGCCGGGACCCGCCAGGCACCGAGGACGCGGGGTCTGAAAAGCCCGTACATCAGCCCGATCCCGATGCCGCGCCCGACCGCCGCACCACGCGGCGAGGGCGCGCTCGTGGCGTCGGTCACTTCGCGGCCCGCTTCTCCCCGACGAGGGTGACGACGCACTCGATGACCTGCTGGAGCGTCAGCTCGGTGGTGTCCACCTCGACCGCGTCGGCCGCCTTGGCGAGCGGGGAGGTCTTGCGGCCGGAGTCCGCGGCGTCCCGCTTGATCAGCGCCTCCTTGGTGGCGGCGAGATCGGAGCCCTTGACCTCGCCGCTGCGGCGGGCGGCCCGGGCCTCCGGCGACGCGGTGAGGAAGATCTTGAGGTCGGCGTCGGGCAGCACGGTGGTCCCGATGTCGCGGCCCTCGACCACGATGCCCTTCTCGGCCTCGGCGGCGATGGTGCGCTGGAGCTCGGTGATCAGGGCGCGCACCTCGGGGACGGCGCTGACCGCGCTGACCTTGGAGGTGACCTCCTGGGTGCGGATCGGGCCGGAGGCGTCCTCGCCGTCGACGGTGATCGTCGGGGCGGCCGGGTCGGTGCCGGAGACGATGACGGGCTTGGCGGCGGCGGTCGCGACCTGCGCGGCGTCCTGCACGTCGATGCCGTTGTTCAGCATCCACCAGGTGATGGCGCGGTACTGGGCGCCGGTGTCCAGGTAGCTGAGGCCGAGCTGGGCGGCGACGGCCTTGGAGGTGCTGGACTTGCCGGTGCCGGAGGGGCCGTCGATGGCGACGATCACGGCGGCCGGGGCGGTCCGGACGGCGGCGCTTACGGTTTCCACGGTGGTGGACACCTTCCTGGTGCTCGGGGCGGGCTGGACGGGACGCGTGAACCCGCCCCGCACAAGGTTACCGAGTGCGGGGACGGGCCCGGTCACCCCTGTGGACAAGTGTGCGACCGGCCATGGTCGCACGGTTCCTACTGCCGGATCGACCAGCCCCGCTCGCGGAGGGCCTCGGCCAGCCCGGGGGCGGCGCTGGGTTCGACCATGAGCTGGACGAGACCGGCCTGCTGGCCGCTGGCGTGCTCGATGCGCACGTCCTCGATGTTGACCCCGGACCGGCCCGCGTCGGCGAAGATGCCGGCCAGCTCGCCGGGCCGGTCGCTGATCAGGACGGCGACCGTCTCGTACGAGGCCGGGGCGGAGCCGTGCTTGCCCGGCACCCGGACGCGGCCCGCGTTCCCCCGGCTCAGGACGGAGCGGATGCCCTCGGTGCCCGCCCGCCGCTTCTCCTCGTCGGAGGACTGGAGCCCGCGCAGCGCGGTGACCGTCTCGGCCAGGTCGGCGGCGACGCCCGCGAGGACGTCGGCGACGGGACCGGGGTTGGCGGACAGGATCTCCACCCACATGCGCGGGTCGGAGGCCGCGATCCGGGTCACGTCCCTGATCCCCTGCCCGCACAGCCGGACCGCGCTCTCGTCGGCGTCCTCCAGCCGCGCCGCGACCATCGAGGAGATCAGCTGCGGGGTGTGCGAGACGAGCGCGACGGCCCGGTCGTGGGCGTCGGCGTCCATGACGACCGGGACGGCCCGGCAGAGCGCGACCAGCTCCAGGGCGAGGTTCAGCACCTCGGTGTCGGTGTCCCGGGTCGGGGTGAGCACCCAGGGCCGCCCCTCGAAGAGGTCGGCGGTCGCGGCGAGCGGCCCGGAGCGCTCCTTGCCGGCCATGGGGTGGGTGCCGATGTACGGGGTGAGGTCGGCCCCCAGCGCCTCCAGCTCGCGGCGCGGGCCGCCCTTCACGCTGGCGACGTCGAGGTAGCCGCGGGCGACCCCGTCGCGCATGGCGGCGGCGAGGACGGTCGCGGTGTGGGCGGGCGGCACGGCGACGACCGCCAGGTCGACGCGGCCCTCGGGCGGCTCGTCCGTGCCGGCGCCGAGCGCGGCGGCGGTCCGGGCGGACTCGGGGTCGTGGTCGACCAGGTGGACGGTGACGCCCCGGCCCGCGAGGGCGAGGGCCGCGGAGGTCCCGACGAGGCCGGTACCGATGACGACGGCGGTTCTCACTGGGCGATGTCCTTGCGCAGGGCGGCGGTGGCGCCGAGGTAGACGTGGTTGATTTCGGCCTTGGACAGATAGGTCTCGACGTGCGCCAGGATGCGGACCACCCGGGGCATGGCCCCCTCGACGTCCAGTTCCTGGGCGCAGATCAGCGGTACGTCGACGATCCCGATGGCGCGCGCGGCGGCGGCCGGGAAGTCGCTGTGCAGGTCGGGCGTGGCCGTGAACCAGATGCTGATCAGGTCGTCCGCGACGAGGTCGTTGCGCTCCAGCACGGTGGTGAGCAGGGCTCCGACCCGCTCGTGCAGGTGTCCGGTCTCGTCCCGGTCCAGCTGGACGGCGCCCCGGACCGCTCGTACCGCCACGTCGTGCTCCTCGTTCGTCCCTCTTCGTGTGCTCGTGATCAGCGTAGAGGGACGGCGGGGTGCCGTGCCCGGCCGCCCGTTTTTATGAGACGCGCCCGCACCCGTCCCTCGCGTAGCCTCCCGGCATGATCACACCGACCGCCGAGGACCTGGTGCGCGACCACACGGTGTACTCCTGTGTGATGGGGTCGCGCGCCTTCGGTCTCGCCACCGGGACCAGCGACACCGACCGGCGGGGCGTGTTCCTGGCGCCGACCCCGCTGTTCTGGCGCTTCGAGAAGCCGCCCACGCACGTCGAGGGCCCGGCGGACGAGCAGTTCTCCTGGGAGCTGGAACGCTTCTGCGAGCTGGCCCTGCGCGCCAACCCGAACGTGCTGGAGTGCCTGCACTCGCCGCTGGTGGACCACGTGGACGACACCGGCCGGGAACTGCTCGCCCTGCGCGGCGCCTTCCTCTCCCGCCGGGCGCACGACTCGTTCGTACGCTACGCCCTGGCCCAGCGCCGGAAGCTGGAGGCCGACGTGCGCCAGTACGGCGCCCCGCGCTGGAAGCACGCGATGCACCTGCTGCGGCTGCTGACCAGCTGCCGGGACCTGCTGCGCACCGGCGAACTGACGATCGAGGTGGGCGAGGCCCGCGAAGCCCTCCTCGCGGTCAGGCGCGGCGAGGTCCCCTGGCCGGAGGTCGAGCGCCGCATGACCCGCCTCGCCGCCGAGAACGACGAGGCGGCGGGCACCTCTCCACTGCCGCCCGAGCCGGACCGGGCCCGCGTCGAGGACTTCCTGATCCGCGTCCGGCGGGCGTCGGCGCTGGCCTCCGCCCGCTGAGGACGGCTCAGGCGTCCCAGAGCGCCCCGAGCTCCAGCAGCTCGCCGCGGTACTCGATGCGCTCCGCCCACGCGGCCGGCCAGACGTCCGGGCCCAGGTGGGCGCCGGCCAGGGCGCCGGTCAGGCAGGCGATGGAGTCCGAGTCGCCGCGGGTGCAGGCGGCGCGGCGCAGGGCGGTGACGGGTTCGTCCGGGAAGAGCAGGAAGCAGTGCAGGGCGGTGGCCAGGGCGTGCTCGGCGATCCAGCCGTCCCCCGTCCGCTCGCAGGGGTCGGTCTCCGGCGAAGGGGCGCGCAGGGCGTCCTGGACGGTCGCCAGCGCGGCCAGGCACTCGTCCCAGCCCCGGCTGATGAACGCCTCGGGCGAGGCGTCCTGCGCGTGGCGCCAGAGGTCACCGAGCCACCGGTCGAGGTAGCGCTCGCGGTTCTCGTAGGCGTACGAGCGGAGTTGGCCGATCAGGCCGAGCGGTTCGGTGCCCCGGGCCAGCAGGTACACCGCGCGGGCCGTCAGGTCGGAGGCGGCGAGCGCGGTCGGGTGGCCGTGGGTCAGGGCCGACTGGAGCTGGGCGGCGCCGGAGCGCTGCTCGTCGGTGAGGCCGGGCGCGAGTCCGATGGGCGCGACGCGCATGTTGGCGCCGCAGCCCTTGGAGCCGGTCCGGCTCGCCTCCTGCCACGGGCGGTCGCCGTCGAGCAGGTGGCAGGCTTCCAGGCAGGTGCGGCCGGGGGCCCGGTTGTTGTCGGGCGAGTGGTACCAGTCGACGTACTCCTCGCGCACCGGGCGGGCCAGCCGGAGCCCGGTGAGCGGGCCCCGGCCCATGGCGGTGCGCAGGCCCCGGCCCAGCGCCAGGGTCATCTGGGTGTCGTCGGTGACGAAGGCCGGCTTCGGCAGCTCCATCTCCCGCCAGGGCCCGCACTTGGCGAGGATCGACGGCACGTCGTTGAACTCGGTGGGAAAGCCCAGCGCGTCGCCGAGCGCGAGCCCGATCAGCGCGCCGGTCGCGGCCCTCTTCGTACGGGTGGTCGTCATGTCTGCCGTCCTTCCGGTCGCAGCAGCGGGGGGTGCAGTGCGGTGGCGTCGCCCGCGCGGTAGAGGGCGGCCGGTTTGCCCCGGCCGCCGGTGCGGCGCGGGGCGCCCTCGGCCGGCCGCACGAAGCCCGGCGTGGCGAGGACCTTGCGGCGGAAGTTGGGGCGGTCGAGCTCGACGCCCCAGACCGTCTCGTAGACCTGCTGCAGCTCGCCCAGGGTGAAGCGCGGCGGGCAGAACGCGGTGGCCAGGCAGGTGTACTCCAGCTTCGCGCCGACGCGGTCGCGGGCGTCCGCGAGGATGCGGTCGTGGTCGAAGGCGAGCGGGCCGGTCCGGGCCGCGTCCCACCAGCGCGCGCCCGCCGCGTCGCCGCCGCCGCGCGGCTCGGGCAGGTCCGGGACGAGGGCGGTGTGGGCGACGGAGACGACGCGCATCCGGGGGTCGCGGTCCGGGTCGCTGTAGGTGCGCAGCTGCTCCAGGTGGAGGCCGGAGACGGTGTCGTCGCTCAGCCCGGTCTCCTCGGCCAGCTCGCGGCGGGCGGCGGCCCCGGCGGACTCGCGGGGCAGCAGGAAACCGCCGGGAAGCGCCCAGTGGCCCTTGTACGGCTCCGCGCCGCGCTCGACCAGCAGGACGTGCAGCCGGGACTCGCGGACGGTGAAGACCGCCAGGTCCACGGTGACGGCGAACGGCTCGAAGGCGCTCGGGTCGTAGCCCTCGGGGGCGGCGGCGCTCATCGGCGCTCCGGGAGGGGCGCGGCGAATTCCCAGCCCTCGGCGAGCAGCGCGTCGACGGCCTCGACCGCGCGGGCGAGGCGCGCCTCGGGGCTGCCGGTCACCTCGGTGAAGGGCCGGCCGGTCCGGGTGAGCTCGGCCCGGAACCGGTCGGTCATCCAGGGGCGCAGCTCCTCGCCGTCGCGCAGCCCGTCGTCCTCGAAGGGGACGCCCTCGTGGTCCGTGAGCAGCCACAGGTGGTGGCGGGCCCGGTCCGCGACGCGCTCGACGAGGGGGTTGCGTCCGCCCACGTACCGCTCGTGCCAGACGGTCGTCGCGAAGGAGTCCGTGTCGCAGAAGAGCACCGGGGAGCCGGTGCGGGCGGCCTCCTCCTCCCGGGCGTTCTGGACCTCGGCGATGTGCGGGAAGTCGTGGGTGGAGAGGGTGACGTCCTCCCACTGGGCGCGGGGCCACCGCTCGCGCAGCTCGGCCAGTTTCCGTTCGCTGTACTCGCGCCCGTACTCGGCGACGTACCCCGTGTGCGCCCAGACCCCGCCGCGCCGCCGGTAGTGGGCGGCGAGCGCCCGGGCCAGCGTGGTGGTGCCGGTGGACTCCGCGCCGAGGACGACGACGCGGCGGGCGAGCGCCGCCCGCACCGGCGCTTCGAGGAAGCCCCAGCAGCCGGCCGGGTCCGCGCGGACGGCGGTGCCGGAGACGGGGTAGGCGGTGCGGCCGGGGTCGACGCAGACGGACTCGGCGCCGAAGCGGCGGGCCAGCTCGTCCCCGTACGGCTCCGAGGTGAAGACGGCGTCCACCCGCTCGGGCACCGCACCGGTGAAGACGGCCATGTGGGCGTCCCAGATCGCCGGGTCGTGCAGGTCCATGCGGGTGTCGTCGATGGCGCCGACCACCGTCACATCGGGGTGCGCCTGCCGCATCCAGTCGACCCGGTCGGCGAGCGGGACGGATTCCACCGACGCGGCGCAGACGAGGACGGTCAGCCGTTCGCAGCGGGCGGCGGCGGTGCGGACGAGGTGGTGGTGGCCGGCGTGCGGCGGGTAGAACTTGCCGAGCACGAGTCCGTGCGGGTAGCGCTTCATGCCGGAACCTTCACGGGGTCGGCTGCGGTCAGGTCGCGGCGCCAGTTGCGCAGGCCGGTCAGGCACAGCGTCAGGAAGCCGACGTACAGCAGCGAGGTCAGGTACAGCTCCTTGTACGCGTACAGCGGGATGTACACGATGTCGGCGGCGATCCACAGCCACCAGGACTCCACCAGCTTGCGGCACTGCCCGTAGGTCGCCGCGAGCGAGAGCGCGGTCGTGAGCGCGTCCCAGAACGGCACGGTCGAGTCGGTCGCCCGGTCCAGCAGGACGGTCAGCGCCGCGGTCCCCACCGCCCCCGCCGCGAGCAGCCCGGTCCACTCGGTGCGGGTGGTGCTCCGCACCGGCAGCCCGTCGGTCCCCGGTCCACCCCCGTGGGTCCAGGTCCACCAGCCGTACGCGGCGAGGGCGATGAAGACGATCTGGAGTCCGGCGTCGGCGTACAGGCCGGACTGGGCGAACAGCAGGATGAAGAAGAGGTTGTTCGCGATGCCGATCGGCCAGTTGGCGAGGTGCTGGCGGGCCACGAGCCAGACGCACAGCGCGCCGCTGCCGAAGCCCAGCACCTCGGTCCAGCTGACCGGGGTGTCCAGGACCGTCACCAGGGGCCGCTGCAGGGGATCGAGTATGTCCGCGAGACTCACGCCCGCCTCCTTAATAGTCACTGTGACTATAAAGGCTCGGCCGGATACGCGGAAGGCCCGCGGCCGGTTCCCCTCCGGAAAACTCCGGGGAACCGGCCGCGGGCCCTGGTCCGTGCCGAGGACCGGCTACAGGCCGACCTCGCGCATCAGCATGCCCACCTCGGTGTTGGTGAGCCGCCGCAGCCAGCCCGACTTCTGGTCGCCGAGCGCGATCGGGCCGAAGCCGGTGCGCACGAGCCGGTCGACGGGGAAGCCCGCCTCGGCCAGCATGCGGCGCACGATGTGCTTGCGGCCCTCGTGCAGGGTCACCTCGACCAGGTAGTTCTTGCCGGTGTTCTCCACGACGCGGAAGTGGTCGGCGCGGGCGTAGCCGTCCTCCAGCTGGATGCCGTCCTTGAGCCGCTTGCCCAGGTCGCGCGGGAGGGGGCCCTGGATGGCCGCCAGGTACGTCTTCTTCACGCCGTACTTGGGGTGGGTGAGACGGTGGGCCAGCTCGCCGTGGTTGGTGAGCATGATGATGCCCTCGGTCTCGGTGTCCAGCCGGCCGACGTGGAAGAGCCGCGTCTCGCGGTTGGTGACGTAGTCGCCGAGGCACTGGCGCCCGTCCGGGTCCTCCATGGAGGCGACGACCCCGGCCGGCTTGTTCAGCGCGAAGAACAGGTAGGACTGGGTGGCGACGGTCAGCCCGTCGACCTTGATCTCGTCCTTGTGCACGTCGACGCGCAGGCCCTGCTCGATGACGATCTCGCCGTTGACCTCGACCCTGCCCTGGTCGATGAGTTCCTCGCAGGCGCGGCGCGAGCCCATGCCGGCGCGGGCCAGGACCTTCTGCAGCCGCTCGCCCTCCTGCTCGGCGCCGGGGTGCGTCTTGGGGGTCTTGATCTCGGGCTTGTTCGCGTACCGGTCGCGGTTGCGCTGCTCGATCTTGGCGTCGAGCTCGCGCGGACGCGCCGGGGCGCCGTACGGGCCGCGCCGGGCGCCGCCCTTCGTGCCGCCCTGGGGGCTCTTCGGGCCGCCCTTGGCCCCGCCCCGGGCCGCCGCACCGCGCCCCTTGCGGACACCGCCGCCGGTGGCGGGCTTGTCGGAGCCCACGTCGTAGCGGCGCTCCTCGGGCCTGGGCTTGCGGGGGCGCTCCTCGTTCCGGCGGTCCTCGCGCTCCGAGCGGGGGGTCCGCGCGCTCGGGTTGCTGTTCCTGCCGGTGCCCTTGTTGTTCCGGCCACCGCTCCAGCCCCCGCCGCTGCCGCCGCTCCTGCCGCCGCCGCTACCGCTGTTCCTGCCACTGCTTCGCATCAAAAGTCCGTCTTGTCGTCTGCGTGAGTTTCCGGGGTGTCCGGTGCGTCCGGATCGAACGACGGCACACCCTCTGGCGTCTCGGCCTCGATCGCGTCCGCCTCGGGGAGGAAGGGCGCGAGCTCCGGAAGCTCATCCAGGCCACGCAGGCCCATCCGCTCCAGAAAGTAGTTCGTCGTCCTGTACAGGATCGCACCTGTTTCGGGTTCCGTGCCCGCCTCCTCGACCAGGCCCCTCTGGAGCAGGGTCCGCATGACCCCGTCGCAGTTCACCCCGCGCACCGCCGAGACCCGCGACCGGCTCACCGGCTGCCGGTACGCGACCACCGCCAGGGTCTCCAGCGCCGCCTGGGTCAGCCGGGCGTGCTGGCCGTCCAGGACGAACCCCTCGACCGCCGCCGCGTACTCGGGCCGGGTGTAGAACCGCCAGCCGCCGGCGACGAGCCGGAGGTCGAAGCCGCGCCGCTGCGCGGTGTACTCGTCGGCCAGCTCCCGCAGGGCTGCGGCCACGGCCCGCCGGGGGCGCTCCAGCACCTTGGCGAGGTGTTCCTCGGTGGCGGGCTCGTCCACGACCATGAGGACGGCCTCCAGGGCGGGCTTGAGGTCCAGGTCCGCGACCGCGGAGCCCGCGGGGTCCGTCATGGCGTCTCCTCGGGGGTTGCGGAGGCGTCCGGGGCCTCCTGGTCGAATTCGTCCGTCACGACGGGCTCGGCCCCCGCCTCACCGGCCCAGCGCACCATCAGCTCGCCGAGCGCCACGTCCTGGTCGAGGGCGACGGCCTTCTCCCGGTACAGCTCCAGCAGGGCCAGGAACCGGGCGACGACGGTGAGGGTGTCCGGCGCGTCCTCGGCCAGCGCCCGGAAGCTGATCTCGCCCGCCTCGCGGACCCGGGCGACCACGATGCCCGCCTGCTCGCGCACGCTGACCAGGGGGGCGTGGATGTGGTCGACGTACACCTGCGGCGCCGGCTTCGGCTGCATCGCCTTCACGGCCAGCCGGGCGAAGCCCTCGGCGCCGATGCTGATGACGACGTCCGGCAGCAGTTCGGCGTGGTGCGGTTCGAGGCCGACGGTACGGGGGAAGCGGCGGCCCTCCGCTTCGAGCCGGCCGGCGAAGATGTCGGCGACCCGCTTGTACGCGCGGTACTGCAGGAGCCGCGCGAAGAGCAGGTCCCTGGCCTCCAGGAGCGCGAGGTCCGCCTCGTCCTCCACCTCGGCCGCCGGGAGCAGCCGGGCGGCCTTCAGGTCGAGGAGGGTCGCGGCGACCACCAGGAACTCGGTCGTCTGGTCCAGGTCCCAGTCGGGGCCCATCGCCCGGATGTGGGCCATGAACTCGTCGGTGACCTTGGACAGGGCGACCTCGGTCACATCCAGCTTGTGCTTGGAGATCAGCTGGAGGAGCAGGTCGAAGGGCCCCTCGAAGTTCGCGAGGCGCACGGTGAAGCGGCCGTCGTCGGGGGGAGCGGGTGCTTCGGGGGCCGCCTCGGGGACCTCCTGCGGCACGGGCGAGGGAGTCCCCTGCGGCGCGGGTGCCTCAGCCGGTGCCGGTGCCTCCGCGGGGACGGCCCCCGCCCCCGGCCCGCGACCCAGGGGGCGGCGGGCGGTGCGGGCGGGCTCGTCGGGTGTCGGCATGGAGGTCCAGGGTGCGCGGGTGGGGTACGGCGGCGGGCGGCGGCCCGTACGGAAGGCGGGCCCGGCCGCACGACGGCGGCGGTCCTTCCGGGCAGGCTACCGGCGCCGTACCGGTCAGCGGCCGCGCAGCCGTCGTACGAGGATGCTCGCGTCGCCGCGCGATTCCAGGTCCGCCAGGACGACGGCGACCGCCTCGCGCACGATCCGGCCCCGGTCCACGGCGAGGCCGTGCTCGCCGCGCAGGACGAGGCGCGCGTGCTCCAGGTCCATCAGCTCCTCGGCGGAGACGTAGACCGTGATCTTCTCGTCGTGGCGTTCGCGCCCGCTGGGTCGGCGGTTCGCGCCGCGTCCGCCGCCGCGCCTGCGCTGCTGCTGCACGACGGGTGCCGGGGCGGGTTCGGCGGGCTGCTGCGGGCGGCGGCCCGCCTGCGCGGCGACGGCGACCCGGTCGCCCTCGGCGGACCGGCTGCGCGAGTCGCCCGCGTCGGCGCCGGCCGCCGCGTGCTCCGGCCGGGCGGGGACGGTGCCGACGTCCGGGGCGGACTCCCCCGGCGCGGCGGTCCCGGGCTCGTTCTCACCGGCCGGAGCCGGGACCCGGGCCTCGCCGTTCGCCTTGCGCCTCCGCTCCGCGGGCGACGAGGACTGGAGCGCAGTCCCCCCGGTCGTACGGAACAGTTCGTCGGCCCCGGGCAGACTCACTCGGCGTGACACCGGGCGAGCACCTCCCTGGCGAGCTGGCGATAGGCGGCGGCACCGACCGAGTTGGAGGCGTACGTGGTGATGGGCTCACCGGCGACCGTGGTCTCGGGGAAGCGGACCGTGCGCCCGATGACCGTGTGGTAGACGTGGTCGTCGAACGCCTCGACCACCCGCGCCAGGACCTCGCGGCTGTGCACCGTGCGGGAGTCGTACATGGTGGCGAGGATGCCGTCGAGCTCCAGCTCCGGGTTGAGCCGCTCCTGGACCTTCTCGATCGTCTCGGTGAGCAGCGCCACACCGCGCAGCGCGAAGAACTCGCACTCGAGCGGGACTATCACCTTGTGCGCGGCGGTCAGCGCGTTCACCGTGAGCAGGCCGAGCGAGGGCTGACAGTCGATCACGATGTAGTCGTAGTCGGCCATCAGCGGCTTCAGGGCGCGCTGGAGCGTGGACTCGCGGGCCACCTCGCTGACGAGCTGCACCTCCGCGGCGGAGAGGTCGATGTTGCTGGGGAGCAGGTCCATGTTGGGGACCGCGGTCTTCAGCAGGACCTCGTCGGCCGCCATGCCCCGCTCCATGAGCAGGTTGTAGACGGTGAGGTCGAGCTCCATCGGGTTGACCCCGAGGCCGACCGAGAGGGCGCCCTGCGGGTCGAAGTCGACGAGCAGGACGCGCCGTCCGTACTCCGCGAGCGCGGCGCCCAGGTTGATGGTCGACGTGGTCTTGCCGACGCCGCCCTTCTGGTTGCACATCGCGATGATCTTCGCGGGACCGTGGTCGGTCAGCGGGCCCGGGATCGGGAAGTAGGGCAGGGGGCGGCCGGTCGGGCCGATCCGCTCGCGGCGCTGCCGGGCGGCGTCCGGCGCGAGCGTGGCCGCGTACTCCGGGTCGGGCTCGTACTCGGCGTCGGGGTCGTAGAAATGCGCCTGGGGCGTCTCGGCGAAGTCGGCGAGGGGGGCGGTGTCCCGGCCACTCTCGTTGCCGGCCATGGCGTTCACGTGAAGGCCGTCCATCATCTGGGGGGCTGTCGTCATGTGCTGGTGGGTGGCGAAGGTGCGGACAGCGACGGAGCCGACAGCCTCCCGCCCGTGCGGGCTCTGGCCCCGTGCGGGCATCCCTGGTTGAACACCCCCGGGAGTAATTGTCGACTCATTCACAAGTCGTCTTACCTCCTTGGACGTGACCAGGAAACTTATCGATAGGTCAGCGTGGCACCATGCCGACGATTGGCGACTCTATGGCGTGTCCCCTGTCCGCAGCAACACAATCCACCGGACCCGGCCCGTTGTGTCGGCAATCGAACGCCCCGCTGTCAAGGGCGCGCAACCCTCGGTGCACACTTTTCCCGGGTGTACGAAACGGTTAAAGGGTTACGTTCGAGACGAGTTGCTCGGGGGCGCGCGCCGCCCCGGCATGCGTCCGGCCGGACCTTGCCGGCAAGGTCCGGCCGGACGCACGGAGTTGACGAAGGGGTTGACCCCGGTCAGCCGATGAGCGTGTTCAGGTCGACGTGGTCGAGGCCGTGCGCCTCGGCCACCTCGCGGTAAACGACCTGTCCGTCATGGGTGTTGAGGCCCTTGGCGAGCGCGGCGTCGCGGCGCAGCGCCTCCACCCAGCCCCGGTTGGCGAGCTCCACGATGTAGGGCAGCGTCGCGTTGGTCAGGGCGTACGTCGAGGTGTTGGGCACCGCGCCGGGCATGTTGGCGACGCAGTAGAAGACCGAGTCGTGGACCTGGAAGGTCGGCTCGGCGTGCGTCGTGGGGTGCGAGTCCTCGAAGCAGCCGCCCTGATCAATTGCAATGTCGACAAGTACACTTCCGGGCTTCATCTTGGCGACGAGCTCGTTGGTGACCAGCTTCGGCGCCTTGGCGCCGGGGATCAGGACGGCACCGATGACGAGGTCGGCCTCGACCACGGCCTTCTCCAGCTCGAAGGCGTTGGAGACGACGGTCTGCACCTTGGTGCCGAAGACCTTGTCCGCCTCGCGGAGCTTGTTGATGTCCTTGTCGAGCAGCGTGACGTGGAAGCCGAGGCCCACGGCGATCTGGGTGGCGTTCCAGCCGGAGACACCGCCGCCGATGACGACGGCACGGCCGGCCGCCGTGCCCGGGACGCCGCCGGGCAGCACACCGCGGCCACCGGCCGAGCGCATCAGGTGGTAGGCGCCGACCTGCGGGGCCAGCCGGCCCGCGACCTCGGACATCGGGGCGAGCAGCGGCAGCGCGCGGTTGGCCGTCTCGACGGTCTCGTACGCGATGGCGGTGGTGCCCGACTCCAGGAGCGCGTCGGTGCACTCGCGGGAGGCGGCGAGGTGCAGGTAGGTGAAGAGGGTCTGGCCCTTGCGGAGGCGGTGGTACTCCTCGGCGACCGGCTCCTTGACCTTGAGCAGCAGGTCGGCGGCGGCCCAGACCTCGTCGGCCGTGGGCAGGATCTCCGCCCCGGCCGCGGCGTACTCCGCGTCCGTGATGGAGGAGCCCGCTCCGGCGTTCCGCTCGACGACGACCTGGTGGCCGTGGCGGACGAGCTCATGCACACCGGCAGGCGTGATCGCCACGCGGAACTCGTTGTTCTTCACTTCGCGGGGGATGCCGACCTTCATGTCGATCACGGTCCTTGGCTCAGAGGATAATCCGGGCACAGCAATGCAAAAAGGGTAGATGCATCACATGTGAAGGCACCGCGAACGGCCGCGGTACAGCCAGTCTAATGAAGGGCTTCCCGCTGTCTAGCCTTGCAAAGCATTATTTTTCTGATGAAGCACTGCCGGTTTCGCAGGTCACGCCCTCTTCGCCCAGCAATCTGTCGGCCGTGCCCCGGTGCAGCCCGGCCGCCGCGGGGTCACCGAGCCGGTCCAGGGTGTCCGCGAGCCGCAGCTCCAGCGCCGCCTGAAGCCGTACGTCCTTGGCCCGCCGCGCCCACTCCACCGCCTCCCGGCAGGTGCGCAGCGACTCCTGCGGCCGGCCCGCGTACTCCTGGACCCGGGCCATCTCGCTGATCGCCCGGGCCTGGGCCGGAAGGTCGCCGAGCCTGCGGTGGCCCGCCGCCGCGGCCCGCCAGTTCCGCAGCGCCTCGCCGTACCGCCCGGCGTAGGTGTGGACGGCGCCGAGCCGCCCGTACAGGCGCGCCGCCTCGGCCGCCTCGCCCTGGCTGAGCCGCTGGGCGAGCGCCCGCCCGTACCAGTCGGAGGCCCGGTGGTAGTCACCCAGCTCCGCGTAGGCGCCGCCCACGGACTCCATGGCCCGCCCGGTGGCGTACGGGTCCTTCGCGGCCCGCCCGGCGTCCAGCGCCTGGCGGTAGCGGGCCAGCGCCTCCCGGGTGCGGCCGGTCCCGGCGTCCAGGTCGGCCAGGTTGAGCAGGGCCGCCGCCCGCTCGCGGGGCAGGTCGCGGCGTTCGGCGACGGCCAGCACCAGGCCGTGCAGGGCGTAGAGGTCGGGGGCCGCCGCGTCGGTGCCCTCGTGCGCGGCGAGCGCCCGCACCAGCGCGGCGACCAGCCGGCGGGCCAGCGTGTCGAGCTCCCCGTCCTCGACGGCGACCCGGGCGGCGGCGAGCAGGGCGGGCCTGCGGGCGCGCAGCCAGGCGGCGGCGGTCTCCGGGTTCGGGAAGCGCAGGGTGCGCGGGAGCCCGGCGAGCTTGCGGCGGGACGGCGAGCCCTCGGGGTCCGTGACGGCGCGGCAGGACTGGAGCAGGCGCACGGTGCGCTCCAGCATCCTGGCCCGGGCGAGCTGGATCTCGGCGGGGCGGTCCCGCTCCTCCAGGAGGGCCCGCAGCAGCCCGGCGAGGCAGCCCGGCACCTCGTACTGCGGTTCCTCGGCGTCTTCCCGGCGCAGCAGGCCGAGGGCCACGAAGTCGTCCAGGGTGGTCCGGGCGGCCGAGACGGAGCAGCCCGCCAGCGCGGAGGCGGTGTGGGCGTCGGCGAGGCCGCCGGGGGCGAGGGAGAGCAGCCGCAGTATCCGGGCGGGGGTGGCCGGCAGCGAGTCGTGGACGAGGCGGAAGGCGCGGGCCAGCGGGCGCGCCCCGGCGGGCGCTTCGGGGTCGTCCGGCAGCGCGCGCAGCTGCCGCCCGGCGTCGGCGACCGAGGTGGTCGGACGGGCGGCGAGCCAGCCGCCGACGAGGACCAGGGCGGCCGGCTGTCCGCCGCACTCCTCGGCCAGGGTCTGCGCGGTGAGCGGGTCGACGGTGATCCTGGTCTGGCCGGTGGCGCGGCCCAGGAGCTGGACGGCGGAGCCCGCGTCCAGGCCGCCGATGGTGCAGGGCCGGACGCCGGGGATGCCGGTCAGCGGGCCTCCGGACGTGGCGACGACGAGGCAGTCCGGGTTGTCGGGGAGGAGCGGGTCGACCTGCTCGGCGTCGGCCGCGTCGTCCAGGAGGAGCAGGACCCGGCGGACGGCCAGGGCCTCGCGGACCATTCCGGTCAGTTCGTCGGCGTCGGCACCGGGCGGTCCGGCCAGGCCGAGCCCGCCCAGGAGGTCGCGGGCCGCGCGCTCGGCGGGGACGGGGGCGCCGCCGCTCTCGGTCAGCCGGACGTGGAGCAGGCCGTCGGGGTAGTCGCCGGTCTCCAGGAGGCGGCGGGCGAGCTCCGAGGCGAGTGCGGTGCGGCCGGAGCCGGGACGTCCGGCGATCAGGAGGACCCGGGCGCGGGCGCTGCGGCGGCCGGCCATGGTGTCGAGTCCGGCGCGCTCGATGTCGTCCCGGAGTTCCTTCAACTCCCGTTCGCGGCCGAAGAAGCGGGTCGGTTCCGGGGCGGGCGGCTCCTCGGTCCCCGCTGCCTCGGCCGGGCCGCTGGTGTCCACCGCCTGATCCGTCACGGGCCACGCTCCACTTCGCTGCACGCGTCGCCCTGCGGGACTCCGGTCAGGGCATTCGAAGCGTAGTTCAGGCGGGTGGCGGGGGAAGGGGGAGCGCGACCCGGGCATCCCCCGATCGGATCAGCATTTCTTACGATCGGAGGATGCGCGGGCGCGACCTCGGGGATGCCCTCGGGGACGTCCTAGTCGACCGCCCCCGCAAGGTGCCGGACGGCACGTCAGGTCTCCAAGGGGCGGGTCCGTCAGGCCTCGAACGGGCGGGCCCGTCAGTCTTCGAACGGGCGGGCCGGCCAGGGCGCGTCGGCGGGGCGCAGCGCGTCGACGCCGTCGCCCGCGAGGGCCGCGGTGAGCGCGAGCACGCCCACGACCAGGCAGCTGTTGTGCAGGTCGCCGGCGAGCACCTTGCGCACGAGGTCCTGGAGCGGCACCCGGGCCAGCTCCATGTCGGCCTCCTCCTCGGCGACCTCGAAGCGCTCGCCCTCCGCCTCGGAGACGTCCCGGGCGAGGAAGATGCGTACGGCCTCGTCGGAGCCGCCGGGCGAGGTGTAGATGTCGGTGAGCACCCGCCAGTCCTCGGCCTTGACGTGCGCCTCCTCGTACAGCTCCCGCTGCGCGGCGTGCAGCGGGTTCTCACCCGGCACGTCGAGCAGCCCGGCCGGGATCTCCCACAGCTTGTGGCGGACCGGGTGGCGGTACTGGCGCAGGACGAGGACGCGGCCCTCGTCGTCCAGCGCGAGCACGGCGACCGAGCCGGGGTGCACCTGGTAGTCGCGGTGCGCGACCGTACCGTCGGGCATCTCGACGTCGTCGGCGCGGACGCTGGTCTTCTTCCCCCGGAACGGGGTCGCGCTCTCGGTGACCCGCCATTCCTCGGGCGTGTCCTGGAAACCCATCTGCGTCCTCCCACGAAAAACGGTGACCGGGGCCCGCGTCCCTGCTCGGACGCGCGCCCCGGTCAACCGTAACGCCTGCGGGGGTGCCGCCTACTTGCCCTGCTCGCCCCCGGCGGCGCCCGTCTTGCGGGCGACGGCCGCCTTCACCAGGCCGGCGAAGAGCGGGTGCGGGCGGGTCGGCCGGGAGCGCAGCTCCGGGTGCGCCTGGGTGGCGACGAGGTACGGGTGGACCTCGCGCGGGTACTCGACGTACTCGACCAGCTTGTTGTCCGGGGAGGTGCCCGAGAAGACCAGGCCGGCCTTCTTCTCCAGCTCGGCGCGGTAGGCGTTGTTGACCTCGTAGCGGTGGCGGTGGCGCTCCTCCACGTACGGCTGGTCGTCGTACGCCTCGCGGACCAGCGAACCCTCGGCGAGCTTCGCCGGGTACAGGCCGAGCCGCATGGTGCCGCCCAGGTCACCGGCGCCCTCGACGTACGCGAGCTGCTCCTCCATGGTCGAGATGACGGGGTGCGAGGTCGCGGCGTCGAACTCGGTGGAGTTGGCGTCGGGGATGCCGGCGAGGTTGCGGGCCGCCTCGATCACGATGCACTGGAGGCCGAGGCAGAGGCCGAGCAGCGGCACCTTGTTCTCGCGGGCGTACTGGATCGCGCCGACCTTGCCGACCACGCCGCGCTCGCCGAAGCCGCCGGGGATGCAGATCGCGTCGACGCCGGCGAGGGCCTTGCGGGCGCCGGCCGGGGTCTTGCAGTCGTCGGAAGCGACCCACTCGACCTTGACCCGGGCCTTGTTGGCGAAGCCGCCGGCCCGGATGGCCTCGGTGACCGAGAGGTAGGCGTCGGGCAGGTCGATGTACTTGCCGACCAGGGCGACGGTGACCTCGTGGTCGGGGTTGTGGACGCGGTCCAGCAGGTCGTCCCAGGTGGTCCAGTCGACGTCCCGGAACGGCAGGTCCAGCTTGCGCACGACGTAGGCGTCCAGGCCCTCGGTGTGCAGCACCTTGGGGATGTCGTAGATCGACTTGGCGTCCACGCAGGCGACCACGGCCGCCTCGTCCACGTCGCACATCAGCGAGATCTTGCGCTTGATGGCGGTCGGCACGTCGCGGTCGGCGCGCAGCACGATGGCGTCCGGCTGGATGCCGATGTTGCGCAGGGCGGCCACGGAGTGCTGGGTGGGCTTGGTCTTCAGCTCGCCGGAGGGGCCGATGTAGGGCAGCAGCGAGATGTGCACGACGAAGACGTTGTCCCGGCCGACCTCGTGGCGCACCTGGCGGACGGTCTCCAGGAACGGCAGCGACTCGATGTCGCCGACGGTGCCGCCGACCTCGGTGATGACCACGTCGACGTCGTCGGTGGCCATGCGGCGGATGCGGTGCTTGATCTCGTTGGTGATGTGCGGGATGACCTGCACGGTGTCACCGAGGTACTCGCCGCGCCGCTCCTTGGCGATGACCTGCGAGTAGACCTGGCCGGTGGTGACGTTGGCCGAGCCGTCGAGGTCCACGTCGAGGAAGCGCTCGTAGTGGCCGATGTCGAGGTCCGTCTCCGCGCCGTCGTTGGTCACGAAGACCTCGCCGTGCTGGAACGGGTTCATCGTGCCCGGGTCGACGTTCAGGTACGGGTCGAGCTTCTGCATGGTGACCCGGAGACCGCGCGCCTTGAGCAGGGCGCCGAGGCTGGAGGCAGTCAGACCCTTGCCGAGGGAAGAAGCGACACCCCCGGTGACGAAGATGTGCTTGGTCGTCGTGGATGTGGGCTGCATAGCCAAAGGGGGCTCCCGTGGTCGCGATCGTGAGGTGCGTACCGGCGTTGCCGTCCGGAGATTCCGGAGATGCCGTCGCTGCGGTTCGGGGGCCTCGTCTGCTCTCGCCGACGACCACCGTCCACGGGCTACCAGGGTATCAGCGACAAGGAGCGACTGCTTCCGGCCACCGGCGCGCGAGCGCGGCGCGAATCGCATATGCCGCTCGCATCCCACTCGATCGGCGCAGTCCGGTTGTCAAGAGGGTCGCGCGGATCACCCATGTGCGTCGTATCCTGCTCGGACACTCGCTCGGGCGAGGCCGGAAGTCCGCAGGTCCCCCCACGTCAACCCCTTGCGACAACCTCTTGACCCGCAGTAAGCGCCCCACGGGGCGACATGGCCGTTCGACTGGAGATGCACGTGGCCGGGCGCATCGAGGATTACGCACTCATCGGAGACATGCAGACCGCAGCCCTGGTCTGCCGGGACGGTACAGCCGACTGGCTGTGCCTGCCCCGTTTCGACTCACACGCCGTTTTCGCGGGCCTCCTGGGCACCGAGGAACACGGCTTCTGGCGACTGGGGCCGGCCCGCCCCGAGGGCGCGGAGCCGCCCGCGGCCGACCGCCGCCGCTATCGCGGGGACTCCCTCATCCTCGAATCGGAGTGGGACACGCCGCGCGGCACCGTCAGAGTGACCGACTTCATGCCGCCGCGCGACGGGGCGCCGCAGCTGATCCGCATCGTGGAGGGCGTCAGCGGCCGGGTGCCGATGCGCTCGGAGCTGCGCATGCGGTTCAGCTACGGCCGTGTCACCCCCTGGGTGCACAAGGTGGACTCACGTACGGTCGCCGTCGCGGGCCCGGACTCGGTGTGGCTGGACACGCCCGCCGACACCTACGGCGAGAACCTGACGACGTACTCCGACTTCACCGTCGCCCCCGGCGACCGGATCGCGTTCACGATCAGCTGGCAGCCCTCGCACCACGAGCCGCCCGCGCTCCCGGACCCCGACGGCTCGCTGGAGGCGACCGCGGACTTCTGGCGCGAGTGGGTCGAGCAGTGCACGTACCACGGGCCCTACCGCGAGGCCGTGGTCCGCTCGCTGATCACGCTGAAGGCCCTGACGTACGCGCCGACCGGCGGCATCGTCGCCGCGCCGACCACCTCGCTGCCCGAGGACATCGGCGGCTCCCGGAACTGGGACTACCGCTACACCTGGCTGCGCGACGCGGCGATCACCCTCTCCTCGCTGCTGCGCACCGGCTACCGCGAGGAGGCCCGCGCCTGGCGCGAGTGGCTGCTGCGCGCGGTGGCCGGCGACCCGGAGAACCTGCAGATCATGTACGGCATCGCGGGCGAGCGGGAGCTGGGCGAGGCGGAGCTGGAATGGCTGCCGGGCTACGAGGGCTCCGCCCCGGTCCGCGTCGGAAACGGCGCCGCCGGACAGCTCCAGCTGGACGTGTACGGCGAGGTCACCGAGGCGCTGCACCTGGCGCACATGACCGGTCTGGCCCGCAACGACTACGCCACCGGGCTGCAGCTCAAGCTGATCGAGTACCTGGAGAAGCACTGGGGCGAGCCGGACGAGGGCATCTGGGAGGTGCGCGGGCCGCGCCGGCACTTCGTGCACTCCAAGGTGATGGCCTGGGTCGCGGTCGACCGGACCATCAAGCTCATCGAGTCCGGCGACGCGGAGGGCCCGGTCGAGCGGCTGCACGAGCTGCGCGACGAGATCCACCGCGATGTCTGCGAGCGGGGTTACGACCCCGAGCGCAACACCTTCACCCAGTCCTACGGGTCGAAGGAGCTGGACGCCTCCCTGCTGCTGATCCCGCAGATGGGCTTCCTGCCGCCCGACGACAAGCGGGTCATCGGCACCATCGAGGCCATCCAGCGGGAGCTGTCCACGGAGGACGGCTTCGTCCTGCGCTACCCGACCGCGGGCGACGACGCCGGCGTGGACGGCCTGGAGGGCGACGAGGGCGCGTTCCTGGCCTGCTCGTTCTGGCTGGCGGACGACCTGGCGATGATCGGCCGGGTGGACGAGGCCCGCCGGCTCTTCGAGAAGCTGCTGTCCCTCCGCAACGACCTGGGCCTGCTGGCCGAGGAGTGGGACGCCCGGCTCCAGCGCCAGGTGGGCAACTTCCCGCAGGCCTTCAGCCACGTGCCGCTGATCGACACGGCGCTGCGGCTGACGGCGAGCGGGGCGTACGTGGGCTGAGGAGGGGTATGCGGCCGGCGCACCGATGGGCGGTGCTCGCCGCCCTGATGCTGGCCGCCTTCACCCTCAACACCGCGGAGAACCTGCCGGCCGGCCTCCTGGAGCTCATGTCCGGTGATCTGCGGGTGTCGGTGTCGGCGGTGGGCCTCCTGGTCACGGGGTACGGCGCGACGGTGGCCGTCGCGTCGTTGCCGCTGGCCCACGCGGTCCGGTCGGTGCCCCGGCGCCATGTGCTCACCGGGTTGCTGGCCGCGCTGGTCGTCTCCAGTCTGGTCGCGGCGCTGGCCACCTCCTACTGGGTGCTCCTCGCGGCGCGGCTGCTGACCGCGCTCGCCCAGGCCGTGTTCTGGGCCGTGATGGGGCCGGTCGCGGTGGGCCTGTTCCCTCCGGAGGTCCGTGGTCGCGTGGTCGGGGCGCTGTCCGTCGCCGGTTCGCTCGCCCTGGTGCTCGGCGTTCCGGCGGGGACCTGGCTGGGCCGGCACAGCGGCTGGCAGGTCCCTGTCGCCGTGCCGGCGGCTCTGGGGCTCGTCTCCCTGGTGACCGTCGCCGTGCTGCTGCCCACCTCCCGCCCGGAGGAGGCGAGCGCCGCCTACGGAACCCACCCGGACGCCCGCCGATTCGGGATCGTGCTGACGGCCGGGGCACTGTCCGCCACCGGGGCCTTCACCGGATTCACGTACCTCGTGAAGTTCCTGGGCGATGTGAGCGGGTTTCCGGCGGGCGCGGTCAACGTCCTGTTGGTGGCCTTCGGGCTCGCGTGTCTGGCCGGAGTGAGCGTCACCGGGGCCCTGCTGGACCGCTTTCCGCAGGCCGCGCTCACCGCGGCCGTCGGCATACAGGCGGTGGGGATGCTGGGTCTGTACGCGGCGGGTTCCGAGCCGGTGGCGGCGGTGGTGTTCCTGACGCTGATGGGCGGTGCGCTCGGCCCGGTCTTCATGACCACCCAGAACGCGATGCTGTACTGCGCCCCGGGCCGCACGGACATCGCGCTGGCCGCGAACTCCGGCCTCTACAACGCCGGGATCGCGGCGGGCGCCGCGCTCGGTGCCCTGATCCTGCCGCTCGCCGACGTGCGGGGCGCCTTCCTCGCCGGCGGGCTGCTGACCACCGGGGCCTGCGCGGTGCTGCTCGGCGGGCGGCTGCTGCGGCCTGCCGGACCGGAGCGCGCCGGGGAGCGACGGGACCGGCTCGACCGGGCGTAGGCGGCCGTTCGAGGGCTCAGCCCTTCGCCGGGCCCGTCGCGACCGGCCGGTCCGGGGCAGGCAGCCCCCACTCGCTCCAGGAACCGTCGTACACGGCCGTACGCCGATAGCCGGCCAGCTCGGCCCCGAGCGCGAGGACGCAGGCGGTCACGCCCGACCCGCAGCTGAAGTACAGCCGCTCGCGGTCACCGGCCGCACCGGCGAACGCGGCGCGCAGCTCGTCCGGCGCCCGCATCCGGCCCTGGTCCGTCAGCCGGCCGAACGGCAGGCTGACGGACCCCGGCATATGGCCGCCGCGCAGCCCGGCCCGCGGCTCGGGCTCCGTGCCCTCGAACCGCCCCCGGGTCCTGGCGTCCAGCACCACCGCCTCCGGATCGGCCAGCGCCTCCGCCACCTCTCCGGCGCCGACGAAAAGCCCGGGCCGGGGCCGGGCCGTGAAGTCCCCGCCCCCGGCGGCCGGTTCCGGCGCGTCCTCGGTGACCGGCAGTCCGGCGGCGGTCCAGGCGGGCAGGCCCCCGTCGAGGACGGCGGCCCGGTCGAAGCCCATGGCCCGGAGCATCCACCAGGCCCGGGCGCTGGAGTAGATCCCGGCGGCGTCGTAGACGACCACGGTGTCCGCGTCGTTCAGGCCGAGCGCCCGCATCTCCTCGGTGAACCGGGCGGCGTCCGGCATGGTGTGCGGCACCGGGGCCGCGTGGTCGGAGAGCGCGCCGTCGATGTCGAAGACCCGGGTCCCCTCGATCCGCCGCCCGCTCCCCCGGTGCGCGCCGACCGACGCGTCGAGCACCAGCAGTCCGGGGGCACCGAGGCGCGCGGCGAGCCAGTCGGCGGGGACGAGGGGGCCGGGCAGCCCGCCGGCGGCGGTGCCCTCGTCCCCGTACGTCTGAGATGCCTCTCCCACGTGCCCTCCCCGGCCGCTCGGTCTCCGTTTTTTCAAGATCGCAGCCGGTCGGGAGGCTGTCAACGGGCCGACGGCCGGGCCAGTTCGTCGTACACCGCGAGCACCTGGGCCACCGTGTCGTCCTCGGTCGGCCAACTCGCCGCCTGGCGCAGGCCCTCGGCGGCCAGCCGGTCCCGCTCGGCCGGGTCCCCGAGCAGCCGGGCCACCTCGACGGCCAGCGCCTCGGCGTCCGCGTACGGCACGAGGACGGCGGCGTCCCCCACGAGTTCGGGCGTGCCGCCGACCGCCGTGGCGACCAGGGGCACCCCGGACCGCAGCGCCTGCTGGGCGACGGTCGAGCGGGACTCCCAGCGGCTGGGCAGGACGGCGACATCGGCGGCGGCCAGGAGGGCGGCGGCGTCGGACCGGTCGCCGAGCAGTTCGACGGGCAGGCCCTCGGCGGTGATCCGCCGCCGCAGGGCCGCCCGCTCCCGGCCCTCACCGACGACGGCCACCAGCGGTACGGGGTCGAGCAGGCGCCACACGGCCGCCGCGTCGAGCAGGGTCGCGTAGCCGTGATGCGGTACGAGGCTGCCGAGCGCCACGATCAACGGCCTTTCCACCGCTCCGATTTCGGCCCGGAGCTTGTCGGCGCCCGGCCCGGCCGGGCGCGGCGGGCGGGGAGCGGCGACGGGCGCGAGCCGGGCGTCGCGGGCGCCCCGGGCGCGTGCCCGGTCGACGAGATCGGAGGAGGTGGCGAGCACCACGGCCGCCGTGCGCACCGCCCTCCGCTCCAGGAGGTGCAGCAGCCGGCGGCGGGCCCCTTCGGCGTGGGCCCGGGTGTGCCAAGTGACGACGAGGGGCACGGGCCTGCGGCCGATCGCCAGGGCCGCCCGCACGGCGGCGTGCAGTCCGTGCGCGTGGACGACGTCCGCGTCGGCGCAGGCGGCGCGCAGGGCGGCGAGGGCCGCGGGGTCGCCGCGCCGGGGCACGGGCGCGAAGTGGGCGCCGGTGGTGGTGAAGGCGTGGGTGCGGTCCAGCGCGGCGGGCGCGCAGACGGTGACCCGCACGCCCCGGGCGACCAGCCCGGCGGCCAGCGAGCCGGCGTGCGTGCTGCTGCCGGCACCGCCGCCGCCGAGTACCTGGACCGTGCGCAGCTGTGACACGTCGATTGGCTCCCGGGGCTCCCGAGTCGGGGGTACGAACACGGCCAAGGATGCCAGTCCGTACGCACGTTCCGGCACGACGGAACCGTTACTCCCGTGCGCATCGCGACAAACCGGGCGCCGCACACCACCCGCACGGGTGAAAGCGTGTACGGCGCCACGACACCCGTACGGCGGGTGCGAGAGCCGGGGCACGCGCCGAGCGCGCCCCGGCCCAGACGGCTACCCGTCCGCGCGCGCCGTGGCGAGCAGTTCCTCGGCGTGGGCGCGGGCCGTCTCGGAGTCCTCCTGGCCCGCGAGCATCCGGGACAGCTCCCGCACCCGGTCCTCGCCCTCCAGGACCGTGACCCCGCTGCTGGTCACCGAGCCGTCCACGGTCTTCTCGACCAGCAGCTGCCGGTCCGCGAACGCGGCGACCTGCGGCAGGTGCGTGACGACGACGACCTGGGCGGTCTTCGCCAGCTTCGCGAGCCGCCGCCCGACCTCGACGGCCGCCTTGCCGCCGACGCCCGCGTCGACCTCGTCGAAGAGGTACGTGGGCACGGGGTCGGAGCCCGCGAAGACCACCTCGACGGCGAGCATCACCCGGGACAGCTCGCCGCCCGAGGCGCCCTTGGCGATCGGCCGGGGCTGGGCACCGGGGTGCGGGGCCAGCAGCAGTTCCACCTCGTCGGCGCCGGACGGTCCGTAGGCCACACTGCGTCCGCCGATCTCGATGCCGGACGCCTCGTCCGCCGCCTCGGTCTGCCTTATGTCGAAGGACACCCGCGCGTGCGGCATGGCCAGGGATGCCAGCTCCTCGGTCACCGCCTCCGCGAAGGACGCGGCGGCGGCCGTCCGGGCGTCGGTCAACGCCTGCCCGAGGCCGGAGAGTTCGGCGCGCAGGGCGTCCCGCTCGGCGGTCAGCTCCCCGATCCGGTCGTCGTCGCCCTCCAGCTCGCCGAGCCGGGCCGCGCCCCCCTGCGCCCAGGCGAGTACGGCGGTGATGTCTTCGCCGTACTTGCGGGTGAGGGCCGTGAGCGCGGCGCGCCGCTCCTCGACGGCGGCGAGCCGCAGCGGGTCGGCGTCGAGCTGGTCCGCGTAACCGGACAGTTCGCCCGAGACGTCCGCGAGCAGGATGGAGATCTCGCCGACCCGGTCGGCGAGCGAGGCGAGCGCCGGGTCGTGCGAGCGCACCCCGTCGAGGGCCTGCCGGGCGGCGGCCACCACGGTCGTGGCGTCCAGCGCCTCCGGGTCCTCCGGGTTGCCGGCCAGCGCGGTGTGCGCGAGGGCGGCGGCGGAGGCGAGCGCGTCGGCGTGACCGAGCCGCTGCGCCTCGGCGGCCAGCTCGGTGTCCTCGCCGGGCAGGGGTTCGACGGCGGCGATCTCGTCCAGGCCGAAGCGCAGCAGGTCGGCCTCCTGGGCGCGTTCGCGGGCGCGCGTCGTCAGCTCGTCCAGCTCCGCCGCGACGTCCCGCAGCCGCCGGTAGGCCGCCGCGTACTTGGCGAGCGGCACGGCGACGCCGTCGCCCGCGTACCGGTCGAGGGCCTGGCGCTGCCGGGCGGCCTTGAGGAGGCCCTGCTGATCGGTCTGGCCGTGCACGGCGACGAGTTCGTCGGCCAGCTCGGACAGCACGCCCACGGGCACGGATCTGCCGCCGAGGTGCGCCCGGGAGCGCCCTTCGGCGGAGACGGTGCGGCTGATGAGCAGCGCCCCGTCCTCGATCTCGGCCCCGGCCTCCTCGGCGCGCAGGGCCACCGCGTCGCCCTCGGCCACCGTGATCCGGCCCTCGACCACCGCGGCCTTGGCGCCGATCCGCACCAGGGCGGGGTCGGCGCGCCCGCCGAGCAGCAGCCCCAGGCTGGTGACGACCATGGTCTTGCCGGCGCCGGTCTCACCCGTCACCGCGGTGAAGCCGGGTGACAGCTCCACCACCGCGTCGTCGATGACCCCGAGCGACCGTATCCGCATCTCCTCCAACACGGACATGACCATACGAGGTTTCCCCGCCCGCGCGCACACGGGCCACGGCCCGGGCACCCGGATCGCGAGGTCAGTGCGGGGCGCCCCGCCACCCCGAGACGGGGAGCGCGAACTTGGCGACGAGGCGGTCCGTGAACGACGCCTGGTGCAGCCGGGCCAGCCGGACGGGCACGGCACCGCGCCGCACCTCCACCCGCGCCCCGGGGGGCAGCTCGACGGTCCTGCGCCCGTCGCACCACAGCACCCCGTGCGGGGTGTGCGGCTGGACCTCGACGGCGAGCACCGACTTGGGCGAGGTCACGAGCGGCTTGGCGAACAGGGCGTGGGCGCTGATCGGGACCATCAGCAGCGCCTCGACCTCCGGCCAGACGACGGGGCCGCCGGCCGAGAAGGCGTACGCGGTCGAGCCGGTGGGCGTCGCGCACACGATGCCGTCGCAGCCGAACCCGGTCACCGGGCGGCCGTCGATCTCCAGGACGACTTCGAGCATCCGCTCGGGCGACACCTTCTGCACGGCCGCCTCGTTGAGCGCCCAGTCGGTGTGGACGACGTCCCCGTTGCTGTGCACCAGGACGTCGATCGTCATGCGCTCCTCGACCGTGTACGCCCGGGTGACGACCCGGTCGACCACCTTGTCGAGGTCGTCGCGCTCGGCCTCGGCGAGGAAGCCAACCCGGCCGAGGTTGACGCCGAGCATGGGCACGCCGGAGGCGCGGGAGAGCTCGGCCCCGCGCAGCAGGGTCCCGTCGCCGCCGAGGACGATCAGCAGCTCACAGCCGTTGAGCACCTCGGGCGTGGCATCGGTGACCGTCTCCACGGCCGAGGGCAGCGGCAGATCGGCCGCCTCCGTGGCGAGGACCCGCACCCACAGGCCGTTGCGCAGCAGCCCCTGCACGACGAGTTCCGCACTGCGGATCGCCGCCGGGCGGCCGGTGTGCGCGAGAACGAAGACTGTACGTGCCGCATTCGTCGTCAACGAGGCCCCTCCGCCACTGCACGGTCGACATCCGCGGGATCGAGTTCCGGTGCTCCGGCCCGCAGCCACAGAAAGTACTCGACGTTCCCCGAGGGCCCCGGCAGCGGGCTCGCGGTCACGCCCCGCACCCCCCACCCCAGCGCCCAGGCCCGGCGGGCCACCTCCCGTACCGCGTCGGCGCGGAGCCCGGGGTCGCGCACCACCCCGCCGCTGCCCAGCCGTTCCTTGCCGACCTCGAACTGCGGCTTGACCATGAGGACCAGGTCGGCGCCGGGGGCCGTGCAGCTGATCAGGGCCGGCATCACGAGTCCGAGCGGGATGAACGACAGGTCGCCGACCACCAGGTCGACCGGCTCGCCGTCGATGGCCTCCAGGGTCAGTTCCCGGACGTTGGTGCGGTCCTTGACGACGACGCGCTCGTCGGACTGGAGCGACCAGGCGAGCTGCCCGTAGCCGACGTCCACGGCCACCACCCGGGCGACCCCGGCGCGCAGCAGCACATCGGTGAACCCGCCGGTCGAGGCGCCCGCGTCCAGCGCCCGGCGGCCCTCGACCTCCAGCCCGAGCGGGACGAAGGCGGCGAGGGCGCCGGCCAGCTTGTGGCCGCCGCGCGAGACGTATTCGGGGTCGCTGTCGTCCTTGGTGACGACGACGGCGGCGCTGGTCTCGACCTGGGTGGCCGGTTTGGTCGCGGTGTTGCCGCCGACGGTCACCCGGCCCGCCGCGATCAGCTGGCTGGCGTGCTCGCGCGAGCGGGCCAGCTTACGGCGTACCAGCTCGGCGTCGAGACGGCGACGGGCGACTCCTGCCACGTTCGGTTCAGCTCCTGTGGTTGTGCGGGGGCACCGGTACGGGTGGTCCCGGTGCGGGGGCGGGCCCGGCGTCCAGCGCGCTCAGCGCCTCGCGCAGGCCCCGGTGTACATCCTCGTACACCTCGGTGTGTCCGTCCGCGGCGAGGTGGTCGGCATCGGCCAGCCGCTCCAGCAGGCCGTCCACCTCCGCGTTGCCGGTGGGCGTCCGTACGACGCCGAGGGGCGCGGGCCCGGCGGGCTCGGCCGGCTCCGGCGGGGCGTCCGTCTCGGGCTCGGGCATCGGGTCGCTCATGTGGAAACGCTACCGCGAAGCGCTGGGGTACCGTCGATCATGATGGCGACCATGGCGGAGTGCCGCAGCGCACTCGACAGACTTTCCGACAACCTCGCGGGGGCCGACGGCGACGTGCGCCGCGCCGCTGACCTGGACCGCTCGCTGAGCTGTCACATCCGGGACCTGGACATCACGTTCACCGGCCGCCTGCTCGGCGGTCGCGTCCAGGTCCTGGACACCCTGGAGGGCCCGCCCCGCGAAAAGGCCGAGATCCGCCTCGCGATGACCGGTGACGACCTGGTCGCCCTGGTCGACGGCGAGCTGAATTTCGCGAAGGCGTGGGCGTCGGGCCGGGTCCGCCTGGAGGCGGGCTTCAGAGACCTACTGAAACTGAAGTCACTGCTGTAGCGAATTCAAGCTCCGCGTGCGAATCAAGGCCGGCAAATTCAAGCCCGTCCGGCGGTTGAGGACGTCTTTTCGGTTCCGCGCGCAACGCGCGCAGCAGGTACAACAAGCGGCGTCCCGGTCTCCGGATCGGAGATCACCTGGCACCGCAGCCCGAACACCCGCTCCACCAGCTCCGCGGTGACGATCTCCTCCGGCGCCCCCTCCGCGACGATCTCCCCGCCGCGCATCGCGATCAGATGGGTGGCGTACCGCGCCGCGTGGTTCAGATCGTGCAGGACGGCCACCAGCGTCCGCCCCTGCGTCTCGTGCAGCTCGGCGCACAGGTCCAGCACGTCGATCTGGTGCTGGATGTCGAGGTACGTCGTCGGCTCGTCCAGCAGCAGCAGCGGCGTCTGCTGGGCGAGGGCCATCGCGATCCAGACCCGCTGCCGCTGGCCGCCGGACAATTCGTCGACATAGCGATCGGCCAGCTCACCGACGCCCGTCGCCTCCATCGACTCCTGGACCACCCGCTCGTCCTCCGGCGACCACTGCCGCAGCAGCCCCTGGTGCGGGTACCGCCCCCGCGCCACGAGGTCCGCGACCGTGATGCCCTCCGGCGCGATCGAGGACTGCGGCAGCAGGCCCAGCGTCTTCGCGACCTTCTTGGCGGGCAGCCCGTGGATCGACCGCCCGTCCAGCAGCACCTGGCCCCGGCTCGGCTTCAGCATCCGGGAGAGCGCCCGCAGCAGTGTGGACTTGCCGCAGGCGTTGGGGCCGACGATCACGGTGAACGAGTGGTCGGGTATCTCGACCGAAAGGTTCTCCGCGATGACCCGCTGGTCGTATCCGAGGGTCACCGAGTCCGCGGTGAGGCGCTGCATGGTCGTACTCCGGGGGTCGGACGGTCGGCTGTCGGACGGTCTGCTGACGGGCGGTTGAGGGGGGAGGGCGGTACGGGATCTCATATGCGCCCCGCTTTGCGCTCGGTCACCAGGAGCCACACCAGGTAGCAGCCGCCGAGCACCCCGGTGACCACACCCACCGGCAGCTGACGGTCGCCGAACGCGTCGAGCGCGACCCAGTCGGCGACGAGCAGGAGCGCCGCGCCCATGAACGTCGCGGCCACCAGGTTCGGCCCGGTGGAGCGGGTCAGCCGGCGCGCCAGCTGCGGGGCGCTCAGCGAGACGAAGGCGATCGGCCCGGCGGCGGCCGTGGCGACGGCGACGAGCAGCACGGCGGCGCCCATGAGGAGGAGGCGGGTGCGTTCCACGCGTACCCCGAGCGCGTACGCCGCGTCGTCGCCCATCTCCATGACGCGCAGGGCCGGTCCGTGCCCGTACACCAGCGGGAGCAGCACGGCGCAGACGACCAGCAGCGGCCAGACCTGGGCCCAGTCGCGGCCGTCGAGCGAGCCGGTCATCCAGACGACGGCACGCGTCGCGTCGACCAGGTTCGCCTTGGTGATCAGGTACTGGGTGGCGGCGGTCAGCATGGCCGCCGCCCCGATCCCCACCAGGACGAGCCGGAAGCCGTGCACCCCGCGCTTCCACGCCAGCAGGTAGACGGCGAGACCGGTCAGCAGGCCGCCGACGACCGCACCGGCCGCGACCTCCTTCGCGTCGCCCCCGAAGAGGACGATCACGGTGAGCGCGCCGACCGTGGAGCCCTGCCCGAAGCCGAGCACGTCGGGGCTGCCGAGCGGGTTGCGGGAGATGGTCTGGAAGACGGCGCCCCCGGCACCGAGCGCCCCGCCGACGAGGAGTCCGACGAGGACCCGGGGCAGCCGCAGGTCCGTGACGATGAACTCCTGCTGGAAGGTGCCGTGGCCGAAAAGCGTGGTCAGGACCTCGCCGGGGGTCATCGAGAAGTCGCCGCTGCCGATGAGGACGATCGCGGCGCCCGCCGCCACGAGGGCCAGGAGCAGGACGACCAGGGCCGCCCGCACGTTCATCCGGAACGAGTACCCGCCGGCCGTCCGCACGGCCCGTACCGGACGGCCGGCGCGCGCCGTCTCCTTCGTGGTCGTGGCGCTCACAGCTGGGACATCCTCTTGCGTCGTACGAGGTAGATGAAGACGGGCCCGCCGATGAACGCGGTGACGATGCCGACCTGGAGCTCCGAGGGCCTGGCGACGACCCGGCCGACCACGTCGGCACCGAGCAGCAGCACCGGGGAGAGCACCGCCGCGTACGGCAGGATCCACCGCAGGTCGGGTCCGGTGAGGGTGCGCACCAGGTGCGGGATCATCAGCCCGATGAAGACGATGGGCCCGCACGCGGCGGTCGCCGCCCCGCACAGCAGGGTCACGGCGAGCATCGCCAGCACCCGGGTCCTGGTCAGGTTGGCGCCCAGCGCCCGGGCGGTGTCGTCGCCCATCTCCAGGGCGTTGAGCGGGCGGGCGAGGAACACGGTCAGCAGGACGCCCACCGCGATGAACGGCCACACCTTGCCGACGGTCTCGGTGTTCGCGGAGGCCAGCGACCCCACCTGCCAGAACCGCAGCCGGTCCAGCGCCGCCGAGTCCAGCAGCTGCACGGCGTTGACGTATCCGTACAGTGCGGCGGTCACGGCCGTCCCGGCGAGCGCGAGCCGCACCGGCGTCGAGGACCGGCTCCCGCCGAGGAAGTACACGGCCACCGACACGGTCGCGGCGCCCGCGAAGGCGAACCACACATAGCCGGTCAGCGAGGTCACGCCGAAGAAGCTGATCGCGGAGACGACGGCGGCCGAGGCCCCCGCGTTGACGCCGAGGATGCCGGGCTCGGCGAGCGGGTTACGGGTCAGCGCCTGCATCACCGCACCGGCGATGCCCAGCGCGGCACCCACGAGGAGCCCCAGCACGGTGCGGGGGACCCGGACCTTGCGCACGAGGACGTCGTCGCCGCTGCCCGCGTAGTGGAACAGGCCGTGCCACACGTCCGGGAGCGGCAGCGCCTTGGCGCCGATCCCGACGGACGCGAGACACACCAGCACGAGGACGGCCACGGCCACCAGGAGCCCCGCCGCTCTCGCCGCGTGACGTCTGCGGGGAGCGGCGGCCTTGTCCGGCGCGGCTATCGGGCCGGAACTGGAATCCGGGGGGCTCTCAACCAACACCCGGTTAGGTTAGCCTACCCAGCCTACGGGGCTCCGGGCCCGCCCTCACAGCCCTAGCCGGGCCACGGCCTCGTCCGCGGCCAGGTCACAGGCCCCGTCCCCGGCGTGCGACCAGGCCGCCGCGCACAGCGCCCGCAGCCCGTCGAGCGGGTCGCCGTCACCGTCCAGCACCAGCGCGCCGTCCTCGGTGGAGGCCGTCCAGCCGCCGCAGCCGAATCCCCCGCCGCGCTCCGTCACCTCGGGCTGTCCGGTGAGCAGCCCGCGCAGGTCCGCGTCGATGTACGTCGGCCGGTGCTCGGGAGGGGCGGTCACCAGCTGGGCCGCGTCGGTCACTCCGGTCAGCACGAGCAGCGAGTCGACGCCGCCGTTGAACGCCCCCTCGATGTCGGTGTCGAGCCGGTCGCCGACCACCAGCGGCCGTTCGGCGCCGGTGCGCAGCACGGTCTCGCGGTGCATCGGCGGCAGCGGCTTGCCGGCCACCTGCGGCTCGGCGCCGGTCGCGATGCGGACGACCTCGACGGCCGCCCCGTTGCCCGGGGCGATGCCCCGGGCGCCGGGGATCGTCAGGTCGGTGTTGGACGCGAACCACGGCAGCCCCCGGTTGATCGCGTACGACGCCTCCGCGAACCGGCCCCACGCCAGGTCGGGGCCGCCGTATCCCTGGACCACCGCGACCGGGTCGTCGTCGGCCGACTCGACGGGTTCGAGGCCGCGTTCCCGCAGCGCGACGCGCAGCCCCTCGCCGCCGACGACCAGGACTCGCGCCCCGGCGGGCAGCTGGTCGGCGACCAGCCGGGCCACGGCCTGGGCCGAGGTGATCACATCGGTGGGCTCGGCCGGGACGCCCAGCTCGGTCAGGTGCGCGGCCACCGCGGCCGGGGTGCGCAGCGCGTTGTTGGTGACGTACGCCAGGTGCATCCCGCCGTCCCGCGCCGCGCCGAGTGCCTCGACGGCGTGGTCGATCGCCAGCCCGCCCGCGTACACGACTCCGTCCAGGTCGAGCAGCGCCGTGTCGTACGCCTCACTCAGCGCGGTGCTGCTGCCGCTCGGCCTGGTCCTGCTCGTCCCGCTCATGTTCCGCGCTCCTCATCGACTGCTTCTGCCCCGATCATCGCGCATCCCCGTACCGCACTTACGATGCGTGGATGAACACACGAGGCACGCCGGATCAGGGACTGCGTCTGCTTCCGTTCCGCGGGCTGAGGTACGTCCCCGAGCGGGTCGGCAGCCTCGCCGCGGTGACCTCTCCCCCGTACGACGTGGTCGTGCGGCCCGACGGTCTGCTGCACCTGGAGTCGGCGGACCCGCACAACATCGTCCGGCTGATCCTGCCGCAGGCCGGCACGGTCGCCGCCCGCAACGCCCGGGCCGCATCCACCCTGGACGACTGGCTCGCGGAGGGCGTCCTGGCGCCGGACGCCGAGCCCGCCCTGTACGTGTACGAACAGCGCGACGACGAGATCCTGCAACGGGGCGTCATCGGCGCCCTCGCCCTGACGGGACCGGCCGACGGGGTGGTGCTTCCGCACGAGGACGTCATGGCGCATGTGGTCGAGGACCGGGCCGATCTGATGCGCGCCACCGCCGCCCACCTGGAGCCGCTGCTGCTGACGTACCGGGGCGAGGGGGACCGGGCGACGGGGGCGACCGCGGTGGTCGAGCGGACCGTCGAGCGCGAACCGCTGCTCTGCACGACCACGGAGGACGGCTTCCGCCACCGGCTGTGGGCGGTCACCGATCCCGCCGAACGCGCGGAGATCCAGGCGGACCTGGCCCGGCACCAGGCCCTGATCGCGGACGGCCATCACCGCTGGGCCACGTATCTCCGGCTTCAGCGGGAGCACACGGGCCCGGGCCCCTGGGACTACGGCCTGGTGCTCCTGGTGGACACCGCCCGCCACCCGCTCCGGGTCCGCGCCATCCACCGCCTGCTGCACGGACTGCCCGTCGCGGACGCGCTGGCCGCGCTGACCGGCCTGTTCCGGATACGGGAGGTGACGGGGCCGCTGCCCGACGCGATGGCGGCCCTGGCGGGGGCGGCCGCCGAGGGCAACGCCTTCCTGCTCGCGGGCGACGGGGCCTTCCATCTGGTCGACCGCCCGGACGAGGCGCTGCTGGCCCGCACGGTTCCGGCGGACCGTCCGGCCGCCTGGCGCACCCTCGACGCGACGGTCCTGCACGCGGCGCTGCTCGACGAGGTGTGGCGCATCCCGGACGACCCGGCGCACATCGCCTACATCCACGACACGGCCGCCGCCGTGGAGCAGGCCGAGCGGCACGGCTCGACGGCGGTGCTGATGCATCCGGTACGCGAGGAGCTCGTCCGGGACCTGGCCCGCCAGGGCGTCACCATGCCCCGCAAGTCGACGTCGTTCGGCCCGAAGCCGGCGACGGGTCTGGTCCTGCGCAGCCTGAATCTGGGCTGAACACGGAGGAGGGGGGGGCCCCCCCCGGGGGGCGCCCCCCCCCCCCCGCGTGCTCCGGCCGTCCCGGCCGCAGTCGCCGCGTACGTTACCGCGCCCGGTCGTACGTCAACCGGATGACGTA
>NZ_VJNO01000053.1 GCF_007096885.1 Streptomyces sp. 130 | reverse complement strand
GCGGCGAACGCGGTTGGCGACCTGGGCCACGTGCTGTACGACGCGGGCGCGAGTCTCATCAGCGGACTCATCGACGGTATCCAGTCGAAGATCGGCGCTGTCACCAGCACCCTGTCCGACCTGACCAGCAAATTGCCGGACTGGAAGGGGCCGGCTGAGCTGGACGCGCGGATCCTGGCGCCGTCGGGTGAGCTGCTGATCGAGGGCCTGATCGCGGGCATTCAGCGCGCCGTGCCCCGGGTCCGGGCCGAACTCCAGGGCCTGACGGGGCGGCTGCCCGCGTTCGGCCCGCAACTGGCCGGGGTGTCCGCCCCCGCCGTGTCGGCGCAGCCCATGCGGGTGCAGTTCTTCATCGGGGACGAGGAGTTCTACCCGCGCATGCGCATGGTGGCCGACGGCCAGATCCAGCAGCACGAACGCACCGCAGCCCAGGGGGTCCGGTTCTGATGCCCAGCTACGCCGTCATCGACGTCGACTTCACCGGCACGGCCGGGACGGACACCAGCTACGCCCTGGAGCGGGCCACTACGGCCACCGGCCCGTACACCCTGATCGCGGTGGCCGCCCCACTACTGGCCGAGCAGGCCGTCTACACGGACACCACCGCCCCGTTCGGCACCCCGCTGTACTACCGGGCGACCGGCGACCAGACCGGGTCCGTCACCACGTACACGGCGGGCCCGCTGGACCAGGCCGGGCAGGTGTGGCTGCGGGACCCGCTCCGCCCCTGGGCCGACCTCGCACTCGACTTCTGCGACGCCGCTCAGTCCGGGCACGTCCCGGGGTGCGCCCAACCGAGCCCGGAGCTGGTGTGGGTGGGGCTCGGCGACGAGACATGGCGCGCGGACAGCGGCCTGTTCGACGTCCTCAACGCGGAGCGGCCGGCCGACGTCTGGGCCCGGCGCAAGCACGCCGACACCAGCCTCACCTTCTTCACCCGCAGCCTGGATGCGATCGACCGCGTCTACGACCTGTTCACCGCCGGGGGCCCGCTGCTGCTCCAACTGCCGCCCGAGTACGGGGTGCGCGACCGATTCGTGCAGCCGGGCGACGTGACCATGTCGCGGATCAGCCGAGACCAGCGCCGCCCCGAACGCCGCTGGGAGGTCCCGGTCACCGTCGTTGACCGGCCGCTCGGCCCGGCGCAGGGCACCGCGTGCGCCACCTGGTGCGCCCTCCCGGACGCCTACCCCACGTACGGTGATCTGCCCGCCGGCCGCACGTTCGCGGACTTGGCGGCTGGGGAGGTGCTGTGTCCCGACGGCGAGCCGCTGAACCCCATCCTGGACACCTTCACCCGCACCGTCGCAGGCGGCTGGGGCACCGCCGACACCGGGCAGCCGTGGACGGTACGCGAGGGGCCAGCGGCGGACTTCTCCGTCACCGGATCAGCGGGCGTTCACACACACCCGACCAGCAACGTCTTCCACACCACGACCGTGCCGTGGGCGGGCCCGGACACGTCCATGCGGGTCCAGTTCCTGCTGCCCGCAATGCCAGCCGGTGACTACGCGTACGTGTTCGCGGTCGCCCAGTACGCCGACCCCACGCACATGTACATGGCCCGCGTCCGCATCGACCCGGCCGGACCCGTCACCCTCACCCTCCGCAAGCGCGACGGGGTCGAGACGCAGCTCGGCTCCTTCTTCGACACCGGCCACACCTACGTAGCGGGCACCCCGTACACGATTCGGTTCGCCCGCTTCGGGACCACGGTCGCCGGGAAGGTGTGGCCGACCGCCGCCCCGGAGCCGGCGGGATGGCAGATCACGTCCACGGACGCCGCGCTGACCGGTCCGTCGGCAGCCGGGGTTCGCACCCTCGCGGGCACGGCGCTGACCAATGTCCCGTACGTCTTCCGCTTCGACAACCTGGTGGTCACCTGATGCTGCCCAGCTCCGACCTGTACAAGAGCGTGATCCGTGGCCCGCACCACCGAATCGCCAGGGTGGACGCGTTCACGATCGACGGGGCGCCGCTGGCCACGGACGTACCGGTGATCACCGGGCAGGTGTCCGCGCAGCTCACCAACCGGGTGACGAGGACGGCCTCGTTCACCCTGGCTGACGAGTGGTTCCCCCGCACCCCGCAGTCCCCGTTCTCCCCGTACCAGGCCGTCGTCCGTATCCGCGCGGGCGTCGGCTATGGGGACGGGTCCGAGGAGCTGTGGCCGCTGATCACGGGCCGGGTGTGGGGGGTTCGCCGCTCCGCCGCCGGGACGGTGCAGTTCTCCGTGGACGACCTCGCCGCCGACGTCGTCGCCGCCCGGTTCGAGGCGCCCGAGCGCTCCAGCTCCCTCTCCATCCTGTCGGAGATCCAGCGCCTCATCCGGGGCGCCATCCCGCAGGCCACGTTCGGCCCAGACACCCTGGCCACCGCGCCGACACCGCAGCTGGTATGGGACGAGGACCGCGGGCAGGCCCTGGACGACCTCGCGCAGGCGGTCGGCGGGCGCTGGTACGCCCTGGGCGACGGCTCGTTCGTCGTCCGCTCCTACAGCTACCAGCCCGGCGCCCCGGTACAGCAGTTCCTCGACGGGCCGCAGGGCCTCATGGCGTCGGCGGACGTGACGCAGACCCGCGACGGCACCGCCAACTCGGTTGTGGTCGTCGCGGAGCGCATGGACGGGTCCGAGCCCGTACGCCGCGTCGCCCGCGACCTGTCCCCGACCAGCCCCACCCAGTTCGGCGGACCCTTCGGGCGCGTCGTCCAAGTCCTCAAGGTCCAGACCCCACAGAGCATCGCGCAGGCACAGACCCTGGCCCGCACCCAACTCGCCGCCGCCACCGCCCTGACCGAGCAGTGGCAGGCCACCGTCGTCCCCGACTACACCATCGAACCCGGCGACACCGTCCGCCTCGGCTACCGCGGCTACAGCGCCGACCAGATCACCGACGGCATCACGTACCCGCTCGTCACCGGCACCGCCATGACCCTGACCACCCGCTCCGCCGGCACGCTCGGCGTCGGGGAGGAGTAGCCCGTGGACACCACCCCCAACTACGGCATCCCGTACCCGGAGTGCGATCCGCCCCTCGTGAAGGACGCCTCGACCGTCACGCAGATCGCGGCGCTCGCGTACGCCGCCGACGCCGCCCTCGACACCGTGTACGCGCAGGCCGAGCAGGACGTGTTCAACCCCGACTCCGTCCGCATGCAGGCCGCCTCGGTCACCGGGACCGGGCAGGACCGCATCCCGGTGTTCACGTCGGAGACGGTCGACACCGGCGGCATGTCCGACACCAGCACCGGCGTCGTGCAGATCGTGGAGCCGGGCCGGTACTACGTCGGCGCGTACACCTCGTCCACCACCAGCACCCTCACCCAGCTGCGCGTGCGGTTCCTCATCAACGGCAGCCCGGTGTCGAACTTCCAGACGCCCGGCTACGCGACCCCCCTGTCCGGGTCGATGATCGCGGGGTACGCCGACGCGGTACTCAGCTTCCAGGAGCCGGTCGCCCTGTCCATCCAGATCCGTCACAGCTCGTCCGGCGCCACGTCGTGGAACAGCCAGGCGGAGCTGTGGGCTACTCAGCTGGAGGCGTTCTGATGACGAATCCCACCCCGCAGGTACTCGCTGCGTCGTCCGGGCCGTGGGCCCAGGTCCGTACGGGTACGGTCGCGTCGGCGACGGCCGGATCTGCGGTCGTCGTCGTCGGCGGCACCTCGTTCCCCGCGTCGTTCATCAGCCCGTACCAGCCGGCCGCCGGGGACCTCGTGTCCGTGATCCGGCAGGACTCGTCCTGGCAGATCCTCGGCCGCATCGCCGGGGCCGGCAGCAGCCTCGTCAGCAACGGCAGCTTCGAAGCGTCGGGGGTCGGGACGAGCCCGGTGGACTGGACCCTGTACGACATCGCCTCCGCCTCCACCGTCTCGGTCACCGACGCGGTCGCGGTCGACGGCGGGCACAGCGCGCTCGTGACCGCGACCACCGCCACCACCGCGCAGAGCTACCTGTACTCCGAGGCCATCCCCGTCAGTACCGGCGACGTCCTCACCGTCTCCGCGTATGCCGGGGCGTCGCTGGGCGACAACCCCCCGGTGGCCGTCGACGCGGCCCTGTACGTGCTCTGGTTCGCCGCCCCCACCGACCTGTACCCGACCACCGTCGGCCCGGACACCCTCGTCGCGGAGGCCACGGACCTCGTTCCGGCCCCGCCGTGGACGCCGCTGTCCGGGACGGTGACGTCCACGATCGACGGGTGGATGCGGGTCGCCCTGCGCTCCACCGTCACCGATGTGACGGGCGTCGTCTGGGACTTCGTCACGGCTCGACGGAATGAGGCCTGATCATGACCGCGACCACCCCCCGGGGCATCACGTACCCGGTGCTCACCGACCCGGTCAGCACCCTGGGCCCGACGATTCAGGACATGGCCCTGGATCTGGACAGCCTGGTGCAGCAGCTCGCGGACCGCCTGGACGCTGCCGCGCATCGGCCGGCCGCGCGCATGTCCGCGATCGCGAACCAGACGCTCACCCCGTTCGTGGCCAACGTCGTCACGTTCGCGGCCGAGGAGTTCGACGTCGGCGGGATGATCGACCTGGGCGCCAGCAACACCCGCATCCGGATCATCGAGCAGGGTCTGTACATGGTCGGCGCGTCCGTTGCGGTCACCCCGGCGACGGGGTCGTGGGGGATGCGTGCCGACATCACGAACTCGGCGTCCGGGGCCACGGCGCGGGCGTCCCTCCAGGGCAACAACAACACAGGCAGTAGCCCTACGAACACGTACGTGTCCGTGGCGATGCTGACCTACGCGGACGGGGTGACCCCGGCGGACATCACGGTGGCCGTCACGTCTACGGCGGGCGCGACCGTGAACATGCAGGACCGGTCCCTGTGGGCGGTCAAGATGGGCAACCTCCCGGGAGGGTACTGATGGGGATCACATCGAACCGGGGCTACCCGTACCCGGACCTGTCGTCGCCGACGACGGTGGCCGCCGATCTGGAGGCGCTGGCGACGGCGTACGACGCCGACCTCAAGACCCTGCAGGACGGCATCGGGCAGCGGCCCATGTTCCGGGCCACGGGCGGCTCCACGAGGCAGGAGTACGGAGCCGGGCCGCTGCTGCAGGTGTCGTACGAGGTGCTGGAGGAGAACTCGGGCGGGGCGCTGTGGGGCGTCAGCACGCAGATGCCCCGCGACAGCTTCATCCCGTTCATCCCCGGCATCTGGCTGATCACGGCGACCGTGTCGTACTCGCGGTGGGTGGCCCCGGGGTCCGTCGAGTGGGTCAAGCTGCGGCTGTTCTCCTCGTTCGAGATCGCGGGGGCGAGCGCGAACGTCTTGCCGGGGCCCGAGGACCGAAACCGAACCCTGTCGGTCACGTCGCTGTACGGGTTCGACGGCACCGCCGTGGGCAATCCGTTGTACGTGGCCTTCGAGGCGAACGACATCCCGACCCGGCCGTCGTACGCGATCACGTCCCGGTCCCTCACCGCAACCCTGGTGTCCCGCGACTGAACGGCGACGCCCCGCCCCGGTTGCGACCGGTGGCGGGGGCGCTTTCGTCATACTCAGGCGCGGTCGGTACGGGCACCCTGTCCGGGTGCCGCAGCGCGAGCGGCCTTGACTGCGGCAGCAGAGTAGCGGGCGAGCGCCCGGCCGCTGTGCGGGTGCCGGATGGTGTCGGTGCGCTCAATGCCCCAGCGGGACATCTGGCGGCGAACGCTGCCCGGCGCGATGCCGAGGTAGTCGGCGACCTCGTCCCGGGTCCACAGTTCGGAGGTATTGGGCATGGGGTCAGTGCTCGTAGATGGCGGCGAGGGCTTCGCGGATGTGGTCGGCGGTCTCGTCGGACACGGTCAACCAGTGGTTGTGGTCGACGCCGGGGGCGGTGACGGTGCGGACCGGGCGCCGGTCCAGAATCAGGTCCTGGTTGTCGGCGACGAGGTCCTGGAGCAGGGCCGTAATGGCCTCGTGGGCGTTGCGCTGGGTCAGGTTGTGGGCGGTCATGGCCTCGTCCAGCAGGTCGTAGGAGGCGAGTTCGCGGCCGGTCATGCCCTCGTAGATGTCGGTGCTCATGGCGTTCCCCTTGCAGGCGGCCCGGGTTGTTCCCTTAGCGATGACCCAACCTTGCCCCACGTGGGGCAAGGTTGGCAAGGGGTGTCACCCGATCGAGTGAAGGGCTTTCACTCACCGCGCCAACCCGATACATTCAACCCGTACTCCCCGCTCCGGCAGGGATGGCCCAACCCGGACGGGCCTCTTGGTACTGCTCCCCAACTCCACGGGGATGGCCCGGGCGAGTCTGTCGCAGGGAATTGCTCCCCAACTCCACGGGGATGGCCCAGACGGGTCTGCTGCACCGAACTACTCCCCGACTCCACGGGGATAAGCGCCCCGCCTCCACCCGGCGGGGCGCTTCGTTATGCCCCTGGCTCGGGCAGCCGCGTCACGAACGTCCCGATCCCCGGCTCCATGTACGCCAGCCCCGCCGCGCGCAGCTCCCGCAGGACCCGGCGCGCGGTCACCGGGCTGACCCCGGTCTCACCCTGAAGATCGATCGCGGACGGCAGACGAGTCCCGGGCGGGTACGTCCCGTCATCAATACGTTCCTCCAGCAGGGCATACACCTGCCGCCACCTCGGGATATCCGGCTGCCAGTCCATACCGCGACGCTAGGTCCGCACCGTCCGCTCGGCGAGACAAGCTGACCTGGTGGGGCTATCGCACCTATCGCACCTATCTCGCTGGGAGTAGGGTGTCCGGCACAGAGATAACCCCCGCAACCGTGTCACCGGTCCGGGGGTATGGACGACGCTACGAGGAGCGCGCCATGGCAGAGCGTACCGGGCCCGCACAGGCCCAGCACAGAGCCCAAGAGCAGGCGGAGGTCGCGTACGGCCGGTTCATCCGGCACACCCAGCTGTGCGCCTCATGCAGGCAGACCGGCGTCGACTGCGAGGACGCCCACGACCTGAAAACCGCATGGCGCGAGGCCCGGGACGCGGCGGTGACCGCATGATCTGCGCCCGCTGCGAGAAGCCGATGGAGCCCGACGAGTCCGAGGTGTACGACATTCCCGGGGCGACCGGGCCGGGGATCTCCCTGCGGATGCACCGCGAGCTGTGCGACCCGGCACCGGGCCAGCCGCACCGGTACCCCACCTGATCCCCCTGCCCGTCCCCGAGGCCGGCGGTGGCCGGGGGGCGGGTAGGGCTACTCCTGCACCAGATCGGCGAGCGGGGCCCCCAGGGCGTCCGCGATGAGCAGCAAATCGGTGTAGCGGGGGTCTCGCTCCCCTGATTCGTACCGCTGGATGGTGCGGCGCTCGACGCCGACGCGGTCGGCGAGCTGGTCTTGTGAGAGGCCGGCCGCGCGACGGGTGGCGACGAGGCGTTCGCCGAGTTCCCTCCGTCGGGTGATGGCCCACTCGGGCAGGGGGGTTCGTCGGAGGGGCACGACCAAACGGTCGCCACTTAATGATCTTGAGTCAGTACCTAAACGGTCGCACTTCTGGAAGAGCCCCGGTCTCGCGCGATGCGAGCCGGGGCCTTCCGGGTTCTGGGACCTGTTGGGGTGTTGTTCCAGGTGGTCAGGGGGCGTCTGGCGTTCCGGAATCCTTCCGCTGGGCGGCTGGATTCCGGAATCTTTCCGTACGTTCACGGGTCGCCATGGGATGCGTTGAAACGCATTGGAATGCGTCTCTTCCCAGGTCAACCGGCCCGCAGCCCCGTGACCTGCTCAGGCGCTCTCGGCCTGGAACATCCAGGCGTGATGTCCCGGACTACCCTCTGAGCTGGGCGACTACCCCGGATGCGGGCCGTGATTCCGGAATCCTTCCGCTCGTTCCGGAGGATTCCGTCTCGGCGCCAGTTTCACCCGGCTCGGCCCACGCCGCATCCAGAACGTCACGCGTCCGTTCCTCCGCCTCAGCGAACAAGTGGCTGTACGTCCGGAGCGTCGTCATGACGTCCTTGTGTCCCAACCTCTTCTGCACAACCTTCGGATTCTCGCCGCCCCCGATGAGGACCGAGGCGTAGTGGTGGCGCAGCTCGTGCCAGTGCCTCGGCTCCAGCCCCGCCTTCTTGCAGACGGACTTGATCGCGTAGTCGATCGTGGACTCACCGATCAGTCCGGCGGCCGGCATCGTGAAGATGAGTCCGGCCCCCGGCCCGGACTGCGGCACGGGGTGCCGCTCGATGTAGGCGGCCAGGACATCGACGGCGCGCTTCGTCAGCGGCAACGTGCGGAGTCCGGCGCCGGTCTTCAGCTCATCGAAGTACAGGCCCTTCCCCTTCTCGTACACCAGCTGCTGGTCCACGAGCATCGTGCGGCGCAGGAAATCCACGCGCGCGAGACGCAGCCCCCGGATCTCCCCGGAGCGAAGACCGGTCAGCGCGGTGAACTCGATCATGGTGCGCCACCGGTCGATGTTCGCCGCAGCGATCAGCTGCCGCACCTCCGCCACGTCAGGCGGCTGCACAGCGGACTCGTCCAGGGGCGGGGCGGGGATGCGCTCGAACGGGCTGACGGGGATGACGCGGTCGATGACGGCGAGGCGGAACACCCCGCGGACGTACCGCGCCACCCGGTTCGGGTAGGACCCGGACAGCCCGTACTTGGTGACGAGGAGCTTCTGCCAGGCCCCCGCCTCGGACGGCTTGATGGACCGCATCTCGCGCTGCCCCCACTCGGGGATCGCGTAACGCCGCAGCGCGCCCAGGTACTCGACCTCGGATCGCCCGTTGATCGACTGAGCGGGCAGCCACGTATCGAGGGCGAACCGCTCGAACGTGACGCGGCCGGCCTTCGGGTCCAGCCAGGAGCCAGCCTGCTTGGCCGCCTCCTGCTTGTTGATCTCCCGTTCGGCTTCGGTCTTGGTGGCCCAGAGGCTGGTGATCTCCTTGCCGTTGGGGTCGTCGTAGCGGGCCTGCCAGCGCTTGCCCTTCCCGTGGTTCACGGAGGCGACCATGCCCTTGTGCTGGCCGCACTCGGGCTCGCCCGGTTGCGGGCGGGTTTTGTGCCAGCGGTCAGCTACGTACCCCATGGAGTGCTCCCAGTGCGTGGCCCGCGTCGATGCCGCAGGCGAGCAGGGCGACAGCGGCCTGAACGCGCATGCGCGGCTGGGTGTGGGCCCGGGTGTTAACGACGGCGGTGGGCCGGCCGTTGGTGCGGGCGGTGAAAGCGGCCACGCGCGGGCCCAGGTCTGCGGATATCAGGATCGGCTCATCAGGCATGCGTGTCCCCGTTCTCTTCCGGAGCGGCAGGCTCCGGGGGTTAGGAGAATATGCCGAGTGACCGTTTGGTGACTACGGGTTCACACGTTTCGTTGAAGGTTGTACGCCATCCGTCTCACTAATGACCCCGTGTCGACGCAATGCGTCCACGGCGAGGCGGACGGCTTCGCGGATTTCGGCGGGGGTGGCGTTGTCGAGGGCCCGCACCATGGCGTTGGTGATGGCGCCGCTCGCTGTCTCCTCGTCCACCTGCACCTGTACGGGGATGTCTTGGCCGTCGTCTCCCGGCGGCGCCGCCCCGTCCAGGACGTCATCCACCGCCCCTGCCGGCCAGCCGAGTGCGGCCGCCATGCGGGCGAGGGTGTAGGGGCGGCGCCCGGTTGGAACTTTGCCGCCTTCGGCGTCTTGGATGCTGCGGCTTGAGACGTTGGCGACTTCGGCCAGTTCTGCCTGGGTAAACCCGGCGCCCTCGCGGGCGCTGCGGAGTGCGCGGCCGAGCCGGGCCCAGCTCTCTGGGTCGCGGTTCATGGGGGGTGGCCCCTCTCCGTGTCAACTGCCCTATGCACGCAACGGCGAGCAACGATCGGCAACAGAGTAAGGCCACCCTCCCCGGCACGCGATGCCAACCCCTGAACATGACTGAAAACTGACACGTCCTATACGCGGCGTGATCCATCTCGACCCATCCCAACGCGAACGCTTGCATCCCTGCGCATCGTTGCGTATCGTCTCCGCCATGAAAGCCGACGGACCGCGAATCCGGCAGCGACGCGAAACGAGCGGGCAGGGCCTGCGCCGGTTCGCGCGGACCGCCGGGATATCCGCATCGCACCTCTCCCGCATCGAACGAGGGGAGACGGACCCTCAGCCCGAGGCTCTCGCTCGAATCGCTACCCACCTGGGATGCGACATCGCTGACCTCGTACCGGAAACGAACGGAGACGACAGTGGCAACGACCACCGCCGCGCCGGACCTGATGACGACGAAGGAAGTCGCGGCACTCATCCGTAAGACGCCGCACGCGGTGCGGCAGATGCGGCACCGCGGCATCGGCCCCCGAGGGACGCGCGTCGGCCGCGACACCTTGTACCCCCGCGACGGGGTCATGGCCTGGCTCCGGGCGCTGGAGCAGGCAGACCCGCTCGCACAGCGCGCCGCCGCCTGACCCACCACGCACAAGGGACGCCCAGCCCTGGCCGGCCGAACGTCCCGACGGCACCTCAACCACTCAGAGAAATCGAGGACACCGTGTTCACATCATCTCATCTTCGCCAGCAGGGAGCGCCCGTGCTGCTGCTGGCTGACCTTCTCCGCCGGTTCCCGGACTTGCCGGCGGCAACGTTCCGTATCGACAACCACGGCGAGCCGCAGTTGGCGGTGTCGGTGCACGAGTCCATGCGTACAGCGTTCGACTCGTGGCGTGAGGCGTTGGGCTTGCCCGCCGGGGAGGTGTGGGCTCCGGGCGTGGCGTGGGTGATGGTGTCGGGCCGGGTGTCTGACGTTCTGGTCTGCCTGTCGGGGTACGGCTCGCCGGATGAGGTCGCGGCGGTGACGGAGCTGGCTGAGGCTGTGGCGCTGGCGACGGCCCCGGAGCGTGCGGCATGAGCGCCCCGATGACCCTCGCTGCGGCGCTGGTGCGGCTGCGGCAGTACGGCGAGCGCACGTCGACGTGGTCGACCGCCACGTACAACGACGGCACCGAGAAGGCGCTGCACGAGATCGCGCTGACGCTGGCCGCCGAGGTGGACAAGCTGTCCAACGAGCTGACCGGCGCGAACCTCACGCACTGGGAGGACGAGCAGGACCACGCCCGTCTGCGGCTGGCGCTGGAGTCCGCGCGGCGTGGTCGCCGGAAGGCGCGGGAGCGGACCGCCAAGGTCATCGCCGAGCGGGACGCACAGATCATCGCGTGGCTGTGCAAGAAGGCCGGGGAGTACCGGTCGACGCGCAGCAGGCAGCACGCCTTGCAGGCGGACGCGATCGACACGATGGCCGACAAGCTCCGCCGGGGTGCGGTCCGGCCGCCGTTGTCGAAGGACGCTGACCCGCTGGTCGTGTCCCGGTTCGACGTGGCGATCGAGCCCGCGCCGGAGGAGGAGCAGCTGCTCACCGTCGGGTGCATCGCCGAGGACGGGCGCCCGGTCGCGCTGCTGCTGAACGCCGAGGACCGGGCGAAGGTCGCCGAGTGGCTGGCCCCGTCCGTCCAGCTGACGCCGTACGAGCAGCTGTTCCTGCAGTTCGCGCTGGAGCTGGCCGCCGACGAGATGGCGTCCCGTGCCGACGAGTTCGACGAGGCGGACGACGCGGCGCTGGAGTCGCTGCGCCGCCTCACCGGGGACCCGTCGTGAGTACCCGACGCGAGTCGACGTTCGCGGGGACGTGGCGCCGCCCCGACCCCTCCGGCACCGGCCGGTCGCTGCGCGAGGTCCAGGACCGCGCCGCCTTCGACCAGCAGCCCGCCGCCGGCATGTCCTGTGCCATCGCCGCCCCCATCGCCCTCGCCGTGTCCGGCGGGCTGTGCTGGGGCCTGTACGAGGGCGCCACCGCCCTGATCGGAGCCATCGCATGAACGAGATCGCCACCCTCGAAGCCCGCATCGCCGCCCTGGAAGAGGAGCGGGACACGCTCGCGGACGAGGTGAAGGCGCTCCAGCTGGACGTCTCCGACCTCACCGAGGAGCGGGACGCCCTGACCTCGAAGGTCTACGACGCCCAGCGCCTGGCCGACGAGATCGTCCGGGAGCTGCACCGATGACCGACACCGTGCTGGCCGGGGCCGAGGCCCCGGCCGCCGGGCCCACCATCCTCGGATGGTACGAGCCCGGCACCACCGAATGGCACGCCGCCCGCGCGGCCGGCATCGGCGGGTCCGAGATCGCCGCCGTCCTCGGCATCAGCCCGTACGAGAGCAGGTTCAGCCTCTGGCACCGCAAGCAGGGGCTGCTCGCCCCGGTCGCCGAGTCGGAGGAGATGTACTGGGGGAAGGTCCACGAACCCGGCATCTGCCAGCGGTTCGCCGACCTGCACCCCGACCTGGCCGTGTACGAGTCGCCGACCTACGCCGCCGCCGGCCGTCCCTGGCAGATCGCCAACCCTGACCGCGTCCTCCACCCCCTGGGCAAGCCCGAGGAATGGGTCCCGGCGTCCGTGCTCGAAGCGAAGACGGCGCGCGACGACCACGGCTGGGGCAAGCCCGGCACCGACGAGATCCCCGTCCACTACCGGGCCCAGTGCCTCTGGTACCTCGACGTCCTCGGGGCCACCACCTGCCACGTTGCAGTGCTGATCGCCGGGTCCGAGTACCGCGAGTACGTCGTGACCTACGACCAGGCCGAGGCCGAGCTGATGCGCACGGCGGGGGCCGAGTTCATGCGCACCGTGCAGCAGCACGAGCGCCCCGACATCGACGGTCACACCGCCACGTACCAGACGATCCGCGCTCTGCCCGAGGGCCAGGACGACATCGACATCGAGGTGTCGACCGAGCGCCGTGACCGGTACTTCGCCGCCCTCGCCGCCGCCAAGCAGGCGGACGAGGAGAAGCGGGCCGCGGCCGGTCTCCTCCTGGACGAGATCGGCACCGGCCGGCGCGCCGTCTGCGAGCGCCGCACCGTCGCCACCCGCACCGTCCGCGACGGCCGCACCTACTCCCTCCAGCCCGCCCGAAACCGGAGCACGTCATGACCAACAACACCGTCACCAACGCGCTCGCCGTCCGCGACACCGGCCCGGCCGCGCAGATCGAGGCGTACCGCGACGAGTACGCCGCCCTGGTCCCGTCGCACATCAACGCCGACCAGTGGGTCCGAATGGCCGTCGGCGCGATCCGCGGCAACAAGGACCTGACGAACGCCGCCCGCACCGACATCGGGGTGTTCCTGCGGGAACTGAAGACCGCGGCCCGCCTCGGACTGGAACCGGGCACCGAGCAGTTCTACCTGACGCCGAGGAAGAGCAAGGCCCACCGTGGGCAGAAGATCATCAAGGGGATCGTCGGCTACCAGGGGATCATCGAGCTGATCTACCGGGCCGGGGCCGTCTCCTCCGTGATCGTGGAATCCGTCCGGGCCAACGACACCTTCCGGTACGTCATCGGCCGCGATGAACGCCCCGTCCACGAGATCGACTGGTTCGGCGGCGACCGCGGCGACCTCGTCGGCGTGTACGCCTACGCCACGATGAAGGACGGCGCGACCAGCAAGGTCGTCGTCCTCAACCACGCCCAGGTCATGGCCATCCGCGCGAAGTCGGACAGCAAGCACTCCGAGTACTCCCCGTGGAACACGAACCCCGAGGCCATGTGGCTGAAGTCCGCGGTGCGGCAGCTCATGAAGTGGGTGCCGACCAGCGCCGAGTACATGCGCGAGCAGCTGCGGGCACAGGCCGAGGTCGCCGCCGAGCAGCCGTCCACGAGCGAGCTGCCGCCCATGCCGGCCGTTGACCTGGCGGACGACGAAGGCCCGATCGACGCCGAGTTCGTGGACGAGGAGGGCTGATCATGTTCGTTACCCGCAGCAAGTACGACGCCCTGTACGACCGGTACGTAGAGATGGTGGCCCAGCGCGACGACGCCATCGAGGACGCCAAGGAGAGCGCCGCATCGGTGCACCAGCTGGCCACTGCGGCTGGCCGCCTTGACCTGGAGGCCGTACGGGCACGGGCCCTCGCCGGGCAGGTCCGCTCGGCCGGCCGTCTCGGCCGCCGCCTGATGCGCGCACTCCGGGTCTGCGCCCGGTACCGCGCGGAGAACGCCGCCCTGCGCCGCGAGGTGGCCGCCGCCCGCGCCGCGTACGACCACGCCGTGGGGCTGGACTCCCCGGCGCTGGACATGGGCGTGCACTGGCAGCAGCGCCGCTCCGACCGCGTCGTCCCGAAGGCGGTGGAGTCGTGAGACTGCCCCGCCTGCTCCGCTCACGCGGCCGGCACCGCGCCGTCCCGACCGCCACGTTCACCCCGCACGGCGTCCTCGACGGCTCCCGGTGGCTGGTCTGCGACACCACCGCGTGCGCCCACCTCACCCGCCGCCACACTCCCACCCACACCGGCTGGGAGTACACCGACTGCCACGCCCAGAAGGGAGCCCAGCCGTGAGCTACGAGTGGATGGGCCAGGCACTCTGCGCCCAGACCGACCCCGACATGTGGTTTCCAGAGGTCGGCGGCTCCCAGACCGTGGCGGCCAAGCGCATCTGCGCCAGCTGCCCCGTCCGGGCCCAGTGCGTCGAGCACGCCCAGCGGCTGGAGGGCGGCGTGTCCGCCGACCACCGGTACGGGGCGTGGGGCGGGCAGACCCCGCGCGAACGGGAGCTGATCGGCGGCGAGCAGCCTGCCGCGATCCGCGACCGTGACGCCGTCCGCCTGGTGGGCCAGGGCCTGAGCGTGGGCGAGGTCGCTGCCCGCCTCGGCTGCTCGGACCGCACCGTCGCACGCGCTTTGCACGCCGCCCGCCGAACGGAGAACGCCGCATGACGTACTCGCCCGCCAGCCTGCCCCGCAGCTACGACTGGCGCGACGACGCCGAGTGCCTCCGCCCCGGGCACGACCCCGAGCTGTGGCACCCGGCCGGCACGACCGGAGCCTGGGCGGTCCAGATCGAGGAAGCGCAGGCCGTCTGCCGCTCCTGCCCCGTGATCAACGAGTGCGCGCGGTGGGCCCTCGACAACCGGGAGTCCGGCATCTGGGGCGGCATGACCGAACAGGACCGGGCCGCATACCGGCGCCGCCGGGCCCGCCGCACCGCCTGACCCCCTGGCCCGGGGCCGCCGCGCCCCGGGCCACCACCCGCACCACCGCAACCCCGTACGGAAGAGGACCGCGTGACCATCGACGCCATGCACTGGGTGTGGACCCACTCCCGCGCCAAGGGGAACGTCCGGCTGGTGCTGCTCGCGGTCGCCGACAAGGCACCCGGCCCGGACTGCACGGTCCGCATGGGCACCACCGAGTTCAGGGCCCGGCTCAACGCCTCCCGCTCGGTCGTCCAGTTGGCCGTCGACAAGGCGCTGAAGTCCGGTGAGCTGGTGGAGTCGGAGCCCGCGATCGGCAGCCGCCCGGCCACCTACCAGCTGCCGTTCGCGGTCGGCTACACCCGTCCCGCACCAGGAGTTAGGGGCCCGGAATCAGGGCCGGTAGCCGAACAGCAGGGGCCCGGAATCGAGGCCCCTAACTCTGAGCAGGGGCCCGGAATCAGGGCCGGTAGCGAAAACGCTAGGGGCCCGGAATCAGGGCCGGGGGGGCCCGGAATCGAGGCCCCTAGGGGCCCGGAATCAGGGCCCCTCTACCAAACCACTCCTACCAGGAGTGCTAGCAAGCAAGCAGGAAAGCCCGCTCCGCCGGTCCTGGGACCCGAGATCCCCACCAATTGCCGACCGCTCGTCGACACACTGACCGCCGCCGGAATCATCGTCCGCTGGAACCTCAGTACCGCCGAGTGGTTCACCGTCGAAGCGCTCATCAAGCGCACCGGCATCGCCGCCCTCGCCACCTACGCCCAGAAGCAGGCCGCGAACAAGGACCTGTCCTACGCCCGGTACTTCCTCCCCGGCTGGCGTGAACTCCCGCCGCTGCCCGAGCCCGGCACCGAGCGCCCCCAGCTGCGTGCCGTCGCCGGTGGCTGGCAGCCCTACACCAACCCCGTCGACCCGTCCGTGTACGAGAACGGATTCTGACCATGGCCGAACCTGTCACCCTCGACAACGCCGCCGCGATGGCCCGCCTTCGCGCCGGCCTCGAAGCCCGCGGCATGGCCGACGTCCCCGGCGGGCCCGTCGCGGACGGCCCGTCCCCGGACGAGCCCGGCCACCCCGAGTACCACCGCCGCGTGCGTGCCGAGTGGGCTCTCGCCCGGTGGGAGACCGCGACCCCGCCCCGCTACCGCCGCGCCGACCACACCCTGCCCGGCGTCCAGCAGTGGGCCGAGGCGGTCATCGCCGACCGTGAGACCGCAGGGTCGCTGCTCCTCACCGGAACCACCGGCACCGGCAAGACGTACCAGGCGTACGCCGCGCTCCACGCCATCGCCGCCGCCGGGCCCAGCGTGTACGAGATCCGGGCCCTGACCGCCGCGGACATGTACGGGCTGCTCCGGCCCCAGGGCTCGCAGCGCGGCGCCGAGGAAGAGCTGCGCCGCCTCTGCCGCATCCCGCTTCTGCTGCTCGATGACCTCGGCTCCGCGAAGGCGTCCGAGTGGACGGAGGAGGTGACGTACCGGCTGATCAACGACAGGTACAACGCCTGCCGCCCCAGCATCTACACCTCGAACCTGCCGGCCCGCTCCGACGTCGACAGCCACGGGCGACCGCTCGGCCCCGACCTCGCCAGCGTGCTCGGCGAGCGCATCGTCTCCCGCCTGTCCGAGGACACCCGCGTGATCGCCATGACCGGCACCGACCGCCGTCGAGGAGGCACCCAGTGACCGGACCGCGTCCGTTCCCGCCCGCCGCCGTCGCCGCCCTGGCCGCTGGCCTGGACGACTACCGTCTCACCACCCCCGCTCACCAGCAGACCCCCGCCGAAGCCGCGCGCCGAGCTGCCGAGTACCTCGTCTCCGCCGGGTGGGCCGTCCACATTCCGCCGCGCGCCGTACCCTCCGGCCCCCGCCGCCCGTGTCCCGTCTGCACCACCCGGCAGCTCGTACGTCCCAACGGTCAACTGCGGAAGCACGGCGCCCCCGGCCACCCCTGCCCCGGGTCCGGCTCGCTGCCCGAGAGCGAGCCCGCCACGTGACCCCGTGCTGCCGCGTCTGCGGGCGCGTGCTCCGCACCGAGCAGTCCCAGGCCGCCGGGGTCGAACCCGTCTGCCGCAGACGCTCACAGCCCCGCACAGCCGTTCGCATCCCAACCCCACGCCCCGACCACCACATCGACGGGCAAGACGAACTGCCCCTCGTGTACGCGCAAGTGACCCTCTGGAGCCTCTGATGCCCGAACGCCCCGCCCGCTTCCCCGCCCTCGCCGTCGCCTGCCCGTCCTGCGGCTCCGCCCCCGGGGTGCTGTGCACCAGCCACGGCGGCACCCGCCCCCGCCGGCACGACACCCACCAGACCCGCACCGCCGCCCACACCGCCCAGCAGACCAGGAGCACACAGTGACGACCGCCCTGGTGCGCGCCCGCGCCCTCCTCGACACCCCACCACCCGAGGCCATCCCCGGGCAGCTCGACATCCTCAGGAGCCACGACGTGACCGCCCTCCCACCCCGCGAACCCAACGGGCTGCGACTCCTTGACACCTACTGCTGCCAAGGCGGTGCCTCCATGGGCTACTACCTCGCCGGGTTCGACGTCACCGGCGTCGACCTCAACCCGCAGCCCCACTACCCCTTCGAGTTCCACCAGGCCGACGCCATCGAGTTCATCCGCGCCCACGGCCATGAGTACGACGTCATCGCCGGGTCACCGACCTGCCGCCGCTGGACCAACGCCCAGCGCCTGCGGGGCAACGACCACCCCGACCTCATCACCCCCACCCGCGAAGCCATGCAGGCGACCGGCCGGCCGTACATCATCGAGAACGTCGAAGGCGCGGCCGCGGCCATGGTTGACCCGCTGCTGCTCTGCGGGTCCATGTTCGGCCTGAAGACGTACCGGCACCGGCTGTTCGAGTCGTCCCTGCCGCTCGGTACCCGACTTCACCCGCGGCACCTTGCGCCCCTCGCGAAGATGGGCCGCCCAGTCCGGGACGGCGAGTTCATGCACGTCGTCGGGAACTTCACCGACGCCGACCGCGCCCGCGACGTGATGGGCATGCCGTGGGCCACCCGCGACGGGCTTCGCGAGGCCATCCCGCCCGCGTACACCCAGTTCCTCGGCGAGCAGGCCGCACAGCAGCTGTGCACCAGCCACGGCGGCACCCGCCCCCGCCGGCACGACACCCACCAGACCCGCAGCCAGGCCCACGCCGCGCTCGTCGACAGCGTCGAGATCGACCTCACCGGCGGCTGCGGGGTCTGCGACACCGAGGCCGACGAGCTGTGCGCCGCGTGCGGCCGGTGCCGCTGCGACCGGCACGACACCTGCACTCGCCCCACCCCGTGACCAGCAGCACGCCGCCCCGGCCGGGTCATAGCCGGCCGGGGCGCACCACCACCCCCTCACCGCCTGGAGACACCCGATGACCACACCCGCCGACAACCTCCGCGACCGCATCGCCGAGGCGCTGGCCCGTCTCGACAGCGAGCACTGGGAGTTGCCCAACCCGGCCCCGCAGCATCCGTTCTGGCGGATTCACCGCACGCAGGCCGACGCGGTTCTCGCCGTCCTACGCGAGCCCCTGGCCCGGCAGGTGCTCGGCACCCCGACCACGGCGCCCGCGCCCGCCGACCTGGCCACCGTGCTCCGGGAGGGCGCCGCCACGGTGGAGGCTCTGCCGGTTCCCGACACCGGCCCCGGCTGGGCGCTCGGGGCCGCGTGGGCGCTCGACCAGATCCGCCGCCTGGCCGACGAGGCACAGCCCACCGAGACCGAGGAGCCGCAGCCGTGACCGCGCACCTGATCGGTTACGAGATCGCCTGCGACGGACCTACCGGGCAGGGCGACTGCCCAAACTCTGCTGCCGTGCGCGCCCAGCTCGTCTCCCGCACCGCCGCACAGGTCCGCGCCGACGGCCGACAGCAGGGCTGGACCCGCCCGCGCGGCCGTGACCTCTGTCCCACCTGCACCGCCACCCGCAAGGAGATCGCGCCGTGACCGCCCTCGCCGTGCTGGCCGCCCTCGCCGCCGGATACGGGCTCGGCCGCTGGCGGCCCTGGTACCGGCTCGGTGACTGGGCGAACTGGCAGGTGCGCTTCCACTTCGCCCGCTGGAACGGCAGCCGCCCACGAGAGGCCGCCCTGTTCGTGCTGCTGCTCGCCACCGACCCGGTCCGCACCGTCCGAGCCTGGCGCCACCGCAACGACCCGCCGCCCCCGCGCAGCCCAGCCCTCACCTTCAAGGAGCCGCAGCGATGACCCAGCCCACCCGCATTCAGCGACGCCGCACCAAGGGCTGGCGCAAGCCAGAGAACGCCGTGATCGTCAGCCGTCCGTCCCGCTTCGGGAACCCGTTCCTGATCAAAGACGCCATCGAGGCGGAGATGGGCGAGCCTCGCAGTGCCTGCGCCTCCAACTACGCCGAGTGGTTGCGTGTCGGCACCGCAGGCGGCTGGTACGAGGAGACCTACCGTGTCGGCCGCCAGGTGTTCGACCGGCGCCGCGTCCTTGCCGAGCTGCACACGTTGCGCGGCAGGGACCTCGCGTGCACCTGCCCGCTGCCCGAGCCCGGCCAGCCCGACCACTGCCACGCCGCCGTCCTGCTCGAACTCGCCAACCGGCCGGACACCCCGTGAGGCGCATCCCCCACGACTACGCCCGCCCCGCCACCCGACCCCCACGTACCACCGACCAGCCACGACCACGCCGACGACGACACGTCGTCACCATCAGACCCCGGAGGTACCTGTGACCGACTGCCCGTTCTGCGAGATCGCCGCCGGGCGCGCCCCCGCCCAAATCGTGCAGGAATGGGACGACGCCCTCGCCATCGTCCCGCTCAACCCCGTCACCGACGGGCACCTGCTCGTCATCCCCCGAGACCACGTCCGCGACTTCAGCACCGACCCCGACGTGTCCGCCCTGACCATGCTCCGGGCCGCCGAACTCGCCAGCGGTCCCCAGCCCATGAACCTGATCACCAGCCGGGGCAGGGCGGCCACCCAGTCCGTGTTCCACCTCCACCTGCACCTCGTGCCCCGCACCGCCAACGACGGGCTCGCACTGCCCTGGTACAGCGGACGCCGCAAGCAGACCGCCGAGGAGCCGACCCGATGACCGGGCCCAGCAGCACCCCACGCGGCGAGCACGCGCCCCGCCCCGGCGTCACCTGGACCACCACCGTCGGATGGTTCGGCGAGCAGCTGGCCGACGACGACGCACCCCCGCCCCGACCGAACCGGGCCACCCGGCGAGCAGCAGCACGAGCCCGCCGCCGCACCGCCTGACCCGCTGGCCGCCCGAACCCCACCCGGGCGGCCATCCCCCGCACAGCACGGAGCCCCCGACCACACCGGCCGGGGGCTCCGTCGTACACGCACTACTCAGGCCGCGGATACAGGTCCGTGCGCTGCCCCTGCCGCGACTTCCTGCCCGCGAAGTACGGCCGAGCCAGCCGGTAATCCACCGCCTTCGCCCGGCCGATCGTCACGACCGGAGGGAACGCCGGGTCGTCCCGCGACAGCTGCGAGATTCGCTGATGAGTCAGCGTCGCCACCCCGTCCCTGCTCAACCGAGCGGCCAGCTCTCTGAACGACACCATGTCCGGCCCTCCTTCATCGTCGGCCACGGCACCATCCTCTCCGACTTCGTTGCCATGTGGCAAGGAAGTCGCTACGCTCAATCCGGCAACAAGGAAGGCCCCGGCCGGCGCTCGCTACGCCATATGGCCGGGGCCGGACGCGCCCACAACACGACGAAGAGGCAGGCCCGCCATGGAGCGTACCCACGCCCCCCACACCACGACCACCACCCCGCCGCTCAGGGCGGCCGGCGACTCCGACCCGGACATGGGCGAAGCCCTGCGCCGCGCCCGCAACCCCCGCAAGGCGGTCGCCTGATGAGCCGCCCCCGCGTCTTCTACGGCGCCGTCACCCTCGCAGGGCTCTCCCTCGCCTGGTCGGCCTACGCCATCACCGACCTCATGCGCTCCGGCCCCTTCGGCCTCTCCGTCGCCCTCGCCGGCGACATCGGCTGGCTCACCGTCCTCTGGGCCCAGTACCGGCGCGTCGGCCCCCGCTGGGCCGCCCCCCTCGCCGGATGGGTCATCGCCCTCGGCGTCGGCCTACTCCTCGTCATCCACGGCGCCCAGCAGGACAGCGCCGCCCAGGCGATCGCCGGCCCGTTCGTCGTCCTCGTCGGCAAGCTCGTCTGGGAGTTCGCCCTCCCCGCCCTACGCGACCCCGCCGCACTGACCCCCGAGCAGGAAGCCGAGATCCACTCGGTCATCCGGGACAGCGAGCACGCCGCACGACTCCACGACGCCCGCCGCGACCGCGCAGAGCGCGAAGCCCAGGCGACCATCGAGCGCATCCAGCAGCAGGCCCGCATCACCGTCGCCCGCGACCGCGCGGACTTCGAGATCACCCTCGAACGCCTGGAGATGCGCGCCGAGATCGAGCGTTGCTCGCCCTTCATGCTCGCCCCGATCGCGGCACCCGATCAGCCCGCGATCACCCCGAGCAAGGCCGAGCCGTCCCACGCTTCGGGGCGCCCCGAACCCGCTCCGACCAGCGCGAGCATCGCCGATCTCGCCCGCGAACACGTCGCGAACACCCCGGACAACGCAGTCGCTGTACGCGCGATCTGCGCCCTCCGACCGAACGAGAACAAGGACTCGATCGCGGCCGCTGTTCGCCGTGCTCGCCGCAACCTCGACGGCCGCACCGGCGGCTACGGATGACTGCCCTCCGGCTCCTCTTCCCGGTCGCCGCCCTCGGCGCCGCCGCCATCCTCACCGCGCTCGCCGGACCCGTCCCCCGACGCACCGGCGCCCTCGCCCTCGTGCTCACCATCGCGGCCCTCGGGGTCGCCATCCTCCACTGAGGAACCCCATGAACATCGTTACCATCGGCGGCGTCACCATCGGCCTCGCCATCCTCCTCGGCAACCTCATCAGCTGGTGGCCCGGCCTGAAGGGCCTCCGCAAGGACCCCGCCGGCCGCGCCGCCGAACTCGCCCCCTTCCTCGCCGCCTGGGCGTACGGCGTCCTTGCGATCCTCACCGTGGGCGGACTCATCGGCTGGATCGCCGACACCGCCCTGTGGATCACCAACTGGCTCGGGGATGTTGCACTCGTCTGGGGCGTCGGCGGGCGGATTGGCCAGCACGGCCGCGCAGTCGCCTACCTGCCGCTCACCCAAACCGGCACGGCGATCGTGCTCCTGCTCACCGTGTGCGTCATGGTTGCCGCGAGGAATCCGAAGCGCGGCCCTCAGCTCAAGGCCGGCGCCTGGTGCGGCATCTGCCTCGGCACGTCGGCCGGGGTCGCGGGGTTCGCTGCCGTTCCCCTCGCCACTGCCGTCAACTGGCTCGGGGACTCACTGTACGGGGCCGTCGTATGAGCCCGAAGAAGAAGACCGCGCCCGAGCCCGAGGAGGAGCAGGAGCCGTCCCGCGCGGGCGGGGCGCTCGTCCTCACCGTCCTCGCCGGGGCCGGACTCGGGGGCGTGTACGCGGCTTCCCCGGCCGTCGCCGTCGGCGTCGTCTGGGTGGTCGGCGCGGGCGCCCTTTGGAAGGCCGCCCGCCGTGGGGCGGTGTCCGATTCGTCCGCCACTCCCCCACCGCCCCCCACCCGCCCCTCCTGCCGTGAATGCGCAGGTCACACGCTCATCAGCGCAACCCCTCTTGAAGGCCAGAAGGGGATGTTGATCTACAAGAGCGCCCCCGCCGACCGCCCCAACCACACCCACATCCACGTACAGGAGGCACCATGACCACGCAGACCACCACCGCCTGGCCGGCCGGCGTCATCGCCCGCTACCTCACCGTCGGCGGCGCCACCGTCGATGTGACCCACCAGCTCACCGTGCACAATCCGCCGGAGCCCTATGCGACGCTCGCGGCCTGCTCCGGATGCCCGGCGTCCTCCGAGCACTCCCACCACCGCCTCGTCTGGGGCATGACCGTCCAGCGCGAAGAGCACCACCCCGAGGCCGCCACCCGAGACGCCCGCGCCTGGGCCCAGTCCCACGCCGAGACCTGCCGGGCCATGCCCAAGCCCTGACCCGCCTCCGTTGTCAGCCCCCAGCGCTACCGTGGTTGGTGGTGGCACCCGCCACCATCCGTACGGATTGCGCTGGCTGCCGAGCTGCTACGGACCTGAAGCCCCCGACCATCCCCCGGCGGGGGCTTCACCGTTCCCCCACCCCCGTGACACCATCCCCCCACACACCACCCAGGGGGGACCATGCACACCCGCACCACCGCCGCCGTCCTCGCGGCCGGCCTGCTCGCCACGCTCACCGCCTGCGGCAGCAGCGACGACGACAAGCCCGCCACCACATCCAGCGCGCCGACGGCCACCGCCGCAGAGACGCCGGCCACGACCCCGGCCGACGACGGCACCGACGCGCTCGCGGCCGCCGTCACGGCGTACACCGCCGCGTACTTCCAGGGCGACGCCGACACCGCGTACAGCGCCCTGTCCGCCCGCTGCGCCGGGAAGATCACCGCCGCCCAGTACGAGGGCGTTGTGAAGCAGGCCGCCACCGAGTACGGCCCCGACCACCCCGCCACCGGCATCACGGCCGAGGTGTCCGGGGACCTCGCCCGCGTCACCTACAAGGTCACCGGGCTCCCCAAGTTCGACCAGAACGGACAGCCCTGGGCGCGCGAGAGCGGCACCTGGCACTACGACGCCTGCTGACCCCCGATCCCACCACAGCCCCCGAGCCCCGCGGCCGGGGGCTTTCCCATGCCCTGCGCGGGTACCATGCCCCCACACCTTCGTAAGGGGTGCACAATAGGACTGCCCCTTACCCGCCGTAGCGAGGAGCACCGCCGATGGGGACCGGACCGCAGCGCTACCCAGGCGCACAGCTCAGTCACTGGTACCAGGGCCGCTACGGTGGCGACGCGATGGAGTCGAACGTCGTCGTCTGGCACACCACGGAGGGCACATCCCTCCCCGACTACGGCGGCGGGGCATCGGCGCCCAACTTCACCGCCGTTCCCGACTTCGCCAACAAGCGGCTGAACTGGTACCAGCACTTCGACTTCGACATCTCGTCCCGCGCCCTCGTCAACAAGGCAGGCGGCGTGGAGACGAACACCCTGAACGCCGTACAGGTCGAACTCGTCGGCACGTGCGACCCCACCACCCACAAGCGCTGGGACACCAAGCCCCACCTCTACACCCCCGAACTCCCCGCCTGGGTCATCCGCGACCTTGGGGCGTTCGCCCGCTGGGCCCGCGACCACCACGACGTCCCCCTCACCTCCGGGCAGACGTTCGTCGCCTACCCGGCCAGCTTCGGGGCCACGAAGACCCGCATGACCAACGCCGAGTGGAACAACTTCCGGGGCCACTGTGGGCACCAGCACGTCCCCGAGAACGACCACGGCGACCCCGGCCGCTTCCCCATCGCGGCCATCCTCAAGGCCGCCACCACCACAACCCAGGAGACCCCCGTGGCCGACCTCACCGCGTTCGATGTCTGGAACTACAAGAACACCGAGCAGGGCGAGACCAGCGACACCTACGCCTACCTCCGCAACACCAAGGCCAAGGTGGACGACATCAAGACCGACGTGATCCGCGTCGGCGGACAGGTCGCCGAGCAGCGCACCACCCTCGTAGCGATCTTCACCCTCCTCAAGAGCGTGTCCGACCGCCTCGACCAGCTGGAGGCCAAGGCATGAGCACCCCCACCCTCCTCCTCGACGCGGGCGAGCGCGCCGCCTGGACCGGAGCCCAGGCCGCGGTCGCCGTCCTCGCGACCGACCTCGCCGACATACCCGTCTGGTGGGCCGCCCCCGCCGCGCTCGTCCTCGCCGCCGCCAAGGGCTGGATCGCCGGACACCTCGGCCGCCCCGGCACCGCCTCCACCCTCCCCGCCACCGCAGACCCCGCCAGCACCAGGGCGGTGTAGGTGGTGACCCCGCAGGAGGTAACACAGGTCGCCGTCGAACTCGAACGCCTGCGCGGGGCAGTCGACACCGGGTTCGCCACCCTCAACGGCCGCCTCGACACCGCCCTCCAACGCACCACCCAAGCCGAGAAGGACATAGCCGACCTCGAAACCAAGGTCGACAAAGGCCTGGACGAGCTCGGCGGGCGCGTCTCCTCTCTGGAACGCGCCCGCTGGCCCCTCCCCACCATCGGCGCCCTCACCGGCGTCGCAGGCGCCGTCACCGCCGTACTCGCCCTCATCCGATAGGAGGCACCGCCCATGACCGACGACTGGGCACGCCGCGACGGCGAGACCACGCCCGCCTTCGAAGCGTTCCGCGTCTACCGCGACCTGGGCGCCGCCCGCAGCATCCGCGCCGTCGCGAAGACCTTGGGCAAGTCGGCCCAACTCCTCGAACGCTGGTCCCGCACCCACGACTGGGTCGCCCGAGCCACCGCATACGACAACCACCGCGACGCCGAACACCTCGACGCCACCGCCGAGCAGGAAGCCGAACTTCTCTCCCGGCTCCTCGACAGCGCCGAACTCATGCGTCACCGCGCCCACCAAGTTCTCGCCTCCGCCGAGGACATCAGCCCCGCCCTTGCCGTCCGCATGCTCGAAGCAGCAGCGAAGATCCTCGCCACCCGCCGCGGCCTCAAGACCGACGAGCCCGACCACCAGGCCACCGTCGACGTCGTCGCCCTCGCAACGGAGCTGATGAACCGTGGCCGCAGCCCCCAGTCTTGAGGCGATCCACGCCCACAGCGAAGCCCGCGGCGGAGTGTGGCGCGGCGGCGTCGCCCGCCCCGAACAGCTTGCCCCCGACGGTGATTGGGACACCTGGCTCCTCCTCGCCGGCCGGGGCTTCGGGAAGTCCCGCACCGGTGCCGAGTGGGTCCTCGAACAGGCCCTCGCCATGCCCGGCAGCCGCGGCGCGCTCGTCGCCCCCACCGCGTCCGACTGCCGCGACATCATGGTGGAGGGCGAGTCGGGGATCATGGCCTGCGCGCTGCCCGGCCTCGCCCAGTACGAGCCGTCGAAGCGCCGTATCACCCTCGCCAACGGGTCCATCCTCACCTGCTACAGCGCCGACGAGCCGGACCGCCTCCGCGGCCCGCAGCACCACTACGGGTGGCTGGACGAACTCGCCTCGTGGCGGCACCTCCAGCACGCCTGGGACATGCTCCAGATGGGCATGCGCCTGGGCGAACACCCCCGCATCTGCATCACGACGACGCCGCGTCCCCTGCCGCTGATCAAGGAGCTGCTGAAGGACGACCGGACCGCCGTCGTCCGCGGTTCCACGTACGCGAACCTCGCGAACCTGGCGCCCTCGTTCCGGCGCGCTGTGATCTCCCGCTACGAGGGCACGACGCTCGGCCGGCAGGAGCTGGACGCCGAGGTCCTGGAGGACCTGCCCGGCGCGCTCGTGGCCCGCGCCCACATCGACGGCGCGCGGGTCCGCCCCGAGGACGTGCCCGAGCTGATCAGCATCGTCGTCGGCCTCGACCCGGCCGGCACATCCAGGGGCGACGAGACCGGCCTCGTGGTCACCGGGTGGGGCGTGGACAAGCACCACTACGTCCTCGCCGACGCGTCCCGCCGCCGCTCCCCGGACGAGACCGCCCGGGCGGCGTACGCCCTGCTGGAGCAGCACGACGCGGTCAAGGTGGTGGTGGAGGACAACGGCGGCAAGGACTGGATCGAGTCCGTACTCACCCGCGTGTGGCGGGACCTTCACGGCGACGACGCCGGGCCCGCCCCCATCCGCCGCGTCAACGCCGCCCAGGGCAAGAAACTGAGGGCGCAGCCCGTCGCGATGCTGTACGAGCAGGGCCGCGTCCACCACGTCGGCGCGTTCCCCGAGTTGGAGGACCAGCTCACCACCTGGATTCCCGAAGAGGACCCGAACTCGCCCGACCGCATCGACGCGTTGGTGCACGCCGTCACCCACCACATGAAGCGCGACCGCGCCTCGGCCGCCCTCGTATCCCCGCACCGGGCCGCCCAGCAGCGCCGTACCCCCGCCGTCCACCCCGTCCTCGCCGCACGGCAGGCAGCCACCCAGCGCCGCACAGGAGCCCCCCGATGACCGACCCTGTCCTGCCCTTCCTCGTCTTCTTCAACACGCTGCTTGCAGGCGCCCGTCTAACCCGGCTCATCACCCAGGACCGCATCACCCGCGCCCCCCGCGAGTGGGCGTTGCGGCGCCTCCCCGACGGGCACCTGCTCGCCTACCTGCTGGTGTGCAGCTGGTGCGTGTCCATGTACGTGGGCACCGCCACGGCCGCCTCGTGGATGGCGTGGGGCGATCACTGGGTGTTCAGAGGAGTTACGGCCGCCCTCGGCATGAGCTACGTCGTCGGGTGGCTTGCCGCCCGAGAGGAGTCCTCCTGATGCCCCTGCTCCGACGCCGCCGGGAGGCGGACACCCAGGCGCCGCCCAGGGCCATCGCAGCCGCCGCCATGCCCATGTCCGGGCCCGGCGTCCTCCGCGCCTCCAAGGCCCGCAAGCAGACAACGAACTCCGACTGGCAGCGGGAGGGCTGGTACTACTTCGACGTCATCGGCGAACTCCGCGGGCCCCTCGTGTGGATCGCCAACGCCGTGTCCCAGGCCGACGTGCACGCCACGGAGCTGGACCCCGAGACCGGGAAGCCGACCGGGCCGTCAGACAACCCCACCGCGAAGGCGGTTGCCGCGCAGGTGCTCGGTGGCCCCGCACGGCGCGGCGGGCTCCTCCGCGTCCTCTCCCTCTGCTGGCAGGTCCCCGGTGAGGCGTGGGTCATCGTCAAGCCCACCCCCGCCCGGCGCGGGCAGACGCAGCCGGATGAGTGGATCGTCCTGCCCCCGTCCAAGGTCAAGGCCAAGGGGTCCGGCGCGGACGCCCGCTGGGAGTACACCGACCCCATGACCGGCGTCGACATGGCGCTGGAGCCCGCCGCCCGCCTGTTCCGTGTCTGGTGCCCCCACCCCGCCGACTACATCCAGGCCGACAGCGCGGTCCGCCCGGCCCTCCCCATCTGCCGCGAGGTGGAGAAGGCCAGCCAGAACATCGCGGGCCGCCTCGACAGCCGCCTCGCATCAGCCGGGCTCCTCGCCCTCGCCGACGACCTCGACTTCCCCAAGGGCGAGCACGAGACCACCGCCATGGCGTTCATGGACGAACTGCTGTCCGCCGCCGAGACCGGCATCCAGCAGCCCGGCACCGCTGCCGCCGTCGTACCGTTGGTGTTCAACGCCCCCGGCGAACTCATCGCCAACGGGGGCGCAGCGGCGTTCATCGACACCGCCACCGAGTTCGTGTCCTCCGTCGTGGACCTGCGCAACGACGCGTTGGCCCGCCTCGCAGCGACCCTCGACATGCCGCGCGACGTCGCGGCCGGCACGCAGGGCGAGTCCAACCACTGGTCGGCGTGGCAGGTGGAGGAGTCCACGTACAAGATCTTCATCGAGCCGCTGCTGAAGGAGATCGGCGACGCGATCACGGCCGAATGGTTCCGGCCCGCGCTGATGGCCGCCGGGATGACGGAGGAGCAGGCGGCCGCGTACGAGGTCGGGTGGGACACTACCGCCATCGTGGCCCGGCCGGACGACACGGAGAACCTGCGCGACCTCCACGACCGGCTCCTCATCTCCGACGAGTACATGCTCGCCGAGAACGGGGTGCCCGAGGATGCCCGGCCGGACGACGCCGAGTACACGAAGCGGCTGCTGGAGTCCATGGTCAAGGCCGCTCCGACGCTGCTGTCCGATCCGAACGTGGCTCAGGCGTTGGGTCTGGAGATCACCGTGGCCCCGGCAGCAACCGGGGTGTCCGGGGAGGTGACCGGCGGGGAGCTGGAGCCCAGCAGCCCCGAGCTGGAGCAGCGGGCTCTCCCGGCCACGCAGGACGAGGAGCCGGACCCGGCCAGCGTTCCCGACGGGCTGGTGGCCGCTGCCGAGCTGCTGGTGTTCGATGCCCTGTCCCGGGCCGGGGGGCGGCTCATCACGCGGGAGAACCGGGGCCAGTTCACGGCCACTCCGAAGCACGAGCTGCATACCGTCATCGCGGCTGCCGACATCAACGCACTGATGGAGGGCTCGTTCCAGTTCGTGGATGGGGTCGCCGAGGCGTTCGGCATGTCACCCGACTTCCTGAACCAGCGGCTGCGTGACTACACGCGTCGGCTGATCGCCACGGGCAAGCCCCACGACCGGGCCCGGCTTCGGATGTTCCTGTGAGCATCCCTCCGGACGACTTCCTGCCCGCCCGGCTGCGCGCGTTGGCGTTCATCCGCCAGGGCGAGCAGCGCATCGGTACCGCCTGGTTCCGGGCGTTGAGCCGGTTCCTGGATCGGGTGCGGCCGGCCGTGACCCGTGGCGGCGGTGTGGACCCGGCCCGCGTCGGCGACCACCGCCAGTTCTGGACGGATCAGGTCAACGTCGAGATCATGCCCGTGGTGTCCGGGGTGCTGTCGGATGCGTGGCGGCGCGTCACCCGAGCCGGTGACCCCGCCTCGGACCCGTGGACCGCCGACTACCTCAACCAGGCCGGCAACCGACTCGTCAGGCTGCCGGACGAGGTGTACGCGCTGATCGTGGCCGAGGTGGAGCGGGGCATTCGGGAGCAGGACGACGTCCCCACGATCACGGCCGCCGTCGATGCGGTGTTGACGGCGACGGGCAGCGAGCGGTGGCCGAACCGGGCCCGTGTCGTGGCCCGTACCGAGACGATGGCGGCGGTGAACGGCGGCCTTTACCGGGCCGCCGTCCTCGACTCGGAGCAGCGCGGAGACCCCGCCCCGTTCAAGGCGTGGCTGGCGACGGCGGACCAGCGGACCCGGCCGACGCACCGTGAAGCCGACCACCAACAGACGCTGCTCACGTCGCCGTTCGTGGTGGGTGGGGCGCAGCTGATGTACCCCGGGGACCCGCGCGGCCCCGCCCAAGAGGTCATCCAGTGCCGGTGCACGATGCTGCCCGTCGTACTGGGCGAACCCATCGACTGGACCGACCGGCAGAACGCCAGAGGAGCGGACACGTGATCTTCATGCAGGAGGACGGCGTCAGCCTCGTGGCCCACGTGGGCGCCCCCGTCACCGTCGAGCACGACGGGGCCGAGGTGTGCATCGAACTCCCCATCGACGTTGAGATACTGGAGGTGGCCAGCGATGGCTAGGACTTGGAACGCGGTGCTCGCGCGCCTGGGCGTGCCGACCGGCGACGGCCGCATCATCGATCCGGCCGGGGGCTCGTCCCGCGACCTGCCGCTGCCCCTGTCGTGGCAGGAACTCTCCGACGACGGCCACGGCGGGTCCCGCGTCGTCGGCCGCATCGAAACCATGCGGATCGCGGACGGCATGGTCACCGCCACCGGCACCATGCTGGAGGACATCCCCTACGCGGTGACCGAGCAGCTGGAGGCCGGAATCGTCGGCCCGTCGGTGGACTTGGACGACATCGAGTACGTGATGGACGACGCCGAGCGGATCGTGATCACGCAGTGGCGGGTCGCCGGGGCCACGCTCGTCAGCATCCCCGCCTTCGCGGACGTGTCGCTGACCCTGGACCCGCTCCCGGCCGAGCCGCTGAGCGAGCCCGTCGCGGACGTGGCGGACGCTCTGTGGGCCTCTGCCGCGCCCGAGCAGCTGCCCCCGGCCGAGTGGTTCGCTGCCCCGTCGTTCGACGCCCTGACGCCCCTCACAGTCACCCCGGAGGGCCGCGTCTTCGGGCACGTCGCGCCGTGGGATCAGTGCCACGTTGGGCTGCCCGGGTGCGTCACCCCGCCGTCGTCGCCGTCCGGCTACTCGTACTTCCACGTCGGGGAGCAGCGCTTGGCCGACGGCACCGTCACCCCGGCCGGGACGCTCGTCGCCGGGCCCCGGCATGCGGACCTGTCCGCAGGGTTCCAGGCCGCGCAGCAGCACTACGACGACCCCGCCGCCGCCGTCGCCCGCGTCATCGCCGGGGAGGACGAGTTTGGGGTGTGGGTCGCCGGGTGGGTGCTGCCCGAGGCGTCGCCCGAGGCGGTGGAGACGTTCAAGTCGAGCCCGGTCAGCGGGGACTGGCGGCGCGTGGGCGGGGCGCTGGAGCTGATCGGGGTCTGCTCGGTGAACGTGCCGGGGTTCCCGGTTCCGCGCGCCCGCGTGGCGTTCAGCAGCGGGGCGCAGCGGGCGCTGGTCGGCGCCTTCGGCGTCACGCCGCGCTTCGGGGCGCCCAGAAGCGTGCAGGTCAGCGACTTCCCGGCGCCGGGAAAGCCGGACGAACCGGGCAACGAGATGGAGCGCGCGCGGCTGGCGTGGGCGCTCGCAACCACAGAGGAGCACTGACATGGCCGGATGCTGCGGGCAGTCGAAGCCCACCCAGGACTACATGATCACGTACAAGGACGGGTCGACCGAGCGCGTCCCGTCGACGGAGGGCGTGATCACCGTCCGTCAGAAGATCATCAAGGGAGGTGGGGGTACCTTCCGCATGGTCCCCAAGCAGTAAGGGCCAATGCGAGCCCGCACCCCTTACCGCACGTAAGAGCCCAACCAGCGGGGCGCCCATTACACAAGGGCGCCCCGTTTGGTCTACCCTGACCCCGTACCCCGGTGCTGGCGGTGGGCCGACCGGTGACACGACGAGACACATCCGTCTGCCACCGAGAGGAGCACCCGCCATGGCAGATGACCCGACCCCCCAGACGCCCGAGCAGCCCGAGGCCCCGGCCGCGTTCGACCCGGCAACCGCCACGGACGAAGCCCTCTACGCCGAGTACACCCGGGTCCGCACCGAGGGCCAGGAGCTGTCCGCGCAGGCCGACGCCGACCCCGCGAAGCTGACCGAGCTGGCCGCCGCGATTCCCGCCCTCAAGGCCGAGATCGACAACCGGCAGGCCAAGGCCGCCGAGGTCCAGGCCGCCCGCGACGCGTTCAGCTCCCTCCCCGAACTCGCCGCCCCCGCACCGGCCGTCCCGGAACCGTCGGCCGCCGAGCCGACGCCCGAGCCCGCCACGCCGATTCAGGTGCCGTCCGTCGCCGAGATGAGCGCGCAGCAGCGCCCCGTCCCGGCCCGGACCGAGCCCGAGCCGCGCGGCGACCGCACCCGCATCGTCTTCGCCTCCGAAGGCGCGTCCGCCATCGGCGCCAACGTTGGCGCGGACGCCACCGTCCGCGACCTCGCCCACGCCTCCACCCGCCTCTTCGGTCAGTACGGGCGCAGTATGTCCGGCGTCAAGGCCCGCCATGCCGTCGGCCAGTTCACCCGCGACCGCGGCGAGCTCCGCCTCACCGGCCGCGACCGCGCCGCCGACGAGGAGACCCTGGCCAAGCTCCGCTCGCAGGCCCGCCTCCAGGGTGGTTCCCTCATGAGCGCCTGGACCAAGTCCGTGGAGGCTGGTGGCGGCGGCATGGGAGCCCTCACCGCAGCCGCCGGCTGGTGCGCCCCGTCCGAGACCGACTACGACCTGTGCCAGCTGTGGGAACGGGACGGTGTCCTCGATCTGCCGACGGCCGGCGCTCCGCGCGGTGGTGTCAACTACACGAACGACTGGTCGTGGGCGCAGATCATGGATGCGTCCCTCACCAGCTTCACGAAGCTGACCGAGGCGCAGGTCATCGCCGGGACCGAGAAGAACTGCACAGAGCTGCCCTGCCCCACGTTCACCGAGCGGCGCCTGGACGTGGCCGTCAGCTGCGTCACCGGGTCGTTCCTCCAGGACGTCGGCTACCGCGAGTCCGTCGCGGCGCTGATCGACGGGTTGACCCTCAAGCACGAGCTGGAAATCAACCGCGACGTCATCTCCCAGATCGTCACCCAGGCCGGCGCCCCGATCGTGATCCCCGCGCAGGGCGCCACCCCCGCTGTCGGATCGGGCCCTGACTCGTCCGCAGTCTCCTCGATCCTGGCCGCCCTCGACGTCGCCGCGATCGACATGCGGTACCGCGAGCAGATGGGCGAGAACCAGGTGCTGGAGGTCGTCCTCCCGCAGTGGGTCCTCGCGCAGTGGCGTGCGGACATCGGCCGCCGCAACGCCTGGCACAGCGATCCGTTTGCCCTCGCCAACGCGACGATCATGTCGTGGTTCACGGCCCGGAACATTCGCCCGCAGTTCGTGCGTGGCTGGCAGGATGCCCAGTCCGGGTTCGCGACGGGCCCCGGCGACATCGTCGCGCCGATCACCCCGATCACCAGCCTGCCGACCACGGTGAACTTCCTGCTGTACCCGGCCGGCGCGATCGTCCTGCTGCGCGAGGACGTCATCACGCTCACCAACGTGTACGACTCCACGAACCTGCGCCAGAACCTCTACACCGCACTTTTCCTCGAGGAAGGCTACGCGCCGATCTTCCCGTGCGGCGAGGTCCGCCAGTACACCGCGCAGGCGTGCCCGTCGGGTGCCACCGGCGCCCAGGTCTGGACGTCCTGCGCCGTCCCGGCCGCCGCCGCCTGACCCCCCCCCTGATCCGGCGCCGCCCTACGTCCCCACGGGGCGGCGCCTCCCAGGCAGAGAGGAGGGGGCATGGCAACGATCCTGACGAATCCGCAGGAGGTCCCGGCTCCGGCCCCGCCGGGTCGCCGGTACGGGCTGTTCGACGCGGCGATCATGCCGGGCGCGCTGTCCGGCTCCGTGGTCGCGTCCGGGCTGACGTTCGCGGCCGAGGACTGCGGCGTCTCCGTCAGCCTCTACAACCCCGGATGCGAACCCCCGCACCCCGAGAAGCCCTTCGTGGAGGGGATGCAGTGGGTGGAGTCGGCCCCGTACTGGGCGCTGACCACCTACCAGTGCGGCACCGTCGGCACCGCAGCGGACGACGTCGCCCGGCGCGTCCGACGCCGCTACAACGCCGGCGTCCAGTGGGCGATCGAGGCCACCGTGTGGACCGGCAGCGGTCAGGCCGGCGTGCCCAGCCTGTCGAACGCCACGGCCACGACGGTGACCCCGGACGCCCCCGGTGCCGGTGCGGCGATCGCTGCCCTGGAGGAGGCGTTCTACGACCAGCACGGCTACATGGGCACCATCCACATGAACCAGCGTGGCTACGCGGCCGCGCAGTATGCCGGTCTCCTGACCCGCCAGGGCGGTGCTGGGGCGCTGCGGACCCCGCTCGGGTCGTCGTGGGCGCTCGGCGCCGGGTACGGCGTCACAGGGCCCGAAGGCGCCGCCCCTGACGACGGGTTCGTGTGGGCGTTCATGACCCCGCAGGTCTACCTGTGGGAGACCCCCGTCCCCCAGCCGGACCCGGTGCAGACCCTGGACCGGCTCCACAACCAGTGGATGGCCGTCACCGAGGCCGTCTGGGTCCACGCGTGGCTGTGCGACACGGTCATGGCCGTCCAGGTCCCAGTCGCGGCCCCGGCCACTGTCGATATCACCCCGGCGGTGACCCCATGACGGAGTGGCAGCCGATCGTGCCGGGGGCGGGTGAGGCGCAGGAGGTGGCGCGCCTGCTCCTCGCCCTCGCCGATGACCCCGCCCATGTCCGGACCCAGCGCGGCGGCTCGGAGTTCCTGGTGCCGCCGTACCTGGCCGAGAAGTTCGTCCAGCCCGAGCCCGAGCCCGAGAAGCCGAAGACGACGAAGCCGCGCGCGCGGCGCAGCAGTAAGGAGAGTGGATCATGACTCAGTGTGCAGCTCTGTCGCGCGGCCGCATGATGCGGCTGACGCGGCTGGACGAGTGCGGGGCCCCCGTCCCCGGCCCCACCGGCAGCCTGGTGTCGAAGGGGTTCGTGCAGGTGGTGTCGACCCCGGTCTACCAGGACCAGGAGGACATCACGCAGACCGACGCCAACGGCGACACGTGCATCGATGACCAGAGTGACCCGGCGCTGCGGTGGCTGACGCTCCAGATCGACCTGTGCAACATCGACCCCGACGCCATCAACATCATCACCGGGGCGCCCCTGGTCGTGAACGACGCGGCCACCCCCGAGAGCATCGGCTTCCGGTGGGACGCGGCCACGCTCGGCACTGCCAATTTCGCGCTGGAGATCTGGTCGGGGATCAGCGGCCAGGCGTGCACCGGCGGCGAGCCCAGCTTCGGCTACTGGCTGTACCCGTACGTCGTGCAGGCGCAGATCAACGAGTACACCGTGGCGAACGCCGCGCTGACGCTGTCGATGACGGCCCGGACGTCGGCCGGGTCGCTGTGGGATGTCGGCCCGTACGACATCCGCCGTGACGCCGTCACCCCGGCCACGCTCGAACCGCTGGCCACCGCGATCAGCGCGACGCAGCACGGGCACTTCGAGATCACGTCCGCCCCGCTGCCCACCCCGGGCTGTGGCGCGGTCGAACTGCCCGAGGCTGCCTGACCGGCGCCCGGCGGGGCGGGGACGGCTCCCCCCTCCCCGCCGGGACCACCACCATCTGAGAGGAGGACCCCGTGACCACCCCCACCGCCCCGTGCGACTGGGACATCGATACGTCGTGCTGCCCCGACTGGGCCAACTACAGCCCGGGGGTGCAGGCGCGCGCGACGGCGCTGGCCGTGGCGGTCCTCGACGGGCTCACCGGGCACCAGTTCGCCCAGTGCCCCATCGCGTACCGGCCCTGCGGCCCGGCCTGCGCCGGGGGCGGCGGCTACATGTCGTGGCCGGTCGGCATGGGCGTCGTCGGTGGCGGGGCCGGGCCGTGGATGGTTCCGTACGTCGACGCTGGGGTGTGGCGGAACTGCGCATGCCCGGGGGCGTGCGGGTGCGGCGCCCGGTGCGAGACCCCGTTTCCGACCAGCGTGGCCGCCGTGTCCGAGGTCCGTATCGACGGGGTCGTCCTGGACCCGTCCGCGTACCGGCTGGACTCCTGGCGCGGCATCCCCCGCCTCGTCCGCACGGACGGCGACTGCTTCCCCCACTGCCAGGACATGAACCTCGCCCCGGCCGCGGTCGGCGCCTACGTCATCACGTACCAGCCCGGCCGGCCACTCCCCGAGGCTGGTCGCATCGCCGCCGGTGACCTCGCCTGCGAGTTCGCGAAAGCCTGCTCGGGCGCGGACTGTGCGTTGCCACAGCAGCTGGCGTCCCTGTCCCGCAACGGCGTCGACCTCCAGGTCGTGGACCCGACCACCGTACTGGAGCGGGGGATGACCGGGGTGCACTCGGTGGACTTGTGGGTGCAGTCGGTCAACCCGGCGGGCCGGTCCCGTCGGTCCCGTGTCGCCTCCCCCGACACCTACCGGGGGCGGTTCCAGTGACCCACGCCATGGACCTGGCCCAGCAGCTCCTCGCCTGCTTCCAGGCCGAGCTACAGGACCCGCACCCGCGACCGATCGACCCGGCCTACGTGATGCTGCGCGCCGGCGCCGAGGTCACCCCGCTCCTGTCCACGACCGGTGACGAGTGCTGCCGGGGGCTGGGCTGGGTGCGGGTCGCGTCGATCACCGGGGTCCGGCAGATCGGCGACACGGCCACGACGGCCGGCTGTTTCGGGCAGGAGCGGACGCTGACGTTGGAGCTGGGGACCGCCCGGTGCGCTCCGACGCCGGGCGCCTCGTCCATCCCGTCCGAGGACGACTGGACGGCCGTGGCGCTGCTGCTGGATGAGGACTGCGGGGCGATGGAGCGGGCGATCTGCTGCGCGTTCGCGGACGCCGACGACGTGGCGGTCGGCGAGTACCAGCCGTTCGGACAGGACGGTAACTGCATCGGCGGCCTCATGACCGTCCAGATCGCGATGGAGGCGTGCTGCTGATGACCGACAAGAGGGTGCGGGTCCGGGCCCGGGTGAGCTTCCACGACATCCGGCAGGGCGACGAGGCGGACGTGGTCCTGGACGACGTCATGCGGGGCTGGGTGGCTGGCGGGTTCATGGAGGTGATCGGAGGTGCCGAGGACGAGGCTCGATCGGGCGGCGCTGTCGCGGACGATCCGGGGCGCCAGCCGAAACGAGCTCGACGCCGCCGCGCGGCAGGTGCTGAACCGGGCGAAGATCCTCGCCCCGGTGGACACGGGCCGACTCCGGGCGTCGATCCGGATCGAGTCCCGGCGGACGCTGACTCTGCGGACGATCTACACGATCGGCAGTGACGTCTTCTACGCGCCGTACGTCAACGACGGCACCAAGCCGCACAAGATCCGGCCGAAGCGGGCCAAGGCCCTGCGCTTCAAGGTCGGCGGCCGGACCGTGTTCGCCGCCGTCGTCAACCACCCCGGCACCAAGCCCAATCCGTTCCTGGACCGGGCCCTACGCGAGGTAGCCGCATCCCGCGGCTACCAGTTCAAGCACGACTGATGGGGACACAGATGGACACACAGACCGCAGCGACAGCACCGGGACCCACCGCCGAGGAGCAGGCGCTCCGCGAGGCGTACCCGGCCGTGACCCAGTTCAAGGGCCGCACCATCCGGTACGCGCCCCTGTCCGAGGGGCAGACGGTGGCAATCAGCGCCCTGGAACGGGACGACGACGGCCACCTGGAGCCCAGCTCGTTCAAGGTCCTCCTCGCCGTCCTAGAAGGCTGCGTGGGCCCGGAGCAGTGGCAGCGCATCCGCCTCGACCTCGCCCGCAAGAAGCTCGACCCCGCCGACGTCATGCAGCTGCTCATCAAGATCGTGGACAAGGCGAAGCGCACCGCCGAGAAGACGGCCGCAGCGTGATCCGGGGCCCGTTCGCGTGCGAGCCGCTGCGCGTCACCATCGCCAGCGAGCGGGTCACCCTGCCCTACTCCCCGGCCGCCCGATGGATCGGCGCGATCTGCGGCAGCGCCACCACCGCCGGAGCCCTGCTCCCCCTACTCACCGACGAGGACCGGGACCGCATCATCACGCGCCTCGCGCGGGGCACGCTCCCCGCCGATGCGGTCGCCAGCGGGTTCTACGACGTCCTGCGCGCGGCGGTACCAGAGCTGGCGTGGTGGGAGACGTACCGGCTCCTCGCTCTGTCCGCGCAGCCGTCACCGGCCGGCCGGATGCTCCTGGCCGGGCTGAATCCGTGGCTCCAACCACCGGCGGCGTGGTGCTACGCCGTGTACGAGCTGCTGACGCAGGACGTTGCGGAGAAGGACCGGTTCCGGTTCGACGCGCAGCTGAAGACCCCGCCCACCGGGGTGGATGACGACTTCGGCGACATGGACTTTGACCAGATGGTGGCTGTCGCCCGCAGCACACCCGGCATGGGATGAGGTGACACCGTGGCATCACAGGCCGAAGTCGACCTGATCGTCAACGCCACCCGCACGCTGCCGGACCTGGAACGGGACCTGGACCGT
>NZ_VJNO01000052.1 GCF_007096885.1 Streptomyces sp. 130 | reverse complement strand
GTTCCTCTTCCCCACGAACAGAGCAACGAGCATCTGAGCTGACAGTCACACCATCAGCCGACTTCTGTTAGGACCTCTAAGAGGAGGGTGGGATGGGGGAGGTAAATACGTCCAGGGAGCACCACCTGGTGCCGAAGTACTGGCTGCGGGCCTTCGCGGAGGACGGACACGTGCTCAGGCGGTGGCGCAGCGGCGCGGAGCATCGCACTCCTGTGCGGTGCGCGGCGGTGGCTCGGGACTTCAACACCGACCCCGTCGCCGAGGGCGAGCGGCGCGTGGCGTTGGAGACCTACCTGGACCACCGTGTCGACGCCCCGTGCGCGCCGGTTCTGCGCGTTGCACGCGAGGGACAGGGGCCACAGGACGAGGCTCAGCGAGCTCTCCTGCTGGACGCGCTGGCCTGGCAGGTGGTGCGCACGCGACCGTTCCGGTCCTTCGACGAGCAGGTCGGCGTGCACCTCTTCCCCCCCTCATGGGCCGTGGAGGCAGTGGGTTGCTGCGAGGAACAGCTGGGGCGGCCGCTGTCGGATGCGGAGCGGATGGAGGGGTTCTGGACGGCCGTACGCACGGCCCCTGACCCTTCGGTGGTCTTTGACCCGTGCTGGCGCTGCGCGCCATGATCCGCGCCTTCGAGCGCGTCCGCGATGTCCTCACCGCCCCGAGCCGTCGACTGGTGGTGTTGCGCTCGGCGGAGCCGCTGCTCGTTCTGGGCGACAGCAGCGTGGCCCTGCGCCGCAAGGACGGCACCTTCGGCCATACTCCTCCGCTGCTGCCCGAGACGGTCGAGGTCTTCGCTCCGCTTTCGCCGACATGTCTGCTCATCTCCACACCACGGGCGCACTACCGGCCACGCCAGGGCTCCCTCGCAGACGGGTCTCCATACCCGGGCGGCTGATTCGGTCGTCCGGCACTGTGCTGGTTGTTATCCGCTCCGCCGGGCCGTTCTCAACAGATTTACACTGAGCTGCGAGAACGCTACGGGGGAGCAGGATCATGGGCGGGGGTACGGGTACGAGCAATGCCGTGGGCGGCCAGTCCTCCCTGATCTCCGCGGTCCAGGCTGGAGACACCGGCCTGGTGAGGATCCTTCTCCATGAGCACAGCGACTTCGATTACCTGGACGCCGCGTTCTGCCTGGCCGTCCGGATGCACGCCGGGCGCATCGCCCAACTGCTGCTTCAGTATGGTGCGGATTCGGGTCAGAGCCGGCCCGATGACCTCATCCCCTTGGGTGAGGCCGTTGACTCGGGTTCGCCCGCTCTGTTCGAGGCGCTCCTGGACCACGAGATTCGGGGCAGGTATCTCGAAAGCGAACTCCTGCAGGCCCGGGACCTTGCGCGCTGCTGGCACGAGGAGGGAGTCGAGGCCGTGCTGCGACGCCGTACCGGATCTCGGGACACTGTCGGCCGTAGGCGGGTTCAAGACGGCGAGTACGACAGCGTCGTTGAGTTCACCCTTGGTGGCATGAGTGCACGGGACGGCCATGGGGCGATCCTGACGTACGTCGAGGAACTGCTCGGGATACAGACCTCATTCGAAGAACTGATGGCCCGCGCGTTGGCCCAGGTCGATCAGCAGGACCATGCAACATGGTCCCGTGCCAGCCTCCAGTTGAGTGGACGACAGGAGGAGGCGACCTGGGCCGCTGCGGCCGTTTTGCGTACGAGCCCGGACCCATCCAAGCGCTTGTTCGGTGCCGAGGTCCTCCGCCTTACTCATCTGTTCGACAACAGCGATGAGGACGCATTCGCTGGTCCCGCTCTGGACCTCTTCACCGACTGGGCGGCAACAGAGACGGACGTCTCCGTCCTTACCGAGGTGCTGGTCGCGCTGGGCGAACACAGCGCCTCCCGCGCGGAAGCGGCCCTTCTGCCCCACGCCAGCCATCCCGATGCCCGCGTACGGCGTGCAGTGGCGGAAGGGCTCCACGCATCTTCCTCACCGCCGGCCTATACCGGCGATGCTCGCGCGGCCTTGCTGGCGCTGATGGACGATCCGGACGCGGTGGTACGGAAGACCGCCTGCCGCGTGGTTGCCGAGGGCAGAGACCACGATCCCGTGTTCGCCGACGCCATGGCAGCTTTGCTGGACGATACGGACCGTCTGGTCCAGCTGGCTGCCGCCTACGGGCTTGCCCTCCACGACGACGCACGGTGCGTGGAAGCGGCTCGACTCCTCGGCCCGCCGCAACGCGGTTCCCTGGAAGAGGAGTGCTACCTGGACGCGGTGTGGCGTTACAAATGGCGCCGCGACGGCCACTGAACGTTTCCGCCTGTGCCTGTCAGCTGCTCGAAAGCCACGGCCGGGGCCAGGGCGTACTCGATCATCATGTTCGGAGCGGGTCGTTTGCCTGCTTGCCCGTTGTGGTCCGGCGCCACCAGGTCGTCCGGCCGAACGTCGAAGGCGTGCCACGCACACGAGTACGATGGGCCCGCACCGCCGGTCGCCGCGTTTGACTGGCTGATGGCCGGACCGTAAGCGGGTCGCCACCCAGCGGACAACATGTCGGATCAACGCCACGTGTACGTCCGGTCCGTGATCGGTGGCAGGAGCACGGGACTGGCTGGGCCGGCCAAGGCTCTGAGGGCTTCTCCGGCTGCGGGGTACAAGTGCAGGCGCTCGGCCTGCTCGAGGTCCTTCCAGACGATGCGGGCGTGGTCTTCGGCATCCTGTTCGATGGCTGCCAGGGTGTGCCGGGTGTGAGGCGGCACGTGGAGCACGTGGATGAGATGGAGCCGTCGGAAAGGTGCGTCGCTGCCGGGGCGAGTGGTGATCTGGTCCTGGACCCAGCGCAGCTCGGGCCGGCCGGGCAGGGCTGCGAGGTCGAGGTCTAGCTCTTCTTTGAGTTCGCGGGCGAGTGCGGCCGGCACCTCTTCGTCTGCGTGGACGAGACCGCCGGGCAGGGAGTACTGGTCGCCGTCGGGCCGTTCGCGGTGGATCAGGCAGACCTGGCGGCCTTCGAGGATGACGGCGCAGGTGCGGACGGCGATGGCGGTTGACGGCGCGGCTTCGGTGGGCCGGGTGGTGGTCATGGTTTCAGCTCCGTGACGGCGTGTTCTTGCTGTGGACGGTCGTGCAGGTCCCCATGGAGAAGTTCACGTACCCCAGGCGCCGAACCTCTTGGGCGCCTTGTGGCCTCCGTGCGATGAGTAGGTTGCAGGTATCAAGTTGTCAGTCCGGCGTGGGGAGACGTGGTGGCCGAGTCGACCGACGACGGCATACGGATCTTGTGGATCGATGCCGGGTTCTTCATCGTTGCCGGCATCGTGCTCGCCCTGAACGTGCGAGGTGCGGCCGAGAAGTTCGCCCTCGTTGTCAGGCAGATGCCGTTCACGGGATCGACGACGCCGAGGACGCTCCGGATCGTCGGCGGAGGCTAGGCTGGGTCCTGATCGGATCGCTGATGCTGCTGCCCGACCTCGTCAGCCTCGGCCGCAACGGCTGAGTCGCACCCGACTTCGCGCTCCTCTTGCGCACGGCGTCGTCGATGCGGTCTATGGGGCTCCTCGCCCTGGAAGAACAATCTCACGGACGCCGCGCTGAGCATGGACTCCCTCCAGTGGCAGCAGATCTTCCTGCCCGCGGCGCCATCCAAGCAGCGCCGCGACCTCAACGTTGACACCTCCACCAAGCTCCGATGGTGCTGGGGGAACAGGCAGGCTCGCCGTTTGTCCCGGGTGACGGACCGCCCGGGAGGCGACGAAGCATGCCCGGGGCACCGGACGGCAATCGGAACCACGATGGCCGCGGGGACGGCAGCGCCACACAGCGCGAGAGTGAGCATGGCAACCCTCCGCGGTTGACCGTGCGCGAGGTAGGCCAAAGCGCCGAGGACCAGAACGGCAACGAGCACCAGAAGCAGCACAACAAGCAGGGCCAGCGAGGACATGGTGGTCCCCGGATTCGAGCGGAGTGCAACGCCCCGGCCGGGGCAATGACCGCACCATGCGATGGCCGAGGGCCAGCGATGCAAAACCCTTCCCGGCCGTGAATGACCGGTGCCGTGTCTCGTGGCACTGCAGCAGGTACTTCCGTCGTGAGGAGCGTGGGCCTGGCTGGGTTGCGTGTGGTCAAGTAGCCGCTGAGATCATCTAGGGATGACCTCGATCGAACGGATGATCGCCCATGAGCTCCGGATCATCAAGGAGTGCCTTGACGCAGCGGTAAGCGGACCGTGCTTCCCTGACTGGGAGTTCAACTCGCTCATGGGTTCACCCGCGACGAGATCGCTGGGGTCGCCGCGTGCTGGCCATCTCGTCTGGTCGCCGACACCGACGACGATGTCGTCAACAACGTGCTGAACAATCTGCTCTGCTATCCGCATGGCGTTGAATCCCGCTGGCACACTTACCTTTCCGCGACTCGCGATCAGGTCGCCCAGGTGCTGGCCCGCTGGCGTGGGAAGGACATCGTCGATCAGGATCCCGGAGACGGGGTCCAGCACTGAGCACTGTCGAACGGGCGAATCACCGTGCCCGCCGGCCGGACCATCCATGCGAGGCGGTGCAATCCGTGACGGGTCAGGCTGCGGTGAACGGTCAAGGCCGACAGGCCGAGGACCGGACCGATCCGGGCAGAGCCGCAGAATGGCCGGCCAACGCCGCCCAGACCCGGTGTCCGCCGCCGTCGGGGATCCGACCCAGTCACTTGACGCAAACCGAAAAACGTCCGAGGAATTGTCAAATATCCTGTGCATCGGCTGGCACCTTGTTCGCTACGAGATGGTCTTGGTCATGACGGTCCGTGGTCCCATGGCGTCGAGCCCGAGTTCGGCCTCGCGGTGGCGAAGCGTTTGGAGGCCGGGCGTCAACTGGTGGTCGGGCACAGCGCGGAATCCGTGCCGCGCGTAGAACGGTGCGTTCCAGGGCACGTCGGCGAAGGTGCTCAGCGTCACGATGCTATGGCCCTGGTCGGCTGCCCATTGGCAGGCTGCGTCGAGCAGGCTGGCGCCGATGCCCTGGCGCCCGTATTCGGGGTGGACGGACAGCTGTTCCAGATGCACGTGGCCATCAACGATCTCCAGCCGGGCGAAACCGGCGGGTGGCCGGCCGGCCACCAGGATGCATCGTGCGGTGAGCAGCTCAGGCAGTTCGGCCGGGGGTGGCAGCGATCCGCGGCCGACGTCGTCGAACAGCCGGTCCGCGGCGCTTTCGAGGGCTGTGAGCTGCGCTAGATCATCGGGGTGGGCGGGACGCACGCCGAAGTCGTTCTGATTCCGTGTATCGCTGTTCACGAGCTTGATCGTGCCACCGGCAGAATTGAACTGCGAAGGATTCGGCTCAGGTGGCGGTGACTCGCGCTCGACGAGCTCCCCGCGGCGGAGGCTACTGAGAGTGAACGCGTGGTGTCGCAGGGGGAACGGCTGGTCGGTGGCTGCGGTATCAACGAAGGTATGCGGTATCCAAAAGGGGCGGGCTGACCGCTGAACGGCAGCAGTTTCGCGAGGGGTTACGGCTGCAGGCGGCTGAGCGGTTCGCCCTGGGCGAGGGCAGTACAGCGATCGCCAGAGATCTGCGGGTCAGAAGCTGTTGCTCTATCGATCTCTATGAGCGTGAGTTCGAGTTCGCCGACTCGGTCGGTGATCTGAGCTCCGCTGTCGTCCGCCAATTCTGGCTTGCCCCCGTCGTACGCGTCGGCGCAACCATCGCCGCCCTCGGCACCCTGCTCGCCCTCATCCTCGGAGTCTCCCGCACCACCCTGGCCAGGGCCCGAGACCAGCACCTGCCCCTGGGGTATGACAGAGCCACCGGGCGTCAGGCAGGGCAGGCCGGAGGGGCGGAGGGGTCGGGAAGGTAGGAGGACCGTTCCTGCTTGGTGAGGTCACGCCCGACGGTCCGGCAGATCTGCCTGACTGCTTCCTCGGGGGCATGGGGAAGGGACAGTCGCCACAGTTCCACTCCGCCGTCCTGACCGCCGACGGCGAGCCGGTGGCCGTCGGCGGTCAGGGCCAGGGATGCCACGGAGCCTACGGACGCGGGGACGACCTGCTGGAGGCGGTCGGTTGCTGTGTCCCAGATGCTGACCTTGCCGGAGCGCCCGGCTGTTGCGAGGAAGCGGCCGTCGTCGGAGTACGCGGCGGCCTGGGTGCCGTCGTTCTTGTCGAGGGTCGCCCGCAGCCCACCGGTCGTGGTTCTCCACAGCCGCACACCGTGGAACCCCCCGGTGACCAGGGTCTGCCCGTTCGGGGAGAAGGCCAGCGGTTCGTCCAGCGAGGTGACCAGTCGCGTCCGTAGCTTGCCTGTGGCTGTGTCCCGGAGTTCGATCGGGCCGTCTACCCGGCTGGCGGCCAAGGTGCTTCCGTCGTGTGACAGCAGCAGGTCGGAGTACGTGCCCGCCGTCTTGGTCTGCGGTGTCCTCGGTCTGCCCGTTTCCGTGTCCCACACCGACAGGCGGGTGCCACGGCGCATCGCGAGGGTGCCGCCGTCCGCGCTCAGCGCCAGCTTGTGCACGGTGCCGGACCCCTCTGTGTCGCGGATCGGGACGGTGGAAGCGGGGGCGGTCAGGTCTTCGACCGTCAAGCCGTTCCAGTCATCGACGGCCGACAGGAGATGGCCTCTGCGGTCGTAGGCGATGGGTTGCACTTCGTATTCGTTGGAGTAGTGGTGCATCTCTCGGCCCGTTTCCGCATCCCATACCCACGGCCCGTCGAAGCCGGCCCCGGCCAGGTTCTGTCCGGCTGGGTCGAAGACCAGACCGTACGCGCTCCCGGGAGGCGGGTCGGCGGTCGCGTACGGCTGGAATCCGTCGAGGCTCCAGATCCGGATGTCGGCTTCGTCGCTCGTCAACAAGGTCTGCCGGTCCGGGCCGAAGGCGATGTCGTGGATCGTGACGTCGTGCGACGCTTGGCCGCCGGGGTACGAGGCGCGGAGCTTGTGGCTGGGTACGTCCCAGAGGCTGACGTTCCGGTCGCTGGTGAGGACGGCGAGTGTGTCGCCCTCCGGGGCGAAGGCCAGGCCCTGGACGGCCGACGCTCCTTGTAGAGGGGCTTCGACACGGCCGGTGCCGACGTCGACCAGCCTGATCCGGCCCGATCTGCCACCAATGGCGAGAGTGCCGCCGTCTGGTGTGAAGGCCAGCGATTCGATGGGGTCGGCGGATTCCTCCTCCTGGTCCGCAACGAGCCGCTGCCGACCGTTCTCCGGGGTGAGCAGCACCACACCCCGCTCGGGCGCGCTCACCGCAACGGTCCTACCATCCGGGGTCGCGGCCACGGTCGTGCCGTTCATCGGCGTCCCCTGGTCGGGCACCGAAGGCGACATGCTCCTGAGGAGGTCGCCGTTCGCCGTATCCCAGGTCCGCGCCTGACCGTCGTACCCGACGGTCACCAGCGTGCGGCCGTCGGGTGTGAAACGGATTTCGCTCGGGGATTGGGCCAGCTTGATCTCGAAGTCGCGAAGACGTCCTTCGCGCACGTCCAGCAGACGGACGCGTTTCATCTCCCCGACCGCCAGGGTGCACCCGGCGCGGTCGAACGCGAGGGAACTGACCAGGCCACCGAGGAGGGCTGTACGGCTACTCGGATCGTCGCCGGTGTCGATTGCTCTCTCTCCCTGCCGGACACGAGGTCCCTCAGCCGGATCACCATCTCATCGTGGTTCGGCCGCATTCCCACGTTGGTGACCAGCGTTCGCCCGTCTGCGCTCACTGCGATGCCTCCCGCGCCGCCTTCCAGCCGTCGCTGCATCGGCAGGGCAGCCGCGGTATACAGCGCGGCCCGGCTCTCCGTCGTCGCCCGTGTCCGGTACGCCTGGACGGCCAGCAGCGCCGCGAGTTCGGGATCCGTGTCCAGTAACGTGCGGGACTGAACAACGAGTTGCCGGGACTGGGCGAGCCGCTGGGCGTCCAGGGCCTGTTGGCGTTGCTGGAAAGCCAGCGAGGCCGCCAGGACGACCAGGACCAGCGCGGTGCCGAGGACGGCGTTGAGGCGCTGGGCGCGGCGCAGCCGGGCTTTGCGGTGGGCGGAACTGGCCGTCAGATAGGTCGCTGTCCGTCCGGGCAGCCGTCTGCGGTCCGCCCACTCCAGGCCCTCGGCGAGGTCGGAGCCGCGCAGCAGGTCGTCGGGGTGCCGTCGCCCGGCCCACTGGGCGAGGCGTTCGTCGGCGCGTCGGAGCCAGTCGTGGAAGCGGTGGTCCCGGGCCGCCCAGTCGCCGAGAGCGGGCCAGGCGCGGATGAGCACATCGTGGATCAGTTCGGCGATCGGCTCCTCCACGGCCGGCACGTCGGCGTCGGGCCGTCCCGGGCGTCGTCGGATGCCTGTGATGACCAGTCGGCGGCGGGTCAGCTCTCGTAGCACCTCATCGGCGCCCTCTTCGAGCTCGCGCAGATCGGCCAAGGGCACACGCTGCCGTGCGGCGGGGACCTGGCGTTCGTCGTCGGAGGGGCGTACCAGGGCTGTCAGCAGCCGCTCGGCGACCGGGCGAAGATCGACGGGCAGTGAGTCCACGGCGTCCTGGCACCACACGCGCAGGGCGCCGGTAACCTCGCCGATCCGCTCGTACGCCGCCCGTGTCAGCGTTCCGCTCTCGTCGAGCCCCTGCCACAGCCGGTTCAGGGTCAGCTGGAGCGCCGGCAGCAGGGTGGTAGGCGCTGTGCCGCGGGGGCCGGCGAACTCGGAACCCGCGAACAGAGCGTCCATGATCTGCTGCGGCAGGCCGTCCTCCAGGCGCACGCCCACGGCAGCGGCCGGCCGGGTGATGATGGCGTGCAGTTCGTCGCGGTCGAGCGTCGCGGGCACATTGACCATTCCGTGCCGCAGCTTCTCCAGCAGGGCGGGCGCCGAAGCCGCGAGCCGTGGATAGAAGTCGTCCCGCAGGACAAGGAAGACGGTCAGCCCCGGGACGGAGCCGACCGCCTCGGTCAAGGGCTCGACGGCAGCCGGATCATCGGACAGCAGTTCCTCGAACTGGTCGACGACGAGCAGGATTCGGTCGTATCCGGGGGCCGCCTCCAGCCTGTCGCGTACGGCCTGCGCCAGGCCGGCCCCTGCTCAGCGTTCCGGGCAGTGGACCGGCATCCAATTCAGCCAGCAGGTCGCGGTCTGGGCGCAGCAGCAGCGGCAGCCAACGGTCGCTGCCGGGGACGCGCGCCCGTTCCAGTGCGGGCAACACGCCCGCCCGCACTAGGGATGACTTCCCCGACCCGGACGGCCCCAGCAACAGCACTCCGCTGCTCCGGCCGGTCTGCTCGGTCAGCGCGTCCAGCACCAGCCGCACGGCTCGCTCACGTCCGTGGAACCAGTCCGCGTGCTCCCTGCCAAAGGGTTCGAGCAGGCCGGGGTACGGGTAGGTGTCGTCGGCCCGGAGCGCGGGCCAGGCCCGGCGCAGGCTCTGCACTGCTGTGGCGTAGGCGATGTTCTGGCCGCGCCGGTGTTCGTCGGGGGCGACGATGGAGGTGACCATGCCGACGACAAGGCCGGTGGCGTCGTCCACGACCGGGCCGCCGCTGAAGCCGGTCGTCAGGTCGTTGGCATCGGTCAGCTGAAGGACGGGCCCGTGACCGTGGTAGCTGATCACGTCGTCGGCCACGGCGGTGCCGAAGTGCCCGCCGGACAGTGCCTGCCGGGGGAACCCGAAGGATCGCACCCGGTGCCCGCGGCAGTTCCCGGAGAACCCGAGGGGAAGGGACGGTAAGCCCTCGACAGGATGATCGAGCCGGACGACGGCGATGTCTTCGGCGTCCGGCTCGCGCCATGCCTCCGCCAGCACCAGTCCTGTCAGCCGCGGGCTGTCCTCCGCGTGCGGGAAGACCAGCGTCAGCCGTTCACCGGGGCGGCTCCCGGCCTGCCGTACGACGTGCGCGCATGTGGCCAGAGTGCCGTGATCGACGAGAAAGCCGGCGCCGACGACGGTACCGCCGATCCCGAGCACCTGCGCGACCGACGATTGCAGCGGCGCGGACATCAGCGGCCGGCAGACGGAACGTTTGGCGGGACAGGCCGGTCGGCGGGGGCGCTGTTGTCCTGCGGGGCACGACGGTCGGAGCCCGTGGCGTCCTCGGGGTTCATGCCGCCGTGCAGCCCCTCCCGGTGCCACGCCATCCGGACGGTGACATGGCAGCCCGTCTCCGCCTTGGTGATCACCGCGCCCGTCTGCGCCGCCAGGTCGATACCGAACTCGACCTCGATCTCGTCGGGCCCAGCCTGGCGCAGCTGGTTCAACATGGCTCCGGCGGCGTCGCGTATGGGTACAAGGGCCGTCTGAAGAGTCGACGGCAACTCCCTGACCGCGTCGCCGAGGCGACCGGCCTTCACGGGGCCCTCCGGTGAACCGGGCCCGCCCTCGAAGAGAACCGAGCCCCCGCCTTCCAAAGGCATGCGCACAATGCTGTCCAAGACCCCGTCCCCCGTCCACGTCCTGTGTGATCGCGCCTCATCGTATGGGCGAGGTCTTGGAGCTTGCCAGCAGAATCATGACGGCTGGCGCGGATCAAGCCATCGATGGGCTTGATCCGCTTGGCGGACATCCGAGATCAAAGGTTCAGCCTCGGGAGGACGTCCATCATGGAGAGCGTGGGGAAGAAAAGGGCCTCGCCCTCGTCGCTGTCAAGGCGGAGATCGTCGAGCTGTGTGGATGCGCTGACCGCCCGGTCGGTCAGATCACCAAGGACTTCGATCTTAGTGGGCGGTTCGTGAGCCTTTGAGTGGTTCTGCTGTCGCCTGAAGGTGTGGCGGCAGGACGGAATTCGCCGGTCCACGGGTGCTGATCTGGTGATGTGACCGGGGGAGTGAACGCAAGCTGTACCCGAGTGACTTATCGGACGAGTAGTGGTCATTGATCGAGCCGGTGATCACCGCGTGGAAGGACCGGCACCGCTCGGTCAGCGGCCACCAGCGCGCTTACGACATGCGGGAGATCGTGAACGCGATCCTCTACCAGGGGCGAACCGGCTGCCAGTGGGCTTATCTCCCGCACGACCTGCCGCCCAAGAGCGCGACCTACTACTACTTCGCCGCCTGGCGGGACGACGGCACCGACCAGGTCATCCATGAACTTCTGCGCTGCCAGGTCCGTGAACGCGCCCGCCGATTAGTAGCTGTTGTCGTTCCGATCTTGAGGGGTAGGCGTCGAACGGGAGTCTCGATCTGGTGATCACGGCCGGCCGTGGGCATGAAAGCAGGGCCTCTTGGTAGCTCGGGGTTGCGAAGCGAACCGAGATCCAGGAGACCCTGTTGCCGCAGTTGTACGTGCTCGCGCCGGTAGAGTTCAACTCAGCTCCCCTGGCGTGTGATTGTGTCGTTCACCGGTTCGGTAATGCGACCGACCACCCGGAGCGTGTTCGGCGGTATCCCTCAGACATGACGGACGCGGAGTGGGCTGTGGTCCGGCCGCTGCTGCCGGTGCCGGGCTGGATGCGAGGCCGGGGCGGGCAGCCGGAGGCGTACTGCCACCGGGCGATACTGGACGCGATCCGTTATCTCGTGGACAACGACATCAAGTGGCGGGCGATGCCAGCCGATTTCCCGCCGTGGGACCGGGTCTACGCGTTCTTCCGCCGCTGGCGCGACCACATGCTGGTCAGGGAGTTCCATGACCGGCTGCGCGGCCGGGTCCGCCAGGAGGCGGGCCGGGATGCGGAACCGACGGCCGGCGTGATCGACTCGCAGTCCGTCAAGGCGGACGCCGTCGTCGGCGCGGACAGCCGCGGCTTCGACGGCGGGAAGCTGGTCAACGGCCGCAAACGGCACGTCGTGGTCGACACCCTCGGCCTGCTGCTGGGCGTGATGGTCACGAGTGCGGACATCGGTGACCGCGCAGCCGCGAAGGTGCTGCTTGAGCGGGTGACCGACGCTCACCACCGGCTGGAACTCGTCTGGGCCGACGGCGGCTACACCGGCGGCCTCGTCGAGTACTGCCTCGCCGCGTTCGCCCTGGTCCTGGCGATCGTGAAGCGCAGCAATCGACCCGCGGAAACAGGCGCAGCGCCAGAACGAAGTAAATGGTGAACCGGGCCGACAGCAGATGGCGGCGCTTGCCCCCGCGCCCCGCCTCTGCAACGCCACGGTCCACCACCTCGGGCGGACGGCGAGCATCACTTCTCGTCCGTGCCGGGTTCCGCGTTGATGGATGCCTGGTAGATGTCCGCGTAGGTGGGGGAGTCCTTGACCAGGTCGTCGCAGAACGCGGCGATGTCGGTGCCGATGAGTTCCACAACCCCCTTGCCTCCGGCGACGCCCCCGTCGAAGAAGTCGACGATCCCGGGGAGCAGGGGCCCGTCAGGCAGGCTGATCGGCCCGACCTTGAACAGATACTTCTGCACCTCCTGGTAGACGATCCGGTAGTCCGGCGGGAGTGCCTTGACCCGAGCCGCGTGTGCCCGCCACTGTTTCTTGCCTTCGATGATGTCCTGAATGCTCACGTCAGCCTCCCAGCCGGTCCAATTTCCTCGCGATGTCCCTGTTCAACTGCTCGCGCCACCGGTCGCGATAGGTCCGGGCCCCCGCTCCGCCGGCCAGCGCCGTGCAGAAGCCCTGGATGTCCTCGCCGAGCACCTCGCGGACGTTTTGGCGACTCCGCCCTCGGGCTGCTACTTCGAGCAGCCCGAGGGCGGAGTCGAGGATCGGCATCAGGTTGCGACCGGTGAAGTCCCCGTAGGGGAAGAGGTGGGACACGCCGCCCGGTAGTCGCCCGGCAGGACATCGACCCGGGCCTCGAACGCCTTCCATTCCCTGGTGAGATCGCTGCCTGTGACCTTCTCCCAGAAGTTCATCTCCCGCCCCCCTTGAGCCTGTCGATGCGTGATGAGAGGTACTGCCACTTCGCCCAGAACTTCGCGAGTTCCTCGCGTCCGGCGTCGTTGAGCGCGTAGAACTTGCGCGGGGGCCGACCCCGGACGGCCGTTTCGTCACCTGGACGAACCCGTTCCGCTCCAGCCGCAGCAAGATGGTGTACACCGTCCCCTCGATGACGTCGGGTGATGGCGTACCCGTAGGTTTCCTCACTGCCGATGATTTCGAGTACGCACCCTTCGAGCGTGCCCTCCAACATCTCCGTCAGGTCGTCCATCGCGGGTGCTCCTCAGCCTGCCAGTACCACGTGATACCGAGTACCGCTATGCGGTACCACTGAGTAGCGGGGGTGGCAGTATGGATCAGGGAGTGGGGCGTTGCGGAGCCGGTTCGATGAGTGGCCGCCGCCGTGGAGCCCGGGGCCTCACCGCCCGGCCCTGGACATGCGTCTACCGGATCCCCAGCGTCCTTGTCGGCCAGCCCCTGCCTGTCGGCAAACGAGGGCGTGCTCAAGCAGCCGGCGCATCACCGCTGCACAGGAGGTCGGCTCAGACCTCGGCCGGAGTGCGGTAGCCATGGTTCCTGCGCGGGCGATGGTGCCCAGGTCGGCCTGGCTGAACCCCGCGGAGGCCCGCACCCTTGGGGCAGGTACCGCCGCACCATCCCGAGTGGCCGGATCCATTCCACCGGACACGGCCATCGGGGACGTTGCAGCAACGTGTTACAAGCCCATAGGCCTGGTCACCTCGCGCTCGAAGCGCATGCTGGCGCGCACCCAACCGGGGAGCAGCACTTCACCCTTCGCCGTGAACCCCAGCCGTTCGTACCAGGTGCACAGCCTCGTGTTGGCCGCGACGGCGTCAAGGCGAAGCAGGGAGCGCCCCTGCGCGGCCGCGGTTCGTGCGGCCCAGTCAACCGCGAAACTGCCGATGCCCAGGCCCTGTTGGTGCGGATCGATAGCCAGCCGATGGAGGTGCACAGCGCCCACGGCTTCCGAGTCCGGCCAGACCGCAGCGTCGGTGTCCTCAAGGGCGAACGTGCCCAGGGTGTCTCCCGCACGCTGCACGACATAGGTTTCCCCCCTGGCGATGCTGGCTGCGGCGGCCGCCCGCGGAAGCGCGCGCCACGAAGGAGGGAGCCCTTGCCGCTCCTGGCCGGCACGAGCATCGGCCAGGACAGTCAGCACCAGCTCAAGGTCCCTTGGCACGGCCCTACGTACCACCACCGCCATGTGCTTCGCGTCTGGACGCATCCCTGTACTTTCCCGTGACGATCAGGTTTGGGCCATGGCCACGAAATGGCCATGGCGGCCCCGGATGGGTGACTGTAATCGGTGCCGCGATACATGAGACCCGGGTTTGTGTGCGCAAGGCAGGCAGCCGGGCGGTGTCTTCCGCTCCGGCCAGGCTTTCGCCCAAGGTCAGCAGCGAGAGGAGCCGCACCGGCCGACCCGCGGTGGCGGCGGCGTCCAGTTTGTGGTGTCCGTCGAGGAGGAAGTGGGTCTAGCCAGACCCAGTGCACGAAGTAGTCGTCTCCTCGGTCGATGGCGGGCACGACGAACTCGTAGAGGTGGGCGTCCGCGTCGACGGCGGTCTCGAAGGCCCGGGAGTCCGGGGTGTGCGGGTACTCCGGAAGGCCCCAGAACTGATCGATCCCTCACGTCGTCACCTGCTCGCCGCTGAAGTAGTCGCCCTTTCTGCCGGGGATGGCCAGCCGGGGTTCCACCTCCAAGAGCAGCGGAAGGTACTCGCCTTCGGCAACAAGGTGGCGAACGCATCGATCACGCCGCCGTCGTCCGGATCGTCCAGCATTCCGGTGAGGCGTTCCTGCATGCTTTCCAAGGACAGCCACAGCAGGCCCTCTTCCCGCGCGAACATGTCGTCGAGGAAGCTGTGCGGGTTCTCCGCGAACGCGCGCCGGCAGTTCGTGGTGGCGTCACGGACAGGCGTCGGGTTCGAGACGAGGTAGAACCTGGACAGGTGTCTGAGGTCGGGTGGCAGAAGGAATTGTGCACGGACGTATTTCCAGCCGCCTGGATCGAATGACTGGGGCACGGTCCGTTGCGTGGCCTGCGATAACTGTGCGAAGTGGGAGTCAGTCGGGCTTGCCGTCTGCGGACGGGGTCGAGCTGGGCGGTTTCAGAGAGCCTTGGAACGGTCCGCCACCGGGCAGACCCGCTCCCGCTCGTTCGTCTGCTCCCCCCGCTCGCCACGCTGCGCCTGCGCCGTCTCGGAACCGACCGCCGACGTCGCGGAGCGTCGGCGTGCGTCGGTTGCCCAGACGATCAGCGCGCAGGCGGCGAATGCGGCCCCGAGGAGACTGGAGGCGCCCCAGCCGTGGGAGCTGAAGACGGAGGTGGTGGCGGCTGCGCCGAGGGCGGAGCCGAGGGAGTAGAAGACCATGTAGCCGCCGATGACGCTGCTTGTGTGGTCCGGATGCGCCATGGTGAGCAGGTGCTGGTTGCTCACGTGCACGACCTGGACCGCGAAGTCGAGCACCATGATGCCGATGGCGAGCAGCCACAGGGACCAGGTCAACTGCGAGGTGGCGGCCCAGGAGACGGTGAGCAGAGTCAGCGCGAGTCCGCTGATCGGGATCGCCCGTCCCGCGTCCGCCCACCGTCCCGCGCGCGCCGCGCCCAGTGCGCCGGCGAGTCCGGCGATGCCGAACACGCCGATCTGGCTCTCGCTCAAGTGCCATGGTGCGTTCGCCAGCGGCAGGGACAGGCCACTCCACAGGGTGCCGAATGACGCGAACAGGAAGAACGCGATGAGACCGCGGGTCAGGAAGAGACCCTGCCGGAACAGTCCACCGAACGACATGACGGCTTGTCGGTAGCCGGAGGGCCGTCGAGAGCTGTCTTCGGGCGGCAGCGCGCGCGGGACGAGGGCGGCGAGGGCGAGCGCGAGCACACCGAGCACGGCGTACATGCTGCGCCAGCCCCACACCTGCGCCAGCACGCCGGTGACGAACCGCGCGCCCAGGATGCCCACCACCACGCCCGACGTCACGACGCCGATGTTGCGTCCGCGTTCGGCGGGCGGTGAGATCGACGCGGCGTAGGCCACCGTGGTCTGTACCACGACCGCGAACATTCCGGCCAGCGCGAGCCCGGCGAAGGCCGTCCACGCGGCCGAAGCCGCAGCCGTCAGGAACAGACCCGCCGCGGTGATGGCCATGTGGACCGCGATGAGCCGGCGCCTGTTGGCGACCACGTCGCCGAGCGGCACCAGCAGCACCAGTCCGGCCAGGTAGCCGAACTGGCCGGTCGCAACGATCCACCCGGCGTGCTGTGCCGACACCCCGAGGCTGTCTCCCATGGGCGGCAGCACTGTTTGCGCGGCGTAGATGCTTGCCACCGCGACACCGCACACGATCGCGAGGAGTAGGCGTCGCCAGACGTCCATCACGCTCCCAGAAATGAGTAGCAAAGTGAAACTAATTTGACAGTAGGGCATGATGGTTTCAATCCGCAACTCAATCGGGAGGTGTCATGCCGAGTCCCTCCACGGGCACTCCAAGCCCTGCCTGGACCGACCCCGACTGTCCGGTGGCCCGCACGCTCGACCTCGTCGGTGACCGGTGGAGCCTTTTGGTCGTCCGGGACGCGATGGACGGGGCACGGTCCTTCACCGATTTCCAGCGACGGACCGGCATCGCACGCAACATCCTCACCGACCGCCTGCGCAAGCTGACCGCCCACGGAGTCCTGACCCAGCAGACTGCGCCTTCGGGCCGCCGCCTGCAGTACGTTCTCACCAGCGTCGGCCGCGATCTCTTCCCTGTCCTCCTCACGCTGCGCCAGTGGGGAGAACGCCACGCCTTCGAACCCGGCGAGCCGCACTCCGCGCTGGTCGACGAGCACGGCGCCCGTGTACCGGAGATCCAGCCGACCGGCGCCGACGGTGCCGTCATCGACGCCGACACCACTCACGTGCAGAAGGTCGGTGGCGAACGGCGCCGGTGAGGTGACGGCCCACGAGACGGTCAGCGGCTGTGCTCCGGCACGCGCAGCGACGCACCGCGTCCGGCCGGTTCACGGGCCGCCTCCGCAGGCCGGTCGACCTCGACGGCGATACCGCGGGCACGGGCGTACGCGACCATGTGAGCGGTGGCCTCCTCCTGCCCGCTGGACGGTGCACCGTCCCAGAAGGCCGGCAGTCGGCCGCATCCGCTGACCAGCCGTTCGTCCGCGCTCACACAGGCGTCCCGGTTCCGCGGGTCGAAGGGAAGCATCCGCATCTGCTCGGCCAGGGCCAGCACCTCCCGGTGCGCCTGCTGGCCGGGGAAGTGAGTGCCGACGAAGGCATCGCAGCGTTCCGGGAGCAGGACCACCAGGCGCTGCCCCAGTTCGTGCACCACCCGCCCGAACAGGAGCGGCAGCCCGGCGCCGGCGCGTACCAGCGCCGTCGCGTCGGGCAGCAAGGCCTGCACGCGCTCGCGTAATGCGGCCCGCACCAGATCCCGTGTGGTCGAGGTCAGTCGGAGTGTCCTATGGCCGTGATCATCCGATCGCTCGCTTTCTCACCACGGGGTGCGCTCCGCGCTCGTGTCCGTCCTGTCCCCGCCTGGTCAGCGGGCGCGGCCGGGTACGTCAGTTCCGCGCGCAGCAGGTCCAGGCCCATCGGCTCGAGGTTCAGCGCGTGGTGGTGGAACCGCTTGATGCTGAAGGAGGAGCCGTCGCGACGCCGGGCGGCCTCCGGTGCCTCCAGCCACACCTTCTCTCCCAGCTTGTAGGTGAGGGCCTGTCCGGGCCGGCCCAGATCCCGGTCGATCTCGAACTCGACGAATCTCGCAGGACCGAGCCCGCAGTGCTCCGTGAAACCTGGTGCCTGCGGGGATGGGCAGTCACAGGCGCAGCCCGATGTCCAGGAAGACCCGTGCGGCGCGCAGCAGTTGCCGGTGGCCAGCATCCCAAGCCCCAAGTCGGAGGGCCGGATTGGCGAGGTATCCGAGGCCGTCCATCAGCCGCTCGGCGTACAGGCCCACACCTCGACGTGTCCGGGGTGCAGCTCGCACGACAGCCGCTGGAACCGGTTAACTGATCGTTTCGGAATGAGTTGAGCCGTGGGTGTTGCGCTCGGCGTTCTTGGTCGGCGGGGTGTCCGGTGTGCGTGCTGTTCTTGTTCCGGGTGATCTGTGGGGGCGGGTGGCTCCGCTGGTGCCACCCGTCCCCGAATGGCGTCATCGCTACCCGGGGCGGCTGTGTGTTCCCGATCGAGTGGCGCTCGCCGGCGGCATGTATGTGCTGCGGATCGGTGTCGCGTGGCGTGACGTCCCCGCCAAGGCAGTGGGCTGTTCTGGGGTGACGGCCTGGCGCCGACTGCGGGACTGGAGCGAGGCTGGTGTCTGGCCGCGCCTGCATGCCGCCTTGGTGATCGAGCTTCGTCACGCCAGCCTGCTGGACCTGGATGACTGCTCGGTGGACGGATCGTACGTCCGGGCGCTGAAAGGGGGGACCGCGTCGGGCCCTCGCCGGTCGATCGGGCCCGCTCTGGCTCGAAGCACCACCTGATCGTCGACCGTCACGGAACCCCGCTCGCCGTCACGCTCACCGGCGGCAACCGGCACGACGTCACCCAGCTCCTGCCTCTGCCCGACGCTGTTCCGTCGATACGGGGTCTGCGGGGGCGTCCCCGCCGCAAGCCCCGGCGCCTGTATGCCGACCGGGGCCCACGACTTCGACAAGTACCGCCGCCTGCCGTGGAAACGCGGCATCAAGCCGATGATCGCCCGACGCGGCGTCGCTCACGGCTCCGGACTGGGCAAGGTGCGCTGGGGCCTCAAGCGTGCCTTCGCCTGGCTGCACCAGTCCAAACGGCTCCGCACCCGCTACGAACGACGCGCCGATCTCCACCAGGGCCTGCTCGAACTCGCCTGCAGCCTCATATGCCTGCGCCCCCTGCGCACCTCGTCCTGAAGCGATCAGCTGGCGACACTGAACCACCCCGGTCGCACCTCGGTCAGCAGCGGTTGAAGGGACCGCACGGCGGTCCGCAGGTCCTGCTCTGTGACGTCAAGAGGTTCAGGCAGGGTCAGCCCGTACCAGCGCAGCCGCCGGACGTCGAAGATCTCGCTCCCGTCGGATGTGAAGTCGACATCGACCTCGATGCCGTCGTCACTGACGAAGCGGCACCCGGCCCCATGAAGCGAGTAGGAGTAGGTGCCCACCCGCCCACTCCGGTTGATGATCCGGTGCGAACGGACCAGGCCGAGGACATCTGCGAGTCGCTCAAGCGAAGGGATCGCCGCCCTCATAGCCGCGTCAACTGCCTTCAGAGCGTCGACGTAACCAAGCACGAGCCCTCGTGCATCCCCAACCCGTTCCATACGGCGTCATCCCCCTGAGCCCGTGGTTGCAGTGGATTGTTCCATGGGCCGCCAGCGTCTCCGCAGGGCGGCATTCTGAAACGATCAGTTAGAGGCTGTTGTCTTTCCGAGTTTGACGACTGCGTTTCGCTGGTCAGGGGTAGGGGCGGCGACGGTGTGGGAGTGATGGATCGTCGTTTCGTCGCTCTCGTGGAGGTCGCGAATGCCGTCGGCTGTCGGCCTGTTGGAACAGGACGAGCTTGCCGCTCGTCGTCGTGTGGATGGGCTGCGCGAGGAAGTCGACCGGATCCAGGCCGAGCTCGCGATGGCCGAGCAGGAGTGGTTGGAGTGGACGATCGCCCGTGAGCGTGTGGGTGCGGTGCTGTCCGCGCCGGGCGGCGATTCAGCGGGAGGCGCGGGGGCGGAGGCTGAGGTGCGGCTGCCACCGCCCGTGGCAACGAAGGTGAAGTCGCAGGTTCCGGTGTGGCGCGAGGGACTGGCCAGGACGGTACTTTCAGCGGACTATCAGCGCATCCTGGCCGCGCTCGCGGACCGGGTTCGTCTCGGTCAGGGTCCGCTGACCTGCCAGGAGATGGCCTCCGCATTCGGCATGGACGTGGTGCCGGCCAAAGTGGAGGCGTTGCGGTCGAAGGCGAAACGCCTGGTCGCGCGGGGATGGCCGGCCGAGTCGTCGCCGGGCCGGTTCACGCTCGCGCAGGGCGTGTGCGGGCCAGACGGCGGGTCATGATCATGGTTATCGACCAGTAGACCATTGCCTCGGCAGTGGTGGTGGATCGTTCGAAGTCGCGCGCCAGGCGACGGCTTCGCATCAGGTGGGCGAAGAGACGCTCGACGATCCACCGCTTGGGCAGCACCACGAAACCGCGCATGTCGATTGCCTGGAAGTTGTACGCCTGTTGCAGGCGGGCGAACCGGGGTTGAGGTAGTGGTCGGGACCACCGAGGGCATCCACCGCCTCCACGGGAGCGATGATACCCGTCCTGGCGACCGGGGCCATGGCACTGCGGTCCGGCGTGAACGGTATCCGCCCCGGACACGGGTGACCTTCCTTTCCCAGACCTTCGCCGCCCGATTCCGGAGACACCGGAGACAGGATTTTTGGGCCGTCACCGCTGCACTGATGTTCCCGAGCCTGTAGAAGCACGGCCCTGGGCTGCGTCTGCGTCGTCACTCCCCCGCCGGTGAAATCACCTGCTGCGCCTCGGGCGTCGCGGTGCGTGTCAGGATCGGCTGTGTGGACTACCAACGCTGTACAGAACTTCTCGCTGCGATGCACAAAAATCCCCACGGGCTGACCCGGACGGTCCGGCAGAAGAACGTCCCGCTGCTGTTGGAGGCACTCGGCAGGCCCGAACGGTCGCTGCACGGGATGCTGGTGGTCGGGACGAACGGCAAGGGGTCGACCTGTGCCTTCGCCGTCGCGGCGGTGACAGCGGCCGGCGCGCGGGTGGGCAGCATGCCCAGTCCTCATCTGCAGGAGCCCAGGGAGCGTATCCGGATCGACGGGGTCCCGGTCACGCGCGCGCAGTACACCCAGGCGTTCGCCGAGGTCTGGCATGCGATCGAGCGGCACGGCCTGCCCGTGCTGGCCCAGGGCGTCTTCGCGGCGACCGCGGCCGTGCACTTCCGGCGGGCGGGAGTCGACCTGGCGGTGGCCGAGGCGGGCATCGGCGGCAGCAGGGCCGCGGCCGCGGAGCTTGGCCTGGACGTCAAGGTGGTCACCGGCATCGGACTCGACCACACCCGGCTGCTCGGCGATTCCCTGGACCAGATCGCACGGGCCAAGACCGCGGCCACGCGGGACGGGGACCACGTCGTCCTCGGACGGCTGGCCCCCGAGGCCGCCGCCGGCGCGGAGCAGGTCCTGCGGGAGCGGACCGGACTGACTGTGTGGCGCATGGACCGCGACATCCACTACACAGTCCGCGCCTCCGGCTGCGGCACGGCCACACTGCTGGACGTCACCACCCCCCGCGCCGTTCACCGCAACCTTCCCTGCCCGCTGCCCGGCGCCCACCAGCACCACAACCTCGCCACCGCCATCGCCGCCGTGGACGCGATGACCGAACGAGGGCACATCCCCCAGCCGGACGGCGCCCGGCTCCGCGACCGGCTGGCGGCGACCCGCTGGCCCGGCCGCCTGGAACTCATCGATCCCGCCCGGCAGGCAGACTGGACGGGCCGCGTCCTGCTGGACGGTGCCACCAACCCGCAAGGCGTGGCCACCGTCGCCCCGGAGATCCTGCGAAACGCCCGCACCGGCGACTGCCCACGCCCGCCCGCACTGGTCTTCGCCGCGATGCGCGACAAGGACGTTTCCAGCATGCTCGCCCCGCTCCCCTCCCACTGGCCCCTGATTCTCACGCGCACCGGCTCCCACCAGGCCGCGGACCCCGCCGCTCTGCACAACCAGCTCTCCCCCAGCCGCCAGGGCCCCTGCCTGACCGCCGACGACACCACAGCAGCCCTCCACCAGGCAGCCGAACACGCCGGGCCGGGCGGCCTGGTCGTCGTACTCGGCTCACTGCGCCTGGTGGGCGAAACCCGCACCGCGCTGGGACTGCCGCCCGCGTGAGGAGAGCGGGTGCCCGGCTTCGATCAGGCCGGCGGGACCCTCGAACACGCCCGGGCCCTGCCGTCCTGGGGCCGGCCGTGCGGGTCGGGGCGCCCGCTGAGCCGCCTACAAGCAGGAAGAGAACGGCCACGCGAATCGGGTGGCTCGTCCATCGTGGACCCGCTGGCGGCCCGGACCGTCCGAGGCGATGGCACTCTCCCGAGTCGGTGCTCAGGACGCGCTGAGGGTGACTCCGTCGACGGTCCAGAACCAGTTGTTGCCGCCGGTGTAGCGGAAGCGGATCCGGGCGCTGGTGGCGCCGGACGGGACGCGGAGGGTGACGGCCTCGACGCGCGACGGGGTATCGGTGGTATAGGTCTTCACCGTGACAGGGGTTCCTCCGTTCCAGGACACCGACACCTCGCCCCTCTGCGGCGCTTCCTGGCGGTAGAGGGTGGTGTAGCGCAGGACGGCGGTGGAGCCGCCGGTGACCGCCCACGCGGGGCTGACAAGGGTCGAGTCGAACGTGCCGCTGTGGTTCTTGTCGACCCACTCGTCCCCGTCGGCCACGGCGAAGACGTTGCGGGCGCGGATGTTGGACTCCCGCTGCTGGCCGCGCTCGGCGGCGGTCCAGAACTCATCGGTGGTGAAGGACCAGCCGCGCCACTCCGTCATGCCGCCGGCGCCCATCGCACCGTTCTCGACGGACCAGCCGTCGGGCGGGGTGTGCGTGAAGCCGGTGAGGCCGGCGGGGATGCCCGTCTCGTCCACGGCGGCGGCCAGTTGCGGGCGCAGGGTGTCGAACGCGTCGGGCACGGGCGTCTGGAGCGGTCGGCCGTCCAGGCCCCAGGCGCTGTCGATCGCGATGCCGAGGTGGGCGAGCGCGGAGGCGGCGATGTCCGGCATCTTGATGTCGTACCGGGTGGTGCCGGCTGCGATCGTGCCGCCCTTGGCGATGAGGAAGGTCTGGCGCTCCGGGTCGCTGTTGCCGCCGTGGCCGCCCGTGTCGGTGTGGCCGTGGTCCGCGGTGACCATGATCAGCCAGTCCTCGGAGGCGTACGTGGACCGGCCGGTGACGGCGGCCAGGATCTGGCCGACCTGGGCGTCCGCCGTCTCGATCGCCGCGCGGTACTGGCTGCTCGCGGCGCCGTAAGTGTGGCCCGCGTGGTCGATGTTGTCCAGATGGACGAAGACCGCGTCCCGGTCGCCGTCCCGCAGTTCGGCCACGGCGCGGCTGGTGGTGCCGGCGTCGTACTCGGCGGAGGGCGTGGAGACCCGGGTGTCGACCGCGGTGGAGAGGACCGTGTCGGTGATCGGGGCCCAGGAGGAGACCGCGTACGTCGAAAGGGCGGGCTTCGCCGTCTCGGCACGGGTGAGGAAGTCCGGGTATTCCGCGAAGGCGTGGCCGGTGAAAGCGTTGTCCTTCACCAGGTGTTTGTCGGGCCAGACGCCGGTGAGGACCGTGGCCCAGCCGGGCCCGGACAGGGTGGGGGCCAGCGGCTCGGCGTAGAGGCGGCTGCCGGCGGTGAGGCCGCCCGCCATCAGGGCGTCGAGGTGGGGCGCGGAAGCGTCCTTGATGCGGCCGAGGAGCGCTCCGTCGAGACCGATGACCAGCACCTTGGGGGTACGGACGGCCGCGTGCGCGGTGACGGCGGCGAGCGGTGCCGCGACAGCGGCGAGGGCGGCGGAGAGGAGCACTGTGCGGCGGGACGGTCCAGCGGACATGGAAGAGCCTCCGTGATCACGTGGGGGGGTGCGGACCCGTGCCGGTGCCATGACACCGATACAGGTCCAGACCCGTTGTCCTTCCGCGACAACTTGTCGCGGGTCCATACCTCTGCGGTGAGACGACTCCCGGCGCTCAGCTGCCGGTTGCCGATTTCCAGGCGTCCACGTAGGAGTCGAGTCCGGTGCCGATGTCCGACCAGTCGGGCTCGAAGACCTCGACGCCCCGCATCAGCTGCGCGAGGGCCTTGGCGTTGGCGTCGGAGGCATTGACATCCGTACGGGGCGAGAAGCCGCCGCCGATGGCGCTGACGTCCTTCTGCGCCTCCTCGGAGAGCATGAAGTCGAGCAGCTTCTTGCCGTTCTCCGTGTGCGGCGCCTTGGCGACGAGACCGGCGGCGTACGGGAGGGCGAACGTGGTCGGCCGGCCGTCGCCCTTCGCCGGGAACCAGATGCCGAGGTTCGGCATGTCCTTGGACTGGGCGTAGTTCATCTGTACGTCACCGTTGGCGGCGAGCAGTTCTCCCTTGTCCACCTTGGGGGCGAGCTTGCCGGTGGAGGCCGAGGGGCCGACGTTGTTGGCCTGGAGCTTCTTCAGATACGCCATCGCCGGCTTCTCGCCCCCGAAGTCGTGCATCGCCTTGATGAGCACGGCCGTGCCGTCACCGGCCACACCCGGGGTGGAGTACTGCACCTTCTCCTTGTACGAGGAGTCCAGCAGGTCCTCCCAGGTCCTCGGTGCGGTCTTCAGCTCCTTCTTGTTGTAGATGAAGCCGAAGTAGTTGTTGACGACCGAGGTCCAGGTGGAGTCCTGGGCCTTGTCCGCGCCGTCGACCCGGTCGGAGCCGGCGGGTGCGTACTTGGCCAGCAGCCCCTTGGCGCCGGCCTGCTGGATGAAGGGAGGGAGCGTGACGAGGACGTCGGCCTGGGTGTTGGTCCGCTCGCGCTGGGCGCGCTGGACCATCTCGCCCGATCCGCCCTCGACGTACTTCACCTCGATGCCGGTCTTCTTCTCGAAGTCGGCGAAGACCTTGTCGTACCAGCCGTCGTTGTTCTCGCCCTTCAGGCCGTCCGCGCTGTAGACGGTCACGGTCTTCTGGTCCGACGCGGAGGAGGAGCCACAGCCGGAGAGCGAGGCGGCGAGGGCGAGGCAGCCGGTGACGGCGGCGAGGGGCATGAAGTGGTTGCGCATGGTTGGGTGACTCCTGGTGGGTGGGAACGGGGTGTGGTGCCACGGGGCTCATCGGGGGCCGGCTGCGTGGATCAGCGGTAGGAGGCCCTGGTCCGGATACGGGAGACGCCGAGCAGCACGAGGAGCGTCGAGGCCATCAGGACCGTGGCGACGGCGGCGCCGGTGAAGAGCGAGCCGCGGTCGGTGGCGGCGAAGACCTGGACCGGCAGCGGTGTCCAGTCCGGCGGGTAGAGCATCATGGTGGCGCTCAGCTCCCCCATGGACAGGGCGAAGCAGAGCCCCGCCGCAGCCGTGAGCGACGGCAGCAGGAGCGGCAGCCTGATCCGCCAGAGCGTGTACGCGGGCCCTGCGCCGAGACTCGCCGCCGCTTGTACGTACCCGGGGTCGAGCCGCACGAGGGCCGCCGAGACCGACTGGTGTGCGAACGCCGTGACGAGCACGGTGTGCGCCAGGATGACGATCCACGGCGTCCCGTTCAACAGCAGCGGCGGCCGGCTGAAGGCGACGAGGACGGACAGGCCCACGACCACGGACGGCACGGCGACCGGCAGCACGAACAGGGCGTCCATGAACCGCTTGCCACGTCTGCCGAGCGAGGCGCCGGCGATGGCGGCCCAGGCGCCGACGAGCAGGGCCAGCAGGCCGGCGGCTAGGGCGGTGAGAAGACTGGTGGTCAGCGCCCGCAGCGAATCCCCGCTGGTGGCGGCGGCGTAATGCGCCACCGTGGGACCGGAGGGAAGGGCGCCGGACCAGTTGGTGGCGAACGACGCTGCCAGGATCACCAGCAGCGGTACCGCGAAGAGCGGCAGGAAGAGCAGGAAGAAGACGAGGCGGATCGCCCACCGGGCGGCCCTGCTATGCACCAGCACGTCGGCTCACCACCCGGTACAGGACGTACAGGCCCACGGAGATCGCGATGTTGACGACGGCGACGACGCAGGCGGCCGGGTAGTCGGACTCCAGGATCGCCTCGCTGTACACGAGCATCGGGAGGGTGGTGACACCCTTGGCCCCGGTGAACAGCACGATGCCGAACTCGTTGAGACACATCACCAGGACGAGGCTGCCGCCCGCCGCGAGGGCCGGGAGGGCCTCGGGAAGGATCACCCGGCGCACGATGCGGAACGGCCCGGCACCGAGTGAGGAGGCGACCTCGATCTGCGCGGTGTCCAGCTGCGAGAAGGCGGCCAGCAGCGGGCGCATCACGAACGGGGTGAAGTAGGTGACCTCGGCGAGCAGCACCCCCCAGGGCGTGCCCAGGAAGTGGAACGGGCCTTCGGAGGCCCCCGTGACGTCGGTCCAGGCGCCGTTCGCCAGGCCGGCGTTCCCGTAGACGAAGAGCAGGGCCAGGGTGATGAGGAAGGACGGGAACGAGAGGAAGACGTCGATGAACCTGGCGACGAAGCCGCCGCCGGGGAACGGGACGAAGGCGATCACCAGTGCCAGGACGAAGCCGAGGACGAGGCAGCCGGTGGCGGAACCCGCCGAGAGCCAGATCGTGGTGACGAGCGCCGAGCGGAAGGACGCGGAGCCGAAGACCTCGGCGTACGGGGCGAACGAGAGGCCGCCCCCGTCCGGGCTGACGGACTGCCGGACGACGAGGAACAGCGGATACAGGAAGACCAGCGCCAGCGCGACGACCGGGGGCAGCGCCCAGAGGAACGCCGGCGCGCGACGCGGCGCACGCGGCCCCGGCCCGGTGGCGGGCAGCGCGGGCCGGGGGCCGGCCGGCACCGTGGCGGGGGTGGCCGAGGCGCTAGACATCGGACCCTCCGGACGGCCCGGTCGCCGGGAGCAGCACGGCGTCCTCGGCGGCGAAGTGGACGGTGAGCCGGTCGCCGGGCGCCGGCGTCTCGCGCAGTTCGCGCACGTCGGCCGTGAGGCGGTGCCCCGAGACATCGACGCGGAGACGGTGGGTGTCCCCGCGCCACTGGACCTCGACGACGGTGCCGGTCAGGGCGTTGGGACCGATTCCGAGCCCGACCCGATGCGGTCGTACGCAGAGTGTGGCGTCCTCCCCGGAGCGGGTGTCGCCGGTGGTGGTGGAGAGCGCCTGTCCGGCGAAGTCGACGGTGTCCGCCCCCGGGCCGACGCGCACCGGCAGGAGGTTGGCGCCGCCGACGAAGGACGCGGTGAACTCGGTGCGCGGGCGCCGGTACAGCTCCTGGGGGGTGCCGCAGTCCTGGAGTCTGGCCCTGTCCATGACCGCGATCCGGTCCGCCAGCGTCAGCGCCTCGATCTGGTCGTGGGTGACGTAGAGGATCGACACCTCCGGGAGTTCCCTGTGCAGCCTGGCGAGTTCGGCCAGCATGCCGGAGCGCAGCTGCGCGTCCAGGGCGGACAGCGGTTCGTCCAGGAGCAGCACCGACGGCCGGATGGCGAGGGCGCGGGCGATGGCGACCCGCTGCTGCTGGCCGCCCGAGAGCTCCCGGGGGTAGCGCTTCGCGTAGGCGCTCATGCCGGTCATCCCCAGCGCCTCGCCGACCCGCGCGGGTATGTCGGCCCGGGGTATCCTGCGCGTCCTGAGACCGAAGGCGACGTTGTCCTCGACCCGCATGTGCGGGAAGAGCGCGTACTGCTGGACGACCATGCCGATGCCCCTCTTGTGCGGGGGCACATCGGTGACGTCACGGTCACCGAGGCGGACCCGCCCGGAGACGGGGCGCACGAATCCTGCGACGGCGCGCAGCGCGGTGGTCTTGCCCGACCCGGACGGGCCGAGCAGGGCCATGACCTCGCCGGGCTCGACGGTGAGGTCCAGCCGGTCGAGGACCACGTTGCCGTCGTAGGCGACGGTGACCTGGTCGAACCGGACCCCCGTCCCGACCGCCCCGGCCGTCATGCCTCGGCCCTCGCGATCACTCCGGGCAGCTCGGCGACGGACCCGAGGACGTGGGTGGCCCCGTGCCGGAGCAGCTGGTCCCGGTCGTGGGCGCCGGTGAGGACGCCGGCGACGATACCGGCACCGGCGCGCACCCCGCTGAGCATGTCGTACGAGGTGTCCCCGGCGACCGCGATCCGCCGTACGTCGTCCACGGCGCCGGTGCGCAGCAGCGCGGCGAGCGCCATGTCCGGGTAGGGCCGGCCCCGGCCGCCCGCGTCCGCCGGGCAGAGCGTCAGCGTGACCAGGTCCTGCCAGCCCAGGGCGGCGAGGATGGCGTCCTGGGTGACGCGGGCGAAGCCGGTGGACAGGACGACGGTGCGGCCGGCGGCGCGCAGTTCCTCGACGGCCTCGCGGGCGCCGGGGACCGCCGAGATCGCGCCGCCGTCGACGAGTTCGCCGTATGCCTTCTCGAAGGCGGCGTTGGCGCGCTGTGCCTTGTCCTCGTCCCCGAAGAGGTGCCGGAAGACGGAGATCTTGGACTCGCCCATGGTGGCGCGGACGTAGTCGAGCTTCTCGGCGTGGTCGGCGGAGCCGGCCTCGACACCGAGGTGTCCGGCGGCGACGGAGAACGCCCGCTCGACCAGGCCGCCGTCGGCGACCGTGGTACCCGCCATGTCGAGGACGACGAGTCGGTAGGAGTTGTCACGCGTGGTCATGTTCACCAGCCCAGTTCGTCGGCGGTCTGTTCGGCGATGGCCGGGGAGCAGGTCATGCCTCGTCCCCCGGGCCCGGTGACGAGCCAGACCCCGTCGCCCACCTGCTGACGGTGGACGACGCGGCTGGTGTCGGTGCACTGGGCGTAGACCCCGGCCCAGCGGCGCCGGATACGCGGCAGCGGGCGGCCGAGGAAGGATTCGGCGACGCCGGCGAGGTGTTCGTACGGCTCCTCGACGGTGTCGAACGAGAAGGGGTGCTCGTATTCGTGGGTGTCCCCGATGGTCAGTCCGCCGTCCAGGCGCTGCACCATCAGCAGCTGCATCCGGTGTGCGGACGCGGTCGGGGTCTGCGCCTGGCCGTCGTTGAGGGCGTCGAGCGCGGGGCCGCCGTACGCGGGGTAGTAGCGGAAGCTGTCGGCGTCCGCGACCGAGGTGGTGAGCGCCTCGCCGAGCGGGTCGGTCTGCATCATCTGGAGACGGACGCGCCGCACCGGCAGATCGGGTCCCGCCAGTTCACGGACGAGGCCGCCGAGCCAGGCGCCGGTCGCCAGGATCACGGCGTCAGCGGTGTGGACGTCACCGTGGTCGTCGCGCACCGATGCGGCACCGACCACCTCGCGGACCTCGCGGCCGCCGAGGAAGGCGTACCGGCCGGTCGCCAACAGTGTTTTCTTCAGGGCGAGTTGCGCGGTTCGCGGCTCGACGGCCGCGTCCCGTTCACACCACAGGGCGGAGGTGAACGTGCCGCGCAGGGCGGGGTTGATCGCGCGGGCCTCGTCGGCGGTGACCAGCTTGTAGCCGCGGGCGGCGGCGTCGTCCCGGTCGACGGCCTCCTCGGCGACGGCGGCCTCCAGCTCGGTGCGCAGCGGGGTGAGCGAGCCGCAGGGGCGGAAGCCCAGGCCGGGCACTTCGGCGCCGATGCCCTCCCACAGTTCGCGGGCCCGCAGCGCCGTGTCCAGCTCCTCGCCACCGGCCCGGCCACTGACCCATATCTGTCCGAAGTTGCGGAGCGATGCCCCTCGCGCCTCACTTTCGCGCTCGATCTGTACGACCTCGTGGCCGCGGTTCACTGCGTGCCAGGCGTGCATGGTTCCCACCACGCCGGCTCCTACGACGATGACCTTCACGGCGGCAACACTCCTCGGGTCCGGTGACTCTTTTCGGTCTGCGGAGCGACGCGACGGTGAACGGACCCGCAAGTCTGGACTAGACCCGTTATGTTCTCGTGACCAAAAGATCGGGAGGAACGGTGCATCGGCTCCCATCCGGCCGGTCAGTTCGGTCGCGCGTGGCCCAGGTGTGTACGGAAGGAGAACCGGTCACCCCGGAAGAGGGTGCGGACCCGCTCCAGCGGACGTCCTTCGGTATCCCGCGACAGGCGGTGCAGCAGCAGCATCGGCAGTGCGGGCGGGGTGCCGATGAGCAGCGCCTCGCGCGGCGTCGCCAGCACGGTCTCGATCCGCTCGTCCGCGTCCCCGAAGGAGAACGAGAGCTTCTCGGTCAGGTACGCGTAGAAGGAGGAATCCGGATCGAATTCGGTGTCCAGGGCGGGCACCCGGGCGACCGTGACGTAGGTGCTCTCCAGCCCCACCCGCTCGTCGTCGGCGAGCAGCACCCGCTCCATGTGCCAGACCGGCTCGCCGGTCTCCACCTCGATCTCGGCGGCCAGCGCCGCCGGGCAGGGGAAGCGCTCGAGACCGATGAGATTCCGCCCCGGCCGCCGGCCCTGCCGGCGCACGCCCTCGGTGTAACTGGCCAGCGCAAGCGGCTGTTCCAGCTTGGGCCCCGCCACCACGGTCCCGCGCCCCTGCCGGCGCAGCCGCCCCTCCAGCAGGAGCTCACGCAGCGCCTGCCGGACCGTCTCCCGCGACACCTCGTGGCGCAGCGCCAGGTCGCGTTCGGTGGGAAGCGTGTCCCCCTCCCCCAGATCATCGATGAGGGAGAGAAGCCGCGCCTTGACCGCGTAGTACTTCGGAATGCGGCCGTGCTCCGGGATGCCGGAGCGCACGGGGGCGCCGGGTGCCTGTTCGTTCGGGTAGTCCACCCACCGATGGTGGCACGGGAGCAGGCCGGACCTCGGGTCGGGCAGTAGGCGGGAGCGGTCCGTGCGCGGCGGCTGTCCGTCGACCAGGGTCACGTGTCGGCGCCGAAGGTGCTGCGCTGCCGCGAGGCGGGGGGGCGGCGGCGATCCGCTGGTCGGGGCGGGCCGCCCCACGGCGAGCCGTCGGGCTGGACGAAGACCAACTGCGCCCCGCCGGCACACTCCTCGATCCGGCCGCTGCCCTGGGCAAAGACAGAGGCGGGGAACTGCCGCATGGAAGCGGGGTCGGGGTCGGCCCGCCCTCGAGGCGAGCCCCGCCTGGTGTCGACGTTCTCCACGTCGGGGCGGGCGGGGTGACGTCGGATCGGGCACCGCCCCCGGTGGGGCGGTGCCCGGTGACTCATACGGTGCGGCCGGCGCCCCGGTACAGGTCGAGTTCGCCGTCCAGTTCGACGGCGAGCACAGTGGCGTACTCGTCGGTGTCCGCCGCGGCGGGCGCGTCGATCCACAGCACGCCCGGCACCTTGCCGTGCCCCCCGACAACTCGGTGCGCCAGCTCCGTGCCCGAGCCCACCACACTCACGCGACGGACGCGGTTGCGTAGTCCGCGCACGCCCACGTTCTCGCGGGGCGGGTCGAAACAGACGAGGTACAGGGTGCGGCCGTCGGCGGACAGGGTGCTGGGGCCGTAGTGGTGGCCCGCGGGCATCCCCGCCCCGGTCCCGTACACCGCCTCGCGGTGCTTGGCGATCCAGCCGCCGAGTCCTTCGAGGCGGGCGGCCTGCTCCGCCGGAATGGCGCCGTCCTCCCTCGGGCCCACCCCGAGCAGCAGGTTGCCGCCCATGCCGATCGTCTCCGCGAAGTACCGCACCAGCAGCCGGACCGGCTTGTGGTTGGTGTCCTCGTGCTGGAAGCCCCAGGAGTCGTTGACGGTCAGGCACAGCTCCCACGGCCCTTCCGGTGCCCGCAACGGCACCCCCTGCTCGGGTGTCGCGTAGTCCCCGTGCCCCAGCAGACGCGCGTTGAATACGGTCTCGGGGTTCTTGGCGAGGACCAGGTCGCGCAGTTCACGCATCCGCCACTGCTCCTCGGTGCGCTCCCACTCGCCGTCGAACCACAGCAGGTCCGGCCGGAACCGGTCGACCAGCTCGCCCACCTGGGCCTCCCGGTAGGCCAGGAAGCGCGCCCATGCCTCGGGGTCTTCCTCTCCGGGCCGGGCGGAGGCGAACGGGTTGTCCGCCACCCCCTCCTTCCGGGGCGACGGGTGGACCGCGCTCGCGTAGTCCGGGTGGTTCCAGTCGGAGTGCGAGTAGTACAGGCCCACCTTCAGGCCCCTGTCGCGCAGCGCGTCCGCGTACCCGGCCACGAGGTCACGGCCCGCCGGGGTGTGCCGCACCACGTTCAGATCGCCTTGCGCGGTGTCCCAGAGCGCCACGCCGTCGTGGTGTCGCGCGGTGAGCACCGCGTACCGCGCGCCGGCGCGCGCGAAGAGGTCGGCCCAGGCCGCCGGATCGTAGCGCGAGGCGGTGAACCCGTCGAGCTGCTTCATGTACCGCTCGTGCGGAACCTGGCCGGTGTAGAACGCCCAGGACTCCCACACCCCGTCCACGGCGTAGATGCCGTAGTGGAGGAAGACGCCCAACTTCGCTTCGGGGAACCAGGGTTGCATCGCCATGCGGTCAGGCTAAGGGCTCGCAGCGGCCGCACGCGTGGCGGGGCCGGGGCCTCGGCCGGGCCGTCCCGGTCGCCAGCGGTGCGACGACCACCCTGAGCGGTGGCGCGGCACCCCGCCCGCTGTGAGAGGGCGCGGCCATCCACCTGGCGTGGAGGTGCGGGCAGTCCTCCCCTCCGCCTGCGGGCCGCCAGCCTCCGTGGCGCCGGTGTTCGCCCAGCGGGCGGAGAAGACCGGCCCGGACACAGCCGGACGGGAGGCGACACGGACGGCGCCGCGGCGGGCGGCCGGCGCCCTGACGAGCCCCCGCACCCGCGTGTCGCCGCCCGTACGGAAGCGGCCTCACCCCGTACGGGCGGCGACAAGCAGCAGGGACGCCTCAGCGCGTCGCGTAGTACAAGGCGTTGTGAGCGACATCCGGCAGGTAGAGCACGTCGCGGCCGTCCGAATCCCGTCGCACCGCCAGCCGGTCGGCGCTCACCCCCGGCGCGGCCGACCGCGCGGTCCACGCACCGTCCGCCGACTGAGTCGCCGCGAAGACCCGGTCGGTGCCCGAGGTGGTCACGTAGTAGATCCGCTTGGTGTCCGTCTCGTCCCAGGTGATGCCGAGGGCGGCCGCGGTCTGCCCTCCGGCGTACACGGTCTTGCCGGTCCAGCCGCCACCGCTCGGATAGGCGTAGTACACGCGGAACTGGCCACCGCTGTCGGCCGAGCGGTAGCGGTAGGCGACCTTCGGGGTGGAGCCGTCGAGGGTGAGCTTGGCGCTCTGTACCGCGGGGCCGGTGTACGCGTTGTCGGCGCTCCATTCCTCGCCGGCGGTGAGGTCCTGGACGACGTCGGAGGTGGCGGGCGTGACGGGTGTGTTGACGGCCGTGTCCGTGCTGTCCGCGAAGGCGCCGGTGGACGGGTCGTAGGACAGGTATGAGAGCTGGTGGCGGAACGCGGTCGCCGGCGCCTTCGCCCACTCGTAGAGGAGGTGTACGCGGCCTGAAGCGTCCACCGCGAGGTCGTCGGGGTACACGGAGCGGTACAGCGCACTCGCGAAGGTCGCCACGACGCTCCAGCGGGAGTTGGCGTTGTCCCAGCGGTACAGCTTGCCGGGGCGCTGGTCGGAGCCGGTGCCGACCCGGGCGGCCAGGTACAGGTCGCCGTTGGGGGCGGTGGTGACGACCGGGTAGGTGATGCCCACACCCTGGTCGGGCAGTTCGGACGCGTGGTCGGTGACGTTCCCGCCGGGGGCCTCGGTGCGGAAGTAGCGCCAGGGGTTGGCATGCATGGAGGTGAAGACGTGCAGGCGACCGCTGCCGTCGCGGGCCACGGACGGCTGGTTGTGGCCGTTGTCGTCGGGGAACTCGGCCTGCTGTCCGTCACTGTTCAGCAGCGGCAGCCGGCTCCAGACCCCGTCCGGGTCGCGCCGTGCGATGGCGGGCCGGTGCGTCGCGGCCGTCGAGCCCGGCTCGTTGAAGGCGAAGTACGTGTACTGCCCGCGGCCCTTGTACGTGGCGACCGGGGTCCACCAGGCGGCCTGGTTCGACGTATCCATCGCGTACGGGACCTTTTCGACCACCGTCGCCGCGGCCACGGCGGTCTGCGCCGTGTCGGCCCCTGCGGCCGGTGCGGGGAGGAGGAGAGCACCGAGGGCCGCGGCCAAGGCGGTGTGGATACGTACCGTGGGGCGTCGCAAGATGAGCTCCTTCGCGGGTGCGGGGGTGGGAGATGGCGCGGAAGGAGGCGGCCCGGAGGTCCGCCGGAGTGGTCGTCGTGCGGGGTGGGTACGGAACAGGGCCCGGCGAGGCGTGCCGCGCCGGCCCGGTCACGGGCCGGGCGAGGCGTGCCGCGTTCGCCGGGCCGGGGCCACGGCGCTCGGCTCAGCGCTTGATGAGCGCGGCGGCTTCCTCGCCGGCCCGCTTCATCGCGTCCTTCGGCTTCGCCGTGCCGACGAGGACGGCCTGTACCTGCTTGGCGACGGCCTCCTCGATCTGGGAGTTCTGTGCGAACTGCCAGAAGGGGCTGCCGGTCGCGGTGTTGGTGATCTTGTCGGTCCACTCCGTGGTGAAGGCGTCCTTGGCGACCTCAGGAGCGGCCAGACCCGCGGTGGTGGACGGCGGCAGTGCGCGCGCGGCGAAGTACTCCGAAGTGGTGGCCCGGTCGGTGGTGGTGTGCAGCGCGAACTCCGTCGCCGCGTCCTGCCCCTTGCCCTGCACGATCGCGATCACACCGCCCCACAACAGCGCCTGCGGCGTGTCCCCGGCCTTGAGCACCGGGCGCTTCATCGGCTGCATGGCGCCGGCCAGCGACTTGTCCTTCGACTGGGCGGCGGTCACGCCCTTGCCGATGATCGCGTCGTCGTAGAAGGCGGCCTTGCCCTGCCCGAAGAGGGCACGGGCGTCGAAGCGGTCCACGTCGGCGGCGATCAGCTTCTCGTCGTGCAGCTTCTTGTACCAGGTGACCGCGTCGACCGAGGCGTCATCGCCTATCGTGACCTTCCCGTCGTCGAGCAGCTTGCAGCCGAAGGTCTGCATCCACGGGAAGATGTCCTTGAGCTGTGCCACCTTGGTGGCGGCGGCGTACGGCACGACTCCCCCGCCGAGCCCCTTCAGCTCGCGCAGCGCCGCCTCGAACTCCTCAATGGTGGTGGGGTGCTTCTTGATCCCGGCCTTCTCCAGGAGCTTGGAGTTGGCGATCACTCCGATCGACCCGGTGTTCCACGGCAGTCCGTACTGCTTGCCGTCGTACACGCCGCTCTTCAGCGCCACCTCCGTGTAACCGCCCTTGGCTGCCACCGATCCGAGGTCGGCCAGTTTGCCCATCTGCGCCATCGCGGCGAGCCAGGCGATGTCGAGGTGCACCGCGCCCGTCGTCTCCCCGCCGCCCAGCTTGAGGGTGAGCTGGCTCAGGTACTCGTTGTACGGGTAGGAGACCGCGCGGATCTTCGACTTCTCGGCCCTCTCCCATGCCGCGATGATCTTCTCGATCGAGGGCTTGGCGGCCTCCTCGTTGAGCGACCAGGAGGTGAAGTCGAAGTTCTTGGACTTCGGGTCGCCGCCGTTGGACGAGGAGCCGGCGCCGGACGGCGCACAGGCGCCGAGCACACCGATGCCCGCTGCACCGAGCGCGCCGATACCGAACATGCGCAGCGCGCCGCGCCGGCTGATGCCAGAGGTGGTCATGATCTCTCCATGGGAGTGTGCGGGAGGGGAGGTACGTGGGGGCGCGGGCCGAACCTGCTGGTTCAGCTCTTGACCGAGCCGGCGGTCATGCCGCCGACGAGGTAGCGCTGCAGGAACATGAAGGCGACGATCACGGGGACCGACACCACGAGCGAGGCAGCCATCAGCTGCGGCCAGGCGGTCTGGAATTCGCCGATGTAGGTGGAGACGAGCCCGGGGGGCAGGGTCTGCTTCTCCTTGTCGGCCAGGGTCAGGGCGAAGATGAAGTCGTTCCAGCCGCGTACGAAGGCGAAGAGCCCGGCGGCGATCATCCCCGGCGCGGCCAGCGGCGCCACGATGGAGTGCAGCGTCCGCCACCGGGACGCGCCGTCGATGGACGCCGCTTCCAGCAGGGCGTCCGGGATGGTGTCGAAGATGCCCTTCAGCATCCAGACGCACAGCGGCATGGTGAACGTGGTGAAGGAGAGCACCAGGGCGGTGTACGTGTTGAGCATGCCGAAGCTGGAGAAGACGGTGTACAGCGTCACCAGCAGAAGCGCCTGGGGGAACATCTGAGAGGCCAGCACCAGGTGCATCAGCGACCGGCGCCCCCGGTAGCGGAACTTGGAGAACGAGTAGCCCATGTACGTGGCGACGATCACGCTCAGCACGGCGGTGATCGAGGCCACGACCAGCGAGTTGATCATGTACTTGATCAGCTGGTCGTTCTCGGTCAGGGCCGTGAAGTTGCTCAGGGTGAGGTCGGTGGGTATGAGCTTCGGCGGGAACTGAAAGGTCGACTCGGGGGTGCTCAGCGCGGTGGCGAGCAGCCAGTAGACCGGCAGCAGGCCGAAGGCGCCGATGACGACGACCGCGCTCCAGGCGGCGATCCGCGAGCGCAGCAGGTCCTTGCGCATACGGCGCCGGGCGGTGTGCCCGGTCCGCGTGGCGGACGGCTGCGGCCGGTCGACGGCGGACAGCGGGGTGGAGGTGGTGGAGGTCATCAGGCGTCGCCCTTCCGCTCGGTGATCCTGAGGTAGACGACGACGAGGAGGAGCAGGAGCAGCATCCACAGCCCGCCCAGAGCGGTGGCCCGGCCGATGTCGAAGCCCTTGAACGCGGTCTGGTAGACGGCGGTCGCGAACGTCTCGGTGGTGCCGGCGGGGCCGCCGCCGGTGAGAACGTAGATGGTGTCGAAGTGCTGGAAGTTCCAGATGAACTCCAGCAGGAGCACGATCGAGGCGACGCCGCGGAGCTGAGGCCAGGTGACGGCGAAGAAGCGCCGGATCGAGCCCGCCCCGTCCATCGAAGCCGCCTCGTGCAGCTCCTTGGGGACGGTCTGCAGTCCGGCCAGGAGCATCACCATCATCCAGGGGAAGCTGGCCCAGGTCTTGGTGACGATCACGGCGAGCATCGCGGTGCCGGGCCGGCCGAGCCAGGCCACGGACTCGTCGATGACCCCGGCCTCCATCAGGACGCCGTTGAGCACCCCGTAGTTCGCGTTGAAGATCCACATCCAGAGGAAGGAGACCACCACGCCCGGGATCACCCAGGGAAACAGGAACAGGCCGCGAAGGAAGCCGCTGCCCTTGAGTCCGGTGTTCAGCGCGAGCGCGAGCGCGAGGCCGATCGCGAAGGGGACGAGCGTCGCGCCGACCGTGAAGACCAGCGTCTGCTCGAGGATGGTGAGGAAGTCGCCGTCCAGCCAGTAGGTGAAATTCTCCAGGCCGACGAACTCCCGGCCCGGAAGCCGCAGGTCCTGCTTGAAGAAGCCGGTGAACAGCGCCGACAGCAGCGGGTAGAAGATGATCGCCCCGAACAGGGCGAGGCCGGGGGCCGTCAGCAGCAAGGCGAACGCACCGTTGGAGAGCCGCCCTCCGGTCCGCTGGCGGGGCGGGGGCGCCTTCTGGGGAGGTGCGGCCGTACTCATGAGTCTGTCCTCTCAAGTGGTGGTGGGAGCGCCGGAGCCCTGCATGGACGTCGTCCCTGCTGCAGTGAACGCACGTTGCAGCATGCGGGATCGTTCTCCATATCGTGCGATGGCGTCAACCCTCTTCGTGGGTGACTCGCCGATTCCGCGCAGGACCAGCGAACACGCCCCACCTGCCCCGAACTTGCACTTTGGCTCCCGAGGGCCAGGTCAGTGGCCACCACCGGAACTTACAGCCAATCCCATTGATTGAACAGTGGTTGCACAATATGGATGTGATGTACGTTCAAACCGCTCCGCTGTGGCGGGGAGTATCCGAGCTTCACACCAAGGAGGCCGCACCGTGCGGGAAGAAGAGGTCCATTACGACATCGCCGTGATCGGCGGCGGATTGGCGGGGACCTGCGCTGCCATCGCTGCGGCCCGGCTCGGCCGACGCGTCGCCCTGGTCAACAACCGGCCGGTCCTGGGCGGCAACGCCAGCAGCGAGATCCGCGTCTGGGTCTGCGGCGCCACCGCACACGGCGTGCACCGCTGGGCCCGCGAGACCGGAATCATGGGCGAGCTGTACACCGAGAACCAGTACCGCAACCCCGAGGGCAATCCCTACTACTGGGACCAGGTCGTGCTCGACGCGGTCCGCGCCGAACCGAACATCCACCTCTACCTCAACACCGACGTACGCGAGGTCGACGCCAGCGGCCCCGCCGACAGCCGCGAGGTGCACTCCTGCACCGGCTGGATGATGGGCTCGGAGCGCCGCATCACCTTCCACGCGAGCCAGTTCCTCGACTGCACCGGAGACGGTTTGGTCGGCCACCTCGCCGGCGCCCGCTACCGCATCGGCCGTGAGGCGCAAGCGGAGTTCGACGAGCCCTGGGCGCCGTCCGTGGCGGACCGGGCGCTGCTGGGCTCGACGATCCTCTTCCACACCAGGGACACGGGCCGACCGGTGAAGTTCGTGCCGCCCGCCTACGCCAAGGACCTGTCGACCACTCCCATCCTGCGCAACCGCATCCTGCGCACCGGTGACAACGGCTGCGACTACTGGTGGATCGAGTGGGGCGGCGAACTCGACACCGTCCACGACAACGAGCGCATCCGCGACGAGCTCCAGGCCGTGATCATGGGGGTCTGGGACCACATCAAGAACTCCGGGCAGTTCCCGGACGCGGCGAACCTCACCCTGGAGTGGGTCGGCAGTCTTCCCGGCAAGCGCGAGTACCGCCGCTTCCTCGGCGACCACGTCCTCACCCAGCAGGACATTTTCCAGCAGCGCCCGTTCGAGGACCGGATCGCCTTCGGCGGCTGGTCCGTCGACCTCCACCCCGTACAGGGCATGTACGCCGAGGAGCCCGGCGCGCGCCAGCGGTACGCGGACGGCATCTTTCACATCCCCCTGCGCTGCCTCTACTCGGCGAACGTCACGAACCTGCACTTCGCCGGGCGCAACATCTCCGCCACGCACATCGCTTTCGGGGCCACCCGTGTCATGGCCACCTGCGCGACACTCGGCGAGGCCGCGGGTACCGCCGCGGCCCTGTGCGTCGCCGAGAACCTCACTCCGCGGGAGCTCGCGACCAAGCGGCCGGAGCTGGTGCACCGCACCCTGCTCCGGCAGGACGCCTCCGTGATCGGCCTCGCCGACGAGGACCCCGGCAACCTGGCGCGGACGGCCCGAGTCACCGCCTCCTCCTGCCTGACCCGTCTGGCCGCGGAACCCACGCAGGACGCGCCCGGCACGCCGTACCCCCTCACCCGCGATCTCGCGCTCCTGCTGCCGGTCGACCCGGCACTCGACACGGTCGACCTGCTCGTCCACGGTGCCCCGGACGGCGGGCCCCGCGAGCTCACCGTGGAACTGTGGAGCACGGGCCGACCGGAGAACGGGGTCCCCGCCGACCAGCTCCTGACGACCGCCGTCACCGTCCCGCCCGGCGGCCCCCACTGGGTCACGGCGCGCCTCGGCCACCGCCCCGGGACACCCGGGAACGCGGTCCTCATCGTGCGCGCCTGCGCCGACACGGCTCTGGTCCTGCTCCCCGAACGTACCGACGGTGTCCTCGCCCTGCGCAGAAAGGCCGAGGGGGACGCGGGCGTCGATCACGACATCCCGGAGGAGGACGGCCAGCTGGTCCTGGAATGGCAGGCCCGCGGCCTGCGCCGGCAGACCTTCGCCTTCCGGGCGGCCCCCGACACCAGGGCCTTTCGGCCCGGACGAGCCGTGGGCGGATACCAGCGCCCCTACGGCGGCCCGAACATGTGGTCCTCCACTCGGGAGGACGAGGCCCGGTGGCTCCGTCTCGACTGGAACGACGAGCAGGTGCTCACCGAGATCCGCCTGGTGTTCGACGACGATGTCGACGAGTACCTCAACAACCTGCACCGCCACCGCACCCCGTACGAGGTCATGCCCGAGCTCGTACGCGACTACCGCGTCCAGACGTGCGACGCCGCCGGCGACTGGCACACGCTCCTGACGGTGACGGACAACCGGCGCCGGCACCGCGTACACGCGCTGCAGGCCCCTGATGGCGGTCCCGTACGCACCGGCGCACTGCGGCTCGTGGTCGACGCGACACACGGGGCGCGGCACGCGCACGTGTTCGCCTTCAAGGCGTACGGCGCGTAGCCGCTCGGCTAGGGGGGTGGGGGGACGCCGGGCGGCTTCCCCCCACCCCCTTAGAGGTCCTAACAAAGGCGTTGGACGTGTCGGTGGGTGATCAGGCAGGTCGCGAGGCCGAGGAAGGCTTCGTGGATG
>NZ_VJNO01000051.1 GCF_007096885.1 Streptomyces sp. 130 | reverse complement strand
CGCGGTCGACTCCGCGGCCGAGCGTCCGGCCCGCACCGCGGGCACGATCGTGAAGGACGAGGGCGAGGGCGGCAAGCAGCTGGCCGAGTTCCTCGCGGGCCAGAAGTTCATCTGAGCCCCGGCGCCCCCTCCCCACCCCCGCCTACTTCGCACACGCAGGAGATTGAAGTCCCATGGCTGAAGTTCTCGTCTATGTCGACCACGTGGACGGTGCCGTCCGCAAGCCCACCCTGGAGCTGCTGACGCTCGCCCGCCGCATCGGCGAGCCCGTCGCCGTCGCCCTGGGCAACGGCGCCGCGGACACCGCCGCCGTGCTCGCCGAGCACGGCGCGGTCAAGGTGCTGACCGCCGATGCCCCCGAGTTCGCCGACTACCTGGTCGTCCCGAAGGTGGACGCTCTCCAGGCCGCCTTCGAGGCCGTGTCCCCGGCCGCCGTGCTGCTGTCGTCCTCCGCCGAGGCCAAGGAGATCGCGGCCCGCCTCGCGCTCCGGATCGGCTCCGGCATCATCACCGACGCGGTCGACCTGGAAGCCGGTGACCAGGGCCCGGTCGCCACGCAGTCCGCGTTCGCCGCCTCGTACACGACCAAGTCCCGTGTTTCCAAGGGCGTCCCGGTCATCACGGTCAAGCCGAACTCCGCCCCGGTCGAGCCGGCCGCGGCAGCCGGTGCCGTCGAGACCCTCGCGGTCTCCTTCTCGGCGCAGGCCACCGGCACGAAGGTCCTCTCGCGCACCCCGCGCGAGTCGACCGGCCGTCCGGAGCTGACCGAGGCCGCGATCGTGGTCTCCGGTGGCCGGGGTGTCAACGGCGCCGAGAACTTCGCGGTCATCGAGGCGCTGGCCGACTCGCTCGGCGCCGCGGTGGGCGCCTCGCGCGCCGCCGTGGACGCCGGCTGGTACCCGCACACCAACCAGGTCGGCCAGACCGGCAAGTCCGTCTCCCCGCAGCTCTACATCGCCTCCGGCATCTCCGGCGCGATCCAGCACCGGGCCGGGATGCAGACCTCCAAGACGATCGTCGCGGTCAACAAGGACGCCGAGGCCCCGATCTTCGACCTCGTCGACTACGGCGTCGTCGGCGACCTCTTCGACGTCGTCCCCCAGCTCACCGAGGAGATCAACAGCCGCAAGGGCTGATCGCCGGACGGTTTCGTACGAGCAGCGGCCCGGGGCCGCACGGTGGACCCACCGTGCGGCCCCGCGGCGTATCCGGTCACCGTTGACTCCCATGCGACCGCCTTATAACTTCACTATACGGATTGTTGTTTCCGGGAAGCGGAAACAATCGGAGTATGGAGGGTGCGGACGATGGGTCAGCAGGAGAACGTGGCGACGAGCCTCGCCGGTGCGGTCAGTGACGGGATCAGCGCGTCCCTCGCGCCGGTGGACGCCGAACTCGCCCGCCGCTACCCGGGCGACCCCGGCACCCGCCAGCCCGTGCACACGGTCTACGTACCCGGCGACACCTTCACGGCGGCCACCCTGCGCACCTGGGGCGACGAGGCGCTGAAGGCGCTCGACGAGCACGCCCCCGACGCGGCGGCCCTCGCCGAGGTGCTCGGCATCCCGGACGAGCTGGCCGGACCGGTCCACGACCGCGTACGCGCCAAGCTGGAGCGCGAGCCGGTCGAAGACCTGAGGATCGACTTCGAGGACGGCTACGGACCCCGCTCCGACGCCGAGGAGGACGAGGCGGCGGCCCGCGCGGCCCGGCTCGTCTCCGAGGCGTACGCACAGGGCACCGCCGCCCCGTACACGGGCATCCGGATGAAGTGCATGGAAGCCGCCGTCCGGGACCGGGGCATCCGCACCACGGACATCTTCCTCACCGGCCTCATGCGGGCGGGCGGGCTCCCCGACGGGCTCGTCCTCACCCTGCCCAAGGTGACGTACCCGGAACAGGTCACCGCGTTCGTGCGGCTCCTCGACGCCTTCGAGCAGGCGCACGGGCTGCCGGACGGGCGGATCGGCTTCGAGATCCAGATCGAGACCAGCCAGTCCATCCTGGCCGCCGACGGCACCGCCGCCGTGGCCCGCATGATCGACGCGGCCCGGGGTCGGGCCACCGGGCTGCACTACGGCACGTTCGACTACAGCGCCTGCGTCGGCGTCAGCGCCGCGTACCAGGCGAGCGACCACCCGGCCGCCGACCACGCCAAGGCCGTCATGCAGGTCGCCGCCGCCGGCACCGGCGTACGCGTGTCCGACGGCTCGACCAACGTCCTGCCCGTCGGTCCCACCCCGCAGGTCCACGAGGCGTGGCGGCTGCACTACGGCCTCACCCGGCGCGCCCTGGCCCGCGCCTACTACCAGGGCTGGGACATGCACCCCGGGCACCTGCCCACCCGGTACGCGGCCGTCTACACCTTCTATCGCGAGGGCCTGGGGCAGGCGGCCGCCCGGCTCGCCGCGTACGTCTCCAAGACCGGCGGCGACGTGATGGACGAACCGGCCACCGCCAAGGCGCTCAGCGGCTTCCTGCTGCGCGGCATCGACTGCGGCGCCCTGGGCGCCGAGGAGGTGGCGGAACTGACCGGGCTGACCCGCGCCGACCTCGACGCCTTCGCCTCGCCCCGGCGCGGCACCCTGACGGTCACCGCGCCCTGAGGCGCCTGCGTCAGGCCGGCGGGATCTCCCCGGAACCGCGGGCGATCAGGCGGGTCGGGAGTTCCACGCGCGCCGGGGGGTGACCGGCCCCGTCCAGGCGCCGGAAGAGGTGCTCGGCGGCGGTCCGGCCCGCCGCCGCAGCGTCCTGGGAGATGACGGTGATGCCGAGCAGGTCCGCCAGCTCGATGTCGTCGAAACCGACCAGGGCGACCGGCCGCTCCCGGTCCGCGAGGACGCGTACCACCGTCACCGTCACCCGGTTGTTGCCGGAGAAGAGCGCCGTCACGGGCTCCGGGCCCGAGAGCATCGCCTCGGCGGCGGCGCGGACCCGGTCCGGGTCCGTGGAGCCCAGGGAGACCCAGGAGTCCTCGACGGCTATCCCGGCCTCCGCCATCGCCGCGTGGTAACCGCGCAGCCGCTCGGTCGCGGTGTGGATGCGCGGCTGGTCGCCGATGAAGCCGATACGGCGGTGGCCGTGCGCGATCAGGTGGGCGACGCCCTCGCGGGCCCCGCCGAAGCTGTCCGAGAGCACCGTGTCCGCCTGGATCTGCCCGGCGGGGCGGTCCACGAAGACGGTCGCGACCCCGGCCCTCATCTCCGGCTCCAGGTAGCGGTGGTCGTCGGCGGCGGGGATCACGATCAGCCCGTCGACCCGGCGCGCGCACAGGGCCAGGACCAGCTCCTGCTCGCGCTCCGGGTCCTCGGCGCTGGAACCGTTGATGAGCAGGGCGCCGTGCGCGCGGGCCACCTCCTCGACCGCGCGGCTCAGCGGCCCGTAGAAGGGGTCCGCCAGGTCCTCCAGGACCAGGCCGATGGAGGCGGTGCGGCCCTTGCGCAGCACCCGCGCGCTGTCGTTGCGGCGGAAGCCCAGCGCCTCGATGGCCTCCTGCACACGGCGCTCGGTGTCCGGGGTGACCCCCGGCTCGCTGTTGACCACGCGTGAGACCGTCTTCAGGCCCACTCCGGCCCGGGCGGCCACGTCCTTCATGGTCGGCCGGTTGCCGTAGCGGGGCTCGGGATGGCGGGCGGTCTCGGCCACGGTGCGCTGTCCTGTCGTCGGTCGGGCGGTCCCGGCGGGCCGGGCACGGCGGCTGCCGTGGGGCTCCCGGAGGGTGTGGCGTCGAGCATAGGCCCTGGACAACGTTGTCAAGGGGGTGGAGACTGGGCAGACTGTGCACCTGAGCCGCACGTCCCGCCCACACCACCCGGAGCCACACCGATGCAAACCGACCTCGTCGCCGCCCTGGACATCGGGGGCACCAAGATCGCCGGCGCGTTGGTGGACCGGGACGGCAAGCTCGTGGCGCGCGCGCAGCGGCCGACGCCCGCGCGGGAGAGCGGCGAACGCGTCATGGAGGCGGTCGGCGGCGTCCTGGCCGACCTGGCCGCCTCCCCGCGCTGGGGCGACGCGACGGCCGTCGGCATCGGCAGCGCGGGCCCGGTGGACGCCGCCGGCGGCACGGTCAGCCCGGTCAACGTGCCCGGCTGGCGGGGCTTCCCCCTGGTCGAGCGGGTCGCCGACGCCACGGGCGGCCTTCCGGTCACGCTGGTCGGCGACGGCGTCGCGATCACCGCGGCGGAGCACTGGCTCGGCGCGGCGCGCGGTCACGACAACGCGCTGTGCATGGTCGTCTCGACCGGCGTCGGCGGCGGCCTCGTCCTCGGCGGCGCGCTGCACACCGGCCCCAGCGGGAACGCCGGCCACATCGGGCACATCAGCGTGGACCTCGACGGCGACCTCTGCCCGTGCGGGGCGCGCGGCTGCGTCGAGCGCATCGCGAGCGGCCCCAACATCGCACGCCGCGCCCTGGACGCGGGCTGGCGGCCCGGTCCGGACGGCGACGCGACCGCGGTCGGCGTCGCGACCGCCGCGCGGGCCGGTGACCCGGTCGCCGTCGCCTCCTTCGAACGCGCGGCACAGGCCCTGGCGGCGGGGATCGCCGCGACGGCGACCCTGGTCGAGATCGACATCGCGGTGATCGGCGGCGGGGTGGCCGGGGCCGGCGACCTGCTGTTCGCACCGCTGCGCGCGGCGCTGCGCCGGTACGCCACGCTCTCCTTCGTCCAGCACCTGACGGTCGTGCCCGCGGTCATGGGCAACGACGCGGGCCTGGTCGGGGCGGCGGCGGCAGCGCTGGCCACCACCGCCCGGCCGCTGGCGAACCCGCTCAGCAGATGATCCGCGGGTCCGCCCGGTCCGCGTGCTCCGAGCCGGCGTCCTTCCCGGTCGCCGCCGTTGGTGACCGCCGGCCGGACGGCCCGTGCCCCGGTTACGTCGGGGCCGAGGGCGGCTGCGGGGCCGTTGTGTCGGTGGGGGTTCCGGTCGGGGCGGTCTTCTCGCCGTATGCCAGGGTCTCGAAGGTCGTGGCGCCCTTGGCGTCCGTCCCCGTCGTCCACGGCCACCTGCGCGTCACGGTGCCGCACGCGTAGTACTCGACGCTGCTCGCCGCGTGCGTGCCGAGCCCATCGGCGTGCACCTGGCCGCCGATGGTCAGCGGGCGGCCGAGGGGTCTGGCCCCTCCGCGCCCTCATTCCCGACGCCATCTCCATGGCGGTGGTGGTCCCGGTGCTGCCGGCGTCGGGCGCGCGGCGTGCTTCTTGGCCGTGGCCCGGTCGCCGGAACTGTGGTTCTCCGGATGGCCCGTCACGTAGCGCGACCAACCCGCCGTAGCAGGCCAGCCACCCTCTCCATGCCGCCAAGGGCGGTGGGCCTCTGACATGCCGGAGGCCGCAACCGCACGCCGTGCTCGGCCGGTTCGTCGGCCCCTTGCCGCGGACGCACCCACGGGCGACGACCCGCGATCGCCCCCGTCATCCGTACAGATTCGGCACCGCAGGGGTCCGGCAAGGGCTGACGGGGCGTCCGGTGGAGTGGCCGGGCGCCCCGTCACCACGCCCTACTCGCAGGCCACGCCGTCCCCGTCGCGGTCGAGGTGACGGCCGTACCCCGGGTCGCCCCGGCGGATCGGGGCCGCACCGGCCGCGCGGACGGCGGTGCAGTTCGCGTAGTACGCCGAGCCGCCGCCGCCCGAGCCACCGCCACTCGTACCGGAGTCGTCCGAGGTGCCGGCGGGGGCCTCGGGCGCGACGGTGACCTCGACGGTCTTCGTCTTCGTGACCGTCGGCACCGGCTCGGGGCTCGCGGTGACCGTCTCGGTCACGGCGGGTGCCGGAGCGGGCGTGACCGACACCGTGGCGGTGACGGTCGGCGCCGGCGAGGACTTCGCCGCGGCCTCGGTCCTGTCCGCATCGGAATCCCCGCCGGCGGCGCCCATGCCCACACCGATGAAGAAGAGAACGGCCGCCGCCGGGATGACGACGCGTTTCCGCGCCCAGCGGGGTGCGCCGCCCCCAGGGGCCCCCGGACCCGGCGGGCCGAACGGGGACGGCTGCGGCGGCGGCCCCCAAGGCGGTGGCTGCGGCGAGGAATTGCGAGACATGGGCCCCCCAGAGGTTGCGTGGAGGGACGACCGTAGCCACGGCACCGAACGCGTGGGAGGTCAATCCTCCGTATGTGATGGACTTGTGACCACCATGTGAAGCCGATTACCCGCCACGGTTCGCGTGGGCCCGCCGTTGTCAGTGGCGGGTGCGATCCTGCATCCATGGACGAGATCATGCGACGGCGGGTGTACGGCGCCGACCACGAAGACCCCGACCCGGGCCCCCGGCCGGGCCGCGAGTACCGCGAGCTCGTCGGCGGGCCGCTCGACGGACTGCTCCTGGACGTGACGGGATGGACGCCGGTGGCCCTCGCGGACGGCTCCGCGCTGGTCACCGAGATCGGCGCCTACGGACCGGGCGGGCGCGCCGAGTACGGGCCGCGCCCGGACGAGCCGGACAAGTGGGACTGGCGGGGCGATACGCCGTAGCCCCGGGAAGGGCGCCCGCCGGCCGTCCGCGTAACGCATCGCCCCGGGCGGGTTTTCGCGGCGGGGTGTTGCGGGCAAGCCACAGGGGGCTGCTACGGAAGAGGGGGAACCGTGATCGTCTGGATCAACGGTGCGTTCGGCGCCGGAAAGACCAGCGCCGCGCGTGAACTGATCGATCTGATCCCGAACAGCACCTTGTACGACCCGGAACTCACCGGGACGGGGCTCAGAAGCCTGCTGCCCCAGAAGAAACTGGCCGAGGTGACGGACTTCCAGGACCTGCCGATCTGGCGGCGCCTCGTGGTGGACACCGCCGCCGCGCTCCTCGCCGAGCTGGGCGGGGTCCTCGTCGTGCCGATGACGCTTCTCCGCCAGGAGTACCGCGACGAGATATTCGGCGGCCTCGCCGCCCGGCGCATACCGGTGCGCCATGTCCTCCTCTCACCTGAGGAAACGATCCTGCGCACCCGTATAGCCCACCGGGCGCAGTACCCGGGCGACGCGGAGGGCGTGGACCCGACCGGCCGCTGGGCGTACGACCGGATCGAACCGTACCGGTCGGCCCTCGGCTGGATCTCCGGGGACGCCCACACCATCGACAACAGCGCCCTCACCCCGCGCGAGGCGGCGGAGCGCATCGCGGAGGCCGTCCGCACCGGCGCCGCCCCCGCCTGCGAGATCGTCCAGACCCCCGAGCCGACCGCGGAGACCGTCGCCTCCGGGGTGCTCCTCTTCGACGAGCACGACCGGTTCCTGCTCGTCGACCCCACGTACAAGCCCGGCTGGGAGTTCCCGGGCGGCGTCGTGGAGGCGGGTGAGGCCCCCGCCCAGGCGGGCATCCGGGAGGTCGCCGAGGAGATCGGCATCCAACTCGAACGGGTGCCCAAGCTGCTCGTCATCGACTGGGAGGCGCCCGACCCGCCCGGGTACGGAGGTCTGCGCCTCCTCTTCGACGGCGGACTGCTGCCCCGGGCGGACGCGGAACGGCTGCTGCTCCCCGGCTCGGAGCTGCGCGGCTGGCGGTTCGTCACCGAGGCGGAGGCGGCCACCCTGCTGCCGCCCACGCGCTACGAGCGGCTGCGCTGGGCGCTGCGGGCCCGTGAACGCTCAGCCGTGCTCAACCTGGAGGCCGGCGTCCCGGTCGGCTGAGGCCCGCAGGACCGCGGCGGCGTCCTCGGTGAGGGGGTCGCCGTGGCCGAAGCAGACCGTGGCCGGCTCCAGCGCGGCCAGCCGCCGGAACGACGCCACGGCCTGCTCCCGGTCGATGTTGAAGACTCCCAGCATCACCCGCCCCACCCCGGCCACGCAGTCGCCCGTGAACAGCACGCCGGGCCCGGGCAGATGCAGGCCGATGGAGCCCGGCGTGTGCCCGGGGGAGTGGACCACCCGCGCCCCGCCCCCGAACGGCAGCACCTCCCCGTCGGACAGCTCGGTGTCGACCCGGGTCGCGGGGGCCGGGGGAACGGTCAGGGCGTGCTCGTACAGCGGGCCTTCCCAGTCCAGGAGCACCGGCTCCCCGACCTTCTCCTCGCCCCGGATGACCGGCGCGTCCAGCCGGTGCGCCAGAATCTCGGCACCGTGGCGGTCGGCCAGCTCCTGGGCGGCGCCGTAGTGGTCCCGGTGGCCGTGGGTGATGACGATCCGGGCGATGCCGGCGGGGTCGTGGCCGAGGCCGCGCACCGCCTCCTCGATGGCGGGCGCCGCGTTCACGTCGCCCGCGTCGATCAGGGTCAGCTCCGTCCCGTCGCGCCAGAGGTACGCCTGGCCGATCGGGAAGCGGAACATGTGCAACTGCGGGAGCACTTCTACGAGATCCATGCGGCGAACGTAAGCGGCGGCGGACGGCCCCCGCACGGATCTACGCTCTCGGCGTGCTTCGCTCAACGCGCAGCGGGCCCCGGCGGGGCCTCAGGCCGCCTTCGACGCCGCGTAGTTGCGCAGGAACAGTGCCTCGGCCACCGACAGCCGCCGCAGCTCGTCGGGCGACACGCTCTCGTTCACCGCATGGATCTGCGCCTCCGGCTCGCTGAGCCCGATCAGCAGGATCTCCGCCTCCGGGTAGAGCCCGGCCAGCGTGTTGCACAACGGGATCGAGCCGCCCATGCCGGAGGACTGCATCTCCTGGCCCGGGTACGCCACCCGCATGGCGTCGGCCATCGCGGTGTACGCCGGGCTCGCGATGTCCGCGCGGAACGGCTGGCCCTGGCCGACCCGCTCGACCGAGACCTTCGCGCCCCACGGGGCGTGCGCGAGAAGGTGCGCGGTCAGGAGCTTCGTGGCCTGTTCCGCGTCCTGGCCCGGCGGCACCCGCAGGCTGATCTGGGCCCGGGCGCTCGCCTGCACGGAGGGCGTCGCGCCGACCACGGGCGGGCAGTCGATGCCGATCACCGTGACGGCGGGCCGCGCCCAGATCCGGTCGGCGACCGTCCCCGTGCCGATGAGCCCGACCCCGTCCAGGACCTTGGCGTCCTTGCGGAACTCCTCCTCCGGGTACTGCAGTCCGTCCCACTCCTCGTCCGCGGTCAGACCGTCGACCGTGGTCGAGCCGTCCTCGGCGCGCAGCGAGGCGAGCAGCTGGATCATCGCGGCGAGCGCGTCGGGGGCGGCACCGCCGAACTGCCCCGAGTGCAGATTGCCCTCCAGCGTGTCCAGCCGCACCCGCAGCATCGTCATGCCGCGCAGCGTCGAGGTCACGGTGGGCAGCCCCACCCGGAAGTTTCCGGTGTCACCGATCACGATGGTGTCGGCGGCCAGCAGCGAGGGGTGCGCCTCGGCGTACCGCTCCAGACCGCCGGTGCCCTGCTCCTCGGAACCCTCCACGATCACCTTGACCGAGACGGGGACCCCGCCGTCCGCCTTCAGGGCGCGCAGCGCGAGCAGATGCATGAGGAAGCCGCCCTTGCAGTCGGCCGTGCCCCGGCCGAACCAGCGCCCGTCACGCTCCGTCAGCTCGAACGGCGGAGAGATCCAGGCGGCCTCGTCCAGCGGCGGCTGCACGTCGTAGTGCGCGTAGAGCAGCACGGTCGGAGCACCCTCCGGGCCCGGCAGGAGACCGTAGACGGACTGGCTGCCGTCCGGGGTGTCGAGCAGCGCCACGTCCTGGAAGCCCTCGGCGCGCAGCGCGGCGGCGACCCACTCGGCGGCGCCTTCGCACTCGCTCCTCGGATAGACCGCGGGGTCCGCCACCGACTGGAAGGCCACCAGCTCGGTCAGCTCCGCCTTGGCGCGGGGCATGAGCGAGGCGACGGTCTCGGAAATCGGATGGGCGGTCATGGGGCACGCTCCTGGTAGGTGCGACGTTATGTGTACGTTTCCGGTTACTCGCCCGCCTGGAGTGCGGCGTCGCGCGTACGTCGGAGACTCGGCCGATCCTCCCACAGCGTTTCTCGGCCAGAACGCGCCGTAGGATGCCGTGAGCAGCTTGGGCCACTGGTCGGATCGGGAGCAGAAGCACATCGTGAGCAGCGAGAACGCAGACGCCGGACATGAGCACGAAGAGTCGTCCGTGTGGGACGTCGTCGTAGTCGGCGCCGGACCGGCGGGAGCCTCCGCGGCATACGCGGCGGCCGTCGCCGGCCGTAAGGTACTGCTCCTGGAGAAGGCGGAGCTGCCCCGTTACAAGACGTGCGGCGGCGGCATCATCGGATACTCGCGCGACGCGTTGCCGCCCGGGTTCGAACTGCCCCTGCAAGACCGCATCCACGCGGTCACCTTCTCGCTCAACGGCAGGCTGGCGCGCACCCGCCGCTCGAAGCGGATGCTGTTCGGCCTCATCAACCGCCCCGAGTTCGACGCCGGGCTCGTCGAGCAGGCGCAGAAGGCCGGCGCCGAACTGCGCACCGGGGCGACCGTCTCGCGGGTGGAGCAGCACGGTGCCGCGGTGCCCGACCGGCGCACGGTCGCGGTCGTGCTGGCCGGCGGTGAGACGGTCCTGGCCCGCGCGGTGGTCGGCGCCGACGGCAGCGCCGGGCGGATAGGAGCCCATGTCGGGGTGAAGCTGGACCAGGTCGACCTCGGCCTGGAGGCGGAGATCCCGGTGCCGCCCACCGTGGCGGAGGACTGGGCGGGCCGCGTCCTCATCGACTGGGGGCCGATGCCCGGAAGTTACGGCTGGGTGTTCCCCAAGGGCGACACCCTGACGGTCGGCGTGATCTCCGCGCGCGGTGACGGCGCCGGCACCAAACGGTATCTGGAGGACTTCGTCGCACGGCTCGGCCTCGCCGGCTTCGAGCCGAAGATCTCCTCCGGCCACCTCACGCGCTGCCGCAGCGAGGACTCGCCGCTCTCGCGCGGCCGGGTGCTGGTCTGCGGTGACGCGGCCGGCCTGCTGGAGCCGTGGACCCGCGAGGGCATCTCCTTCGCACTGCGCTCGGGACGGCTGGCCGGTGAGTGGGCGGTGCGCGTCGCCGAGGCGCACGACGCGGTGGACGCCCGCCGCCAGGCGCTCAACTACGCCTTCGCCATCAAGGCCGGGCTGGGCGTCGAGATGAGCGTGGGCCGGCGCATGCTGAAGCTGTTCGAGCGCCGCCCGGGCCTGCTGCACGCCGTGCTGACGGGCTTCCGCCCGGCGTGGAACGCGTTCGCGGGTGTCACCCGCGGCACGACCTCGCTGGCCGAGCTGGTCCGTTCGCACCCGCTGGCCCAGCGGGCGCTCTCGGCGATGGACCGATAGGGCGCGGGGCTCGAGAGGGCTGACGCGCCGTCCGTGCGTCAGCCCTCCGCGCCGATCCGGAAGACCGGGTGGTCCGGGCAGGCCGCCAGGATCTCGGCGTCCGTGGACTTCGCCGTGATGCCCTGGAAGTACTGATTGACCTCCCAGCCCCACCGCTCCAGGTAGGCGCGGATGACGGCCGCCTTGTGCGCGTCGTCCGCGATCTCCACGGCCGAGAAGGCCCGCGTCCTGCGGCCTCGGCGCAGCTCCCCGCCGCCGGCCGCCCGCATGTTGCGCACCCACTGCGAGTGGCCTCGGGCCGACACCAGATAGCGGACCCCCTCGTAGGTGTGCGGGTTGACCGGCACGCGCTGCATCTTGCCGCTCTTGCGGCCCCGCACGGAGAGCTCCTGCGAGCCGAGCAGGCTGATTCCATGCCGCGCGAGCCAGCCGACGAGGCTGTTGAAGCGCACGTTGAGCGGGCTGCCCTGCAGGTAGTACGGCTGCGTCTGCGACGGCGACATGGTGTGACCCCCAGGGTGGAGAGAGCTTTTCGAGAGCAGTGCTCTCGCTTGAGATCAGTGTGCACGGGAGCGGTGCTCAAAAGCAAGAGCACTGCTCTCGTTTTTGGTCGCCGCTCTGTACGCGTGGCAGACTGAGGCCCATGAGCGCTGTCCGGGGAGCCAGGGAACGGGCCCGTATCGAAGTCACCGCCGCCATCAAGGACGAGGCGAGGAAGCAGCTCGCCGCCGAGGGCGCGGCGAAGCTGTCGCTGCGCGCCGTCGCGCGCGAGCTGGGCATGGTCTCCTCGGCCCTCTACCGCTACTTCCCCAGCCGGGACGACCTGCTGACCGCACTCATCGTCGACGCCTACGACGCGGTCGGCGAGGCCGCCGAACGCGCCGCCGCCGGTGAGCCCGGCGCAGGCGCGGGGGAGCCCGGAGCCGGTGCTCGCGCCACCGGTGCTCGCGCCACCGGTCTCACCCGGTGGGTCGCCGTCGCCTGCGCCGTACGCGACTGGGCGCTGGCGCACCCCCACGAGTACGCGCTCATCTACGGCTCGCCCGTGCCCGGTTACTCGGCTCCGCAGGACACCGTCGGCCCCGCGGCGCGCGTCGGGATGGTGCTCATCGCCATCGTGGAGGAGGCCGGCCGCGACGAGGGCCTGGCGCTGATGCCGCTCCCGGACGAGCTGCGCCCGGAGGCCGAACGGCTCGCCGCCGACGTGGCCCCCGGGCTGGCCCCGGCGGTGGCCGCCCCGCTCGTCGCGGCCTGGGCGCAGCTGTTCGGGCTGATCTCCTTCGAGGTGTTCGGCCAGTTCAACCGGGTGGTGGAGGCCCGGGAGGTGTTCTTCCGCCGAGCCGTCACGGAACTGGCCCGCACGGTGGGCCTCCTGGGCCGGCCGGGCTGAGCCGGTACGGCGTCAGGACCAGGTGATCGAGGAGCGGTCGCGCCAGAGCCGGGCCAGCTCCTCGTCCCCGGTCACCGTCAGGTCGGAGAGCGGAAGCCGGTTCCACAGGGCGAGGTAGAGCGTCCCGGCCGGCGCGCTCAGCTCGCAGTCCACGGCGTCCGTCCCGGCCGGCGTCTCCTCGCGCACCGCCACCGGCGGCTCGTCGGACAGCCGTACGGTCCACACGGTGTCCGCGCCCGTGTCCGTGTCCGTCGCCCGCACCCGCAGCGTACGCGGGCTCCCGGTGCGCACCCTGCTCTTCGGGCGGGCGTGCATCCCCCGCAGGAGCTCGTCGATGCCGTCCAGCGCGAAGGCCGGCGCGACGGGGGAGAGGCCGCCGCCGCGTGCGGACTCGGCGTCCACCCGGTGGATCGTCGTCTCATGGGCCTGGCGGCGGGCCCAGAAGGCCAGCGGTGAGGGTGCGGGCAGGAACGACCAGCACGCCAGGTCCTGCGGCGCGTTCTCCAGCGCCTCCACCAGGAGCCGGTGTCCTTCGCGGAAGTGGGCCGACAACTCCGGCCCGTCGAGCTCCGGTTCGCCGCCGTCGGGGACGTACGAGGTGTGGCCCTCGCGCACGAAGGCGGCGGCCCAGGCGTGCGCCATGGCGGTGTGCCCGAGCAGATCGCGCACCCGCCAGTCGGGACAGGTCGGCACCGGGGCCGCGGAGCCCGCCTCGTCGGCCGCGTCCGCCAGCAGGTGGCCCTCGGCGGCCAGGGCCGCTATGTGTTCGGTGATCCTCATGGCCGGATTGTGCCACCCGGGCGGCCTCGGGAGGGCGGCCTTCCGGAGCCCGGCCACCGTCGTTGCCTGAGTGGTCAGTTGTGCGTCGTTCTGTGGGTGCTGTGGCCCGGGGCTGCTGTCGTGCCCGTGGGTGCCGCCATCGTGGGCCAGGGGCACCGGCGGCGCCTGAGTGGTCGGTTGTGTGCTGTCCTGTGGGTGCTGTGGCCCGGGGCTGCTGTCGTGCCCGTGGGTGCCGCCATCGTGGGCAGGGCCACCGTCGGCGCGAGAGCGGTCAGTTGTGTGCCGTCCTGCGGGCGCCGTAGCCCAGGGCCGCCGCCGCACCCGCCAGCACCGCCACCGTGGTCAGGGCCACCGGCAGGGAGAACCAGTCGGCCAGGAAGCCGATCGCGGGCGGCCCGAGCAGCATGCCGCCGTAACCGAGCGTCGAGGCCGCCGCGACCCCGCCGGGCCCGGCCAGCTCGCCCGCCCGGCCGACCGCCACCGGGAAGATGTTGGCGAGGCCGATTCCGGTGACCGCGAAGCCGAGCAGCGCCAGCCAGGCGGTCGGGGCGAGCGAGCCCAGGAGCATCCCGGCGGCCGCCGTGGCGCCGCCCGCGACCAGCGTGCGGGTCTGCCCGAGCCGTTCGAGGAGAGCGGTGCCGCTGAGCCGGCCGGCCGTCATGGCGAGTGCGAACAGCGAGTATCCGGCGGCGGCCACCCCGGGGCGGGCGTGCAGGTCCTGTTCCAGGTGGAGGGCGCCCCAGTCGGCCAGCGCGCCTTCGCCGTAGGCGGTGCAGAGCGCGATCAGGCCGAACAGCAGCACCACCCTGCGCGCCCGCCCGGACAGCCGCTGCCCGGACCGGCCGGCGGGCGGCGCGTCCGCGGCTTCCGGGGCCACGGGCGCCGGGTGCCGCAGGAGGACCCGGCCCGCGAGCGCGGTGACGACCAGTCCGATCCCGGTCAGGAGAGAGAGGTGCGCGGAGGGCGAGAGGCCGCCCGCGACCAGCCCGCCGAGCCCGGCGCCGAGCATCCCGCCGAGGCTGAACGCGGCGTGGAAGCTGGGCATCACGGGGCGGCGCAGGGCGGCGACCAGGTCCACCGCGGCGCTGTTCATCGCCACGTTCGCCCCGCCGTACGCGGCCCCGAAGAGCAGGAGCACGAGCCCCAGCGACAGGGCCGAGTGCGTCCGGGCGGGCAGCGCGATGCTGAGGGAGAGGAGAGCGCCGCAGACCACGGTCACCGCATGGCTGCCGAACCGGCGGCAGAGCCGGCCGGTGAGCGTCATGGTGATCACGGCACCGGCGGAGACGCCGAGGAGTGCGAGGCCGAGGGTGGCGGCCGAGGCGCCGGTCTGGTGCTTGATGGCCGGGATGCGGACCACCCAGCCGGCGAAGAGGAAACCGTCGAGGGCGAAGAACACGGTCAGCGCGGTACGGAGACGGGCCGACGAGAGCGGGGCGGTGTTGCCGCCCGGTCCCCCCGGAAGTGCCGTCCGCAGTTTGTTTAGTTGCGGCACAAAACTCAGCATAGGGGCGGCCCCGCGCCCGGTGCAAGACGGATGCCCCGCCCGGCCCGACGCGCCTGGCCCCAAAGTGCGCGAGGGCCCGCCGCCCGGGGCGGACCGGCCACCACGGCGTCGGATGAACCTCCGGATCATGGGAGACTCGCCCCCATGAACGGCAAGGTGACCACCACCCGGACGAAGTTGGAGAGGGGCCGCAGCGCGCTCGGACCCGCCCTGGAACTGGTCCACACCGGACGAGCGCCCACGCGCGCCGTCCTCACCTCGGAGCTGGGGGTCACCCGCGCGACGGCGGGCGCGGTCGCCGCCGAGCTGGAAGCCCTCGGCCTCATCCGGGTCGACTCCAGCCCCGGTTCGGCGGCGGGTTCGCAGGGCCGGCCCTCGCACCGGCTGGCCGTGCGGGAGTCCGGTCCGGTGGCCGTCGCCGCCCAGGTCCACGCGGACGGCTTCCGCGCCGCGCTCGTCGGCCTCGGCGGCCGGCTCGTCGCGACCTCCCCCGGCAGCGTCACCATCACCGCCGACCCGGCCCAGGTCATCGGCGAGGTCGTGGACCACTGCGCACGGCTGCTCCGGGACAGCGGGCTGCGGTGCGTCGGGGCCGGCCTCGCGGTGCCGTCGGCGGTCGCCGAACCGGAGGGCACCGCTCTCAACCCGCTCCACATCGCCTGGCCCGCCGGCGCCCCGGTCCGCGAGATCTTCGCCACCTGCGTACGCACAGCGGGCATCGGGGGACCGGCGTTCACCGGCAACGACGTCAACCTCGCCGCGCTCGCCGAACACCGCCACGGCGCCGGGCGCGAGGCCCAGCACCTGCTGTGCGTCGCCACCGGGCACCGGGGTGTGGGCGGGGCGCTCGTCCTCGACGGCCGCCTGCACACCGGGAGTTCGGGGCTCGCCCTGGAGGTCGGACACCTCACCGTCAACCCGGAGGGGCGCCCCTGCCACTGCGGGGGGCGCGGCTGCCTGGACGTCGAGACGGACCCGCTCGCCTTCCTCACCGCCGCCGGGCGCACCCCGGGCCCCGAGGTGTCGCTGCTCAAGCAGTCCGGGGACCTGCTGCGCGGCGAGTACGGGGACCCGGCCGTGCGCACCGCCGCCGAGGAGCTGATCGACCGGCTCGGCCTGGGGCTCGCCGGACTCGTCAACATCCTCAACCCGGACCGGATCATCCTCGGCGGGCTGCACCGCGCGCTGCTCGACGCCGACCCCGAGCGGCTGCGCGCGGTGGTCGCCGACCGCAGCCTCTGGGGCCGCAGCGGGAGCGTGCCGATCCTGCCCTGCACCCTCGACCACAACAGCCTGGTCGGGGCGGCGGAACTGGCCTGGCAGCCGGTCCTGGACGACCCGCTGGGGGCGCTGGCCTGAGGGCCCCCGCGGGGCTCAGGCGCCCCGGGACGGCCCGCCCGCCACCGGCGCCTCGAACGCGAACGCCCGCGCCGGATTCGCCACCAGCACCGTCTCCACGGCCTCGGCGCCCAGCACCTCCTCAAGGCGGGGACGCAGCCGGCGCAGCAGGTACGGCATGCCGGGGGTCTCCGGGACCGTCGTGTCACCGCCCAGCAGCAACTGCCCGGTGAACCCCGCCCCGGCCAGCTCCGCCAGCTCCTCCGGCAGCCGCCAGTCCGTCGCGTGGTTGGCCCGCGACGGCCCGTCGAACGCCAGGAAGGCCCCCGCCCGCGCCGCCTCCCGCTGCACCACCCCGTCCGGGGAGCGGCCGAGGTGGCCGAGGATCACCCGGTGCGGCGGGACGCCCAGCTCACCGCACAGCAGCTCCAGGACATCGAGCGCGGCCGTGCCCAGCTCCAGGTGGACGGCGATCGGCGCGCCCGTGCGGTGATGGGCCCCGGCCGCCGCGGTCATGGTGAGCCGGGCGTGCGCGTCGAGCGTGTGGAAGGCGCCGGCCACCTTGATCAGGCCCGCCCGCACCCCCGTGGCGCCGATGCCCTCGGTGAGTTCGGCGACGAAGAGCGCGGCGAGGTCGTCCTTGATCCGGTCCAGCAGTTCCGGCGGGTAGTGCACCGCCTGGTGCAGCCCTGTCGCGGCGACCACATGCGTGCCCGTGGCCCGGGAGAGCGCGGCCAGGGCGTCGGCGCCACGCCCCATGCCGTGCGGCGTCCACTGCACGACGGCCCGGCCGCCCAGCGCGTGGAAGGCGCGCAGCCGTTCGGCCGCCGACAGGGGGTCGTCCAGCTCCTGCCCGGGCAGCACCGGGCTGCGCAGGAAGAGGTGGTCGTGGGAGTCGCAGACCCCCAGCTCCCCGGGCGCGATGTCACCGAGGACGGTGCGGACGGCGGCTACCACTGGCGCCCCTTCGAGGTACGGTCCCGCTCGGGACGGCTGAGGTGGAGCACCTGGTAGGGCTGGCCGGGCGGCTTCGCGAGCCGGTGCTTCTCCCGTGCCGCCTCCACCGCGTCCGCCGGGGAGGCGGACGGCGGTACGGGCGGGCGGTGGCGGGCGGCCGAGCGGGGGAGCACGGACGGCGCGGGCCCCTCCTCGTAGGGGAGTCCGGTCCGGTGGCGCACCGCGGGGCGGCCGGAGTCCTGGGCCACGCCCGGGAATCCGGGGCCGTACCGGAGAGGTCCCCCGGTCGCCGCCCGGTGGCGGATGACGCCCATGTCGCGACCGGCGGGCGGGGCGGTCTCGTACCGCGTGGCATGCATCGAAGACCTCCTCAGGACGCCGGGTAGCCGGCGACGTGCGCGTCGCTGTGCCAGTGGGTGGTGGAGCCGTCCTCGGCCGCCTCGACCACGGCGAGATGGGTCATGAACGTGCGCGGTGACGCCCCGTGCCAGTGCCACTCGTCCGGCTCGATCCACACGGTGTCGCCGGCCCGGATCGTCTCGACCGGGCCGCCCCTGCGCTGCACCAGGCCCTCGCCCTCGGTGACGTGCAGGACCTGGCCGTGCGGGTGGGTGTGCCACGAGGTGTGGCCGCCCGGTGCGAAGTGCACGCTGAACATCCGCAGCCGGGCGGGTGGTTCGGGGGCGGCGATCTCATCGAGCCACACCGTGCCGTTGAAGTGTGCGGAGGGGCCCTGTCCGGTGTCGGGGCGGTTCCTGGTGATGTGCATGTGCGGTTGCTCCTGAAGCGGTCGGTGGGGTCGATGGGGTCAGGCGGGCCGGGCGAGAAGGCTGAGCAGTCCCCGTGCGCCCGCGTCGAAGGCGTCGGTCGAACCCGAGGCGCGGGCCAGCACATAGCCGCCCTGCACCGTCGCGACGACCGCGGAGGCGATGTCCTCGGGCACCACTCCGGCGGCGAACTCGCCCCGGTCGACGCCCTCGCGGACGATTCCGGCGAGCCTGCCGCGCAGCCAGGTGATCGTCTCGTCCACCGGCTCCCGCAGCTCGTCGCTCGCGACGATGTCCGGGTCCATGGTCAGCCGCCCCACCGGGCAGCCCCGCAGGACGTCGCGCTCCCGCAGCAGATACGCGGCGATCCGCTCGTACGCGGATCCGGGCGCGTCGAGCACCAGGTCCACGGCCTCCCGCAGGTCGTCGGCCGTGCGGCGGATGGCGGTGAGGGCCAGATCCGGTTTGCCGGTGAAGTGGTGATACATGCTGCCCTGGCCCACACCGGCGTGCTGCTGGATGGCCTTGGGACTCATGCCCACGTAACCGCGCTCCCACAGGAGCTCCCGGGTGGCTTCGATCAGACGGTCCTGAGTGCTCATGCCAACAGTGTACATACTAGTAGGTACAGAAAGGGAGCGGCTGGGTGCATGCGTGAGCGGGGCACCCCCGGCTGGGGATGCCCCGCTCCTGTGGTGTCAACCCACCACGGCCGACCGCGACGCCGAGGGCGGTGAACCCTCCAGATGCTTCAGAACGCTCAGGTCGAACGGCCCGTCGGTGGTCGCCCCGTACACCACATGGGACGGCGGGGCGAGCGGGGCCGGTGCGGGAAGCGTGAACCACACGACCTTCCCCGCGCCGCCCCGGGGCCGCACCCCCCAGCTCTCGCTGACCGCCGCGATCAGTGCGAGCCCGCGCCCCGACGTACTGGAGTCGTCGGCCTGGCGCACGGTCGGCGGCCGTGGGTCGTGGTCGTGGACGGACACCGTGAGCCGTTCGAGCAGCAACTCGATCTCGACGGTGCATGACTTGTCCGGCTGCGCGTGCCGGTGGACGTTGGTGAGGAGCTCGGTGACGCCCAGCGCCGTCTGGTCGATCAGAGAATCGAGATGCCAGTAGCGCAGTTGCGCCGAGATGATTCTGCGGACCTGACCGATCCGCGACGGCAGGGCCTGGAGCTCCACCGTGCAGTGCCTGCTTGGCTCGCTGATCACGGCTGCGACTCCCCGAAATAGGTCCGGAAGAAGACGGAGGAACGGATCCAGCACATGGCTCGCTGCTGAGTCCGGGCCGGCGGCCTGGATCACAGTGTCACCGCCGGTACACCATGAGTGACGTGACTCCAATGTCGCTCAGGGCATACGGCTCCGCAACTCGCGGTGTCCCGTACCGCACCGGTCTCAGGAGCGGCGCCCTCCCGCGCTGTACAGCGCCTCCAGGAACCGGTGCGAGGGCGCCGCGTCACCCGGTTTGCCGTCCGGGTGCCGCATCGTCAGCCGGTACCGCGTCCCGTTGACCCGCGCCACCGCGGCGTCCGCCCCCGCGAACCACGGTCTGCCCGCGCTCACCGTGCCCACCGGCGCGCTGTCGATCTCCCGCCCGTAACTCGTCAGGAGCGCCACCCGGCCGTCCTTCACGGTCACCTGCCCCGCCCTGGTGACCGAGCGCGCCCACCGGTCGATGCGGACACCGGTCGCGCTGAACTCCGTCACGGCCGTCGCCCTGAACTCCGTTTCCGACATGGCCCCTTCGCCCCCTTCGACGTACCTCTGAGACGAAGTGTGCCCATCCCCGGGCGTGCGCACCAGAGCGGGACGGTACGTAAACGGCGCATTCGGACCGCGCGGGGGCGCAAGGGTCCGGCCGCGACACCAAGGCACTGCTATGGACCATCAAAGTCAATGTTTGTGCAGGTGGGGGGCATATCGTGGGCCCCGCCGAGACCGGTCGTACGAGGAGAAGCGCGCAGATGGACACCACCGAGCACGGGCACGGCGGCGCAGCCGCGCCGACCGTCGACGTCGACCGTTTCGACCCGGCCTACCGTGCCTGGCTCAAGGAAGCCGTCCGCAAGGTCCAGGCCGACGCCAACCGCTCCGCCGACACCCATCTGCTGCTCTTCCCGCTCCCGGAGAGCTGGGACATCGACCTCTACCTCAAGGACGAGTCGACCCACCCCACCGGCAGCCTGAAGCACCGGCTGGCGCGTTCGCTCTTCCTCTACGGGCTCTGCAACGGCTGGATCAGGCCCGGGAAACCGGTCATCGAGGCGTCCAGTGGCTCGACCGCCGTCTCGGAGGCGTACTTCGCCAAACTGATCGGCGTGCCGTTCATCGCCGTCATGCCCCGCACCACCAGCCCGGAGAAGTGCCGGCTCATCGAATTCCACGGCGGACGCTGCCACTTCGTGGACGACTCGCGCCGGATGTACGAGGAGTCGGCGCGGCTCGCCGCCGAGACCGGCGGCCACTACATGGACCAGTTCACCTACGCCGAGCGGGCCACCGACTGGCGGGGCAACAACAACATCGCGGAGTCCATCTACCAGCAACTGCGACTCGAACGCTATCCCGAGCCCACCTGGATCGTCGCCACCGCCGGCACCGGCGGAACCTCGGCGACCGTCGCGCGCTACGTGCACTACACGCAGCACGACACCCGGATCTGCGTGCCCGACCCGGAGAACTCCTGCTTCTTCGACGGCTGGACCCACCACGACCCGCACGCCACCAGCGACTGCGGCTCCCGCATCGAGGGCATCGGCCGGCCCCGCATGGAGCCCAGCTTCGTCCCCGGCGCCATCGACCGGATGATGAAGGTCCCGGACGCGGCGAGCGTCGCCGCCGTGCGCGCCCTGGAACGGGCCATCGGGCGCAAGGCGGGCGGCTCCACCGGCACCGGCCTGTGGAGCGCGTTCAAACTGGTCGCCGAGATGGTCGCCCGGGGCGAGCGGGGCAGCGTCGTCACCCTGATCTGCGACCCCGGCGACCGCTACCTCGACAAGTACTACTCCGACTCCTGGCTGGCCGCGCAGGGCCTCGACATCGCCCCGTACACCCGGACCATCGAGGAGTTCCTGGCCACCGGCGCCTGGCCGGAGGCGTAACCCCTCAGCCGTACCGCCCCGCCGGGCGGTCCAGCATCGCGTCGAGCACCCGGCCGAAGACCCGCCTCCCGGCACCGGCCAGCACCGGGTCCGCCCAGCGCGGCAGCAGCCGTACGCTCAGCTCCTCCACCCACACCACATGCGAACCGGCCCGGTTGGGATACACATCGATCGACGCACGCCCCAGCACCACCCGGCCGCGCTTCTCCAGCCGGCACATCCCCGCCCGGCTCCCGGCCGGCGGGGACCAGCGGACCACTTCCATCGGATCGTCGAACGCCAGCGGACCCACCCCGGTGCGCGCCACGAACACCGTCCCGACCCGGGTCGGCGGCCCCGCCGGCACCGTGATCATGGTCAGCGGCACCTGCGCGGCATGCCGCTCCCAGTCCGTCACCCGGCGCCAGGACTCGGCTGCGGGCAAGGAGGTGAAACGCTCGATCCGGAACACGGCCACACCGCGATCCTAGGCCGTCAAGGCCCTGCCGCGAGCGGAGCGGAATGCTTCAGCCGTCGCCGGACCCCTCGCCGCCCGCCACCAGCAGCCCCGGCAGACGCTCCTCGATCTCCGCCCGCGCAGCCGTGGACAGCCCCGCGTCCGTGACGAGCGTGCTCACCTCGTCCAGCGAGGCGAACGAGCTGAGGCCCACCGTGCCCCACTTGGTGTGGTCCGCGACCACCACCACCCGGCGCGCCGACCGCACGAACCGGCGGTTCGTCTCCGCCTCCGCGAGGTTCGGCGTGGAGAGCCCCGCCTCCACCGAGATCCCGTGGACCCCGAGGAACAGCACATCGAAGTGGAGCGCCGCGATCGCCCGGTCCGCGACCGGGCCGACCAGCGAGTCGGACGGCGTACGCACCCCACCGGTGAGGACGACCGTCGCCGCACCCGGCCGGCCGCCCGGAGCACCGGACCGCTGCGCCGCGTGAAACACGTCCGCGACCCGCACCGAATTCGTCACGACCGTCAGGTCCGGCACGTCCAGCAGATGCTGGGCCAGCGCATACGTCGTGGTGCCCCCGGAGAGCGCGATCGCACTGCCGGGCACGGCCATCGCGGCGGCCGCCCGGGCGATGTCCTCCTTGGCCGTGAGCTCCAGCGCCGACTTCGCCTCGAAACCGGGCTCGTGCGTGCTCGCCTCGACCACCGGCACGGCGCCGCCGTGCACCTTCTCGATCACACCCTGCCGGGCCAGCGCGTCCAGATCCCGGCGGACGGTCATGTCCGAGACGTTCAGCTTCCGGGTCAGCTCGTTGACCCGGACCCCACCGCGCCGGCGCACCTCGTCAAGGATCAGCGCGCGCCGCTGCTCCGCGAGCAGGTTCTGATTCTCGCTCAACGCCGGGCCTCGCCCTTCCCTCTGGCCGTACAGGAGTCCGTATCGACGGACTCATCCTGCCACGCGCGGTGTCGCCGGCCCCCGCCCGGGGGACATTCGTCAATAACGGTGACCGGCCATCAGCCGCCTCCCCCTGCGAGAGCGAGACGCACGTGCACCCTCCCACCCCTGCCCCGCGCAGCCCCGGCCCCGCACTGGAATTACTGGTCCACGGGGTGGGCGGGACCACCCCCCAGGAGATGCTGGCCGACCCGCGCACGGTCCGGGTCACCGGCGACACCACCGCCGCCGTCTACCGGCGCTCCGCCGACGCCGACGCCGAGCGGCATCCCGAGCGGTACCGCGAGGAGCCCATCGCCGAGGCGTACTGCTGGTCCAACCTCACCTCCGGGAACGGCTCCCGCGCGCTGTGGCTGCTGCTGCTCCCGTTCATGGTGATCAACCTCGCCCACTGGATGCGCCCCACCGCCCGGCGCCGCCCGCGCGCGATCCGGCTCCACGGCGTCCTCGTGCGGCTCATCGCGCTCAGCCTCACCGTGCTGCTGACCGCCGCCGCCTGCGAGGTCGCCCTCGATCTCACCGCCTGGCAGTGCGCGGGCGTCGCCGCCTGCTCCGAGAAGCGCTCCTGGCTCGGCTTCCTCTCCGCCGCGCAGGGCGGCTGGTGGTCCCAGCCCGGCCGCCGCCTCGCCCTGGCCGCGCTGGTGCCGGCCGCGCTGGTCGGGCTGCTCTGGTTCCTGTCCAACCGCACCTGGAGCGCCTACGAGTCCCAGCTCCCGCTGACCGGGGCGGACCCGGACGACGCGCAGGACGACGGCCCCGCACCCGCCGCCGAACCCGTCCGCCCCGCTCCGGGGCCGGTCCGGAAAGTCCCGGCCGGCCCGCGACGCACACCCGCCGCGCCGGCATCCAGTACCGGGGACACCGGCCGGCTCGCCGAGAGCCCGGGGACGCCCCAGACGCGGCCGGCCGCGCCCTCCGGGCATACGACGGGACTCTCCGGACCGGCCCTGGGACGGCCCGGATTCTGGTACGGGCGCCGCCTCGTCGCCCGGCTGCGCGCCGCCCACACCGCGGCCGGCCTCCTCACCGTCACCGCGGCCGTCACGGAGGCCGCCGCCCGTTACGACCGCGCCGCCCCCGGACCGGTCCCCCCGGTCCTCGGCCGGCTCATCGAAGGGGCCCTCGCCGCCGGGCTCGTCGTCGTGCTCTGGGTGGTCTGCCGCCGGGGCCGCAGCGAACGGCGCCTCGACAACCGGCTCGACCGGGCCCTCATCACCTGGCTGCCCGGCGCCGCGCTGGCCCTCCTCGTCCTCGCCGCCGTCCACGCCGCCTGGCCGCGCCCCGGCTGGACCTCCTCCGGGCGGCTCCCCGGTGACGTCACGCTGTTCCGGGCGGTCAGCGTCGCCGAAGGCGTCCTGGTGGTCCTCCTCGCGGTGGTCTCCCGCTACCTCTACCGGTGCTGCCCGGAGCCGCGCACCGTCCTGCGCGGTCTCGGCGGACCGGCCGTCGCGATGCTCGCGTGCGCGCTCGGCGGCGTGATGACCGGCGGCGTCGCGCAGCGCGTCGCCGACTGGCTCGACGGGCCCGGCAGCCCGGGCATGGGGAGCGGCGCCTTGATAGAGGGACCGCCGGTGCTGCTCAGCTGGCAGGCGTCGGTCATCCCCGTCCTCCTGCTGCTGCTCCTGGTGCCGGGTGCCGTTCTGGGGGTACGGACCCGGCTGGCGGCCCGCAGACTGGAACCCGCGGTCGACGCGGAGTACGGGGAGCCGTTCCCCGACCCGGCCCGGACCCGGCGGATCGCCCGTGCCCGGGCCACGGCGGCGCTCACCGACGCGGCGCCCGGCGTGGTGGGGATCGTCTCCGGCGCCACCCTGTTCCTGGGCGCGGCGGCGGTGGCCGGGTCCTGGGCCACCGGCGAGGTCCCCGGGCTCGCGCTGGACGGCAGCGGCCCCTTCCTCGAATCCGTGGCCGAGGCGGCGCAGTCCACCGGCTCGTGGCTGATCGGCTTCGGCTTCCTCGTCTTCGTCGCGTGCGGCAGACGGGCCTACCGGGACGCGTCCGCCCGGCGCACGATCGGCATCCTCTGGGACGTCGGCACGTTCTGGCCGCGCGCCGCCCACCCCTTCGCCCCGCCCTGCTACGCGGAGCGCGCCGTGCCCGACCTGGCCTCCCGCATGTCCGGCTGGACCGGCCGCACCCGGGGCCGGCTCGTCATCTCCGGCCACTCCCAGGGCAGCGTGCTCGCGGCCGCAGCGGTCTGGCAGCTGCCCGCCCGCACCCGCTCCCGGGTCGCCCTGCTCACGTACGGGTCGCCGATCGAACGGCTCTACGCCCGCTGGTTCCCCGTCTACTTCGGCGCCGGGCAGCTCCACGGGCTGCACCGCTCCGTGCACTGCTGGCGCAATCTGTGGCGGGCCACCGACCCCATCGGCGGCGAGATCCGGCTCGGCCTGGAATCCGGGCCCGAGGTCGACCGGGGCCCGCTCAAGGACCCGCTGGTCTACGGGCGGACCCCCGAGCACCCGCTGCCCGAGCCGGTGCTCGGCCACTCCGACTACCAGGCCGACCCCGTCTTCGCCGAGGAGCGCGCCGCCCTGCTGGAACGGCTCGGTCCCGTGCTGCCCCGGCAGGCGCGGGCCGTCGGCGAGGACGTCAGGGCAGTGCCGGAAGGTCCTCCGGATACAGCAGGGTGAGGTCGTCCGTGCTCGGATCGGCGAGCTGGGCGACCCGGCCGGCGTGCCGCTCGACCATCGACTCGAAGGTCTGCCGAGCGGTGCGTCCGTTGCCGAAGGCCGGCCCCTTGGGCAGCTCCGTGAAGTACTTCAGCAGCGCCTCGCCGGTGCCCGACGCCAGGCTGTACTCGTGCTCCTGGGACTGCTGCTCGACGATCCGCAGCAGCTCGGCCGGCTCGTAGTCGCTGAAGGTGATGGTCCGCGAGAAACGGGACGCCACCCCGGGGTTGACGGTCAGGAACCGCTCCATCTCCCGGGTGTATCCGGCGACGATGACCACCACCGCGTCCCGGTGGTCCTCCATCAGCTTCACCAGCGTGTCGATCGCCTCGCGGCCGAAGTCCCGGCCGGAGTCCTCGGGCGACAGCGCGTACGCCTCGTCCACGAACAGCACCCCGCCGCGCGCCCGGTCGAACGCCTCCTGGGTGCGGATCGCGGTCGAGCCGATGTGCTCACCGACCAGGTCGACCCGGGACACCTCCACCAGATGGCCCCGCTCCAGCACCCCGAGCGCGGCCAGGATCTCGCCGTACAGCCGGGCCACCGTGGTCTTGCCGGTGCCCGGGGAGCCGGTGAAGACCAGATGGCGGCGGACCGACGCGGCCTTCAGGCCCGCCTCCCGGCGCCTGCGCCCCACCTCGATCATGTCCGTGAGCGCCCGCACCTCCCGCTTGACGCTGTCCAGGCCGACCAGCGCGTCGAGCTCGCCCAGGACCTCCTCGGAGGTTCGGGCGGGCGCGGCGGGCGGCGCCGGCTCCACGGGGCGAGGCGCGGGGACCGTGCCGAGCAGCCCGGGCGAGGTCTGCGTGGCCGTCAGGACCGGGGCCGGCGGGGGAGTGACGGTGCGCAGCCCGCTCTCGTCGCTCGTGCAGTCCTCCACGACCGGTCCGCTGCCCGCGCCGCCCGCCAGGCCGGTGCCCTCCGGGAACTCGTAACCGCCGCGCGCGCACCGCTCGGTGCGGCACCGGGTGAGCGTCGTCCGGCAGCCCTCCATCACATGGAAGCCGTATCCCCCGCTGCCCGTGACCCGGCACCCGTTGAACGTCCCCCGGCCCTCGGCGGACACATAGAAGCCGGCCTCGGCGGGGGAGGTCACCGTGCACCGCTCGATCACCGGGTCGGCGCCCTTGGTGACGATCACGCCCGTCTGCGCGGCGTCGACGGTGCAGTTGTTCAGCGTGCCGCCGCTGCCGTGGTCCCGGAACCAGGCGCCGGTCGACGCCTCCCGGATGCGGCAGTCGTCCAGCTGCGCGGTCGCCCCGTCGCTGACCGAGACCGCGGTGTTGCGGACCTGGGAGAGATCGCTGTCCACGACATCGGCGCGCGAGCCCCGGTCGAGGACGAACAGCGCGTCCGGCACGTCGTGGACCCGGCAGGAATCCAGTATCACCGTCGCCCCGTCGCTGACCCAGACCGCCGGGTAGTCGCCCGTACTGTCGTGGATCTCGCACTGGTTGGCGTCGACCCGGGTGCCCGGGTCCCACACCGAGAGCCCGTTGCGGCCGAAGCGGCGCACGGTCGAGCGGGTCAGGGTCAGCACCGCCCGCGAACGCAGATCCACCGCGTTCTCGGGGATGTCGTGGATGTCGCAGTCGGCGAGCGTGAGCACCGCGTCGGTGTCCAGCGTGACGCCGTCCGCCGAGGTGCGGTGCACCGTGCACTCGGTGAGATGGGCCGAGGCGCGGGCGGTCACCTGGACACCGCTGCCCTTGATCTCGTACACCTCGCAGCCCAGCGCCTCCAGGCCGCTGCCCTCGCCGGTGACGGACAGGCCCGCGCCCGAGGCGTGGTGGACCCGGCAGCGCTCCAGCCGGGGGTGTCCGCCGTCGCGCACGGCGACTCCGGACTGCCCGGCCGAGACGATCTCGCACTCCTCGAAGACCCCGCCCGCGCCGTCGAGCACGGCGATGCCGACGCCGGCCGGATTGTCGACGGTGCACCGGCGCACGGTGGGCCGGGCCGCGCCGCGCACCTCGACGCCCGCCGCCGAGCGGGTCACGATCCGCACGTCCGCTATCTCCGGTGCGCCGTCCTCGACGAGCACGGCCGGGGCCGCGGAGTCCTGTCCCTCCACATGGAGGTCCTGGACGACGGCGGAGGCGCGCAGCGTGAGCGGCACCCCGTCGGCGGGGGCGATGCGCACCGAGCCGACGGAGCCCTCGGGGCCGCGCAGCGTGACCGCGCGGGCGATGACCAGGTTCTCCCGGTAGGTGCCGGGCGCGACGGTGAGCACATCACCGTCCGCCGCCGCTTCGAGCGCCGCGGTGAGGGAGGCGTATTCGCCCGTGCGGCGCCGCCACCGCGATGTGCCGGTGTGCGTCACCTGGACCGTGCCCTGTGCCATGGCGCTGTCGTGCCCCCGCCTCGTGCGTGTGTGATGCCCGTGTCACCGGCCTCGCGGCAGCGACCAGCCGGGGTCCGCCTGCCGGAGAGCGACGGGCGGGCCGGTCCACCGTAGCGCGCGCGGCGGCCGGGAGTTGACCCGATGCGCAGGTCCCGGCGCCCGCGGCCGGATCACGCCGCGCACCCGCACCGGGCCCCCGACGCGCCCTCGTGCCCCCGCCCCGCAGCCGCGCGCACCGGCCCCCGCTCCCCGGGCCGGACTGATCCGAGCGAACGGCCCCCGAGACGGAACACCTAGCTGCCGGTGCCCGTCCTGCCCCAGTCCGGGCCGACCGTCGCCCAGGCCCGGTCGAGCCGTTCGTACCGCCGCCCGGTCATGCGCCGCACGATCAGGCGCCGGCCGCACTCGATCAGCAGGGCGGACAGCATCGCGGCTCCGAACCCGGCGAGCGCGGCATGCGTGTGCGCCGTCGGTATGTCCATCGGCCGGAGCGTCGGGTCGCCCGAGCGGTCGGTCCAGATCCGGACCCGGGCTCCCGGCGACGCGTTGCGCGAGGCGGTCGTCACCGTCGCCGTGCGGGCCGCGCCGTCCGGGGTGTGCCACCGGGCCACCACCTCGGTCCGCGTCATGGCGCCGCCGGATATCTCCGGGTCGGCGACATGACGGGCACCGGTCACCCGGCGCACCACGACCGCCGTGGTGAGATGGCGCTCCGCCCGCTGGGCGCGCACCGACGCCTGGAGCGACGCGTCCGTCCGGGCCCCGCAGAGCCAGCCGACCGCCGGGGCCGCCAGCATCAGCAACAGGAACGCGGCCAGGGCCAGCCACGCCTCGCACCGGTCCGTCGCCCGGCACAGCGGATTGCGCCGCCAGCGCCAGACACCCGCCATCGCTCGCACGGTCCCCGCACCCCCTTCCGCACCGTCCCCGCCCGGTACGGTGCCGTCCACGCGCCGGGGCCGCGCGGTGTGGGCGGCCCACTGGGCTCAACGCGCGGCCCGCCCCCGTGGGTTCCCGGCGCCCGGGACCGGCCGTGCGGAACGCCGAACGGCGCACAGGCCCGTGTTGCCGGGCACCCCGCCCCGGGCCGTGCGCCGCCTGATCCGCGAGGGCTCTAGTAGCCCCGGCCGCCCTGGTAGGGCCGGCCGTACGGGTCCTCGTACGGGGACTGGGCCGGGACGGGCCGGGGCGCGGCGGGGCGCATCGACTCGTAGCCCGACGTCGGCGCCGGACGCTGCTGCTGCGGCGGCGGGGGCGCCTGGTACATGCCGCGGCCACCGGCCGGCTGCTGCGGGATGTACGGCGCCGGAGCGTGCTGGAGCTGCGCGGGCTGCATCGGTGCGTAGCCCTGCTGCGCCGCCGGCTGCGGATAGCCGTAGGACTGCTGGGGCTGGGAGGGGGCCGCGGGAAGCGCCGGCAGGGCCGACGGGAGCGCCGGCAGATAGCTGTTGCCGGTGTCGTAGGCGGCGGGCACTCGGATCGGTGCGATCTGAGGGGTGCCCCGCTCCGCGACGAGGGAGTCGTAGATCGGGGTGTCGGCAAACGACGGCGCGGTGTAGTAGCCGCCACCGTAGGTGGAGCGGGGGGAGGTCATGACACCTAAGTTAAGCCCACGATGTGCAGATTGGGGAGTCCCAATTTTGTGGTCATCGTATTTACCCTCACCCTACCTGTCTGACCTGGTGAAACATCGTTGTCTTCCCCGGCCCGTATCCGGAGGAATGCCCCTTGATTCACCGCCGGTCAATGGCCTTCATTCCGGTGCTCTTCGCACTGGTGCTCACCGCGTGCGCACCGGCCCCGACCGCGCGGCCCGAATCCGGCCGCGATCTTCGCCCCGCGGCCTCCGGCGACGCCGAGGCGTGGACCGACGGACGGGGGTGCGTCGTACGCGTAGGCCGGCGGATGCGCTTCGCGTCCGGGCCCGGCATTCGCGCATCGCTCGAACTCACCGATTTCCACGGCGCGATTGCGGTGAGAGCGCCCGCCGGGCGGCCATGAGCACCCGGCGGGCCGAGGCTCGGCCCCGAGCCCTACTCGCCGTGTACCGAAGGCGGCAACACGGTGCTCCCGGACGGCACTTACGGTGGATGATCCGGCGAAAGCCGCGTACACGCCGTCCGTTGACGCCAGGATGGCGCCATGAACGAACACGGTGCGCGCCCCGCAGCCCGGCCGGTGCTGGTGAGGATTCCGGTGGAGCCGGTCGAGGCCGCCATCGAGGCCGACGCCCTTGACGCGGCCTCGCGCAACAGACTGGCCGTCCGCGGTCCGCTGTTCGGTGTGGCCGCCCGGTCCGAGGGCGACGGACAGCGGTGGCGGGTGCTCGTCCCGATCACGAACGGCTGCCCCCAGCAGGCCAGGGACGATCTGCAGTCCAAGCTGTGGTTCCGGGCCAAGGACGAGGCGGAGACCGAGACGGAGCGGCGGGCTCTGCTCGGCGCGGTCGCCCGGCTGGAGACCGGGAAACCGTCCGAGGTCGAGGTCCTCGGCACCCGCTACCGCGTGGTGCGCGCCGAGGAGTACGCGGGGCTGGACCCCGAGGGAGCCTTCGAACTGCCGCGCCCCACCGACCCCGAGCCCGCCGTGCCCGACTGGGCCCGCACCGCCGGCGCCCCCAAGGTCGACGCCGGACTGGTGCTGGACCCCGACGCGCCCGTGACGCCCCTCCAGGCGGCGGAGATGCTGACCATGCGCTCCTTCGCGTACGAGGGGAGCAGATACCCCGGCGACGTCCTGCGTGACTCCGCACGCGCAGTGGAGACCCACCCCGACGTCATGCTCCTGCCGGCCGCCTTCATGATCGTGGAACGGACCGGCGGCGAGCGGTGGGAAGTCGGTGGCGCTCTGCACGCCACCCCGCATGACGCGCGGCGCTCCCTCGACATCTCGCTGACCTGGCTCGGGCCCCGGCAGGCGGGCGTCATCCCCCTCACCGCGGACACGGACGTGGACGCACGCAGCATCACGGCCGAGGGGACCCACCCCGCGCTCGCCGAGATGAGGGTCCTGGCCGAGGCGGCCGACCGGCTGCGCGCGGGCCGGCTCAACGAGGTCGAGGCCGGCGGCACCGCCTACCGGATCGCCCGCTCACGGCGCCTGCTGCGCTGGGGGCCCGACGGCCCGGAGAGCCAACGGCCGTCCGACGTCACCATGGTGGAGCCGATGGCCCTCCATCCCCGCCTGGACGCGGACGGCGTCGTCCACAACGGCGAGGAGGGCACGCGCACGGAGGACACCGACGCCGTCCGGTGAGGCGGCGGCCGGGCGCCGCGTCCACCGGTCCCGCGCCCGTATCCGTACACCCGTGGTGTCCCGCGGCGGGGCTGGCATTAGGTTGACCCGGAAAGGTCTCGGAAGCGGACTCGTGATGGGGGCGAGCATGACCATGCAAAAGGGAACCAATGTCCCAGTGGCGGCCCAGGCCGTGCGTGTCGAAACGGGGTGGCGCACCGCTCCCGGGACACCCGATGTGGACGCCTCCGCGCTTCTGCTCCTCGGCTCGGGCAAGGTGCGCAACGACGGCGACTTCGTCTTCTACAACCAGCCGGCCCACTCCTCCGGCGCGGTGCGCCACGAGGGCAAGCGCAACGCCGGCGGCGCGGCGACCGACACCCTCGCGGTCGACCTGGCGCGGGTGGAGCCGGCCATCGACCGCGTGGTGCTGGCCGCCTCGGCCGACGGCGGCACGTTCGGCCGGGTGAGCGGACTGTACGTACGCGTGCTGGACGCGGCGACCGGCGCCGAACTGGCCCGCTTCGACAGCTCCGACGCCACCGTGGAGACGGCCTTCATCCTCGGTGAGCTCTACCGGCGCCAGGGCGCCTGGAAGTTCCGGGCGGTCGGTCAGGGCTACGGCTCCGGGCTCGAAGGACTCGCCACCGACTTCGGCATCTCCGTGGACGAACCCCAGCAGCCGCACCCGGCCCCCCAGCCGCCGAACCCGGCCGCCCGGGTCACCGCCACCCCGCCGCCTCCCCAGTACCCCCAGCCGCATCAGCAGTACCCCCAGTCGCAGCAGCCGACGCTCGCCGCGCCGATGGCGCCCCCGATGGCCCCGCCCGTCCCCCCGCCCCCTCCGGCACCGCCCGTCACCCAGCCCGTCCGGCTGACCAAGGTGACGCTCACCAAGGAGGCGCCGTCCGTCTCGCTCACCAAGCAGGGCGGCACGTCCGGCGCCATGCGCGTCAACCTCAACTGGGAGGTGCGCAAGCAGTTCAAGGGCTGGGGCAGCAAGCTGGGCCGGGCCGTGGCGAACCACTCCGACCTGGACCTCGACCTCTGCGCCCTGTACGAGCTGACCGACGGCCGCAAGGGGGTCGTCCAGGCCCTGGGGAACGCCTTCGGCGCGCTCCACCAGCCGCCGTTCATCCACCTCGACGGCGACGACCGCACCGGCGCGGTCGCCACCGGCGAGAACCTGACGATCAACCTCGACCACAAGGCGCAGCTCCGCCGGGTCCTGATCTTCGTCACCATCTACGAGGGCGCCCGCAGCTTCGCCGACCTGCACGCCACGGTCACCCTCCAGCCCCAGCACGGCGCGCCGATCGACTTCTCGCTGGACGAGTGCACGGTCCCGTCGACCGTCTGCGCGCTCGCGCTCATCACCAACACGGGCAACGACCTCACCGTGCAGCGCGAGGCCCGCTACCTGGTGCCGCAGCGTGGCGTCAGCCCGCAGCGCACCATCGACCACGCCTACGGCTGGGGCATGAACTGGACCCCGGGCCGCAAGTGACCCGGCCAGGGGGTCACTGAGTCACTGATCCGGTGCGGCCTCGGGACGGGCGTACGTACGCCCCTTCCAGGCCGCGCCGCGCCCCCGGTAGTGCCGCACCGCCGAATCGACGGTCATCAGCAGATACAGCAGGGCGGTGAACGGCAGCAGCGGGGCCAGCCACAGCGACTGCCGGTAGTAGCCCAGCATCGGCATGTACGTCCCCGCCATCACGGCCCACGCGACGCCCCCGGCCCAGGCCGCGACCGCGCTCCCGCCCAGCAACCCGGCGACCAGCGTCACCGGCGGCGCCAGGTAGACGAGCGCCAGCCCGAGCACCGTGGCCAGCAGAACCGGCGGACTGTGCCGCAGCTGGGCGTACGCGCTCCGCGCGACCATCCGCCACAGATCGGCCAGGCACGGGTACGGACGCACACTGTCCACCCGGTCCGCGAGCCCCAGCCAGATCCGGCCGCCCGAGCGCCGCACCACCCGGGCCAGCGACACGTCGTCGATCACCGCCTGCCGGATCGAATCCGGCACCCCGGCCCGCACCGCCGCCTCCGTCCGCAGCAGCACACAGCCCCCAGCGGCGGCGGCCGTCCGCCCCCGCTCCCGGTTGATCCACCGGAACGGATAGAGCTGCGAGAAGAAGTAGACGAAGGCCGGCACGACGAGCCGCTCCCAGACACTCGCCACCCGCAGCCGCGCCATCTGCGAGACCAGGTCGAAGCCGCCCGTCTCCGCCGCCGCCACCAGCTCCCGCAGGCTGTCCGGCTCATGCGCGATGTCGGCGTCCGTGAGCAGCAGGTACTCCGGTTCCCCGGCCCGGGCCAGCGCGATCCCGTGACGCACCGCCCACAGCTTGCCCGTCCAGCCGGGCTCGGGCTCGCCCGGCGAGACCACGGTCAGCGGCAGGCCCCCGTACCGCACGGACAGGGCACGGGCGACGTCCCCCGTACCGTCCTTGCTGCAGTCGTCCACGAGGAACACCTCGGCGCTGCCCGGATAGTCCTGCGCCAGCAGCGACGGCAGGCTCACCGGCAGCATCGGGGCCTCGTCGCGCGCCGGCACGACGACGGCGACCGAGGGCCAGCGCTCCGGGGCCGCACGGCTCGGCAGCCGCTGGTCGGTGCGCCAGAAGAACCCCTGGCCCAGCAGCAGCCACACCCACGAGACAAGCGAACCCACGGCGATCCAGGCAACGGCGCTCATTGGCGGAAGTCTGCACCACTGAGCGGGGACCGCAAGGGCGGTCGACTATGGTGACTGGGTGAAGATCGCGCTCATGGACTCCGGAATCGGACTGCTCGCCGCCGCCGCCGCAGTACGCAGGCTGCGGCCGGACGCCGATCTGGTGCTCTCCTCGGACCCGGACCACATGCCCTGGGGCCGCGCTCCCGAGGGTGTGAAGGCCCACGCGCTCGCGGTGGCCCGGGCCGCCGCCGCGCACCGGCCCGACGCGCTGATCGTCGCCTGCAACACCGCCTCCGTGCACGCGCTGGAGCTGCTGCGCGCCGAGCTGGAACCGGGCCTGCCCGTCATCGGCACCGTTCCCGCGATCAAACCGGCCGCCGCGGCCGGCGGCTCCGTCGCGATCTGGGCGACCCCGGCCACCACCGGCAGCCCGTACCAGCGCGGACTGATCGGCGAGTTCGCCGGGTCCGCCGCCGTCACCGAGGTGCCCTGCCCGGGGCTCGCCGACGCCGTGCAGCACGCGGACGAGGACGCCATCGGCACGGCGATCGCCGCCGCCGCCGCGCTCACCCCGCCCGACGTCCGGGCCGTGGTCCTGGGCTGCACCCACTACGAGCTCGTCGCCGAGCGCATCCGCGAGGCCGTCGCCGGGCCCGGCCGGCGCCCGGTCGCCCTGCACGGGTCCGCCGGGGCCGTCGCCGCCCAGGCGCTGCGCCGGATCGGCGTCGAACCCGCTCCGTCGGCCGAACCCTCCTCGTCCATCGCGGTCATCCTCAGCGGTCGTGTCTCGGAGCTGCCGCAGGCCGCCCTGGCCTACCCGGAAGGGCGCCGGCTGGCCGCCGTCGGCTCCGTCCGCTGACCCGCCGACGGCCCCGCCCGCGCGTCCGCGCCCGTCCCCGAAGGCCGGTTCTTCAGTACGCTGCTCGGCATGAGGGAGCACCCCGGAGAACCGAAGCGCACCGGAACCGGCACCCACTCGCAGGTCTGGGTCGGCCGGGCCACCAACCGCACCCAGTGGGTCCTCGCGGCCCTGGGCGCCGCCTGCCTGGCCCTGGGCATCCAGCTCGCCGTCAGCTCCGACTGGGCCTCCGGCATCGCCCCGCTGCTGATGTCGGTGATCGGCTGCGTCGCCGCCGGCCTGCTGATGCTGTTCGGCACCCTCGCCTTCGTGAACGTCGCCGTCCGGGTCGACGGCGACGCCCTGGAGGTGCGCTGCGGCCACATGGGGCTGCCGCGCCGCCGCATCCTGCTCACCCATGTGGTGGCCGCCGACTTCGCGCCCCATGTGAACCCCCGGCAGTGGGGCGGCTGGGGCTACCGCTGGCGCCCCGAGAAGGGCACGGCCGTGGTCGTGCGCCGGGGCGAGGGGCTGGTGCTGCGGCTCGGCGACGGCCGCACGTTCACCATCACGGTGGACGACGCCGAGGCGGGCGTACGGTTCATCCGGGCCCGGCTGCACCTGCCGTCCTCGGGCTTCCCGGCCGGGGCCTGACCCCGTCCTCGTCGCCGTCCACGCCGCCCGGCTCGTGCGGCTCGCCCGGCCCGCCCGAGCCGATCGGCCGCCTTGCCGACGGGAGCCCGGCCAGGCGGCCCCGCCCCCGGCCGTCACCGGTGCGAAGCGCAGCGCGTTGCCCACGCTCGCCGGCCCGGCCAGGCCCGTGAGCGCGGCGCCCGCCGCCAGGACCACCGCCGCGGGCCGGGGCGAGCGCCACAGCGCGTACAGCAGCCAGCCGGACGCGGCGCCCGGCAGCACCACGCCCACGACCCCCTGCCCGGCGGCCCGCTGCCCCGGCGCCGAGTGCGGTTTCCCCGTGGTGGTTGGGATTCCGCCATCGGGACGGGGCTCCCGCGTGGCCCGGCGGCCACCGTAGACTCCGCCGGGTGAGCACCACCATCGCCCAGGTCGGCGAACCGCAGAGCCCCGCCCCCGCCCCCCGGACAGGCGGGCTGCCGCAGCGCCTGGTGCGGCCCGGGGCCGCCGTCCTCTCCGGCGTGATGCTGTACCTCAGCTTCCCGCCCCGGCCCCTGTGGTGGCTGGTTCTGCCCGGTTTCGCCCTGCTCGGCTGGGTGCTGTTCGAGCGCCGAGCCCGCGCCGCTTTCGGGCTCGGGCTGCTCGCGGGGCTCGGCTTCATGCTGCCCCTGCTGCACTGGACCGGCGAGGAGGTCGGCCCGGTCCCGTGGCTGGCCCTCGCCGCCGCCGAGGCGCTGTTCGTCGCGGTCGGCTGCATCGGCATCTCCGCCGTCTCCCGCCTCCCCGGCGGACCGCTGTGGGCGGCCGCGGTCTGGACGCTGGACGAGGCGGTCCGCGCCCGGATGCCCTTCGGCGGCTTCCCCTGGGGCAAGATCGCCTTCGGCCAGGCGGACGGCGTCTTCCTGCCGCTCGCCGCGCTCGGCGGGACCCCGCTGCTCTCCTTCGCCGTGGTGCTCTGCGGATTCGGCCTCTTCGAGGCGGTCCGCCGCTCCGCCCGCTACCGCGCCGCCGGTGAACTCCGTCCCGTGGCCACCGCCGTGGCGGCGGCGACGGTCCTCGTCCCCGTGGCGGCAGCCTTCGCGGCACTGCCGCTCGTGGACGACTCGGCCGAGGACGGCACCGCGACCGTCGCCGCGATCCAGGGCAACGTGCCCCGCCTCGGCCTCGACTTCAACGCCCAGCGCCGCGCGGTCCTGGACAACCACGCCAAGCGCACGGAGCAGCTGGCCCGGGAGGTGAAGGCCGGCAAGGTCCCGCAGCCGGACTTCGTCCTGTGGCCGGAGAACTCCTCCGACCTGGACCCGTACCGCAACCCGGACGCGCGGATCGTCATCGACGACGCCGTGAAGGCCATCGGGGTGCCGACCGTCATCGGCGCGGTGATCGAACCCGACTCCGGCCCCCTGCGCAACACCCTCATCCAGTGGCAGCCGGACAAGGGCCCCGTCGCCACGTACGACAAGCGGCACATCCAGCCGTTCGGCGAGTACATGCCGATGCGCTCGTTCGTCCGCCTCTTCAGTTCGGACGTCGACCGGGTGCAGCGCGACTTCGGCCCGGGCGAGAAGGTCGGCGTCTTCGATCTCGCGGGCACCTACACCGGGCTCGTCACCTGCTACGAGGCCGCGTTCGACGACGCCGTACGCGACACGGTCGAGCACGGCGCCCAGTTGATCGCCGTGCCCAGCAACAACGCCACCTTCGGCCGCAGCGAGATGACCTACCAGCAGCTCGCGATGTCCCGGGTGCGCGCCGTCGAGCACAGCCGGTCCGTCGTCGTCCCCGTGACCAGCGGCGTCAGCGCGATCATCCGCCCGGACGGCACGGTGGCCGAGAAGACGAAGATGTTCACCCCGGACGCCCTGGTGGACGAGGTGCCGCTGCGCTCCTCGCTGACCCCCGCGACCCGCATGGGGCCGCTGCCCGAGGGCGTTCTGATCCTGCTCGCGCTCGGCGCGCTCGGCTGGGCGGGCGCCCTCGCGGTGCGTGCCCGGCGCATCCGGTGACCGGGTGGCACGCCGCGTAGGGTCGGCACATGGCCATTCCTGACTTCATCCGCGAGATCCGTGCCACCGCCGGGCGGCAGCTGCTCCTGCTGCCCGGTGTCACCGCCGTCGTCTTCGACGACGAGGGGAGAGTGCTCCTCGGCCGGCGCGCCGACACCGGTGAGTGGTCCGTGATCGGCGGCATCTCCGAGCCGGGCGAACAGCCCGCGACGACGGCGGAGCGCGAGGTGTACGAGGAGACCGCCGTGCACTGCGTCGCGGAACGGGTCGTCCTCACCCAGGCGCTGCCGCCCATCCAGTACGAGAACGGGGACCGCTGCCAGTTCCTCGACATCACCTTCCGCTGCCGCGCCACCGGCGGTACGGCCAGGGTCAACGACGACGAGTCGCTGGAGGTGGGCTGGTTCCCCGTGGACGCGCTGCCCGACTTGGCCGAGTTCGCGCTGTTCCGGATCAAGCAGGCGCTGACCGACGGGCCCACCTGGTTCGAGGCCACCGACCCGCGCTAGGGGCCGGGACAGCCGGTACCCGGCGCCGTGGCTCTGTCACCCGAAGGGATGTACCGGCGAGGCGCGTCTCAGATGCCCGCCGGGGACGGGCTGTTCAGCAGGCCGTCGCTCACCGGCCGCCGTGTGCCCGCGCCGTGCATGAAGACCGACGTGACGGCGGCCGCGGCGGGCTCCACGCCCAGCTTGGCGTGCAGCGCCTGGCCCAGCGCGCCCTGCAGCAGCGCGCTGTAGAGGTCGAGCAGCGTGTCGGGGCCGAGGTCCGTGCGCCACGTGCCGTCGGCCGATCCGCGGACGAACAGCGCGGTGAGGGGCGCCATGAGCTGGCGGGCGGTCTCGTCGGGCACGGCGGGCTTGCCGTGGATGCGCATCAGGGCCTGGTACTTGGCGGCCTGGCTCATCGCGATCCGGCTGACCCGCGCCACGCCCTCGGGCACGGCGACGCGGTCCAGGCCGGCGTCCGCCAGCTTGCCGATCAGTTCGGCACACGCTTCCTGGGACAGGGCGTCCAGCAGGGTCTCGCGGCTGGGGAAGTGGCGGTACAGAGTCGTCCGGCCCACGCCGGCGGCCGCCGCGACGTCCGCCATGCTGACGCTCTCGCCCCGCCGGGCGAGCAGCATCGCAGCGGCGTCGAGGATCGCGATCGCGACGCGATCGCGCAGGTGCACATTTCTTGTCATCAATCAAAACGATACTGGCCTACCGGCGCTGGTACATTCATGTTCCACAACGGATCGCATGAATCCCGCCCGGTGATGTCGTCCGTCGTGGACCGCGCCTCGGTGGATCTCTGTCCGCCCATCGGAAGGGCGGATTCCGTATCCGTGCCCGCCGGAGCGCGCACCGTCGCCACCAGCCGGAGGCCACGGGGGGTGGACAGATCGAGCGGGCCCCGGGCAGCTCCGCGTTTTCTCCGAAAGGTGAGTAATGACCACGTCGCAAAAGATCGACTCGAGCCCTCCCGGGGGAGGGGGCACCTCTGGCGACAGGCTGGACAGCAAGGTCCTCCTCGTGGCCGGAGTGGTCGTGCTCGGCGGGATCATGTCGATCCTGGACATCACCGTGGTCTCGGTCGGTCTGCAGACCTTCCAGAAGGAGTTCCACGCGACCTCGGCGCAGGTCGCCTGGACGATGACCGGCTACACGCTGGCACTGGCGAGCGTCATCCCGCTCACCGGCTGGGCCGCCGACAGGTTCGGGACAAAACGTCTCTATCTGCTCGCGGTCGCGTTGTTCGCGATCGGTTCGGCGCTGTGCGCCGCCGCCAACTCCTTGGAGATGCTGGTCGCCTTCCGGGTGATCCAGGGCCTGGGCGGCGGCATGCTGATGCCGCTCGGCATGACCATTCTGACGCGTGCGGCCGGTCCCGAGCGGGTCGGCCGGGTGATGGCCGTGCTCGGCATTCCCATGCTCCTCGGCCCCATCTTCGGCCCCATCCTGGGCGGTTGGCTGATCGACATCGCCACCTGGCACTGGATCTTCCTGATCAACCTGCCGATCGGCGCGATCGCTCTCGTGTACGCGTGGCTGGTGCTGCCCAAGGACCACGTGGAGCCGTCCGAGACCTTCGACTGGGTGGGCGTGCTGCTGCTCTCGCCCGGCCTCGCGTGCTTCCTGTACGGCGTCTCCTCCATCCCGGAGACCGGCACCGTCTGGGCCGCCAAGGTCCTCGTGCCCGCGATCATCGGTCTGGTGCTCGTCGCCGCGTTCGTGCCCTGGGCGCTGCGGCCGAGCAACATCCACCCGCTGATCGATCTGCGGCTCTTCCAGAACCGCGACCTGAGCGTCGCCGTGGTCGCCATGTCGCTGTTCGCGATGGCGTTCTTCGGTGCCAGCCTGCTCTTCCCGCTCTACTTCCAGCAGGTGCGCGGGGAGTCGGCGCTCGACTCGGGCGTCCTGCTCGCCCCGCAGGGCATCGGCGCGATGATCACCATGCCGATCGCCGGCATGCTCGCCGACCGCATCGGCCCCGGCAAGATCGTCATGACCGGTATCGCGGTCATCACCGTCGGCATGGGCATGTTCACGCAGCTCACCGCCGACACGTCCTACACGTACATCATCGCGGCGCTCTTCATCATGGGGCTCGGCATGGGTGCCTCCATGATGCCGATCATGGCGTCGGCGCTGGCCACCCTGAGGGAGCACACGGTCGCCCGTGGCTCGACGCTGATGAACATCGTCCAGCAGGTCGCCGCCTCGATCGGTACCGCGCTGTTCTCGGTGCTCCTCACCAACGGCCTGAAGGACATCACCGCGAGGACCCCGGACGGCATCAAGGACCAGATGGGCGACGCGTTCGCCTCGGTGTTCCTGGTGGCGGCGATCCTCGTCGCGGTGTGCCTGGTTCCGGCGCTGCTGCTGCCGCGCAAGAAGGTCAAGGCGGCGGACCCGACGGTGATGGTCGGGCACTGACCCTTCCGGCTCCCGGACCACTGGACGCCGCCCGCGACGGATTCGCCTGGTACGTGGGCGCTGACCGTCCGGCAGGAAATCCATCCCGACGAGTTCGACC
>NZ_VJNO01000050.1 GCF_007096885.1 Streptomyces sp. 130 | reverse complement strand
GTGGGGGTGGCCCGCCCGGCCCCCCCCCCCTCCCCCCTGGCGGGCCGTTATGGGCCCCCCCCGGCCCGGCCTGCGGGGGGGGGGGGCGGGGGGGGGGCCCCCCGCCCCTTCACGGGCTGCGGCCCTGGCGGGGGCCGGCGACGGCTCCTACTGGGGGGCCATCTTGTCCGCGATGCCCGGGTTCTTCTTCATCCAGGCCCTCACGGCTTCCTCTTCGTGCCCTGTACCGAGCTTCTGGATCTGGTTCTCCAGTCCGGCGAGCTGGTCCTCGGTCAGCTTGAAGTCCTTGAACCACTTCGTCAGCCGCGGGTAGTTCTCCGGGAACTCCTTGGAGGCGATGGTGTGCAGCCGGTCGCCCTCGCCGAACGCCTTCTTCGGGTCCTGGAGCTTGGTCATCCCGTACTCGCTGTACGCCCAGTGCGGGGTCCACAGCAGGACGGCGATGGGCTCCTTCTTGGCGTACGCGCGCTTCAGCTCGGCGAGCATGCCGGGCGTCGAGGAGTCGACCACCTTGTACTCGTCGTCCAGGCCGTAGGCCGGGAGCACGCTCTTCTTGAGGTTCTCCATGGTGGCGGTGCCGGGCTCGATGCCGATGATGCGGCCCTTGAACTCCGAGCTCTTGCCCTTGAGGTCGGCCAGGGACTTCACGTCCTTGACGTAGTCGGGCACCGCGACCTCGATGGAGGTCGGGCCGTACCAGGAGCCGATGTCCGTCAGCTTGGAGCCGTACTTGTCCCAGTAGTTCTTCTGGGTGAACGGCAGCCAGCCGTCGAACTGCACGTCGATCTGGCCGCGCGACATCGCGGTGTACATCGGGCCGACCTCGAACTGCTTGAGGTTGATCTTGTAGCCCCGGTCCTCCAGGACGGCCTTCCACAGGTAGGTGGCGGCGATGTCCTCCTCCCAGGGGAACCAGGCCATCTCGACCGGACGGTCGCGCTCGTCCTTGCCGTTCGCGCCCTTCGCCGGGGCGGACTTCTTGACCGGGGTCCACTTGTCGGCGACGTCCGGGTTGGCCTTCAGCCAGGTGCGGACGGCCTGCTGCTCCTTGCCGGAGCCGCTCTTCTGGATCTGGGCCTCAAGGCTGGTGAGCTGGTCCTCGCTCATCTTGAAGTCCTTGAGCCACTTGCCGACCTCGGGGTTGTCGGCGGTGAAGCCCTTGCGGGTCAGGGTGTGGATGCCGTCGCCCTTGCCCCAGAGGTTCTTGGGGTCCTTGAGCTTGGTCAGCTCGAACTGGTTGTACGCCCAGTGCGGCGACCACAGCGGGACGACGATCGGTTCCTTCTTGGCGTACGCGCGCTTCAGCTCGGCCAGCATGGACGGCGTGGAGCCGTCGACGACCTTGTACTCCTTGTCCAGGCCGTAGCCGGGCAGGATCTTGTCCTTCAGCAGGCCCATCTCACCGGCGCTCGGCTCGATGCCGACGATCCGGCCCTTGAAGTCGGACGCCTTGCCCTTGAGGTCGGTCAGGGACTTCACGTCCTTGACGTACGTGGGGACGGCCAGCTCCAGCGAGGTGGGGCCGTACCAGGAGCCCATGTCCTCCAGCCGGTCCTTGTACTTCTTCCAGTACGAGGCATGGGTGACCGGCAGCCAGGAGTCGGTCTCGAAGTCGATCTGGCCGCCCGCCATACCGGTGTACAGCGCGCCGGCCTCGTACTGCTTGACCTCGACCTCGAAGCCGCGGCGCTCCAGCAGCTCCTTCCACAGGTAGGTGGAGGCGATGCCCTCGTCCCAGGGGATGTAACCCATGCTGATCTTCTTGCCGGCACCGATCTTCGCCGTGTCCGAGGCCGCGGCGGCCTCGTCGTCGGAGGAACCGAAGACGCCCATGCCGCCGGCGACGAGCGCCAGGGCGACGACGCCCGCGACGGCGACGACGGGCTGCGGGCGGTGGTGCCAGATCTTCAGGCCGCCGGCCATCGACTGGGCCTTGGCGAGCGCGCGGCGGGCGAGCGGGGACACTTCGCGGCCCAGGGCGCTGGTCATCCGGTCCAGGTACATGGCCAGGATGACGATGGAGACACCGGCCTCGAAGCCCAGGCCGACGTCGACGTTGCCGATGGCCCGGTAGACGGAGCCGCCGAGGCCGCCGCCGCCGACCATGCCGGCGATGACCACCATGGACAGGCCGAGCATGATGACCTGGTTGATGCCCGCCATGATCGTGGGCAGGGCCAGCGGCAGCTGGACCCGGAGCAGGGTGTTGCGGGAGGTCGTGCCGAACGCCTCGGCCGCCTCGACCAGCTCGCCGTCGACCTGGCGGATGCCGAGTTCGGTCATCCGGACGCCCGGGGGCAGCGCGAAGATGATGGTGGCGATGATGCCGGGAACGACGCCGACGCCGAAGAAGATCACGCCGGGGATCAGGTAGACCATGGCGGGCATGGTCTGCATGAAGTCCAGGACCGGCCGGGTCACCGCGCTCACCGCCTTGGAGCGGGAGGCCCAGATGCCGAGCGGCACGGCGAGCACCAGCGTCACGATGGTCGCGACGAGCACCAGCGTGAGCGTGTCCATCGCCTCGTCCCACAGCTCGACCGAGTCGATGAGGGCGAAGCCGACGAACGCGAGGATTCCGGCGAGCAGGCCGCGCAGCCACCAGGCGATGACGGCGACGATGCCCGCGAAGAGCAGGGGCGCGGGAGCCGAGAGCACGGCGGCGATGCCGTCGAACATGCCGCTCACGACGGAGCTGATGAAGTCGAAGAGCCAGGAGAGGTGGGTCTGGAGCCAGTCGACCGCGGAGTCGACCCAGTCGCCGAGATGGAGCCTAAACACCGGCCACCTTCTTCGGGGTCGTCGCGGCGGCGTCCTGGGGAGCCCCGGCGGGGGTCATCGGCTCGCCGAGCACGGCGAGCAGCCGCTCGCGGGGCACGACGCCGAGGAGATCGCCCTTGCCGTCGGTCACGGCCACCGCGACCCGGCTCTGCGAGCAGGGCGTGAACAGCTCGATGATCGGCGTGGACTCGGTGACCTCGGCCGGGGTGGCCCGCAGCACGTCGTCGGTGTTCCGGATCTCCTTGCCCTGGTCGCAGAGCGTGCCGATGACGGTGTCCGGCTCGGCCATGATCGCGCCGGCGGTCAGCACCCGGGCACGGTCCACGTCCTGGGTGAAGGAGGCGACGTACTCGTTGGCCGGGGTGACGAGGATGTCCTCGGCGGTGCCGAGCTGGACTATCTCGCCGTCGCGCATCACGGCGATGCGGTCGCCGAGGCGCATGGCCTCGTTGAGGTCGTGGGTGATGAAGACGATGGTCTTCTTCAGCCGCTTCTGCAGCTCCAGGAGCTGGTCCTGCATGTCGCGGCGGATCAGCGGGTCGAGCGCGCTGAAGGACTCGTCCATCAGGAGCAGGTCGGCGTCGGTGGCGAGCGCGCGGGCGAGGCCCACGCGCTGCTGCATGCCGCCGGACAGCTCGTCGGGCCAGGACTTCTCCCAGCCGGCCAGGCCGGTCAGCTCCAGCGCCTCGGTGGCGCGGCGGTTCCGCTCGGCGCGCGGGACGCCCTGCACCTCCAGGCCGTACGCGGCGTTCTCCAGGACGCTCCGGTGGGGGAAGAGCGCGAAGTGCTGGAACACCATGCTGATCTTGGTGGAACGGACGTGGCGGAGCTCGGCGGGGCTCAGGGCGGTCAGGTCCTGGCCGTCGAAGAGCACCTGGCCGGAGGTGGGCTCCAGCAGGCCGTTGAGCATGCGCAGCAGCGTGGACTTGCCCGAGCCGGACAGACCCATCACGACGAAGATCTGGCCCGGTTCGACGGTGAACGACGCGTCGATCACCGCCGCGGTGGTTCCGTCGGCGCGCAGGGCGTCGCGGCCGGTGCCGCTCCGCAGCTTCTGCACGGCTTGATCGGGTCGTCTGCCGAACACTTTGTACAAGTGCTCGGCCTGCAGCCTGGACACATACACCTCACGCGTTGAACCGAGAACGGTCTGCCACCCCCGCCGGCAGACCGTGGAGCGGCACGGATTCCGTCCGCATGGCACGTGCATTAGTTGAAAATGCGACGTGGTCCGCTCCGATGGCGCGCCTGCCCCGGCTTACTCGGAGCAAACACATCAGTGGCCTGGATCACATAAATCGCCCTGGCTTTCCGGGAACCGCGTCCGCGACGGCCGCTGTCGGTGCCGTGCGGCATCATCGGCGTGTGACGCGACGCCTGATGCTCCTCGACACCGCTTCCCTCTACTTCCGCGCCTACTTCGGCGTGCCCGACTCGGTGCGCGCGCCGGACGGCACCCCGGTCAACGCCGTGCGCGGACTGCTGGACTTCATCGGCCGCCTCGTGCAGGACCACCGGCCGGACGACCTCGTCGCCTGCTGGGACGCGGACTGGCGCCCGCAGTGGCGGGTCGACCTCATCCCCACGTACAAGGCGCACCGGGTGGCGGCCGAGACCGGGGCGGGCGTGCCCGACGAGGAGGAGACCCCGGACACGCTGGCCCCGCAGGTGCCGGTCATCGCGGACGTGCTGGACGCGCTGGGCATCGCCCGGGTCGGCGCCGAGGGGTACGAGGCGGACGACGTCATCGGCACGCTGACCGGGCGGGCGGCCGGCCCGGTGGACATCGTCACCGGCGACCGGGACCTGTACCAGCTGGTGGACGACGCCCGCGGGGTGCGGGTGCTCTACCCGCTGAAGGGGGTCGGCACGCTCCAGGTGACGGACGAGGCGTGGCTGCGCGAGAAGTACGGGGTGGACGGCCGGGGGTACGCGGACCTGGCGCTGCTGCGCGGTGACCCGAGCGACGGGCTGCCGGGGGTGCCCGGGATCGGCGAGAAGACGGCGGCGAAGCTGCTCGACGCCTTCGGTGACCTGGCCGGGATCATGGCGGCGGTGGACGATCCGGCGGCGAAGCTGACGCCCTCGCAGCGGAAGCGGCTCGACGAGGCCCGCGCCTATGTGGCCGTCGCGCCGAAGGTCGTGCGGGTCGCCGCCGACGTACCGCTGCCGGACTTCGACCCGGCGCTGCCCGCCGCGCCCCGCGATCCGGCCGCGCTCGACGCGCTCGCGACCCGGTGGGGGCTGGGCGGAGCCCTCCAGCGCCTCCACTCCGCACTGCGGCCCTGAGGTGTTAAGTTAGGTGACCCTAAGGCCGATCTCGGCGTCGGTCGACGGTCTCCAATTCCGGCAGCAGGGAGCAGATCTCGTGGCAGAACGACCGGAGCGGCGGGCACCGAAGGCTCAGGGTGCGCAGGTCCTGCGCACCGAGCAGATCACCCCGCACATGATCCGGGTGGTGCTCGGCGGCGACGGTCTCGCCGAGTTCGCGCTCGCGGGCTTCACCGACCATTACGTCAAGCTGTGCTTCGCCCCCGAGGGCGCGGACTACGCCCACCCCTTCGACGTGGCCCGCATCCGCGAGGAGTACCCCCGGGAGCTGTGGCCCACCACCCGTACCTACACGGTGCGTTCCTGGGACCCGGCCGCCCGGGAGCTGGCGATCGACTTCGTGGTGCACGGCGACGAGGGCCTCGCCGGCCCCTGGGCGGCGGGCGCGCAGCCGGGCGACCAGGTGACGTTCCTGGGCCCCGGTGGCGGTTACGCCCCCGACGCCTCGGCGGACTGGCACCTGCTGGCGGGCGACGAGAGCGCGCTGCCGGCCGTCGCCGCCGCGCTGGAGCAGATGCCGGCGGGTGCGGTGGTGCACGCGTTCGTCGAGGTGGCGGACGCGGCCGAGGAGCAGAAGATCGCCACGCCGGACGGGGTGGCCGTCACCTGGCTGCACCGGGCCGGCCGCCCGGTGGGCGAGGCGCTCACCGAGGCGGTGAGGGAGCTGGAGTTCCCGCCCGGCCGGGTGCAGGCGTTCGTGCACGGCGAGGCGGGCTTCGTCAAGGAGATCCGCCGCCACCTGCGCCTTGAGCGCGGGGTACCGGCCTCCCAGCTGTCGATCTCCGGCTACTGGCGCCTGGGCCACGACGACGAGGCGTGGCGCTCCGTCAAGCGCCAGTGGAACGAGCAGGTGGAGCGCGAGCAGGAGAGCGCGGCCTGACCTCTCGTACGCTCCCCTGTGCCCCGGTCCGGCGGACCGGGGCACAGCGGTCCCGGGCCCCGGCCCCCGGCGGCTCCCCCGGCCACCGCCGGTGACACGGACCGGGCCGGCGGCCATCCCTCCGACGCGACGCCGCCCGGAGAAGGCACGTACGGAGAAGCCCCGGACCGAGAAGTCCCGTACGGAGAAGGCACGTATGGAGAAGCCCCGGACCGAGAAGCCCCCTGCCGAGGCGTCTCACCCGGCACGGCCCCGCCCGGAGCGACCTCAGTCCGGGTCGGCCTCCCCCGGCGCGCCCTCCCCCGGCGGCCGGCCGTCCTCGTACGTGCGCGCCGACGCCTCCGCGTGCGCGAGCCTCCGCAGCGCGCCGAACATCGCCTCGCCCAGGACCGTGCCGACGACCACGCTCTCCACCAGGTCCTCCCGCGCCACCCTGTTCCTGACGTAGGCGAGGTCCACCCGCGCGATCTGCTCGGCGGCGTCCGCGTACGCGTCGAGCAGGTCGATGAAGGCGCCGTGCCCGGCGCGGCGCAGCGCGACCAGCACCTCGGCGAGGGACTCCGCGCCCGCGCTGCCGGGCCCGGCGCGCCAACCCCTGCGCTCCAGCAGCTCCGCCACCTCTTCGCGGGCCCCGGCCAGCTCGGGCCCCGGCTCGTCGGCTGACGACGCGTCGAGCCGGGCGGCGGCCACCCCGAGGACCTTGTGGACCGGCTGGGCGGGGTCGTCCACGACCCGCAGTATTTCCCCGATGGCCGACAGCGGGAGCTTGCCGACGTCGAGCAGGGCGCGGATCAGCCGCAGCCTGCGCTCGTGTCCCTCGTCGTAACTCGCCTGGTTGGGGCTCGTCAGCCGGCCGGCGGGCAGCAGTCCCTCCCGTACGTAGAACTTGATCGTCGGTACCGGCACCCCGGACCTGCGGCTCAACTCGCCCATACGCACCGTGCGTTCGCTCCCTTCGCTTGCCAACTCGACTTCCATCATAGATAGTTCGCCTACGGGTAGTAGTAAGCACCACTATCCACTATCCATACATCCATGACCGATCGAGTCTCCAGGGGGGATACTCATGCCTCAATGGCGTACCTGGCACCGCCCGTTAGTCCTCTTCGCCGCCGCGATGGCCGTGATGACCGTGGTCTCGGGGGTCGGTCTGCTGACCGACGACCGGGTCCTGGCGGGCGCGGCGATCTGGGCCAAGCCCTTCAAGTTCTCGGTGTCGTTCGTCGCGTACGCGCTCTCGCTGGCCTGGATGCTGACACTGGCCGACCGGGGCCGGCGCGTCGGCCGATGGGCCGGGACGGTCGTCGCCCTCGCCAGTCTGGGCGAGATGGTGATCATCACCGGGCAGGTGATCCGGGGGAAGCGGAGCCACTTCAACGTCGCCACACCGTTCGACAACGCGCTGTTCCAGGTGATGGGCGCCACCGTGGTCGTGCTGTGGGCGGGCACGCTGGTCATCGGCGTCCTGCTGCTGCGCACCCGGATCGCGGACCGCGCCTCGGCCCTGGCGATCCGCGCCGGCGTCTTCCTGGCGCTCGCGGGGGCGGGTGTCGGCTTCCTGATGACCCGGCCGACCGCCGAGCAGCGCGCGGCCGACCGGCGGGGCACGGCCGATGTGCTCGGCGCCCACGCGGTCGGCGTCCCGGACGGCGGCCCCTCGATGCCGTTCACCGGGTGGTCCACGACCGGCGGCGACCTGCGCGTTCCGCATTTCGTGGGGATGCACGCGCTCCAGATCCTCCCGCTGTTCCTGCTCGCCCTCGTGGCGCTGGCCCCCCGGTTCCGCCGGCTGCGGGACGCGCGGGTGCGACTGCGGCTGACGCGGGTCGCCTGCGGTGCGTACGCGGGACTCGTCGCCCTGGTGCTGTGGCAGGCGTTGCGGGGGCAGCCGCTGATCCACCCGGACGGGGTGACCCTCGCCTGTGCCGCGCTCCTGGCCGCGGCGACGGCGGCGGGCGCGTACGCCGCACTGCGCCCGGCCGGGGAACGGGCTTGCGGACCGTCGGGCGGGGCGGACAGGGCGACCGATCCGGTGCCGTCCGGGCGGTGAGCCGTCGGCGTTGCCCGACCGCTGCCCCCTGACGGGGCCAGGGGGCAGCGGTCGGCGTGCCGTGCTCGAAGACGTGGAAGGATCTCCGGCTTCCGGCCAATCCGCCCGGGCACCGGCTCCGAATCACTCCCGGAGAGCGATGACCATCGAAGGGAACCCCGCGTGAAGGAAGCCGTGTACATCAGCGGAACGGCCTCGGCGGGGCCCGATCTCCAGGAGCTGATGGGCCAGGTCGCCCGGGGCGACCAGGAAGCGTTCGCCCAGGTCTACGACGCGGTCAGCGGACCGGTGCTCGGGCTCGTGCGCGGGGTGCTGCGCGATCCCGCCCAGTCGGAGGAGGTCGCCCAGGAGGTCCTGGTGGAGGTGTGGCGCACCGCGTCCCGTTTCCAGGCCGCCCGGGGCAGCGCCATGAACTGGGTGCTGACCCTGGCCCACCGCCGCGCCGTGGACCGGGTGCGCTCGGCGCAGGCGTCGGCCGCCCGCGAGCACAAGGCCGCCCTGCTCGACCGCACGCCCGCCTTCGACGAGGTCACCGAACAGGTGGAGGCCCGGCTGGAACGCGAGCAGGTGCGCCGCTGCATGCGGACGCTGTCCGAGCTCCAGCGGGAGTCCGTCACCCTGGCGTACTACCGGGGGCTCACCTATCGCGAGGTGGCCGAACTCCTCGCGGTGCCGCTCGGCACGATCAAGACTCGACTGCGCGACGGGCTGATCCGGATGCGCGACTGCCTCGGGGTGGCCTCATGACCGACGCCGGACTGCACACACTGACGGGCGCCTACGCTCTGCACGCCCTGCCGGACAGCGAACGCCGGGACTTCGAACGGCACCTGGGCGACTGCGAGGCCTGCTCGACCGAGGTCCGCGAGCTCTCCGAGACCGCGACCCGCCTCGGCCTCGCCGTCGCCGCGCCGGCCCCCCGGGAGCTGCGGGAGCGGGTGCTCCGGGAGATCACGACCGTACGCCAGGAGCCGCCGGCCCTCCCCCGTCGCGAGCGCTCACCGGACCGGCGAGGCGGCGCGGCCCGGTGGTCCCGGTTCGCCCTGGCCGCGTGCCTTGCCGCGGCGGCGGGCTTCGGCGGGATCGCCGTGTGGCAGCACCAGGAGGCGCGCGAGGCCCAGCGGCAGGCCGACGCGGCCCGGCTGCGCGCCGAGCAGGTGGCCCGGGTCCTCGCGGCGCCCGACGCGAAGACCGCGTCCGGCGCGCTGAAGGGCGGGGCGCAGGGCACGGTGGTGGTCTCCCGCGGTCAGGACCGGGCGGTGTTCCTGGCCTCCGGGCTGGCCGAGGCGCCCAGCGGCAAGGTGTACCAGCTGTGGTTCGACGACGGCGGAACGATGCGCCCGGCGGGCCTGATGCGCGCCACGGGCCCGTCCTCGACCACGTACACGACGCTGCTGGACGGCCCGGTCGGCGGGGCCACGGGCATGGGCGTCACCGTGGAACCGGCAGGCGGTTCCGAGCGGCCGACGTCCGCCCCGGTGGCGCTCATGAAGCTGCCGGCCTGAACGGCCCACGCGAACGGCCGGGGCCTTCCGGGCCGCCACCCGCTCAGCCCGAACGCGGCGGGCGCGGTGCGGTGCGCGCGGCACACGCGAGTGCGCGGCGCACGTGGACACCCGGCACACGCGAGTGCGCGGCACACGTGGACACGCAGCACACGCGAACGCGCGGCGATGGTGTACGCGCAGCACACACGAACGCGCGGCGCATCGGCCGGAACAGGCCTTCATCCGATCGGGTGAGCGACCAATCCGCCGGGCCGCGGGCTCCGAATCCCGGTCGTGAGTGAAGACCAGAACGATCCGGAAACCGGGGCCGCCGAGCCCCGGCGGTCCCGCGCGCTGCGGGCGGCCAGTGCCGCGCTCAGCGGTGTGATCGCCGGGTTCAGCGCCCTGGCCGTCGCCGAGCCGGCGGCGGCGATCGTGCGCCCCGAGGCGGGTCCGGTCACGGCGGTGGGCGGCGCGGTGATCGACCGCACTCCCCCGGCGCTGAAGGACTTCGCCGTACGGAACTTCGGGACCGACGACAAGCTGGTCCTGGAGCTCGGCATCCTCGCGGTGCTGGCACTGTTCGCCGCGGCGGTCGGGCTGCTGGCGCTCCGCCACCGGCCCGCCGGGGCGGCGGCCGTGCTGGTCTTCGGCGCGGTCGGGGCGACGGCGGCGGTCGGGCGGCCGGAGGGCCGGGTCCCGGACGCCCTGCCGTCGGTGGTGGGCGCGCTGGTGGGTGCGGGGGTGCTGTATCTGCTGTCCGGGCGGCTGGCCCCGGCCCGGCCGTCCGGACAGCGGGCGGCCGGGGGCTTCGACCGGCGCGGGTTCGTCGTCGCGGCCGGCGTCGCGGTGGCGGCCTCCGCCGGGGCGGGGCTGCTGGGGCGGCGGCTCGATTCCGCCGTGCGGGCCGGAGCGCGGGCGTCCCGGCGGGAGGTGAGGCTTCCCCTGCCCGCCTCGCCCGCCCCCGCGGTGCCGGCCGGCGCGGAACTGGAGATCCCGGGGCTGAGCCCCCTCGTCACGCCCGGCAAGGACTTCTACCGCGTCGACACGGCCCTGGTCGTGCCGAGGGTGGACGCCGGGGCGTGGCGGCTGCGCATCCACGGCGAGGGCGTGACCCGCCCGGTGACGCTCACCCTCCAGGACCTGCTGGACCGGGAATCCGTCGAACGCGACATCACGCTGACCTGCGTCTCGAACGAGGTCGGCGGACCGTACGTCGGCAACGCCCGGTGGCTCGGCGTTCATCTCGCCGATCTGCTGCGCGAGGCGGGGGTGCGGCCCCCGTCCGAGGGCGGTCCGGCCGACCAGCTCGTGGCGCGTTCGGTGGACGGCATGACGATCGGCACCCCGGTCGAGGACGTCATGGACGGCCGCGACGCGTTGCTCGCCTTCGGCATGAACGGGGAGCCGCTGCCCTTCGAGCACGGCTTCCCGGTCCGGATGGTCGTCCCCGGCCTGTACGGATACGTGTCGGCCTGCAAGTGGATCAAGGACATCGAGCTGACCACCTTCGACGCGTACGACGCGTACTGGGTGCAGCGGACCTGGTCCCGCCGGGCGCCCGTCAAGACCCAGGCCCGCATCGACACCCCGCGCCCCTTCGCGTCCCCGAAGGCGGGCACGGTGCCGGTCGCCGGGGTCGCCTGGGCCCAGCGGCGGGGCATCAGCCGGGTCGAGGTCCGGGTGGACGGCGGCCCGTGGCACCCGGCGCGGCTCGCGGCGCCGGCGGGCCGGGACGTCTGGCGCCAGTGGGTGTGGGAGTGGCCAGCCACCCCGGGCAGCCACACCCTGGAGGTCCGCGCCACCGACGGGACCGGCGCGACGCAGACCTCCCGCCGCACCGGCACCGTGCCGGACGGCGCCACCGGCCGGCACTCGGTGGTGGTCGACGTGTCCTGAGCACGCGGCCGTGCCGCCGCCTCCCCCGACTCGCGCACCGTCCGTCCGGGCCGCGCGCACCCCAGGCCAATTACCGTACGCATTCAATCGATTACCCATACAGGAGAACACCGTGAAGCTCATCCACGCCCGCCGCGCCGCCGTCGCGCTGTCCGCCGCGCTCGTCCTTCCGCTGGCCCTGACGGCCTGTTCCGACGACTCCGAGGACAGCGCGTCCGGGGCGGGCGCCAGTTCCGCGAAGGCCCCCGCCCAGCCGTCGGCCGAGAAGTCCATGGACCCGGACGAGCCCTTCGGCCCGGCCTGCGCCTCGGTCCCGAAGAGCGGCGCGGGCTCCTTCACCGGCATGGCGAAGGACCCCGTCGCCACGGCGGCATCGAACAACCCGGCCCTGTCCACCCTGGTCACCGCGGTCAAGAAGGCCGGACTGGTCGACACGCTCAACAACGCCCGGAACATCACCGTGTTCGCCCCGACCAACGACGCATTCGCCAAGATCCCGAAGGCCGACCTCGACAAGCTCCTCGCCGACAAGGACGCGCTCACCAAGGTCCTCACCTACCACGTGGTGGGTCAGAAGCTGACGCCGAAGCAGCTGGAGAAGGGCTCCTTCGAGTCCCTGGAGAAGGAGGAGCTGACGACCTCGGGATCGGACACGACGTACACCGTGAACGACTCGTCGAAGGTCGTCTGCGGCAACGTCCCCACGGCCAACGCCACGGTCTACATCGTCGACACGGTCCTGATGCCGCCCGCCGCGTGACCGCCTTCCTCGCGGCGGGCCCCCGGGCCCGCCGCGAGGGGCGGTGCGAATCCCGCGGAGATGAAGGCCCCTCGAACCTGCGCATAAGCGGCAGATAAGAGCAGAATGGTCAGTGCGGGCCACTTCCCGCGCGTGGCGGTGACCGGGTCCGCATGATCCGAAGGGGACGAAATCGATGTCAAACGTCTCGCACGTCGGCCACGACATGGCCGGACACCCCGATGTATCGGAAATGAGTGACCGTTACGCACGCGTCATGGGCGGTCGCGACGTGGCGCTGGTGGACGCGCCGGTCTTCCTGGTCGGCCTCTACTGCGCCGTCTCTCCCTGGGTGCTGCACTTCACCACGTCGCAGTCCGCCCTGGTGACGCACAACCTGGTCATGGGCATCGCGATCGCCGTGCTGGGCCTCGGGTTCACCGCGATGCCGCAGCGGATGTACGGCCTGAGCTGGGCGATCTGCGCCATGGGTGCCTGGATGGTCATCTCGCCCTGGGTGGTGGGCAGCAGCCCGGACACCGGCGTCATCCTCAACAACGTCATCATCGGCGGACTGACCGCCCTGCTCGGACTGGTCTGCGCGGGCGCGTCGATGAAAATGAGCCGAGGCCGCCGGTCCTAGAGACCGGGGTGGCCGGTCCTGGAAAGGAGCCGCCGAGAAGCCGACCGGGCCGAGCCCGGCCGGCTTCTGCGTGTCTCAGCCCAGGGAGCTGTACGCCACGACGCCCCGCAGCACCTCGTCGACCGCCTTGCGGGCGCTCCGGGCCACCGAGCTGTTCTCGCGCGGCGCGGCGGCGGCCACCTGGCCCAGCACGTCGATGACCTGCTTGCACCAGCGCACGAAGTCGCCCGCCGGCATGTCCGCCTCGCGCAGCACCTCGTCCAGCGAGCGGCCGGACGCCCACATGTAGACCGCCCAGGCGAAGCCGAGGTCGGGCTCGCGCTGGCCGACCCCCTCCGCCTGGTTGATCTTGAAGTCCTCCTCGAGGGCGTCGAGCCGCCCCCAGATGCGGACCATCTCGCCCAGCGCGGTCCTCGCGGGCCCCGACGGCAGCTTCGGCGCCACCGCGTCGTCGGTCTGCCGGGCCTCGTACACCAGGGCGGAGACGCACGCCGCGAGCTCCGCCGCGTTCAGCCCCTCCCAGACGCCGGCGCGCAGGCACTCGCTCGCCAGCAGGTCGAGCTCGCCGTAGAGCCGGGCGAGGCGCCGACCGTGCTCCGTGACCTCGCTGCCGCGCAGGTAGTCCAGCTCGGTGAGCAGGGCCACGATCCGGTCGAAGGTCCGGGCGATGGTGTTGGTGCGCCCCTCGATGCGGCGCTCCAGCTGCCGGGTGTCGCGCTGGAGCCGGTAGTAGCGCTCGGCCCAGCGGGCGTGGTCCTCGCGTTCGTCGCACCCGTGGCAGGGGTGGGCGCGCAGCTCGGCCCGCAGGCGCGCGATCTCGCGGTCGTCGGCGGCGGGGGCGCGCCCCCTGCGGTGCCGGTCCGGGACGATGTGCCCGGCCTTGGTCCGCAGCGCGGAGGCCAGGTCCCGGCGCGACTGCGGCGAGCGCGGGTTGAACGACTTCGGCACCCGCATCCGCTCCACGGCCTCCACGGGCACCGGGAAGTCGATCGAGGCGAGCCGCTTCACCTGCCGCTCGGCGGTGAGCACCAGCGGGCGGGGCCCGTCGTGGTACTCCATGCCGCGGTGCCCGTGGCCGTTGGTGCGACCGGCCGGGAGACCGGGGTCGAGGACGAGCGCGAGGCCGGCGAACTTGCCGGTCGGGACGTGGATGACGTCGCCGGGCTTCAGCTTCTCCAGGGACGCGGCGGCGGCGGCCCGCCGCTGGGAGGCGCCCTGCTTGGCCAGCTCCGTCTCCCGGTCCTTGAGGTCGCGGCGCAGCCGCGCGTACTCCTCGAAGTCGCCGAGATGGCAGGTCATGCCCTCGCGGTAGCCCTCCAGGCCCTCTTCGTTGCGCTGGACCTGGCGGGAGATCCCGACGACCGAGCGGTCCGCCTGGAACTGCGCGAAGGAGGTCTCCAGCAGTTCGCGCGAGCGGTGCCGTCCGAACTGCTGCACAAGATTCACGGCCATGTTGTACGAAGGCCGGAAGCTGGAGCGCAGGGGATACGTGCGCGTGCCGGCGAGTCCGGCGAGCGCGCCCGGGTCCATGCCGCGCTGCCAGAGCACCACGGCGTGGCCCTCGACGTCGATCCCGCGCCGGCCGGCCCGCCCGGTGAGCTGGGTGTACTCGCCGGGGGTGATGTCGGCGTGCTGCTCGCCGTTCCACTTGACGAGCTTCTCCAGGACCACCGAGCGGGCGGGCATGTTGATGCCGAGCGCGAGCGTCTCCGTCGCGAAGACGGCCTTGACGAGGCCCCGGACGAACAGCTCCTCGACGATCTCCTTGAACCGCGGGAGCATCCCGGCGTGGTGCGCGGCGATGCCCCGCTCCAGGCCCTCCAGCCATTCGTAGTACCCCAGGACGTGCAGGTCCTCGGGCGGGATGGACGCCGTCCGCTCCTCCACGATCTCCCGCACCAGCCGGCGGCTGTCGTCGTCGTTGAGCCGGAGCCCGGCGTGCAGGCACTGCTGGACGGCGGCCTCGCAGGCGGCCCGGCTGAAGATGAACGTGATCGCGGGGAGCAGCCCCTCGGCGTCCAGCCGGTCGATGACCTCGGGCCGCGAGGGCGTCCAGATCCGGCTGCGCTGGCGCCGCTCGCGCTCGCGGTCCGCCTCGCGGACCATCTTGCCGCGGCGGCGGTCGCGGGGGTTGTACCCGCGCTGGTTCTCCATGCGGGCGAGGCGGACGAGGTCGGGATTGACCTCGCGGCGGCCGACGCCACGGCCGCCGTGGTCGGTCTCCTCCTCGAAGAGGTCGTACATCCGGCGCCCGGCCAGCACGTGCTGCCAGAGCGGGACGGGCCGCTGCTCGGAGACGATGACCTCGGTGTCGCCGCGCACGGTGTCCAGCCAGTCGCCGAACTCCTCCGCGTTGGACACGGTCGCCGACAGGGAGACCAGGGTCACCGACTCGGGGAGGTGGATGATCACCTCTTCCCAGACGGCGCCCCGGAAGCGGTCGGAGAGGTAGTGCACCTCGTCCATGACCACGTAGCCGAGGCCGTTGAGCGCCTGGGAGCCCGCGTACAGCATGTTCCGCAGGACCTCGGTGGTCATGACGACGACCGGGGCGTCCGCGTTGACGCTGTTGTCACCGGTGAGCAGGCCGACCTTGTCGGAGCCGTAGCGCCGCACCAGGTCGGCGAACTTCTGGTTGGACAGGGCCTTGATCGGCGTGGTGTAGAAGCATTTGCGGCCCTGCTCCAGGGCGAGGTGCACGGCGAATTCGCCGACGATCGTCTTGCCCGAGCCGGTGGGGGCGGCGACGAGCACGCCCTTCCCGGCCTCCAGCGCCTTGCACGCCTCGATCTGATACGGGTCGAGATCGAAGTCGTACATCTCGCGGAACGGCCCGAGAGCGGTCGCCTGCTCGGCCGCCCGGAGCCGGGAAGCCTGGTAGCGCTCAGCTGGTGAGAGGTCCTCTGTCATCTTGTCGTCGAGCCTACCCGCCGCCTCTGACAGTGACGCGATCTTTAATCGCCCATGACAGAGGCCGGGGCCGCGCCCAGCATCCGTACCGCCCTCGGCACGCAGGCGGCGGTCACCGGGAGCGCGCCGAGCGGTTCGCCGTCCGCGTAGGCCGTGACGCCGACGGCTTCGAGCGTGACCGAGGAGGCCCGGTGCACGGTGACGACGGGGTGGCTGAGGTGCGTCCCCTTGTAGACCCGGGGAAAGACCTTGAGCAGGGTCGTACGGCTGCACTCGCCGACCACCGTGACGTCGAAGAGGCCGTCGCCCATGTCCGCGTCCGCGCAGATGCGCATGCCGCCGCCGTACGAGGTGCCGTTGCCGACCGCGACGAGCGTCGCCCGGATCTCGCGCGCGGGCCCGCCGTCGAGCGTCATGCGGTACGTGACCGGCTTGAAGGCGGCCAGCTCGGCGAGGATCGCCAGGTCGTACTTGAACCGGCCGCCCACCCGGCGCATCCGGTTGCCCCGGTCGTTGACCCGGGAGTCGAACCCGGAGGCGAGCACGGAGCCGAACCAGCGCTCCCCGATCCGGCCGAGGTCGATCTCGCGCGCGGGCGCCCGGCCCTTGAGCGCGTCGGCGGCGAGCCGGCCGGCCGCCTCCGGGTCGCGTATCGGCAGGCCCAGGGCGCGCGCGAAGTCGTTGCCGGTCCCCACCGCCACCACGCCGAGCGGGGTGAGCGTCCCGGCGACCGCCTGGAGTGCGAGGGAGACGAGCCCGTCCCCGCCGACGGCTATGAGCGCGCCGGTCCCCTCGGCGACCGCGTCCCGCGCCCGGCGCAGCGCGTCACCGGCGTCCTCACCGAGGATCGTGCGCACGGAGAAGCCGGCCTCCCGCAACGCGGAAGCGGCCGGCTGCGCGGCTCGCGCGCCCCGGCCGCTTCCCGCGGTGGGATTGACGAAGAGGGTGATCTCGCTGGTCACCCGGGGACCCTACAAGGTCAGGTGATGTCGTCGTAACCGTCGCGCACCGAGGACCGTCCGCCGTCGGACTGGCCGGGCAGCGTGGGCGACGCCGACACCTGCTCCATGTCGCCCAGGTCCGAGGGCGTGAGGTCGAGGTCGGACGCCTCGTCGTCGTCGAGGTCTGCGTCGGGGTTGTTGCGCTTGCGGCGCCGGTCGTTGGCGAGGCAGATGCCGAGCGCGATGAAGTAGAGCAGCACGATGGGGGCGGCCAGCGTGATCATCGTGAGCGGGTCGCCGGTGGGGGTGGCCACCGCGGCGAAGACGGTGATGCCCATGACCATGGCGCGCCACCAGGAGGCCAGCCGCTTGGCCGTGAGCACTCCGGTGAAGTTCAGCAGGATCAGCAGCAGGGGCAGCTCGAAGGCGAGACCGAACACGACCACCATGCGCGTGATGATGTTGAGGTAGTCGTCGACGGGCAGCAGGTTCGTCGTGTTGTCCGGGGTGAAGTCGAGCAGCACCTCGGCGGTCTTCGGCATCAGCACGTAGGCGAGGGCTGCGCCCGCGAGGAACAGCGGCACCCCGGCGGCGACGAAGCCCAGCGCGTACCGCTTCTCGTGCTTGTGGAGGCCCGGGGCGAGAAACGCCCACAGCTGGTAGAGCCAGACCGGAGTGGAGAGGACCACCCCTGCCATGAGGGATACCTTGAGCGCGATGGAGAACGGGGCGACGAGGCCGTTCACCGTCATCTCGGCGCACGGGTGGCCGTTGGCCTGCCTCTTCTCGCCGTTCGCGCAGCCGACCGACTCCAGGATCGGTTTGATCAGGAAATGGATCAGGTCCTTGTAGAAGAACGCCGTGATCGCCGTGATCACGATGATCGCCAGGACCGCGATCATCAGTCGGTTACGCAACTCTCGCAGGTGATCAGCGAGAGGCATCCGCCCCTCGCTGTCCTTCTCCTGCTTGCGGGCAGACTTGAGCAACCCACTTCCCTCGTCTCGTGCGGCGGCTGACGGCAGAACCCGTCAGCGCGGTCAGCTCTGGGTGGTGGGCTTCGCTTCGCTCACCGGGCGGGAGCTGGTGACGTCACCGGGCGCGGCCTGGATCGTGCGCGCTGCCGGCTGCGTGCCCTGGTCGGCGGCGGCGTCCGTGGTCGCGGTGGCCGTCGGCTCGTCGTCCTTCTTCATGGCCTTGGCCTCGCTCTTGAGGATGCGGGCCGACTTGCCCAGCGAGCGGGCCATGTCGGGAAGCTTCTTGGCGCCGAACAACAGCAGGATGACAGCGATGATCAGTACGATCTCGAGAGGCTTCAGATTGCCCATGGTGTGCTTCCTTCTGGCTGAGGCGGCTGGAGGTGGGCTCGCTGCCCTTGAGTGGCGGATACACATCCGACGATTCGCCGGCAGCGATCGTAACCCGCGGGAGTAAACGCGAGGCAATGCCCGTGCGTACTTTCGATTGCGGCCCGCACCTCCCTGCCTGCCTGGGCCGTCCTGCAGCAGCGTACCTCCCGGGCCCCCGAAACAGGAGGCCGCGTCTATGGGCCCTCTAGGGCAGGGTCTGTCCCGTGGCGGCGAGCCGGACGGCCGCGCGCTCCAGGTCGTCGGCGGCGCGGTTGATGCGCTCCGTGGTGCGGGTCACCTGGTGGCCGAGGCGCTGGGCCTCGATGAACACCCTGATGGCCAGCACGCCGAGCACGGCGATTCCGAGGAATCCCAGGGCGATGGCGAGCATGGGCCAGAACATGCGCGAGAAGCCTTTCAGGAGCCGGTGTGCAGGCGCAGCGTCCGTACGCCGCCGTCGGTGAGGAGCTGCACTATCCGCTCCCCCGCCGGTTTGCGGACGCACGCGGCGCAGTCGGGGCAGGTGAAGGAGTAGAACGTGGTGCGGCTGGTCGCGCCGATCACCAGCCGGAACTCCGCCGCCGCCAGCTCGAACCGCGCGCGGCAGTCGGGGCAGGCGGCCTTGAAGCGCGCCGACTCCGGCACCGCCACGGTCGGTACGGCGGCGCGGCCCGGCAGCGCGGACAGGTGGCTCATGTCAGCAGCCGTCCCTTCAGGCCGTGCCGTCGTACGCGGCGAGCGCCGCCCGCGCCGCACTCCGCGCGCTCTCGGCCAGCTCGGGCGGCGAGACGATCCGCCCCTCCCGGCCGAGCCGGAGCGCGAGCCGGCGCAGCGAGGCCGGGTCCGGGGTGCGCAGGGTGATCCGCAGACCGCCGTCGGGCAGTTCCTCCGCCCGGTCGTGCGGGTAGTACTCGGCGACCCAGCGCCCGCCGGGGCCGACCTCGATCACGACCTCCGGGTCCTCGGCGGCCGGCTGGACCAGCCCCTCGGACAGGTCCCGCAGCTCCAGCTCGGGCGGGGCGGCGGGCGCGTCGAGGAGGCGGATCTCGGCGACCCGGTCGAGGCGGAAGGTGCGCCGGTCCTCGGAGGAGCGGCACCACGCCTCCATGTAGGTGTGCCCGACGGCGAACAGCCGGATCGGGTCCACCTCGCGCTCGGTGAGCTCGTCGCGTGCGGGCGAGTAGTAGCGCAGCCACAGCCGGCGCCGCTCCGAGATCGCCCGGTCCACCTCGGCGAAGACACCGCCCTCGGACTCGAAGGTGACCGAGAGCCGGGAGCTCGCGGCCCCCACCTCTCCGGCGGCGGCCTCCAGCTTGGCGGTGGCCCGCAGCAGCGCCTGCCGGTCGCTCTCGCGCAGCCCGGGCAGGGTCGCCACGGCGCGGGCGGCCACCAGCAGGGCCGTCGCCTCGTCGGCGGCGAGCCGCAGCGGTTCGGCGACGTCGTCCGCGTTGTGCCACCAGATGCGGTCGCCGTCGGTGTCGATGTCGAGCAGGTCGCCGCCGCGGAAGCTGGTCCCGCACATGGGCAGCACGTCCAGGTCGGAGATCAGCTCGTCCTCGGTGATCCCGAAGGCCCGGGCGACGTCCTGGACGTGGGCGCCGGGGCGCTCGCGCAGATACGTCACCAGGGAGAGCATCCGGCGCGTCTGGTCGATGGCGTTCGTGGCCATGGAAATGCGGTCCCCTCAGTCCTTGGCCACGGCGCGCAGCCGGTCCACCACGTCGGCCCGCAGGTCCTCGGGTCCGGTGACGACGACGTCGGGCCCGAACTCCACGAGCCAGGCGTCCAGGCCGTGTCCGTACGGGATCTCCAACTCCTCCCACCCGTTCCCGAGTTCCCGGACCGATGTGGCGCGGGCGCGCAGCGGGTATCCGGAGTCGGCGCGGAGCCTGATCAGGGCGGTCCGGGTGGCCGTCTCGCCGGCCCAGCTCTCCACGGTCTCGCGGACGGTGACCACGTCGGGCACCTCGGCGGTGAAGGCGCCGGCCCGGGAGCGCACCTTGCCGGTGATCCGGGAGAGCCGGAAGACGCGCTCGGCGCCCCGCTCGCGGTCCCAGCCGGCGAGATACCAGTGGCCGCGCCAGCATTCCAGGGTCCACGGCTCGACCTGGCGCTGCTCGGGCTGGGCGGCGTTGGCCTTGCGGTAGTCGAAGGTCACCGGGCGGCGGTCGCGGCAGGCCAGCATGAGGGGTTCGAACGCGGCCTCGTGGACGGGGATGCGGGGTTCGAGGGCGCTGTGGACCTCGTAGGTGTCCTCGGTCTCGGGCATCCCGGCCGCCCGCAGCTTCTGCAGGGCTCCGCTGGCCGCGCCGGCGAGGCGGGCCTGCTGCCAGACCTTGGCGGCCAGGCCGAGCGCGGCGGCCTCCTCGGCGTCCAGCGTGATGGGCGGCAGCCGGTTGCTGTCGCGGCGGGCGAGGTAGCCGGTGTCGCCGTCCAGGTTCTCCACGGTCTCGATGACCAGGCCGAGCTCGCGCAGGTCGTCCTTGTCGCGCTCGAACATCCGGTTGAAGGCGTCGTCGGAAGCCGCTTCGAGGTACGCCTCGATGGAGCCGCGCAGCTCGCGCTTGCTGAGCGGGCGCCGGGTCCCCAGCAGACACAGCGCCAGGTTCATCAGCCGCTCGGCCTTGGCAATCGCCATCGACGCCCTTTCCCTCGTGCTCTACGACGCTCGACCGTACCGCCCCGGGGTGTCCGGACAAAAGCGAGGGCCCGCACCTCGCGGTGCGGGCCCTGCTGCTGGTCCTGCGCGCGGGATCAGACGGAGATCAGGTCGCAGACGAAGATCAGCGTTTCGCCCGGGGCGATCGCGCCACCGCCGGCGCCGCGGTCGCCGTAGGCGAGGTGCGCGGGGATGGTCAGCTGGCGGCGGCCACCGACCTTCATGCCCTGCACGCCCTTGTCCCAGCCCGAGATGACCTGGCCGGCACCGAGCTGGAACTGCAGCGGAGCGCCACGGTTCCACGAGGCGTCGAACTCCTCGCCGGTGGAGAAGGCGACGCCCACGTAGTGGACGGAGACGAACTGGCCGGGCTTGGCCTCCTCGCCGTCGCCCTCCCAGATGTCCTTGATCTCCAGATCGGCCGGCGGCTCGCCACCCGGGAAGTCGACCTCGGGCTTGTCGATGCTCACTGACTTGCTCCTCTTACTGATGAACTGGGCAACCGGGACAGTCTTACATCTTCGCCAGGATGTCCACGGCGAAGACCAGCGTGGAGTTGGCGGGGACGCCCGACTGCTCCTTGTCGCCGAGGCCCTGGTCCGGCGGCACGACCAGCAGCACCCGGCTGCCGATCTTCTTGCCGATCAGGCCGTCCTTCAGCCCCTTGAGGGTGACCTGCGCCAGGGGGAAGGTCTGCGTCTTGCCCGTGGTGTAGGTGTTGTCGAACTCCTTGCCGTCCTTCCAGAGCTTGGCCACGTAGTTCACGACGACCGAGTCGGTCTCCTTGACCACGTCGCCCTTGGACTCCAGCACGTAGTCGGAGACCAGCTTCTTCGGCGGGTCGACCTTGCTCGGGATGGTGAGGCTCGGCGCCTTGCCGTCGGTGTTGGTGCCCACCTTCGGCAGGTCCTTGTTGTCCTGGGCGACCTCGGTGCCCTTGGCCGAGGCCGGGATCTGCTTCGCCTTCAGGATGTCCACGACGAAGACCAGGGTGGCGTTCGGCTTGATGTCGCCCTGGCCCTGGGCCCCGTAACCGAGGTCCGGCGGGATGACGAGCTGGACCCTGCTGCCGACCTTCTGGCCGACCAGGCCCTTGTCCCAGCCCTGGATGACCATGCCCGCGCCGAGCGTCAGGTCGAACGGCTGCTTGCGGTCGAAGCTGTTGTCGAACGGTTCGGTGGAGTCGTACGCCTGGCCGAGGTAGTTGACCTGGGTGACGTCGCCGTTCTTCAGCTTCGCGCCGTCGCCCTCGCTGATGACCTTGGTCTTCAGCTCCTTGGGCGGCGTACCCGTGCCCTTGGCCAGGGTGGGCTTCTCGCCGAACTTCGCGCCCGCGGTGATGGCGGGGAAACCTCCCTTGGAAGGGGCGGACGCGGAGGCGGAAGCGGAGTCGGAGCCCTTGTCGTCGCTGCCGCAGGCCGCTGACGACAACAGCAGCAGGGGGACGACGAGAAGGCCGGCAAGTCGGCGCACTGGTTCCTCAGATCTCAGACGGCATATGTGGGGGACACGCCCCAGGGGTTCCGGGACCCCGCCACTCTAGGCCGTACGAAGGGCCCCGTACGAGGAACGTACGGGGCCCGGGTCGCACCGGGTACCGGGGCGTATCCTGCGCCTCACATACCCGCGATCAGCTTCTCCACCCGGTCGTCCACCGACCGGAAGGGGTCCTTGCACAGCACCGTGCGCTGGGCCTGGTCGTTGAGCTTGAGGTGGACCCAGTCGACGGTGAAGTCCCGCCGCTGCTCCTGCGCCCGCCGGATGAAGTCCCCGCGCAGCCGCGCCCTGGTCGTCTGCGGGGGCACCGACTTGCCCTCGAAGATCTTCAGGTCGTTGCAGACGCGGGCGGCCTGCCCCTTGCGCTCCAGCAGGTAGTACAGCCCACGGCGGCGGTGGATGTCGTGGTAGGCGAGGTCTATCTGGGCGACCCGCGGATTCGACATGGTCATGTTGTGCTTGGCCCGGTACCGCTCGATGAGCTTGTACTTCATGACCCAGTCGATCTCGGTGTCGATCCGGTCGAGGTCCTCGGCCTCGATCGCGTCGAGCGTGCGGCCCCACAGTTCGAGGACGCGCTCGACGTTGCCCGTGCGGATGCCGCGGCGGTCCACGAAGTCCACGGCCTTCTCGTAGTACTCGCGCTGCACCTCTATGGCCGACGCCTCCCGGCCGCTGGCGAGGCGGACCTTGCGCTGTCCGGTGGTGTCGTGGCTGACCTCGCGGATCGCCCGGATCGGATTCTCCAGCGTCAGGTCGCGCATCACCGTGCCCGCCTCGATCATGCGGAGCACCAGGTCGGTCGCGCCGACCTTGAGCAGCATGGTCGTCTCGGACATGTTGGAGTCCCCGACGATGACGTGCAGGCGGCGGTAGCGCTCCGCGTCCGCGTGCGGCTCGTCGCGGGTGTTGATGATCGGGCGGGAACGCGTCGTCGCGGAGCTGACGCCCTCCCAGATGTGCTCGGCACGCTGGCTGACGCAGTAGACGGCGCCCCGGGGGGTCTGGAGCACCTTGCCGGCGCCGCAGATCAGCTGCCTGGTGACGAGGAACGGAATGAGGATGTCCGCGAGGCGGGAGAATTCCCCGTGCCGGGCGACGAGGTAGTTCTCGTGGCAGCCGTAGGAGTTTCCCGCCGAGTCGGTGTTGTTCTTGAAGAGATAGACGTCGCCGGCGATTCCCTCCTCGTGCAGGCGGCGTTCGGCGTCGACGAGCAGGCCTTCGAGAATGCGCTCGCCGGACTTGTCGTGGGTGACCAGCTCGGTCAGGTTGTCGCATTCGGGGGTTGCATATTCCGGATGCGATCCCACGTCGAGGTAGAGGCGGGCGCCGTTCCGCAGAAAGACATTGCTGCTGCGGCCCCATGACACAACACGGCGGAAGAGGTAGCGCGCCACTTCATCAGGAGACAGTCGGCGCTGTCCCCTGAACGTGCACGTGACGCCGTACTCGTTCTCCAGCCCGAAAATGCGGCGGTCCATGACTGAACATTACGCCTGATGGCCCGAGCTGAAACCGGGTTCGACGGCACCGTTTCGATCATTTTCCGATCCTCGCACCGCTACGGCGGTACGGGCGGGAGCCGCCAGGACTGATCCGGTGGCCAGGAGAACGAGCAGCGCCGCCACTCCACCGGCCCCCGCGACCGCGAAGCTCCACGCCGTCCCGCCCAGTTCGACCGCCGGACCGGCCACCGCGGTCCCCACGGCCGCGCCCACCCCGAAGGTCGTCACGAGCCACGAGAACGCCTCCGTCACCGTCCCGCGCGGCGCGTGCCGGTCGACCACGATGAACGAGCACGCGACGGCCGGGGCGAGGAACACCCCGGAGACGGCCGCCAGCACCGTCATCGCGACCGGGCCGGGCGTCAGCACCAGCGGCAGATAGCCCGCCGCGAGCAGCCCCACGATCACCCGCAGCCGCCGCTCCGGCGCCCCCGCCCACTGCCGCGCCCCGTAGACCGCCCCGCCGATCAGGGCGCCGAGGCCGAGCGCGGCCATCAGCCAGCCGTACACCGACTCCCGGCCCCGGTCGTCGGCGTACGCCATCGCGGCCACGGTGATCGAGCCCAGCGCCAGGCCCACGAAGAAGAACGAGCCGAGCAGCGCCAGCAGGCCGGGCGAGCGCAGCGCGCCCAGCCAGTGCGCCTCGCGCGGGGCGGAGCGCCAGGCCCGCGAGGGCTCGCAGACCACGACCGACAGCGCGCCGAGCACCCCGATCGCATTGATGACCAGCAGCGCCGTGCCGGGCGACCAGAGGGCGGTCAGAAGCGTCACGAGCAGCGGACCCGCCGTGAACATGACCTCCTGCGCGACGGCGTCCATGGCATAGGCCCGGTGCACCCGGTCCTCACCGCCGAGCACACTCGGCCACAGCGCCCGCAGACCGCCCTCCAGCGGAGGCGTGAAGAGCCCGGCCACGGCCACCGCCGCGTAGGCGAGCGGGAGCGAGCCGGTCCCGGCCGCGGCGAGGAGGACCATGCCGAGCGCGGAGACGACGGCGGCGGGCAGCTGGACGCGCGGCTGGCCGTACAGGTCCACCGCCCGACCGAGCAGCGGCTGCCCGACCGCGGTGGCCAGCCCGTACACCGCCGCGAGCGCGCCCGCGACGCTGTAGCTGCCGCCCTCGGCCCGGACGAACAGGACGATCGCGATGCTCGCCGTGCCGTTCGGCAGCCGGCCCACCAGGGTGCCCGTCAGCAGCCTGGCGGCGTGCCGCGCCCGGAGGATGTCCAGATATCCCGCGGCCATGTCCCGCCCCTCTCCCTCGGGCGCCTGTGCGGGCTGCGAGGTTTTACGTATAACTTCCGGGTTCATACGTACCATGAGCCCGTCCGCAGGTCCACCTCACGGGCCTGAACCGACCGGCCCGGAGGCCCGCGTGACCAGCCCCGCACCACTCGGCCCGCCCCGGCCCACCAGCCGTGACGTGGCCCGGGCCGCCGGCGTCTCCCAGGCCACCGTCTCGCTGGTGCTCGGCGACAAATGGCGGGGACGGGTCTCCGAGTCCACCGCGGGACGGGTCCGCGACGCCGCCCGCGGCCTGGGCTACCGGCCCAACCTCGCCGCCCGCAATCTGCGCCTCGGCCGCACCCGGACGGCGCTGCTGGTCGTCCCGGCCCTCACCAACGAGTTCTTCGCCCGGGTGTACACCGGAGCCGCCGCGGTCGCCGCCGAGCACGGCTTCGGGGTCGTGCTCTACCCCTCCCCGGACGGCACCGGCCCGGCCCGCGACCCCTTCCCGTCGGCCCGGGCCGCGCTGGACGGGGTCATCGCCTCCTCCATGGCCGCCGACGCGCTCGACGCCCTGCACGGCGCGGACGTCCCCCTCGTGATGCTGGACAGCGACCCCTCGGCGCCCGGGCCCGCCGCCCGGGTGAACCTCGACATCGCCGACGGGATGCGCCAGGTGGCCTGCCATCTGCTCGCCCTCGGCCACCGGCGCTTCCTCCACCTGGCCTCGGCCGTCGACGCCTGGACCTTCGCCTGCCGCGCGGCGGCCCTGCGCGAGGAGCTGCGCCGGAGCCCCGGCACCGAGGTCCGCTCGGTGGCCGCGGCGCTGGACGTCCGGGCGGGGCGGGAGGCGGCGGAACGCGCGCTCGGGCTGCCCGGGCCCCGGCCCACCGCGATCGTCTGCGACGACGACATCCTGGCGGCGGGGGCGTGCAAGGCGGCCCGCCGGTTCGGGCTGCGGGTGCCGGACGACGTCTCGGTCACCGGTTTCGACGACCTGGCCCTGGCCACCGCGGTGGAGCCGGAGCTGACCACGGTCCGGCTGCCCGCCGTGCAGGTCGGCGAGCGCGGCATGGCCGCTCTGCTGGCGGTCCTGGACGGCCGGGACGCCGAGCCGGGCAGCCTGCCGGTGCGGCTGGTCGTCCGGGGCTCGACGGCGCCGGTGCCGGAAGGCGCGGGAGCGTGACGGAGCCCCGGTCCGCCTGCGGGCGGGCCGGGGCTCGGCGGTCCGGGGGCGTTACTCCACGTCGCCGCCGGATTCCGTCGTGTCGGTCGTGGCCGTGGGGCCGTCCGGGGCGGTGTCGCCGTCCTCCGCGTCGGACGGGGCGTCGGTCGGCGTCGACGCGGCGGCCTCCGCTTCGAGGAGCCTGGCCAGCTGCCGGCCGACGATCCGCTTGAACTTGCGCTGCTGCGGCCGCGTGCGGTCCAGGACCGCGACCTCCAGCCGGTCGGCGGGGATCTCCCGCTCACTGCCGTTGGGGTCGCGGGACAGCGCCTGCACCGCGAGCTTCAGCGCCTCGGCGAGCGACATCCCGTCGCGGTGGCGCTGGTCGAGGAAGGTGCTGATCTGCTCGGCGTTGCCGCCGACCGCGACCGAGCCGTGCTCGTCCACGATCGAGCCGTCGTGCGGCAGCCGGTAGATCTGGTCGCCCTCGGGCGCGCTGCCCACCTCGGCGACCACGAGCTCCACCTCGTACGGCTTCTCGGCCGCGCTGGAGAAAATGGTGCCGAGCGTCTGTGCGTAGACGTTCGCCAGCCCACGGGCCGTCACATCGTCGCGGTCGTAGGTGTAACCGCGCAGATCCGCATAGCGGACTCCGCCGATGCGCAGGTTCTCGTACTCGTTGTACTTGCCGGCGGCGGCGAAACCGATCCGGTCGTAGATCTCGCTGAACTTGTGCAGCGCACGGGACGGGTTCTCGCCGACGAACACGATTCCGTCGGCGTACTGCAGCACAACCAGGCTGCGACCGCGGGCGATGCCCTTCCGGGCGTATTCCGCCCGGTCGGCCATGGCCTGCTGAGGTGAGACATAGAACGGCGTCGACACCGGCTATCCGTCCCTTTCTGTCAGTGGCGGGAGCATCGAAGAAGCTGGATACGGACGGGTGCTCAGAGCAGCGCGGCGCGCGGGCCGTCGGGCTGTTCCAGGCGGCGTTCCAGAATCGAGCGGGCGATCTCGGAGGATTCCGCGTCGGTCAGCTTCCGGAAGCCCTCGTCCGTGATGACGGTGACGATCGGATAGATACGGCGGCCCACGTCCGGACCGCCCGTCGCCGAGTCGTCGTCCGCCGCGTCGTACAGCGCCTGCACGACCAGCGTCAGCGTCTCCTCCTCCGTCAGGTCGTCGCGGTAGAGCTTCTTCATCGAGCCCCGGGCGAAGATCGAGCCGGAGCCGGTGGACGCGTAGCCGACGTGCTCCTCGGAACGGCCGCCGGTGACGTCGTAGCTGAAGATGCGTCCGCGCTCGCGGTCGATGTCGTAACCGGCGAAGAGCGGGACGACGGCGAGGCCCTGCATGGCCATCGCCAGGTTGCTCCGGATCATCGTGGAGAGCCGGTTGGCCTTGCCCTCCAGGGAGAGCTGGGCGCCCTCCACCTTCTCGAAGTGCTCCAGCTCCAGCTGGAAGAGCTTGACCATCTCCACGGCGAGACCCGCCGTACCGGCGATGCCCACCGCGGAGTACTCGTCGGCCGGGAAGACCTTCTCGATGTCGCGCTGCGCGATCATGTTCCCCATGGTCGCCCGCCGGTCACCGGCCAGGACCACACCGCCGGGGAAGGCCGCGGCCACGATCGTCGTGCCGTGCGGCGCCTCGACGGCGCCCTTCAGGGGCGGCGTCTGCCGGTTGCCCGGCAGCATCTCCGGCGCCTGGTCGGACAGGAAGTCCATGAAGGAGGACGATCCCGGCGTCAGGAAGGCAGCTGGTAGACGCCCGGTGCTACGAGTGTTGGCTTCCACGCGTTTCCCTCCAGGTATGCGACGGCCCTGCGCCGAATTGCAGTTGAAGCACGGTATGCCCCGGACCCTACCCGCCCGGTGACGGTGATCCACATCGAAGGCGTGGGCAATCGGACCGGTGACGCGGTCCGAGCCCGCGGGGTGCGGCGCGGGCGGCCCGCCCGTGCCGCACAGCCGCAGCCGGCCTCCGGCGCGGGGCCGGTTACTGGCCGCCCTTTTGAACGAAGCTTCGAACAAAGTCCTCGGCGTTCGACTCGAGCACATCGTCGATCTCGTCGAGGACGTCGTCCACGTCGTCGCTCAGCTTCTCCTGGCGTTCCTTGAGGTCCTCGGAAGCCTGCGCGTCCTGCGCCTGCTCCTCGACCTCCTCCGTGGAACGCGTCGCCTTCTGCTGTCCGCCGCCGGTGTCCTTGGTCGCCATCTAGCTCACCCCGCTCGGTTCGAAGCACTTGATCAGACCCTACCCATGGGGTCCGACATTGGCCCGGTACTTGTCTCAACGTCCGGAGGTCATCGGAATGATTCCCAGCCGGGAGCCCTTTCAGGCGCTCTCAGCCGCCCGAGAGGACCTGGACCAGCTCCTGTGCCGTACGGCACCGGTCCAGGAGGGACTTCACGTGCTCCCGGGTGCCCCGCAGGGGCTCCATCGTGGGCACCCGCTGAAGGGAGTCCTGGCCCGGCAGGTCGAAGATCACCGAGTCCCAGGAGGCCGCGGCGACGTCGTCCGCGTACTGTTCGAGGCAGCGGCCGCGGAAGTACGCCCTGGTGTCCTCGGGCGGCGCCGTACGGGCCCGCTCGACCTCGCGCTCGTCCAAGAGGCGCTTCATCCGGCCGCGGGCCACCAGGCGGTTGTACAGCCCCTTGTCCTGCCGTACGTCCGCGTACTGCAGGTCCACCAGGTGCAGCCGGGCCGCGTCCCAGTCCAGGCCGTCGCGGCGCCGGTAGCCCTCCATGAGCTGCCGTTTCGCCACCCAGTCCAGCTCGCCGGCCAGGCTCATCGGGTCGTTCTCCAGCCGGTTCAGGGTGTCCTCCCACCGGCTCAGGATGTCCTTGGTCTGCTCGTCGGCGTCCGCCCCGTACCGCTCCTCGACGTATTTGCGGCCCAGCTCGAAGTACTCCATCTGGAGCTGCACCGCGGTGAGTGTCCGGCCGCTGCGGAGCGTGATCAGCTGCTGGAGCCCGGGGTCGTGCGAGACCTGGTGGAGGGTGCGCACCGGCTGGTCGACGGCCAGGTCGACATTGATGAACCCGTCCTCGATCATGGACAGGACGAGCGAGGTGGTGCCCAGCTTCAGATACGTCGAGATCTCGGAGAGATTCGCGTCGCCGATGATCACATGGAGCCTGCGGTACTTCTCGGCGTCCGAGTGCGGCTCGTCGCGGGTGTTGATGATGGGGCGCTTGAGCGTGGTCTCCAGGCCGACCTCGACCTCGAAGTAGTCGGCGCGCTGGCTGAGCTGGAAGCCGTGCTCGCCGCCGTCCTGGCCGATCCCGACCCGTCCGGCGCCGGTGACCACCTGGCGCGAGACGAAGAACGGCGTCAGGTGGCGCACGATGTCCGAGAACGGGGTCTCCCGCTTCATCAGGTAGTTCTCGTGCGTCCCGTAGGAGGCGCCCTTGTTGTCGGTGTTGTTCTTGTAGAGGTGGATCGGCTGGGCGCCCGGGAGCCGCGCCGCGCGCTCGGCCGCCTCGGCCATGATCCGCTCGCCGGCCTTGTCCCACAGGACGGCGTCCCTGGGATTGGTGATCTCCGGGGAGCTGTACTCGGGGTGCGCGTGGTCGACGTAGAGCCGGGCCCCGTTGGTGAGGATCACATTGGCCAGGCCGATGTCCTCGTCCGTGAGCTGGCTGGAGTCGGCGGTCTCACGGGCGAGGTCGAAGCCTCGCGCGTCCCGCAGCGGGTTCTCCTCCTCGAAGTCCCAGCGGGCGCGGCGCGCCCGGTGCATCGCCGCCGCGTAGGCGTTGACGATCTGGGACGAGGTGAGCATGGCATTGGCGTTGGGGTGTCCGGGGACGGAGATCCCGTACTCCGTCTCGATGCCCATTACTCGCCGTACGGTCATGCGGCCCTCCTTGCCCGGCGGCGCTCCCTTCCGGGGCGGCGCTCAAGTACCGCTGCTTGTTCGGTGCGTGCGCGGTCTGCCCGTCCCGCGCTGCGTGAACGGGTGGTACGCCTGAGCCTAGAACGCCCGCGTGCCGGTGGGGAGATCAATTGCGTCGTCATTGCCGCGGTGTCGCCCGCGGCTGGCCGGAAAGCAACCGGCTGCGGGTGCCCGGCCGGGCACCCGCAGCCGGTACGCCTTCTACAGGTACTGACCGGTGTTGGCCACCGTGTCGATGGAGCGGCCGGTGTCCGCGCCCTGCTTTCCGGTGACGAGCGTGCGGATGAAGACGATCCGCTCGCCCTTCTTGCCGGAGATACGGGCCCAGTCGTCCGGGTTGGTGGTGTTCGGCAGGTCCTCGTTCTCCTTGAACTCGTCCACGCATGCCTGGAGGAGGTGGGAGACGCGAAGGCCCTTCTGGCCGTGGTCGAGGAAGGCCTTGATGGCCATCTTCTTGGCCCGGTCCACGATGTTCTGGATCATCGCGCCGGAGTTGAAGTCCTTGAAGTACAGGACTTCCTTGTCGCCGTTGGCGTACGTGACCTCGAGGAAGCGGTTCTCCTCGGACTCGGTGTACATCCGCTCGACGACCGACTGGATCATGGCGTGCGCCGCGGCTTCCTTCGAGCCGGTGTGCTCGGCCAGGTCGTCCGCGTGCAGCGGCAGCGAAGGCGTGAGGTACTTCGCGAAGATGTCCTTCGCGGCCTCCGCGTCGGGGCGCTCGATCTTGATCTTGACGTCGAGCCGGCCCGGGCGCAGGATCGCCGGGTCGATCATGTCCTCGCGGTTGGAGGCGCCGATGACGATGACGTTCTCCAGGCCCTCCACGCCGTCGATCTCGGCGAGCAGCTGCGGGACGATGGTGTTCTCCACGTCCGAGCTGACGCCCGATCCACGGGTGCGGAAGAGCGACTCCATCTCGTCGAAGAAGACGATGACGGGGGTGCCCTCGCTCGCCTTCTCGCGGGCACGCTGGAAGACCAGGCGGATGTGGCGCTCGGTCTCGCCGACGTACTTGTTGAGGAGCTCGGGGCCCTTGATGTTGAGGAAGTAGCTCTTGCCGGCGGGCTGTCCGGTGACCTCGGCGACCTTCTTCGCCAGGGAGTTGGCGACGGCCTTGGCGATGAGCGTCTTGCCGCAGCCGGGCGGGCCGTAGAGCAGGATGCCCTTCGGCGGGCGGAGCTCGTGCTCCTTGAAGAGGTCGGGGTGGAGATACGGGAGCTCGACCGCGTCGCGGATCAGCTCGATCTGGTCGCCCAGGCCGCCGATCTTGTCGTAGTCGATGTCCGGCACTTCTTCGAGGACGAGTTCCTCGACCTCGCTCTTGGGCACGACTTCGTAGACGTAGCCGGACCGGGGTTCGAGCAGCAGGGCGTCGCCGGGGCGGATGGTGATGTCCAGCAGCGGCTCGGCGAGCCTCACCACCCTTTCCTCGTCGGTGTGCCCGATGACCAGGGCGCGTTCGCCGTCCTCAAGGATCTCCTTGAGGGTGACGATGTCCCCGGCGCGCTCGAATTCCATGGCGTCGACCACGTTGAGCGCTTCGTTGAGCATGACCTCCTGGCCGCGCCTGAGGTCTTCGAGTTCGACGCTGGGGCTGACGTTCACCCGGAGCTTGCGGCCCCCGGTGAAGATGTCGCAGGTGCCGTCCTCGTTCGCCTGCAGGAACACCCCGAAGCCGGCCGGCGGCTGTGCGAGCCGGTCGACCTCCTCCTTGAGGGCCACGATCTGGTCGCGGGCCTCGCGGAGCGTGCTGGCGAGCCGCTCGTTCTGGGCGGACACGCCTGCGAGGTTGGTCTGCAACTCGACGATCCGCTCTTCGAGAATCCTCGTATGCCGCGGAGAGTCGGCGAGCTTACGTCGCAGGACGGCGATTTCCTGCTCGAGATAGGCGACCTGGCCGGCTGGGTCGTCGGACCCCCGCCCGGGCCGGATGCCGCGGTTGATGTCGTCGTCGTGGGCTGCCACGGTCCTCACCTCCTCCAAGGGGAGCTGGACGCTTCCTGACCCTACCTGCGTGGGTGGTGATTGAAACCCCTAGATCACAAAGACTGTGAGGTGTGTCCGATCTTCACCCTTGCGCTCTCCCCCGTCCCAGGGGGATACCCGCCGCTCAACATCGGAAAGCGGCCGGTTGTATCGTCGAAGCGTTCAACACCCGTCAGGGCTGGCTCTTTCCCGGTCCGGCTACGCAGGAAACGGCAGGCGACATGACCGTGCGGCAGGACGCTCCCACCGGTGGCGAGGCACAGGACCTGGAGGTGTGGATCGACCAGGACCTGTGCACGGGGGACGGCATCTGCGTGCAGTACGCGCCCGAGGTGTTCGAGCTGGACATCGACGGTCTGGCGTATGTGAAGAGCGCGGACGACGAGCTGCTGCAGGACAAGGGCGCGACCACGCCGGTGCCGCTGCCGTTGCTCCAGGACGTGGTGGATTCGGCCAAGGAGTGTCCGGGCGACTGCATTCACGTGCGTCGCGTTTCGGACAGCGTCGAGGTGTACGGCCCCGAGGCGGCCTGACCGTCAGGCGCCGGAACGGGCGGTCCCGGCCGTGTCACTGGTGCGGAGGAACGCCCCGTTCTTCCACTGCCAGGCGACCTTCTCCTGCTCGTCGGGGCAGCAGGAGGGCACCGACGACGAGGAGTAGCCGAGGAGTGTGGCGGAGATGACGCGGTCGCGGACCGTGAAGTCGCCGACGCTCAGCTGCTGGGCGGGGTCCACCAGGGTCGCCACGATCCTGGGCGCGGCCCCGCCCGCCTGTGTGAGGACGTAGACGCCGCTGGGCGGGGTGCCCGATCCGGCCGCGCAGTGGACCACCGCGACGGTCTCGGGCCTGCCGTCGCCGTCGAGGTCGCCGGGGGCCTGCTTGGCGACGGTGTCGCCGACGTCGCCGCACTCCAGGGGGAAGTCCGCCTCGGCCGGGTCGGGGGCGACGGCGGCGTCCTCGTGCTGCTGCTGGGCCGTGGTGCGGTGCCGGGTGGAGGCCGAGGCGCTGTCGTCGGGCTGGAGGAGACCGGCTGCCGCGATGACGGCGGCCATGGCCGCCGCGGTGGCGAGCCAGTGCATGGGCCTGGTGTCGGTGTGCGCGAGGTCCGGGAGCGCGGAGGTCTGCACGCGGGCTGTCTCCTGTGGTTCCTGTGGTGCGTCCGTCGGCGGTGCGGGGTGGCCAGCATCGTGCCACACCTCACACGGCAGCGGAACGGTGGGGTGCGCGAGACGCCCCTGGGCTTCCGGGCCGTGTGCGCAAGGGGCGCCGCCGCCGGGCCCCGGGTCGGTCCGGGGCCCGGCGGCGGCGCCGGTGCCTTGCCGCGGGTCAGTCGCGGGAGGAGCCGCTCCGGCCGCCCGGGCCGTCGTAGTCCTCGCCGTAGGCGCCCTTGGAGGGGCGGCGGCGACGGGCCGGGGCCTCTACGCCGTCGGCGAGCCGGCGGGCGGTGACGAGGAAGCCGGTGTGCCCGATCATGCGGTGGTCCGGGCGCACGGCCAGGCCCTCCACGTGCCAGTTGCGGATCATCGACTCCCAGGGCTGCGGCTCGGCGAAGCAGCCGATCTCACGGATGGACTCGACCGTCCGGGAGAGCTGGGTGGTGGTGGCGACGTACGCGCAGAGGATGCCGCCGGGGACGAGCGCCTTGGAGACGGCGTCCAGGCACTCCCAGGGCGCCAGCATGTCCAGCACGACGCGGTCCACGTCGGTGTCGGTGAGGTTGTCCTGGAGGTCGCCGACCGTGAGCTGCCAGGCGGGGTGCGGGCTGCCGAAGTAGCGCTCCACGTTCTGCTGGGCGATCTCGGCGAAGTCCTCGCGGCGCTCGTACGAGTGCAGCATGCCCTGTTCGCCGATGGCGCGGAGCAGGAAGGTGGAGAGCGCGCCCGAGCCGACGCCCGCCTCCACGACGCGGGCGCCGGGGAAGATGTCGCCGAAGGCGAGGATCTGGCCCGCGTCCTTCGGGTAGACCACGGCGGCGCCGCGGGGCATGGACAGGACGTAGTCGGGGAGCAGGGGGCGCAGCGCGAGGTAGGCGACGTTTCCCGTGGTACGGACCACACTGCCCTCGGGGGCGCCGATCAGCTCGTCGTGCGGGAAAGAACCCTTGTGGGTGTGGAAGTTCTTTCCGGCTTCGAGCGTGAAGGTGTGGTGGCGTCCCTTGGGATCGGTGAGCTGGACCTGGTCCCCGACCTTGAAGGGCCCGCGTCGGCGGGCGGCACCGGTCGGTTCAGACATGTGACCAGCGTACCGGTGTTTCGGGGGCCGCCGACCGCCGCCCGTACGGATGTACGGGGATGCGCGCGGGGTCAGGCGGCGGGGCGGGCCATGGCGGCCACGAAGGCGCGCTCCACGTCGGCGGTGGAGAGGACGCCGTAGATCTCGCCGGTCTCCTCGACGACGAGGTATTCGGTCGCGGGGGTGGCCTTGAGGCGGTCCAGGAGGGCCTCGCCGGCGAGTTCGGCGGGGACCTTCATGCCGTCGGTGAGGTCCTGGGCGAGGCCGCTGACGGCGACCCAGGGGCGGCGGTGCTCGGGGACGGCGACGATGGCCGTCTCCCGGACGAGGGCCTTGGGCTCGCCGGTGCCGTCCACGACGACGAGGGCGCGGGCGCCGGCCTCGTTGGCCCGGCGCAGGGCCTCGGAGAGCGGGGTGGCGGCCTCGACGGGGACGGCGCGGCGGGTGAGGCTGCGGGCGCGGAGGCCGGGCAGGTGCTCGCGGAGCCGGGCCATGCGCAGGCTGTTTCCGGCGCCGGTCCAGATGATGGCGGCGAGGATCGCGGCGAGCAGGGCGTCGGTGACGGTGTCCATGCCGCTGATCTCGTCGGCGTCGTTGCCCAGGGAGCCGCTGCGGGTGAGCAGCGGGAGGCCGATGAGCGTGACGACGGCGAGGGCGCGGCCGACCCAGGCGGCGGCGACGGTGCCGCTCATCGGCTTGCCGGTGATCTTCCAGACGACGGCCCTGAGCATGCGGCCGCCGTCGAGCGGGAGGCCGGGCAGCAGGTTGAAGGCGGCGACGATGAGGTTGGAGATCATCAGCCCGCCGAGCAGGACGGCGGGGACCGTGCCGCGTTCCACGAAGCGCAGGGGTACGTAGAAGAGCCCGCCCAGGACGAGGGAGAGCAGGGGGCCGACGAAGGCGAGGACGAATTCGCGGCCCGGGGTCTCGGACTCCTTCTCGATCTCCGAGACGCCGCCGAAGAACTGGAGCTGGATGCGCCGGACGGGGAGCTTGTAGCGCAGGGCGGCGATCGTGTGGGCGAGTTCGTGGACGAGGACGGAGGCGTAGAAGGCGATCGCGAAGAAGAGCGCGACGAGGTAGCGGGCCGCGCCGAGGTCGGGGAGGACCCGGTCGAGCTGGCCGCCGAAGACCCAGGTGATCAGGGCCGCCACCAGGAACCAGCTGGGGGCGACGTAGACGGGCACGCCGAAGGGGCGGCCCATGAGGATGCCGCCTCCGGGCTCGTCCCGGCGCGGGGGCGCGCCCTTGCCGGGGCCGGGGCCCGCCGGGCCGGGCTGCGGCCGCCGGCCGTCGCCGCTCTCGTCCACGAGGTCCCTTCGGTCGGATGTCCTTCGCGGTGTCTTTCGCCACGATGATGCAGTGTTGGAGGGTCTGTGGTCGATGGTATGCCGATCGGTGTCAGTGGCGGGTCGTAGGGTCTTCGCATGACCTCCGTTCCACCGCCGTCCCAGCCGGTGCCTCAGCCGCCCTCCTCGCTCTCCCCGTCACGGGCGAGCGATTTCATGCAGTGCCCGCTGCTGTACCGCTTCCGCGTCATCGACAAGCTGCCGCAGAAGCCCAGCGAGGCTGCTACCCGGGGGACGCTGGTTCACGCGGTGCTGGAGCGGCTGTTCGACAATCCGGCGGCGGAGCGCACGCCCGGCCGGGCGACGGCGCTGATCCCGGGGCAGTGGGACCGGCTGCTGGAGTCGAAGCCGGAGCTGGGCGAGCTCTTCGCGCAGGACGAGGACGGAGAGCGGCTGGCGCGGTGGCTGGGGCAGGCGGAACAGCTGGTGGAGCGCTGGTTCTCGCTGGAGGACCCGACGCGCCTGGAGCCGGCGGAGCGCGAGCTCTTCGTGGAGACGGAGCTGGAGTCGGGGCTGCGGCTGCGCGGGGTGATCGACCGGATCGACGTGGCGCCGACGGGCGAGGTCCGGATCGTGGACTACAAGACGGGGAAGGCGCCGCGTCCGGAGTACGCGGAGGGGGCGCTGTTCCAGATGAAGTTCTACGCCCTGGTGGTCTGGCGGCTGAAGGGCGTGGTGCCGCGCCGGCTGCAGCTGGTCTATCTGGGCAGCGGTGACGTGCTGACGTACGACCCGGTCGTGGCGGACCTGGAGCGGGTGGAGCGCAAGCTGCTGGCGCTGTGGGAGGCGATCTCGCTGGCGACGCGGACGGGCGAGTGGCGGCCTCGTCCGACGAAGCTGTGCGGCTGGTGCGACCATCAGGCGCTCTGTCCGGAATTCGGCGGGACTCCCCCGGTCTATCCGCTGACGGTCCGCCCGGCCGCTCCGGCGGAGGATGACCGGGGCAGAATGGAGCCGGTCCGGGCCGAGGCCGGCCGGCCTGTGGCCCTCGACGGGCATTGAGGAGATCTGGTGGCTATCCGCGTCCTTCTGGTCGACGACCAACCGCTGCTTCGCACGGGCTTCCGGATGATTCTGGAGGCCGAGGGGGATCTCGCGGTGGTGGGTGAGGCCGGTGACGGTCTCCAGGCGCTCGACCAGGTGCGCGCGCTCCAGCCCGATGTGGTGCTGATGGACATCCGGATGCCGCGGATGGACGGGGTCGAGGCGACGCGCCAGATCACCGGCCCGGGCCGGGACGGTCCGGCGAAGGTGCTGGTGCTGACGACGTTCGACCTCGACGAGTACGTGGTGGAGGCGCTGCGCGCCGGGGCGAGCGGCTTCCTGCTGAAGGACGCGCCGGCGGATGAGCTGGTGCAGGCGATCCGGGTGGTGGCGGGCGGTGAGGCGATGCTCGCCCCGAGCGTGACGCGCCGGCTGCTGGACAAGTACGCGGATCATCTCCCGTCGGGCGAGGAGCCCGTGCCGGACACGCTGCACACGCTGACGGACCGCGAGGTCGAGGTGCTGAAGCTGGTGGCGCGCGGCCTGTCGAACGCGGAGATCGCCGCCGACCTGTTCGTCAGCGAGACGACGGTGAAGACCCATGTGGGCCATGTGCTGACCAAGCTGGGTCTGCGCGACCGGGTCCAGGCCGCGGTGTACGCGTACGAGAGCGGCCTGGTGCGCCCCGGCGCACAGCAGTGACACGGGACGGGGGCCCTAGTCGGTGCCCCGTCCGAGTTCCCAGAGGTGGAGGTCGGCGCCCGAGTCGACCGCCCATTCGACGCCGCTGAGGTCCTCGCGGGAGGCGACGTACTGCTTGCCCTGCCAGAGCGGGAGGACGGGCACGTCCCGGGCGACGATGTCCTGGAGCCGTTCGAAGGCGGGCGTGGCGGCCCCCCGGTCGGCCTGGCGGCGGGAGTGCGCGATGAGGGTCCGGGCCTCGTCGGAGGTGTAGGGCGAGCCGAGGAAGTTGTCCGGGCCGAGGAAGGGCGCCGTGTAGTTGTCGGGGTCCGGGAAGTCGGGGAACCAGCCCATGCCGTAGGCGGCGTAGTCGCCCCGGAGTTCGGCGGGCCGGTAGCGGGTCCAGGGGGTGCCCTCGACGGCGACGTCGAAGAGCCCGGTGTCGTTGAGCTGCTTCCGCAGCGCCCGGAACTCGGTGGCGGTGTCCCGGCCGTAGTGGTCGTCGGTGTAGTGCAGCGTGAAGCGTACGGGGGTGGGGACCTTGGCCTTCTCGAGGAGGGCGGCGGCCTTGGCGGCGCTGGGTTCGCCGTAGGTGCTGTAGAACGCGTTGTCGTGGGCGGTGATCCCGCTCGGGATGAGTGAGTACAGCGGTTCGACGGTGGTGCCGTAGACCTGGCCCGCGATCGCGCCCCGGTCGACCACCTGGGCGATGGCCTGGCGGACGGCCCTGTTCCGGAGGGCGGGTTCGTCGGTGTCGAAGCCGAGGTAGCTGATGGCGAGTCCGGGCATCTCGGTGAGCCGCACCCCGTCCTCGGGCTTGGCCAGCATGCGCCGGACCCGGTCGGCGGAGACGGTGCGGGCCATCATGTCGAGCTTCTCGGCGTCGAACGCCTCGCCCATGGCGGCGGCGTCGGGGAAGAGATCGAGTTCGACGGATTCGTTCCGCACCTCGTAGCTCCCCCGGTAATGGGGATTTCTGGTGAAGGAGATTTTCACAACCCGCCCGGATTCCACTCCCGGTTTCATGGTGTACGGCCCCGAGCCGTCCACCTGGAATCCGCTGCGGGCGGAATTCGCGGGGTACTTGTCGCGCGGGACGATTCCGGCGGCCGGGGTGGCGAGCTTGTACGGGAAGGTGGCGTCGGGGGTCTTGAGGTGGAAGACGACCTCGCGGGTGCCCGTGGTCTCGACGGTGTCGATGTTGTCGAGGAGGGCGGCGGGCCCGTTCGCGGACTTGATGCGCCGCACCCGGTCGAGGGAGTACTTGACGTCGTCGGCGGTGACGGGGGTGCCGTCGGCGAAGGTGAGTCCGGCGCGCAGCCGGCAGCGGTAGCTCTCGCTCTCGCGGTCCGTGAAACCGCAGCTCCGGGCCGCTTCGGGGACCGGGAGGCCACCGCCGCGCGGGGCGGCCAGCAGGGTCTGCACGGTCTGCCGCAGGACGTTCCAGACGCCCGCTTCATAGCCGACTGCCGGGTCGAGCGGGGCGGAGGCCCCGGCGGAGGCGGCGATCCGGTCCGTGGTGCCGACGACGACGGCGCCGGCGTTGCTCCCGGTGGCGCCGCCGTCCGCCGCGCCGCAGCCGGCGAGCACGGGCGCCAGGAGGCCCGCGACGGCCGGCAGCACCAGGGTCTTGCTTTTCATGGTGGCCGTTCTCCCTCATCGCTTCAGGGAGGAGACCTTAGCGGGCGCGCTCCGGAATGCCGGACCCGGGCGCGCGGACCGTTTATCCGCACGGCCGCCCCGAGAGCTTTTCCGTTCATTCACAGAAATACTCTCGGTGCCGTTTCCGGCGCATTCAGTTGATGAGCCCTCGGAGGAATGCGAGGTCCACTTCTTCGAGTGAGCCCACGACCACCCGGCCCTCGGCGGGCGCGATCGGGGAGACCGAGGGCACGGCGACCACCCGGCAGCCGGCGGCCTCGGCGGCGGCCACCCCGGTCGCGGTGTCCTCGATGACGGCGCAGAGCCGGGGGTCGACGCCGAAGCCGCGCGCGGCGGTGAGGTACGGCTCGGGGTGCGGCTTGGTGCGGGTGACCTCGTCGCCGGCGACGGTGAGCGCGAAGTGGTGGTGGCCCACCGAGTCCAGGACGCGGTCGATGATGCGGCGGTGCGAGGCGGAGACCAGGGCGGTGGGGATCTCGTGGCGGTGCAGTTCGGCGAGGAGGCGGGCGGCGCCGGGCATCAGCGGCACCCCGTTGCCGATGCGCTTCTCGAACCGGTCGTTGAGCAGTACGGCGGCCTCGTCGAGGGTGATGTCCGCGCCGGTCGCCTCGATGAGGTATCCGGTGCTGCGTGACATGGGCCCGCCGACGACCACGTCCCGCCACGCCTCGTCCAGCCGGTGGCCGAGGCCGGCGAAGACCTCGACCTCGACGTCCCACCAGAAGCCCTCGGTGTCGACCAGGGTGCCGTCCATGTCGAGAAAGACGGCCCGGAGGGCAGCGCCCTTGGCCGTGCGGGTCAGGGACGCGGGAACCGTACTGGTCATCCGGCACACCTTCCATGAGGGACGAGAAGGCCGGCCGCCCGTCCCGGAGGATGGGCGACCGGCCTGCGCTGGACCGACCAGTGTACGACGTGATCGGCTACGACGCGTCGAACGGAGTCCTACCGCGCGTTGAAGTACTTCGCCTCGGGGTGGTGGATGACGATCGCGTCGGTCGACTGCTCGGGGTGCAGCTGGAACTCCTCGGAGAGGTGGACGCCGATCCGCTCCGGCCGCAGCAGGTCCGCGATCTTGGCGCGGTCCTCCAGGTCCGGGCAGGCGCCGTAGCCGAGCGAGAAGCGCGCGCCCCGGTACTTCAGGGCGAACATGTCCTCGACGTCCGCCGGGTCCTCCCCCGCGAAGCCCAGCTCCGAGCGGACCCGGGCGTGCCAGTACTCGGCCAGGGCCTCGGCGAGCTGCACGGAGAGGCCGTGGAGCTCCAGGTAGTCGCGGTAGGCGTTGGCCTCGAAGAGCTTCGCGGTCTCGGCGCCGATCCTGGAGCCGACGGTGACGACCTGGAGGCCCACGACGTCCGTCTCGCCGGACTCCTCGGGGCGGAAGAAGTCCGAGAGGCACAGCCGCCGGCCGCGGCGCTGGCGCGGGAAGGTGAACCGGGTCCGCTCGGAGCCGTCCTCGTGGAGCAGGATCAGGTCGTCGCCCTTGGAGACGCAGGGGTAGTAGCCGTAGATGACGGCCGCTTCGAGCAGGTTGTCCGTCTGGAGCCGGTCGAGGAGGCCGCGCAGCCGCGGGCGTCCCTCGCTCTCGGCGAGCTGTTCGTACGTGGGTCCGTCGCCGGCCCTGGCCTGCTTGAGGCCCCACTGCCCCTTGAACAGGGCGCCCTCGTCCAGCCAGGAGGCGTACTCCTTGAGCTGGATGCCCTTGACGACCCGGCTGCCCCAGAACGGCGGGGTGGGGACCGGGTTGGTGACGGAGACGTCGGAGCGGACGCCCTCCTCCGGCTCGTTCACCTCCAGGACGGCGGTGTCCCGCTTGGGGACGCGGCGCTGCTTCAGTTCGGGGAGGGTGGCTCCGGGGACGCCGCGCTTGACGGCGATGAGCGCGTCCATCAGGCGCAGGCCCTCGAAGGCGTCGCGGGCGTAGCGCACCTCGCCCTCGTAGATCTCGTGGAGGTCCTG
>NZ_VJNO01000004.1 GCF_007096885.1 Streptomyces sp. 130 | reverse complement strand
CATCCACGAAGCCTTCCTCGGCCTCGCGACCTGCCTGATCACCCACCGACACGTCCAACGCCTTTGTTAGGACCTCTAAGCCGCCCCCGAGGAGGTACGGAACAAGGCAGTCCACAGGAATCCGGCGCCGAAGTGCGGCGACTCGGGTGGCTCGTCCCGCATGCGGCGCAGTTCGACTTCCACGAGGTCGGAGAAGATCCGGCGCAGCGATTCAGGGGTATAGGCGAGACCGCCTCCCAGCCGGCGTTCGCGGTAGAGATCCGCGTCGGCGAGCTCGGAGCCCATTCCCGCCTCACCGGCCGCGAAGCAGGTCAGGGCGAGACGGCCGCCCGGCGCCAGGACGCGGTCGAGCAGGGTGAGACAGCTCACCCTGCGGTGCGGTGCGAGGTGGTGGAAGCACCCCGAGTCGACGACCAGGTCGTACGGCCCGCTCAGCTCCGTGGCCGGCAGGCAGAACGCGTCGCCGCACACGAAGCGGACGTCGGCCCCCACGTCGCGGGCGCGTTCCCGGCCCCACGTGATGGCCACCGGGGAGAGGTCCACGGCGTCGGTCTCGAACCCGTGCGAGGCCAGGTACAGGGCATTGCGGCCCGCCCCGCATCCCAGGTCCAGGGCCCGGCCGGGTCCGATCAAGCCCTGGTCGAGCCAGTCGGCCAGGCTCTCGTCCGGTTTGGCCGCGAAGAACGGGGCAGGCCTCGACCGGTCGGAGTAGAACCGGTCCCAGAAGGTCTCGCCGTCGCCGGCCGCCGACCGGCCGCTCCCGGCTTCGGACACGAACAACCCGTCCAGGAGTGCGAGAACATCCTCGACGGTACCCACGGACCGGTCCACCCGGGCCTCCTTTCGCACATGTCCGACCTTAGGAACGCTGACGGCACAGGACCAGGCCGGTCCGCATGCCCCGGCGGCCGGAACGCCCCGCCCCCCCGGCCTGCGCGCACCGCACGGGCATCCCACCGCCCCGCCCCTGCCCCGCGTCCGTTCGGCTGCCCGGCACCAGCCTGGAAAGGGCCGTCCCCGGTCGCGCCGGGCGGACAATTCCCACGAGTTCGCACTCCGGCCCCCGAGGAGGCACCCGGTCCGGGGCGCAGTTCGCCGGGCAAGGCGGTCGCATGGCGTGGGGACAGCGTGTCGCCCATGTCCTGGACCCCGACGGCAACCCGGTGAACCTCAGGCAGCCGATCCCGACGCAGGGGCCGTTACGGGGCGTCCGGACACGAGCATGAACGGCTCGTGGAGCATCTGCCCATGTCTACGCGGCAGTTGGGCGTCGCGTGCAACCGGACGGGCAACCATACGTTTGAGCCGATCGTCCTGTACTGCATGCGAATCTCATTCCTCATCCACAACGCGTACGCGATCGGAGGGACGATCACCACCACGTTCAACTTGGCTCGGGCACTGGCCGATCGGCACGAGGTGGAGATCATCTCCGTGCTGCGGAGCAGAGAACGCCCGAGCATCGCACTCGATCCGCGCGTGCGGCTTCGCCCTCTGGTCGATCTGCGGCACGAGAAGGACGATCCGCGGCATCTGACACCGGCCGAGGTCTTCCCTTCGTCCGAGTACCGCTACAGCGAGTACAGCGCCCTGACCGATGAGCGCATCGGCGCGGCACTGGCCTCGCTCGACGCCGATGTCGTCGTGGGGACACGGCCCGGGCTCAACGTCCACCTCGCCGTCCACGCGCCCGCGCGTTCGGTGCGGGTGGGGCAGGAACACCTCGCGCTCGGCCACCACCCGCCGCGGTTGCGCAAGGCGCTGCGCCGGGCCTATCCGCGGCTGGACGCGATCACCCCGGTGACGGAGGCCGACTCGGCCGTCTACCGGCGCACGATGCGACTGCCGGGCGTACGGGTGCAGGCGCTGCCCAACAGTGTCCCGGCTCCGGGACTCGCGCCGGCGGACGGCCGGGGACGCATCGTGGTCGCCGCCGGGCGGCTGACGCCGGTCAAGCGGTTCGACCTGCTGATCGACGCCTTCGCCGCAGTCGCGGCGGCGTATCCCGACTGGCAGTTGCGCATCTACGGCAGGGGTGAGGAGCGGGAGCGGCTGCGCGCGCACATCGACCGGCTCGGGTTGTACAACAACGTGTTCCTGATGGGTGCGGTGACCCCGATGGAGTCCGAGTGGGTCAAGGGGTCGATCGCGGCGGTGACCTCCGAGTTCGAGTCCTTCGGCATGACCATCGTCGAGGCGATGCGCTGCGGGCTGCCCGTCGTGAGCACCGACTGCCCGTACGGCCCACGCGAGATCATCGCCGACGGGGAGGACGGCCGTCTGGTGCCGGTCGGAGACCGGGACGCCCTGGCGGGCGCTCTGCTGGACCTCGTCGGTGACGACGAACTGCGCCGCTCGATGGGGCGCAACGCGCTGGAGAACTCCCGGCGTTTCGGCCCCGAGCACGTCGTGGGCCGGGCGGAACGACTATTCGAGGAGCTGCTGGCCGCCCGGCGCGAGGGCCGACCGGTGGCCGGGACGTCCCACACCCTGGCGAGCAGCGGCTTCGCCGCCCGGGACGCCGTGCTCGTCGCGGCCGGCAGCGTCATGAGGGCCGCACGGAGGGCGCGACGATGAGTGGCGATGTCGAGGGTGTGAACGGAGTGGGGGAAATGCCCCGCGGCTCGGTGACGGCCCGGCCCGGAGGGTGTTTGCTCGTACGCGTCCAGCTGCCGGGGCCGGCCTCGGCGCAGCCGCGGCTGCTGCTTCAGCCGCGCCCGGGGAAGGGGCAGTCGGCGGAGGCGGGGCGCTCGTTCGTATTGGCGCCCGTGGGGCCACAGGAGTGGCAGACCTCAGTGGCGGCCGAGCCCGCCTTCGAGGAAGGCCGCTGGGACGTCTATGTCGTGCCCGGACCGGACGGGGAGCGTCTGCCGTTGCTGCCCGGCCTGCGCGATCTGCGCGGCCTGGTGTCCGGTGGGGACGCCGTACAGGGCGCGCAGGTGGCGGTCCGGATTCCGTACGCCACGAAGGACGGGCGGCTCGCCATACGGGCCTGGCGGCGTGCCCCGCATGTGGAGGCCGGCCGGATCACCGTCGGACGTGACGCCATGACGGCGACGGCGCGGCTGTACGGTGCCGGGCTGGACGAGGGCGCGGAGGTGTCGCTGGTCCGGCGCGGGCGGGGGTCGGCGGTGGTGCGGGGCGTGGTGAGCGCCGAGGGGGGCCAGGACTTCACGTTCACCGTCGGTTACGGGGATCTCCTGGCGGAAGTGGCGGGGGGCGCGCCCGAGGTCTGGGACGTGTTCGTCCATCCGTCCGCCGGTGCGCCTCGGGTGCGGGTGGCCCGGCTGCTGGACGACATCGCGGACCGGAAGTCGGTGTTCGTCTATCCGGCCACCACGCTGGGCGGGGTGTCGGTCCGCCCGTACTACACCTTCGACAACGATCTCTCCGTGGAGGTGACCCCGCGGCGTTCGGGGTGAAGGTGCCCCGTGCCCGGGGGCGCGCGGCGGACATCGCGGCAGGCGGTCGCCCTGCAGCACGGCGGGGGTGGGGGGGGTGAGCAGCCGGCCGCGATCCCTGCGTCGCGGGAGGCGGAGTTCGCCGCGAGAGCGCGGTCCGTGCGGACGGTGGCTCAGTCCGGCCGCGTGTTCCGGGGTGTGCTACGGCGGCCGAGTGGGCGCGGTCCCGTTGTCCGCCGGCGGGCTCGCCCGATCCCGCCTGGGGCCCCCGTGCCCGGCTCACCGGGTGGTCCGGCTCCGCCGCGACTGGGTACCGGAGCCCGCCGGGTCTCCGCGTGCGTGCTCGGACCCGGCGGGCTCGGTGTGTCACTGCCCTTCGCGCAGCCGGGCCGCCAGCGCGGCCAGGGGCTCCGTCTCCTCGGCGTGGCCCAGGGCGGCCAGGCGCGGGATCGCCGCGTCGAGGCGGGCGAGGGCGGGGGCGGTCCGTTCCAGGTAGAGGCCCTCCACGACGCCGGCGAGCCGGACGCACTCGGCCCACTCGCCGGCGTTCTCCGGTCCCGGCTCGCCGAGCCGGCCGAGGGCCTTCTCCAGGGCGGCCAGGGAGTCCTCGTACTCTCCGGCGTAGGCGTGGACGCGGCCGTGCTCGTAGGCGAGGGCCGTCTCCAGGGAGCGGCCGTGGGGCTCGTACCCGGCGGCCCGGGCCTCGTCGGCTATCCGGCCGGCGTCCGCGAGGCGGGCGAGGGCACCGGGGAGGCCGTCGGCGCCCTGCTGCTCGGCCTGGAGGCGGGCGAGTTCGCGCAGGGCGTTGCTGAGCTGCTCGTAGCGCGGGGCGCGGGAGTGAGCGGCCAGCGCCTGTCCGAGGGCTTCGCCGGCCCGGTCGAAGTCGCCGGCTTCCCCGAGGAGCACGGCGGTCTCCGCGGCGATCATGGCATGGCTGCCGGGGTCGTCGTCCCAGTCCGCCGACTCGGCGGCGAGGGCGACGAACTCCGCCGTGGCGGCCTTGAGGTCCTCCCCCGCGTGCAGGGCGCGGGCGCGGGTCAGGCGCAGCTGAGCCGCGAGCCGGTCGGCCAGCTCGCCGGCGGCGACGTCCGGTTCGGCCAGGACGGAGTCGAGGAGGGCGATGGCGTCCTCGACCCGCCCCAGGTCCAGGCTGAGCTGGGCGGCGTTGCTGTAGGTGCAGAACGCGCCCGTCCGCTTGCCCTGCCGGAGGTCGATTTCGGCGGAACGCGTCAGGTGGCGCAGTGCCTCCTCGGGGCGGCCCAGGTGCATGCACACCTCGGCCAGGTCGCCATGGATACTGGCGGTGTCGGAGACCTTGGCCGGCCACTCGGCTGCCACGCGTACCGCCTCGGACAGCTCCGCGTACGCGGCCCGCGCGTCCCGTGCGCCCATGTGGAACCGGCCACGCAGTCCGAGTGTGCGCGGCAGATGCCAGGCGGGGCCGTGCTGCCGCAGCCGGTCGAGGTGGGCGTCGAGCACGGCGAGGGCGGTGGGAAGGTCGCCGGAAAGGGCGTGGGTGCCGGCCCGCAGCAGGACGGCGCCGGATATCTGGGCCTTCAGGTCGTGCCGGGTGGCGAACGTGTGCAGCAGCTCCACTTCCGCCGCCGCTGCCGCGAGGTGTTCCTCGCTCCTGGTGAGCTGCGCTCGCAGGCAGAGCGCGCTCGCTCGCAGGCGCAGCAGACGGCCCTCCTGACACGGCGTGAGCCCCGGCGTGTCCTCGTGCAGCCGGACCACGCGCGCGTGACCGGTGGTCAGCTGCCCGGCCTTCTCGTCGGTGTCGGCGGCCTCGTCATCTGCCTCGATCACGGCGAGTGCGCCGGCGGCGCGGACGACCGCCGCGTCACCCGGCACCCCGGCCGTTTCGTACAGGACGGCGGCTTCTTCGTAGAGGGCGGCGGCCTGCGCGTCGTCGTCCCTCTGGGCGGCGCCGACGGCCTCGTCGGCCAGCAGGTCGGCCCGCAGCCTCGCGAGCGGGCCCACGGCCGGGTCCTCGGGGTGGGTGTAGTCGTCGGCGGCGACCAGGGCGCGCAGCCGGTCCCAGCAGGCCTGCGCGTCGGGGTGTCCCTGCTCGTCCAGTTCGCGTGCCCGGGCGATGAGCTCGGGGAGCGTGTCGGGGACGGCGGGCGTCTGGTGGGCCGGGGGTGCGGCGGCCGGGGCGGCCGGGGCCAGGTCGTCGAGGGCGCGGGTGCGGAGGGTGAGCTCCAGCGCGTCCAGCAGCGGTGCGCGGTCGAGGCGGGCCTTGCGCCGGTCGGCGTGGGCCGTGGTTCCGTTGCGGGCGTCGAAGCGGGCGGCGAGGTCGTCGGCACGGTCCCGGACCTCGGCGCACAGGCCGGTCACGGTCCAGGTGCGGCCCGGGTATCCGGCGGCCGGGAGCTCGCCGTGACCGAGGGATTCGACGCGCCGCAGCAGGACCTCCACGCCGGTGAGGAAGGCCAGCTGGTCCAGCGGCGAGTCCACCTCGGCGAACAGGACGCGGTTCTCGGCGAGCAGTTCGAGACCTCGGGCCTCGTTGCCGGTCAGGGCGCAGAACTCCAGGTGACGGCCGACCTCCCCGGCCATCGAGGGGTTGCGGCGGCAGCCTCGGTAGCCGGCGAGATGCAGTGCGCGGGCGCGCTCGGTGTCGCCGGTGCGCAGCAGGGGCAGCAGCGCGTGCGAGACGGAGCGGGCGGGCTCCTCCTGGCAGCTCTCCTTGCCGTCGAGGACGGGTTGCCAGGTGCGCAGGGCACGGGCGTCGTCGCCGGCCGCCAGGTGGTGGAGGGCCCGTTCGCAGATCTCGCAGGCCTCGCAGTCGCTGAACGGGGTGCGGGTGCGGGCCGCCCACAGCTCGTACGCGGGGGCGGTGTCCTCGCCGGTGTGGGCGGCGAGCTGGTAGGTCTGCGCGTAGTACGGCTGGAGGGCGAGGCCGGCCTTCTCGTAGCGGTCCCGCATCTCGGTGAGCCACTGGCGCAGGCTGGTCAGCGGAATCTCTGGCAGGGCGCGCAGGGAGTCCGCCACCCACTTGAACCGCCAGAACAGCAGATGGCGCAGGCGGTCGGTGAAGACGTCGGGCTGCTCGTCGAAGAGGGTGAGCAGGCGGGCGAAGACGACGGGTGCCTTGCGGGGTTCGGAGCCGTAGGTGTAGGCCTCCTGGAGTTCGAAGAGCGCACGGACGAGGGCCAGGGGGTCCTCGAACCGCTCGGCCGCTTCCGCGAGTTCCTCGGCGGCGACGGTGCGGGCGCGGCCGTAGGGGCGCTGCTGGTTCTCCTGGAGCGCGTCGTACAGCTCGTCGGTGTTCTGGGGTGCGGTCGGCATCGTCAGCTGTCCTTGCGGAGGGCGTGGGCGAGGAGATCGAGGAATGAGCGGTTGATCAGGCTCGTCTCGGCGGGCCTGAGCGGGCGCCGGGACAGCATCGCGGCCTGCCCGTACAGGGCTTCGGCGCTGGTCCGGGCCAGCTCCGGCTCATCGATGGCGGCGGCGGTGCGGACCAGCGGGTTGAGCTGGTTGAGGATCAGCTGGGCGCGCGGGACCTCCTGGCGCAGGGCGCCGAGGATGTCGCCCCACACCCCGCCCTGCTGCTCGCGGGCGAGCTGGGAACGGGTGCGCTCGTGGCGGGCGTCGCGGCTGTCGATGAGGAGGGCCGGGGCGGAAGCGGGCTGGAAGGTGCGCAGGGCGACGTCGCAGTCGAAGACCGCGAGGGCGTCGCGGGCCAGGGCGAGGTAGGGGGCCGCGGCGAGCTCCGTCTCGCGGTCGACGGGGTCCAGGTGGGCGGTGAGCGTCGCGGGGTCGAGGTCGGCGACGGTGACCTCGGGCCGGATCTCGGGAAGCCGGTGGACCAGTTCCCGGTCGTATGTGTAGCCGCCGTTGACGACGCCGAGCCCGGCGGCCGAGGCGATCGCCGCGACCTGCCGGAACTCCTCCACGCTGGAGGTCACGAGCACGGTCCGGTGCGTACGGGCGAACTCGTCCAGGGTGGTGGAGCCGTCGGTGGTCTCGAACGGGATCCAGGGCAGCAGCATCCGCAGGATCTCGTCGTCGTGCACCGCGAGCGACTTCACGGCCAGGTGGTGGGCGCCCAGGAAACGGGCGAGCAGCTCCGGGTCGCTGGCGGCGATGCGGGAGATCCAGGAGCGCAGCTTTTCGGCCAGGGCGTCGCGGACGGCGGCGAGGGTGTCGTCCTCGTACAGGGACTCGCGGGAGGCCGTGGGGCGCAGGCTTTCGGCGTCGACCACGCAGCGGACGAAGAACGCCCAGTCCGGCAGGATCTCCTCGGCCTGCTCCGACAGCAGCATGCCCTTGACGTGCACGCGGTGGCCGTGGCGGCGGCCGGTCGGCACCGCCTCGGGCAGCACGCAGGCGATGCCCTTGAGCCCGACGGCGGGCAGGTCGAGATCGAGGGTGTCCAGCGGCTCGAACCCGAAGACCTCCGTGCCGTAGGCGGCCAGGGCGCGGGAGCGGGCCCCCGGGGTCGGGTAGGTGCGGGACCAGGGTGCGGGCTCCGGGTTGATCCGCGCGGCCGGGCCGCCCTTGCCGTCGTCCACGGTCACCGGGTGGCGCAGCAGCGAGCCGAAGTGCCGGGCCAGGGCGGCGACCTGGGCCGGGCGGGTCCACTCCCCCGCGTCGGAGCGCGGCGTGAGCGTGACGGTGGTGCCGGGCTCCGGGCGGGCGGAGGCGGGCAGGGTGCGGACGGTGTAGCTGCCGTCGCCGCGGCCCCGCCACTCCACGGCGGGTGCGCCGGGGGTGCGGGCGGAGCGGCTGAGGACGTGGATCTCGTCGGCGACCAGGAAGCAGGACAGGAGCCCGATGCCGAACTGGCCGATGAAATCGCCGCGCTGCTCGGCGATCCGCTCGGCGCGCTTGCTGCTGCGGCCGATCGTGGCGAGGAAGGCGTGGACATCGGTCTCGGTGAGACCGACGCCGTCGTCCTCGACGCGTACGACCGACCCGTCGGCGTACAGGCGGATGCCGAACGCACCGGCGGGGGCGCCGGGTTCGAGACCGTGCCGGGCGGTCAGCGCGTCCACGGCGTTCTGCAGGAGTTCGCGCAGGTAGACGCGCGGGCTGGAGTAGAGGTGGTGGGAGAGGAGGTCGACGAGACCGCGCAGGTCCACCTGGAAGGTGCGGTCGTCGCCGGTCGGTCGCGAGGCGGTGTCGGGTGCTGTCATCGGGCAGTCCGGAGAGGGAGGAGCGGGCGGGTGGAAGGGCCTGCGGGTGGGTCAGGCGCGGCGCTGGTGGCGGGCGAACTGCTTCTCCGGGTCACCGAAGTAGGCCCACGGCCAGCTGGTGAAGGCACCGTCGAGCGCGTGGAAGACCCGCTTCGCCGTCTGACGTTCGCCGGCCAGTGAGAGGGCCATCGCGAAGATGTTGAAGTCGTGCTGCCAGCCCGGGCGCCGTTCGTAGGCGGGGTGGAGGATGCTGCGCTCGGCCGCGCGGCGCAGCTCCTCCCGGATCTCATCGGTCTGCAGGCAGCCGGTCTCGTCCGATTCCACCCAGTCCTCGATGTGCGCCATGGGTATCACGCAGCCGATCCGGTCGCCTTCCGGGGCGTGCGCGTACGCGTCGCGGGCGAACCGCAGCGCCTGGCCCGGCTCACCGCCCCAGCGGGGCTGCAGCTGGGAGATCCAGTCGATGTGGGTCTCCAGGTCCAGCGGAGCGCGGCGCAGGGCCGCGTCGCGCCGGGCCTCCGTGATGTCGGCGCCCAGGGACATGCCCCGGCCCGAGGTGAGGAGCCGGCGCCATGGTGTGACCCACTCGGGCCGCAGCTCGGCCGCTTCGAGAAGTTGCTCCTCACCGATGCGGAGCCGCTCGTGGAAGACCCGCCACTGCTCCTGCGTGACCCGGGACGCGCGGGCGGCGGTGCGTGCCTCCCAGCCCCATTTGATGTGGCGTGCCCCCGCGATGAGCAGGGCGGTCGCCCGGTGCTCCTCGTCCTCCTCGGCCGCCCGGCCGATCCAGTCCTGCACGCCGTCGATTTCCTCGAGTTCGTTCAGGATCTGGTGGTCGCGGCCGAGGTCGAAGGGCGTCAGTGCCGCCTTGACCGCCGCCCAGTCCCCCGCCTCGGCTGCCTCGACCAGTGCGAGCACCCGTACGTCCCCGAGCGCCCGCAGGGTGTACATACCGTTCTGCTTGCGGGGGGTGGGAAGCGCGTGCGGGCCGGCCTCCGGTCTTCCCTCAGCCCTGCCGAACAGCTTGCCGAACATGCCGCGCCCTCCCCTGGTCCCGCTTGATCGTTCGGTGCAGCATAAGCGGCCCCACCGACAACGGCTCCTCAGGGTCTTCACGACTGCTTCATACTCCCTCCCGGCACCGGCGCGGTTTCCCGCCTTCCCGGCCGGATGCCGGGTCCGGGGCGCTCAGGGCCGAGCGGCCGCCAGGGCCTCCTGGAACGCGCCGTAGGCGTCCGTGTCGAAGAGCACGAAGCGCACTTCCTGGACGGGTGGCGCTGCCTCCGCCAGCACGGTGCGGACGGCGATGCGGGCCCCGTCGTCCATGGGCCAGCCGTAGATACCGGTGGAGATGGCGGGGAAGGCGACGGTGCGCGCCCCCAATCCCGCCGCGACGCGCAGGGATTCGCGGTAGCACGACTCCAGCAGGGCCGAGCGGTCATCGGTCCGGCTCCACACCGGGCCGACCGTGTGCACGACCCAGCGGGCTTCGAGCTTTCCGGCGGTGGTGGCGACGGCCTGGCCGGTGCGCAGCCCCTTGCCGTACCGCGAGGCGCGCAGTTCGCGGCAGGCGGCGAGGATCTCGGGGCCGCCGCGGCGGTGGACCGCCCCGTCCACCCCTCCGCCGCCGAGGAGTGAGGAATTCGCGGCGTTGACGACGGCGTCGACGGACTGGCGGGTGATGTCTCCCCGTACGAGGGTGATGTCGATGTCGCGAGGCTTGCTCATGCGGTCATCATGCCCTGGCTCCCGTGGCCGTGCGGGAGTTGTCCGTCGGCGTTGTCAGTCGCCGCTGCTAGCCTCGCCGGCATGGCGAATCGTTCGTATCTCTACTCCGCGGACTCGGTACCGAGCGAGGCGGACATCCCGCAGCGGATCCGATGCATATCCGAGCACAACTGGGACATCCCGCTCGCGCACAAGCTCTTGGTGGGGCGCGGAACCACGGTCGTCCCGTCCATGATCTGGAACCACCCGATCGGCATCGCCGCGGATTACGCCGAGGGGGCGGCGCTGCTCCGTGACGTGCTGCGCGCGGTCGGCGACGGCCTTCAGGGCGACGCCGACTTCGCCGAGTGCGTGGCCAGGACCACGGCCCACCTGGAGAAGCAGGAGGCGAGGCACTTTCTTCTCGAGACGGGCGAAATCGTTTCGATGACGGACGACGATCCGGTGGCCAGCGTGCGGCGCCTGGCGTCCGAGGACGTTCCCGGGGCGGTCGCCCTCGCTGAGGCGGCGCTCGCCGGCCGCGAGGACGGCTGGCTGGCCTCCGTACGAGCCGACTGGCAGCGGCACTTCGCGTCGTTCTACGGCGACGCGCTCTACTTCTCCTTTCCGGAGTCCACGGGCGACTGACACGGGGAGGCGGAGTTGGCCGGGAGCGGGGAGCCGGTCCCGTTCATGGCGCCGGCCGGTCCGCGGCAGGCTCGCACGGTCCGTGCGGACGACGTCGCGCCGCCTCCGGTGGTGAGCGAGTCGAGGTGCGGCGGGTAGTAACCGACGAGCACGGCGAGCGGTGAGCCGGGGGCCTCGCCGTGTGCGAGAAGGCGCTTCTCCCGGGCGGCCTACGGCGCGACGCGGGCCAGCGCGCCCGTTTCCAGCGCGGTCCACAGGGCGCCGTCGGGGCCGACGGCGATGCCGTGCGGTTCCGAGTCCGGCGTGGGCAGGTCGTGGGCGGTGACGGAGCCGTCCGGGGTGATCGTGGCGACGCGGTTCGCTCCCCATTCGGTGAACCAGACGGCGCCCTGTCCGTCGACGGTGACGGCGTGCGGCCGGGCGGCGCGGTCGGGCAGCGGGAATTCGGTGATGTGTCCGTCGTGGGTGATCCGGCCGATCCGGCCGGCGGCGATCTCGGTGAACCACAGCGCGCCGTCGCGGCCCGCCGCGATGCCGACCGGGCCCGCCGCCTCCGTCGGCAGAGGATGCACGACGACCTCGCCGTCCATGCCGATCCGCCCCACGGCGTTGCCCTGGTTGAGGGTGAACCACATCCCGCCGTCGCCCCCGGCGGCAATCGCGGACGGATACACACCGGTGACGGGGAGCGGGAACCGGGCGATGTCGCCGTCGACGGTGATGCGGCCGATACGGTCCGCGGCGGTCTCGGTGAACCACAGCGCGCCGTCCGGGCCCGCCGCGATGCCGAACGGCCCGCTGCCGGAACCGGGCAGGCCGAACTCGGTGATCGCGCCGTCGGTGGTGATCCGCCCGATCCGGTCGGCCCGGTACTCGGTGAACCACAGGGCGCCGTCCGGGCCGGGTGTGATGACGGTCGGCCCGCTGTCGGGGTCGAGGCGGTGGTCCGTGGGTGCCTCGCCGGGGACGAGGCGGCCGATACGGCCGCTGTGGACGAGGGTGAACCACAGGGCGCCGTCCGGTCCCGTGGTGAGGGCGTACGGCCCGGCCTCGGGGCCGGACACCGTGTGCTCTTCGATCGATACCCGGGGCGCGTCGTGCACGGGGCTTCCTCTGTTCGTGTTCGTCGGTGAGGCCGGAACGTGTGCGCGGCTCCTCACCGGCTGTCCGCTGTGGCGGCCTTCGGCCTTTGCGTAGACCGTACCGGTGCCGCGGCGCCTTCCACACGGCGGTGACCGGCGTAACGGCACCCGGGAGGAGCCTGCGCCCACCCCGGCCAGCCGCCGAGAAGACGGCATTTGACATGAACACACACTTCCGTGGACAGGGTCATGGAAGCAGTCCTCCCCCACGAGCCCTCCGCACGGGAAAGGGAAGCCATGAGACTCTCCCGGATGTCCGGTGTGGCAGCCTTCGCGCTGTCCATGCTGCTGGCCCTTACGATGTCGCTCATCTCCGCCCGGCCCGCCGAGGCGGGGCAGACGGCCGTCCGGGGCGCCGACCCCAGCGTGCTGCGCGTGGGCGGAACGTACATCTCCGTCCAGTCGACCGGTGCCGCGATCAACGTCCGGCAGGCGTCCTCGACCGGTGGTCTGGCCTCGGCCCCCGCCCGGCAGGTGTGGTCGGACACCGGAAACCTGGGCGAGATCTGGGCTCCGGAGATCGTGCGGGACGGCGGCCGCTACTACATCTACTTCTCGGCCGGCCGGGGCGCCGCCCACCGTATGTATGTGATCAGCTCCGCCGTCCCCGACAGCGGCTACACCGCCGCGACGAAGCTCGCCCTGCCCGACGACAAGTGGGCTATCGACGGCACCATGTTCACGTTCAACGGACAGCGCTGGTTCGTCTGGTCGGGCTGGGCAGGCACCACCAACGTCGAGCAGAACCTCTACATCGCACGGATGAGCAGCCCGACCACCCCCACGGGCGCCCGGTACATCATCTCCCAGCCCAGGGAAAGCTGGGAGCGCGTCGTCGGCAACCCCTTCATCAACGAAGCCCCCGAAGCGATCAAGGACCCGAACGGGCAGCTGCACATCACCTATTCCGCGAACGGAAGTTGGAGCGACCAGTACTGCATCGCCGAACTACGGCTCCGGGCGGGCGGCGACCCGACGTACGTATGGGACTGGTACAAGTCCAACGGCTGCCTGTTCGGCTCCAACCGCGCGACGATGATGACCGGTTGGGACCCCACCTTGTACGTGAACGGCCCGGGCCACCACACCTTCGTACTGCTCGACGGGGACATCGCCACCAGTCCGCCCGCCGGGCCCGCCTTCCCGCTGATGTTCCACGCGGTGCCCAAGGGCACCCCGTACAGCTGGGACAACCGCTATTGGTACACCGGCTCCTTCTGCTGGTGGGGCAACACCACGTACAGCCGCGCCAACGTTCCCGGGCCGAACACCGACACCGGGTACGGCCTCAAGTTCTTCGAGTGACACCGAGCACCTCGTGGATCCGCTCCGCAGTGGCGCGCGGCCGGAACACGTATCCGTTGTGACCGCCGGGAAACGTCACCATACGTGTCCCCAGCACGCCGGAGAGGAGCTCGGCGCATGTGTACGTCCACAGGTGGCCCGACTTCTCTCCGGCCGCGACCACGACGCGGGCGGGTGAGCCGGCGAGCGCGGCCAGGTCGAGGACGTGTGCCCTGACCGCGGGCAGGTCGTAGGTGAGCAGGACCTCCGCGTCCCGCACGCGGTCCGGCCGGGGGGTGCGGGGCGAGACGTCCGGCTCGGAGTCGGCCGGATCGATGTCGAGGTCGGCCGCGAACGCGCGCATGGCCGCGTCCGCGCCGTGCGCCCGGAAGGTCTCTTCGACGGCGAGCAGCCGCCCGAGGCCCTGCCCGGGTTCCGGGAGCAGGTGCGGGACGGGCGGTTCGTGGGCGACGACCGCCGCGACCTGCTCGGGGTGACGGGTGGTCAGTTCCAGTGCGATGAGGGCTCCGATGCTGGTGCCGTAGACGAGCGCGGGCTCCCGGTCGAGGCTGCCGAGCAGGCTGGAGGCGTCCTCGGCGTGCGTGGCGAGCGTCTTCGCGGGGGCGTCGGCCGTGCTCCCGGACAGGCCGCGCCGGTCGTAGGTGACGACGGTGTACCGGTCGGCGAGGTGGCGGGCGAGCGGTTCGGTGGCGTCGATGCCGTGGTGGCCTCCCGCGATGAGCAGCAGCACGGGGCCGTCGCCCCGGACGGTGTGGAGCAGCCGCGCGCCCGGAACCGGCACTGTGGATTTCTTCATCATGCGACCACCGATCTGAAGTCGGACGGGCCCCGGACGGGCCCTGTGCCGATCGTGCCGCGGCCGGGGTGAGGCCGGGAGCGGAGCGCTGAGCCCAGGACCGGCGGTCCCAGGATGCGCGGGCCCGGGGCCGTTATCCTGGGGACGCCATGACACCGAAGCGTCCGGAACTCGCCGATTTCCTGCGCCGGTCCAGGGAGCGGCTGACGCCGCGCGACGTCGGGCTCACCGAGGGGCCGAGGCGGCGGACACCGGGGCTGCGCCGCGAGGAGGTGGCCGCCCTCGCGGGGATGTCCGCCGACTACTACATGCGACTCGAACAGGCCCGTGGTCCGCAGCCCTCCGTCCAGGTGCTCGCCGCACTGGCCGGCGCGCTGCGGCTGACCGAGGACGAGCGGGACCATCTGTACGTGCTCGCCGGGCACCGCCCGCCGGAGGGTGCGCGGGCCGGCGGGTATCTCCGCCCGGGCCTGCGGTACCTGCTCGACCGGCTGGACGGCGTGCCCGTCCAGGTGGTCAGTGATCTGGGCGACTTGCTGGCGCAGAACGACTTGGCGCTCGCGTTGTTCGGGTGTGTGTGTTCGGTCGCGGAGGAGGATCGCAACGTCGTCCTGCGCTGGTTCGCCGATCCGGTGGTCCGGGCCCACTTCGCGGCCGAGGAACACGAGGAGCAGTCACGGCAGTTGGTGGCCGACCTGCGGGCCGCGACGGCCCGGCGCGGAGGCGACGCGGCGTCCCGGTCGCTGGTGGCGCGGTGCCGGGCCGCGAGCACGGAGTTCGGCGCGCTGTGGGACCGGCACGAGGTCGCCGTACGGCGGTCGCACCCGTACCGGCTCGTCCATCCGGAGCTGGGCAGAATCGACCTGGACTGCGAAGTGCTGGCCACCCCCGCGGTGGACCAGCGCCTGCGGATCTTCACGCCTCCGCCCGGAAGGGCCGCGGTGCTGGACGAGTTGCGCGTACTCGGTCCGCGCCACCTGTGCGAGTGACCGGTCAGCCGTCCCTCGCGACCCGGCACAGGGCTCCCAGCGCCGCGTCGGCGGGGTGGGGCCGCGGCCTGCCGGAGGCGTCCAGGGTGTGGCACTGAACTGCTGCGTACGAGTGCGACCGAGTCGTTCGGCGTGCGGAAACTGGCGGCGTCCCTCGGGACCGGTTCGCCGGGCCTCTGCCGGCACTTCCGCGGCAAGACGGAGCTGCTGCGCGCGGTGGAGGGCTACCGCCCCGAGGGCGGGCATTCTCGCGTCCCACCCCCGGCCGCATCGAGGCCGTCGTGCGCGCCGGCCCGGGCTGTCCGGGCATGCGAAGGGGCCGGGGCGGCGGCGGCTGGTCGCGCGCCGCCGCCCCGGCCCTCTCCGCGTGGGTCACGAGTGCCCCGGCGCGGCGGGATCGGTGCCCGTCTCGGCCTTCATCGCCCTGGCCTCGCTCCTGAGGATGCGGGCCGACTTGCCCAGGGAGCGCGCCATGTCGGGGAGCTTCTTCGAGCCGAACACCATGATGACCACCAGCGCCACGATGAGCAGGTGCCACGGTTCCAAGCCGTTGCGGAGCATCACGTCACCTCTTTCCTTCGTTGCCGTCCGCGCCTGCGGGGACACGCGCGTCCAGCAGACACCTTAGGCGCCGGAGCTGTGCGCGGTTCGGCCAGGTGGGACGTGGTCAGAGCTCCACGAAGCCGGCATCCGCCGTCGCGGTGGCCCCCTTCCTGATCTTGACGGTCCGGAGCTGCGGCAGGCACGGCCGGCTCTCCGGCCGCGCCTCCACCGTGCTACTTCAGGTGCCGGGTGAAGAAGTGGGCCGCCGCGGCTCCCGCGTACGCCGGAACGCCCGTGTGGCCGCCCATGTTGGCGTGCAGCGACTTCTCCTCGGAGCCGAACGCGTCGAACAGGTCGAGCGCCGCCTGCCGGTCGTTCCCCTCGTCGTCCCACTGCAGCAGAACGTGCAGCGGGATGGTGAGCCGGCGGGCCTCCTCGTACGTGGCGCGCGGGATGAAGCTGCCGGCGAAGAGGCCGGCGGCCACGATGCGCGGGTCGACCGCCGCGAGCCTGACGCCGATGGAGATGACACCGCCCGAATATCCGACCGGACCGGTGACCTCGGGGAGCGCGAGGATCGCGTCCATGGCTGCCCGGAGCTCCGGGACCGCCCGGTCGACCAGCGGGAGGACGACCGCGTCGATGAGCTCGTCGGTGACCGGTTCGCCCGCCTGCAGGGCCCGGCGCATGCCGGCGCGCGCCCGGTCGAGGGCCGGCAGCCGGGGCCTCTCGCCGCAGCCGGGGAGTTCGACGGCGGCCGTCGCGAAGCCGTCCGCCGCGGAGTGCCGGGCCCGGCCGGCCAGACGCGGATACATCCTCCGCAGGCCGAGCGTGGGGTGACCGAGGAGGATCAGCGGCACCGGGGCGGACGCCGACGCGGACTCGGGCGTCCAGAGGATGCCCGGGATGTCACCGAGGGTGAAGGAGCGTTCGAGTACGCCGTCGTCCAGGCGCTGCTCGGAGGTGAAATGCATGATCGTGCCTTTCGGGAGTGCACACAACGGCGCTCCCAGGCGACCTGCCTACCGCCCGACCGCGACCCCGGAGGGGAGCACCCATGTCGATACTGCGTTCACGGGTACCACCTCCTCGTTCCTTCGCACGGCCGGGAAGAATGTAGCAGGGCGCCGCGACGGTCGCCTAACGGCTTTGAGTACGGGCCCGACGGCCGCGCAGGGCGGCGGCCAGCAGGGCCACGGCGATCCCGGCGAACGCCCAGGCTCCGAGGATCCACAAGGCGCCCGTGGTGTTGTTGCCGTCGAAGTAGACCGTGTTGCGGACGACGGTCGTCCCGGCGCCGGGTGGCAGGGCCTGGCCGATCGCGGCCCAGAAGGGCGGCAGCAGGGAGGCCGGGTAGACGCCGCCCGAGCTCGGGTTGCCGAGGATCGTGAAGATGAGGATGGTCAGGCCCAGCCCGATGGTGCCGGCCAGCGACTGCAGGGCCACGCCGACGGCACCGGAGGCGAAGACGACCAGGGTGCCGATGCCGACGAGCTCCCAGAAGGCGCCCGGCAGGCAGTGCAGCACGGGGCCGACGATGATGGCGCCGCCCAGGCCGGAGACGAAGGCGTAGGGCACCATCGCCGCGAGCCGCACGATGGAGCGCCGGAGCGTGGGGCGCTTGGATCCGGCCGCCATGTTCAGGGCCGAGGCGGCGAGGTAGCCGCCGATCGTCCAGCTGAGCACCAGGTAGAACGACGAGAGGCCCCGGGTGTCCCCCTCGGCGGGCGGCCGGATGTCGCGGACGGTCAGCGCCCGGTTCTGCGTACGCTCCACGGCCGCCACGACCTTCGCGGCGGCGTCGGCCGCCGAGGGACCGCCGGCCGAGGCGATGAGCAGCGTGTCGGTGCGCCCGGTCACCGCCACGATCAGCGCGGCGTCGGTCTTCCGCTCCAGCAGCCGGGTCCGGGCCTGCGCGCGGTTCTGTACGGCGGTGACGTGCACCGGGTCGCCGGGCAGTGCGTTGAGCCGGGCGACCAGGCTGGCCTCCACGGGGCGCGGGGCGACCAGGGTGATCGGGATGCGGTGGGGCTTCGGAGCGTGGAACGCCCCCATGTAGGAGAGGGCGAAGCCCAGTTGGAGCAGCAGTACGCCCACCATGACGAGGACGGCCCTGGTGGTGATCGCGTCCCGCATCTCCGCCCACGCGCCGACCTGCGCCGTCGAGCCCCTTGCATCCGCCACGTGACGTACCCGCTCTCAGCCGTGATTGACCGGTGCACCCGTTCCGCCGACATCCTCACGCCGGGCCCGCCCGTCACCGAGAGAACACGCATGGCCGATGCCGTAGGCACCCGTTCGGCCCAGCACCGCCGGCCGTGCGGGCCGGTCACTCCTGCCGTTCGAACCGGCGAGCGGCCCAGAGCAGGGCGCCCGCGCCGCTGATGAGGAGCAGGGCCGCCTCCACGGGCAGCGGGAGTGGGTGGCCGGCCCAGGTGATGCCGCCGGCGGCCGCGGCGTCCGGGGCCCGCAGGGCGATGCTGCCGCGGAGTATGTCGACTCCGTGGGCGAGCGGGTTCACGGCGGCCAGGGCGGCGATCCAGCCCGGCAGCGACTGAAGGGGGAAGAAGCCGCCGGAGATGAACAGCAGGGGCATCATCATCACGCCGAGCAGGGTGTGGAACGTCTCGGGTCTGCTCAGGCCCACCGCGAGGGTGAGCGCGAGGGCGGTGATCGTGAAGGAGATCAGGCTCATGCCGGCGAGGAGCAGCGCGAGGAGGAGCGGGTCGTAGGGAAGGCCGACGATTCCGGCCAGGCCCAGCAGCACTCCGCCCTGGATCGTGGCGACCAGGGTGCCGCCGGCGCAGCTGCCCAGGAGCAGGGTCGTACGGCTGACCGGGGCCATGAGGAGTTCGCGCAGATAGCCGCTCTGGCGGTCGGTGATCAGGCGGATGCCGACCAGGATGGCCGGGGTCTGCACCGTCATCATCAGCATGCCGGGGAACAGGTAGGTCTGATAGCCGACCCCCAGCGTGGTGTCGGGGATCAGCGCGGCGAGTCCGCCGCCCAGGATCATGAGGTACAGCACGGGGTGGAGCAGCATCAGCGCGGTGTGGGCGCGCTGGCCGGCCAGGCGGAGCAGGTCCCGGTGGATCAGGCCGTGGACCGCGCGCAGTTCGTGCCGCAGCCGGGACGGCCGCGTGCCGTCCCCGGTGCCGGTCGCGCCGAGCGGGAGGGCGGTCATCGGCCGCCTCCGGGCTGTGCGCCGTGGATGCTGCGGCCGGTGTGGTGGAAGAAGACGTCGTCGAGGGTGGGCGGGGTGGCGGACGCGGCGCGGACGGCGATGCCATGGCTTTCCAGGGCCGCGCAGAGGCGGGGAATCCAGGAGCTGCCGTCGGGCACCCGCAGACAGATCCCGTCGCCGTCCACGGTCACGGAGTGTCCGCGCGGAGCCATGCGGTGGACGACTCGGTGTGCTCGGTCGTCCTGGCTGGTGCGCAGCACGACCCGGTCGTCGCCGATGGCGGCCTTCAGCGCGCCGGGCGCGCCCTGGGCGACCAGCCGGCCGCGGTCGATGATGGCGACGCGGTCGCAGTTCGCCGCCTCGTCGAGCTGGTGGGTCGTGATGAAGAGGGTGCTGCCGTTCCGCTCCCGCAGGGCGTACAGGTGGTCCCAGATCTGCGCGCGGGCGTGGGGGTCGAGACCGGTGGTGGGCTCGTCCAGGAACAGCACGCCGGGTGCGTGCAGGAGCTGACGGGCGATTTCCAGGCGGCGCCGCATGCCTCCCGACAGGGTGCGTACGGGAGCGGACCGCCGGTCGGTGAGTCCGGCCACTTCCAGGACTTCGGCGGTGCGCCGGCGGACGTGGGCGCGGCGCATTCCGTAGAGGCGTGCGTGGATGCGGAGGTTCTGTTCGGGTGTCAGGTCCGGGTCGAGGGCGCTCTGCTGGAAGAGCATGCCGACGCGCTGCCGTACCTGGTGCGGCTGGGTGCGCACGTCGGCTCCGGCCACCGTGGCGTGGCCGGCGGTGGGGCGGGCCAGGGCGCAGAGCATGGCGATGGTGGTGGACTTCCCGGCGCCGTTGGGCCCGAGAAAGGCGAAGGTCTCGCCCCGGTGGACGTCCAGGTCCAGGCCGCTCACGGCGTGGGTGACGGTGCCCTTGGGCCCGGGGTAGCTCTTGACCAGGCCGCGGGTGCTGATGGCGTACTCGGGCCGGCCGGGGGCCGCGGGGGCGTGCTCGGGGGCGATTTCCTCGCCGCCGGTGTGAAGTCGCATCGGTCCTCACCTCTGGTTCGCCGGACGGTGGGCCGGTGCTAGGCGCAGCTGATGCCGATGCAGACCGTGTTGAGGACCGTCAGGAGGCCGACGCACTCGCAGGTGGCGGAGAACGCCGCCGCGTCGGCGCCGACCGGGTCGGTCTCGGGCAGGGCGTGGAGGTGGGCGAGGAGTTCGAGGTCCTGGGTCTGGATTTCCATGGTTCTCTCCTTCTTCTTGTGGTTCGGCGGCAGGTTCTCTGCCGCTCAGCCCGGCAGCTGGGCGAGCCAGTGCCGGGAGCTCGGGTGGCGGAGCCGTAGGAGGAAGGCCAGGATTCCGGCCGATCCGTCGCTCCAGCTGGTCGAGACGTCGCCGTACTCGTTGGGGAAGACCAGGTGCCGGTGCCGGCGGGCGCCTTCGGTGACGGCGAGGCGGCCCATCGCCTCGGCCATGGTGCGGTGGGAGGGCTCCCCCGTGGCGGCGCTCAGGTCGAGCAGGAAGTCGCCGTTGCCCGCGAGGCCGTGGCACTGGGACAGCGGGGCCCGGGGCGCGCGTTCGGTGACGGCGTGGGCGCTGCGGCGGGCGAGGTCGCCGAACCGGTCGTCGCCGGTGACCTGCCGGAGCCGTACGAGGAAGGTGCCGATGCCGGCCGAGCCGTGGCACCAGTACGGTGCGGTGGGTTCGTCGCCGGCCTGGGAGGGCCACTGGGCCGCCTCGCCGATCCGTACGGAGCTGCGCAGGAGGTGTTCGCCGGCCTCCACCGCGAGCCGCAGGTGGTCCCGGCGCCCGGAGGCGACCGCGCTGAACAAGAGGAAGCAGCCGATGCCGGCGGAGCCGTGCGCGAAGCCCAGGTACCGCTTGCCGGCCTCGCCGGGGACCGCTTCGGCGGGGACGGCCCAGCTCACCGCCGTGGGGTCGCGCCGTGCGGCGGACGCCAGCCGGTCGGCCGCGTCCTCGGCCATCGCGGCGAAGCGCGGATCACCGGTGCGCTGCCAGAGGTGGAGGGCGGCCATGCCGCTGCCGGCGGTGCCGTGGGTGATGTCGTGGTGGGGTGTGGGCTCCTGCGGGGTGAGCGCGAGGGCGAGGGCGTGGTCGACGAGTGCCTGGTCGGCGATGGCCCGGCCGGCTTCGTACAGCGCCCAGGCGGTACCGAGGTCCCCGAAGTGGAGGCCGGGGCGGGTGGTCTCGAGGCGGGTGCGGTCCGCGATCCAGTGGCCGGCTGTCGCGAGGAGTTCGGGCAGTCGGGGGTCCCCGGTCAGTTCGAAGTACCGGGTCAGGACGGCCAGGGGTCCGGCCGCCCCCTGCTGCACGGTGCACGGGTCGGTCTCGCCGGCCGCGGTGGACACGGGCCACAGGCGCCGTTCGTCCGTGGGGGTCAGGGTGTCGACCAGGTGGTTCACGAGCCCGGTGACGGCACGGTCCAGGTCCTCGTCCCGTGCCGTCCGCACCGGTGCGGTACGCGTGGGGCGGACGGTGTCCGGTCCGCGGAGGGCTTCGCGCGCCCGGCGGGTGTCCCAGCGGGCGGCGGGCTCGTCCCTCATCAGCCCGGTGATCATCTCCGCCACGGCGTCCGGGGGCCTGGCGGGTCCGGTGCAGGCGTCGAGCCAGGCGGCTAGCCGTTCCTCGCCGGTCCTGGTGGCGGGCTCCTCGGGGAGCAGGTTCGGCACCTTGCCGGCCAGGACGAAGCACGCGGTGGCGCCGAGGCTGTAGTAGTCGGCCGTCACGGACACCGGCGCGTCCCTCAGGCGTTCGGGGGCGCTGAAGCCGGGGGTGCCCACCCGGGTCGGCAGACAGGAGCCCGTCTTGTCGGCGGCGAGTTCCAGGTCGATGAGGCGCAGTTCGCCGTCCGGGCGGACCATGACGTTTCCGGGTGTGAAGTCGCGCAGGACGCAGCCGTGGGCGTGGGCCGCCGTGACGAGGTCCACGAGCCGGGCGATCATGGCCAGTGCCTCATGGTGGTACTCCGTGCCCCCGAGGTCGCGGAAGCGCTCGGCGACCCAGGTGCGCAGGCTGACGCCCGGGATCTCGCTCTGGGCCAGGAACAGGTGCCGGCCGTGCTCGAAGAGGGCGAGGGCGTCCGGGGCGAGCCCGGTGCCCTTCAGCTTGTCCAGCATCCGGGCCTCGGCGCGCAGCCAGTCGCGGACGTCGCGCCCGGACGCGTCACCCTCCACATGGGGCCGGGTCTCCTTGATGACCACGGGGGCGCCGGTGGAGACGTCGGTGGCCCGGTAGACGCCGCCCTTGTTGGTGTGCCGGATCGCCTCCCGTACCGCGAAGCGGCCGCCGAGCAGGACCGGGCCGCTCGCCGCCTCCGCCGCCGGGGGCGGAAGGGGCACCGTGGCGGGGAACGGGCAGACGGCCCACGGGGGCGGGGCGTAGCGGCCGCCGCGCTCGTCCTCCACCGGATTGCCGTCGGGGTCCTCGATGTACCAGATCAACAGGCCCTGGTCCGAGAGGCGTTGCCGCCCGGTGAAGGCGCCGTAGCGGTAATGCACCACGCTGTACGGGGCGTAGGGCTGGTCGGAGAGGATGCGGGGGCCCGCGAGTCCGGCCGTCGCCGCGTGCAGGTCGCGGGCGAGGCGGACCGCGTCGGCGTCCGAGCGCGGGTAGACCGTGATGAACTTTCCGGAGCTGCCCCGGGGCGTGGCGCGGGAGTTGAGGGTGCTCACCTGGTCGAGGGACCGGGCGAACTTGAACGCCGAGGTGTCCGGCAGCAGGATGTCCAGGGCCCTGACGAGGACCGTCGGTGCGGAGGCGGCCGTTGCCGACAGGTGGAGCTTCCAGCCCTGGTCGCGCCGGGTGGCCTGACGGGGGGCGACGCGGCACCATGCCTCGTCGGTCCGCGTGGTCCAGCGGTCGCCGGTGCGGGTGGCCTGAAGTGCTCGGTTCAGAAGGCTTACGAGTGCGGCTTCGGTCGCGTGACTCGTCATGTGGGGTGTCCCTCCCAACGGTGAGGACCGCTGGTCGGAAATTGCCCATGTCACGTGGGCAGGGAACGCGCCCCGGCTCGAATCACCTGCTCCAGCGAGCGTGGGGGATCGCCGCTGACCGGGTTCGGCGGCGCCCGGCGCGCGGGGAGGCGCACGTGCGGGAGCGGCCCCGGACGGCCGTCGGGCCCCCCGGCCGCCGCCCGGGGAGTGCGGCGTAGGAGGATACGGCTCATGGCGGAAGACGAACGGGGAGTCGGTACCGAGAAGACGGCCGACGGCGTGGTGCTGATCAGGGTCCGGGGCAGTCTGGACGGGTGGTCGGGCAGCGGCGACCTGTCGGCGGCGCTGACCGGTGCGGTGGCGGACGGGTGCGTACGTACGGTGGTGGACCTGTCCGGGGTGACGTTCGCCGACTCCGCGGCGCTCCACGCCCTGCTGGACGGTCTGCGGGAACACGTGGGGGCGGGCGTGCCGCTCGTCCTGGCCGGCCCGCTGCACTCCGGCGTGCGCAGGCTCTTCGAGGTGACGGGTACGGCGGGCGCGTTCCTGTTCGCGGACGACGTCGACGCCGCGCTCCAGTGCTGAGCGTGTCGGTCCGCCGGGGCGGGGGCGTATGCGCGTGGCGGTAGAAACGGGCGGGGACGGAGCCGACGGTGTGCTCTCGGCCGTTCCGCGGAACGCGGCGGCGGCGCGGGGCGTCGTGACCGAGCTGCTGGCGGCGCACTTCGGGGCCGCGCTCGACGGGTGGCCGGTCCACGTGGTGGACGACACGCTGCTGGTGACGTCGGAGCTGGTGACGAACGCGTTCCGGCACGGCGGCCGGCTGACCGCGTTCGAGGCGGAGATCACGGGTGCCGGGCTGCGCGTCACCGTGGGCGACGCCAGCAGCGAGAGGCCGGCGGAGCTGCCCGTGGCGGGGGCGCGGGTGCGGGCGGAGGCGCCCAGGATCGGCGGCTACGGCTGGCCGCTGGTGCGGCTGCTCGCCGACCGGGTCTTCGTCGATGTCCACGCGGACGGCAAGCGGATCACGGTGGAGATGGCGCTGCCCGGGCTGCCGTGACCGGGCGCACCGGGACGGCCTTCAGTCGGTCGTCCCGCCCAGTTCGTCCGGGCCTCCCGTCTCCTCGGCCCGCGGTGCGAAGAGGTGCCGTGTCCCGGTGATACGGAGCATCCGCTCCATGGACGCCGGCGGGTCGTCCAGGACGAGGGTGATCCCGCGCGCGGAGGTACGGCGGTGGATCATCAGGAGGGCGGCGAGCCCCATCGAGTCGCAGAGCCGGAGTTTCGCGCAGTCCAGGCGCAGTTCGGCCGGTCCGGGGCCGGCGTCGAGGCATGCCGTGGCGCGTGCGCCGAATTCCTCACTGGTGTCGTGGTCGAGGACGCCCGCCAGGCGCAGCCAGGTGGTCTTCTCGCCCGTTTCGACGGTGAGACGGAGGGGCGGGACGCTCATGCGGGTGCTCCGGGGTGTGGTGCTGCGGTGATGTCGGCGAGGGCGGCCCTCGCCCGCTCCAGCGGCCGGACGGCCCGGGGGAAGTCCTTGAGCGCGGCCGTCAGGATGTCCAGGACGGGCGGCAGGGAGCGGGCGGGGACGTGGCGGGCGGTGAGGATGTCGGCGGTCCACGTCATGAAGGTGGTGAACAGTTCGTCGTCGTCGGTGTAGATGGCCACGGTCAGGAACTCCACGATGTGCGCGATGTCCTCCGCGGTGCGCTCGCGCTGCACGTCCGTGTAGGTGGCCATGGCCGGGACCAGGTCGTCCAGCTGTGTCAGCACCTGCTTGACCAGTTGTCCCCGTGAGCGGGTGACCAGGGTGTACTCCTGGTCGGCCAGGTGCGGCAGGTCGTCGATCCGCTGCCGTACGTCGGCGGGGACGGGCGGGGCGAGGCCCGCGGCCAGCCGGTCGGCGGCGGCGCGTGCGTCGGGGGCCCAGGCGTTCGCGCCGAGCATGCGGGCGAAGCGGCCGTCGGGCCCGAAGGCCGCGCCTCCGGCGAGAACGGGCACGCCGACGGACTGGCAGGCGGTGATCGCCGCGTGGGCGGTGGGAAGCCGGGGGGGGAGGGAGGAGGAGAGGGCGACGGCGTCCGCGCCGGTGTGGTGGAGGTGCGCGACCAGGTGGGGGGTGGGGACCTGGGCCCCCAGGAAGTCGACCTCCCAGCCCCGCAGGGTCAGGACCTCGGCCAGCAGGCGGGCGGGCAGGGAGTGCCACTCCTGCTCCACACAGGCCACGGTGACCTTTCCGTACCGGGTCGTGGCGCGGGCCGCCGGGTGGTGGGCGAGCGCGGTGATCACTCGCTCGACGATGGCGGTGGCGGCGTGCTCCTGGGCCACGGTGAGGCGGTTGGCCGCCCACTCGGTGCCGACCTTCGCCTGTACGGGCGCGATGAGGTCCAGCAGCAAGGTCTCCGCGGGCACTCCGTGGTCGAGGGCGCCGGTGACGAGACCGGCGGCGGTGAACTCGTCGCGGTCCAGGGCTGCCGCGACGAGGAGCCGGTCGCGCAGTCCGGTCAGGTCGGCGGTCATGCGGTGTACCTGCCCCGGGTGTGCCCGTCCACCGCGCTGAGGTGGGTGGTCCGGGGAGCGGTGATCGCGACGACGGCCATGTCGTCGTGGCCGCCGCCGCGCACCCACTCGGCGGCGAGCATCTGGATGCGCTCGACCACGGCTTCCCCGGGCATGTCGGCGCACTCGGACAGCGCCCGCTTCAGTCTGTTCTCGCCGAACATCTCGTCGCCGAGCGGGCCGCCCCGGGCCTCGGTGAATCCGTCGGTGTAGAGCAGGCACGTCTCGCCGGGCCGCAGGACGGTCTCGGCGGTATGCGACTCGATCTCCGGCAGCGCGCCCACCAGGGTCCCCCGGGTGGGGATCTCCTCGACCCGGCCGTCGTCCCGTACCACCAGCGGTACGGGATGGCCGGCGGCCGTGAGGCGCAGGCGCACCAGGTGGTCCGTCCGCCGGACCGAGGCCAGGACCATGGTGGCGAAGCGGGTGTGGTGGGAGTTGAGGAGGGCGTCGTTGAGGAGCCGCAGCACCTTCTGGTGGTCGTCCGCCATGGGTACGAGCGCCTGCAGGGTGTTGCGGATCTTGCCGGTGAGCACGGCCGCGTCCAGCCCCTTGCCGCACACGTCGCCCAGGACCACGAGCGAGGCGCGGTCCCCGTCGCTACCGGCCGGGTGGACGTCGTAGAAGTCTCCGCCGACGCGCTCCCGGGCGGCGGCGGGCCGGTAGCCGCCGGCGAATTCGACGCCGTGGACGCGGTGCAGCCGGGGCGGCAGCAGGTCCTGCATCAGGGTGCGGGTGACGGCGCTCTGCTCGGCGTACAGACGGGCGGCCGACAGGGCGGCTCCGGCGCGCGCGGCGAACAGCCGGGCGACGGTCTGCTCGTCCTCGGTGAACTGGCCGCCGCTCCGCAGCAGGACCAGGGCGCCCGCCGGGACCCCCTGGCCGGGCAGGGGTGCGACGGCGACCGAGGTGATCGTTCCGGCGTATCCCTCGGGTATCACCCACGCGGGGAGCGAAGCGGGATCGATCCAGCGGGAGGGCACGGGCGGGAAGCCCCGGAGCGCTTCGTCCAGGCCCGGGACCTCGGACGGGTCGGCCGCGACGAGGCCGCGCTCGGTCTCCTGGCCGGCCACCGCGTGGGCCAGGGGCAGTTTGTCCCCCTTCGCGGGCGAGACGACGACCGCCGCCTCGGCGAGGTACTGGGAGGCGAGCCGGGCCGTCGCCGATACGCACCGGTCGGTGTTCAGCGAGGCCAGCAGGACGCTGGACGCCTCCGCGAGGAACGCGGTCCGTTCGCGTTCGGTGGCCAGCGCCTCTTCGGCGAGCCGGCGGTCGGTGTCGTCCACCAGCCACCACACCACGTCACCGGTGCCGTCGTGGCCGGGGTGTGCCTCGTAGCTGCGTCCGCCGATCCGGCCCGCCGTCGGCGGGACCGTTGCCGCCTGGGGTCCCGTGGCCGGGCCGGCCGCCGGAGCACGCAGTTCCCGGTCGGCCCGTGCGAGCCAGGCCGGGACCGTGCCGGCCATCGGCGCTCCTGGACGCGCGTCCGGGAGAAGCCGGGAGGCCGCGGGGTTCAGCCCGGTCAGCACCCCGTTCGCACTGCTCTGGATCACCGGGTACGGGGCCGTGGACCAAGGGCCGGATGCCGGGCGTTCGTCGGTTTTCGTAACGGGAGTTCCCTGGGGAGGAGCCATGAGGGGGGGCCGCCTGCGGCGGGCCGCACCACCTTCCAACTGGACGGACAAGCATTGCCTTGCGGCAACTATCACGCAGGGCCGCCCTCGATGGCAATCGACCCACCCGCCGTGAAGGTTACACAGCGTCACACTTCTACCGACCGGACACGTCTCCGGCACGCGGCTTTCACGGCGCCGTCACCGGTTCCCTGCCGCGGTCCGTCTCGTCCTGCACGAGGAGGGTGAGCAGCGAGGCCACCGACAGGCCGGCTTCCGCGGGGTGGCGCAGCACCTTGTCCGGTTCGATGCGGTACGTATTGGCGCGCCCCTCTCGCGTATGGGAGAGGTAGCCGTCCTGTTCGAGGTCGGCGATGATCCGCTGGACCGCGCGCTCCGTGAGCCGGCAGCGTGCCGCGATGTCACGGATCCGGACGGTCGGGTCCTCGGCGATGGTCGCCAGTACGCGCGCGTGGTTGGTGATGAACGTCCATCCGGTGTGGGATTCGGGTACTCCAGGCATGCCCTCCATCTAAGCGCGACCCCTTGCCCGACCTCAACTACATGACATACTTTTCGTGTATTCATTGTCATGGTGAGAGTCACAGGAGGCTCGGGGTGTCGTACGGCGAAGCGGTTCCGGCAGCACGCGTGAGCGGCGTCGGCGCAAGCAGTGCTCCCTCGGCGCCCGCGGCGCAGGCCGTGGTGACGCAGCACACGCGAGAGGGCGCACGGGTGGTCGCGGCGCACGGTGCCTGCGACGCGCAGTCAATCGCGCGGCTGGAAGAGGCGCTGACCATGGCGGCCTGGACGCATCCGAAGGTGGTTCTGGACGCGTCGGGGATCACCTTCGCGGATTCCTCGCTCCTGAACCTGCTCATCCTCATCCACCGGGCGGGCGCCCTGCGGGTGGCCGCCCCCCGTCCCCAACTCCAGCGTCTGCTGCGGATCACGGGCCTCGACGCGGTCCTGCACGTACGGGCAACGGTCGGGGAAGCGGCCGCCTGCTGAGCGCTGCGCCGCGGCCCGCCGGCTGCTCACCGGCGGGGCGCGGCGCGACCGGCTGGAGCTGTTACCAGCCGGCCTTGGCCGTGGTGTAGGCGTTGCGGCAGTCGGCGTTGGTGGCGTCCGCCGCGAGCTTCTCCATGGAGTCCGTCCAGATCCGCTTGGCCAGCTTTTCCAGGTCACGCGTCTCGGCGGGCACGTTCGGGGCGTACTTCTTGATCGTCGCCAGGGACGACTTGGCGAACTTGTTGCACACGGGTCCCGCCGCGTTCCGGTAGCGGGTGTCCAGGTCCGTGGCCACGGCCTGGCCGTTGGCGGTCGCCCAGCTGTTCCAGGCCGCGCACGCCTGCTCGGTGAACACCTGCTGGTCGGCCTCGCTCAGGCCGAGGACCTCGGCGAGCATGGTGTTCTTGGCCTTGTCCGGGACGGTGAAGTCGACGACGGGGAACTTGTCGAAGGTCTCCAGCAATGCCTCCTGACACGCGGGCGGCAGCGGCGCCGCCTGCGCCGGGGCCGGGGCGGCCAGCGCGGTCGCGGACAGGAGGACCGCGGTCAGCACGGTGCTCTTGGCGGTACGCGAAAGGTTCATGGGCGCAGTGCTCCTTGCACGAAGGGGGTCTCGTCGCGGGCGGCGCGTGAGCGCCGACGGCTACAGAACGATCACCGGCCTCCGCAGGTCACGGCTCCTGTACGCGGGCCGGCTCGCCGCCGGACGCCTCCCGGGGCCGGGCGGGTGCCGGCACCCGCGCCGTCGCCCGTCGCGGCAGCGCGTCCCGGGTGCGCCTGCGGAAGACCAGCAGTCCGGCGCACGCGGCGCCGGTGAGCCAGAGGAGCTGGATCGCGAGCCCTTCGCCGGCCGGAGCGTCGGAGAAGGCAGCGGACATGCTGGCCTGCACGGAGCCGTACGTCGGCAGGAACCGGACGACCGGGCTGTCCGAGCCGGAGCTGGAGAGCGGGTTCTGCAGGGCCACGTCGAGAATGCTGATCATGAGGATGGCGAACATCCCCTCCACCTCGCGGCGGAGCACCGATCCGAAGACCACTCCGAGTGCGCCGTAGGTCAGGGCGGCGAGGAACAGCCCGGCGGCCAGCACGAAGGGCTGCCGCGGGGCCCAGGCGAAGCCCGCCGCCGCCGTGGCGTACGCGGCGACGGCCGTGCAGACGAGGGTGAGCGCGGTGAGTTTGGCGAGGACGAGGTGATACCGGGGGTATCCCGCCATGGCCAGGCGGCGGTCGAAGGCTCCTCCGGTGAAGGTCGCCGCGAACATCATGAAACCGGCGATCAGGGTGACCGCGTTGAGCGCGCCGGTGATCTGGGTCAGGTGGTTGCCCGGCGGGGACAGGACCTCGCCGGTGGCCCGCAGCCGGAACGGCGCCGGCCGGCTGGGGATGGCCACGTAGGCCAGGCCGATCCACACGGGGATGTACACGACCACGAGCAGCATGGCGAACCGGTTGCGGGCGTGGCCGATCAGCGCGTAGCGGGACGCCGTGGCGAACAGGGACCAGTGCCGCCTCACGCCGCCGCCTCCGTACGCGTGTCCTGGCGGTGCAGGCGGCCGCCCTCCAGCCGCCACAGCGCGTCCAGCCGGCCGATGTCGTAGGCCAGGTGCGAGACGACCAGCACCGAGCGTCCGGCGTCGCGCAGGCTCGTCGCCAGTTCCCAGAAGCGCAGATAGGTCTCCCAGTCGAACCCCTGGTAGGGCTCGTCCAGCAGCAGGACGTCCGGATCGTGCATCAGGGCGAGCGTCAGGTTCAGCTTCTGGCGGGAGCCTCCGCTGAGGAGTCCCGCCCGCTGGTCGAGGTACTCGGTGAAGGCGAGGATCTCCATCACCTCGTGGGCCCTGCCGAGGTCCCGGAGACCGAACGCGTGCCGGAAGAAGTCGAGGTGCTGGCGGACGGTGAACGAGTCGTCCAGCACGACTGCCTGCGGGCAGTAGCCGAATCTGCCGCTGCGCCGCACCGTGCCCCGGTCCGGGCGGAGTTCACCGGCGAGGATCTTGAGCAGGGTCGACTTGCCGGCCCCGTTCTCCCCCACGATCCCGGCGAGAACGCCTGGTTCGAGCCGCAGGCCGACGCCCCGGAGGACGGCGTGCCGCCGGTAGGAGTGGTGCACATCGGTGACGTCCATCGCGCTGCTCCGTCGTGACTGGGCTTCCGGGGTGCGCCCGCCTGCCGCCGCCCGGGCGGCGACGGCTTCCGGCCGGCCGCGGACCCTCCGTCCGTGCTCAACGACCGTGTGGCGCCCCGGAAACGGTGCTCGGGGCTCGCCGTCCGGGCGGCGTCAACCCGGTGCGGCCCCGACCACGCGTGCGGCGGGTTCGCCGCCCGCCGACCGGCCCGGCGCGGACGCGGACGGCTAGCGTGGCGGGACACGGGCGCACCGGGCCGCGGCCCGGTCGGGAGAGGTCGGCGAGTGATGCGGAGAACGTGTGTGATCGGGGCGGGCCCTTCGGGGCTCGCGGCCGGCAAGGTCCTCGCCTCGCGCGGCATCCCGTTCGACTGCTACGAGGCCGGGTCGCGGATCGGCGGGCTCTGGCGCTACGGGAACGACAACGGGATGTCGGGGGTGTACGCGTCGCTGCACGCCAACATCTCGAAGGAGAGCATGTCCTTCTCCTCGCTGGCCATGCCCGCGGACGGGCCGGTCTTCCCCCATCACAGCCAGGTCCTCGCCTATCTGGAGGAGTACGCGGCCTCGTCCGGTCTGCACCGGCACATCGTGTTCGGCACCGAGGTGGTTTCCGTACGTCCCCTGGACGGCGGCGGCTGGGAAGTCGGCCATCGCAGGCGCGGGGACGCGGGCGCCGGGACCGTGACCCGGCGGTACACCGAGGTGGTGGTGGCAAACGGCCACCATTGGGACCCGCGTCTCCCGGACCCCGCCGTCCCGGGCGCCGAGGACTTCGAAGGCCTCTCCGTGCATTCGCACGCGTACCGCACTCCTGGGCCGTACGCCGGCCTGCGGGTGCTGGTCGTCGGCATGGGCAACTCCGCGTGCGAGATCGCCGCGGAGATCTCCCGCACGGCGGCGCGGACCTACCTGTCGGCACGTGACCCGGTCCATGTGTTCCCCAAAATGCTGCTCGGCCGGCCGGCGGACCACTTGGCCGTGAGTCCGCTCGCCGCGCTGCCACGCTTCGTCAAGGGTCCGGCGATGGCCCTGCTCCTGCGGCTGAGCAGGGGTGCTCCCCAGCGGTACGGGCTCCCCCGGCCGGCCCGGGGGCCGCTCGACACGCACCCTTCGTCGTCGGACGAACTCCTGGTGCAGCTCGCCCGTGGCGCGGTCACACCCAAGCCGGGGGTCAGCTCGTTCGGCCGGGACTCCGCGGTGTTCACCGACGGCAGCCGCGAGGCCGTGGACGCGGTGGTGTACGCGACCGGTTACTCCCTCTCCTTCCCGTTCCTGAGCCCGTCCGTCTTCGCCGCCCCCGACGGGCGTACGGACCTCTACCTGCGTACGGTTCCGCCCGGGCTGCCCGGGCTCTACTTCATGGGGCTCGCGCAGCCGGCCGGTGCGGCCTTCCCGCTGCTCGAGCCCCAGGCGGAGTGGATCGCCGATCTGATCGAGGGCACGGTCGCGCTCCCGGCGCCGGAGCGGATGGTCCGGGCGATCCGTCGCGAGCGCCGCCGCGATTCCGGGGCGTACGCGCCCACCTACCGGCACGGCATCGAGATCGAGGTCCGCGCCTACCGCAAGCTCCTGCGCCGGGAGCTCAGGGCGGGCCGACGCCGCGCTCGCGGCGCCCGCCCGGCGGACGCGTAGGGGGCGGGGGCTCAGTGCGGCGCGGTGGTCTCCGCCAGTTCCGCCACGGCCCGCTCCCACAGGTCCGGCAGCTCCCCGCCCAGGGCCAGTCCCCTGTCGACGACGACGGAGACCTCGGCCCACTCGCCGAAGAACGAGAGCCCGACGGCGAAGAGGTGCCCGGGGACGACCAGCGGCAGCAGGGCGGTCCCCGTCACCTGCGTCTCGCCCAGGCTGCCCCGGTGGGCGAGCGGCATCGAGGTGGCCATGACGTTCGCGACGCGGGGGGAGAGCACCCGGCGCATGTACCACGCGGTGGGGCGGGCCGGCATGTGGCGGACCAGGTCCACGATCGCCTGCCGCCACGCGGCGCCCCGCAGCTTCCGCGTCGCCGCCGTGACGTGGTCCAGCCGCCGCCGGGCCGCGCCCGGGTGCCCCGGCGCGATGTGCACGGGCAGTTCGAGCGGCAGGGCGAAGCAGCGGTTCCCCCAGGTCTGTTCCTCCTCGGGGCGGCGTGCGTCGACCGGGAGCACCGCCGTGGCCCGGGGCAGGGGGATGCCCGCCTTCTCGGACCAGGCCGCCAGCGCTCCGGCGAGCGCGGCGAGATGCGCGTCGTGCGCCGAGCCGCCCCCGGCGGCACCGATGCCGCGCAGGGTGTCCACCGGCACGCGTCCCCGGTACAGCCGCCGTTCCCCGGTCGGCGCGAATCCGGCGGCCGGGCGGTAGCGGCGTACGAGCGTCCCGGCCGCGAACTTCACCGCGAGCCGGAGGGCCGCGACCACCCGGCCGGGCACGGCGGAGCGGCGGCCGGGTGCCGGCACGGGGCGGCCCGACGGCTCTCCCTCGCCGAGCAGTGCCCGGAAGGCCATGGCCGCCGCCGAGCCGTCCTGGCAGGCGTGGCGGAGGCGGTAGCACACGGCGTACGCGTCGTCGGCGTGGCCGTGGACCAGCCAGATCCCCCAGTAGGCGCCGGGCGCGAAGGGGGCGTTGAGCGCGGCGTGCAGGGCGGCGTCCCATCCGTCGGGCCCTTCGGCGACGGACTCGTGGACGTGGTGCTCCAGGACGAAGTCCTCGTCCGGCTGCCAGCGCGGGCGCCGGCCGCCCGTCACCCGGCTCGTCATCAGGGGCACGCCGCGCAGGCAGTACGCGACGTAGGCGCGGAGGTCCGCGAGGGCGGGGGGCGGGCCGCTCAGGTAGGCGATGCCGCCGGTGTCCCAGCGGACGTCGGGGCGCGTCCGTTCCAGGCCGAGGAAGGCGCGGTCCACGGGGTGGACGCGCAGGTGTGCGGGGGCGCGGGACGGCTCGGGCGGGGCTGGTGGGGGCGTCTGCCCGCGGTGGCCGGCGGAGGGGGCGGCGGGCCGGGGCGGCGGGACGGGCGTGGTGGACGGCGACGACTGCGCCGGCGACCGGCCGGGAACGGACATGGGTGACGACTCCATCGTGACGGGTGCGCGCGGCGAGGTGCGCGGAGACGGGGTGCCGGGCGGCGAGCACGGCGCGCGGCGGCGGGTGCCCGCCGCGTGCCCCAGGATGACCACCGGCCACGCGGCCCCGTGACCGCCGACGGCACCGGACCCGGGTCTTCCCGGCGGGCCGCGCCGGTCGGCTGCGGCCCTCCGCGTACGGAGGCGGCGGCCCGACCGCCGTGCCGTTCCCGCGCCGTGCGACCGCGGGCCCCGCCGGTTCCCGCTTCGGGTCCCGTCCCGGGGTCTCCCCCGGGACCACCCGCAAGTTCCCCCGAAGGAGGGACGGGTGACGGGCTCGCACGCCCTGCGCACGCGGGGACTGACCCGGTGCGCGCACAGGCCGCGCCCCGGCGCCCGTGGTGCACGCGTCCGCACTGACGTGCGCGGCCCCCGGCGGGGGGCGTACTTCGTTCGGGTGAGCCGCCCGGATCGAGGTCTTCCGCTTCGCCCGCCGTCTGTCATGGTGTGCCGTGCGTCGACGATCAACGTGCTCGGGGAGGGCCGTGGAGCCGGCGGCGAGGCCGGCGTCGCCCGGAGTGGCGGTGCGCCGTTCCCGGTCGCCGCAGCCGTCCCGTGCTCCGCCGTAGGCGGCGGGCGCGGGCTGTCCCTTCCTAGCCCTTGGAGCCCTGGCCGTGCACGTAGCCCTCACCGGCGCCACCGGATTCCTCGGCCTGCGTCTGCTGCGTCGCCTGCTCGACACGCACCGGTCGGTGACGGTTCTCGCGCACGCCGGCTCGGGGGACGCTCTGCACCGCATCGTACGGTTCTTCGAACTGACCGGCTCCGCCCCGGCGTTCACCGAGGCACTCCCCGAGCGGCTACGGGTGGTGGAGACCGACCTGGCGCAGCCCCGGCTCGGGTTGCCGAAGCGGGCGTTCCACGAGCTGGCCGACACGATCGGCGCGCTCTGGCACAGCGCGGGAAGCATCAACCTGGAGGGGGACCTCCCCGAGCTGCGCCGGACCAACGTCGAAGGGACGCGGCACGTCCTGGAGCTGGCCGCGGCGGGCAGGCTGAGGCCCCGCGTGCACCACGTCAGCACCGCGTTCGTGGCCGGTGCCCGACGCGAGGGGGTGGCGTACGAGGACGAGCTGGACGACGCCTGCGGCTTCGAGAACGCCTATGAACGCTCCAAGTACGAGGCCGAGTTACTGGTGCACGACTGGGCGCGGGAGCACGGCCGGCCGGTCCTGGTCCTGCGGCCGAGCATCCTGGTCACCGACCTGCCGCCGCATCCCGAACTGCCCTCGCACCCGCTCCAGGTCATCGAGCGGATCCTGCGGGAGGCGCGCGACGCCACCGGTCCCGGGGGTGAGCGGGCCGGCGCCCCGGGCGTCCGGCCCCGCGTCCGGACGGTGGGGCATCCGCACGGCCGGCTGAACCTCCTCCAGGTGGAGCACGCGGCCGAGGTCATGGTGCGGCTGGCCGCCCGGGCCCCTGCGAGCGGGGTCGGCACGTACCACGTCGTCCATGACCGCGACGTCCCCGTGACGACGGTCGTGGACGTGCTGGAACGGCTCGTCCCGGTCTCGGTCGAGCTGGTGGCCGTCAGACCGGGCACGCCGACGGCCCTGGAGGCGCTGCTGGACTTCTACCCGGGCATGACCGCCTACCTCGCGCACCGGCGGCGGTTCGACGACACCCGGGTCAGAGCGCTGCTGGGTGCCTCGGCCGCGTCCGCCCCGGTGGGGGCCGACTACCTGTGGGCCGGCCTGGCCCCGCGCGCCCGGACGGTGCCCGGACCGCCGGGCGGGGCAGCGGGCCCGCGCTCCGTGCGCTGCGCCTGACCTGCCGTCGCCCGCCTCTTCCCGCTCTCCCCTTCTTCGTCACCTTCTTCGTCACCGTTGGAGCATCCCCGTGTCCGTCCTCGCAGCTTCCGGCTCCCCCGTGGTGGCCCGGGAGGTCTTCTCCCCCGACGAGATCGCCGCCTGCGCCCGGCGCATCCGTGAACCCGTCCATCTGGTCAGCGGTCCGGGCGGTGAGCGGGGGCTCGCCCTCGGTGCCGTGCCGCCGCCGGACCGGGTGCTCGGGACGCTGCCGCCGCTGTACCCGGAATGGCTCGGCGGCCGTACGTTCTGCGAGGCGCACGGCGTCCGGTTCCCCTACGTCGCCGGCGAGATGGCGAACGGGATCGCGACCACGGCCATGGTGGCGGCGATGGCGCGGGCGGAGATGCTGGGCTTCTTCGGCGCGGGCGGCCTGGCGTACGCGGAGGTGGCACGGGCGGTCGACACCCTCGCCGGCGAGCTGGGCGCTTCGCGGAACTGGGGCGTGAACCTCATCCACTCACCGGCCGAGCCGGAGCTGGAGCGGCGCGTCGCCGAACTCCTGGTGCGCCGCGGTGTCCCCGTGGTCTCCGCGTCGGCGTACATGGAGCTGACGCCGGCCGTCGTGTGGTGTGCGGCCCGGGGGCTGCGCCGGGGCGCCGAGGGGACGGTGGTCCGGCGTACGCGGATGTTCGCGAAGGTCTCGCGGCCCGAGGTGGCGGAGAGGTTCCTCTCCCCCGCTCCCACCGGCCTGCTGGAGCCGCTCGTGGCCCAGGGCCGGCTGACGCGGGAGGAGGCGGAGCTGGCGGCGTGCGTGCCGGTCGCCGAGGACATCACCGTGGAGGCGGACAGCGGTGGGCACACCGACAACCGGCCGCTGTCGGTTCTGCTGCCGAGGATCGCGGCGCTGCGCGACGCGGTCTGCCTGCGGTACGGCTATCGCCGGCCCGTCCGGATCGGCGCGGCGGGCGGCCTCGGCACACCCGACGCGGTGGCCGCCGCCTTCGCCCTCGGGGCGTCCTACGTGGTGGTGGGGTCGGTGAACCAGACCGCTGTCGAGGCCGGCCTGTGCCCGGAGGCCAAGGCCATGCTGTGCGAGGCGGACATCGCCGACGTGGCGATGGCGCCGGCGGCCGACATGTTCGAGCTGGGCGTGAAGCTGCAGGTGCTGTCGCGGGGGACGATGTTCGCCCGGCGGGCCGGCCGGCTCCACGCGGCGTACCTGGCGCACGGCTCGCTGGAGGAGATCCCGGCCGCTCTGCGGACCACGCTCGAACGCGGCGTGCTGGGCGCGTCGTTCGACGAGACCTGGCAGCGTACGCGGGAGTTCTGGGAGCAGCGCGACCCCGCCGAGATCACGCGGGCGGAGGCGGACCCGAAGCACCGGATGGCCCTGGTCTTCCGCTGGTACCTGGGCAGTTCGAGCCGCTGGGCGATCGACGGGCAGGCGTCACGGCGTGCGGACTACCAGATCTGGTGCGGGCCTTCGATGGGGTCCTTCAACCGGTGGGTCGCGGGCACGCCGCTGGCCGATCCCGCGAACCGGACCGTGGTCGGGATCGCCCTCCACCTGCTCGAAGGGGCCGCGGTGCTGACCCGGGCCCATCAACTGCGCACGCACGGCATTCCGTTGCCGCCCGAGGCGTTCAGGTACCTGCCGTGCGAGGCGGCATGAGCGGCCCGGGCGTCCCGCGGCCCGATCTCCGAGGAGACCAGGTGTGTGCCTCCGCGCTCAGCCGCGATCCCGTCGCCGTGGTGGGGGTGGGTGCCCTGGTGCCCGGTGCGACGGACGCGGCCGGTTACTGGCGGCTCGTGACCGGCGGGCGGGACCTGATCACCGAGGTGCCGGCGACCCGCTGGCGGGTCGAGGACCACTACGATCCGGACCCGGCGGCCCCCGACCGGACGTACGCCCGCCGGGGGGCCTTCCTGCCGGAGGTCGGCTTCGACCCGATGGCGTACGGAATCCCGCCTGCTGTCCTGTCGTCGACGGACAGCTCCCAGCTGCTCGCGCTGATGGTCGCCGACCAGGTACTGGCGGACGCCGGGGGCAGGGAGCGGCTGGACCCGGACCGGACCGGTGTGGTCCTCGGCGCGGCGGCCCTGGAACTGCTTCCGCACATGTACGCGCGGACGCACCGCCCGGTGTGGCTCGCCGCGCTCCGCGAGAGCGGGTTTCCGGAGGCCGACGCGCAGGCGGTGTGCGACCGGATCTCGGCCCGGTTCGAGCCGTGGCGCGAGTCGACGTTCCCGGGGCTGCTGGGCAACGTCGTCGCGGGCCGGATCGCCAACCGGTTCGACCTGCACGGCATCAACCACACCACCGACGCGGCCTGTGCCAGTTCGCTGGCCGCCCTGTCGACGGCGGTCGGGGAACTGGCGCTCGGCCGGGCGGATCTGGTGATCAGCGGGGGTGTGGACACGGGCAACGACGTCGGCATGTTCCTGTGCTTCTCCAAGACGCCCGCGCTGTCCCCCAGCGGGGACTGCCGGCCGTTCTCCGCTGCGGCGGACGGGACCATGCTGGGCGAGGCCGTCGTCATGTACGCCCTGAAGCGCCTGTCGGACGCGGAGCGGGACGGCGACCGCGTCCACGCGGTGATCCGGGGCATCGGCACCTCGTCCGACGGCCGCGGCACCGCTATCTACGCACCGCTGCCCGAGGGCCAGGCGCGGGCCCTGCGGCGCGCCTACGAGGAGGCGGGTTACGGGCCGGAGACGGTGGAGCTCGTCGAGGCGCACGGCACCGGGACCAAGGCCGGGGACACGGCCGAACTGACGGCTCTGAACGAGGTGTTCGGGGCGTCCCGGCGCTCGGAGGGGCAGTACGGGCAGTGGTGCGCGATCGGTTCGGTCAAGTCCCAGATCGGCCACACCAAGTGTGCCGCGGGTGCGGCGGGGCTGCTGAAGGCGGTCATGGCCCTGCGCCACCAGGTGCTGCCGCCGACGGTGAAGGTCGAGCGGCCCAACCCGGAGGCGGCCCGGCCCGACGGCCCGTTCTACGTGAACACCGAGACGCGTCCGTGGGTACGGCCGCCGGGCCATCCGCGCCGGGCCTCGGTCTCCAGCTTCGGGTTCGGCGGCAGCAACTTCCACGTCACGCTGGAGGAGTACGTGCCGTCGGGCGGCGGGGCCCGGACGGCACCGCGCCACCGCTCGGCGCCGAACGAGCTCGTCCTGTTCAGCGCCGGCTCCCCCGGCGAGCTGGTGCCCCCGCCGGCGGACGGGGCCCGCCCGCTTGTTGCACTGGCCCGGGAGAGCCAGGCGTCCTTCGACCCCGCCGCACCGGTGCGCCTGGCGGTCGTGGCCGCCGACGCGCAGGAGTTGCGGGAGAAGTACGACCGTGCGCTCGCGCTGGTCGCACAGCGCGGGGACGCGGCGTTCGCCGCGCCTTTCGGGGCCTGGTACGCGTGCGGGGAGCCGGCTCCCGGCCGTATCGGTTTCCTGTTTTCCGGCCAGGGTTCGCAGTACGTCGGGATGGGCGCCGGCCCGGCCATGCTGGTCCCGGCGGCACAGGCGGTGTGGGACGGCCTGGGTGGCACCGCCTTCGACGGGCAGCCGCTGCACCGGGTGGTGTTCCCGCCGCCCGCCTTCGACGACGGGGAACGGGCGGCCCGGCAGGCGCTGCTGGACGCCACCGAGTGGGCGCAGCCGGCGCTGGCGGTGCACGCGATGGCGCTGCTGGAGGTGGTGCGGGAGCTGGGGCTGCGCCCGGACTGTGTGGCGGGGCACAGCTTCGGTGAGCTGACCGCGCTGCACTGCGCGGGTGTGCTGGACGCCGGGGCGCTGCTGGGCCTCGCCCGGCGCCGTGGCGAGCTGATGCGGGATGCGGCGGGTGTGCCGGGGGCGATGCTGGCCGTGGCGACGGACCGTGCCCGTGTCGCGCGGGTGCTGGCCGAGGGGGCGTTCGGGGACGTGTGGCCCGCGAATCACAACGCGCCGCGCCAGGTGGTCCTTTCGGGCGCGGCGGACGCCGTCGCACGCGCCGGGGAGGCGTTCGCCGCCGAGGGTGTGACCACCCGGCGGCTGGCCGCGTCGACCGCCTTCCACAGTCCGGTCGTCGCGCCCGCCGCGGAGCCGCTGGCCGCGTACCTGCGGACGGTGCCGCTGGTGGCGCCCGGGATCGAGGTCTACGGCAACGCGGACGCGGCACCGTATCCCGCGGACCCGGAGGAGGTGCGCCGCCGGATCGCCGGCCACCTCGCCTCGCCGGTGCTCTTCCAGGACCAGATCGAGGCCATGTACGCGAGCGGGGTGCGGACGTTCGTCGAGATCGGCCCGGGCAACACGCTGACCGTTCTGGCCGGTCAGATCCTCGGTGACCGGCCGCACACCGCCGTCTCCCTGGACGGCGCCGGCCGGAACGGAACCGGCGGCCTGCACGCGGCACTCGGCGAGCTGTCCGTGCGCGGTGTGCCCCTCGACCTCGGCGCTCTCTGGGCGCCCTACGACTCGCCCGAGACCTCAGCGAAGGAGCGCGAGCCCCGAATGACGGTGAAGATCAGCGGAGCCAACCACGGTCAGCTCCCCCCGCCCCGCGCGGCGGCCACCCGGCCGCACGGTGAGCCGGCGCCCCGGCCGCGTCCCCCGCACGTACCCGAGTCCGAGACCCAGGCGGCCCCCATGCCCGCGTACCTCCCCTCCCCGGCGCCCGTGCCCGCACAGGCCGCGGAGGCCGTCACCGCCCCGGTGTCCGCCCCCGCGCACGGGACCTCGGGGCTCCACGACCCGGATCTGTACGCGGCCGTGGACCGGATGCACCGGCAGACGGCGGAGGCCCACGCGGCCTGTCAGCGCATGCTGGTCGACAGCCACCTGGCGTTCCTCCGGATGACCGAGACGAGCATGTCCGCGATGCTCGGCGTGCCGCTCGCCCAGGACGCGCCCGTCCTTCCGGCTCCCACGGCACCGCTGCCGCTCCCCCGCCCTCCGGCGCCCGCGCCGGTGGCGGTGCCGGGGCCGGCTCCCGCGTTCGCCCCCGCACCGCCGGCCCCCCTCGCCCCCGAGCCCGAGCCCGCCCCGACCACGCCGGCACCGGCCGCGGCAACGGACGCCGAACCGGCCGACGACGCCGCGCCGCGGTCCCTCTCGCCCTCGGAACTGCGGGACGTCCTGCTGTCGGTGGTGGCCCGGCTCACCGGTTACCCGGCCGAGATGCTCGACGTGGACATGGAGTTGGAGGCGGATCTGGGCGTCGACTCCATCAAGCGCGTCGAGATCCTGTCGGCCGTCCGCCGCGAGGTGGGTGACCTGGCGTCGGGGGACGTCGGGCACCTGGGCCGGCTCCGCACGCTGCGCGAGATCATCGACGCGCTGGTCACGGGCCCCATGCCCGTGGGGGCGCCCGCCGCCGTCGCGGAGAGCGGCGCTGCGGAGGGCGCCGGGTTTCCCGTCCCCGACGCCCACGGCGGCGAGGAGGTACCCCTGACCCGGTTCGTGCCGCGCCTGGTGGAGGCGCCTGCCGGCGGTCTGGTGACGGCGGGGCTGCTGGACGGGCCGGTCGTGGTCACCGGTGAGGGCCCGGACGGGTGCGGACTGACCGGTCTCGTCGCCCGGAAGCTGGCGGAGCGGGGCGTGGACGCCACCGCCGTGGCCGAGGTGCCCTCGGGCGCGCGGGCCGTCGTCCATCTCGGCGCGCTGACCGCGGCCGGTGCTCCGGACGAGGCGAGGGAGGTCCACCGTTCGGCGCTCCGCGCGGCGCGCACGGTGGCGGCGCGGGCGGCCGGGGGCGATGCCGTGTTCGTGGCCGTGCAGGACACCGGGGGCGACTTCGGGCTCGACGGCCGCAGCGGCGAACGTGCCTGGCTGGGCGGGGTCGCCGGGCTGGTCAGGACGGCGGCCAAGGAGTGGCCGGACGGGTCGTGCAAGGTCATCGACTGCGAGCGGGGCGGCCGGGACGACGAAGCGGTCGCCGAGGCGGTCGTACGGGAGTTGCTCGAAGGGGGTGCCGACCCGGAGACCGGTCTGCGGGCCGACGGTTCACGGCTCGTCCCGCGCCTGCTGCCCGCCCCGGCCGAGCCCTCCGGTGAGGTCCGGATCACCTCCGCGTCGGTGATCGTGGCCACCGGCGGCGCCCGGGGGGTGACGGCCGCCGCCCTGCGGGACCTGGCCAGGGCCCACCGTCCGCGGATCGCGCTGCTGGGCAGGACCGACCCGGACGCCGAGCCCGAAGGGTTCGGCGCGGCGGCCGACGAGCAGGCGCTCACCCGCCTGCTGGCCCGGCGTGCCGATGAGGCCGGGACGGGCGCGTCGCCCGCGCGGATCGCGGCCCGGGCGCGGGAGATCCTGGCCGCGCGCGAGGTGCGGGCGACGCTGGCGGCCCTGGAGGCGGCCGGTTCGCCCGTGCGGTACGTCCAGGTGGACGCCCGTGACGGGCAGGCCCTTGCCGCGGCCCTGCGCGAGGTCCGTGACGCATGGGGTCCGGTCACCGGCCTGGTGCACGGTGCGGGGGTGCTGGCCGACAAGCGGATCGCCGACAAGAGCGACGAGCAGGCCGAGTCGGTGATGTCCACCAAGGTGGACGGTCTGCGGGCCCTGCTGGCGGCGACGGCGGACGACCCCCTGGACACGATCGTCCTGTTCTCCTCGGTGGCCGCCGTGTTCGGCAATCCGGGGCAGTGCGACTACGCGATGGCCAACGAGGTCCTGCATCAGGTGGCGTCGGCCGAGCAGGCCCGCCGCCCCGGCTGCCTGGTGCGGTGTGTGGCCTGGGGGCCTTGGCAGGGCGGGATGGTCACCCCGTCCCTCGCGGCGCACTTCGGCCGGTCCGGGGTGCCGCTCATTCCCCTGGCGCGGGGAGCCGCCGCCTTCACGGCCGAGCTGGCGGGCCCGGCCGGTGAGCCCAGGGTCGTCCTGGTGTCCGGGGACGACCCGGCGGCCGTCGCACCGGCCGGCGGTCCCGCCAGGGCGCAGGTCCTCGTCCGCGCCAACTCGCTGCCGCAGCTGGCGGACCACGCGCCCGCCGAAGTGCCGGTGCTGCCCGTGGCGATGGCCCTGAACTGGTTCGCGGGTGCCGGCGCGGCGTGGCTGCCGGCCCCCGGCCCGCTCGTCGTACGGGAATTGCGGGTGTACCGGACGTGCGCCCTGCCCGGCCTGGCGGGTGGGGGCCACCGGCTCACCCTGCTCGGCAGCCGGGGCGCGCCCGGTGCGCCGTCCGGGCTGGAGGCCGAACTGCGGGACGAGGACGGTGCGGCGTACTTCCGGGCGGTGCTGGACACCGGGGGCGGCCGGCCGGCCCCGGACGCCTGGGCGGCCCCCGAGTCCCTGAAGCCGCTCGGCGCGGCCGGCCCGTACGAGGGGACGGCCCTCTTCCACGGCCCCCGGTTCCGTGCGCTGCGTGCGGTGCGGGGCGTCTCGGAGGACGGCGCCGAAGCCGTCGTCGTGGGTCTGCGCGGACTGGACTGGGCAGGCGGTCACTGGGCGCTGGACGCCGCAGCGGTGGACGGCGCCCTCCAGCTCGCCCTGCTCTGGGCCGAGGCGGCCCTGGGGGCCGGGACGCTGCCGATGGCGGTGGCCGAGTGCCGGGTGCACCGGCGCGGCCCGGTGGACGGCGAGGTGCGGTGTGTGGTGCGGGGGCGGAAGGCGCATGCCACGGGCGCGCGGTGCGACGCGGCCCTGATCGACGCCGACGGAGGTGTCCTGCTGGAGCTGACCGGCGTGGAACTCGTCCGCCGCCCTTCCTGACACCGCCGGCCTCCGGTCTCCGCCGCCCTCCCCGCCGCTGAAGTGAGCATCCGTATGGATTTCGAACCGATCGCCGTCGTCGGCCGGGGCTGCGTGCTGCCCGGTGCCCTGGACCCCGGCACGTTCTGGGCGAACGTCGCCGCCGGCCGTACCAGCCTGTCGGCAGCCCCGGCCGGACGCTGGCGGGTGCCGCGCCACCGGGTCATGGGCTCGGTGGGCGACCACGCCGACCGCACCTGGACGGAGACCGGCGGGTACGTCGAGGGGTTCGACTCCGTCTTCGACCCCGGCGGTTTCGCGATCGGGCCGGAACGGATCGCCGCGCTGGACCCGTTGTTCCACTGGGTCCTGTACGGCGCCCGGCAGGCGCTCGCCGAGGCCGGCCGGCAGGGGCCGTCGCCGCGCGGTGGTCTGGTGCTGGGCAATCTGTCGTACCCGACGCAGGCCGGGGCGGCCTTCGCCGAACACGTATGGCTGTCGGAGCAGCACCCGTCGCTCCGTGACGCTCTGCTGCGGGGCGGGCGCCGTGCGCGTCCCGATGCCCGCAACCGCTTCTCCTCCGGGCTGCCGGCGGCACTCGCGGCCCGGGCGCTCGGCCTCGGGGCCGGGGCGTGGTCCCTCGACGCGGCCTGCGCCTCCTCGTTGTACGCGGTGAAGCTGGCGTGCGACCGGCTGCATGACGGCACCGCCGACCTCATGGTGGCCGGTGCGGTCAGCCGGCCCGACCCGCTCTATCTCCACGTGGGGTTCTGCGCCCTGTCCGCGGCCAGCCGGACGGGGCGCAGCCGGCCCTTCGAGCGGGACGCGGACGGCCTGGTGCACGGCGAGGGTGCCGGGTTCGTCGCGCTGATGCGGCTGCCGGACGCCGTGCGGGCGGGGCTCGGGGTGCTCGGTGTGATCCGGGGCGCGGGGCTGTCCAACGACGGGCGCGGCGCCGGGCTGATCAGCCCGTCGGAGGCGGGGCAGGTGCGGGCCATGCGTCTGGCGTACGCGGGGGCGGGCGTCGCGCCCGAGTCGGTGGGGCTGGTCGAGTGCCATGCGACGGGAACACCGGTCGGTGACGCGGTCGAGGCACGGGCCATGGCCCGTGTCTTCGCGGACGGGACGGACGTGCCCATCGGTTCGGTGAAGTCGAACATCGGGCACCTGCTGGCCTCGGCGGGCATGTCCGGGCTGCTGAAGGTGCTCGGCGCGCTGCGGGCGGGGGTGCGCCCGGCGACACCGGGTGTACGGCGGCCGCTGGAATTGCTGTCGGACACACCGCTGCGGGTGCTGACGGAGCCGGAGCGGTGGACGGGGCCGCGCCGGGCGGCGGTGAGTGCGTTCGGCTTCGGCGGGACCAACGCCCACGTCGTCGTGGACCATCCCGACGAGGTGCGCCGGCCCGCCGTCCCCCGGCCGGCCGGGAAGTCGCCGGCCGCCCCGGGGCGCCGGGCACCGGTGGCCGTCGTCGCGGTCGGTGCCCGGGTGGGTGACGGCACGTCCGCGGAGGATCTGCGCCGGGCCGTCCTGGGTGGCGAACGGCGGGGCCCCGCGACGGAGTTCGCCGTGGCACTCGACGACCTGTGCTTCCCGCCCCTGGCCCTGGAGCGGACCGTACGCCATCAGCTTCTGGTGCTGGAGGCCGCCCGGGAGGCGGTGCGGACGGTGGCGCTTCCCCGGGAGCGGACCATGGTGGTCGTCGGCATGGGGGTGGATCCGGAGGTGGCGCGCGCCGGGGCCCGGTGGCGGGTGCCGCACTGGCTGGATGAGGCGGGGCAGGCAGGTGCCGTACCGGCGGACCGGGCGCGGGACGCGTTCGCCCCGGCGATGACGGCGGAGGGGGTGGTGGGGAGCATGCCGAACCTCGCGGCCAACCGCATCAGCACCCAACTGGACCTGGGCGGGCCCGGGTTCACCGTCTCGGCGGAGGAGGCCTCCGGGCCGGTCGGGCTGGGGCTCGCGGCGCGGGCACTGCGTGCGGGCGAGGTGGACGCCGCGCTGGTGGGCGCCGCCGACGTGTCCTGCGAGGCGGTGCACCGGGCCGCCCTGCGGGAGCTGGGGTACGGGAGCGAGCCGGGGGACGCTGCCGTCGTCCTCGTACTCAAGCTGCTGGACACCGCGCGCAGGGACGGCGACGAGGTCGTCGCCCTGCTCGACGACGGGTGCGACGACGAACCCGACCTGGTGATCGGTGACGGCCCGGACGCGGCCTTCGACCCCTCGGCGGCCTTCGGACGGGCGCACGCGGCGTCCGGGCTGGTCTCCGTCGCCGTCGCCGCGCTCGCCCTGCAGCACCGTGCCGTGCCCCGGCCGGACGGCCCGGCCGACACCGGGGCGGTCCCCCGTACCGCGCGGGCCGTGGTGACGCCGGTGGAGGGGCCCGCCGTGCGCGTACGCCTTCGCGCGGGGGACGCGCGGCCGTGGCTGCGGGGGCCGGCTCCGCGCCTGCGGGTGTATTCCGGTGCGGACCGCCGGGAGGTGCTGGCCGCGATGGACGCGGATGTGCGCTCCGGTGCGGGCCCGGCACGGCTGGCCTTCGTGACCGACGGCGACAGCGTGTCCCCGGAGCTCATGGAGGCGGCCCGCCGCTGGCTGACCGAGGGCGGGGCGCGGCCGGCGGGCGTGCGGTTCCGGGACCGGCCGGTGGGCGGGCAGACCGCGTTCGTGTACACCAACGGCTCGGCCGCGTACGAGGGCATGGGCCACGAGCTGATGCTCTCGCTGCCCTCGCTCGGTGCGGCGGTACGGGACACGCACCACGCGCTCGGTACGCGGCTGCGGTCCGGGCCGCGCCGCGGGGTGCTGCGGCAGCTCTGGTGCGCGGCCGAACTCGCGGTCTGCCACACGGTGTTCAGCCGGGACGTGCTCGGGCTCCGGCCGGATGCCGCGCTCGGGTACTCGTCCGGTGAGTCGACCGCGCTGGTCGCGCTGGGCGCCTGGCCCGACGCCGCGGGACTGTACGAGGCGACCCGGGCCAGCGGTCTGTTCACGACCGAACTCACCGGGGAGCTGCGCGCGGTGCGGCGCCACTGGCGGCGCCACGGCATCAAGGGCTCCCGGTGGTCGAGCTATCTGGTCGGTGCGGGCGCGGATGCCGTCCGGGCGGCGCTCGCCGGGGAGCCCGCCGTCCATCTGATGGCGGTGAACGCGCCCGGTGTGTGTGTCGTGGGCGGCGAGTCCGAGGCGTGTGCTGCCGTCGTGGGCCGGCTGGGTGCCGAGTTCGCCGTCGAGCTGGACTACGACTTGGCGGCTCACGCCCCGGAGCTGGCGGAGGTCCGCGAGGTGTGGCGCGCGGCCCACCTGCGGCCCACCGTGGAGGTGCCGGGCGTCCGGTTCTACAGCGGAGCCGACGGCCGGGCGTATCCGCTGACGGCCGAGGCGGCGGCCGACGCGGTCACCGCCCAGGGCATGGGCACGATCGACTTCGCGGCGACGGTGGAGCAGGCCTGGGCGGACGGCGTCCGCGTCTTCGTCGAACACGGGCCGCAGAAGCTGTGCACCGGGTGGATCAAGCGGGTGCTGGGCGACCGGGAACACGTCGCCGTGGCGCTGGACGCCCCCCGGGACACCGGGCTGCGGCAGCTGTGCCTCGCGGTGGCGGAACTCGTCGTCGCCGGGGTGCCGGTCCACGCCGACGACCTGCTCGGCCGGCTCGCGAAGGCCGCCACGGAGCCGCCCGCCACGCGGCCCTCGGTCACCCTGGCGCCGGTCCCGTCTCCGCGTCTGCCCCGCCCGGTCCGCGCCGTGCCGGACCTCCCCCGGGCCCCGCGTCTGGCGCCCGTCCCGGAGCACGTTCCGGGGCGGCACGGGGCCGCCCCCGTACCATCCGCGCGGGAGCCGGGCGGGGCCGGCCCCGGGGTCGTCGGGAGCCAGGTGGCCGAGGGCTCCCGGACCGCCGTGGCCCGGATGGGGCTGCGGGCCGCCGAGACGCACCGGGAGGTGATGGCCCGCCACACCGAGAGCCATCAGCGCTTCCTGCGCATGTCGGGTCTGGCCGTCGCGGCGTTGGCGCGCGCCGATGCGCCGCCCCGTGCCTCGCGCCCCGTGCGGCCGCCGGAACTCGCCGCGCGGCGCCCGGCCGTAGCGCTCGCGCCGCCGGCGGGGGCGCCGGAGCCGAAACCGGGGCCGAAGTTCGACCGTGCCCAGCTGGAGTACCTCGCGACGCAGAAGATCTCCGCCCTCTTCGGGGAACGGTTCGCCGAGCAGGACGGATACGCGGTGCAGACCCGCATGCCCGCGCCGCCGATGCTGTTCGCGGACCGGGTCACCGGCATCGACGCGGTGCCCGCGGCGCTCGCCCTGCCGGGGCCGGTGCGCACCGACGGCAGGATCTGGACGGAGACCGACGTCCGGCCGGACAGCTGGTACCTGGACTCCACCGGCCACATGCCGTCCGGTGTCCTGATCGAGGCGGGCCAGGCGGACCTGCTCCTGCTCAGCTGGCTGGGCGCGGACCTCCTCAACCGGGGTGAGCGCGCCTACCGGCTGCTCGGCTGCGACGTCACCTTCCACGGGGCGCCGCCGCGAGCCGGGGACACGTTGCGTTACGAGATCCACATCGACGGCCATGCGGAGGCCGATGGGGTGCGCCTGGCCTTCTTCCACTACGACTGCCATGTCGACGGCGAACTGCGGCTCAGTGTCCGCGAGGGCCGGGCCGGCTTCTTCACCCCCGCGGAACTCGCCGGCGGCGGCGGTGTCCGGTGGGACCCGGCCGGCCACCCGCCCGGTGACGGCGAAGCTCTGCCGCTCGACCCGCCGGCTGTCCCCTGCACCCGGCACCGGTTCGGCACGGATGAGCTGCGGGCACTGGCGGAAGGGCGGCCGGTGGACTGTTTCGGGCCCGGCTGGGAAGCGACGGCGGCCCACATCCGCACGCCGAGGCTCGACGGGGAGAGGCTGCGGCTGCTCGACGAGGTGAGCGTCTTCGACCCGGCGGGCGGACCGTGGGGCCGCGGCTATCTGCGCGCGGAAACCGCGCTGTCGCCGGACGACTGGTTCTTCTCCGGGCACTTCCACAACGACCCGTGCATGCCGGGAACGCTGATGCTCCAGGGCGGGCTCCAGGCCATGGCCTTCTATCTGACGGCCATGGGCTGCACCGTCGCACGGGACGGCTGGCGCTTCGAACCCGTGACCGGGCGGCCCTACACGGCCATGTGCCGGGGCCAGGCGACCCCGGCGGACCGGCGGGTCGTCTACGAGGTGTTCGTACGGGGCGTGTCGACCGGCCCCGTGCCGACGCTCCACGCCGATGTGCTGGGCTCCGTGGACGGGATGAAGGCGTTCCTGGGGCGCGGGATGGCCCTGCGGCTGGTGCCCGACTGGCCGCTGACGCAGTGGCGGCACGCGGGGCCGCCCGCCGTCCAGACGGACGCGACCCCGTTGCCGCCGCAGCTGCTGGGCGGGCTGGCCGGCCACCGCGAGGAGAGGCCCGTGGCGACCGCGGCCGACGGCTTCCGGTTCGGCTACCCCTCGCTGCTCGCGTGCGCCTGGGGCCGGCCGAGCGAGGCCTTCGGTGCGATGTACGAGCCTTTCGACGGCACCCGGGGCGTGGCACGGCTGCCCGGCCCCCCGTACCACTTCATGAGCCGGATCGCGTCGGTGGACGGTCCTCAGGGCGGGATGCGGGACGGGAGTGCGGTCGTCGCGGAGTACGACGTGCCGGACGAGGCCTGGTACTTCGAGCAGAGCGGTGGCCGGACCATGCCGTTCGCGGTGCTGATGGAGACGGTGCTGCAGCCGTGCGGCTGGCTCGCCTCGTACGTGGGCAGCGCGCTGGCCTCGGACGTGGACCTGCTGTTCCGCAACCTCGACGGAACGGGCACGGTCAGCGGCGAGGTGACTCCGGCGACGCGCACCGTACGGACCCGGGCCGAACTGACGCGGATCTCCCGCAGCGGGGACCTGGTCATCGAATCGTTCCGGGTGTCGTGCGCTGCGGACGGTGTGCCGGTGTTCGCGCTCGACACCGTCTTCGGCTTCTTCCCCCGGTCCGCCTTCGCCGACCAGCAGGGCGTGCCGGTGCCGGCGGACGAGCGCGCCCGTCTCTCCGAGCCCTGCGACCGCACCGTCGACCTGGTCACCCGGCCCGGCCGCTTCTGCGGCGGGCTGCTGCGGCTGCCGGGGCCCATGCTGCTGATGCTGGACCGCGTCACCGGTTACTGGCCCCAGGGCGGCCGGGCGGGGCTGGGGCGGCTGCGTTCGGAGAAGGACGTCCGCCCGGACGCCTGGTTCTTCCGGGCCCACTTCTTCCAGGACCCGGTGCAGCCCGGCTCCCTCGGCGTCGAGGCGATGTGCCAGCTCCTCCAGTACTACCTGCTGGAACGCGACGCGGCCGAGGGCGTTGCCGACCCCAGGTTCGAGCCGGTGCTGCCCGGCCGGGAGACGGCGTGGACGTACCGCGGCCAGATCACCCCGGCCAACCGGCTGATCCGGGTGGACATGGACATCGTGGAGGCCGGCCGGGACGCGCGGGGCCCCTACGCGGTGGCGGACGCGACGCTCTGGGGCGACGACATCTGCATCTACCGCGTACGGGGCCTGGGGATGCGCGTGGTCGCGGGCGGCAGCGGCTCCGGCGCGGTCCGCACGGACGGGCCGGCACCACATTGACCTGAAGTGCGCTTGAGTTTCTAGCGTGTTCCCGAGTCCACCACCCGAGACGAGAGAACACGCCATGATCCTGGTGACCGGAGCCACCGGAAACATCGGAAGCGCCCTGCTGAGGGAGTTGCACGCCCATGGGGCGGGCCCCGTGCGGGCGTTGACCCGTGACGTCTCGCGGGCGGCGTTCCCCGCCGGGGCCGAGGCGGTCGAGGGCGACCTCGCGGTGCCGGAGTCCCTGGCGCCCGCGCTGACCGGGGCGCGGTCGCTGTTCCTGCCGTCGCGCGTGGGGCCGGACGCGGAGATCATCGCGGCGGCGCGGCGGGCTGGGGTGGAGCACGTGGTGCTGGTGTCGTCCATCACCGTCGCGACCCATCCGCATCTCGGCCCCGCCGTCGAGAACCAGGCGGTCGAACGACTGCTCGAGGACAGCGGCATGGACTGGACGGTGCTGCGCCCCACCCAGTTCGCGTCGAACGCATTGATGTGGGCGGCGTCCATCCGCTCCGGCGACGCGGTCCGCGCGCCGTTCGCGGACACCGGGCTGCCCACGGTCCATCCCGGGGACATCGCGTCGGTGGCACGGGCGGCCCTGACCGAGCCCGGCCACCGGGGCGGCACCTACGCCCTGACCGGCCCGGAGCCGGTGTCGGCCCGGCAGCAGGTGGCGGCGATCGGGGCAGCCATCGGGCGCGCGGTGCCGTTCGCCGAGATCGGCCGCCAGGAAGCCCGGGCACGGATGGCCGAGGTCTTCGGGGCCGGGGCGGCGGACGCGGTGCTCGACGTCACCGGCGGCGACGTCAACGACGAACTCCTCGCCGTGCGCGACACCGTCCGGCACATCACCGGCACACCGGCGAGGCCCTTTCGGCAGTGGGCCGCGGAGCACGCCGACGCCTTCCGCTGAGGCGAAGCGCGGACTCGTTCCACGGGAAACCCCTTGCGCAATGGTCAAGAAGTGTTGACCATTGCGGACATGCCAACCGACGACATTCCCGGGACGTTACGCGTCACCACCGACGAGCAACTGCGCGCGGTCTCCAGTCCGACGCGCCACCGGATCATGGCCGTGCTGCGCTTCGAGCCGGCGACGATCACCCAGATCGCCGAGCGGGTCGGCCTCGCGAAGGGGAGTTCCAGCTACCACGTGCGGCTCCTGGAGCGGGCCGGCCTGGTGAGGGTGGTACGGACGCGCAAGGTGCGGGGCGTCATGGAGCGGTACTACGCGATGGCCGCGCGGTCGATCGAGCTGCCGGCGCCGGGCGACGGAGGGCCGGATGTGCTGATGCGTCACGCGGTGGCGGATCTGGAGGCGTCACCGGCGGACGGCGAGCGGCATGTGCGGATGGCGCATCTGCGGCTCACCGACGAGCAGTTCGCGGAGCTGGGGGCACGGCTGCAGGCCCTGGCGGACGAGTACCGTGAGCTGTCCGATCCCTCGCTGCCGGACACCTCGCTCGTGTTCGCGCTGTTCCACCCCGCGCAGATCCGGAAGACCGAGGGGGACGCCGAGTGAAGGCGAACGCGGCGAGGCTGCCCACCGGATTCGGCCGGCTGTGGACCGCCCAGACGGTCTCCTCGCTCGGTGACGGGGTCACCCACGCCGCGCTGCCGCTGATCGCGTTCACCCTGACGCGGGACCCGCAGGCCCTCGCCGTCGTCACGGCCGCGGGGACGCTCCCGTGGCTGCTCTTCGGGGTGCTCGGCGGTGCGCTGGTGGACCGCTGGGACCGCCGGCGCACGATGTGGGTGGCCGACGCGGTGCGCGCGGTGCTGCTCGCGATACCCGCGGTGGCGGCCGGGCTCGACGCGCTGAGCATTCCGCTGCTGGCGGCCGTCGCGTTCCTGCTCGGGCTCGGCGGGCTCTTCTTCGACACCGCCGCCACGGCCTGTCTGCCGGACCTGCTCAGCCGCGACCCCGTCCGACTGGAGCGTGCCAACTCCCGCTTGCGCGGTGCCCAGACCGCGATGTCCGGCTTCGCGGGGCCGCCCGCGGGCAGCGCGCTGCTCGCATTCGGACGGGCGGTTCCGCTGGTCGCCGACGCCGTGTCCTTCGCGGTCTCCGCGCTCCTCGTACGTACGCTGCCCGCCGTGCCCCGGCCGGTGCCGGAGGCCCGCGAGTCGCTGCTCGAGCAGGCCCGGGCGGGCGCGTCCCATGTCCTGCGCGACCGGTTGCTGCTCGGGCTGGCGCTGCGCCCTGCGGTCGGGAACATCGCCTTCCTGGCCGTGGAGACGGTGCTCGTCGTCTTCGCCCATGAACGCCTCGGCATCGGCACGTACGGCTTCGGTCTGCTGCTCACGGCGGAGGCGGCCGGCGGCCTGCTCGGCGCGGCCATCGCCTCGCGGCTGGGCCGGCGCCTCGGCACCGGCACCGCCCTGACCTGCACGGCCGCCGTCGAGGGCCTGGCGATCCTGGGCCTGGCGTCCGCCTCGGACCCGTACGTGGCCGGGTCGGCGCTCGCCGTCTGCGGGGCCGCCATGGGCGCCACGATGGTGCTCGGGCCCTCCCTCCGGCAGGCGATCGTGCCGGGCCACCTCATGGGCCGGGTCGCGTCCACCTCACGGATGCTCGCGATGTGCGCCGCGCCCGTCGGGGCGTTCGCCGGCGGCTGGCTGGCGACCGCGTACGGCATCCGCACCCCGCTCTACGCCGCCGCCGCGCTGCTCCTGACGATGACGGCCGTCACCGCCTCCATGACGAACAACCATCGCGTGGAGGCGGCGCTGCGTGCGGCGGCCCCGGCCGGGAAGACCCCCCGGGACGGCGCTCCCGCCGCGGTGTGAACCGCCGGCCCGCCCGCCCCGGGGCCATGGGGCGGGCGGGCCGCTCTCACCTGCCCTGTTCGGCGAGCGTGTGGGCGACCAGGGCGTTGGCGTGGCCGTGGCCCAGGCCGTGTTCGGCCTTGAGCCAGGCGACGAGCTCCATGTGCCTGGTCAGGTCGGACGCGCGGATCATGTCCTTCCACTCGTCGATGGGGCGGCCGTACTTCTTCTCGATGGAGGGGAAGTAGCTGGCGGGTCCCTTGGCCTGTGCGGTCATGCGGTGCCTCCTTCTGGTGCGGGCGAATGGTGGTGGTGCCGGTTACCGCGCCTGTTCGCCGCGGAAGAAGTCGGCGAGGGCCGGTGCCAGGACCCGCGCCGCGATGTCGTGCTCCTGCCCCGGGAAGACCCGCAGGGTGAAGTTGTCGCCGGTGGCCGCGAGTTCACGGGCACCGGTCAGCATGTGCGGTGCGCCCGCGTCCCCGCTGCCGACGAGGACGGGCACGGTCACCGACGCCCAGCGTGCGACCGGGAGCGGGCGGCCGGACATGGTGTCGCCCATGATCCGGCCGTCGTACGGGAGGGTGTGGGCGACGGTCTCCATGTCCGCCCAGAACGGGGCCTGCCGCATGCCCGCGACCGCCTCGCCGGGGAGACCCACGGCCGCGGTCATGAAGTACGCGGCGGCGTCCCCGTACGCCTCGCGGCCGATCAGCTCCGTCAGGTGCGCCACGTAGCCGGCCGGCAGCGGCGGGCGGCTGTCGTCCGTGACGAACGGCGGTTCGTAGAGCGCGAGCCGCGCCACGGCGCTCCCCCGGGCCGTCGCCTCCAGGGCCAGCACGGCGCCCGAGGACATCCCGAAGAGCATCGCGGAGCCGCCGCCCGGACCCTCGATGAGCGCGTCGATGTCCTCGATCTCGCGCCGCACCTCGTACTCGGGGGCGTCCCCGCTGTCCCCCCGGCCCCGGCGGTCGTACGTGATCACCGTGAAGTGCCCGGCCAGCAGCGCGGCGAGTTCGGCGAAGGCGCCCCGGGTCATGAAGGCGCCGCCGACGAGCACCACGGCCGGGCCCGTGCCCTGCTTCTCGAATGCGATCGCCGTGCCGTCGGCGGAGACGACCTTGTCCACGGCGTTGTCCACGGTCCTGGTCCTGCTCATGCGAAATACCCCCATTGATGCACTTCTGCCAAGGCTTCCGGCCCGCAGCGAGCAGCCGCGGACTGGAACTGGACGGTACAGTACTCACACGAGTACTGAACAGTCCAGTACTCTTCGGGGGCAGGCAGGCCGACGTGGAGAGGGAGCCGATGATGGACAGCCGGTCAGCGCGCAAGCACCAGGCGATCCTGGAGGCCGCGACCGATGTGTTCCTGAACAAGGGATACGCGGGCACGAGCATGGACGACATCGCGAAGCTGGCCGCGGTCTCCAAGCAGACCGTCTACAAGCACTTCGCGGACAAGGAGAAGCTGTTCGCCGAGATCGTGCTGGCCACCACGGACCGCATCGACGCCTTGGTGCACCTGGTGGCGGACATCCCCGCCGACGCCGAAACCCTCGGTGAGAACCTGAACCGGCTCGCCCGGAAGTTCCTCACGGGTCTCACCCAGCCCCGGGTGATCCAGCTACGGCGGCTGATCATCGCCAACGCCGACGCCTTTCCTGAACTCGGCGCGGCCTGGTACGAGCAGGGCTTCGAGCGGGTCCTCGCCACGCTCGCGGACACCTTCCGCCGCCTCACCGGCCAGGGGGTCCTCAACACCCCCGACCCGCTGCTGGCCGCCCACCACTTCTCCGGGCTGCTGCTGTGGATCCCGGTGAACCAGGCCATGTTCCACGGCAGCGCCCAGCACACCGACGCCGACCTGGACCGCTACGCGGAGGGCGGCGTCCGCGCCTTCCTTGCCGCCTATGCGTGAACGCCCGCCCGGCGCGGCAGCCACCACCGGGTGGACGCGAGGGCGGCCAGAACGGCGCCGGTCGCGTTCACCAGGACGTCGTCCACCGAGGAGACCCGGTCGAGCCGGAGCACGTACTGCAGGGTTTCCAGCAGGACCGACAGGCCCGCGCCGAGCGCCAGGACGCGTGGCAGCGTCGCCAGCGCGGAGTACCTCATCGGGGCGAAGAAGCCGAGCGCGGCGAACACCAGCAGATTGCCGAGCAGCCCGAGCGGTCCCATCGTGACCAGGTCCACCAGCGGGACCAGGCTGACACGGCCGGGGACCTCACCGGCGTGCGCGCCCGGCATCAGGATGAGCCACACCCACGGCACCGTCCCGTGCACCATGCCCACCTCGGCCAGCGAGGCGCGCCGCGCCCAGACCGGCTCGACGCCCGCCGCCCTGCGCCGGCGCGTCAGGAGCCATACGGTCAGCGCGGACAGCGGCAGCGCGGCCACCATGGTCAGCATCACGCCGTTGAACGTCCAGAACCAGGCGTGCCGGCCACCGCGCACGACCATGGGCACGGACACCACGAACATGCGCAGCACGAACGGGGTGACGGCCGCCGCGACGATGCCGAGGGCGGTGAGCACGACCAGGCGGGCGGCTTTCCGGACGCGACGGGGCGAGGTGGGCAGTGCGGTGTTCCGGTCCATGCCCCTACTCAACACGCGGGGCGGTTGCGGGGGCGTATGCGCATTTCGATACGCGGACGATAGGCGCGGTCAGGAGCGCGGCGCCGGGGCGGCGGGCAGTTCGACCGTGACGCGCAGTCCGCCTGCGGGACGCGGGGCGAGGGTGAGCGTGCCGTGGTGGGCGTGGGTGATGGAGCGGACGATGGCCAGGCCGAGCCCCGTGCCGGGGTGGTCGGTGTGGACGCGTTCGGTGCCGCGCTGGAACGGTTCGGTGAGGCGGGGAACGAGGTCCGGTGGGACCGGGTCGCCGGTGTTCTCGACGGTGAGCACCACGGTGTGCGGGCGGACCTCGGTGGTGACCCGTACGCTGCCGTGCTCGCTCCGATTGTGCACGATCCCGTTGTGCACCAGGTTGGTGGTCAGCTGGAGGAGGAGCGCCGGCGAGCCGGTCGTGGGGGCGATGTCGCCGTCGGTCTCCAGGGTGACACCGTGTTTCTCGGCGAGCGGCAGAAGCGTCTCGGTCGCCTCCTCCGCCACGAGGGAGAGGTCGGCCTCCTCGCGGGTGAAGGTCTGCCGGTCGGCCCGGCTGAGCAGCAGCAGCGCCTCGGTGAGGTCGATGGCCCGGGTGTTCACGGCGTGGAGGCGGTCGATGAGCGGGTCGGCGGCGCGGTCCGGATCGGCGCGGGCCACGTCGAGCAGTGCCTTCGTCACGGCGAGCGGGGTGCGCAGTTCGTGGGAGGCGTTGGCGGCGAATCTCCGCTGTTCGCCGACGTGGGCTTCGAGCTGGGCGAGCATGGTGTCGAAGGCGTCGGCGAGTTCGCGGAACTCGTCCTGGCGTCCGGGGAGCCGGACGCGGTGGGACAGCGAGCCCGCGGCGGCCGTGCGGGTGGCGTGCGTGATGCTGTTGAGCGGGGCGAGCATGCGGCCTGCGAGGAACCATCCTCCGCCGAGGCCGAACACCAGCATGAACGTCAGGGTCGTGGCGGCCAGCGGGGCGAAGTCGCGTGCGACGGCGAGCTGGTAGTCGGGCACGAAGACCAGCCCGATGTGCGGAACGCGCGTCAGGAACAGCCACCCGGTGGCGAGCATCAGGACGCCGGCCAGCAGGACGAACCCGGTGTAGCTGAGGGTGAGCTTGAGGCGGATGCTCGGGCCGGGCCGTCTAGCCACGGTCCGCCGCCCCGGTGCCCGGTGCGGGGGCGGTGTCGATGCGGTAGCCGACGCCCGGCACGGTGGCGATGATCCACGGTTCGCCGAGGCGCTTGCGCAGGGCGGAGACGGTGATGCGTACGGCGTTGGTGAACGGGTCCGCGTTCTCGTCCCAGGCCCGTCGCAGGAGTTCCTCGGCGCTGACGACGCCGCCTTCGGCGGCGACGAGCACTTCGAGCACCGCGAACTGTTTGCGGGTCAGCGCGACGTACCGGCCGTCGCGGTAGGTCTCACGGCGGAAGGGGTCCAGGCGCAGGCCCGCCACCTCCCGCACGGGTGGCCGGCTGTGCGCGCGTCTGCGGTCGAGCGCCCGGAGCCTGAGCACCAGCTCCCGCATGGCGAAGGGCTTGGTGAGGTAGTCGTCGGCACCCAGCCCGAAGCCGGACGCCTTGTCGTCCAGACGGTCGGCGGCGGTGAGCATCAGGATCGGCATGCCGCTCCCGGAGGCGACGATGTGCTGGGCGATCTCGTCGCCGGTGGGCCCGGGGACGTCCCGGTCGAGGACGGCGATGTCGTAGGTGTTCACGCTCAGCAGTTCGAGCGCCGTGTCGCCGTCGCCCGCGATGTCGGCCGCGATGGCCTCCAGGCGCAGACCGTCACGGATGGCTTCCGCCATATACGGTTCATCCTCGACGATCAGCACACGCATACGGGCATGCTACGAGCCGCCGCATATCGCCGGCGTATCCAAAACGGCGCCCGTCCGCCGGACGGGCCCTACACGTGGCTGGTGGCGAACAGGTCGAGATGTCCGCACTTGGGGCAGCGGAACGCCTCGATCCGGCGGCGCGGCCGGCCCATGCGCTTGGCGCCGCCGAAGACTCCGCGTTCCAGCGCGCCCTCGATCCAGCGAGCGTACCCGCGCGAGTGCTCGCCCGCGTCCTCGATGAAGCCGTCCTCCAGGCCGACGGTTCCGCAGTGGGTGCACGTGAGATCGTTCATGTGGCAAGTCTAGGAACGCGGCCGGGGCAAAGGGCCCTGCGGCTTCGGACGGTTGCCCGACCGGTACGTACGGGACGCCCCGGGCGGGGCACACTGCCGTTGACCGACGCCACCGTGCACACCTCTGATCTGAACCCGGAGTCGCAGCATGCCCCCTGCCGGCCGCCTGTCGGACGTCCTCGTCTTCACCCGCACCACGGACTACCGCCACGAGTCGATCCCCGCCGGGCGGGCGGCCCTGCGCGAGCTGGGCGAGGAGTACGGGTTCGGGGTGGAGTGCTCCGAGGACCCCTCCGTCTTCACGGACGCGTCCCTGGCGGGGCGCGGTGCCGTGGTCTTCCTGTCCACCAGCGGGGACGTGCTCACCGAGGAGGGGCGGGGCGCCCTGCGGCGCCGGCTCGCCGGTGGCTGCGGCTTCATGGGCGTCCACTCCGCCGCGTGCACCGAGTACGACTGGCCGTACTACGGGGAGCTGGTCGGGGCGCGCTTCGCCGGGCACCCCGCCTTCCAGCCCGGCACCGTGCTGACCGAGGACCCGGACCACCCGGCGATGCGCCATCTGCCGCCGCGCTGGGACTGGAGCGACGAGTGGTACGACTTCCGGAGCAACCCGCGCCGTCTTCCCGGGGTGCGGGTCCTGGCGAGCATCGACGAGACGGGTTACGAGGGCGGGGGCATGGGGGCCGATCATCCCTTGATCTGGTGCCGGGAGTCCGGCGCGGGCCGCTCCTTCTACACCTCCCTCGGCCACGCGGAGGACGCCTACGCCGACCCGTCGTTCCGCGCCCACCTGCTGGGCGGGCTGCGCTGGGCGGCGGGCGGGAATCCCTAGTCCCACCAGAACGACCAGGCCGGGATTCGCCTTCCGGTCCGCCAGGCGCGGCCACAGCTGGGCGATGTCCTGGGGGAAGGCGTCCGAGATCCACAGTTCCGCGGTGCCGGGGTGCTGGAAGCGGCCGCGGGGCAGCCCGCCGGGGAGGGTGAATGGCGCGGGCGGACATGTACGGCGCGCCTCTGACAGCGCGGGTGTGGCGGCGAAAAAGGAGAGGACGGGGTCTTGTCGCGTTGGCAGGATGTCCGCGTTCGGCTCTCTACCCGATTGGACCCGCCCCATGCCCCGCGCCGTCACCCTGATCCGCTCGGCCGCCCTGTCCGATGTCGCCGAGTACGCGTATGCGGCGACCGCGCCCGCCGAGTCGCGGCTGGTCTTCCTCGCCGGTGCGTGCCCGTTGCACGAGGACGGTTCGACGGCGGCGGTCGGGGACTACGCGGGCCAGGCGCGCAAGGCCGTGGAGAACATGGAGGTCGCCCTCCGTGCCGCCGGCGCGTCGCTCCGGGATGTCATCAGCACCCGGGTGCTCGTGGCGTCGAGCCGTCAGGAGGACCTGGTGACGGCCTGGCAGGTGGTCCGGGACACCTTCGGCGACCATGACGTGCCCAGCACGCTGATGGGTGTCACCGTGCTGGGCTACAAGGACCAGCTGGTCGAGATCGAGGCGGTCGCCGCCGTGCTCGACGCCTGACGGCGGCGGTGGGACGGGTCATGCGGCCGGGGGCCGGACGCCCATCCACTGCTCGGCGCCCCACGCCTCGTAGCGGTGGACCTCGGTGAAGCCTAGCTTCTCGGCGAGGCGCCTGGCGGGGGCGTTGGCGGTCTGGGTGACGAGCACCACGGGTTCGCCGGGGCATGCCTCGGCGAACCGGTCGAGGACCGCCGCGCACGCCTCGGCGGCGTACCCCCGGCCCCATGCCTCCGGCAGCAGCAGGTAGCCGAGTTCGGCCCTGCCCGCGTCCGGGCGGACCGCGTCCGGAGCTTGCGGGTCGCGGCGCTTGAGTTCGACGGTGCCGATCATCTCTCCGTCGAGCTCGATCACGAAGTGCCCCGGGCGTCTCCCCGGTGTCCCGGGCACTTCCCGCGCGAGCTGGTCGCGCGGGCGGGCGCCGCCCAGGTAGGCGTTCACCTCGGGTGAGGCGAACAGCTCGATGTACGCCGGGCGGTCCCGGCTCTCGGATGCGCGCAACACCAGCCGCGCCGTGCGTATCGGCGCGGGCGGCCAGGGCAGGAAGCTCGGTTCGGCCATGGTCGGGAACCTACCCCAACGGCCGTCACGGGCCCGGGGGCCACCGCCTTCCCTGCGTGGGCGATGCTGTTCCCCCTGCCCCTCGTCCGCCTGCCGCCGATTCCGGAGCCCCGCCCGTGCTGTTCGACGTCACCCGTACCGAACTCGTCGCCCTCTTCGGCGAGGACCGGATCGCCACCCTGCCCGCCGCCTGCTTCCCGCCCCCTGCCGCACGCACCGAGGGCGCCCGCCTGCTGCGGACCGTGGGCGTGCCCACCGGGACGCTCTCGCTGCGGACCCCCGATCCGGAGTCGGGCCTCCTCCCCCTCGTACGGGAGGTGGCCGACGCCGGCGGGGACGCGGGCGAGTGGCCCGTGATCGGCTGGCTGCTGAGCGCGCACCTCGCGCTCGACCCGGGCTCCGGGACGGTGTACGCCGTCGACCCGGACGAGGAGACCGTGCGGGCGCTGCATACGGATGTCTCCTCCCTCGTCCGCGTGGCCCTGCGGCTCCAGCGGCTGCTGGAGGAGTTCGCCTTCAGCGGTGAGGACGCCGACGAGGAGGCCGGCTTCGAGCGCCTTGACCGCGAGGTGGAGGACATCCGGCGGACGACGAGCGAGGTGGACCCGCTGCCCTTCGGGGACGAGGAGTCCGTGTGGTCGGTGGTCGCCGACGAGATCGCCGCGGGACGGCGCTTCGCGGCCGGCAGCCCGGGGGCGGTGTTCCTCTACGGCTGAACGGGGTTGTGGCGGGTCTGCGACGCGTCGTCAAGTCGCCATGGCGACGGGGTCGTTAGCCGTCCGGGCGCTGCCAGGATCAGGGCGTTCTCGCTTCTGTGATCCTTGGGGGTTCTCTCCGTGCAGGTCAGATCCATCGCCGCGGCCACCGGTCTGGTGGCCGCGCTCATACCCATCGGTGCCGCACACGCGGCGGGGCCGGCCGCTTCGGCCCCCGCCCCGCGTGCGGCCGTCTCCGTCACCACCCTCAGCGTGCCGCTGCCCACCGGTGATTCGGTGACCGTCGAACGCGCGGGCAACGATCTCCGTTCGGCGACGGTCACCCCGGCCGCGGGCCGTGAGGGGGTCTCCTTCACCACCAGTTCGGTCGGCGACGGCGACCTCAGCGTCGTACCGGAGGACGCCGAACCGCTGCTCGCCGCCGGACGCGTCGATCCCCGCCTCTTCGACATCGGCGCCCTGCTGGACGCGGGCTACGGCGTGAAGGGCACCACCGCCCGCGGCGCCCTCGGCGTGATCGTCCAGCACGGCAAGGGCAAGGGCGCCGCGAGCAGGGCCCGGGACGCCGCCGGCGGCGCGGCACGGCCCGGGCGGGCCATCGACCGGCTCGGCCTGACCGCGCTCGGCCCGGACGACGGCGCGGACGCGGCCACGACCTGGAAGCGCCTGACCGAGGGAGCCGGGAACTCGCTGGCCGGCGGTGCGACCAAGCTCTGGCTCGACGGGCGGATGCACACCGCCCTCGACAAGAGCGTGCCGCAGATCAACGCCCCGCAGGCGTGGGCCGACGGCTACACCGGCGAGGGCGTCACGGTCGCCGTTCTCGACAGCGGTTACGACTCCGGCCATCCGGACCTGGCGGGACGGGTGACCGTCTCGGCGAACTTCCTCGGCGGGGACACCGCGGAGGACGACAACGGCCACGGCACGCACGTGGCCTCCACGATCGCGGGGGTCGACGGCACGTACCGGGGTGTCGCCCCGGACGCCTCGCTCGCCGTGGGCAAGGTGTGCGACAACACCGGTACCTGCCCGACGTCCGCGGTGCTGGCCGGCATCGACTGGGCGGTCAACACCGTGCACGCCAAGGTGGTCAACATGAGCCTGGGCGGGCCCGCCGACGAGACGGACCCGGCGATCGCGGCCATCAACGCCCTGTCGGCGAGCACCGGCACGCTCTTCGTCGTCGCGGCGGGCAACGACGGCGAGTACGGGACCGGCACCGTCGGTGCGCCCGCCATCGCGGACGCCGCGCTGGCCGTGGGCGCCGTCGACTCCGAGGACGAGCTCGCCCCGTTCTCCAGCCGGGGCCCCCGACCGAGCGACAACGCGGTGAAGCCCGATCTCACCGCGCCCGGCGTCGCCATCGTGGCGGCGAAAATGGGCGGCGGGCACACCGCCAAGAGCGGTACGTCGATGGCGACGCCGCACGTGGCGGGCTCCGCCGCGCTGGTCGCCCAGGCACACCCCGACTGGAGCGGTGAGCGGATCAAGACCGCGCTGATGAACAGCGCGGTGCCGAATGCGAAGCGGTCCCCGTACCAGCAGGGCACAGGCCGGATCGACGTGGCCCGCGCCGAGCGGCAGACGGTCCTGGCCTCACCGGCGAACCTGACGACCACCGCGGGCTGGTCGGACGGAGCGGGCAAGGACACCGAGCACACGGTCACCTTCACGAACTCCGGTGACAGCGACACCACGCTCGACCTGGCCGTCGAGAAGCCGCTGTCCCCGACCGCCCAGCCGGGCAACGCGGCGCAGTTCTCGGTGGACCGCGACAAGGTCACCGTCCCGGCGCACGGCAGCGCCACGGCCACCGTGACCACCCGTGCCACGCTGCTCCCGCACGGCCCCTGGTCCGCGGTGCTCACCGCTTCGAAGGGCGGACAGCCCGTCACCCGGACGATCCTCGCCGTGGACAGCGTCCTGCCCAGCCACAAGGTGACGCTGCACGCGGAGCAGCGGGACGGTTCCCCGGCGACCGGTTCGGCGCTGATGGTCAACCGCTGGACCGGTGACCGTTACCCGGTCCGCATCACCTCCGGCACCGGCACGGTGACGGTGCCCGAGGCGCAGTACTGGGTCGGCATGACGATCACGAGCGGTACCGGCACGGACCGCTCGACCACCATGGCCGTCACGTCGGTCACCCCGCTCGGGGACACCGACGTCGACCTGGACGCGCGTGACGCCGCTCCGGTGGGTGCCGATGTGCACGACGACGCGGCCCGGGCGACGGCGGTGCAGGCGGCGCTGGCCGTGCCCGCCGGCACGGGGTCGTACACGCTGAGTGTGGTCACGACCGGTGAGCGCGCCGGGCAGTCGCTGTACGCGACGCCGTTCGCGGACCCGGACGCCGAGTACCGTACGTTCGCGGTGTTCGCGGCCGAGGGGGCGTCCTCGCAGGCGCCCAGCCCGTTCTTCTACCACGTCGCTCGGACGTGGCAGGAGGGTGTGCCGGCCAAGCCCTCATTCTCGGTCAGGCGCGGCGACCTGACGGAGGTGCGCGAGCACTTCAACGCGCAGGGCACGCCGGCGGCCGGAACGTCGGCGGCGACTCCGGACGACGACGTGCTGCTGCCGCTCTTCATCGACCAGTCGGTGCGTTTCCCGTCCGTCGTGCGTGACTACCGGACACCCGGTGAGTGGCTCGACCGGGCCACGATCGCCGGCCGCCAGTCCATCGCCACCTCGACGGAGGAGTTCGACGGGCGTTCTGTGCACCGTCTGGACTTCGCCGCCGCGGTGATGGGGCCGGGGCTGCCGGCGGCGCCCGCCTACCGGGTGAACAACTCCGTGGTCTGGGCGGGGACGCCGTGGTTCGCGGACGGCGACGGCACGCGCGGCGGCTCCGACTGGGGGGCGACGGGCACCCTCACCCTGGCCAAGGACGGGCAGCAGGTGAGCACGTGGAACGCTCTGGGCAGCGCGAAGACGGTCACGGTCCCGGCCGGGGCCGGCCGGTACACCCTGAAGGCGGACGTCAGCCGTGATCAGCAGTACGCCGCACTGTCCACCCGGGTGCGGTCGGAGTGGGCGTTCGACTCGGACACCGACGACGGCGCCGGGACGATCCTGCCGCTGATGGGCGTGCGCTTCACCCCGCACGGCCTCGACGACTCGGGGCGCGCCCTGGCACTCCTGCCGACCCGGGTGGACCTGAAGGTGCAGCGGGCGCCGGGGGCGGCCGGGGCGGCGGTCGGCCCGGTGAAGCTGGAGGTCAGCTGGGACGACGGGGCCGGCTGGCGCACGGTAAAGGTCACCGACGCCCGGCGCGGGACGCCCGCGCACGCCCTGATCACCGCGCCGCTCCATGCCTCGTACGCCACCCTGCGCGCCACGGTCACGGCGAGTGACGGCAGCACGGTCAAGCAGACGGTGACGCGGGCCTACGGCGTCAACAAGCCCTGGTGGTAGTCGATCTGACGCTGTGACGGGCCGGTCCTCGCACGGGGACCGGCCCGTCCGGCCGTCGTCCGGGGGTGGCGAGGTCACGACATGGCGTACCTTCGCCACCGTCGGCCGCATGGCCGCGGCAGCCCCTTTCAGGCCAGTAATGGCGCGGCGAACGGGCCTCCTGGCGGGGTTGCGGGGTTCGCGGCAGGGCGGTGGCCGTCGACAAGACTGAGGCCCATGCCCGATCTTGGACGACCGATGAGGACCTCCGGAGCCGACGCCGCGCCGGAACAGGTGCGCGCCGCCTTCCGCCGGCTGGAGGAGGACGTACGGCGTGCCGAGGCGGCCGTGGCCGAGCTGGTCCGCGCGCAGCCGCCGGACGAGGGGCCGGTGCGGGTGGAGACCGTGGACGGCGCCGCCGCCCAGGCACGGCGCATCCTGGAGCTGGAGACCGGCGCGCGGCGCACGTTCCAGGCGTTCCTGACGGGCCTGAACAGGGTCACCCCGGTCCCGGACACCCTCGACACGGCCGGTGGCTCCCCGGACGAGGAAGGCGCACGGCTCAGCGCTCCGCCCGGGGTCGCCTACCAGCTGCTGGTCGACCGTGACTTCCTCGCCGAGCCCGCGGCGGTGGCGGCCCTGGAGGAGCGGGTGCGGCGGGGCGAGCAGGTCCGGGTGGTCGACAGCCCGCTGCTGAAACTGGCCGTCGCGGACGGCGAGACCGCGATGGTCCAGTTCAGCCCGGAGCGGGCGGTGCTGATGCGGCAGCCGCTCACCACGCTCGTCACGGAGCTGTTCGCCACGGCGTGGCGGCATTCGCGTCCGTATCTCCGCGAGGTCCCCGAACTCTCCCCGGTGGACCGGCAGATCCTGCAGCTGATGCTCTCCGGGCTGACGGACGCGGCGACGGCGAAGCAGCTGGGGACCTCGCCCCGTACGGTGCAGCGCCGGCTGCGGGCGCTGATGGACCTGGCGTCGGTGACGTCCCGGCTCCAGCTGGGCTGGTACGCGATGCGCAACGACTGGATGTGACCGGTCCCGCGCCGTCCGGCCGAGCAGGCCGCCTCCGGGCGCCGGATTCTCGGTGCGCGCCGAACAACCCGGCACTGCGGGCCCGCGGTGCCGGGCGCTGACCGCCGGCGTGCCGTACGCGGTCGTGTCCGGGCACGAACGGCGCTCCGGGGCGTTCGTCCCCGGCCGCCCGGACGGTCGGTTGGCGAGTGGGCGTCATGTCGCCAACTCGTCAGTCCACGGCCGCCGGTGACTCGGTGTGCCGCTCCCATACTGCTGAAGTCACCACCTCGTGATCGTTTGTGTGAAGGAGAGTGCGTGTTGAGGCAAGTCCCCCCACGACGGCGCACCGTCGTCGCAGCCCTGCTGTCGGGTGTCATGAGCCTGTCATTAATCGGAGTGCTCCCCGCGTCCGCGTCTCCCCCTCCCGAGCCGAGCCCGTACGCGCAGAAGACGGCCGGCGCGGTCCGTGAACAGCTCGCCTCGGAGGACCGGGTCACTTTCTGGGTGCAGCTCGGCGAGCAGGCCGACACCTCCGCCGCCCGCAAGGAGCGGAAGAAGGCCGACCGCGGCCGTGCCGTCATCGCGGCCAAGAAGGCCGAGGCGGGCCGGAGCCAGGCCGGCGTCGTGTCGCTGCTCAAGAAGGCCGGCGCGCGCTACACCTCGTACTGGATCGCCAACACGCTCAAGGTGACCGGCGACCGGGACCTCGCCCGGAAGATCGCCGCGCGGCCGGAGGTCGCCTCGATCGAGGAGGACAAGGCGCTCGTCCTGCCGCACGCCACCACCGGCGGCCGGGTGAGCACCGTGGACGGCGTCGAGTGGAACATCGACCGGATCAACGCCCCGAAGGTCTGGAACGGCCTCGGCAAGCACGGCGAGGGGGTCGTCGTCGCCAACATCGACTCGGGTGTCGACTACCGCCATCCCGCTCTCGCCGCGAACTACCGGGGCCACCGGGCGGACGGCACGGTCGACAACGCCTACAACTGGTTCGACCCCGCCGACGAGTGCACCGGTGACGACCCGTGCGACAACGACGGGCACGGCACCCACACCATGGGCACCATGGTCGGCGACGACGGCACCGGCAACGCCGTCGGAGCCGCGCCGGGGGCGACCTGGATCGCGGCGAAGGCGTGCGAGGACGACGGCTGTCCGCGCGATGCGCTGCTCGCGGCCGGGCAGTGGATTCTCGCCCCGACCGATGCCGCCGGCGCCGACCCGCGCCCCGATCTGGCGCCGGACGTCGTCAACAACTCCTGGGGCACGACCACACTCGACCTGTGGTACAAGGCCACGGTCCAGGCGTGGCGTGACGCGGGGATCTTCGCCTCGTTCTCCAACGGCAACACCGGCCCCGACTGTGTGACGACCGGTTCACCCGGCGGCTACGACAACGCGTACGCCTCGGGCGCCTTCGACAGCGACGGCGACATCGCCGACTTCTCGTCCCGGGGCGCGGGCGAGGGCAGCGGCATCAAGCCCGACATCGCCGCACCCGGTGTGGACATCCGCTCCGCGTGGCCGGGCGGCGGCTACCAGTCCCTCAACGGCACGTCGATGGCCGCCCCGCACACCGCCGCGACCGTCGCCCTGATGTGGTCGGCGTCGCCCGCGATCCGGGGCGACGTGGCGGAGACCGAGCGACTCCTCGACAGCACCGCGGTCGACACGTTCGACCCCGCGTGCGGAGGGACGGCGGCCAACAACAACGTGTGGGGCGAGGGCAAGCTCGACGCCTACGCCGCCGTGATGGCCACCCCGCGCGGCCCGCTCGGCACGCTGAGCGGCACCGTCACCGCCGACGGCAAGCCGCTGGCCGGCGCGACCGTGCGCCTGGACGGGCCCATGCGGGCGAGCGTGCGCACCGCCGATGACGGCACCTACGCCCTCGACAAGGTGACGGCCGGTGACTACACGGTGTCGGTGTCGCGGTACGGGTATCTCACCGACCGGGCCGCCGTCACGGTCGTCGCGAACACCGGCGTCACCCGGAACGCCGATCTGAAGACCGCCCCCACCGGGACGGTGACCGGAACCGTCCGCGTCAAGGGCGGCCCGGCAGCGGGTGCGAAGCTGGAGGTCTCCGGCACCCCGGTCTCGCTGACCACCGCCGCCGACGGACGGTACGCGCTCGAACTGCCTCTGGGCGATTATCAGTTGGCCATCACTCCGGGCGACAAGTGCGCCAGGGCGGTGGTCTTCACGCTCGCGGTCGCCGCCGAGCCGAGCGCCAGGGACCTCGATCTGCCGCTGCGCACGGACGGTTACGGCACGACCTGCCAGGTCGTCGCGGACGCCCCCTACCCGACCGGTGAGGTGAAGCTGCCGCTGTCGGGCGCGGCCGGCGGTACGCCCGTGAACCTGCCGTTCCCGGTGGCCCTGTACGGCCGCACGTACACCGCCGCGAACGTCACCGTCGAGGGTGTGCTCGCCTTCGGGCCCTCCAGCACCACCAGCATCAACGAGGAGCTGCCGTACACCGGCACCCCCAATGGCGCGCTCTACCCGTTCTGGGACAACTTCCTGATGGACTCCTCGTCCGGGGTCTACACCGCCTTCCGGGGGACGGCCCCGCACCGCGAGTTCGTCGTGGAGTGGCGCGACATGGTGCTCAGCGACAGCAAACCCCAGCGGGTGAGCTTCGCGGCCGTGCTGAGTGAGGACGGCGGCTACACCTTCCACTACAAGGACATCGGGGACGGCGCCGCCGAGCGGGGTTCCAGTGCCACCGTCGGCGCCGAGAACCACGACGGCACCGACGCCTTCCAGTACTCCTGCGACGAGACCGCCCTGCACGACGGCATGACCATCGCGTTCCGGCCGGCGAAGAGCGCGTCCGTCGCCGGCACCGTCACGGACGCCAACGACGGCAAGGCCCTCGCCGGTGCCGAGGTGACCGTCAGCCGCGACGGGGCCACGGTGGGCACCGGCACGTCGGGCGCCGACGGCCAGTACCTGGTGCAGGTCCCGGCCGCCGAGAAGGACGCGTACGAGGTACGGGTGGGCGCCTCCCACTACGAGACCGCGACGCGCTCGGCGGCCCTCGGCGGCGGCGACGTGTCGCGCGCCGACAGCGCCCTGCGGACCGGCCTCGTCACCGCGTCGCCCGACGAGGGCTGGCGGCTCGTCGTGCCTGCCGGGGAGCGCCGCACCCGCGCGTTCACCCTCGCCAACGCGGGGCTCGCCGCGGACTACACCGTCGGCGAGAAGGACGGCGCCGGCTGGCTGACGGCCGCCCCGGCCACCGGAAGCCTGGCCACCGGCGGCACGCGGAAGGTGACCGTCACCTTCGACGCGTCGGACGCCACACCCGGCACCGTCCTGCGCGGCACCCTGCGGGTGGCGTCCCGGAGCGGGCGCGCCCCCGTGCTCGACCTCCCGGTGGTCGTCGCCGTGCCCGCGTACCGCACCGCCGTCGACGCCGGGTCCGCCACCGCGGTGACCGACACCGCCGGTGACCTGTGGGCCCCCGACCGGGCCTACACCGAGGGCTCGTACGGCTACCTCGGCCGCAAGGGGACCGTCACCACCCGGAAGACCATCGCGAACACCGACGAGCAGCAGCTGTTCTCCAGTGCCGCCAAGGGCGCCTACGAATACCGCTTCGACGGGCTGCCCGAGGGCGTGTACGAGGTGGAGCTCGGGTTCGCGGAACTGAGCAGCACCCAGCCCGGCCGGCGGCTGTTCGACGTGCTCGCCGAAGGCGTCCAGGAAGTCCCCGACGTCGACATCGCCCTGGAGGCGGGCGGCCCCTACCGCGCCCTGAGCAAGACGTTCACCGTGCGGGTCGGGGACGGGCAGCTCAACCTGCGGTTCGCGAGCCCCGCCGACCAGCCGGTCGTCAACGCCATCCGCGTCACCCACCGGCCCGACCTGGGCTGACCCGGCCCTCCGCCCCGAAGCGGACCGGTCCGGTCACCCCGGCCCGTCCGCACCCGCGCCACCGCCCTTCGGAATCCTTCGGAAAGAGAGTGCGTACGTGAGACAGCAACTCAGGAGACGCCACGGCCTGCTGGCCGCCGCGCTCACCGTGGCCATGGGGGCGCCGCTCCTCGCGGCGGTGCCCGCGGCGGCGGCTCCCCCGCCCCCGCCGGTGACCGGCCTGCGGAGCAAGGCGGACACCCAGGTCCTCCGGCAGCTGGACAAGAAGGACACCGCGACCTTCTGGGTGCGGCTCGGCTCCCAGGCCGACACCTCTGCCGCGAAGAGGCAGAAGACCCGCACGGACCGGGACAAGGCCCTGATCGCCGCCAAGAAGAAGCACGCGGCGAGTACCCAGGCCGCCGTCGAGGCACTGGTCAGGAAGGCGGGCGCGCACGCCACCTCGTACTGGATCAGCAACACGCTGAAGGTCACCGGTGACAAGGCTCTGGCGGAGAAGATCGCGGCCCGCCCCGAGGTGGCCGCCATCGAGCCCGACCGGCTGCTGCCGCTGCCGCAGGAGCTGCCGGCCGAGCAGGAACCGACGGTCGACGGAGTCGAGTGGAACGTCGACAGCATCGGCGCGCCCAAGGTCTGGGACGAGCTGGGCGTGCGCGGCGAGGGCATCGTCATCGGCAGCATCGACACCGGAGCCGATTACCAGCACCCGGCGCTCATGAGCACCTACCGAGGGCTGAAGAACGACGGCTCCTACAGTCACGACTACAACTGGTTCGACGCCACCCGCAGTTGTACGGGCGAGGCCCCCTGCGACGACTACGGCCACGGCACCCACACGATGGGCACCATGGTCGGCGACGACCACCAGGGCGACAGGATCGGCGTCGCGCCCGGGGCCCGCTGGATGACCGTCAAGGCGTGCACGCCGCTGGGATGCGCCCAGGACGCGCTGATGGAAGCCGGTCAGTGGATTCTCGCGCCCACCGACCGCGACGGCGCCGACCCCCGTCCGGACCTGGCTCCCGACGTCGTGAACAACTCGTGGGGCGGCGACGTCATCGACACCTGGTACAAGGACATGGTCCAGGCGTGGCGCGACGCCGGTATCTTCCCCGCCTTCTCCAACGGCAACGCCGGCCCCTACTGTGCGACGGCCGGCTCCCCCGGCGCGTACACCAACAGCTACGCCACCGGTGCGTACGACAGCGCCGGTGACATCGCCTACTTCTCGTCCCGGGGCGACGGCGAGAACGGTGCGGTCAAGCCGGACATCTCCGCGCCCGGGGTCGACATCCGGTCCGCCGCGCCGGGCGGCGGATACGCCTTCATGTCCGGGACGTCGATGGCCTCACCGCACACCGCCGCCACCGTCGCCCTGATGTGGGCGGCGTCGCCCGCGATCCGCGGTGACGTCGCGGCCACCGAACGCCTCCTGGACCGCTCGGCCCACGATGTCGACGACACCACGTGCGGCGGCACCGCAGAGAACAACAACGTCTACGGTGAGGGCAGGCTGGACGCCTACGACGCCGTGGCCTCCGTGCCCCGCGGCCCCCTCGGCGGCCTGACCGGCACGATCACCACGGGCGGAGCCCCGCTGGCCGGCGCCACCCTGGAGCTCGACGGCCCGATGTACGCCACGGCCACCAGCGGACCGGCCGGCACCTACACCCTGCCGAAGCTGATGGTCGGCGACTACCAGGTCAAGGTCACCAAGTACGGCTACCTCACCGCCGAGTCCACCGCGACGGTCACCGAGGGCGCCACCGCCACCCGCGACCTGAGCCTCGCCCTGGCGCCCACGGGGAAGCTCTCCGGCACGATCCGCACCCGGTCCGGCCCCGAGGCCGGTGCCAGGATCGTGGTGGCCGGAGCCCCCGCGTCCACCACCACCACGACGACGGCCGACGGCGCGTACGCGCTGGAACTGCCCGTCGGCGACTACCAGCTGACGATCACCCCGGTCTCCCGGTGCGCGACGGTCGGGTCGTTCGGCGTGCAGGTGACCCCGGGTGGTCACGACCGGGATCTCACCCTGCCCGATCGCGGGGACCGGTTCGGGACGGTCTGCACGATCAGTCACGACACGGCGTTTCCGACGGGTGCGACCCGGCTGAGCACCAGCAGCAATTACGAGGGCGCCGCGACGGTCAGATTCCCCTTCCCGGTGGCGCTCTACGGCAAGACCTACCGGCAGGCGTCCGCCAACGTCGAGGGTTACCTCTCCTTCGAGACGCCCGTGAGCTCCAGCGCCAACCACAGCCTCCCGTACACCGCGTACCCCAACGGTTCGCTCTACCCGTTCTGGGACAACCTTCAGCTGGCCTCCGCGGACGGCGGCCTCTACTGGTCGGCCCGTGGCACCGCCCCGCACCGCGAGATCGTCGTGGAGTGGCGCAACATGGTGACGACCGGCGACCGCGCGCAGAGGCTCGGCTTCTCCGTGGTGATCGGTGAGGACGGGACGTACGCGTACCACTACCGCGACCTGGCCGGCGACGACTACGCGCGCGCCGCGAGCGCGACGATCGGCGCCGAGAACGCCGACGGCACCGACGCCATCCAGTTCTCGCACAACGAAGCGGCCGTCAGCGAGGGGCTGGCGGTGGCCTTCCGGCCCCTGCGCAGCGCCGCCCTGTCCGGCACCGTCACCGACGGCAACGACGGCAAGGCGCTCGCCGGAGCCACCGTCACCGTCGCCCGTGACGGCGAGGTCCTGGCCACCGGGACCACCGCGTCCGACGGCACCTACCTGGTCCAGGCACCGGTGACCGGCGACCGGAACGACTACGACGTCACCGTGTCCGCGGCCCACTACACCGCCGACACCCGCACCGTCGCACTGGCGACCGGCTCCACCGAGCGGTTCTCCACCGCGCTCGCCACCGGCCTGGTCACCGCGAGCCCGGCGACCGCGACGACCGTCGTCGTACCCGCCGGGGAGAGCCGGCAGCGCACTCTCACCCTCGCCAACTCCGGTACGGAGAGCGGTTACTCGGTCACCGAGGCGGCGGGCGCTCCCTGGTTCACGGCCGCACCGGCCGAAGGCCGGCTCGGCAAGGGGGGCCGGCAGGAGGTCGTCCTGACCCTCGACACGCACGGCATCGCACCCGGCACCGTACTGAAGGGCACCGTCGTCATCGCGTCCGACAGTGGCCGCGCCCCCGAGATCAAGATCCCCCTGACCGTGTCCGTGCCCGGCTACCGCACGGCGCTCGACAGCGGCTCGGGCAAGGCGTACACCGACTCCGCCGGGGAGGTCTGGTCGCCGGACGTGAAGTACACGGCGGGGTCGTACGGGTTCATCGGCCGGTCCACGAAGGTGAAGACCGCCAACGCCATCGAGGACACCGCCGACGACAAGCTCTTCCGCACGGCACGCGAAGGCGCGGTCGAGTACCGCTTCGACCACGTGCCCGACGGGACCTACCAGGTCGAGCTGGACTTCGCGGAGCTCGGCAAGGTGGCCGCCGGCAAGCGCCTCACCGACGTCCTCGCCGAGGGCACCGTGCAGGTGCCGGACCTCGACATCGTCCGGGCCACCGGCGGCAGTTTCCGGGCCCTGACCCAGTCCTTCACCGTGCGTGTCACCGACGGTCAGCTCAACCTCCGGCTGGTCGCCACCGGTACGGAGAAGACCCTCGTCAACGCCGTCCGCGTCACCCAGCGCCCCGACCTGAGCAGCTGACCCACCTGAGGAGAACCACACGTGAACAGACACAGATCCCGATGGCGGGGGCTGCTCGTCACCGCACTGACCACGGCCCTGGGAGCCTCCTTCCTGGGAGCACTCCCGGCGGCTGCCGCCGACCCGGAGCCGGCCGCCCCGTCGGCCCTTCGGAGCAAGGCGGACGGCGCCGTGCTCCAGGACCTCACGGCCCACGGCAAGGTCTCCTTCTGGGTGCAGCTCGACTCCCAGGCCGACACCTCCGCCGCGAAGAAGGCGGCCACCAAGGCAGGCCGGGGCCGCGCCGTCCTGAAGGCGAAGACCGCGCACGCCGAGCGCTCGCAGCGGGGGCTCACCGCACTGCTGGAGAAGTCCGGCGCGTCCTACGAGACGTACTGGATCAGCAACACCGTCAAGGTCACCGGTGACAAGGCCCTCGCCGCCCGGATCGCCGCCCGTTCCGACGTCGAGTCGATCGAGGCCGACGACACGATCCCGCTGCCTCCGACATCCGAGGGCAGCCAGGTGGCGTCGGTCGACCGCATCGAGTGGAACGTCGACCGCGTCAACGCCCCCAAGGTGTGGGACGAGTTCGGCGACCGCGGCGAAGGCACCGTGGTGGGCGGCATCGACACGGGGGTGGACCACCAGCACCCCGCGCTCGCCGCCTCCTACCGGGGCCTGAAGGCCGACGGCACGTACGAGCACGGTTACAACTGGTTCGACGCGACCCGGACCTGCGGTACGGCCAAGCCCTGTGACGACCAGGGGCACGGCACCCACACCATGGGCACCATGGTCGGGTCGGACGGCACCGGCAACGCCATCGGTGTCGCGCCCGGCGCACGCTGGATCTCCGCCAAGGCGTGCACCCCCGAGGGCTGCCCGCGCGAGGCGCTGCTGGCCGCCGGCCAGTGGATGCTCGCGCCCACCGACGCGGACGGGGAGAACCCCCGGCCGGACCTGGCCCCCGACGTCATCAACAACTCCTGGGGGGCGGACAGCCTGGACACCTGGTACCAGGCGATGGTCCAGTCCTGGCGGGACGCCGGCATCTTCCCGGCCTTCTCCAACGGCAACACCGGTCCGGCCTGCGACACGGCGGGATCACCGGGCGCCTACACGAACACGTATTCCTCGGGCGCCTTCGACAACACCAACAAGATCGCCTCGTTCTCCTCACGCGGTCCGGGCGTCGACGGGACCGTGAAGCCGAACATCGCGGCACCGGGCATGAACGTGCGCTCGTCGGCGCCGGGCGGCGGCTACGCCATCAAGTCGGGTACGTCGATGGCCTCGCCCCACACCGCGGCGACCGTCGCCCTGCTGTGGTCGGCGGCACCGGCGCTGCGCGGCGACGTCGCGGCGACCGAGGCGGTGCTGAACCGGTCCGCGATCGACGTCGACGACACCACCTGCGGCGGCACCGCGGACTTCAACAACGTGTACGGGGAGGGCCGGCTCGACGCGTACAAGGCCGTGGAGGCGGCTCCGCGCGACCACGTCGGCGCCCTCACCGGAACGGTCACGGCGGGCGGTGACCCGGCGGCCGACGCCGAGGTGTCCGTCGCCGGTCCCACCCGGGCGACCCTCACCACGAAGAAGGACGGCTCCTACGCCTTCCCGCGTCTGGTGTCGGGCGACTACAAGGTGACCGTGACGAAGTTCGGCTACGTCACCGACACGGCCGCGCTCACCGTCACGGACGACGGCTCCGCCGTGCACGACCCGGCGCTGGCCGTCGCCCCCACGGGCACCCTGACCGGCACGGTACGCAGCGACTCCGGCACCGAGGCGGACGTCGCGATCAAGGTGCAGGGCACTCCGGTGCGCGTGTCCACGGCGTCCGACGGCACCTATGAGCTGAAGCTGCCCGTGGGCGGATACCGGATCGGCTTCACCCCGCTCAACCACTGCGCCGCCGCCGTCGGGATCGTCGCGGACGTGGCCGCGGGCTCCGCCACCAGGGACGTGCGGCTCACCTCGCGCAGCGACGCCTTCGGGACCACCTGCCGGCAGGTGGCGGCGGACTTCCCGGCCGGCGGGACGAAGCTCGGCATCGCGACCCCGTCACCGGCGTACACGGCCGTCACACCGCCGTTCCCCGTCGCCCTGTACGGCCGCACGTACGACAAGGGCTGGGTCACCCGTGACGGCCAGCTGATCTTCGGATACCTGGGGCTGGTGGAGAACGGCCCGATGCCGCAGAAGGCGGCGCCGAACGGCGCGCTCTCGCCCTTCTGGGACCGGCTGACCATGGATTCCGCCTCCGGCGTCTACACGGCGGTGCGCGGCACGGCTCCGCACCGGGAGTACGTCGTCGAGTGGCGGGACATGCTGATCGCCCGGGACACCTCGCAGCGCATCGGCTTCGCGGCCGTGCTGAGCGAGGACGGCACCTACACCTTCCACTACAAGGGCATCGACCCCAGTGAGAAGGGGTTCGAGCAGGGCACGGGCGCGACCGTCGGCGCGGAGAGCCACGACGGCACCGAGGCGTTGCAGTACTCGTACGACGAGCTGTCGCTGCGCGACGGGATGGCGATCCGATTCCGGCCGGAGGGCCACGCGGTGGTGTCCGGCACGGTGACCGACGCGAACGACGGCGAGCCGGTCGCCGGTGCGACCGTCACCGTCACCCGTGGCACCGCGACCGTCGGGACCGCCACCACGCGGGCGGACGGCGCCTACCTCGCACAGGTCCCGGTGGCTGCCGCCGCCGCCCACGAGGTCACGGTCGCGGCGACGGACTACGCGTCCGCGAGCCGTACCGCCGAGCTGGGCAGCCTGTCCGCGCTGCGCACCGAGACCGCGCTGACCACCGGCGCGGTGCGGGCGGACACCGAGGAGGGCTGGCAGCTGACCGTACCCGCCGGTGAGCGGCGCGAGCGCACCCTGACGCTCACCAACGAAGGCTCCGCCGCCCAGTACACCGTCGCGGAGAAGTCCGGTGCCTCCTGGCTCAAGGTCGCCCCGGCCTCGGGCACGCTCGCGGCGGGCGGTCGGCAGGAGGTGACGCTGGCCTTCGACACGACGACGGCGACACCGGGGACGGCGTACACCGGCACGCTGGTGATCACCTCGCGAAGCGCCCGGAAGCCGTCGCTCTCGCTGCCGCTGAAACTGGTGGTCCCCGCCTACCAGCAGGGCGTCGACGCCGGCGCGGACTTCGCGTCCCTGGACGCGCTCGGCGACGCGTGGAGCGCGGACCGCGCCTACGCGAAGGGCAGGTTCGGGTACACCGGCGCCGGCACCGCGCCGACGTACACGCGCAAGGACGTCGCCGGCGCCGGCAGCTCTCCGGCGCAGCAGCTGCTGCGTTCGGGCCGTGAAGGTGTCGCCGAGTACCGCTTCGACAACGTCCCGTCCGGTGTCTACCAGGTGGAGCTGGGCTTCGCCGAGGCGGCCGGGACGAAGCCGGGCACGCGCGTGTTCGACGTGCTCGCCGAAGGGGCGGAGAAGGTGCCGAACGTCGACGTGCGCCTGGAATCGGGTGGTGCCCGCACCGCGCTGTTCAAGTCGTTCACGGTCAAGGTGACGGATGGTCAGCTAAACGTCGCCTTCGACGCGGTCTCCGGAAGGACGCTGGTCAACTCGATCCGGGTGACCCAGCGTCCGGACCTGAAGGGCTGAATCACGGCACGTGCGCACATGGGCGGGCCCGCCCCGGACACACCTCCGGGGCGGGCCCGCCGCGCTCTTGCCCGGGTTCGCCGGGCCCCGTACCTTACTCTCAAGTAAGTTTACTTCGGAGTAAGGGGCTTGTCTTGACCGCCTATCGGACCCTGCTGGTCGGCACGGACGGATCCGAATCCTCGTACGCGGCCGTCGAGGCCGCCGCACGCCTCGCCGCCGTGTGCGGTGCCGCGCTCGTCATCACCTGCGCGTACGCACCCATGCGCGGACCTGAACTCGCCGCCGCCAAGGATCAGTTGGGTGCGGAGGCATTCCAGGTGGTGGGCTCGGCCCCCGCCGAGGAGACGCTGAGAGTCGCGAGAGACCGCGCGCGTCTCCAGGGCGCGGCCGAGGTGCGCACGGTCGCCGTGGAGGGTGAGCCGGTCCCCTCGCTCGTGCGGACGGCACGGAAGTGCTCGGCCGACCTCCTGGTGGTCGGCAACCGGGGGCTGCGGTCGCTGGCGGGGCGGATTCTCGGCTCCGTGCCGGCGGACGTCGCCAGGAAGGCCGGCCTCGACGTCCTGATCGTGCACACCACGTGAGCGGGGAGCCGGACGGCGCGGACGCGGGGTCCGTGGAGGAGGTGCTGCTCGGCGGGGGCCGGGTCTGGACCCGGCGGGACGTGGCCGCGCGCGCCGGGGTGGAGTTCGAGCGCGCCGTACGGGTGTGGCGCGCGCTCGGGTTCCCGGCGGTGGACGACGATGCCGTGGTGTTCACCGACGCCGACGTCGAGGCCCTGCGCGCGGGGGAACGCCTCATCGCGGCCGGGCTGATCACCGAGCACAGCGAGACCCTGATGGCCCGGGCCCTGGGCCACCACCTCTCCCGCCTCGCCGACTGGCAGGTGGACACCCTGCGGGACTGGACGGTGCGTGCCGGCGGTCCCCCGCCCGGCCGGGAGACCCTTCTGGAGCACATGGCGGCGCTGCTGCCGGAGATCGAGCGCGTCCAGCGGTACGTCTGGCGCCGCCATCTCGTCGCGTACGCCGGGCACTTGCCGGCCGGGGAGCGGGAGGGCGGCGCGGTGGCCGGTGACGGCGCGCATGTCCGGGAGCGCGCGGTCGGCTTCACCGACATGGTGGGCTACACCCGGATGACCCGTGGCCTGGACGGCGCCGAACTGGTGGAGGTGCTCGACCGCTTCGAGACGATGACCGGCGATGTGGTGGCCGAGGGCCGGGGCCAGGTGGTGAAGACCATCGGCGACGAGGTGCTCTTCGTCTGCGAGTCGGCGGCCGACGCCGCCGGGATCGGCCTGGAGCTGACGGCGCGGGCGCAGGCGGACCCGAAGCTGCCGCGCGTGCGGACCGGGCTGGCACACGGCCCCGTGATCGGCCGCTTCGGTGACGTCTACGGGTCGGCGGTCAACATCGCGGCCCGGCTCACGGCGGTGGCCCGCCCCGCGTCCGTGCTGGTCAACACCGCGCTCGCCGGGGAGCTCGCGGGGACGGCGGCGTACACGCTGAGGCCACTGCGCCCGGTGTCGGTGCGCGGCTACAGCCGGCTGCGGCCGGTGCTTCTGCGCAGGGCCGGGCCCGGTTCGTGAACCGATGAGGCGGGTGCGGGCGCGTGCCGGTGCCGGGCGGACCGCCCGGCACGGCGTAGAAAAACAGGAAGCAGGGAGAACCCTCTCCCTGCCGTAACCAACTTATAGCGCACCGGGGGGCTTGCGGCAAGGGCCGGGGGGTGCCGCAGAATCATCGGCCTGACCACCCCGACCTGCGGAAATGAGGACGCTGCGTGCGCGAGCGGTACGTGTGGGAGCTGAACGAGGCCGACGGGGCGCCGGTCGCGGCCGTCGGCGGCAAGGGAGCGCACCTGGCCGCGCTGTCGCGCATCGAGGGCGTCCGGGTGCCGGCCGGATTCTGCGTCACCACGGACGCCTTCCGGGACGTCGTGGGCTCCGAACCGGCGGTCGCCGCACAGCTCGGCCGGCTGGCGGACGTGGACCCGGACGACGGGGCGGCCGTGCGCACCCTGAGCGCGGAGATCCGGCGGACCATCGAGGGCATCGCCCTGCCGGATGACCTGGTGGCGGCGGTCACCGGCGCGCTCGCCCGCCACGGCGAGGACGCCGCGTACGCCGTGCGGTCCAGCGCGACGGCGGAGGACCTGCCGACGGCCTCCTTCGCGGGCCAGCAGGACTCGTATCTCAACGTCGTGGGTCCGCAGGCGGTGCTCCGGCACATCGGCCGGTGCTGGGCGTCGCTGTTCACCGAGCGGGCCGTGGCGTACCGCCGGCGGGGTGGCATCGACCACCGTGGGGTGCACATGGCCGTGGTCGTACAGCGGATGGTGTTCCCGCGGGCTTCGGGCATCCTCTTCACGGCCGACCCGGTGACGGGCAACCGCAGGGACGCCACGGTGGACGCCGGTTTCGGGCTGGGCGAGGCCCTGGTCTCGGGGCTGGTCAACCCGGACGTCTTCACCGTGCGCGAGGGCGAGATCACCCACCGGTCGATCGCCGCCAAGGAGCGCGCCGTCGAGGCGGTGGAGGGCGGCGGCACGCGGGAGGTGGCGGTCGACGCGCGGCGGCGGGAGGAGCCGGCGCTGACGGACGGGCAGGTGCTGGCGCTCGTGGGGCTCGGGCGGCGGATCGAGGCGCACTTCGGCCGCCCGCAGGACATCGAGTGGTGTCTGTCCGACGACGGTTTCCGGATCGTGCAGAGCCGGCCGGTCACGACGCTGTTCCCGGTCCCGGCGGCGACCGACGACGGGAACCACGTCTACGTCTCCGTCGGGCATCAGCAGATGATGACCGACGCGATGAAGCCCCTGGGCCTGTCGATGTGGCGGCTGACGGCCATGGCCCCGATGGTGGAGGCCGGCGGGCGGCTGTTCGTGGACGTCACCCGGCGCCTGGCCTCGCCTTCGGTGCGGGCCGGGCTGCTGGAGATGATGGGCAAGGGCGATCCGCTGGTCAGGGACGCCCTGGAGACCGTTCTCGCCGAGCCCGGCTTCGTCCCGACGCTCCCGGACCCGGCGCCCGCCGCGCCGCCGGCCGGTGGCGCGCCCGCCCCGGTCCCGACCGATCCGGCCGTCGTCGCCGGGCTGATCGCGCGCAGCGAGGAGTCCGTCGCCGCCCTGGCCCGCGAGATCCGGACGCACACCGGGCCCGCCCTGTTCGACTTCCTGCCGAGGGCCTTCGAGGAGCACAAGCGGGTGCTCGGCGACCCCGTGAGCATGCAGGCGATCATGGCGGGCATGGAGTCCACCTGGTGGCTCAACGACAAGCTGCGGGAATGGCTCGGCGAGAAGAACGCCGCCGACACGCTCACCCTGTCCGCCCCCGGCAACGTGACCTCGGAGATGGGCCTCGCGCTCCTCGATGTCGCCGACGCGATCCGCCCGCATCGGGAGGCGGTGGCGTATCTGCGGGGCGTCGGGGACGACGACGGCTTCCTGGACGGCCTGGGGAAGGTCCCGGGCGGGGCCGAGGCGCGCGAGGCCATCGAGGCGTATCTCGACCGGTACGGCATGCGGTGTGTCGGGGAGATCGACATCACCCGGCCGCGCTGGAGCGAGCGCCCCACCGCGCTCGTGCCGGTGATCCTCGACAACGTACGGCTCTTCGGGCCGGGCGAGGCCGCGCGGCGTTTCGAGGAGGGGCGGCGAAAGGCGCTGGCGAAGGAACGGGACGTGCTCGCACGGCTGCGGGAGCTGGTGGACGGCGACCGGAAGGCCGAAGAGACCAAGGGGATGATCGACCGGGTCCGGACCTTCATCGGATACCGCGAGTACCCGAAGTACGGGATCGTCTGCCGCTACTTCCTCTACAAACAGGCCCTCGTGCGGGAGGCGGACCGCCTGGCCGGCGCCGGGGTGCTGGCCGACCGGGAGGACGCCTGGTATCTCACGCTGGAGGAGTTCGGTGACGCGGTGCGTTCCGGCACGGTGGACCGGGACCTCGTCCGGCGGCGCAAGGAGGAGTTCCGGGCGTACAGCGCGCTGACCCCGCCCCGGGTGCTCACCTCGGACGGCGAGGCGGTGCACGGCGCCTACCGGCGGGACGACGCGCCGGAGGGGGCACTGAACGGACTGCCGGTTTCCGCCGGGACCGTGGAGGGGAGGGCCCGGGTGATCCTGGACGTGGCCGAGGCCGATCTCGAAGCGGGCGACATCCTGGTCACCACCTTCACCGATCCCAGCTGGTCACCGCTGTTCGTCGGCATCGCGGGGCTGGTGACCGAGGTGGGCGGGCTGATGACCCATGGCGCGGTGATCGCCCGGGAGTACGGGCTGCCGGCCGTCGTGGGCGTCGAGCACGCCACACGGCGCATCCGGGACGGTCAGCGCATCCGCGTCCACGGCACCGACGGGTACGTGGAGCTGCTGTCCTGACCGCGGAGCGGTGCCCGGCCGGTTCCGTACCCTGGAGGCATGCGCATGCGCCCCACTCTGAGCTGGACCCCCACCGCGGGGCTGCCCCCGGCCACCACCGACCTGGAACCCGTCGTCGAAGCGCTCGGCCGGGGCGGGGTGCTGGTGCTGAGCGGGGCCGGCATCTCGACGGAGTCCGGCATCCCCGACTACCGGGGCGAGGGCGGGAGCCTGAGCCGGCACACGCCGATGACGTACCAGGACTTCACGTCGGGTGCCCAGGCCCGGCGGCGGTACTGGGCGCGCAGCCACCTCGGCTGGAAGACGTTCCGGCGGGCCCTGCCGAACGCCGGTCACCGGGCGGTCGCCGCGTTCGGGCGCGGTGGCGCGCTCGCCGGGGTGATCACCCAGAACGTGGACGGCCTGCACCAGGCCGCCGGCAGCGAGGACGTGGTCGAGCTCCACGGGGGCCTGGACCGGGTCGTGTGTCTGAACTGCGGCACGCTCGTGGCTCGGCGCGAGGTCGCCCGGCGCCTTGAGGAGGCGAACCCAGGCTTCCGGCCGGTGGCGGCCGGCGTCAATCCGGACGGGGACGCCGATCTCACCGACGAGCAGGTCGGGGACTTCCGGGTGGTGCCGTGCGAGGTCTGCGGCGGCGTCCTCAAGCCGGACGTGGTGTTCTTCGGCGAGTCGGTGCCCCCGGCGCGGGTCGAGCACTGCCGCGAGCTGGTCCGTACGGCGGCCTCACTGCTCGTCCTGGGGTCCTCGCTGACGGTGATGTCCGGGCTGCGGTTCGTCCGGCAGGCGGCGCAGGACGGGAAGCCGGTGCTCATCGTCAACCGCGAGCCGACGCGGGGCGACGGCCAGGCCGTCACGCGGATCGGGCTCCCGCTCGGGGCGGCTCTGGGCACGGTGGCGGACCGGCTGGGGCTGCGGGTCGAGGAGTAGCGGGCGGCGTCCCGTCAGGGGACCAGCTGCTCCCGTACCCACGCCGGGTCCGGGTTGGTGTGGGGACGCCCCGCCACGAAGACGGTGGGCACGGTCTCGTTGCCGTCGTTGACCGCCCGCACCGCGGCGGCGGCCTCGGGATCGCGCCAGATGTTTACCCAGTGCATCCGGCGGGCGTGCCGGCGCAGCCGGAAGCGCAGCCGAAGACAGTAGGTGCAGCCCGGGCGCCAGAAGACGACCGGACGGCCGTCGGCCGCGCCTCGGCGCCGGGCCTCCGCCGCGCTGACCGACCTGGGGAAGACCAGGGGCGAGTTCAGGCCGGCGAGCAGCGCGAAGGCCACCAGGAGCACGACGCCCTGCCGGGTGCTCCCCCGGACGATCGACCCGGCCCCGGCGACTGCTCCGACGGCGAGGAAGACGATCGGCAGCGACCAGGCACGCATCATGGCGCACCAGGGTACCGACGCGCCGGTACGGCCCGGAACCCGGCCCGCCACCACCTGCGCGGGCGCCCGCGCAGGTCCTCCTCCTCGGGGCCCGGCAACGGCGGGTCCGCATAGGTCCGGGCGGTGAGCTGCACGGCCAGGCCGACGCGGCCGGGGTGCACGCAGACCGGGGTGCGCGCGTCCGCGGTGTACCGGAAGCCGTCCGCCGCGTCGAACGGCCAGTCGCGGCTGGGCCGGTCCGCGACGAGGAAGCCGGTGCGCGGCAGCCGCAGCGCCGGGCAGAACCAGCAGCACGGGTAGTCCGACTCCGGGTCGATGAAGGGTGCCTCGGCGTCGTCGTCCATAGCTCCAGGAAGGTAGCGCACGGCGCGCCGGCGCCGCTCAGCCGGCGGTGGGCCGCCAGCCGTCCGGCCAGGGCACGGCGCGGGCCGCGGCCCCCGGGACACCGAGGCCGGCCCGAGCGCGGTCGACGTAACGGTCCCGCGCCTGCCGGAACTCCAGGTACGCCTGGTCCCAGTCCTGCTCGGCCGCCGTCCCGACGCCCCGGGCCAGGGACTCCAGCCGCCACAGGCAGTGGTCCACGGACTTGGACGCGGTGTTCGCCTCCGTGTCGCCGAGCAGGCCGAGCGTCTCCGAGAGCGCGGAGCGCCGCGACTCCAGCTGCCCCACCTCGGCCAGCACCTCGGGCGTCGCCTCCACGGGGATGGGACCGGTCGTGAGTCCCCGGCCGGCGGCGAGCATCTGGTAGCGCGCGGCCAGCTCCTTGACCGCGTGAGCGTAGTCGGCGTAGGCGGTGAGACGGCGTTCGTCCCACCGGACGGCCTGCTGCCTGCGCCATTTCGTACGCTCGTTGGCGCTGGTCACGAGCAACGAGGTGACGGCGCCCAGGGCGACGCCCGCGAGCGGCAGTATCTGTGCGGTCAGACTCACGAAGGCCCCCCGGTCGGTCCTGTGCACGGCGGAAAGACCATAGCGTCCCGCCGTAGGGGGCTGCGCGGCGCCGGTCGCCGTACGGGCGGATAATTCCCTGCGCTCTGCGGCCGCTTGCGGCAACACTGTGCCGATGGACGCACCTTCCTTCCCCACTGCCCAGCAGCGTGCCCTCGCCCATGTCGCGGAGCTCGCGTCGGGTCCGGCGGTGGACCCCGCCCTGCGCGTGACCCTCAACTTCCACCCGGACCGGCTGCTGGACGGCAGGCCCCTGCTGGAGGCGATGGCCGCGACCGGTGTCTACGCGTCACAGTTCGTGACCGGCACGAGCAACGGCGGCCTGACGGCCCGTCCCGGCGGTGACCGGTGGCGCTGGGAAAGCAGGATCTTCGGTGGTGCGTACGACGACGCACCGGCCGGGGAGCGGCCGGTGTACGGGGCGTTGAACTTCCGCCGGTACGCGGTCGGCGGGGCGCCCAGGTTCGGCTCCGCGCACTTCCGGCTGGGTGTCGGGGCGCTGGAGCGTACGACCTTCTGCTATCCGGACAGCTTCCTCGAACCCACGGACTTCGGGGTCGCCACACGCATGGGCCTGGTCCCTCTCGCGCTGGCCGACGAGCAGGATGTGCTCGACGACTACATCGAGGCGCAGGTGCACGGGCCGGTCCGGCCGGACCGCCATGTGGAGGCGCTGGTCCTGGACCCCTGCTACCGGGGCACCGATGTGGAGGCGGCCGCCGGGCGGCTGGGCTGTCCGGTGGAGTGGCACCCCGGGTTCCGCCTCACGGTGGACGAGCTGCGCCGGCATCCCGGCTATCGGGGGCAGGAGTACGTCGATCTGGGCGAGGCCGTCGCCGTGGACGGTGTCCTCGATCCCCGCGTGATCGGGACCGCGGTGCGCGCGGGGCGCTTCGACCCGCAAGCGGCCAAGAAGGTGTGGCACTGCCTGGCACGCTTCGGTTACCCGTACGGGGACCGGAGCACGGCGGTCGCCGGTTCGTCGGCGGAGCCCGTGCCGGCCGGGAAGGACGGATGACCGGGGGGCCTGCCGTGCGGGGCTGGGTGTCCACATCCGCAGGGCGGCCGCCCCGGCCATGGGGCACGTGTGCCCCGTAGCGGGGCCGTCAACGGCGGTACGGGAATTCTTCTTCGGCCGAAAACGGTTGGAATGGTTCGCGTGTGACGGGGAATCCGATGGTCGTCGTGAGCGACGCCCCTGCCCCGGCCGCCCCATCGGCTCGGGAGGGTCAGTTCAGTTGAGGAGGAGTTGGCTGTGCTGCTTCCCACGCCCGCGGACCTGCGTGCCGCGCTGTCCCGTTATGCCGACGCGGTGATCGAGGACGAGCGCCGTTCGACCCCGGAGACCGTCCGGCAGCGGGAGGACACCGCGTACACCCTGTGCATCATGACGGGCGTCAGTGACGTGCGCGAGGCCCTGAGTACCGCGGACGCCCTGCTGAGCCGCGGCGCCCCCGCCCCGGAGGCCGACCGGGCCGACCACTCGGGGGCCGTCCCCGTCTGACGTGCGTCCGGCACGTGGAACCGGCCGCCGGTGCCCCTGGAGATCCGGGGCGCCGGCGGCCGGCGTGTGCGGCCCCGGGCGCGGGGTACCCGGGATTCCTCCCGCCGCACACGGGGCCGACGTGGCCGCCCGCGGCCGACCCGATGGAGGACGCGGTACCGGATGACGTTGGTGCACGGCATATACGCGGCTGCGGGGATCGGCATCCTGATGGCCGCGGTCCTTCCCCCGCTCGTCCGTCGGCGTCCCTTCTCGATGCCCATGGTGTTCCTCGTGGCGGGTGCGGCGATCGCCCTGCCGCCCCTCGGCGTGCCCGTCGTGGATCCCGTACGGGACCGGGTGTGGGTCGAGCATGTGACGGAAGTCTGCGTGATCGTCTCGCTGATGGGGGCCGGGCTCGCCATCGACCGGCCCTTCGGATGGCGTGCCTGGGCGGGGGCCTGGCGCTTCCTGGGACTCGCCCTGCCGTTGACCGTCGGGGGCGTGGCGCTGCTCGGGGCGTGGCTCATGGACTGGCCGCCGGCGGTGGCCCTGCTGCTGGCCGCGGCGCTGGCGCCGACCGACCCGGTGCTGGCGGCCGAGGTGCGGGTGGGTGAGCCGACGAGCGGCGACGACGAGGAGGACGAGGAGGAGGTGCGGTTCACGCTGACCTCGGAGGCCGGTCTCAACGACGGGCTCGCCATGCCGTTCGTGCTGGCCGCCGTGGCGCTGGCGGCGGCTGCGGGCGACGGCTGGTCGGCGGGGTGGATCGGCCACTGGCTGCTGGCGGACGTGCTGGTGCGGGCGGCGGTCGGACTGGTCGCGGGGGTGGCCGTGGGGCGGCTGCTCGGCCGGCTGTTCTTCCGCTCCCGGCACGTCCGCCTCTCGCAGCAGATGGAGGGCTTCACCGCACTGGGGGCCACGTTCACCGCGTACGGGCTGACCGAGCTGGTCCACGGGTACGGATTCCTCGCGGTGTTCGTCACGGCGTGCACCATCCGGGGCGCCGAACGGAGCCACGGCTACCACCAGGTGCTGCACGGCTTCAGCGAACAGATCGAACGCCTGCTGACCGCCGTGCTCCTGTTCCTGCTGGGCGGCTACCTGGTCGCCGACGGCCTGGCGGACCTCCCGTGGCAGGGGGCGCTCCTCGGCCTCGCCCTCGTCCTGGTGATCCGCCCGGCCGCCGGCGCCGCCGCGCAGCTGGGCTTCCCGGCCGGGGCGCGCGAACGGGCGGTCACGGCCCTGTTCGGCATCCGGGGCATCGGCTCGCTGTTCTACCTGGCGTACGCGCTCGGCGAGGGGCCCTTCACGCGGTACGCGGACGAGCTGTGGGCGGTCACGGCCTTCACGGTCCTGGTCTCCGTACTCCTGCACGGCGCGACGGCGACCCCGGTGATCCGGCGCCTGGACCGGCGGCGGGAGCGCGTCTCCTAGGGTGCGCGGCCCGGCCGGACGGTCTTCACCATCTCGGCCGGGTTGACGGGTTCCACCAGCTCCGCCCTCGCGGCGGCCACGAGGTGCGCGGGCAGGGCTCGCCGTCCAGCAGGGTGCGCGCGTAGCCGGCGGCGTCCGAGGGCGGCAGGCCGGGCAGCTTCCGGCGGAGCAGCCGAACCGCGTGCAGCCGTCCGTGCTCGGCGGCGGTCGCCCGTGCGGCGTCGTGGAGGTCGTCCACCGCGGTCCGGACGGGCAGTCCCCGGATGCGGCCGTGGGAGTCGTCCATCCATGCTCCGGACACCGCCGCGACGGCCAGGCGGGCCGAAACGGCCAGGGCGGGGTTGGGGGAGGCATGCCCATGGCATCCGCTGACGCTGGAGGCCAGGACGTGTCTCCTGGAGCTGCTGCGGGGGTTGGCGGGCGTCCACGCTGACGATGACATGGGCCAGGATCGCCCGGCCCGGGCCCACCAGCCAGACGGCCGGTTCCGGGACGTCGCAACCGGCGCCCCGGTCCGGCGCGGCGGCACCCGGAGTGCCGCGCCGGGCCGTTCGTGCAGCCCTGCCGGAGCCGGCGCCCGGGCTCCGGCGGGGCTTCTCAGGCCGTGTCCAGCATCGCCGGGCCCCAGGGGGCCGCGCCCGAGCCCTCCGCCCAGGCCGTGAGCGCGGTGCCGTCCACGCAGCGGATGCCGCACGCCTCGGCGTACTCCAGGGCGGGCGCGGTGAATTCGCTGGTCGTCACCACGGCGGCGAGCTGCGCGCCGTGGACCGTCCAGCAGGTGCCGCCGAAGCGCTGGAGGTCCTGGGAGCCCACCTTGTGCTCGGGGCCGTACTGCTTGCACTGCACGACGACGCGGCGGCCGTCCGGGGCCGTGGCCAGGACGTCGGCGCCCAGGTCACCGGCGCCGCCCACCACTTCGACGTCCTGGCAGCCGTCCCGCTCGCACAGCGCCGCCACGGCGGCCTCGAAGCCGTCCGGGTCGAGGGCGGCGAAGTCGGGGGCGGGGGGCGGGAGTACGGCGGTGAGCCCGTCGTGGGCGTCGGTGGGGGCGGCCGGGGCCCGCGGGGCGGGAGCCGGTTCGGGGGCGGCCTCTTCCCCGGCCGGCGGGGTCATGCCCGCACGGGCCGCCCGGCGCAGCTCGCGGGCGCGGGGCATGGCCCGGAACAGGACGTAGAGCACGGGCAGGGCGAGCAGCGCCAGCAGCACGGCGGTGACCGGGTGGGCACCGGCCCAGTGCGCGAAGCGGACGAAGAGCAGGGCCGCGGCGCCGATCACCGCGCCGGCGAGGGCGAGGGTGAGCAGGGGGCTCCGCAGGGCGCGCGTGGCGCGGGGGCGGGGTGTCACGCCTCTCGTTCTGCGTATCGGCACCGGCGTCTCCTTCGGCGGGTCGCGTATGTCGTCGCCCGCCGTGTGCCCCGAACGACTCCGTCCATGATCGGCGAGCGGTGTCCGCGCTCAGGCGGCCCGGTGTGCTGTCGGTGTTGGTGGTGGGTGCGGAGGCGTGGCCGCCGGAGTTGGTGGCTAGGTGGGCGCCGGGTCGTCACATGGTCAATGCGTATGGTCCGACCGAGGTATCCGGATCGCCGATCCCGGGTCGCCGCCCCGGCCGCCCCGGACCAGCGGGCCGGCGGGCCGCACCGTCACCGCCGCCATCGCGTTGCCCGCTCGTCGCGCCCGCGCAGGCAGCGGGCGTCGGCGGCCGGCGGCCGGCGGCCCAGCGGCCCCGCGCCCCGCGCCCCGCGCCCCGCGCCCCGCGCCCCGCGCCCATCATCCGCCCCGACGCCTCTGTGAACCGCGAGCCCGGGAACGCCGAGCGAGGCACGGCCGCCGCGTCGTCGGCCCGGCCGGGGCCGGCGGCCTCGACCGCCGGTCCCGGAGCGGTGCCGGCCCGGTCGGGGCGCGGCGCACCGGCGTCCACGGCTCGCCCGGCACCTCCCGGACCAGCACCTCCCGCGGCGACTCGACGGCCGCCCTGCCCGCCGGCGGCGCCCCGTGCGCAGGGGCGGGACAGGTCGTCGGCCGGCCGCCGAGCGAACTCTTCGACGCGGCGGGCGTCCGGCGCGGTCGTCAGCCGGACCGGGCCCGGTCCGTCGTACGGCCCCTGCGAGGGCTCCCGAGCCTCGCCGCGTACGTCAGTCGCCGGGCACGCCCGCACGCGTGGCGGGCAGTTCGCCGCAGTCGTACGCGTAGAGCCAGCTCGTGGCCTTCTCGTAGAAGAGGCGGATGCCGACCGGCATCATCAGGTCCCGCGCCCAACGGCCGAGCGGGCCCGCCGTCTTGGAGTCGCGGTTGCCCGCCGCCGCCCTGGCCATCCGGGCGAGCCGGCCCGAGCGCGCCGCGTCGTAGGCCGAGAGGGCGGCCGGGACGGAGCTTTCCGTGCCGAGCGCACGCGCGAGGACGAGGGCGTCCTCCAGTGCCATCGAGGCGCCCTGGCCGGCGCCCACGGGGTGGTCGGCGTCCCCGAGCAGCACGATGCGGTCGTCGTGCCGGACCGTCACCGCGTCCAGGGTGTGCGTCAGGGTGGGGCGGTGCAGTGCGGTGGTGGCGGCGAGGACCGCGGACGGCACCCGTTCGTGCCGGTGGAGACCGGCGAGGTGGGTGAGCCACGCGCCTTCGGCGCGGTCGAGGTCCGGCTCCCCGGGGCTCGCGACCTGGGCCGACCACCAGACCCTGCCGTCGGGGGCCGCGAGGTGGAGGAAGGCGCCGTTGCGGGCGAAGGTCATGTGGAAGACGCCGGGTTCGACGGACACGCCTTCGGAGACACCGGAAATGCTGTACAGACCGGCGTAGGCGGGCACGGGGGCGTGCGGGTCGAGCAGGGTGCGGGTCACCGAGTGGATGCCGTCCGCACCGATGAGCAGCGACGCCTCGGCCGTGCGGCCGCTCGCGAAGACCGCGCGTACACCGGTCTCCGTCGCGACGGCGTCCACCAGGCGTTCACCGGTGACGATGCGCGCCCCGGCGGCCAGCGCCTCGGCGCGGAGCGTCTCGACGAGGGCGCCGCGCATCAGCGTCACGCTGTGCAGGTCGTCGCCGCCGAGCCGTCCCCGCGGTACGTCCCCGAGCAGCTTGCCGGACCCGGCCCACATGCGCTGACGCGGTACCTCGACACCCGCGCGCCGCACCTGTTCCAGGACGCCGAGGGCGCGCAGCACCCGCAGCCCGTTGGAGGCGAGGCTCAGGAACGAACCGACCCGGCCCGCCGGTTCGGCGTACGCCTCGTAGACCGCGACCTCCACACCGAGCCGTCGCAACGCGATGGCGCTCGCCGCTCCGGCCACTCCCCCGCCGACCACGATGACGTTCACATCAGCTCCCTGAATCCATATTCACTGAATCTTAATTCATCGAACTCGGGTTCACTATGATGGGCACCCGACCGCACGTCAAGCGCGACAAGGAGCCCGTCCGATGGGCGTTCGCAAGGAGAAGGCCGCCGAGACCGAGGCGGCACTGAAGGGGGCGGCGCGCCGGCTGTTCGCCGAGCGCGGCTACCTCGATACGAAGATCACCGACATCACGCGGGAGGCCGGGCGCGCCACCGGCTCCTTCTACGCGCATTTCGCGGACAAGGAAGCCCTGCTCAAGGCGTTGGTGGGGGACCTGAACGCCCAACTGCACGCGGAGATGGGCGCGCGGGAGCACCCGGCCGACCACGACCTCACCGACCCGGCTCAGCTGCGTGCGCATCTGGCGGTCACCTGGGGAGTCGTCCGCGACCATCTGCCGGTGATCGTGGCGATGATGCAGACCACCTTCGCGGGACCTCCGAGCCAGGGCCGCGCCTGGGCGGCCCTGGCCGGGGACACGGGGGTCTTCCGCGAGCATCTGGTCTGGCTGCGCGACCGGGGGCACCGGCTCCCGGGCGACCCGGCCGTGGTGGCCGCCGCCATGGGGGCGATGGTCTCGCAGCTCGCGTTCGCGGTGACGACGGCGGGGGCCGGGCGGCCGGAGGTCTCCGACGACGAGATCATCGACACGCTGACCCGGCTGCTGCTGCACGGACTGGCCGGACCCGCGTCCGCGACGCCGGGTCCGGCCTGAGGGACGCGCCCGGGGCGTTACGAGGTCTGGGACAGGGGCTTGGCGATGTCCTCCAGGGAGCGCTGCTCCGCGTCGACCGCGAGGAAGGCGGCGACCAGTCCCGCCGCGCACATCAGGGCCGCGCCGATGGAGAACGCGAGGGCGGTGTCGCCGGGGACACCCGACTCGGTGAGGTCGGCGAAGATCAGGGGGCCGCTGATCCCGCCGGCCGCGGTGCCGATCGCGTAGAAGAAGGCGATGGCCATCGCCCTGGTCTCCATGGGGAAGACCTCGGAGACCGTGAGGTACGCGCTGCTCGCGCCGGCCGACGCGAAGAACAGCACCACGCACCAGCACGCGGTGAGGGTGTTGGCGGTGAGCGAGCCCCGGTCGAAGAGCCAGGCCGTGATGAAGAGCAGGATGCCCGGCAGGATGTACGTGGTGGCGATCATGACGCGCCGTCCGATGGTGTCGAACAGCTTGCCCAGCACGAGCGGGCCGATGAAGTTGCCCGCCGCGATCACCGCGAAGTAGTAGCCGGTGTGCCCGCTCTCCACGTCGTAGAAGGTCGTGAGGATGGCGCCGAACCCGAAGGTGATCGCGTTGTAGAGGAACGCCTGCCCGATGAAGAGGGACAGGCCCAGTACCGCGCGCTTGGGGTAGCTGTGGAAGACGGTCTTGGCGATGAGCCCGAAGCCGATGCTCTTGCGCTGGTGGATCGTGATCTCCCCGGCCGGCGGGGGCAGCTTCTCGTGCTTCTCCTCCTCGACCTCCCGTTCGACGGCGTCGACCAGTTCGTCGGCCTGCTCGCCGTGGCCGTGGATGAACTGCCACCGCGGACTCTCCGGGACGTGCCGGCGCACGAGGAGGATCACCAGGCCCAGGACGACGCCGAGCGCGAAGGTGAGGCGCCAGCCGAGGTCCTTGGGGAAGATGTCGGTGTCCAGCATGACGATCGACAGGAGTGCGCCGCCGACCGCGCCCAGCCAGTAGCTGCCGTTGATGATGAGGTCGACCCGGCCCCGGTACTTCGAGGGGATGAGCTCGTCGATGGCCGAGTTGATCGCCGCGTACTCGCCGCCGATGCCGAAGCCGGTGAGGAAGCGGAAGAGGAAGAACCACCAGGCGCTGAAGGAGAGAGCGGTCATGGCGGTCGCGGCGAGGTAGACCGCGAGCGTCACCATGAACAGCTTCTTGCGGCCGTAGCGGTCGGTGAGCCAGCCGAAGAACAGCGCACCCGTGCAGGCACCGGCCACGTAGAGGGCCGCGGCGAGCCCGGTGACCTGGGCGGACGTGATGTCCAGACCGGAGCCGTCCTCCGAGAGGCGGCTCGCGATGTTGCCGACCGTCGTGACTTCGAGGCCGTCCAGGATCCACACCGTGCCGAGACCGATGACGATCATCCAGTGCCAGCGCGACCACGGCAGCCGGTCGAGTCTGGCCGGGACGGCGGTGGTGACGGTGCCCACGCCGGAGTCGCCGGGCGCCGCCGCCTCGTCGCGCCGGTCGCGCCCCCGGTCCCCTCCCCCACGTGGGCGATGTTCCCTGTCTCCGGGTCCCTCCGATGCGGCGGGGGTCGTCACGGCAGCTACCTCCTCGTCCGGGCGGGCGCGTCCTGCGGGGTCGCAGAGCATCCAATATCCGCCAGTTGCCCCGGCGCCGCCGCCGCACACGCGGCGACTGAGCCACATGGGTGGCGCGGGCCGCTGACGGTGTGTCGGGGGACGGCTCACCCGTTCGGAGCAGGCGCGGGAATAGCGCGGGCCGGGCGCTGTTGTCCCCGGCATGACTTCCGACAAGCATGAGACGTTCGGCCGGGTCGGCATCTGGAGCGGTGCGCTGCACGCGTCGCGGGTGGACGCCGACGGGAAGAAGGCGATCGCCGAGGCGGTGGCCGAGATCGAGGCACTGGGGTACGGGACGCTGTGGCTCGGCGGCAGTCCCTCGCCCGACGACGCCGCCGCGGTCGTCGACGCCACCCGGACCATCACCGTCGCGACCGGCATCCTGAGCATCTGGGGCCACACCGCCGAGGAGGTGGCCGCCCGGATCGCCGCGATCGACGCGGGCGCCCGGGAACGCTTCGTCCTCGGCCTGGGTGTCAGCCACGACGCGCTGGTCCCCCAGTACGCGAAGCCCTACAGCGCGATGGTGGAGTACCTCGACGCCCTGGACGCCGCGGACCCCTGTGTGGGCCCCCGGCACCGGGTCCTTGCCGCGCTCGGCCCGAAGATGCTGAAGCTGGCGTCCGACCGGGCGCTGGGCGCGCACCCCTACCTCGTCTCCGCCGCGCACACGGCGGAGGCACGGCAGGCCCTCGGCCCGGACGCGCTGCTGGCGCCCGAGCTGTCCGTCGTGCTCGACACCGATCTCGACCGGGCCCGCGACACGGCGCGCGGAATGCTGGCGATGTACCTCAAGCTGCCGAACTACACCTCGAACCTGCTGCGCCTCGGTTTCACGGAGGGCGACTTCGACGGCGGCGGCAGCGCCCGCCTGCTGGACACCCTCTTCGCGCTGGGCGACGCAGAGCGGGTGAAGGCGCGGACCCGCGAGTACGTGGAGGCGGGCGCGGACCACGTGGCGCTCCAGGTGGTGACCGCGGACGGGGGCAGGACGGGGCTGCCGCTGGCCGAGTACCGCGAGCTGGCCGAGGCGTTCGGCGACGAGCTGTAGAACCTCTTCAAAGCCCCGGTCTGCGGCTGCGCGGGCCGGGGCTCTTGCATGGGCGGAGCCGCCCCCGTACATTGGTGAACATGTTCGGTGAACACGTTCACTCAACCCGTGCGGAGCAGAAGCGGCGGACCACCGCCCGCGTCGTGCGGGCCGCCGCCCGGCTCTTCCGCGAGCAGGGCTTCCAGAGCACGACGGTGCGTCAGATCGCGGCGGAGGCCGGGGTCTCGGTGGGCGCGGTCATGGCGGCCGGGGACAAGGAGTCGCTGCTGGGCCTGGTGTACGACCAGGCCATCGCCGACCGCATTCCCGCCCCGCCCGAACCGGCGGAGGCCGGATCGGCACCGCCCGCCGTCGACTACCTGGCGCACTACTTCGACCCGTTCCTGGCCCTGTTCACCGAGAACGACGACCTCGCCCGCGCGTACTTCCGGACCCTGGCCCGGGGCAGGCCGGACAACGCCGCCCTGGGCACGCTCCGCGCCCTCTCCGAGGACAACCTGACGGCCGCGATGGTGAACGACGGGATGGACGAGGCGCGCGCCCGGCTCGGCGCGCAGGTGATGTTCGCCGGCTACCTGGGGGAACTGATGCTGCTCGCCGCCGGAACGACCGAACCGCAGCAGACGGCGGCGAGGCTCAGGACCATCGCCGCCTTCGTCACCGCGCAGGAAGGGAACTGACCCATGTCACTCCTCGAACTCCCCTCTCCGGTATGGCCGGTGGTGGTCTTGCTCGTCATCCAGGCCGGTGACGCGGCGATGATGCTGCGCCCGCCGAGGTTCATCGTGGACTGCCTGGAGGGCGTGCTGCTGCCGCGCGAGTGGTGGTGGGTGCTGATCACCGCCAAGGCCGCCTCGGTCGCGGGTCTCGTCGTCGGCTTCTGGGTGCCCGGGGTGGCCATGACGACGACCGCGGCGATCGTGGTCTACTTCCTCGCGGCGGCCACCGCGCACATCCGCGCCCGGGCGCTGAACACGACGTTCTGGGTGAACTGCCTTGGCATGCTGGCGGTCTCGCTGGCGGTCCTGGTGGGGTGCTTCGTACGGGTGTGACCCGGTCCGCCGCCGCGGTGCGCGCGTACACCGCGGCGGCGGACCCGCCGGTCAGGTCGTGTAGTCGGCGTTGACGCGGACGTAGTCGGCCGTCAAGTCGCAGCCGTAGACGGTCGCTTCGCCCTCACCGACGCCGAGCGAGACGGCGATGTCCACCTCGTCGCGCCGCATGACGTCGACGAGCTCGGCCAGGGTGGCCGCCTCGGGCTCCTCGGGATACACCGCGATGTCGCCGAACTTCACGGTGACCCGCCCCGGGACGATGTCGGTTTCGTCGGTGTTCTTGCCGATGGCCATGAGCACCCGCCCCCAGTTGGGGTCGGCGCCGTGGACGGCGGTCTTGACGAGGGGCGAGTTCACCACGCTCTTGGCGATGCGCTTGGCCTGCGCGCGGTCGCGGGCACCGCCCACGGTGACGCGCAGGAGCTTGGTGGCCCCTTCGCCGTCGCTCGCCAGTTGCAGGGTGAGGTCCAGGCAGAGATCGGCCAGCGCGTCGGCGAACAGCACGGGGTCCACGGGCCCGGCGGCCCCGTTGGCGATGACGGCCACGGTGTCCGAGGTGGAGGTGTCGGTGTCGACGCTCAGACAGTTGAACGTGCGGTCCACGGCCCCGCGCAGCGCGGCGTCCAGGTCGGCCGGTGACACTTCGGCGTCCGTGAACACGTAGGCCAGCATCGTGGCCATGTCGGGCTCCAGCATGCCGACCCCCTTGGCCACGGCCACGATGCGCGCCTGCCCGACGGTGCGGGAGGCGGTCTTGGGGCGGGTGTCGGTGGTCATCATCGCGCGGGCCACGTCCTGGGGCGCGGCCGTGAAGGCGGCGAGGCCCCGCTCGGCGGTTCTGTCGAAGTGCGGGAGGATCGTGGACATCGGCAGGGGGCGGCCGATGACTCCCGTGGAGCCGATGAGCACGTCGCCTTCGGGGATGCCGAGGATTTCGGCCACGCGCCGGACGACCTCGGCCGCATTTTCCTCGCCGCGGCGGCCGGTCGCGACGTTGGCGTTCTGCGCCAGGGTGGTCACGGCGCGGAGGGTGCGCCCCGCGGCGTGTCTGCGGCTCAGCAGCACGGCCGGACCGGCGAAGAGGCTCCGCGTGAAGACGGCGGCGCTGGTGGCCGGCCGGTCCGAGGCGACGATCGAGATGTCGTCCCCGGCATCACGCAATCCACCGTGGCCGGTGTACCCGCGAAAGCCGGTGGGCCAGGCCAGTGGGCCATTCGCTCGCAATGCATGATCATGCGTCATGCGACATATCCTTGCAGTGGAACGAGGCGCGCGTCCACCCCTTTCACAGCCGGGCAACCCCCGCACCGCTTCACGAGTCCCTTCCTGCGAGCCGGAGAATCCGCAGGGGGGGGGCGCTATGGGCACGCGAAGGGCCGTAAAGTGCATCTGGGGGCACCTGCGGGAATTCGTCATGGAGACGGCCGGCGACGTGGTACTCACCTTCGCCGCCTGCATACTGCTCGGCACTCTCGCCTGGGTGGCCCACCTGAGCTGGGCGGTCAACCCCCGCCTGACCGTGGCGGGCACGGCACTCGCCGGCGCCGCCTTCGCCCACGGCGCCTGGGTGACACTTCGCAGCCGCCCGAAGGGCGCCGGGCGACGAGGTGCCGCCGCCGTCACCACGGGGTTCTTCGCGCTCACCTCCGCAGTGACCCTCTTCCTCGCGCTCTACGCGACCGGCTGCACCTGCTAGGGAGCGCCCGCGTTCAACACATGAACGCCGCACGTCCATTGACATGCTCATTGCTTTATCGCTTTTATTGCGCCGGGTCGCGACCCGCCCGGCTTCGGGCGAGCGAGCGGGAGCGACGACCCCCGCACCCCCGCCCCCCTTGTCACAGGCGGAGCGGCGCGCGGCGCGAGATGGGAGCGCTCCCAAACCATCCTCGCGCCGCGCACCGCGCCTCCGAGAGAGGAAACAGCACCATGCGCCACCCTCTCCGCACCGTCCGAAGAGCCGCCAGAACCGTCGCCGTCGCCGCGGCGGCCCTGCTCCTGCCCCTCGCCGGCGCCCACGCGGCATCGGCCGACGAGGCCACCGCGGCCGCCGCCGGCTCCGGCTACTGGCACACCAGCGGACGGCAGATCCTGGACGCGAGCAACCAGCCGGTCCGCATCGCCGGGATCAACTGGTTCGGCTTCGAGACCGCCAACTACGTGCCGCACGGGCTCTGGTCCCGCGACTACAAGAGCATGATCGACCAGATGAAGTCGCTGGGTTACAACACCATCCGGCTGCCCTACAGCGACGACATCTTCACCGGCACCGAACCGGCGAGCATCAACTTCTCCGCCGGGATGAACACCGACCTGGCGGGCCTCGACTCGCTCCAGGTGATGGACCGCATCGTGGACCACGCGGGCGACGTCGGCATGAAGGTCATCCTGGACCGGCACCGCCCCGACTCGGCGGGGCAGTCGGCGCTCTGGTACACCTCGGCCGTCCCCGAGTCCACCTGGCTCGCCAACCTCACGTCGCTGGCCGCCCGGTACGCGGGCAACGACGCGGTGGTCGGCATCGACCTGCACAACGAGCCCCACGACCCCGCCTGCTGGGGCTGCGGTGACACCACGAAGGACTGGCGGCTCGCGGCGCAGCGCGGCGGGGACGCCGTGCTGTCCGTTAACCCGGACCTGCTGATCTTCGTGGAGGGCGTGCAGACCTTCGACGGGGTGTCCGGCTGGTGGGGCGGCAACCTCATGGGCGTCGGGCAGTACCCGGTAGAGCTGAGCGTGCCGCACAAGGTGGTGTACTCGGCGCACGACTACGCCACCAGCGTCGCCCAGCAGCCGTGGTTCACCGACTCCTCGTTCCCGGACAACATGCCCGGCGTCTGGGACAAGTACTGGGGCTACATCTTCAAGCAGAACATCGCCCCGGTGTGGGTCGGCGAGTTCGGCACGACGCTCCAGTCCACCACCGACCAGAAGTGGCTGAAGGCCCTGGCCGACTACCTGCGGCCCACCAGCCAGTACGGGGGCGACAGCTTCTCCTGGACCTTCTGGTCCTGGAACCCGAACTCCGGCGACACCGGGGGCATCCTCAAGGACGACTGGACCACGGTCGACACCGTGAAGGACGGCTACCTCGCGAGCATCAAGGCGCCCGGCTTCGGCAGCGGCGGCGGCGGCGATGACGACACCCAGGCGCCCACCGCCCCGGCGGGCCTCACGGTCACCGGCACCACCGGCACCTCCGTCTCCCTGTCCTGGCAGGCCGCGTCCGACGACACCGGGGTCACCGGCTACGACGTCTACCGGGGCGCCACCAAGGCCGGCACCGCCACCGGCACCACGTTCACCGACACCGGTGTGACGTCCGGCACCTCGTACACGTACACCGTCCGGGCGCGCGACGCGGCGGGGAACACCTCCACGCCCTCCGCGTCCGTCACCGCCACCACCACCGGCTCCGGCGGCGACACCGGCTGCAAGGCGGTCTACACGGTGAACGGGGACTGGGGCAGCGGCTTCGGGGTGGACGTCACCGTGACCAACACGGGCAAGTCGGCGGCCACCTCGTGGAAGCTGACCTGGACCTACGGCGGCAACCAGAAGATCACCAACATGTGGAACGCCGCCTACACCCAGACCGGCGCCGCCGTCACCGTCACCAGCACCGGCTACAACGGAGCGCTCGCGGCCGGGGCGCACACCAGCTTCGGCTTCCAGGGCACACCGGCCGCCGGAGCCGTGCCGACCGTGAGCTGCACGCTCTCCTGACCGTCCCGTCCGCACCACCCGCTCCGGAAGGCAGCGGTGCAGCCCGCCCCTCGTGGCGGGCTGCACCGCATTCGGGACACCGCTTTCGAACGTGGACGCGACCGCCGAAATATCCGTCGAAACACCTCGGCTAGCATGATCCCACCCCGGCGACCGCCCTCATCGCCCGCACACCATGCCATGTGGCATGAAAAGCGACCTATTTGACCAAAACCCAGGACATCGGCCAGAGAATTGATATCTACAGCATCGCGGGTGTTTTCGCGTATAAACCGCCGAATACCCTTCGCCGCATGGCGTCGGCCACGAGCGATCCTATGGACTGCGGCGGCGGTGGTGACACTCGCGTTCCTCGTCGCGCTGGAAATCGCCGCGCGCCACTACGGCCTGCCGGGGCCGGTCACCACTCAGGTCCAAGAAGTCGTGATCGCCCCCAAATCGGGCTTCCTGCTGTACGCCAGCATGGGCCTGATGATGGTGGTCCTCACCTGGCGTCAGCGGTTCATCGCGGTCGGTGTGGCCGCGGGCATCGACATCGTCATCGCCTTGATCAGGTGGGTGGCCGACGCCCCGGTCAAGGAGGGCCACCCCTTCGGGAACGGCGCGCTGTGGGTGATCGTGGGTGTCACGGTCATCGCCCTCACCCGCCGCACCGGCCAGGAGCGCGTACTGCTCCTGAAGGGTGTCGGTCTGGGTCTGCTGCTGGTGGCCGGGCGGAAGACCGGTGACACCTGGCTGGTCATCACGTCGAAGACCCGCCCCGAGGTGCTCGACCAGTACATGGCCAACGCCGACCACGCGCTCGGCAACCCGTCCTGGGTGGTGGGGCGGCTCATCGAGGCGACCGGCTCGGCCGGCGCCCACTTCCTCGACGCCGTCTACACACAGCTCGCGGTCGCCGCGGTGTGCGTGGCGCTGTACCAGCTGCGCAATGTGGCCACGGAGCGCCGCTTCCCCGGCCACCACCTGGTGCGCACCTTCCTGGTGATCGGCCTGCTCGGCCCGGCCATCTACATTATCTTCCCGGTGGTCGGCCCGATCTTCGCGTTCGGCTCGGACGGCGGCCACTGGGCCGTGGGCGACATGTGGCCGGACACCGCCGTGCCGATCGGCACCCCGCACCACATGCCGTTCGACGAGATCACCCCGCGCAACTGCATGCCCAGCCTGCACACCGCCTGGGCCACCGCGATCTTCATCCACTCCCGCAAGGGCCCGAAGTTCCTCCAGTACGCTGGCGCCTTCTGGCTCGTCGCCACGCTCGCCGCGACCCTGGGCTTCGGCTACCACTACGGCGCTGACCTCGTCGCCGGTGTGGTGTTCACGCTGACGATCGAGACGGGCATGCGCGCGCTGGAACGCGGCTGGGACCGGCCGGCCGTCGGCCTGGTCGCCTACGGCACCGTGGTCTTCGCCGCGCTCCTGTTGTCGTACCGCTATCTGTCGCTGGAGATGGCCCACCACCCGTGGCTGTTCGGACCGCTGCTCATCCTGGCCATGGGTTCGGTGATCTGCGGGTACGTACGGACCGTCCGGCGCTGGGAGCCGAAGGCGGCGGCCGTTCCGAAGCTGGAGCCGCAGCCCGAGATGGCCTGAGCCGCCGTCCACGTCCTGGGTAACGTGTGACCACGCAGCACCCCGCCGGTTCGCGAACCGGCGGGGTGCTGCCGTCAGAGACCCGAGATTCCGGCAAGGAGCGACCCGCAGTGCACGCATTCGACCGGTTCACCGACGCGCTGGACTATCCGATGTACGTCGTCACCGCCGAGGCGGACGGCGAGCGGGCCGGCTGCCTGGTCGGCTTCGGCTCGCAGTGCTCGATGCGGCCGCCCCGGTTCATGGTGTGGCTCTCGGAGCTGAACCGGACCTGCCGGGTCGCCGCCCGCGCCGACCGGCTCGCGGTCCACCTGCTCCGCCGCGACCAGGACGCCCTGGCCCGGCTCTTCGGCGGTGAGTCCGGCGACCGTACGGACAAGTTCGCCCGGGTCGCCTGGCACCCAGGGCCGGGCGGGGTGCCGGTGCTGGACGAGGCGCCCGCGTGGTTCGTGGGCCGCGTCCTGCGGCGCGTCGACGGCGGGGACCACGTCGGGCATCTGCTCGCCCCGGAAGAGGTGTGCCACCCGGCGGACGGGGGTTTCCCGTTCCTGTCGATCACCGGGGCCATCGACATTCCGCCGGGCCACCCCGTGGAGTGAGCGCCTGAGCCGTCAGAAGTCGCCCCGCGCGGTCCGCTCGGCCAGCTTCTGGAACTCGCCGAGGTCGTAATTGGCGAGCACCGAGTCCAGGTTGGTGAGGGCGCCCAGATACTCCACAAAACCCTGCGGGTCGTACTCGATCTGGAGGGCCACCCGGCTCGACTCGTCGTCCAGCCGGTGGAAGGTGACGACCCCGGCGTGCTGCACGCCTTCGATGGTCCTCCAGGCGATCCGGTTCTCCGGGATCACCTCGGTGAGTTCGGCGACGAACTCCTTGTCGGCACCGGGGAGGGAGAGCTGCCAGGCGAACCGGCGCGCGTCCAGCGGGTCGACACGACGGACGTGGCTCAGAAAGGCGGGCCAGCGGGCGACATCGCTCCACAGGGCCCAGCTCACGGCGACCGGGGCCTTGATGTCGACGGTTTCGACGATCGAGGAAGACATGGGAACTCCTAGCCGTAGATGGATGTGCGTAGATGGATGTGAGTAGCGCCGCCGGCCCGTCCTAAGAGCGTGTGGCCAGCGTGAAGGGGTGTCCGGCAGGGTCGGAGTAGAGGCGGGCGTCGCGCGCGCCACCGTTGTTCTTCGTGTCCAGGGGACGTGCGCCGAGGCCGACCGCTTCCCGTTCCGCCTCGTCCATGTCCTCGCGGGCGACCAGCAGGCGCAGGTGGGCCTGTTGCGAGTCGTCGGGCCTCGGCCAGCTCGGCGGTGCGTAGCCGTGGTCCATGCGGATGGCGAGGTGGATTCCGGCCGCGCCCACCACCTCGATGACATCGAGGTCGTCACCGGGACGGACCTCGGCCCCCAGCAGGGCGGCGTAGAAGTCCGCCAACTCCTGCGGTTCGGCGCAGTCCAGCACCAGCAGACCCGTCTTGGGCACCGCCATGACCGTCCTCCTGTTCAGGTTCCTCGTTCCTGCGGACGCAGCTCCGCGTACCCGCACCGGCTCCGGTCACACCCGGTCACCGGTGGTTCCGCCGGCGACGCCGACGGCAGGCCTGCCGGGCGGATTACGGGGCAGACGGCGGTGCACCGGAAGGCGCGAAGCCTTCCCCACCGCCGAACAGGGGGGACTCATGTCTGCCACCCAGCCCGAGAGACCCGTCCGGCCGGCGGGGTCCCGCTCCCCCGCCGGTCCGGGCCGCTCCCCCGCCCTGACGACCGGCCTGCGCACGGCCGTTCCGCGCCTCGCCGCGCTCACCCTGGGGCAGGCGGCGCTGATGGTGGGGCTCGGGCTCCTGATCACCGGTCCCGCGCGGACGGTCTGGCCGCTGAGCGTCGAGGACGACGTCAACGAGGGGTTCGAGCGGCTGCGGACCGGGCCCCTGACCGATATGTCATTCGTCGCGTCGGAGGCCGGCAACACCCTCACGATCATCGTGATCACCGTCCTGGTCTGCCTGGGCCTGGTGGTTCTCCCCCGGCTCCCGAGTTGGCGCCAGGCCGTGTTCCTGGCCGTCGGCGTCTCGCTCCAGTCCCTGGTGTTCCTGGTCATCACCGTGTGCGTGGACCGTGACCGGCCCGATGTGGACCGGCTCGACGCGTCACCGCCGACGGCGAGCTACACCTCCGGGCACACCGGGGCCGCGACGGCCCTCTACGCGGGCCTGGCCGTGCTGGCCCTCCTTCCCGGCGGGCGCGGCCGACGTCACAAGGCGCTCGCCGGGCTGCTGCTGCTCGTCCCCCTGCTGGTGGGGCTCGCCAGGCTCTACCGGGGGATGCACCACCCCACCGACGTGCTCGGCGGCATGCTGAACGGAGCCCTGTCCCTCCTGGTGGCGGGCCGGACCCTGCTGGCCGAGGGCACGAGCCCGGCCCCGGTCCCGAAGAACGCGATGGAGATCGCCCAGGAGACGGCCGCCGAGCATGCCCGGCAGGTCGCCGGCCGCACGGTGGTCGTGGTCAACCCGACGGTGACCGACGAGCTGCTGCGCGAGACGCTGCGGCTCGTCCTGGAGCAGCACGGGCGCCACGCCGCGGAGTTCGTCGACACCACCGCCGACGACCCGGGCGGCGGCCAGGCCGCGGCGGCGGTGCGCGCGGGCGCGTCGCTGGTCGTGGTGTGCGGGGGCGACGGAACGATCCGGGCGGCTGCCGACCGGCTGGCCGGGACGGGGGTCCCGATGGCCGTGGTCCCGTGCGGTACGGGCAATCTGCTCGCCCGGAACCTGGGCCTGCCGGTGTCGCCCGTCGATGCGCTGGCCGCGGCGCTGTCGGGCAGCGAGCGCCGGATCGACCTCGGCCGGATCGAGGGCGACGGCCTGCCCGCCACCCACTTCACCGCGATGTCCGGGGCGGGCCTGGACGCCGCCATGCTGGAGAACACCGGCAGCGCGGCGAAGGCCGCGATCGGCTGGCCCGCGTACGTGGTCGCCGGGCTGCGCAGTCTGCGGGCGCCGCGCATGTCGGTGTCCGTCCGGCTGGACGACGGGCCGGTGCTGCGCCGCACGGCGCGGATGGTGCTGCTCGCCAACATCGGCGACGTACAGGGCGGGGCCACCCTGGTCCCGGCCGCCGAGCCCGACGACGGGGTCCTGGACCTGGCGGTGTTCGACCCGCACGGCCCGGGCGGCTGGCTGCGCGCCGTCGGGGCGGTGCTGCGCGGGCGCCCGAAGCCGGGCGGCCGTGCCGACGCGACCGTGGCGTACTTCACCTTCCGCCGCGCCGAACTCCGGTTCGCCTCCCCGCAGTCGAGGGAGCTGGACGGCGACCCGGTGGGCAGGGGCCGCCGGCTCGTGGCCGAGGTGCGTCCGGGGGCGCTCAGGGTCCTGCTGCCGTCGGGGGGTGAGTGATGGGCACCGCGACCCGGGTCCCGCAGACCCGTGACATGTCGGGCGACGAGCTGACCGCCGACGAGGCGCTGGCCTCGCTGCGCCGCTACGGCCGCTGGCCGCTGGTCCGTGACTCGTTCATACGTTTCCGCTACGCGGACGGGTTCAGCCACTCGCGGGCGCTGGCCCTCCAGACGGTGCTCGCGGTCATACCGCTGGTGATCGCATTCGTCGGGCTCTCGGCCTCGCTGCACACCGAGAACATCGGCCGGCTCGCCGAGCTGACGATCCATCGGATCGCGGCGGGACCGAGCGCCGATGTGGTGGACGACGCGCTCGACCGCAGCCGCCGGCGGGCCGGTGAGGGGGCTCAGCTCACGCTCTGGTTCGGTCTGCTGTTCTCGCTGGTCAACGTGACGACCGCGATGTGCCAGATAGAGCGCGGGGCCAATCGCATCTACGGGGTCGAGCGCGACCGCCCCTTCCACCGGAAGTACTTCCGGGGCCTGGTGATGTCGCTGACGGCCGGAATCCCGCTGGGGCTCGGGTTCATCCTGATGGTCGTCGGCGGCGACCTCGTCACGGCCGCCGCGACGGTCTACCACCTCAGCGACACGGCGCGCACCACCTGGGACCTGCTGCGCTGGCCGTGCGGGCTGCTCCTCGCACTGCTGTCGGCGAGCGCGATCTTCCGCCGCTCGCCGCGCCGCAACCAGCCCGGCTACACCTGGCTGGCGTTCGGCGCGGCCCTGTACCTGGTGCTGTGGACGGCGCTGACGTATCTGCTGAGCCAGTACCTCTCCCTCAGCGGCTCCTTCGACACGGTCTACGGCCCGCTGAGCGCCTTCATGTCGCTGCTGCTGTGGGCCTATCTGACCTCCATCGCCCTGTTCCTCGGGCTGTCCTTCGCGGCGCAGCTGGAGGCTGTCCGCGCCCGCCGGCCCGGTCCGATACAAGCCGATCCGGGAGCATGAATGGTTGTACGAGCCACCACCCGCCTGCTGCGGGAGCACCGGCGCCGGGCGGCGGACCGCGCGTTCGGCGTGCGCCTGCTCGGGGCCGCCGCCGTGGCGGCGGTGTCCGCGGTGCCGTTCGCGCTGGTGCTGGTCCTCGTGGAGGGGCACTGGCGGCCGTTGCGGGCGGTGGACTCGGGCGCGGCCGGCCGGCTGCACCGCACGGCGCTCGACCACCCGGCCTGGACGAGCGCGCTGCGGTTCCTGTCGGACTGGGTCTGGGACCCGCTGACGCTGCGCTGCGCGGTCGCGGTCCTGACCGGCTGGCTGCTGTACCGGCGGGCCTGGCGGCTGGCGGCCTGGTCCGCCGTCACGGCGGTGGCCGGGGGGCTGACGGGCCTCCTGGTCAAGGTGGTGGTCGAGCGGGCCAGGCCCTCGCTGGAGGACCCGGTGGCACGGGCGCCGGGCTTCTCGTTCCCGTCGGGGCACGCGATGACCGCCACGACGACGTTCGCCGTGCTGCTGCTGGTCCTGCTGCCGCTGGTGCCCCGGCGGGGCCGGGCGGTGTGCTGGGCGGTGGCGGTGCTGTCGGTGCTCGGTGTCGGCTTCACCCGGGTCGCGCTGGGTGTCCACTGGTTCAGCGATGTGGTCGGCGGCTGGTTGCTCGGGCTGGCCGTGGTGGCGTGGACCGCCTGGGCCTTCGAGGCGTGGCGCGCCGAATCCGGTCTGGGGCGGAGCGAGATGACGGAGGGCCTGGAGCCCGAGCTGACGGACGCCTCCCCGGAACGGTGAGGGCGGGGCGCCATGGTGTCCGCCTCCCGGACCGCCGGGCGCGCGCCGGGGTTTCAGCGGAGTGAAACTTCTCACCCGGTTGGCGGTGTCACCCCAGCTCGAAGGATTCTTCACTGGACTGGACCACAGAGACCGCCCCAAAGCCCTTTACGACGCAGTGGTGTTCATGCGTCACTCGTGGCGTGCCCTCGTCAAGAAAGCGGTTCCCCCGCACTCCGTGACAGGCCATCCCCCCGACCCGCCGCTACGCTCGGAACCGCTCCACGTGCTACGCGAGTAGATCCCCCTCAGGCCGCTCACCCCAGGAGGCTCCCGTGTTATCGATCCGCAGCCGCAGACCCGCACTCCGCAAGCTGGTGGCCCTCGGTGCCGTCGGTATCGGCCTGGTGGCCGTGCCCACCGTCACCGCCGTGCCGGCGTCGGCGTCGCCGCAGCCGCCCGTGTCGTCCGGTGCCGCCATCCCGCTCGGCGACGGATACATGGGCGCCGGTTACCTCGCCGACGGCGACACGTTCGCCCCGGACGAGCGGCGCGTCGACCTCACCCCGGAGACCGGCACCTCCATCCAGGCGACGTCGCTCCCCGGCATCGACGTCTCGCACTACCAGGGCTCGATCAACTGGTCCTCGGTGAAGAACGCGGGCATCAAGTTCGCTTACATCAAGGCCACCGAGTCCACCACCTACAAGGACCCCAATTTCAACGCCAACTACCTCAACGCCTACAACGCGAAGGTGATCCGGGGCGCGTACCACTTCGCGCGTCCCAACCTGTCCAGCGGAGCGGCCCAGGCCACTTACTTCGCCGGCCACGGCGGCGCGTGGTCGCGGGACAACCTGACCCTTCCCGGGATGCTCGACCTGGAGGGCGGCTGCTACGGCAAGTCGGTTTCCGCCATGCAGTCGTGGATCCTCGACTTCTACAACACGTACAAGGCCAAGACGGGCCGCGATGTCGTCATCTACACCAGCGCGAGCTGGTGGAACTCGTGCACGGGTGGCTGGAGCGGCATGTCGGCCCGCAGCCCGCTGTTCGCGGCGCACTGGACGAGCGCGGCGAGCCCGACCATTCCGAAGGGCTTCCCGTACTGGACGTTCTGGCAGTACACCGACTCCGGTTCGGTGGGCGGCATTTCGGGAGCCGTGGACCGCGACCGGTTCAACGGTGACGCCACCCGGCTGCTGGCTCTGGCCAACAACACCTGAGAAACCGGCCGGAAAGAGGGCGGCCACACGGTGCGGGCTTCCGGCCCGCACCGTGTGGCCGCCCTTCCGTCTCAGCGGGCCTGGGCGAGCCATTCCCGGTACGAGGTCGGAGCGATGTGTGCCCCGGGGCCCGCGATCAGCGCATCGCCCGCCACTGCCGCGAACATCCCCGCCCGGTCGTCCGTGACCACGGTGCGGCGGTCGCCCCGGGCTGCCAGGGTGAGGCGCCCGAGCTCGTCGAGGGGGAGGACGTCGGGGCCCGCCACGTCGGCCGTCCCGTTCAGCGGGGCGCCGGTGGCGGTGTCCGCGAGGGCGGCGACCACGTCGGCCGTCGCGATGGGCTGGAGGCGTGTGGCGGGCAGCCGGACGGTGTCCTCGTCGGAGGTCCACGACATCACGGCGTCCATGAACTCGAAGAACTGCGTGGCCCGCACGACGGAGTACGCGGTGGGCCCGTTGCGCAGCAGTTCCTCCTGGAGCGTCTTCGCCCGGTAGTAGTCCAGCTGGGGCACCCGGTCGACACCGACGATCGACAGCACGACCTGGTGCCGGACACCGGCCTGCTCTCCGGCCGTCAGCAGGTTCCCCATGGTCGTGCGGAAGAAATCGGGGGACGCCGCGTCGAACGTGGGCGAGTTGGTGACGTTGACGACCGTCTCCGCGCCGGCGAGCGCCTCTCCGAGGCCCTGGCCGGTGAGCAGGTCGACACCGGTCGACGGGGAGGCGGGTCGCGCCGTGTGTCCGGCCTCGCGCAGCCTGGACACGAGCTGGGAGCCGATCAGTCCGGTACCGCCGACGACCGTGATCTTCATGGGCGAGCCTTTCGTGAGCCGGGTGCGGCCGGCCGCCACCGTAAGCCCCGGGCTCCCGGCCGCACCTCCCGTGACCCGGCGGTCCGGCAGCTCGTGACCCGTACGGCCCAGCGCTGGACGCCGGCCTGCCGGGCACGGCCGGAGAAGCGGCTCGCGAGCCGGCTGCCGGCCCGTCAGGCGGCGGCCTCCGCGCGGGCCAGGAGATCGGGGAAGCCGGCCAGGAGCGGGGCCTCGCCGCACGCCGAGGCGACGACCACCTCCTCCAGCGCCCACAGGTGCGCCCTGATCCTGGGCGGCGGGAGGTAGGCCGTGTCGGCGGTGAGCATGACGGCGAGGACGCCCTCCTCCTCGGTGACGTGGACGCAGTACCGGCAGCCCAGCTTGTCCTCGGTGGCCGGGAAGCCGAACTCGGTACGCGACCGTGCCGCGCGCAGCTCCGCCGCGCTGGGCGGCGGCCCCTCGTCCGGCGGCCGTACGAAGAACCGCTGGTCGTTGTAGCAGCAGTACGGGTGTACGGGGGTGCCGCGCTCCCGGCCGACGCGTTCGCGCAGGTCCTCCCAGGCGACCGGGTCGTAGGACGCGGCCCGGTATCCCGCCAGGGCCGCGCGCCACGCCGCGGGAAGCAGGTCCGTGAACCGTTCGGCGCCGGTCGTGTCCAGCAGGAACGGGGCGTCCTGGGAGAGCATGGCGACCAGGTCCCGCCGGTCCTCGGCGGCCCGGTTGGCGACGATGGGCATCATGGCCGCCGCCGGATGTCCGCCCTCGGCGGCGGCCAGCGCGGCCAGGGCGGTCATCAGGACCGTCGATCCGCTGACCCGGTGCTCGGCCGCGAGCGTGTCCGTCGCGCTCATCAGCGCCTCGGACACCAGCCGGCCGCTCCAGAACCGGGGCGTGCGGGGTGCGGCGGCCTGGCGGGGGAACATCGTCGGCGGCATGGTCCGGTAGAAGCTCTCCCAGTGGGCGAGGGCCCGCTCGCTGCGGCGCACACCGGCCGGCCCGTGCTGGTACCGGGCGAGGTCGAGGGGGTTGGTGCGCGGGGCCCGCCCGGCCGAGCCCCGGCGGATCAGCAGCCGCAGGTCGCGTACCACCTGCTCGGCGGCGTGGCCGTCGGCCGCGAGGTGGCAGAGGACCAGCGCCGCGTGTGTCACCCGGCCCCGGTGGCAGACGGCGCCGACGCGCAGCGGCCACTCCCGCGCGTAGTCGAAGCGGGTGGCGGTCATCTCGTCCAGCAGGGCGCGTGCGGTGGCCTCGGTCCGGTCGGGGTCGGGCTCGTCCACCACGGTGACCGGGAGGGCACCGCAGTCGGTGAGCGACTGGCGGGGGTCGCCGTCCTCGCCGTCGTACAGCCGGGTGCGCAGCGCCTCGTGGCGTTCCAGGAGGGCGGTGAGCGCGGTGGCGAGCCGGCGCAGGTCCGTGACCCGTCCGCGCTCCCCCAGCGGGAGAAGGCGCCCGATGTTGAAGTAGACGTCGTTGGGCGCGGTGCGCAGGATCGCGTTCCAGATCGCCCGCTGGCCCCAGGTGAGGGGTGCCGTGCCCGCCCGGTCGCCGGCGAAGGGGATGTGCAGGGTACGGGCGGTGGCGAGGCCGTTCATCCGGTCACCAGCCTGGCGGCCAGGCTGTCGACGCTCTCCTGGTAGAACGCCGGGTCGGCCAGGTCGAGTTCGATGCCGTGCTCGTCCTCCACGGCGTCGGCGAGCCGGAGCAACGCCAGGGAGGTGACGCCGAGTTCGGTGAGTGTCCCCCGGGCGGCGAGGATCTCGGCCGCGGTGAGCTGCCCGTCCATGGCGTCGCTGATCAGCCCGGCGAGCCGTGCGCGTGCCTCGGTGACCGGGCCGTGGGCGGTGCTCAACTGTCCTCCCTCCCGGCCAGCCGGCGGCGCAGGCTCAGGGGCCTGATGTCGGGCCACACCTGATCGACGTGGGCCATGCACTCCTCCTCCGTGCCGGTGAACCCCTCCGGCCGCCATCCGGCGGGCAAGGGGGTTCCGGAGGGCCAAAGTGCGTGCTGTTCCTCGTCGTTGACGGCCACCAGATAGCGGAGGGCGGATGTGCTCACTGGTTCTCCTCGATGAGTTCGGCGACGCACGCGGCGACACCGTGGACGGTGGGAGTGTCGAAGAAGACGTCGAAGGGCACGGCGACGCCGTACTCCTTGCGGATGCGGCCCGCGATGGCCGTGATGGTGAGGGAGTGGCCACCGAGGTCGAACAGGTCCTCGTCGGCGCCGAGGTCGTCGAGGTCCAGCACCTCGCGCCAGATGGCGAGGACGGTGGCGGTGACGCCTTCGTCGCCTGCGGACGCGGGCGTCTCACCGGTGGTCCGCTCACGCGGCGGTTCGGGCAGGGCGGCCCGGTCGAGTTTGCCGTTGGGGGTGAGCGGCATCGCGTCGAGCGCCAGGTACGCGTCGGGCAGGGCCGCCGCGGGCAGCTTCCGGGCCAGGTGGTCGCGCAGCGTCCCGGGGGCCGGCGCTACGCCGGGCGGCGCGGGCACCACATAGGCGACCAGTCGTCCGGGCCCGTCGTCCGGGCCCTCCCGCAGCACCGTCACCGCCTGCGCGACCTGGGGGTGGCTGCCGAGGGCGGCGTCGATCTCACCGAGTTCGATGCGGTGGCCGCGCACCTTCACCTGGGTGTCCGACCGGCCCGCGAAGGCGATGCGGCCGTCTTCGGTGAGCCGGACCAGGTCGCCCGTGCGGTAGAGGCGGGCGCCCGGCGGGCCGAACGGGTCCGGGACGAAGCGGGCGGCGGTGAGTCCGGGGCGGCCCCGGTAGCCGTGGGCGACACCGTCGCCGCCGATGTACAGCTCGCCCGTCAGCCCTCTCGGCATGGGCTGGAGCCGGGCGTCCAGGACGTAGGCGCGGGTGTTGGCCAGCGGGCGGCCGATGGTGACGGGGTCCTCGGGCCCCAGCTCGGCGGCGGTGGACCAGACGGTCGTCTCGGTCGGCCCGTACACGTTGACCAGACGGCCCACGGCGGTGCGCAGTTCGCGGGCGAGGGCATCGGGCAGGGCCTCTCCCCCGGTCAGTGCCACCACGTCCGGTGCGTGCAGCCCGCCGGCGAGCATGGTGCGCCAGCCGCTGGGGGTGGCCTGTACGTGGGTGAGGCGGTGCCGGTCGACCAGCTCGGCGAGCGCGGTGCCGTCGCGGTGGCGCCCCTCGGGGACGAGGACGACGGTGCCGCCGGTGACCAGCGGCAGGAAGAGTTCGACGGTGGAGATGTCGAAGGAGAGCGAGGTGAGCCCGAGCCAGCGGCTGCCGGGGCCCGTGCCGGTCGTGTCGCGCAGCGCCGCGAGGAGGTTGGCGAGGGCCGCGTGCGACACCTCGACGCCCTTGGGCGCACCGGTGGAGCCGGAGGTGTACAGCACATAGGCGGGGTCCGTGAGGGCGGGCGGAGCGGGCGCCGCCGGGGCGTCGGGGAGCCGTGCCAGGTCCTCGCGCCTCGGGTCGGTGGCGGTCTCCAGCGTGATCCCGGAGTCGGCGCGGAGGAACGCCAGGCGCTCCGCCGGGTGCTCGGGGTCGAGCGGCAGGTAGGCGGCGCCGGCGGTGAGGGTGCCGAGTGCGGCGACGAGCTGGGCGGCCGAGCGGGGCAGGGCGATGCCGACGAGGGCACCGGGGCCGGCCCCGTGGGCGCGCAGCCGGTGGGCGCGGCGGCGCACGGCCGCGTCGAGTTCGGCGTACGTGAGGGTGGTCTCGCCCTCGATGACGGCGACGGCGTCCGGGGTCGCGGCGGCCTGGGCGGCGAACAGCGCGGGCAGGGAGGCCCGGGCGTTCCCCGGGGCGCGGGTGGTGTCGGCGAGCAGCGTCGCACGTTCCCCGGGCGGCAGGAGCGGCAGCCGGCCGAGGGTGGTGTCCGGCGCGGCCAGGGCCCCGTCGAGCAGGGTGAGGAAGTGGTCCAGGACGCGGGAGGGCGCCTCGCTCTCGAAGGCCGCGGTCCGGTATTGCAGGCTGCCTTCCAGGCTGTCGGGGGCGTCGACCAGTTGGAGGTGGGCGATGTTGCGGGCGGTGTGCGCGAAGCCGGTCCACTCGGTGCGCACCTCGATGCCGGGGCCGAAGTCGGCGGGCCGGGAGGTGTCGCGCCGGCGGTAGCTGAGGGAGACCGGGCAGAGCGCGGTGCGCGGGGTGAGTCCGCGCACCGCACGGCTGAGGGGGACGGTCCGGTGGGCGTAGAGTGCGCGCAGCCCGGCCCGGACCTCGTGGGCGAAGTCCGCGAAGGTGAGCTCCGGGCGCGGGGCGGTGAAGAGGGGCAGTTCGTTGACGTGCAGGCCGACCTGTCGGGGCGCGCCGGGCACCCGGGTGGAGAGTTCGATCGCGGTGGCCGGGGCGGTGTCGCCGTAGCGCAGCAGCAGGGCGTGCCAGGCCGCCGTGAGGAGTTCGAACCGGGTGACGCCGAGCGCGGCGGCGGCGGTCACCAGGCGGGCGTGCCATTCCCCGGCGCGCCGGAAGCCGCAGACGCCGCCGGGTGCCGGGGCGACGGGGTCCGCGTGGTGGGCGGTGAGGCCGGGGAGGGCGGGCGCCGGGGTGTCGCGCCAGCGGCCGGCCCAGAAGCGGGCCGCGTCGTGGACGGCCGCTTCGGAGACGGGCCGGGCGGGTGCCGGTGCCTCGGCCGGGGCGGGCGGGCGGCCCTCCCCCGTCACCGCCCGGTAGGCCCGGGCCACTCCGGTGACCAGGAGGTCCTTGGACTCGCCGTCGAAGACCAGGTGGTGGGCGACCACCAGCAGGAGGTGGCGGTCCGGGGCGGTGGTGAACAGCGTGGCGCGGGTCAGGGCCTCGCCCGGCCCGAAGGGGGCGGCGGTCTCCTCGTCGCGGAGCTTGCCGAGGTCGCCGGGTGCGGCGGTGACCAGCCGCAGGGGCGGTGTCGCGCCGGGGAGGAGGTCCGGCCCGGTGGGACCGGTCCGGAGGGCGAGGACGGGGGTGGCCCGTACGTAGACGTCCCAGGCCGCCGCCAGGGCTGCCGGGTCCAGCGGGCCGTGCAGGTGCAGGGCCAGGCTGAGGTGGTACGCCGATGCGGTGTCGAGGGTCTGTTCGGTGACCCAGAGCCCGTGCTGGGCCGGGTCGAGCGGGGCGGGTGATGCGGAGGAGGGGGTCATGGGGTCGCCTCGTCGTCCAGGAGCCGGTGGAGTTCGCGTTTGAGGACCTTGCCGCCCTCGTTGCGGGGCAGGGTGTCGCGGAAGAGGATCCTGGCCGGCAGCTCGTGCGCGGCGAGCCTGTCGAGCAGGAAGGCCCGCAGCCGGGGGATGTCCGGTTCGCCCTGTCGGGGGACGACGACGGCGGCGACGACGCTGCCCAGCACGGGGTGCGGGATGCCGAAGGCCGCCGCGTCGGCGACGTCCGGGTGGGCGTGGAGGGCGTTCTCGACCTGGATCGTGGACACCTTGTGGGCGCCGGACTTGATGACGTCGCGCTCCCGGTCGAGCAGGTGGAGGTAGCCGTCCGCGTCGAGCCGCCCGATGTCCCCCATGCGCACCCACCGGCCCCGGAAGACCTCGGCGTCCGCGTCGGGGGCGCCCAGGTAGGCGCGGGGCGCGGTGGGTGAGCGCAGCCAGATCTCGCCGGGTTCGCCGGTGGCGGCCGGGCGCCCTTCGGCGTCGGTGATGCGGAGCTGGGCGAGTGAGGCGGGCCGGCCGGGTGAGTCGGGGCGGCCGGGGTCGAAGAGCAGGGTGATCTGGGCGGGGGCGGCCTCGGTGGAGGTGTAGTAGTTGACGATCTGCGCCCCGGGGAAGGCCTGCGCCAGCCGTAGCGCGACGGGTTGCGGGAGGGCTGCCGCCGTCGAGCCGACCAGCTTGACCGTGCTGAGGTCGCGGCGGGTCAGGGCGGTTGACGCGAGCAGCTCGATGGCGGTGGCGGGCACCAGGAAGACGCTGCCGACGGCGTGCTCCTCGATGAGCCGGGCGAACCGCAGCGGGGTGAACTGCGGGGCGGCGACACCGGTGGCCGCTGTGTCCAGGCAGTTCACGAGCATGGTCTGCCCGGCGTTGGTGCCGATCGGGAAGCTGTGCAGGAAGGTGCGCGAGTGCCGCAGCGGCCGGCGGCGTTCGTCCAGGGTGCAGCCGTGGGCGAGGTTGGCGTGGCTGGCCCGGACGCCCTTGGGCAGGCCGGTGGTGCCGGAGGTGTAGAGGTACTGCGCGGGCGCGGACGGCTCGGGCAGCGGCGGGCCGTCCCCGGCCCCGGTCCCGATGTCCTCTGCGGACGCCCGCCACGACCCGGCGGGCAGCCGGGGCGGTGGCCCGCCGGCACCGTGCAGGACGCCGGCGCACCGGCTGTCCTCGACGGTGTGCGCGGCGGCGGCCGGAGCCAGCCGGTCCGACAGGGGTACGGCGATGCCGCCCGCCCACTGCACCCCGCAGTAGGCGACCGCGTAATCGGTCCACTCCGTACTGCCGTAGCGCAGCCCGACCGGGTCGCCGGGGCGCAGGCCCCGGGCGAGCAGGCCGTGGGCGAGGGCGGCGGCCCGGTCGCGCCAGGTGCCGAAGTCCAGGGCGCGCGGCCCGTTGCGCAGGGCGACGCGGTCCGGGTGGAGGGCGGCGCGGTGGACCAGCAGCTCGATCAGGGAGCCCGGGGGCGCGGCGGGGCTCACCGGCCGGCCCCGGCGGAGGCGGCAGCGGCGGCGGCGCGTTCCCGGAGACCGATGAGGTCGTCGGGTTCGGCGTCCGGCACGTCGCGGTCGAAGCGGGCGAGGACCGGCAGCCGCAGGGCCAGGGCGACCAGCGCCAGCATGGCCAGGCAGCACAGCAGGTACATCAGGCCGATGCCGCGCCCCGGCCCCGTGCCGAGCACCTGTCCCACGCTGCCGGCCAGCGCCCCGTCGTCGGCCAGCAGCGGGTCGAACAGCCGCGCGCCCAGGGGCGCGACGAGTCCGTGGCCGATGGGGAGGGTGGACCAGGCGACCATGGTGTTCAGGGCGAAGACGCGGCCGTGGAAGCGCTGCGGGACCTTCACCTGGACGATGGTCGAGTAGACCCCGTTGACCAGGGCGATGGCGCAGGACATCCCGAAGGCACCGGCACCGATCACCCAGAGGTCGGCCCGCAGCCCGGTCACCGCCCCGGCCAGGGCGAACACCCCGGCCAGCGCGAGCATGCCGCGCATCCGGTGTCTGCGGGGTCCTCCCCACACCCCCATGATCAGCCCGCCCGCCACGGCCCCGGCGCCGCCCGCCGTGGCCACCGCCGCCGCCCCGTCCAGGTCGTCGAAGGACAGCACCAGGGGCGTCACCAGCAGGAACAGCGGCGACAGGAAGAGGTTGAGCGCGGCGAACCACAGGAGCATCGAGCGGAAGCCGCGGTGGCGCCAGGTGTAGGCGAAACCCTGTTTGATCTCCTCGACGACCGGTTCCCGGCGGGTCCAGGGCAGGGTGCGCGGGAACCGCACGCAGACGAGTACGGCGACGGCGACCACGTAACTCGCGATGTCGAGGATCAGGATGCCGCGCAGACCGATGCCCGCCATCAGCGCCACCGCGACCAGGGGTACGACGAACTGCGCCGCGCCGAAGGCGAGCTGGACGACCCCGTTGGCGTGGCCGAGATAGCGCTTGGGGACGAGCTGGGGGATCGCCGAGCTGTACGCGAGGCGCTGGAAGGTGAGCGCCACCGAGAGGCCGCCGAGCAGCACGTACAGATACCAGGTGTCCAGCGCACCGCCCAGCAGCAGGCAAAGCATGGCCACCTGGCTGAGCCCCGCCGTGAGGTCGCCCGCGAGCATGACCTTGCGCCGGTCGAACCGGTCCACGACGGCACCGGCCAGCGGCCCGACGAGGATTCCGGGCAGCATCGCGACGACCGAGTACAGCGCGAACCGGGCGAGCGAACCGGTCTCCAGCAGAATCCAGATGGGCAGGGCGAACTCGGTGAGCGCGGAACCCACGATCGACCCCAGCTGGCCGAGCACCACGGCGAGGAACCGCGCGGCGCCCGGGGCGGGGGCGCCCGGTGCCTGCGCGTCGTCGTCTGCCGGCTCCGCCCCGGCGCCGCCCGGTGGCCCGGTCTCCGCGTGGAACCACCAGGCCGCGTCCGGGGCGCGCCCGGGCAGGGCCGCGGTGCTCTCCGCGCGCATCGCCTCGTGGACGCTCGTCACCGCCTCGGCGACCTCGGCGGCCCGGTACTTCACGAAGAAGTGACCGCCCTGGTCGATGACCGCGACCGCCGAGCGCTCCGCGAGGAGCAGCCACTCCCGGTAGCGTTCCTGGTAGAAGTCGGCGGCCGGGTCGCGGTCGCCGACGAGTGACACCAGCGGGGCCCGCAGCCGGGGGGCGCCCGCCTCGACGTCCGCGATGGCCCCGGTGAAGTACTCCTCGGCGGCCTGGCTGTCGCGGCGCATGTTGCCCACGATGAACTCGGTCTGCTCGCGGTCGAGCTGGGAGGTGTCCACACCCATGCCCGTGAGCCAGTTGACGTACACCCGGTTGCCGAGCAGCGATTCCAGGGACGCCACCTTGGAGAGGGCGCCGAGCACCCGTCCGCGCGGCTTGGCGAAGGGGAACTGCGCTCCCACGTACACCGCTTCGAGCTCGCGGCCGGACGCTTCGAGGAGCCGTGCGGTCGCCACGGCCAGTGCGGTGCCGACACCGCAGTGCCCGTACACGATCAGCGGGCCCCGGACCCGTTCGCGGATCTCGGCGGCCAGGCTCTCGGCGAGTTCCCCGAACGGCAGGTGTTCCTCGGTGACGCCGACGTCATGGCCCGGAATGGCGACGGACCACAACTCGTAGCCCTCGGGCAGGAGGTCGGCGACGGGCTGGTAGACGACCGCGCTGCCCCCGCCGTACGGGACGCAGACCAGGGTGGCCCGCAGGCGTCCGGCCGGGGCCTGTGGGGTGAGCCGGTGCAGCAGTCTGCGGGGGCCCCGGGCGTCCTCGGGGGTGTCCGCCAGCGCGGCCAGCTCCCTGACGGTCCGGCAGGTGAACAGGTCCATCACGCTGACCGGGCGGGCGCCCGCCTCCGGGAGCAGCTTCCGGGCGCGGGCGACGACCTGGGTGGCGAGCAGCGAGTGGCCGCCGAGGTCGAAGAAGTCCTCGTCCACACCGACCTCGTCAAGGCCGAGCACGTCGGCCCAAATGGTGGCGAGCACCCGCTCCGCCGGGGTGCCGGGTGCGCCGGCCGCACCGGCCGCCCGGTGGATCTGCGGGGCCGGAAGTGCTCGGCGGTCCAGCTTCCCGTTGGGTGTGAGCGGGAGGGCGGGCAGGGCGGTGAAGGAGGCGGGCACCATGTAATCGGGCAGCACCTGCTTGAGCGCGGTGCGCAGGTCCTGCGGGTCGGGCGCGGGCTCGTCGCCGGCCGTGACGAGGTAGGCGGCGAGCCGCTTGTCGCCCGGTGTGTCCTCGCGCACGACGACGGCTGCCTCGGTCACCGGGGGCAGGGCGCGCAGGGCCGACTCGATCTCACCGGGTTCGATGCGCAGTCCGCGCAGCTTGACCTGCTGGTCGATGCGGCCGAGGTGTTCCAGGGCCCCGTCGGGGCGGCGTCTGCCCAGGTCGCCGGTGCGGTAGAGCCGCGATCCCGGCGGGCCGTACGGGTCGGGGACGAACCGGCAGGCGGTGAGCCCCGGTCGCCGGTGGTAGCCGAGGGCGACCCCGGTCCCGGCGATGTGGATCTCACCGGGGGCGCCCGGGGGCACCGGCCGCAGCGCCCGGTCCAGGACGTAGAGGCGGATGTTGTCGACCGGGAAGCCGATGGGCACCACGTCCGACGGCCCCTCGCACTCCCAGGCCGACACGTCGACCGCCGCTTCGGTGGGCCCGTACAGGTTGGCCAGGGCGCAGCCGGGCAGCGCCTCGCGGAAGGCGCGCGCCGTGTCGGGCGGCAGCGCCTCGCCGCTGCACACGACGCGGCGCAGTGCCGTGCACCGCCCGGCGTCCTCCTCGGCGAGGAAGAGCGGCAGCATGGAGGGGACGAAGTGGGCGACGGTCACGGGCGCGGAGCGGATGAGGCCGGTCAGGTAGGCGGCGTCCTTCTGGCCCCCGGGACGGGCCAGCACGAGGCGCGCGCCGGTCATCAGCGGCCAGAAGAACTCCCAGACGGAGACGTCGAATCCGGCCGGCGTCTTCTGCAGCACGGAGTCCTCGGGGCCGATGGGGTAGCGCCGCTGCATCCACAGCAGGCGGTTGACGATGGCGCGGTGGGTGTTCGGCACGCCCTTGGGCCGGCCCGTGGAGCCGGAGGTGTAGATGAGGTACGCGGGATCGTCGGGCGCCGGAGCCGACCACGGGACCGTGGGAGCGCTCCCGCGATGCGGATCGGCTTCGTCGTCGAGGAAGAGGACGGTGGCCCGGCAGTCCTCGGGGACCGGGACGGACCGCTGGGTCAGGAGCACCCGCGCGCCGCTGTCGCGCAACATGAACGCGAGCCGTTCGGGCGGGTATTCGGTGTCGAGCGGGGTGTAGCAGGCGCCGGTGCGCAGGACGGCGAGGAGTGCGGCGACCAGTTCGACGGAGCGTTGCGCACCGACGGCGACGACGTCCCCGGGACCGGTGCCCGCCGCGACGAGCCGGGCCGCGATGCGGTCGGCGGCGGCGTCCAGACCGGCGTAGGTGAGGGTGCGCTCGTCGGCCGACACCGCGGGGGCGTCGGGGGTGCGCGCGATCTGCTCGGCGATGAGGGAGACCAGGGTGGCGCCGGCCGGGACCGACGCCTCCGTACGGTTGAAGTCCTCGGTCTCCAGGGCGCGTTCGTCGTCCGAGAGCAGGTCGAGTCCGGACAGCGGCACGTCCGGGCGGTCGGCGACCGCGCGCAGCAGCCGGTCGAGGTGAGCGGCGATCCGGGCGATGTCCTCCTCGGCGAAGAGGTCGGTGTTGTAGTTGAAGGCGCCGCGCAGCCCGTCCGGCCACTCCATCAGGAAGAGTTCGATGTCGAAACGGGTGCCCGAGGCGCGCAGGCCGTAGGTCTCCACATCGAGCCCCGGGCCGGCGGCGGCCTGGCGCCCGGTGGCGTAGTTCTGGACCGCGAGCACCGCCTGGAAGACCGGGGAGCGGGAGACGTCGCGTTCCACGCGCAGCTCGGTGACCAGCTGGGCGAACGGCAGCTCCTGGTGGGCGTAGGCCTCCAGACAGGTCTCGCGGGTGCGGGTCAGCAGCTCGGCGAAGGTGGGGTCGCCGTCGAGCCGGGCGCGCAGGGCCAGGACGTTGACGAACATGCCGACCAGGCCCTCGAGTTCCGGTTCGGGGCGGCCGGCGACGGGCGAGCCGACGGCGAAGTCGCGCTGGCCGCTGAACCGGGCCAGGAGTTCCTGGAAGGCGGCGAGCAGCACCATGTGGACCGTGGCGCCGTGCGCCTTGCCCAGGGCGGCGAGCCGGTCGAGGAGGTCACGTTCCACCTGGAATCCGTAGCCCGCCCCGTCGAAGGTCTGCCGCGCCGGGCGGGTCCGGGCGGTGGGCAGGACGAGCGGTTCCACTCCGGCGAGCTCGTCCGCCCAGTAGGCGACCTCGGCGGCGAGCGCGTCTCCGCTCAGCCGGTCGCGCTGCCACTGGGCGAAGTCGCCGTACTGGACCGGAAGTTCGGGCAGCGGGTCGTCCTCTCCGGCGACCCGGGCCGCGTAGCAGCGCAGGATCTCGGAGATCAGGATCTCACTGGACCAGCCGTCGCTGACGCTGTGGTGGACGACCAGCAGCAGGATGTGGTCCCGGTCGGTCACCCGGACGAGCAGGCTGCGCAGCAGAGGGCCGGCGGCCAGGTCGAAGGGCTCGGCCCCCGCCTCGTCCACGAGCCGGGCCGCGTGGTCCTCGTCCCGCGCCTCGACGACGGGCAGCGGCGCGGGCCCGGGCGCGGCGATCTCCAGCACCGGACGGCCGTCGTCGGTCGCCGGGTAGCGGGAGCGCAGCGTCTCGTGCCGGGCGGTGACGGTGTCCAGGGCGTGGGCCAGCGCCTCCCGGTCCAGTTCGCCGCGCAGCCGGCGTGCGACGGGGATGTTGTACGCGGCGGTGCCGGGCGCGAACTGCTCCATGAACCAGAGGCGTTCCTGCGCGAAGGAGAGCGGCGGCACGGCGCCCTCGGGTCTCCGGGGGATCACGGGGCGGGGCGCGGCGGCCCGGCCGGCCGTGAGACGGCGGCTGAGCAGGGCGCGCTTGGCGTCGGAGAGTCCGGCCGGGGATGTGGTGGTGTCGCTCATGACGGCGTACCGGTTCCTTCCAGGGTGCCGCCGTCCGAGGCGAGGAGGGCGGCGGCCTCCTCCTCCGACAGGGCGTCGATCTCGGCCGTCAGGGCGGCCTCCACGGCCTCGGCGAAGGCCGCGACCGTGCGGTGGGTGAAGAGGGTGCGCAGGGGGACGGTGAGTTCGGCGGTGGCCCGGACGCGCGCGATGACCCGGGTGGCGAGCAGGGAGTGCCCGCCCAGGTCGAAGAAGTCGTCCAGGGCGCCGACCCGTTCGATGTCCAGCACCTCGCGCCAGATGTCTGCGACCAGCTCCTCCGCCTCGGTGCGCGGGGCGAGGTAGCTGGCGCGGAGTTCGGGGCGCTGCTCGGGTGCGGGCAGGGCCGCGCGGTCCAGTTTGCCGTTCGGGGTGAGCGGCAGCCGGTCCAGGACGAGGACGGCGGCGGGTACGAGGTGCGCCGGTAGGAGCGCTCCCACGGCGCTGCGCAGGGCGACGGGATCGACCGGTTCCGCGGCGGCGGGCACCACGTAGGCGACCAGGGTGTCGCGGTGGGCGACGACCGCCGCCTCGGCGACCCCGCGCTGCGCGAGGAGCGCGTTCTCGGTCTCCCCGGGCTCGACGCGGTAGCCCCGCACCTTGAGCTGGCCGTCCAGCCGGCCCAGGAACTCCAGGGCGCCGTCGGCCCGGCGGCGCACCAGGTCGCCGGTCCGGTAGCGGCGGGAGCCGGGCGGCCCGTACGGGTCGGGCACGAAGGCGCGCGCGGTGGCGCCGGGCCGGCCGGTGTAGCCGTGGGTCACCCCGGTGCCGCCGAGGAGGAGTTCGCCCGGGGTGCCGGGCGGGACCGGGCCGCCGTGCTCGTCGCACACGGTGGCGGTGACGCCGCCGATCGGGGTGCCGATGGGCGGCCGGGCGCGGGTGTCCGCGGCGCCGAGGTCGGCGGTCGTGGCGATGACGGTGGTCTCGGTGGGGCCGTACGAGTTGACGAGGCGCACCCGGTCGCCGAAGCGCTCGCGCCAGGCGCCCACGGCCGCCGCCTGGACCTGGTCGGCGCCCAGGATCAGCAGCCGCAGCCGGTCCGGCCAGGCGACGGCGTCCGGCTCGCCGACCAGGTGCTGCCAGTACGGGGTGGGCAGGTCCATGACGGTGACGTCGGCGGTGAAGTCCTCGGTCAGCTGGTCGGGCAGGGGGGCGCCGGGGTCCGCCACGACGAGGGTGGCACCGGCCGCCAGCGCGGGGAACAGTTCCTCGGCGCAGGTGTCGAAGCTGAGGGACGCGCAGTGCAGGACGCGGTCCTCGGCGCTGATCCCGTACCCCTCGCGCATCCAGCGCACCCGCTCGGCCAGCGCCCGGTGCGGGACGAGTACTCCCTTGGGCTCGCCGGTCGAACCGGAGGTGTAGACCAGGTACGCGGGGTCGTCGGGGAGGGGCACGGTGGGGCCTGCGGGCATCTCCCCCGCCGGGCCCGTGCCGGCGGCGTCCTCCACGTACAGCGTCCGGATGCCGCCGGGCAGCCCGGGTGGTGTGGTGCCGCGGGACGTCAGGACGGTGCGGGCGCCGCTGTCGGCGGCCATGTACGCGATCCGGGCGGGCGGGTAGTCGGGGTCCAGGGGGAGGTAGGCGGCGCCGGCGCGCCAGGCGGCGAGCATCGCCGTCACGGCGTGCGGTCCGCGCGGCATCAGCACTCCGACGACGTCCCCGCGCCCCACCCCCTCGGCGGTCAGCCGTCCGGCGAGCCTGCCCGCGCCCTCCCACAGCTCGGCGTAGGAGAGCGAGGCGTCGCGCCCGCGCAGGGCCTGGGCGCCGGGGCGGTCGCGTACGGTCCGGGCGATGGCGTCGTGCACGGTGGACGGGCCCCCGGGCAGCGCGGGGCCCCGGCCGGCCGCCTCCAGGGCGGTGCGTTCCGGCTCGTCCAGCAGCGGCAGGAGGTGCACGGGCGTGTCCGGGCCGTTCATCGCGCCGCGCAGCAGCGTCTCGAACCAGCGCGCGAGGCGGGCGACCCGGTCCCGGTCGAGCAGGTCCGTGCGGTAGCCGAAGACGGCGACCACGTCCTCGCCGTCCCGGCGCACGTCGAGGGTGAGGTCGAACTTGCAGGCCCGCATCCCCGGGTCCAGTTCGGTGCAGCCCAGACCGGCGAAGGAAGCGTCGCGCAGCAGGCCGGCGTCCTGGGTGTGGACGGTGAGCATCGTCTGGAACAGGGGGGTGCGGCCGGGGTCGCGGTCCAGGCGCAGCGATTCGGCCAGTTCCTCGAACGGGACGCGGTCGTGGGCGAAGGCGCCGAGCACCGTGGTGCGGGCCCGGCGGAGCAGGTCGGCGAAGGTCGGCGTCCCGGAGAGATCGGACCGCAGCACCAGGGTCCGCGAGAAGTAGCCGATGGCCTGTTCGGCGTCGGGGCCCGAGCGGCCCGCCGTGGGGACGCCGACGCAGAAGTCGCGCTGCCCGGTGCAGCGGTGCAGGGTCGCCTGGTATGCGGCCAGCAGCACCATGAACGGGGTGCAGCGCCGGGCCCGGGCGAGGGCGTCGATCAGGGGCCCGGCGCCGGTGAGGAGCTGGGTGTGGAAGGCGCCCTCGGGCGAGGGGTGTTCGGGCCGGGGGCGGTCGAGGGGGAGTTCCAGGGCGGGCGCGCCGTCCAGGCGTTCCCGCCAGTAGGCCAGGGCCTCGTGCGCCCCCGCTTCGTCCGCGTCCCGCTCCTGCTCGGCCGGGTGCGCGGGCGGGGCGGGCAGGTCGGCGGTCCGGCCCCGCAGATGTGCGGTGTAGTGCGCCGCCAGCTCGTCCCGCAGGACGTTGAGCGACCAGCCGTCGGCGACGATGTGGTGCAGGACCACGCACAGGACGTGCTCGGTGTCTCCCGTACGGAAGAGGGCGACGCGCAGCAGCGGGCCCCGGGCGAGGTCGAAGGGGCGGTTCGTGCGCTCGGCGATCAGCGTTGCGAGCCGGTCGCCCTCACCGCGCAGGTCACAGCGTTCCAGGTCCACGGGGCCCGGTGCGGCCACCAGCGCGGCCGGTTCGCCGTCCTCGGCGGGGAAGCGGCTCCGGAGCGCCTCGTGCCGGGCCGCCACCGCGTCGAAGGCCGCGCGCAGAGCGGGTTCGGACAGCTCCCCGGAGAGGCGCAGCACGAGTGGAATGTTGTACGAGGCGTCGTCCGGGTCCATCTGGTGCAGGAACCACAGACGTTTCTGGCCACGCGTCAGGTACGACTGGACGGCCTGGGTACTCATCCGACTCCCTCGGCGCGCACGCCGAGCGGCGTGGTGTGCGGTTGCTTCAGGTCAATGGGGACGTGTGGAGCATGTGGGGGGGGGCGGGGCGACACGGCGGCACGGGGATACCGCGGCGGCCTGACGGTCTCGCCACCGGCGAGATCCGGTCATTCACGGCTTCAGGTGTTGCGATGTTATGAACAGCACACGCGTGCGTCAATGCAAGACCTGTACACACAAACGGAGTTGATAAGTCCGACCCTCGTATGCGGGCCGGCCGAAGAGAGCGCCCCACCCTCGGCCGGGCGGCGTTCATCCCTTCGGCTGGATCTTGGGCGCAAATTACGTCTTACGCGCTCTTCCGGGTGGTGAATGGGGCGTGCGACAGCAAACCCCGGCTTGAGGAGCGTGGACCATCATGAAGAACAACGCGGACAGTGCGTCGCAAAGCGTGCAGACGATGTATGCCGAGCGGTTCGCCACCGATCTCACCGACAACCGTGCGGAGCAGAAGGAGCTGACCGCGCAGATCGAGCAGCTGCGGGCCCGTCTGGAACAGCTTCGAGCGGACGAGGCCTGGCTGACCGGAATGCAGGCCGCGCTGCCCGGGGAGACGGCGCCCCCTCGGCCGCGCCGCGCGCCGCGCACCGGGGAGAAGCCGGCGGAAGGCGACACATCCGCGGGCACACCCGTCCCGGGCCCACGGCCCGCCGGACGCGCGAAGGCGAAGCCCTCCCGGGCCAGGGCGAGCCGCAAGAAGGCGGCGCCCACGACGGGCGCTCCCCTGCATGAGCTCATCCGCGCCCTGATGCCCCTGGGCGAACCGCGCCTGGTGCGCGAGGTGCACGCCGATCTGACCGAGGCGCACCCGGAGCGCGGCACCTCGGTACAGGTGGTGCGCAACACCCTGGAGAACCTGGTGAAGCGGGGCACCGTCGGCAAGAGCATCCAGAAGGGCACGGCCATGTACACCGCGACCGCGCAGGCCGCTTCCGAGGGCGACGGGGCGCCGGCGGCCGGTTGAGAGGCGACGGGCCGTCCTACGCGTCCGGCCCCCGGGGAGCGCGCTCCCCGGGGGCCGGACGGTACTGCCGCGACGTCAGGCGGCCGTGATGTTCTCCGCCTGCGGGCCCTTCTGGCCCTGCGTGATGTCGAAGGTCACCGCCTGGCCCTCCTGGAGCTCACGGAAGCCGGTGGCGTTGATGTTCGAGTAGTGAGCGAAGACGTCCGGCCCGCCGCCGTCCTGCTGGATGAAGCCGAAACCCTTTTCGGCGTTGAACCACTTGACGGTTCCGCTGGCCATGCCGGTGCCTCTCAGTCGATATCGGGAGCCGCACCACGCGGTCCCAGTGGTGTCCCGGCCCGCCCCCTGCACAGCAAGGCGCCCGCGCCGGAGCACGGGCGGTTTCGGCGAACCACGACTTCCGGCAGTGACGCTACATGGCGAAACCCCTCTCCACCAGAGAGCAACGACTTCGCGTCGCGCCGGATGCCGGGGAAAGCCGCTGATGGGGCCGTACTCACGGGGAATCGGGGCCAGTGGCGGGCCCGGGCGTCCGCGGCGGCGTCACCGGACCGGAGCACCGGGGGGTGGCGGCAGCCGGCTCCGGATGGAGCAGTGCCCGCCGGGATGAGAATGGTGCGGTCGGCAGGGGGGCTGCCGACCGCACCGAGTACCGCCCCGCCTCGGCCCGGGAGACCGAGGTGGGTGACGGAAAGAGCCAGATCAGCGGACCGCGCCGCGCGGTACGCCCCACAAGGGGCGAGTTACGGTCTGCTGGTCAAGCCCTTCCCGCCACCGTTCTGAACGGGCGCGGAATTCCGGCTGCGAACATTGCCAGGAGAGGACAGCAGGAAGACCGCACGTCAGGCACTGGACCACCACCCCGGAGAGTTGCGGTCCGCTGCCTCACGCGGTCCAGCATGGAAGGTAAACAGACTGTTTTCTACGTCCAGTTTTTAGCGCTAAGCCACGTCGCGCCAATTAGGCTCTCGCCCGCGCAACCGGACCCATACGCGGGGGATTTGATCGCATGACCAACACCGACAAGACGGCGCTGCGGACACTGCTCAGAGTCCGTCGTGCACTGATCGACCCCACCGGGCACGGTTTCCACCGTTCGTCCCGCCAGGGGCGCCGCGCCCCCGGACTGTCCCAGCACCAGGTGGACCAGTTGCTGCACCGCACCCCCGGCACCTACCGCCGCCTGGAGTCCGGCGCCTGGCCGAGGCCGGACACCGGCTTCCTCCGTGATGTGGCGATGCTCTTCGCCCTCAACGAACAGGAATGGGTGTCGCTGTGCCGGTACGCCGGTATAGGCGACCCGCCGGGCCCGCTCACCGCCCGCTCGGGCAAGGAGGTCCCGGGTGTGTGGCAGGAGGCCATCGACGGGATGACCCACCCCGCGTACATCACCGACGCCTCCTGGGAGCTCATCGCCCACAACGACGAGTTCGCGCGGCTGTTCCCCGCCGGGGGTGTGCCCACGAACACCATGCGGTGGATGCTCCTCGAACCGCAGGGCCGCGAGATGCTCATCGACTGGGACACCGCCTGGGCGCCGCTGGTCGTGCCGCAGCTGCGGGCGGCGCTCGCCAGCCGGCCCGACGACGAGGTGCTCCGCCGGCTCGAGAAGGACGTGCTGGCCGACCCGCAGTGCGCGCCGATCTGGGAGTCGGGCGGCGCGCACATCCATCCCGACGGCGACGAACGGCCCATCCGGCACGCCGTCGACGGCCCGGGCTGGGTGACGATGTGCGCGGCGCAGCCCATGGCGGCCCCCGGCGCGCGCATGATCGTCCTCGTCTTCCACGCGGGTGCGCGGCGCGCGCACACACGCGTTCCGGTGCTGCGCGCGCGGTGAACACTTCCCTCCGGCGCTCCGCGGTGTTGTGATCAGGGCGGCACGGCCTTTCGTGGCTTAGGTTGTGCCCACCCCCACATCGCCGCCGCACCGTGCCCGCCGGAGGATGTCGTGCCTGCCTACATAGCCCGTCCCACCACCGTGTTCCCCGCTCACAAAGTGACGACCGGGGAGATCGCGGACGATATCCGCGCCCGTCACCCGGACCACCCGCGGCTCGCCGCGATCCTCCGCATCGTGGCCAACACCGGGGTGCACAGCAGGTACTTCACCCGTCCGCTGGCGGCGCCGACCGTGTCGGGGGACGCCGATGTCACGGCCCGGAGCGCGGCTGCGTTCGCCGACGCGCTGGACATGGCGGAACAGGCGGCGCGGGGGGTGCTCGGGGCGTACGGGCTCGCGGCGGGTGATGTGGACGCGATCATCACGACGCACTCGACCGGCTGGTCCGTCCCGAACCTGGACATCCACCTCATCGACCGGCTGGGCCTGCGGCCGGACGTGCGCCGGACCGCCCTGACGACGCTGGCGTGCGCGGGCGGCACCCAGGCGCTGATCCGGGCGGTCGACCTGGTGGCCGCGAGACCGGGGTCGACCGTCCTGGTGGTCGCCGCCGAGGTCATCTCCGCCGTGTACAACCACCGGGACGACGCCGTCGAGCACATGATCTACAAGGTGCTGTTCGGGGACAGCGCGGCGGCGACCCTCGTCACCGACGCGGCGCTGGGCCCCGGTTTCCGCGTGGCTTCGCCGGCCGACACCTATGAGCACGTCCTGCCGGACAGCCTCACCCGGTACGCCGGCCGCGTCGATCCCGGCGGATTCCACTTCGACAGCACGAAGGAGGCGCTGAGCGCGGCGGACGACGTACTGCCCGGTCTGCTGGGCTGGCTCGGCCGGTCCTCCGTGGACTTCGGGGTCATCCATCCCGGCAGCGCGCGCATCATCAGCGACACCGCGACGGCGCTCGGCCTCGACGCCCACGACACCCGGCACTCCACCGCCACCCTCGCCGACGAGGGCAACCTCGGCGGTGTCTCCGTACTCCGCATCCTCGAACGCACCCATGCCGAACCCCCGCCGGCCGGCGCCGACGGGGTCACCGTCGCCTACGGGCCGGGCTTCGCCACGGCCGCGCTGCGCGGGACCTGGGCCGCCTGAGCGGCCGGGCGGGGGCGAGGACGGCTCAGGGGCGCCCGCCGGTGCGGATGTCCGCGGGCGCCGGGTGGCGGGCCTGGTGGAGGGCGAGCGCCGCGAGGGTGATGCCGCAGGTGATCCGCCCTTCGGCCAGCCACTCGGGCAGCTCGCCGGGCGTGACCCAGACGGGTTCGGTGAGCGATTCCATCGCCTCGGGCTCCGCCGGGCCCGCGGTCGCCATGTCCACCTCCGCGACGTACACCCGGATCGGGGCGGCGAGGATGCCGGTGTCGGCGTGGATGACACCGAGGGGCCGCGGGGACGCGCAGACGAGCCCCGTCTCCTCGCGCAGTTCGCGGACGGCGGCTGCCGCGAGCCCTTCCTCGCCCTCGCTCGACCCCCGGGGGAACTCCACGGAAGCGGACTGGATCGGGTAGCGGTAGCTCGTCACGAAGGCATAGCCGGCCGGTCCGACCGGGACGATGACGGCCCCCTCCTTGCGTGCCTGCCAGCGCAGGTGCTGTCCGGTGGCCCCGGAGGGGGCGACGACGTCGTCGTTGAACAAGGTGCCGAAGCGGCTGCGGAAGACGGGCACTTCGCGAACCCTCCGGATGGGCGCCGGCGCGGCGCCGGTCGTCGCACGGCCGGAATCGGTCACTGTGGTCACTTGGGCCTCCTCGGTATCCCCCGCCCCGTGAAGGTGTGCCGGGAGCCCTGGTTGTGACATCGCCGGAGCCGCGGGGCCGCCCGGCCGGTAGGATGCCGGGCAGGGGTGGGCCGTAGCGCAGTGGTCGTCGCGCCTTCACGGCATGTAGGAGCACGCCGGTTCGAATCCGGTCGGCCCGCCCTGTCCCGCCGGGTCGCACAGCCGGCTCCGGGCGCCTGCGGTGGCCCCGGCGTCCTTGGCGCGGCCGGACAGGCACCGGTTGACGCGCGGCCCCCGGACCGGTTTCCTGACGCGATGAACGATCTTCGTATCGAAGCGGTGGCCGACGAGGCCTCGCTCCTGGACTGGCGGTTCGTCCACAACGCCATCATCCCGACGGCCGCCCTGTCGTTCGCGGAAGTGACGGAGCGCGCGGGGCGCAACCGGCTGTGCGTCGCGTACGCGGGGGACGTTCTGGTGGGGTGTTCCACGGTGCGTCCGCCCGGCGCGGACCGACCGGTGGGGACCGTGATCGCCCGCATCCTGCCGGGGCACCGGGGCCGGGGGTTCGGCGGGCAGTTGTACGCGCACGGGCTGGAACTGGCCCGGGCGCTCGGAGCCGAGGTCATCGAGACGTGTGTCCTGGAGTCGAACCCCGAGGGACTGCGGTTCGCGTTGCGCAACGGTTTCGTGGAGACCGAGCGCTACGTGCTGCCGGGCGACACCGTGCCGTTCATCGACCTGCGGCTCGGCTGACGGCCCGCCGCGCACCGGGGCCCGCCGTCCCGCTCGGCAGGCCCCGGATTCCGCGGAACGCGGTCAGGCGGTGTGGAGCGTCAGCCCGTACCGGTTCAGGATCTCGTTGATCGGCTGGTGCCAGGTCTCGCCGCCGGAGCCGCAGTCGCCCCAGCCGCCGGAGGTGACCCCCTGGGCCTGGTCACCGCTGATGAAGGAGCCGCCGGAGTCTCCGCCCTCCGCGCAGACGCTGGTCTTGGTCATCTGGTAGACCGCGCCCTGGGCGTAGTTGACCGTGTCGTTGGTGGCGAGGACATTGCCGCAGTGCCAGTGCGAGGTGGAGCCGGAGCGGCAGATCGAGGCGCCGACCGGGGCGACGGCGGAGCCCCGGACGAGCTGGTCGGAGACGGTGCCCCAGCCGAGGACGACGGGCACCGTCCACCAGCCGTTGCCCACGCTGACCCACGCGTAGTCGTCGCCGGGGAACGACGAGCCCTGGAAGTTTCCTATGAACGAGCCGTCCCAGCCGCTGACCCCGGCTCCCGCCCGGCCGCAGTGGCCGGCGGTGACGAAGCCGCCGTAGACGGAGAAGCCGATGGAGCACCGTACGTTGCCCGTGTAGTACGGGTCGCCGCCCACCGTCCCCGCGGAGAAGGTCCGGGGTGCTTCGGCGGTCTGCTCGACGGTGACGGGCCCGGCCGCCTTCGCCTTCCGCACGAAGGCCTGGACATCGTTGTCAGAACGCTGCGAGGCGACGACGTCCACGACGACCGAGTTGCTGCGGGGGTCGACGTGCCAGCTGCTGACACCCTGCGGCGCGTCCAGCTCGTCCAGCTTCGCCTTGACCGAGTCGAGGCGCTTCTCGGTGTGGGTCACCATGCGTACGGCGGCGCCCGTGGCCCGTACGGCGTCCGCCCGCTCGGCGTCGGTAACGGCGACGGTGAGACCGCCGGTCGCGGGGTCGAACCAGGAGCCTCCGTACGCCGCCCCGGCGGCGTGGCGCGCCTTCGGCTGGAGCGCGGTGGCGGTCTTCTCCTGGGAAAGCCGCACCCTGGCCTGACCAGCCGTCAGTCCGAGGTCGCGCTGCATGGCGGTGAGCAGGCCGTCGGAGGCGGGCGCGGGGGCGGCGGCGGGTGTGTCGGCGGCGGAGGCCGAGGGGAAGCCCGCACCCGCCCAGGCTCCGAGGAGGAGTACGGCGGAGAGTGCGGTCCTCAAGGCTGTGGAGCGTCTCAAGGTCTTGGCCCTTCTGTTGTTCCGGCTGGGTGGGGGAGGAACAGCAGGCGTCCGAGGCGTCCTCGCTGAGAGCGCTCTCAGAGTGTGCCGTTCCGGACTGTAGCGGAGAAGTTGTTAGCAGGTCCATGCCAATGACAGACCGCGCGGGCCGCCCGCGCCGGGACGCTGCGACCGCCCCGGCGTGAACGACGTGTCAGGAGCGGGCGGGACGGTAGGTGTACGCGGCCCACAGCGCCCGGACCGCGTCGCTGTCCCGCCAGTGCCCGAAGGCCGCCGCGCGGTCCGGCGTGCCCCACACCCTGAGGTGCCCGGCGCCCGGCTCCCAGCCGGGGTCACCGGTGGCCGCGAACCCGGCCCAGGCCGAGGTCATCCGGTCCGCGAGGTCCCGGTCGTCGGGCGTGGGCGCGGTGCCGCCGATGAGGAACCGGGTACGCGCGTCGTCCACGTTGCCGAAGGCGAAGGGCACGTCGGCGCAGTGCCAGGCCCGCACTCCCCCGCCCCTGCGGTCGAACCGGGAGAGGAAGGCCCGGCCTCCGGCCGCCGCGTGGGCCTCGGCGAGCCGGGTGCTGTACTCGCCGAACATCAGGTCCCCGTACACGGCGAGGTGGATGTCGTGCGGTCCGGCACCGGGCATGAGCGCGCGGTACCCGTCGACGAGCCCCGGCGGCAGGCCGAAGTCCGCGGCGAAGCGGTGCAGCCGCTCGTCCGTGGGGACCGGGACGCTGCTGCCGACGGCGTCCATCAGCCAGTACTCCTCGGTCGTGTGGCAGACGAGGAGATCGACGTCCCGGGCGGCTCCGGAGGCGAGGAGGGCCACCGGGTCGTCGCGCAGGAGGTGCCCGTCGGCGACCGGGCCGTAGACGACCGGGTCCCAGTGCAGCTGCCCGGAGCCGGGGTTCCCACGGTAGTCCCCGACGACCTCGTCCGAGGCCGCGAGCAACTCCCTCGGGGTGGCACGGGTCGTAGGCATCCCCGCGGCGGCGGCCACGCGCGCCGCGACCCGCTCGGCGAGTTCCGGGGCGAAGACGGGGCCGACCGCGCTGTGCGCGATCACCCGGCGGAAGAGCCCGTGCGCGCGGTCCATCACCATCAGGCAGACCGCGGAGGTCGCTCCGGCCGACTGTCCGGCCAGGGTGACGTTGTCCGGGGCTCCCCCGAACGCGGCGATGTTGTCGCGGACCCATTCGAGGGCGGCGATCTGGTCGAGCAGGCCACGGTTGGGCGGGCGGGCGTCGTCCGGGACGTGACCGAAGCCCTCGTAGCCGACGCGGTAGTTCAGCGTCACGACGACGAGGCCGGTGCGGGCCAGGGCCGTACCGTCGAAGTCCGGTTGCGCGCTCGATCCGAAGGTGTAGGCGCCGCCGTGTATCCAGACGAGGACGGGCAGCGGGCCCGCCGCCGCCTCCGGGGTCCAGATGTTGAGGCTCAGGACGTCCTCGTCACCGGGCGACCAGACGGGGGCGCCGGGCAGCTCGGCGGACTGGGGCGCGATGGGCCCGAACCCGGTGCAGTCGCGGACACCGGGCCACGGGGCGCGCGGAAGCGGAGCGTGAAAGCGGTTCTCGCCGAACGGCGGTTCTGCGTACGGGATTCCGAGGACGGCGACGACGCCACCGTGCGGTGCGCGTCCGCGCACCCGACCGCTTGCCGTCTCGTACACCCTGCTGTTCGACAACGCGTCCCGACCGCCCTTCGTTCACCGCTCCCGGGCGGGGAGCGGTGAACAGGATGGCTCACTTCCGGCGCCGGCGCGATGAGGATTCGGCGGAGTGACCGATGAGCCGGTCAGCCGGCCTGCCCGATGGCGCTGCGGAGCATGGCCACGGTCGTCGCCGCGGCGGCCCGCTCCGCCTCGTCCCGGGTGGCGCGCACCCGTTCCTCCAGCAGCACCACGGCCGCCTGGAGTACGCCGACGCGCACCGGAACGGTGCGCATCGCGGTCAGTACGGCCGCCGCCTGTTCGGCCGGTGTGGCCGGCGCGGACTGCGGGATGAGGGTGGTGATGCCGCGTCCGAGCGCGCGGTCACGAGGCGGCTGCGCCGCGGGTGTGGTCACCGGGGAATTCTGCCGCACCCGGTGGCCCGGAGGGGTCAGCGACCTGGCCGGGCCGGCGCGTTCTCGCGCGCCCCGTCGTGGACGCGGAGCAACAGGGCGGTCAGCTGGGCGCGTTCGCGGGGGGTCAGGGGCGCGAGGATGTCGTCCTGCACGGCCAGCGCCTCGGACTTGAGGCTTTCCAGCAGGGCGCGGCCGGCCGGTGTGGCGGTGACCGTGACGCGGCGCCGGTCGGCCGTGTCGCGGGCCCGCTCCACCAGGCCGGAGGCGGCGAGCCCGTCCACGATCTTCACGACGTCGCTGCGGTCGATCGAGAGCCGCGCGGCGAGTTCGCGCTGCACATGGGGGCCGAAGTCGGCCAGGGCGGCGAGCACCGCCATGTGCCAGAGCCTCAGCCCGCGTTCGGCAAGGCGGTCCGCGAGCCGGCCGCGTGCCGCCTTGCCGGTCTTGGACATGAGGTAGGTCGTCATACCCAGGAGACTGGGAGGGGTTTCGTTCATCAGGTATATCGTAGGGGCGCGCCAATGATGGGTGCGCACCTACTGAAGGGGTCTCCGTGGACGCGCTGCATCCCCGCCTGCTGGTCGACCGGTTCGCCGACTGCTTCCGCTTCTACGACGCCGTGCTGCCGCAGCTGATCGGTGCCGTACGGGCCAGTGGCGACGCCTCGGGGCCGTACGCCCACGGCCTGGAGCTGCAGTCCTGCTGACCGCTGCCGGCGGGCGTCACTTCCGGGCCCAGGCGCGCATCGCGGAGCGGGAGGAGAAGTCGGCGACGTCCTTGTCGAGCGGCTGGTCGGTGTACTGGTGGATGCGCCAGGAAGCCTTGATGCGCGGATGGCCCGCCTTCACGTAGTCGGCGATCCAGAGCCCGTCCCCGGCGTACGACGTGGTGTCGTGGTTCAGCCAGAAGTGACGGTTGCAGTAGAGCAGGACCCGGTGGTGCGGCCGCAGACGCTTGACCTCGCGGATGAAGCGGTCCTTCTCGGCGTTGCTCGGCCGGGTGCCCTCGCCGTTCTGTTCCCAGTCGACGGCAAGCAGGTCTCCGGCCTTCTCGGGCGCCTTGCTCAGGAAGTACTCGGCCTGCGCCGTGATGTTCCCGGGCCACAGGAAGTGGTAGAAGCCGACGACGCATTCGGCGTCGCGGGCCCGTTTCGTCTGGTCGGTCAGCCGTGGATTGACGTACGAACGGCCCTCGGTGGCCTTGATGAAGACGAAGTCCAGTCCGTCCGTGTCGAACGAGGACTGATAGGCGCTGACATCGACACCGTGCAGCATGGGCGCCGCCTTTACAATCGGGGTGCTCTGTTCCGCTTACTTTCCCTCACCGGCCGCTCCCCACCCCCATGTGAAGCACGAATGCGCGTGTGTGCCGGGGCGCGCGCTCCGGCCCACACGCGCGGGCGGGCACGCGCCCGCCGGCCGTCAGGCGTCGAACCCGGTGGAGCGGCTGACCTTCTCCCAGGCGAGCACTTCGGCGCGGGAGGCGTCGAGCGCGCCGAGCACCGCGTCCGTCGCGTCGTTGCCGAGCGGCAGCCGCAGCGGGGTGTCCTCCGCGTCCAGCGCGGTCAGGATGGCCGCGGCGGCCTTCGCCGGGTCGCCCTCCTGCTTGCCGTCCGAGTCGGGCAGACCGCTGCGGACCGGGCCGACGGAGTCCGCGTAGGCGTCCAGGGGCGCGGACTGGCGGAGGGCGCCGCCGGCGAACCCGGTGCGGAAGGAGCCGGGTTCGACGATGAGCACCTTGATGCCGTGCGGCGCCACCTCGGCGGCCAGCGCTTCGGACAGGCCCTCCAGGGCGAACTTCGTCGCGGAGTAGCCGCCGACGCCGGGGAAGGTGAACCGGCCGCCCATGCTGCTCATCTGGACCACGGCGCCCGAACCGTTGCGGCGCATGTGCGGCAGCACGGCCCGGACCAGCGCCGCGGGACCGAAGAAGTGGAGGTCCATGAGGTCGCGCAGCTCGCGGTCGCCGGTCTCCTCGACCGCGCCGATGTGCCCCATGCCCGCGTTGTTCACGAGCACGTCGATCCGCCCGTACCAGAGGACGGTGTCCGCGACGACGTCGGCGATGCGGGCGGTGTCGGTGACGTCGAGCTGGACGGCGACCGCGCGGTCGGGGTGGGCGGCGACGAGGGCGTCAAGGGCCTCGGGCCGGCGGGCCGTGGCGACGACGGTGTCACCGGCGGCGAGGGCGGCCTCGGCGATGGACCGGCCGAAGCCGGAGGAGGCACCGGTGATCAGCCAGACGCGGCCCGGGGCGTTGTCGCGGGCGGGGGTGGCGGGTGCGGTGTTCATGTCCAACTCCGTTTGTCCGTCGGCGCGTTGCGGTGGTCCCTTTATGTCATCCGCGCCCATGAGCGGTCCAAGACAAGGATTCTCCGGAGCGATAAAGACGACTTATGATCGCGTCATGGAACTGCGCCAGCTGCACTACCTGACCGTGATGGCCGAGGAGGAGAACCTGGGCCGGGCCGCCCGCAGGCTCTTCGTCAGCCAGCCGGCTCTCTCGTACGCGCTCAAGAGCCTGGAGGCGGAGCTCGGCGTGAAGCTCTTCGACCGCCACGCGGGCGGGATCTCGGCCACCCCGGCGGGGCGCGATGTGGTCGCGGAGGCGCTGCTCACCGTGCGCCAGGCCGAGCGCGTGACCGCGGCGGCGGAGCGGCACACCAGGGGCGAGACGGGTGTGCTGCGGGTGGGCTTCGAGGCGAGCGGGGCGGGAGAACTGACCACCAGGGCACGCGCGGAGTTCGCCCGCCGCCACCCCGGGGTGCGGGTGGCGCCCAAGCGGTACGACTGGGGGCAGGAGGCCGACGCCCTGCGGGACGGCCTCGCGGACGTGGCGTTCGTCTGGCTGCCCAACGACCTGACCGGGCTCACGTGCGAACCGGTCCACACCGAGCCCCGCGTCGTCGGCCTGCCCACGGGACACCCGCTGGCTTCCCGCTCCGGCGTCAGTGTCCTCGAGGTCAAGGACGAGCCGCTGCTGTGGACGCGCCGGGCGCCCCGGGAGTGGGTGGACTGGTGGGCCGTCAACCCGCGCCCCGACGGGTCGGCCCCGGTCTGGGGGCCGACCAACGACAACGTCGAGGAGATGCTGGAGCAGGTGGCGCAGGGCTCCGCGATCTGCTTCGCGCCCGAGAGCATGGCCCGCTACTACGCGCGCCCCGACCTGTCCTGGGTGCCGCTCACCGACGTCGAGCCGCTGCGCGTGGTCCTGGCCTGGGCGGACGGCGCGGACACGGCGCTGGTGCGGGGCTTCGCCCGCGTGGTGCGCGAGCTCGCCTCGGAGGCGTAACCGCTCAGTCCGCTCCGGGGGCGTCCTCGGGGGCGGCCGGCAGGCTGTCCATGAAGGAGCTGACGGAGAACACCGCGTTCCCCGCGCCGGGCGGGCCGTAACCGGGAGGCGAGCTGAGCCCGAACTCCTCCATCGTCGCCCGGTACGACTCCAGGAGCCGGATGTGGTACTCCAGCGGCGCCCCGTCCGGGTTGGTCTTGCCGAGCGGGGTCGTCGGCTCCGGGCACCAGGTGGTGAAGCGCGGGGTGATGCCGTGCGACATGAAGAAGCGCAGGCCCTCCGTGGTCGAGTCGATGGCTTCCTTCACCGTGGTGAAACCGAACGGCTCGGCCATCTCGACCCCGGCCACGAAGTTCGGGATGACGTTGCGGGCGCCGAAGACGTCGGCGGAGTCGAGGATGCGGCGGTGCCACTCGTCACGGCCGACGTAGCGCTCCTTGCCCGGGCAGTACAGCTCGAACAGCCGCCGGTCCCACACCTCGTAGTTGGGGTGGTAGATCTGCACCCCGTAGTCGTGGAACCGCTGGACGTCCGCCTTGGGCAGGGCCTGGGCGACGACCTTCCCGATCCAGCGGCCCGGGAAACGCTCCTCGATGGCCTTGGCGTACTGGCCGTAGAAGTCCGCCTCGTCCCGGCCGCCGATGTGCGAGGTGATGGCGCCGCCGGTGAGGGTGTACGCCGTCGAGGTCTTCGCCGTGTCGTACCGGTCGATGATCTCCAGCGCCTCCAGCACCTCCTCGACGGGCTTCACCCCGGTGTACGGGCGGCCCGCCGCCTTGTGCTGGCGCCAGTTGTGGTTGATGTCGCAGTACTGGCACTCCTCCTTCGCGCCGAAGTACTGGCAGACGCGGAAGACGGTGAGGTAGACGAGGTAGCCCCACTGGATGGTCGGGGCGACCTCCATCACGGACTTGCCGTTGGCGAGCGTGTGCCGGTAGTAGTCCGGCATCGGGGGCAGGCCGACGTCGGAGATGCGCCTGCCGTCGAGGTAGAGCCCGAGCATCCCGTCCGCGTCCGCCGCGACGCGGTACGGGGACGCCGGGTTGACGCGCACGGAGACGACGGTGCGCCGCAGCTCGTAGGGGCCGCCGGTGAGCACGATCTCCTCCGGCGGGCGTCGCAGGGCCGCCGCGCCGAGCTCGGGCAGGGTGCCGTGGTCGAAGGAGAAGATGAAGTACGACTTCGGCTTGACGTCACCGCCCTCGTTGTCGCTGAGCGCGGACTCGTCGAAGGCGACGCCGCCGCGCAGCAGGTCCTCCTTGATGACCGCCTCACGCGGCACGTGGGGGAACTGCTCCATCAGCCGTTCGACGAGCCGGGTGCGGTCTGCGGTGCCGGGCTCGGTGCGGCTGGGATCGGTACGGCTGGGCATGTGCGGGCTCCTCGGTCGGTCGTCGGCGTGTTCCGGATGCGACGTCTGTGCAACGAACCACGGCCGCGGGTCGTTCTCGTCCCCGCTGCCGGATGCGTCACTCCCCGCTGCCGCATCCTATGTGACCAGTCAGTAAGGTGTGCGGGCGGGAGCCCGTCGGCCGTGCGGCCGGACCGACGCCCGGTGGTGACCGCGGCCGGCCGCTGAACGGAGTGCTCCATGCCCCGCACCATGTCCGTGTCGGACAGCATCGTCGTGCACACCGGACCGCTGGAGGTGTACGCCCGGCTGAGCGACCCCACGGCGATGGGCCGCTGGAGCCCGGAGAACCTGGGCGCCCGGGTACGGGGGGAGCGCCGGGAGGCCTACGTCGGCATGGTCTTCGACGGCCGCAACAGGCGGGGGCCGGTGAGCTGGACGACGCGGTGCACGGTGACGGCGGCCGATCCGGGCCGGCGGTTCGCGTTCCGGGTCCACGCGATCGGTGTGCGGCGGCCGTTGCTGCGCGGGCCGATCGCCACCTGGGACTACCGTTTCGAGGCGGTGGCGGGCGGTACCCGGGTCACGGAGACCTGGACCGACGACCGCCGCGCCTGGCCGGACGTCGTGGCCAACGCCTTCGACCGGGTCGCCACCCGGGGGCACACCTTCGCCGTGTTCCAGCGCCGCAACATCCGCACCACGCTCGAACGCCTCAAGGCGGCGCTGGAGTCCCCGGACGCCTGACGGGTCACGCCGCCCAGTGCGCGGGGCGGGTCAGCGACGACGGGAGCCGGGTGGTGCCGCTCCCCCGGGCGGCGTTCACCTGCGCCTGCGTCAGGAACAGCGCCCCGGTCAGGTCGGCGCCCGAGAGGTCCGCGTCCCGGAAGTCCGCGCCGATGAGGTCCGCGAGGCGCAGGTCGGCGCCGCCGAGGTCCGCCGCGATGAGGTAGGCGCCGCGCAGATCGGCACCCCGCAGGTCCGCCCTTCTGAGCCGGGCGCCCATGAGGTCGGCGCCTCGGTGCCCGCGCTTCTTGCGGCCCGGGGCCGTGGCCCGCACGAGTGCGCTCACGCGTCCGAGGAGCACGGCGACCTCGCTCCGGTGGGCGGCCACGTCGAGCTCGGCCAGGGCGTCGGCGTCGAGCCGGGTCAGGGCCTCGGTGGCTTCGAGGGTGCGCCGGATCTCGCCGCGCAGGGACCGGGCGGGGCCGAGGGTGGCCGCCTCCGTCAGATACCAGAGCAGCTCGTGGAGTTGCCGGACGACCGGGAAGACTTTGAACATCCGCTGTGCGGTCTTCGGATCGCCGCGCCAGTCCCGGCCGCCGAAGATGTCCACCGACACCTTCTGACCGGCCCCGAAGCAGTCGTAGACGGTGCAGCCGGGGAAGCCCTCGGTGCGCAGCCGGGCGTGGACGCCGCAGCGGAAGTCGTCGCGGAGGTTGTGGCACGGTGTGCCGGCCGCCTTGTTGACGGCGAAGTCGGCGGAGCGCGTGAGCGTCAGCGCGACGCAGCACAGGGCGAAGCAGCTGCCGCAGTCGGCACGCAGGCTGTCACGGCTGTCTCCGTCCTGGCGGGCGGTGCCGGAGGGCCGGTCGGTGTCGGGCACGGTGGGTGGGTCCTTCGGGGCGCGGTGTTCGAGAGCGGCACCGCAGCCTATCGGCTGCACGTACGGTCCGCCGTTGTCGGTGGGGCGGCGCACACTGGCGGAAGTGGTGGTACGGCGAGGGAACGGAGGGAGCGCGGATGGGCGGCGAGGAGGAGGGCGGGTTCGAACCGGCGACCGGGGACGGCCCGCCGGTCCCCGGTGACGCGGAGGCGCGCGCGGCTTCGGTGCGGTCGGCGTTCGCGGGGCTGCTGCAGATCAGACGGCTGACGAACAGCGGCCCGGCCCGCCCGGAGTCGGTGCCCGCGCCCTGGGAGCTGCATCGTCCGGTACGGGCCGTGGCCCTGGCGCTGGAGGCCGCGGGGCTGCCCGCATCGGCCGTCGGCCCGTCAGGGGAGCGTACGGAGAAGGGTTACCGGGTGACTGCGGGGGCGTCGCCGGGCACCGTGCGGGTGGAGTGGCTGGGGCCGGCCGGGAGCGGGGCGGCGTACGAGGAGGCCGGCGAGCTGCCCAGGTGTGCGGCGGCGTTGCGGGAGTCGGGCTGGACCGCGCTGCTGTACCGGGGGCCGCGCGGTCGCCGCTTCCTGGAGGTCGAGCCGCCGACGGGTCGGCCGGACGGCCGATAGTCGCCGTGCCGTGCAGCTCGCCGGCCGCCGTTGTCGGACCCATGGGGGATGCTGGTGGGGTCCGACACCTCTGACCTGGAGATGCTGAGATGCGCAAGGACGAACTCGCGGCGGCGCAGGCGTATGTCCGTTTACTGGAGGCCACCCGGGCGGCCCTCTCCGACCCGGAGGACGGCCCGTTGTACCTGCCGTTGCTCACCTCGCCGATGGAGGAGGCCGACGGGGCCCTCCGGCGCGCGGGCTTCGCCGGGAACGAGACGCGGTTCTTCGAGCTGGTCGGTGCGCTGCGGCCGAGTCTGACGGGCAGCGGCCACTGATCCGACGGGCAGCGGCCACCGGTGCGCCGGGGGCGCACCGGCCGATGGTGCCTCAGCCCGCCTGCGGGAGGGGTGCGAGGCCGAGTTCGCGGTCGCCGAGGGGCGCGAAGTGGCGGGCCACCTCCTCGTCGGTGACCTGCGCGAGCTCGGCCGGCCGCCACCGGGGATCGCGGTCCTTGTCGACGATCTGGGCGCGGACGCCCTCCACCAGGTCGGGTCCGGCGAAGGCGACGGTCGACACGCGGTACTCCTGGTCGAGGACCGCTTCGAGCCCGTCGAGGCGCCGCGCCCGGCGCACGGCTTCGAGCGTCACCTTGAGCGAGGTGGGCGCCTTGGCCAGGATCGTCGCCGCGGCCTGCTTGGCGGCCGGGTCACCGTGGCCGGCGAGGCGGTCGGTGATCTCCTCGACCGTGTCAGCCGCGTAGCAGGAGTCGATCCAGTCGCGGTGCGCGGCGAGCTCGCCGCCGGGGGCGGGGCGGGCGTGATCCGCGACGGTCGCGGTGACGGCCTCGGGGGTCGGGCAGTCGGCGAGGGCGGCGACGAGGGCGGCGAGCCCCTCGGCCGGCACGAAGTGGTCGGCCAGTCCGCAGAGCAGCGCGTCGGCCGCGCCGACCGCCTCACCGGTGAGCGCGAGATGCGTACCGAGTTCGCCGGGGGCGGCGCCCAGCAGGTACGTTCCGCCGACGTCCGGGACGAACCCGATCCCGGTCTCCGGCATGGCGATGCGGGAGCGCTCCGTCACGATCCGGACGGAGCCATGGGCCGAGACTCCGACGCCGCCGCCCATCACGATGCCGTCCATGAGGGCGACGTACGGCTTGGGGAAGCGGGCGATCCGTGCGTTGAGCCGGTACTCGTCCCGCCAGAAGTCGAGCGAGGCGCTGCCTTTGGCCAGGGCGTCGTCACGCACGGCACGGATGTCACCGCCCGCGCACAGGCCGCGCTCCCCCGCGCCGGTGAGCAGCACGGCGACGACCGCCTCGTCGTTCACGGCCGCGTCGAGCGCGTCGTGCAGGAGCCGCACCATGGCGTGGTTGAGCGCGTTCAGGGCGCGGGGCCGGTTGAGCGTGAGGTGGCGGACGCGTCCTTCGGTGTGCAGCAGGACGGGGTCCTCGTGGTTCATGGGTGCGCTCCGCTCAGCCCGGGTGCCGTGCCGTCCGCCCGTCGGGGGAGGCTCTTTCGCTGCCATTGTGCGCGGGCCCCTGAGGGGCGGGCGGCGCGGGGTGGTTTCCGCTGTGGCAGGCGTGCCGGACCGGCCGGACAATTGAGGCACGCCGTACGGCGGACCCGCCGGACGATCCTCGGAGCTGGAATGACCGATCAGAACCGGCCGCCGGTCGTTCCCGGCCCCCCGAACGGCCGGAGGGCGGGACGCCCGGCGAGACCGGTACGGCGGAGCGGCTCGCCCTGAACCGGACGGGCAGCTTCGACTGGGACCCCGATGCCTGGACCCTGGACATGGACGAGGCGGGCCTCCTGGTCTTCGGTCTGGACCCGGCCGGGTTCGACGCGCGCCCGGAGTCCCTGGCGGAACTGCTGGAGCCGGAGGAGCGCGTGCGTCTGGGGGCGGCGACCGACGAGGCCCTGCGGGGCGCCGGCAGCTCGTCCAGTACATCCACCAGGCCCGACCCGGAAGGGCTGTCCGAGGCGCGGACCATCGTGCGCCAGGCCCTGACCGACCGGGACATGGCGGAACTGGCCGACGACGCCGAGCTGGTGACCGGGGAGCTGCTGGTGAACGTGCTGCTCCACACGGAGGGCGGGGCCGTCCTGGCCCTGGAGGTGCTGCCCGAGCCGGTCCGCCGGGTGCGGCTCTCGGTGCAGGACCGCTCCAGCGCGTGGCCCCGCCGGCGGTCACCGGGCGAGACCGCGACGTCGGGCCGGGCGCTGCTGCTGCTCGACGCCGTCGCCTCGCGATGGGGCATCGAGCCCCGTGGCGAGGGCAAGGCGGTCTGGTGCGAGATCGGGCCGGCCGCGCCGCCCACGACGCCCCCGGTGCGCCGGCACCCCGCGAAGCCGCCCGGGGGCGGCCCGCCGGAGGGACGCGCACAAGGGTGAGGGACGCACCGCCGCGTCGCGCGTGACGGTACGCCCCTCGGCCGTGCCGCCCCTTCGCTCTACGCGTCCGGGCGGCGCGATTCAGGTCAGTGCTGTGCGGTGCGGCGCTTGCGCACCGACCACATGATGCCGCCGCCGGCCAGCAGCACGGCGACCGCCGCACCGCCGATGATCGGCGTGGCGGACGAGGAGCCGGTCTCGGCCAGGTCCGGCGAGCTGGGGCTCGGGGTCGCCGCGGCGGGCGCGGACGGCGAAGCGGACTCGCTCGGCGTGCCGGCCGGGCTGGGAGACGCCGTGGCCGGCGCCCCGGGCGCCTTGGACTCGGTCGGGCTCGGCGTCGGCTTCGACGGCGGGGTGCCCTCGCACACCGGCGCCTGCTTGGTCTCGTCCTCCGAGTACTGGTCACCGTCCCCGGCCTTGACGACCAGGCGCACGTTCAGCGGCTGGTCGTGCTCCGGCAGCGTGAGCTTCTTCTCGAAGCCCTTGCCGAACTTCTCCGTCGGCAGCAGGTCCTTGCCGTCGACGGTGACGGTCACCTCGTTGGTGACACCGGGGTTGTACTGAGTGAGGTGCAGGCTCACTTCGTCACAGGTCACGGCCCAGGTGGGGGTGTGAGCTGCGGCCGGACCGGCGGTGAGGACCGCGCCGGAGAGGCCGACCACCGCGGTGGCGACGAGAGTTCCCGCTGCGCGCCGCGGTCTCCTGGGTATGGTCATGGATATTTCCTCCGCAGATGTTTCGCGCCCGTATGGGCGGTGCAGCGCACAGTACTGGCCCCTGCCCCACCGTGTGCACCCGCCCCACAGCGGTTTCCGCGTCACAACCGCCGCCGCACGCACGCCGGTTGGGGCATGCCGGACACGGGCCCGGGACCGCCGGCCGGCCCCGGCGCCCCGCCCCGCCCCCTCGCCCGGCCCTCAGAGGCGGCGGTGCATGATGTGGAGCCCCACGAAGCCCTCGACCGGGTGGTCGAACCCTTCGGGCAGGGTGCCCAGGATGTCGAAGCCCAGCGATCTGTACAGCTTCACCGCGGCGGTGTTGGTCTCCACCACCGCGTTGAACTGCATGGCCCGGTATCCGGCCGTGCGCGCCCAGTCGATGGTGTACTCGCACAGGGCGCGTCCGACGCCCTTCCCGGAGTGCCGGGGGTCGACCATGTAACTGGCGCTGGCGATGTGCGATCCGTTGCCCATGTGGTTCTTGTTCATCTTCGCCGTGCCGAGGACGGTCCCGTCGTCGGCGACCGCGACCACGGTCCGGCTGGGCGGCTCAAGAAGCCACCACCCGGCGGCGTCTGCCTCCTGGAGGTCGAGGGGGTAGGTGAAGGTCTCGCCGGCTGCGACGATTTCGTGGAAGAACGGCCAGATGGCGGGCCAGTCCCCGGTGGTGGCTTCTCTGATCAGCATGGCGCACAGGATGCCCAAACCGGCCCGCGTCGACCAGCGGTTATCGGGGGCGCCCCGCACCGGTCCGGCCTCCGGCCCGCCGGCGCCCGCCGGGCCGCCCCGCCCTCGGTGCCCCGCCCGGCCACGGCCGGCGGAGCCCCAGCCCCCGGGCCGCACGCCTCCTCAGCCCGGCCAGCCGGGCCAGCAGCCCCGGCGAGCCCTGGGGCCGGGCACGCCCGGCCGGGGCGGCCACCGGTCCTGGACCCTCGGGTCCGGGCCCGGCCGGCATGCGGGGTTCGGCCGCCCCGGCAGGCGCACCGGGCCGCACCACGGCAGCCGGGGCGGCGGGCGCCCCCTCCGCCGCACCTCCCGGCCCGGACCCCGGTCGTGGCGCCGGCCGCGCCTGCCGGGCGGCGTCCAGCTCCGTGGCCAGGATGGTCCGGCGCCAGAGGATCTCGTCCGGCTCGTCGGCGGACATCAGCCGCGCCATCGCCTCGCGGCCGGCGACCGATCCTCGTCGCCCGAACACCGCCTCCGGCCTGACCCGGGCGAGGTGGGCCCGCTCGTAGGGGTCGTCCACCACCTCCGCCAGCTGGACCGGGTCCAGCCCCTGGGCGACGACCGCCGCGCGCACCCACGGATCGTCGGTGAGGGCGAGCAGGCGCTCGGTCCGGCGGGAGCGCCAGTTGCGCGGTCGCCAGTCGGCCCCGGCCGCCAGCCGGCTGCGCAGCCAGGGCGGGCTGTTGCCCACCAGCAGTTCCGGCGACCGCGCAGCCGATGCTTCGAGTTCCTGGGCGAGATAGACCCACACCACCGCCCGGTAGCGGTTGAGGTAGAAGGCGACGGGTGTCAGGCACCCGGCCCGGGCGAGCCGGGTGAACCTGGCCGGGCTGATCCCCAGCAGCCGGGCCCCCTCGGCGGTCCCCACCGTGCGCACCCGGTCGCGCAACGCGCCGGAGGCCCCGTCCTGGGCCCGCAGGCGCTCGATCTCCTCCTGGCCGATCCTGGGCCGGCCGTCCGGCCCGCTGCTCGCCCGGACCGCTCCCAGATACATCGCCAGATCGAGTTCGTTCCTCCTGAGGCCGAGCTCCGTCGCGGCGCGGGCCGCACCGAACGCGTACCCGCCCGTGTCACGCACGGTGTCGGGCGCCGCCGTCCCTCCGGGGCCCGGTCCGGCCCCGGACTCCCCGTTCCGCAGCTGATTCATCGTCACCATGACGTCACTCCCCCGCACATCTTGATTACTCTCCGCAACCAGAGTAGGCGGTGAAAGCCAACCGCCGCCGAGCCTGTGGATAACTTCACGGACCCGGCGGCGGCCGGAGTGGGCCGGGCGGGGCGTCAGAGCCGGTCGGCTCCCTCGCTCCCGTCCTGCCGTGAGTCGACACCGAGGTGCTGTCCCACCCGGTTGACCAGGAGCGTCATTTCGTACGCCACCTGCCCGACGTCCGACTCCGCCTCACTCAGTACGCACAGACAGCTGCCTTCCCCCGCCGCCGTCACGAAGAGCAGTGCCTCGTCGAACTCCACCATGGTCTGCCGGGCCTTACCGGCCCGGAAATGCCGGCCCGACCCACGGGCCAGACTGTGCAGTCCCGAAGAGACGGCCGCCAGATGCTCGGCGTCCTCACGGGCGAGCCCGGTGCTCGCGCCGGTCACCAGACCGTCGTTCGACAGCACCAGGGCGTGCCGTATGTGCGCCACCCGCTTGGTGAGATCATCCAGGAGCCAGTCGAGTCCCCTGTCCATCGCCATACTGTTTCCTCCCCGTTCACGCGTTCCCCGTGCCTCGCTCGTGAGCAAGCCTTGCGCACGGGTCACGAACGGGCAAGCACCCCACTGCCGTCACCGGTCGGGAAGCAGCCACCCTCGCTCAGCCGTAGGAGAGGTTCTCGCACGGGTCGTCGTCCGCCGACCGGGCCTCCTCGGTGACCGCGGCCGGCACCCCCGGAGTGGCCGAGGCGGCGTCGGGTGCGGCCGACGGACCGTCCGCGTAGTCCTGTCCCACGGTGACCTGGATTCCGCTTCCCGCGCCGCCGGACTCGGACAGCCGTGCGCCGGGGAAGAGCCCGGCCGTGGTGCGGGCCTCGTCCCGCAGCCCCGGTCCGTACGCGACGAGCGTCGCGGAGCGGGTCTGGTCCTGCGCGGTGGCTGTGCCGGTGACGGTGAAGCCGTGTGCGCGCAGCAGCCCGGCCGCCTTGGCGGCGAGCCCGGGCACCGTGGTGCCGTTGTAGACGGCGACCTGGATTCCCGTACCCGAGACCGGGGACCGCGATGCCTTGGGGGACGCGCCGGCGCCCGCCTCGGCGTCGAGCGGGCGGTCGGCTTTCAGCGCGGCCCACAGCGCGTCGGCGTCCGGCTCCACGACGGCGACGCGCTCGCCCTCGTACCGCCACGGGACCGTGACGAACTTGGTGTTGTGCAGGTCGATGTTCTTCATCGAGAGGGCGAAGGAGAGCAGCTTGTCGGCCGAGCCGAGCCCGGGGTCGACGGTCATCGCGTCGGTGGCGGCGTCGGCCAGCGGCAGGAGGGCCGTGGGGTTCATGCCGCGTGACTTGATCTTCTTGACCAGGGAGGCGACGAACGCCTGCTGCCTCTTGATCCGCCCTATGTCGGAGCCGTCGCCGATGCCGTGGCGCAGCCGTACGTAGTCGAGGGCGCGTTGACCCGAGACCGTCTGCGGGCCCTTCTCGAAGACGAGTGCGCCGCGGGTCGTGCGCTTGGGGTTCAGGTCGCGCTGGTACACGTCGTCCGGCAGGCAGACCGGCACTCCCCCGACGGCGGAGGTCAGCGCGGAGAACCCCGCGAAGTCGATGACGACGGTGTGGTCCACGCGCAGTCCGGTCAGGTGCTCGACGGTGTTCTGGGTGCACGCCGGGTTTCCCTCGGCGGTCTCCCCCACCGAGAACGCCCCGTTGAACTGGCTGTGGTGGCGCGGGGCGGTCCAACTGCCGTCGGGTTTCCGGCAGGACGGGATGTCGACCATGGCGTCCCGGGGTACGGAGACGGCCACGGCATGCCGGCGGTCGGCGTAGACATGCAGCAGGAGCACGGTGTCCGAGCGGCCGACCTCACCGGTGGCTCCGCCCAGGCCCTTGTTCTTGCCCGAGCGGGTGTCCGATCCGATGACGAGGACGTTCTGTCCGCCGGACGAACCGGGCGGCCGGTCTCCGGAGACGCCGTCGGCGCTGAACGTGTCGATGCTGCCGGTCAGTTTCAGATATCCCCAGCCGATACCGGCGACCAGCAGGACGAGGAAGGACAGTGCGGTCACCGCCGTCCGCCGCAGACGGCTCCCCCTCCTCCCGGCCCGTGTCGCTCTGTTGTCGCTAGCCATGGGCCACCCCGTTCGTACGGCTGCCGCGCGGGGCCGCCTCCCGGCGGTGCCCGTACGGTCGTGCGGTTGTGCGGTTTTCCGGTCGTGATGTGCGGTGGCCTCGTGCGCCCCCGGACCCGACCATCGTCAGTCCGATCCCCTCTCCCCACAGCGCCACCGGAAACATTGACCGGAACACACCGGAGGGCGGCGGAGTGCGAGGCGTCTTCCCCGCCCGTCCCACGACGAATCGGGCCGGGCGCCACGCGCGCCCTGGGCAAATCCTCGCGTTTCCTGAAGAGTGAGGGGACAGCCGCCGTCCGTTCCGGGCGGCGGCCGGACCGCGACCGGCTGGAGCGTGCGGGTGGCGGTCGGTGAACCACTTGATCATTGGAGGAAGTTCATGGGTGTGACCCTGGCCAAGGGCGGCAACGTCTCCTTGTCGAAGGAGGCGCCCGGCCTGACCGCGGTGACGGTCGGCCTGGGCTGGGACGTACGCACGACGACGGGGGCCGACTACGACCTCGACGCCAGTGCGCTGCTGTGCGCGGATCACGGAAAGGTGGTCTCCGACCTGCACTTCGTCTTCTACAACAACCTCAACAGCCCGGACGGCTCCGTCCAGCACACCGGGGACAACCTGACGGGTGAGGGCGACGGCGACGACGAGTCCATCAACGTGAATCTGTCGGCGGTCCCCGCCGACGTCGCGAAGATAGTCTTCCCGGTCTCCATCCATGACGCGCAGAGCCGGGGGCAGAGTTTCGGCCAGGTGCGCAACGCGTTCATCCGCGTCGTGAACCAGGCCAACGGTGTGGAGCTCGCCCGGTACGACCTCAGCGAGGACGCCTCGACGGAGACCGCGATGGTGTTCGGCGAGCTGTACCGGCACGGCGCGGAGTGGAAGTTCCGCGCGGTCGGCCAGGGGTACGCCTCCGGCCTGGCCGGTATCGCGAAGGACTACGGCGTGAACGTCTGAGGGTGCTCGCCCACCGGCCCGGCGCCGCGTCCGCGGGGGCCGGGCCGGCTCCGTCCGGGCGGCCGTCACGCGGAGCGCGCCGGCTCACCCGCGCGCCCGGTACGGCCGACGGCGCTCGGCCACCACGCCCCGGGCCCGATGTCCACGACCAGCGCGGGCGCCAGCAGCGACCGGACCACCAGTGTGTCCAGCAGGACGCCGAAGGCCACGATGAAGGCGATCTGCGCCAGGAACGCGAGCGGGATCACGATCAGCGCGGCGAAGGTGGCCGCCAGCACCACGCCCGCCGACGTGATGACGCCGCCCGTGCTCACCAGGCCCCTCAGCATGCCCTGGCGCGCCCCGTGCTCCAGCGCCTCCTCGCGGACCCGTGACATCAGGAAGATGTTGTAGTCGACGCCGAGGGCCACCAGGAACACGAATCCGTACAGGGGCACCGAGGCGTCCGTACCGCTGAAGCCGAAGGCGTGCTCGAAGACCAGGGCCGAGACCCCGAGGGTCGCCAGGTAGTTGAGGCCGACGGTGGCCACCAGCAGCACCGGCACCAGGACCGACCGCAGCAGGCCCATCAGGATCAGCAGGATGATGACGAGCACCACCGGGACGATGATGTCCCGGTCACGCTCGGCGGTGCGCTGGGTGTCGTACTGCTGTGCCGTGTAGCCGCCGACGAGTGCGTCCGCCCCGGGCACGGCGTGGACGGCGGTACGCAGCCGCTGCACGGTCTGCGTCGCCCTGTCGCTGTCCGCCGCGTCCTTCAGGGTGACGTCGACGCGGACCCGGCCGTCGACAACGAGCGGCTTGCCCCCGCCGGGCCGGCCCGACGCCGTGACGGGCGCGGCCGAGGCCACCCCGGGTGTCGCCTCGGCGGCCTCGGTGACCTCGGCGGCGCTGTCGGCGTCGGCGATGACGACGGCCGGGTTCCCGGAGCCGCCCGGGAAGTGCTTGCTCAGCGTGGCCTGGGCGGAGACGGAGGGGGCGTCGTTCACGAAGGTCTCGTCCAGCGGAACGCCGTGGGACTCCAGGGTCGGGGCGAACGCGGCGCAGGCGGCCAGGAGGACCGCGCAGGACAGCCACACCTTGCGCGGGGCCCCGTCGACGCGCGCGGCGACCCGGCGCCAGATCCCGTGCCCGCCGGCCGCCTCGTCCACGGGGCGCGGCTTGGCCGGCCAGTACGCCGCCCGCCCGCTCAGGACGAGCACGGCGGGCAGGAAGGTCATCGTGCTCAGTACCGCGCAGACGATGCCGATCGCGCCGACGGGCCCCAGGGCACGGTTGTTCGTCAGGTCGCTGAGCAGCAGCGCGAGCAGCCCGAGGGCCACCGTGGCGGCGCTCGCGACGATGGCGCCGGAGGAACGGCGGAGCGCGGCGAGGGCGGCCGTCGTCCGGTCGCCGTGGCGCGCCAGCTCCTCCCGGAAACGCGCGGTCAGCAGGAGCGCGTAGTCGGTGGCCGCGCCGATGACCAGGATGGACAGGATGCCCTGGACCTGGCCGTCCACGCGGACGACGTCGTGGTCCGCGAGGACGTAGACGACGGCGCAGGCCAGCGCGAGGGCGAAGACGGCGCTGATGATGATCAGGAAGGGCAGCAGCACACTGCGGTAGACCAGCAGCAGGATCACCAGGACGGCGGCGAGCGCCACCCCGAGCAGGAGCCCGTCGATACCGGCGAACGCGTCCTTGAGGTCGGCCTGGGTGGCCGCGGGGCCGGCGATCCCGGCGCTCGTGCCCGCCACCGAACCAACGGCGTCGCGCACCTGGTCCAGCGTGTCCGGGAGCTCGTCGCCGAGGTCCGAGCGCAGTTGCACGACGCCCGACAGGGCCTCGCCGTCCTTGGACGGCAGCGCGGGTGACGGGGTGCCGACCACACCCGGCTTCCCCGCGAGCGAGGCCAGCGCGCGGGTCGCGGCAGCGCGGGCGCCGTCCGGGAGCCCCCCGTCGTCGCCGGTCCAGACGACGATCGCGGGCACGGTCCCGGACCGCTGGAACGCCTTCTGCTCGTCCGCGACCTGGGTCGACTCGGCGCTGCGCGGCAGGAACGCCGCGCGGTCGTTGGTCGCCACCTCGCCGAGCTTTCCGGCGTACGGGCCGAGCGCCCCGCCGATTCCGAGCCAGACGACGAGCAGCGCTACGGGTACGAGCCAGCGGGTGACGCGGTACCTGGGTGGGGGCTTCATTGCTTCCTCAGGGATCGGCACATGACACACATGACCCGAAGTCTCTCGGTCATTCATTATCTCAGTGATCAAGAGATATTACTCTGGGGACATGCGCACCGCAGACGAGGGCCCGGACAGAGGCACGGACGACGGGCCCACGGGCCTCCAGTCGTTCGCTGTACTGCTGCGCCGTATGAACGGTGAGTTCAACCGAATCGCACATGAATTCGCCCAGGCACAGGGGCTGCACCCGACGGATGTGCAGGCCCTCGTCGCCATTCTCGACGCGGACCGTGAGGGCGGCCGCGCGATGACGCCGGGGCGGTTGCGGGAACAGCTGGATCTCACCTCGGGGGCGGTGACCGCTTGTCTGGACCGGCTGGAACGCGCGGGACACGTCCGGCGGGTACGGGACAGCGGCGACCGGCGCGTGGTGCGGCTTCACTACGCGGCCGCCGCGAAACATGTGGCCCGCGATTTCTTCAAGCCGCTGGCGGCGGGCACGGAAGCGGCGCGCAGGCAGTTCGCCGAGGACGAGCTGCGTGTCGTGATCCGCTTCCTCGAGGCCATGAACGAGGAGCTGGCGCAGCTGCGCCGCACCGGTACGGGGGCGTAGGGCCCGTCACTCCGCGGCGGCCGGCGGCTGCGCGAGATCACGGACCGGGCAGCCCCGCACGCCCGGGGTGGGGAACGTTCCGAGGTCCGCCACCTCGTATCCGTCCGGGTAGCCCTTGATCTCGGGGTTCTGCCGTGCGTAGTGCGGTGTGGTGCGCGGCGGCAGCAGGCGTACGGCGCGTGCGCGCAGTCGCAGCGCGCCCCGGGTGAGGCTCCGCGCCAGGGGAGCCGGGCGCTCGTAGCGGAAGGCGCGCAGCAGCGAGTCGTCCAGGAGCGCGAGGCTCGCGCCGCGGACGAGCGGTGCGAGGGGGCGGGGGTACCAGGAGGCCATCAGGTCCAGCGTGGCGTCGGAGACCGAGCGCGCGCCCTCGTCCCAGCCGAAGTGGGCTTCCTCGTAGGTGTCGAGGGTGCGCTCGAAGTCCTCGTACGTCCGCGGCAGGTCCTTGATCCCCATACGGGCGCCGAGCGTCCGGTAGTACGCGGCGAACGCGCGCAGCTCGTGGTCGCAGAGCCGGCGCCAGCCGTAGGCGTCGAGCCACCGCTTCGGGGTGACGACGAAGGTGCACAGGACGTAGCGCATGTCGTCGTTGCCGATGTCGTAGGCCGCGTGCATCCGGTTGATCCGGCGGAGGGCGGTGCGCCCCGGATCGCTGTCGAAGCCGTGCTCGACGACGGTGTCCAGGAGCAGCGCGGTGTCGTCGTACCGCTTCTGCGACCGGTCCGTCAGCTCTGCCGTCTCGGCGAGGAGCCGGCCGATGCTGGGGACGGCGTAGGTGCGGTAGAGGGCGAGTTCGAGGGCGCGGGTGATGTCCCAGGGGAACTCGTACGTGACGGTGATCCGGTAGATCTCCAGGAAGTCCCGCTCCGGATCGAGGCGTTGGATCTCCTTCAGCCGGTCGTAACGCTTCACCGCACCGTCCCCCTTGTCCAGGTCGAGTGTCCCAGCCTACGTCCGGGGGCAAGACGGTGAGTACGCGCGACGCACGCGCGTTGACGTTCTGACGTGTTGACGAAAGGCGGGGTTTCCCATGACCGCGATATTCGGCGTTCTGCGCAGAGCCGTGACCACGGGCCGCAGGGCCGGCCGCCCGGCGACGGTCCCCGCGGCGACCGGCCGCAGGCAGCACAACCTCTTCGAGGCGGCGGCCGTGTTCGTCGCGGCGTCGGCCGAGGACGACGAGGAGCGGATGGACGAGGCGAGCGGCTGGGTCTCGCCGGAGCAGCTCTCCTTCGGCGTCAGCGAGCTCGCCTGCCGGGCGGTGATCGCGCTCGCCCGTGAACGGAACGCGCCCCCGCAGGTGGTGGCGCGGGAGCTGCTGGGCCTGTCCGAGGGCTGAACCGGACGGAGAGGGGACGCGCCGGTGGGACATCCGTCCTCGTCAGGGGCCTCGACGGCGAGGTTACCCACTGGTTAGGGTGCGCCGACGGAAACCACGACGGACGAGGAGAACGCAGTGACCGGGACGGACGACGCGGTCGCCGACGACGACGCGCTGTATGTGCTGACCGCGGTCCTGCTGACGCCCGCGCAGTTCCCCAGCGTGCTCGGCGACGACTATCCGGCCGCGTGCGCGGCGCTGGGCCTCGAACCGTACGCCGAGGGGTACGGGCTGGTGCTGGGCCAGGACTCGGACGGCGCCCGGTGGACGGTCGTCGTGGACGACGTGTCCCTGGTGGCGGTGGCGATCGCGTCGTGGGACTGCGGCATGGAGTACGACCTGTCGCCGGACGACGGCTCGGTGGTCCGCGCCCTGCCCGGCTGGCCGCTCGCCGTGGCCGTCGCCGCGCCCGGGGTGCCCGCCCCGCACGACCCGGAACCCGGTCCGGAGGCGGACGGGCGGGACCCGGCCGCGCTGTCCCCTCCCGACACCGATGTGTGGGGCCCTGCCCAGCGCCGCCTGGGCGCGGACGCCATCGCCGCGCAGTGGGCCGCCTGGCGGGCACAGATGGACGACGAGGCGTCGCCCTCCGCAGCGCAGGCCGGCGAGGAAGACGACGCGGCGGCCGCCGGCGAAGGTGCACAGGCGGCGGACGGGGCCGGCCTCGTCCCGGAAGAGGTGTCGCCGCCACCGGCCCGCGACCCGCGTCCGGGCATCCGGCGGGCCCTGGCCGAGGCACGCGGCTATCTGGACGATCCGCCGCCGCCGGGCCGTGTCCGGTCCTCGTTCGCGCCGGGGGACGCCCGGATGATCCGGGCCGACGGCCCCGGCTGGTCGATGGTGGCCAGGACCGACGACATCGCCTTCCTGCTTCTGGACGAGGTCCCGGGCGAGATCCTGCCGGTCGGGCGCGGCCCCGAACTGCCCGGTCTCCTCACGGCCCTGGACGCGATGGCCGTACGCCCGTCCTGACCGCCGGCAAAGGGGACGGCCGACGAGGATCGGGCGGGGCCGGAGGTCAGACGCGGTCGAGCGGCCGGTGCGGCTCGGCGGGGAGCTCGGTCCTGACCGGGTCTCCGGGCCGGACCACGCCGCCGGCCGTGACGACGCCCATGATGCCGGCCTTGCGGACGATGTTGCCCGCCTCGTCGCGGCCGACGACCTGCTTGAGGAGGCCGCCCTGGAAGTCGTCGATCTGCTTGCACGGGTTGCGCAGTCCGGTCACCTCGACGACCGCCTCGTCGCCGAGATGCAGCAGGGTGCCGACGGGCAGGGCCAGCAGATCGATCCCCCGGGTCGTTATGTTCTCCCCGATGTCGCCGGGCGCCACCTCGAAGCCCAGCGCACGCACCTCGTCGAAGAGCTCCTCCTGGATGAGGTGGACCTGGCGCAGATTCGGCTGCGTGGGGTCCTGGGCCACCCGGGAGCGGTGCTTGACCGTGACCCCCGCGTGCACGTCGCCCTCCACGCCGAGGCCGGCGAGCAGGGTGACGCTGTCGCGGTTGGGCTTGGTGAAGCTGTAGGTCTCGTTCCTGCTGACGGCGGTCACGGTGCCACTCACGGCGGATACCCCTCTCAGCGGCCGGCTTCCTCAGCGGCCGATCTCCTTGCGTGTGATCCTACGGAGCCGGCGGCGCTGGCCGGGGTCCAGGGCGAGATACGCGAGCGTGGGCACTCCGACGAGCACGAGCAGGGACAGCCAGAACCCGATGAACGGCATCAGGACGACCGCGACGACGACTCCCCCGATGGCGACCTTGGCGCTGTTCGACATCGTCCGTACCTCCTCCGCGGCCCGTGGCCGCCTCTGATGGTGAGAACGCCCGCGCGCCCTCATCGGTTCCTGATTCCCGCTCCCCCGTACGGGGAGCGCCCGGTCACCGCAGCGGCGCACCGACCTCGTGCATATGGGTGAGCGCCTGCCGGTAGGACTCGACGAGTCCGGTCTCCGCGTAGGGCAGGCCGACGGCCTCGCAGTGGGCCCTGACCAGGGGCTGGGCCAGGCGCAGGTGCGGCCGGGGCATGCTCGGGAAGAGGTGGTGCTCGATCTGGTAGTTGAGGCCGCCCAGGAACCAGTCGGTGAGGGCCGCGCCGCGTACGTTGCGCGAGGTGAGGACCTGGCGCCGCAGGTGGTCCCAGCGGTCCCCGTCGGGGTCCGGCATCTCCATCCCCTTGTGGTTCGGGGCGAAGGCCATGCCGAGGTGGAGTCCGAACAGCGCGTGGTGCACGAGCGCGAAGACGACCGCCTTGCCCGGGGACAGGACGGTGAGCAGCAGCGTGGCGTAGAGGCCGAGGTGCGCGATGAGCAGGAGGCCGGACAGGGTGCGCTCGCGCAGGGGCTGCCGCTTCAGGTACTGGAACCCGGAGACCTTGAGGGCGATGCCTTCGAGGAGCAGCATCGGGAAGAACAGCCGGGCCTGGTTGCGGGTGAGCCAGCGGGCGAAGCCCTCGCGCTGGGCGGCCTGCTTCTGGGTCCACACGAGGGCGCCCACCCCGACGTCGGGGTCCTTGTCGATGTGGTTGGGGTTGGCGTGATGGCGTACGTGCTTGTCGTTCCACCACGCCTCGTTCATGCCGAGCAGCAGGTTGCCGTGGAAGAGGCCGAGCACGCGGCTCACCCTGCGGTTGCCGGTTATCTGGGAGTGTCCCGCGTCGTGTCCCACGAAGGCGGTGCGGGCCCAGAGCAGCGCCAGGGGCAGTGCGAGCGGCAGCACCCACCAGGTGTCGCCCAGGAGGACGATGCCGGTGACCACGGCCGCCAGGGCGAGCAGGTTGACGGTGATTCCGGCGGCGTACCAGCCGGTGCGCCGTTCGAGGAGTCCTTGCGCCTTGACGTCCCGCAGGAGCGGCGCGAAGTCGCTCTTCGGGGTCCGGGCGCCGTCATGTGCTGGTTCCGCTGCGGCAAGGGTGGCCTGGGGCATGGTGTCTCCGGTCTCGAATCCGCTCCGACCTCAGGAAACGTACGGTTCACGGGGGCTCCGGAGCCATGGCGCCACCACCCGGGGTGTGGTGGTGCCAGCACCCTCCCGGAGTGGGGGGCCGGCTGCACCGGGGGCCCGCACCGGACAGTCCATGTGCCGTACCTCACAGGTTTCGATCGCCCTGGAGAGCGGAGGATGGGGTACCCTCGGCGACCTTGGTCGGCTAGTCAAATTTGAGGAATCTGACATCGCTGTGCACAGTCCCTCCTCCGCTTCCCTCTCCACGATCTCCGCACTGGCCGGCTGCTCCGTGGTCTTCCTGCCCTCGGACCCCTCCCGCACCGGCCGCCTCGCCTTCTGGCACCCCGACGGCAGCAGCCCGCCCGAAGGCCTCGGCGAGCCCGGCACGCTGACGGTCGCGGGCCCCGACGCCCTGCCGTACGAGGTGCCGGCGCGCCTCGTGCCCGTCGCCGACGGGCTGCCCGTGCTCACCCGGGCGCGGGCGGCGGCGCACGCCTCCGCGGCCATGGCGTTCTGGGGCGCGGCGGGGCTGCTGGCCCTGCAGTTCGCCGCCCGGGGCCTGCTTCTTCCGGGGCTGAGCGCGACGGACCACGACAGCTGGCGCGCCGGACCGCTGACCCACGACGACCTGCTGCGCGTCCGTACCCTGGCCGCCTCCATGCCGCCCACCGCCCACGCCGCGCCCGTCGACGCGGCGGCCCGGCCGCTGCTCCTGCCCGAACCGGAGCATCTGGTACGGGCGTTCCTCGACGCGGTCGCCGACTCCCTGCCCCGGACCCCCGCCGCACCGCTCGCCGCGGGCGGGCCCGCGTTCACCGCGTGGGAGCCGCAGCACCTGCCCGGCCACCGGGCCTGGGCCGCCGATGTGGCGGCCGGTCACGACGCGGGCATCCGGCTGTCGTTGCGCGTGGAGGTGACGGGGCTCGACCGGGGCGACGGACCGGAATCCGGGCCTTCGTTCCGCGTGGTGCCGCAGATCCACAGCGTCAGCGACCCGGCCGTGGTCGCCGACGCCGCCGAGGTGTGGGCGGGCGGTGGTCCGGCCGGGGAGGCGTTCGGGCCGCGCGCCCGGATGGACATCCTGCTGATGCTGCGCCGGGCCGCCCGCGCCTGGCCGACGCTCGCTCCGCTGCTCTCGGCGGCCGTGCCGGACGCGGTGGAGCCCGCCGACGAGGAGATCACCGAACTCCTCGGGCCCGCCGCGCGGGCGCTCGCCGCGACGGGCGTCCAGGTCCACTGGCCCCGGGAGCTGACCGCCCGCAAGCTCACGGCGCGCGCGGTGATCGGCCCGGACGGCGACGAGGAGGACGGCGGCGCGCCCGGGGGTCTCGCGCGTACCGCGTCGGACGCCGCGCCGCTGTTGTCGTCCGACGCCCTGCTGGCCTTCGACTGGTGGTTCGCCCTCGGCGACCAGCGGCTCAGCCGCGAGGAGCTGGACCGGCTTGCCGAGGCGGGCCGGCCGCTGGTGCGGCTGCGCGACCAGTGGGTGCTCATCGACCCCGACGAGGCGCGGCGGGCCGGCGCGACCCAGGACCGCAAGGTCTCCCCGATCGACGCCCTGGGTGCGGCGCTGACCGGCTCAACGGAGGTGGACGGCCGGCGGGTCGAGGTCAGGGCCACCGGCTGGCTGGAACGGCTGCGCCGGCGCGTCGCCGATCCGGCCCGGCCGGGCGGCGGGGAGCCTGCGATCGGTCAGCCGGCCGAGCTCACCGCGACCCTGCGGGACTATCAGCTCCGGGGGCTGAACTGGCTGCACACCATGACCTCGCTCGGGCTCGGCGGCTGCCTCGCCGACGACATGGGGCTCGGCAAGACGATCACCCTGATCGCGCTGCACCTGCACCGCCAGTCCCTGGAAGGGGACACCGGTCCCACGCTCGTGGTGTGCCCGACCTCGCTCATGGGCAACTGGCAGCGCGAGATCGAGAAGTTCGCCCCCGGCACCCCGGTCCGCCGCTTCCACGGCGCGTCCCGCACCCTGGACGGCGTGGCGCCGGACGGGTTCGTGCTCACCACGTACGGGACGATGCGGCTGGACGCGCCGAGGCTCGCCGCGGCGCGGTGGGGCATGGTCGTCGCGGACGAGGCGCAGCACGTGAAGAACCCGTACTCCGCGACGGCCCGCGCGCTGCGCACGATCGGAGCCGGGGCGCGGGTGGCGCTGACCGGCACCCCGGTGGAGAACAACCTCTCGGAGCTGTGGGCGATCCTCGACTGGACGACACCGGGGCTGCTGGGGCGGCTCGGCACGTTCCGCACCCGGTACGCGCGGGCGGTGGAGGGCGGGGACCCGGCGGCGGCCGAGCGGCTGGGCGCGCTGGTGCGGCCGTTCCTGCTGCGGCGGCGCAAGTCGGACCCCGGCATCGCGCCGGAGCTGCCACCGAAGACGGAGACGGACCGGGCGGTGTCGCTGACGCCCGAACAGGCGGGGCTGTACGAGGCGGTGGTGCGGGAGACGCTGGCGGCGATCGCGGAGGCCGACGGCATGGCCAGGCGCGGTCTCGTGGTGAAGCTGCTGACCTCGCTCAAGCAGATCTGCAACCACCCCGCGCAGTACCTCAAGGAGGACGAACCGCGGATCGCCGGCCGCTCGGGAAAGCTGGAACTGCTCGACGAACTCCTGGACACCATGGTGGCGGAGGGGGCCGGGGTGCTGGTCTTCACCCAGTACGTCGCGATGGCCCGGCTGCTGGAACGGCATCTGGCGGCGCGCGGCATCGGCACGCAGTTCCTGCACGGCGGCACACCGGTCGCGGCGCGGGAGGAGATGGTGAACCGCTTCCAGGCGGGTGAGGCACCGGTGTTCCTGCTGTCCCTGAAGGCGGCGGGCACCGGGCTCAATCTGACGCGGGCCGGACACGTGGTGCACTTCGACCGCTGGTGGAACCCGGCGGTCGAGGCACAGGCCACCGACCGCGCGTACCGGATCGGGCAGACGCAGCCGGTGCAGGTCCACCGGCTGATCGCCGAAGGGACGATCGAGGACCGGATCGCGGACATGCTCGCCCGCAAGCAGGGGCTGGCCGACGCGGTGCTGGGGTCCGGCGAGAGCGCCCTGACCGAGCTCAGCGACGCGGAACTGGCCGATCTGGTGGAGCTTCGAGGGGGGACGCGATGAGGGACGGGTACGAGGCCGGGGAATTCGCCGACGGCGGCGACGAACGGGAGGACGGGATCGCCGCGCAGGAACGGACGTTCGCCGCCCTGCCCCCCGCGCCGGGCCGCGGTTTCGCCGCTTCCTGGTGGGGAAAGGCGTGGCTCAAAGCACTGGAGGACACCGCCCTGGACCTCCAGCAGCTGAAGGCGGGACGGCGCGTGGCCCGGGAGGGAGGGGTCGGCGCCGTGTCCGTGCGGCCCGGCCGGATCACGGCGGTGGTGCGTGAGCGGGACGGCAGCACCTACCGCGGCGATGTGCTGCTCCAGGAGCTGGACGAGCAGGAGTGGGACCGGTTCCTGGGCATGGCGGCCGAGCGGACGGGGCACATCGCCGCGCTGCTCGACCGGGAGATGCCGCCGCATCTGGTGGAGGACGCGGCGGCGGCCGGCATCGATCTGCTCCCGGGCATCGGCGATCTGGAACCTCGGTGCACCTGCGAGGCGTGGGACCACTGCCCGCACACCGCCGCCCTCTGCTATCAGGTGGCCCGGCTCCTGGACCAGGACCCGTTCGTACTGCTGCTGATGCGGGGGCGCGGTGAACGTGCGCTGCTGGACGGGCTCCAGGAGCGGATCGCGGCGACGGCCGGGGCGCCGGACGTCACGGCCGGGGCCCAGGAGCCGGCGTCGGACCCGGGGGCGGGCGGCGTACCGGCGGAGCAGGTGTACGCCGCCGGCTCCATCCTGCCCGCGCTGCCGGCTCCTCCGCTCCTTCCGGGCGAGCCGGGCCCCGCCCCCTCGCTGGACACGGAGACGGACCCCGAGGCGGGGGTGGACCCGACGGCGCTGGAGATGCTGGCGCGGGACGCGGCGGCCCGGGCGCACCGGATGCTCGCCGACGCGCTGGCGCCCGGTCACGAAGGGCGGCCGGTACCCGAGGGGCTGACGGTGCGCCAGGACGCGGTCAGGCTGGCCGCCGAGGCGCGTCCGGAGCCGTGGATCGTCCACCGGCTGGCGAGCGGCGCGGGGAAGACGCGCGCCGCGCTCCCCGCCGCGGTCGCGGCCTGGCGGTACGGTGGGGCGACCGCGCTCGCCGTGCTCGACGAGGACCGGCCCCTGGACGGCGAGGCGCTGGCCCGGGCCAGGACCCGGCTGGCCGAGGCGTGGGAGGAGGACGAGGCGCCACGGCTGCGGGCCGAGCGCAGCCGCTGGACGTCGGCGGACGGCGGCCTCCAGCTCCGCTACGGACCGGACGGGCGCTGGTATCCGTACCGGAAGGAGAACGGTCAGTGGTTCCCGGCGGGGCCGTCCGACGACGATCCGGCGGCTGCCTGGGCGCAGGCGCAGGGCGTCTGACGACGGGTCGGCTTCCCTGAACACCCCTGATATGGACAGGTTTTGGGGCTCCTGACGTCTTCCGCGACCTGCGTGGCGCCCGTACGGTGGGGCCCGCGCCCGGCGCCGCCCCTTCCGTATCCCTGCCCCTCTCACCCCCCACAGGAGTTCGCATGGAACGCAGAAGAATCCTTCAGGGCGCCGCGGTGGCCGCGGCGGGAGCGCTGCTTCCCGCCTCCGTCCGCGCCACCGCCGCGACGACGGGTGCCACGGACCATCCGTCGGCGCACTGGGTTCCCGCTTCGGCGTCCAACTACACGGTCTCTTCGCGCCCTTCGGCGTACCCCGTGCAGTACGTCATCATCCATGTCACCCAGGAGACGTTCTCCGATACGGTGTCCATCTTCCAGAACCCGGCGAAGCAGGTCTCCGCGCACTATGTGGTGCGCTCGGGCGACGGGTACGTCAACCAGATGGTGCGCGAGAAGGACATCGCCTGGCACGCGGGGAACTGGGACTACAACACGCGCAGCATCGGTATCGAGCACGAGGGGTGGGTGGACCGGCCCGCGTACTTCACCAATTCCATGTACGAGCAGTCGGCGCTGCTCACGGCCGGCATCTGCGACCGCTACGGGATTCCGAAGGACCGCGCCCACATCCTCGGTCATGTCGAGGTCCCGGGCACCGATCACACCGACCCGGGGCCGCACTGGGACTGGGTCCGCTACATCCGCCTGGTCAATCTCCTCGGCGCGGGCTGACCGGGCTGCGCACGAAGAGGATTCCCTGCGCATCGCCGTCGGGCGCGCCGTAGACATGGGGTACGTCGGCCCGCCACCGGGCCGAGGCCCCGGGCCCGACGGTGCTGGGGTCGCCGGGCCGCCCGACGACGGCGGTGCCGGCGAGGACCATCAGGCTCTCGGTCGTACCCGGCACATGGGCCTCCGACTCCTGGACCGCGCCGGCGCGGATGGTCACCCGGAACACATCGGTGACCGCTTCCCCGTCCTCGTACCGTTCGATCAGCACGGCGGTCACCGCGCTGCCGGAGACGACCGCCCGCTGCCCGTGGGGTGCGCCGTCCGGCAGCGGGTCGCTCAGGACCGCGCTGAGGGGGCGGCCGAGAGCGGTGGTCAGGGCGTAGAGGGTCTCGAGCGTGGGGTTGCGCCGGCCGCTCTCCAGCTCCGAGAGCGTGCCCTTCCCGACCCCGGAGCGGCGTGAGAGCTCCGACAGCGACACGTCCATACCGTGCCGCAGGGCCCGCAGCCTGCGCCCCACGTCCTCGTTCAGCCCCATCGCCGTCCGCCCGCTCGCCCATCCGGTTGACGGGCACCGGCCCGCGTCCCTAGTGTTCCACAAACAGAACGTTCCGTATACGGAACGCCCGGCAGCTCCCCCGGAAGTGGCTCACTCATGTCCGCGTTGACCCGCATACGTATCGCCGCGCCTCCCTCCGCCGTGGCGGCCGGGCTGATCGCCGTCATGGTCGGAGTCACCAGCTCCGCCGCGCTGGTCTTCACCGCCGCGAAGGCGGCGGGGGCGGACGCGCGCGAGATCTCCTCCTGGATGCTGGCGCTCGGCGTCGGACTGGCCTGCACCTGCGCCGGGCTCTCACTGCGCCACCGGGCACCGGTCGTGACCGCCTGGTCGACGCCCGGTGCGGCCCTGCTGACCACGGGTCTGAGCGGGGTGTCCATGGCACAGGCCGTCGGCGCGTTCATCTTCTCGGCGCTGCTCATCGTGGTGAGCGGTGTCACGGGCTGGTTCGCCCGGGTCATGGACCGCGTCCCCGTGCCGCTGGCCGCCGCACTGCTCGCCGGCGTGCTGCTGCGGTTCGGCACGGGCCTGTTCAGCACCATGGACAAGAGCTTCGCGGTCGCGTTCCCGATGTTCGTGATCTACCTGCTGGGCCGGCGCCTGCTGCCGCGTTACGCGGTGCTGCTGGCGCTGCTCGGGGGCGTGCTGGCCACCCTGTTCACCGGGGGCTGGCGGACCGGCGAGGTCCGGCTCGCCCTCGCCACCCCGGTCTTCACCGCGCCGGAGTTCGACTGGAAGGTGCTCGTCAGCGTCGGCGCGCCGCTGTTCGTCGTGACCATGGCCTCACAGAACCTGCCCGGTGTCGCCGTGCTGCGCGGTTCGGGTTACGAGGTGCCGGTGTCCCCACTGATGACCTGGACCGGAGCGGCCAACGCCGTGCTGGCGCCCTTCGGCGCGTTCGGGCTCAACCTCGCCGCCATCACGGCCGCCATCTGCACGGGCGACGAGGCGCACCCGGACCGCGACAAGCGCTATCTGGCGGCCGTCTGGGCGGGGTTCTTCTACCTGTGCGTGGGGCTCCTCGGTGCGACGGTCGCCTCGCTGCTGACCGCCATGCCGCACGAGCTCGTCATGGCGATCGCGGGGATCGGGCTCCTCGCGACGATCGAGTCCTCGCTGGCCACCGCGCTCGCGGACAAGGCGTCGCGCGAGGCGGCCGTCGTCACCTTCCTCGCCACCGCTTCGGGCGTGACGCTGCTGGGCATCGGCTCGGCGTTCTGGGGACTGCTGGCCGGCCTCGTCACCAGCGCGATCGCCACGGCGGGGCGCCCCGGCCGCGGGGAACCGGCGGCGAAGCCGCGGCCGGGCGGACTTCCCGTACGCTGACCGGTCCGGTACCGAAGGCGCCCTGTCCCGTACGTGGAACACAGTTGCCCCGGGCATCGGTCGCGGGTTGGGATGGTGCCATGCAGAAAGCGGTATCCCCACCCCCCGCCGAATCCCTGGCGCCCTTCGACCACCTGGACCACCGCTACCGCGGCGAACACCCGGTCCGCACCCTCGCGCTCCTCTTCCGCCGGGACCGGGGGCGGCTGGCTCTCGCCGTCGTCCTCTTCACCGTGAAGCACAGCCCCATATGGCTGCTGCCCCTGATCACCGCCACCGTGCTGGACGTGGTGGTCCAGCACGGCCCGGAGTCCGAGCTCTGGAAGGCCACCGGCCTCCTGCTGTTCATCCTCGTCCTCAACTACCCGCTCCACCAGTGGTACGTACGGTGTCTCGGCGGCAGCATCCGCCGCATGGGCATCACCCTTCGCTCCGCGCTCTGCCGCCGGATGCAGCAGCTGTCCGTCGGCTACCACGCCCGGGTCAGCTCCAGCGTGCTGCAGGCCAAGGTGGTCCGTGACGTGGAAGCCGTCGAGCAGATGGTGCAGCAGAGCGCCGACATGGGGCTCGGGGCCGTCGTGACGCTGGTCGGCGGTCTCGTCGTCATCGGCGTCCGGGTGCCCTCGTTCCTGCCCGTCTTCCTGGTCGTCGTCCCCGCCGCCGGGTTCCTCGTGATGAAGCTGAGGGGCAGGCTGCGCAGCCACAACGAGTCCTTCCGGCGCGAGGTGGAGCAGCTGTCGTCGCGGGTCGGCGAGATGACCACCCTCATCCCCATCACGCGCGCCCACGGCCTGGAGCGGACCGCGCTGGGGCGCGTGGACGGCTCCCTGCGGCAGGTGTTCGCCGCCGGTCTGCGCCTGGACATGCTCAACGGCCGCTTCGGCTCGCTGGCCTGGGTCCTGCTCAACACGCTCGGCGTGCTCTGCCTGACCGGGTCCGCGCTGGTGGCGTACCACGGCTGGCTGGACGTCACCGCCGGTGACGTCGTCATGCTGAGCGCCTTCTTCACCGTCCTGACCGGTTCGGTGACCACGCTGCTCGGGCTCGCCCCCATCCTCACCAAGGGCCTCGAGTCGGTGCGTTCGGCGGGTGAGGTGCTGCAGGCGCCCGACCTGGAGCACAACGCGGGCAAGGCCCAGGTGGAGCAGGTCACCGGGCGCATCGACTTCGAGGACGTCTCCTTCGCGTACGAGGACGAGCGGCCCGCCGTCGACGGGTTCACGCTCTCCGCGCGGCCCGGCGAGACGATCGCCCTGGTCGGCGCGTCGGGAGCGGGCAAGTCCACGGTCCTCAACCTGCTCATCGGGTTCATCCGGCCGACCGCCGGGCGCATCCTGCTGGACGGCACCGACATGGCCGGTCTCGATCTGCGCAGCTACCGGCGGTTCCTCTCGGTCGTGCCGCAGGAGTCGATCCTGTTCGAGGGCAGCATCCGCGACAACGTCACGTACGGGCTCGGGCACACCGACGAGGCGCGGCTGCTGAGCGCCCTGGAGGACGCCAACGCCATGGAGTTCGTCCGCCGCCTGCCCCAGGGCCTGGACACGGTGGTCGGCGAGCGCGGCGCGCGGCTGTCGGGCGGACAGAAGCAGCGGCTCGCGATCGCCCGGGCCCTGATCCGCGACCCGCGGGTCCTGGTGCTCGACGAGGCCACCTCGGCGCTGGACAACCGCTCCGAGGCGCTGGTGCAGGAGGCGCTGTCGCGGCTCGTGCACGGCCGCACCGTCTTCGTCGTCGCCCACCGCCTCTCCACCATCCAGGGCGCCGACCGCATCGTGGTCATGGAGGGCGGCCGGATCGCGGAGGTCGGTACGCACGAGGAGCTGCTGGGCCGCCATGGGGTGTACGCGGGTCTCCAGCCGGCGTTCCCGTAGCGGCGGAGGGGCCCGGGCGCTCCCGGGCCCCCGTTCACCAGTCGTGGACGGTGCCGTCCCGCAGCCGGTTGACGGGCAGATAGCTCTGCTCGTACGGGTGGGCCGCCGCGAGTTCCTCGTCCAGTTCCACACCGATGCCGGGTGCCTCGCCGGGGTGCAGGAAGCCGTCGGTGAAGGTGTACGCGTGCCGGAAGACCTCCTCGGTGAGGGCGTTGTGGCCCGCGTACTCCTGTATGCCGAAGTTGTGGACGGCGAAGCCGAGGTGGACGGCGGCGGCCATCCCGACCGGCGAGATGTCCTCCGGCCCGTGGACCGCGCTCCTGATCTGGTACTGCGCCGCGAAGTCGAAGAGCTTGCGCAGCGGGGTGACCCCGCCGAAGTGGGTGACCGCGCTGCGCACGTAGTCGATCAGCTGCTCGGTGATCAGGGTCTGGTAGTCGTACACCGTGTTGAAGACCTCGCCGAGCGCGAGGGGCGTGGTCGTGTGCCGTCGTACGAGCCGCAGGGCCTCCTGGTTCTCGGCGGGGGTGCAGTCCTCCAGCCAGAACGGGCGGTACGGCTCCAGGTCCTTGCCGAGCCGGGCCGCCTGAATGGGTGTGAGGCGGTGGTGCGCGTCGTGGAGGAGCGGTATCCCGGCGCCGAACTCCGCGCGCACCGCCTCGAACACGGCGGGGGTGTGACGCAGGTAGGCGTCCGTGTCCCAGTCCTCGACCAGGGGCCGGTTCTGCTGGTGGAGGACGCGCTCGCCCCGCTCGTCGGTGGTGTGCACGCCGTAGACGGCTCTGAGGCCGGGGATGCCCGTCTGGATGCGGACGGCGGGGTAGCCCTCGGCCAGCCGCTGCCGTACGGAGTCGAGGAGTTCGGGGATGTCGCGGCCGTCGGCGTGGCCGTAGGTGGCGAGGCGGTCCCGGGAGGCGCCGCCCAGCAGCTGGTAGAGGGGCAGCCCGGCGGCCTTCGCCTTGATGTCCCACAGGGCGACGTCGACGGCGGCGATCGCGGCCATGGTGACCGGGCCGCGCCGCCAGTACGCTCCCCGGTAGAGGTACTGCCAGGTGTCCTCGATGCGGTGCGGGTCCAGGCCGGCGAGCAGCGGCACCACGTGATCGGTGAGGTAGCTGACGACGGCGAGCTCCCGGCCGTTGAGCGTGGCGTCGCCGAGACCGGTGAGACCTTCGTAGGTCGTCAGCTTCAGCGTCACGAAGTTGCGGCCGGGGCTGGTGACGACGACCTGCGCGTCGGCGATCCTCATGGTGGCTCTCTTTCGGGCCGCGGCGGGCGCCAGCCCGTCGCCCTGACCGGGGGCCGCCCGCTGCATAGAGTGGCGTGTGTGATGGTGCGTGACGATACGGGACGGACGGGCGGGCGCCGGGCGGGCTACCCCGCGGCGGCGGTGGTCTTCGCCATCGGCATGGCCGGCACCACGCTGCCGACCCCGCTGTACGGGCTCTACCAGAAGGAGATCGGCTTCTCCGAGCTGATGGTGACCGTGGTCTTCGCCGTCTACGCGGTCGCGGTCATCTCCGTTCTCCTGGTGGCGGGCAACTACTCGGACAAGGTGGGCCGCAAGCCGGTCCTGCTGGCCGCCATGGCCCTGTCCGCCGCGAGCGCGGGCTGCTTCCTGCTGGAGGCCGGGCTGCCCCTGCTCTTCGCCGGCCGGGTGCTGTCGGGCGGTGCGGCCGGGCTGCTGAGCGGCGCGGCGACGGCGGCGGTCATCGAGCTCGCGGGCCCCGGGCAGAAGGCGCGCGCCGGATTCGCCGCGACGGCCGCGAACATGGGCGGCCTGGGCTGCGGCCCGCTGCTCTCCGGGGTGCTGGCCGAGTACACGCCCTGGCCGCTGTCCCTGCCGTTCTGGGTGCATCTGGGGCTGGTCGCCGTGGCGTGCGTCATCACGTGGCGGCTGGCGGAGACCGTGGCCGGGCCGCGGCGGTGGCCCCGGCTCGAACCGCAGGGTGTCAGGGTGCCCGCCGAGGTGCAGGGCGTGTTCGTGCCGGCCTCGCTGGCCGCCTTCGCCGGCTTCGCGCTGCTCGGCCTGTTCACGGCGGTCGCGCCCAGCTTCGCGGCCGAGACGCTGGACGTGCACAATCTGGCGGTGACGGGCGCGGTGGTGTTCTCGGTGTTCTGCGCCTCGACGGCCGGGCAGTCGCTGGCCCCGCGCATCGGGGCGCGCCGGGCGCTGCCGTTGGGCTGCGCCGTACTCATCGCCGGGCTGCTGCTGGTCGCCTCGTCGTTGCTGGCGAAGTCGCTGGTGGTGCTCGTCCTGGGCGCGGTCTGCGGGGGAATCGGGCAGGGGCTCGCCTTCCGGGCCGCGCTGACGCTGGTGAGCGAGGCGGCCCCCGCCGAGCACCGGGGCGGCACGATCTCGGCGTTCTTCGTCGTCGCCTACACGGGGATCTCCCTGCCGGTGGTGGGGGTGGGCGCGCTGGCGACCGCGGTGGGGCTGCGCGATGCCGGGCTGGTCTTCACCGGCTGCGTGATGCTGCTGGCGGCGGTGTCGGGGACGTACGCGGCTCTGCGGACGCCGTCCGGGGCGTGACGGGCTCCGCTCGTCGGCGGAGCCCGTCACGCCCCGGGCCGGTCAGCCGCACTCCTTCCCGTTGACCGTGAAGGAGTCCGGGTCGGCACCCGGCGCGCCGGTCGCCTGGAATCCGAACGAGGCGCTGCCGCCCGCCGGGACCGAGCCGTTGTGGCCGGCGTTCTTGACCGTGACCCGGGTGCCGCTCTGGGTGGCGGTCGCGTTCCACGCGTTGCTCACGCTCTCGGCGCCCTGGAAGTCGAAGACGAGCTGCCAGCCGTCCAGAGGCGTCGACCCGGTGTTCTTCACCGTCACATCGGCGGTGAAACCCGTGCCCCACGCCTGGCTGACCCGGTAGCTGACCTCACAGGCGCCCGGTTCGGGATCGGGCGTGTCCGTCGGGTCGGGCGTGTCCGTCGGGTCGGGCGTGTCCGTCGGGTCGGGCGTCGGGGAGGGGTCGGGGGTCGTCGTCGGGTCGGGGGTCGTCGTCGGGTCCGGGTCCGGCCCGGGGTCCGTGCCGTCCGGCGCGCTCCCCCACTGCGGCGCCGAGCCCTCCATGAGCACCATGTGCGGGGCGTCGACCGGCGTGCCGCCCGGAGTCGTCGCCGTCGACGGGTAGGACCAGTCGTTCGACGGGTCCCAGGCGCCGGCCGAACTGATCCGGAACTGCACCTCCTTGCGGTACGCGGACTGGCCGGCCGGCGCGATGTCCGTACCCGAGCAGTCGACCGTGGCGTAGTAGACGTCGCCCTCCAGATGCGTGGGGCCCGTCACCTCGCCGCACTGGTTGTAGTTGGTGGTGAAGCTGATGTCGTCGGGTGAGACGCCCGGCTCCAGCGTGAAGTAGTAGCGCACCGAGGCGTCGGTGAGCGCGCGGGCGGGCCACGCGGACCGGTTGATCAGGTACGCCTTGATCTCGGTGAAGTTCGCCCCGGCCGCGTTGACCGACGCCTGGACGGACATCTCCGGCCCGTCCGGCTCCTCCGGCTGCGGGAAGTCCGCGAGCGGCGACCCGCCGTACTCCGCGTAGAGCCGGGCCAGGGCCCCCGTGAAGGCGGCGTTGTAGTCGGTGGCGACCTCGTTGTTGACGTAGTTGCCGCGGTCGTCGGTGTAGGAGTCGTCGGGGGCGCTCGGGCCGCCCACCAGTGCCCCGTACAACGTGTGCCGGCTCTCCACCGGGTTGTTCATCTGGTCGGTCCACGAACCGTGGGCCGTGCGGTGGTGCGGCTTGGTCGGCGGGTTCTCGCCGAAGCCGACCACGTAGCTCGATCCGCGCGGGTTGTCACCGAGCGCGTAGTTGATCTGGCGGACCGCGAAGTCGTGGTACCGGGCCTTGCGGGTGGCGTCCCCGGTCAGCCAGTCGGAATAGCTCAGCGCGGCGAAGGCGGTGTTCGCGGCGTACCTGAGCGAACCCCAGCTGTCCAGCACGGCCTGGCCGCCGGGCGAGTAGGGCACCCGCTGCCCGTTGACACCGACCGTCCACCAGTCCAGCCAGCGGTTCGCGTCGTCGATGTACTTCTGCTTGCCCGTGAGCTGGGCGAGCAGCACATAGGCCCCGTAGGAGGTGTCGTCCCAGGAGAGCGTCCAGCGGTAGGACCGGGTGGTGGTCTGCGGCTCGGTGGAGAGGTTGTCGTAGTACGACTCGGCCTTGGCGAGGTAGGCGGCGTCGCCGGTCGCCTTGTACAGCCAGATGGCGCCCCAGACGAGTTCGTCGTTGTACCCGCTCCAGGAGTTGTAGTAGTTCTTCGCGTCGGTGATGCAGTCGCTGTACTTGCCGCGATACGTGTCGGCGAAGGTGTACAGCTGCTTCGCGTGGGTGACCAGCTTCGCCGCGTACGCGGGGTCGCTGTCGGAGAACACCATCGAGGAGGAGGCCAGGGCCGCGGCCGTCTGGCCGGCCAGGTCGCTGCCGGGGCAGGAGGCGTCGATCTTGTACGCCGGGCGCTTCATCGGCATGACCTCGGCCGGGCCCCACCACTTGTGGTCGTCGCCGCCGTTGCCGACCTGCCCGTACAGGACGTTGGGCGAGGGGTGGGCCTTCAGAAGGTAGTCGTCCACGAAGCGCAGGTTGTCGCGCAGGTACGGCAGCTGGCCCGACGCCTGGTACGCCGCCTTCTGCTCCGTACCGCCCCAGGCGAGCATGGTGGCCGAGTACGCCATGGGGAGGCCGAACTTCACATGGTCCCCGGCGTCGTACCAGCCGCCCGTCAGGTCCAGCCCCACGTCCTTGCCGTCGTCCAGGGCCGAGTCGCCGCGCCAGGAGACGCGGTTGGTGCCGGGCAGCTCGCCGGACTGCTGGGCCTCGTAGAAGAGGACGGACTTCTGCAGCGCCTCGCCGTAGTCGAAGGCGGGGGCGGCCGCCGCGCCGGCCGGCAGGGACAGCGGGAGCAGGAGGCCGGCGCCGACGGTGAGCGCCAGACCGACGGCTCCGAGCGGACCTGGTCTTCGGGACCGCCTTCGCAGGGCGGGGAGGGTGAGCGAGCGCAACGGACTTTCCCTTCGTCACGTCGGTGGGGGTGCCGGGGATGTGCGGGGTCGCGTGGGTGCCCCCGGAGCGTGGGAGCGCTCCCAAGGGCGTTGCTCATGAAGCCAGTTCGCGGGTGGCCTGTCAACGGTTGCGGCACGCCCTCTTTGACGCACGGCCATCCGTGAACACGCCATCAGCCACCCGTTCGGGTGAGCCCGCGCGCGGACGGGCCGGAACCCGCCGAGGCTGGCGTTCTGAACGCCCGCACCTGTGGCGTCGGGACCGGAGGTACGCATGAGCACGATGGACATGCCGGCGGATCTGCCGCAGGACGCGGCACGCACAGCCGCCAGGGACCGGCCGGCGGCGCCGAGGATCAGCTGGCTGACGCTCGCGCTGATGACCACGGCGTCGGTGGCGAGCCTGCGGGCCGCCCCGACGATGGCGGTCTACGGGCTGGCCTGTGTCTTCCTCTACCTCCTGCCCGCCGTCGTGTTCCTGCTGCCGACCGCGCTCGTCTCGGCGGAGCTGGCCTCGGGCTGGTCCGGCGGTGTCTACCGCTGGGTGAGCGAGGGACTGTCCAAGCCGCTCGGATTCCTCGCCGTGTGGTGCCAGTTCGCGATGACGATCTTCTACTATCCGAGTCTCCTCGCGTTCGTGGCGTCCACGATCGCGTACGTCATCGATCCCTCACTCGCGTCCAACGGCGTGTACACCGCGATCGTGATCATGGTGCTCTACTGGACCGGCGTCTGGGTCTCGTCCCGGGGGACCAAGGCCCTGGCGGGTCTGTCCTCCTGGGGACTCGTCATCGGCACCCTGGTCCCCGGCACGGTGCTGGTCGTGCTCGGCATCGTCTTCCTCGGCCAGGGGAACGGCTCCGCCGCCCCGATGACCTCCGCGCACCTGCTCCCCCAGTGGACGGGGCTCGCCAGCCTGGTGCTCATCGTCAACAACTTCCTGTCGTACTCCGGCATGGAGATGAACGCCGTACACGTCTCCTCGCTGCGCGATCCGGCGAGGGAATACCCGAAGTCGATGTTCCTGGCGATGGGTCTGGTGCTGCTGATCTTCATCCTGCCGGCGCTCGCGATCAGCTGGGTGGTGCCCGCCAGTCAGCTGAGCCTGACGGCCGGTGTGATGCAGGCGTTCGACGCGTTCTTCGCCCACTTCCACGTCGGCTGGATGACGCCGATCGCCGCGGTGATGCTGGTGTCTGCGGCGCTCGGCGGCATGCTGACGTGGCTGGCCGGGCCGTCCAAGGGGCTGCTGGAGATCTCCCGCAGCGAGGGCTATCTGCCGCCCTACCTCCAGCGGCTCAACAAGAACGGCATCCAGCAGAACATCCTGGTCACGCAGGGCATCGTCACCACCGTCATCGCGCTGCTGTACGCGCTGATCCCGAACGTGTCCAGCGTCTACTGGATCTTCTCCACCATCACGACGCAGGTGTACCTCATCGTCTACCTGCTGATGTTCGTGGCGGCCGTCCGGCTGCGGAAGACCCAGCCGGACCATCCGCGCGGCTACCGCGTCCCGGCGCTCGGTCTGCTGTGCGCGGTCGGCCTGCTGGCGTCGCTCGCGGCCCTGGCCATCGGCTTCGTGCCGCCCTCCCAGTTCGGCGGCGGCAGCGTCGGTGTGTACGTGGCCATCGTCGGCGGCGGGCTCGTCGTCCTCGGGCTCCTGATCCCGTGGCTGTTCCTGAAACTGCGCAAACCCGGCTGGCGCACGGCGCCGGCCGGTGAGGAGGCCGCGTCATGAGCCCGACCCGCTTCGCCTCCGAGCACCGCTGGCTCTACATCGGCACGATCGTCCTCCTGGTGGCGCTCGCGGTCGCCGGCGTCGTCCGCTACGAGAAGGTCAGGACGAACAACAAGGCGACGCAGAAGGCCGAGCAACTGGCCGACGCCGCCGAGTCGGCCGGCTACCCCCGGCCCGACGTGGGCGCCATCAAGCGCACCCTGGGCGACGACGGCGGCCAGGTCTGCGAGAAGCCCGGCTCCGCGCTCAAGTCCGCGCTGTGGAAGATCGACGGCATCTCCAACGGCGCCACCGGTCCGGGCAGGCGCCCCGTGATCGGGGACACCCAGGCGGTCCGGGCGGAGGCGAAGATCCTGGAGATCTACTGCCCGGACAAGCTGGACCGGATCGAGGACAAGATCGCCGACCTCAGGACCGAGAACACAGTGAGGCGCTGATGACCACCGACGAACTCGCCGGACGCATCTCCGGCCTCATGTCCCGCGCGCGGGCCGACCTGACCGAACTGGTCTCCATCCCCTCCGTCGCCGACCCCCGGCAGTATCCGGCGGAGGAATGCGTGCGCGCCGCCCAGTGGGTGGCCGACGCCTTCACCGAGGCCGGTCTGCGGGACGTCCGGCTCGTCGAGACCCCGGACGGCAGCAACGCGGTGATCGGGAACCGCCCGCCCCCGCCCGGCGCCCCGACCGTGCTGCTCTACTGCCACTACGACGTACAGCCCCCGCTGGACGACGACGCGTGGACCTCACCGCCCTTCGCGCTGACCGAGCGCGAAGGCCGCTGGTACGGGCGGGGCACGGCCGACTGCAAGGGCAACATCGTCATGCACCTCACCGCCCTGCGCGCGCTCGGCGACGACATCCCGGTCGGGCTGAGGTTCGTGGCGGAGGGTTCTGAGGAACAGGGCACCGGGGGCCTCGAAGCGTACGTGGCCGCCCATCCCGGGGAATTCGCCGCCGACGCCCTGCTGGTCTGCGACACGGGGAACGCGGCCGTCGGCACCGGCACCGCCACCACCTCACTGCGGGGCGTCGTGAACGTCGTGGTCACCGTCGACACCCTGGCCGGCGAGGTGCACTCCGGGATGTTCGGCGGACCGGCCCCCGACGCGCTGGCCGCGCTGATCCAGCTGCTGTCCACCCTGCGCGACCCGGAGACCGGGGCCACCCGGGTGCGCGGCCTGGACGCCTCGGGCACCTGGGAGGGCGCGCACTACGAGGAGGCGCAGTTCCGCGAGGACGCCGGCGTCCTCGACGGCGTGCCCCTCATCGGCACGGGCTCGGTGTCCGACCTGCTGTGGGCGCGCCCGGCCGTCACCGTGCTCGGCATCGACTGCCCGCCCGTGGTGGGCTCGTCCGCGTCGGTCCCGCCCACCGCCCGGGCCCGGGTGAGCCTGCGCATTCCGCCGGGCACGGGTGCCGAGGCCGCGGAGCGCGCGCTGACGGACCATCTGACCGGGGCCGCCCCCTGGGGCGTACGGGTCGAGGTGGAGCCGGAGCAGTCCGGCGCGCCGTTCCGCGCGGCGACGGACGGTCCGGCGTACCGGGCGCTCGGCGAGGCGATGGAGGCGGTGTACGGCAAGCCGATGACGTACCTCGGCCAGGGCGGGTCCATCCCGCTCTGCAACGTCCTCGCGGATGCCCATCCCTCGGCCGAGATCATCCTGATGGGCGTCGAAGAGCCGCGGTGCCTGATCCACGCGCCGAACGAGAGCGTCGACCCGGCGGAGATCGAGCACATGGCCCATGTGGAGGCCCTCTTCCTCCGCGCCTTCGCCCGCGCGCCGCGCTGACGAGGTGAAGGCCGGAGCGGGAACGGACCGCGAGGACGACCACGACGTCCTCGTGGGCTTCATCGACGGGCTGGCCCGGCTCCCGCTCTCGACCAGCGGCGAGGGGGCGGAGCAGGTCGAACGCTCCGTCACCTCGGCGGCCCGGGGCCTCGGCGGCACCGCCTCGGTGGCGGTGCTGCCCGACGCCGCCACGGTCACCGTGAGCTCGCACGGCCGCAGCACGGCGATCGTGGTGCGCGCCTTCCCCGAGGTCTTCCGGATGGACCGCGTGGTGGTGCTCAAGCCGCTCCTGGACGAGGTGGCGGCGGGCCGGCTGGACGCGCGGAAGGCCGGCGCCCGGCTCACCGCGATCACCCGCGCCGCTCCCCCGTACCCCTGGTGGGCGAAGCTGCTGGGCGTGGTGCTGTTCTCGGTGGGCTTCGCGCCGCTGATGCAGCCGACGTGGTACGAGGTCGGGAGCACGGCGGTCCTCGCCTCGGTCGCGGCGTGCCTGGCCGTCGCGGCGGACCGGATGCCCGGGCTGGCGAAGGTGCTGCCGCTGGTCGCGGCGGTGGCGGTCTCGCTGCTCGCCCTGGAGCTGTTCGCCCGTTCCCCCGCGCACGGCGGCCCGGTGCTGCTGATGCTTCCGGCGCTGTTCTTCTTCGTGCCCGGTGACTACCTCAGCGCGGCGGCGGCCGAGCTGGCCGCCGGGTACCTCACCACCGGCGCCGTGCGCCTGGTGTACGCGGTGGCGCTCCTGGTCCAGCTCTATGTGGGCGTGATGCTGGGTCTGGTCGTCACGGGCCGCCCGCGCCAGGACCTGTTCGACGTGGCGGCCGGACCGGACCTGCCGCGCTGGGCGCTCTTCGCGAACTGGATCGTCTTCACCGTGGGCGCCCTGCTGGCCTTCGCCGTACCCGCCCGGCTGCTGGGCGTGCTCCTGGTGCTCGTGTATCTGACGGTCGGCGTGCAGACGGGCTTCACACGGCTGCTCGGGGATCTGGGCGGCACGTTCGCGGCGGCGGTCGCGCTCGGCGCGGTCACGACCTGGCTGGCGCGCCGGCCGGGCGGCCCGCCCCGGCTGGTCCTGGTGCTGCCGGGCTTCTTCACCCTGACGGTGGGCTCGCTCGGGATGCGGGGGCTGACGGCTGTGGCGGGCGGCTACGCGATCGAGGGCTTCCGCGACCTCACGGAACTCGTCACCCTCGTGACCGCGATCGGCACCGGGCTGCTCCTGGGCGCGGTGCTGGCGCGGCGGCCGGGCGACACCTCCTGACCCCGGGGGCGCTCGGCCGGGCCTCAGATGGCCGGCGGGTCCGCGCCCTCGGCCGGGGCGGCCTCGTTCAGCGCGAACCAGGCGGTCTTCCCCTCCGGTTCGGGCCGTACGCCCCACTGGTCGGCGAGGATGTCCAGGAGGAGCAGGCCGCGGCCCGAGGAGGCGAGCTCGCCCGGGGTGCGCTGGTGGGGCAGTTCGTCGCCGCGGTCCATGACCTCGACCAGCAGCCGGCGGGTGCCGGTCTCTCCGGACAGGGTGGCGTTGAGGGTGCCGTCCTGATCGGTGTGCACGAGGACGTTGCCGAGGAGTTCGGTCGCCAGCAGCACGGCGGTGTCGATCTGGTCCGGGCGCGCCCAGTCGTGCAGCAGCGCCTTGAGCTCCGCGCGGGCCTCGGCCAGGCCCTCCCCCTGGTCCTGGCCGACGGTGAGCATCAGCCGGCGCTGGCTGAGATCGGCGCGGGCGTGGATGGCGTCGCGGCGCAGCAGCAGGAGGGCGATGTCGTCACCGTCGCGTGCGAGGGCTTCCTCCCGGGCGTCGGGGCCGGGGTCGAGGACGGCCGCCATGAGCCGGTCGGCCATGCCCTCCAGGTCGTCGGTCGGGCCGGGCGAGAACGCGTCGCGCACCCGCACCCAGCCGGTGTACATGTCGTGGCCGCCGTTCTCGATGAACCCGTCGGTGCACAGCATGAGGATCTCGCCCTCGTGCAGGCGCACGGTGTCGACGGGGTAGTCCTCCTCGCCCGGCATCAGTCCGAGCGGCAGCCCGCCGCTGACGTGTTTGAGGACACACGTGCCGTCGGGCATGCGCAGGACGGGGTGCGGATGGCCGGCGCGGGCGATGTGCAGGTCGCCGGTGGACGGGTCGGCCTCGATGTAGAGGCAGGTCGCGAAGCGGTCCTCGTCGAGGGTGGTCAGGAAGCGGGAGGCGCGTGCCAGGACCGCGTCGGGGCCGTGTCCCTCGGCCGCGTAGGCGTGCACGGCGGTACGCAGCTGGGCCATGAGGCCCGCGGCGTGCACGTCGTGTCCCTGGACGTCGCCCATCACCACGGCCATCCGGCCGTTGGGCAGGTCGATGGTGTCGTACCAGTCCCCGCCGACCATGAGGCCGCCGCCGGTCGGCACGTAGCGGGTGGCGACGCTGAGCCCGGTCAGGGCCGCGCCGGCGGTGTGCATGCTGCGGCGCAGGCCCCGGGAGAGTTCGAGTTCGGCGCGGCTGGCCCGGGCCCGTTCGAGGACCTGGGCGATCATGCGGCCGGTGACGGTGAGCAGGGCGCGCTCACTCGCCGAGAAGTCCAGGGGCGCGCGGAAGGCGGCGAGCCAGACCCCGACGACCCGGCCGGCGGTCACCAGGGGCAGGAAGGCCCACGCCTCACGGCCCTTGCGCGCGGAGAGGTTCCAGGTCGCCGGGAAGCGGCGGCGGTACTCCTGCGCGGAGCCCAGGTAGACGGCGCGCCCGGTCCTCGCCACCTCGGCGGCCGGGTAGCCGGTGTTCATGGGCATGCGGAACCCGCGGCCGGCACCGCCGGGCCGGAATCCGTACTGCCCGAGGGCGGTGAGGTTGCCCTCGGCGACGCCGAAGACGCACTGGCCGTCCAGCGGGAAGTCGGGGGCGTACAGTCCGGCGGCGAGTCTCAGGGCCTCGTCGAGGGTGTCGGCGGCGGCGACCGCGTGTCCGGCCGAAAGCAACAGGGAGTCCCGGCGTCTGGCCTCCTCCGGCGTGCCCGCGCCCCGGGTCCCGTGGTCGGGCCCCGGGGGGCGCGCCGGGTCGGGGCCCTGCGCCCGCATCCGGTTCAGCGCCTCGATCTGGTCCAGCTCGGCCTCGAACGCCTCGGTCGGTGGCTCATGCCGTTCACCACCCATCCGGCTTCCCTTCGTCCCGATGTCGTCGGCGACTGTTCGTTCCATGCTCCGACGGGAGAGCCTGGTCCGCAGGGCGAGACATCCCCGCGACGCCGTCCGGGTGTGCCGGACGGGTGGTGCGGGCCGGGCCGTCCGCGCGGGGCCTGCCGGGGTCACCGGCGGGTCGGGAAGCGCTCGGACACACGCCCGGAGCAGGACGGGGCGCGGGCTAGCGGTACGCCGGTGACCTGCGGATATCGCTGAAGTCGATGGCCCGGTCGGCCTCCCGCATGGTCTCTTCAGCCACCCGGCGCACCTCGGCCGGCACATCCCCGTGCTCCTCCACGAGACCGGCGTAGATCGGTGCGTCGGTACTGTCTGTGAAACTCACGTCGAACTGCCTCAATCGGTCGTGTCTGCCGTGGTCCGGCCGGAAACAGGGGCCGATTCTACGCAGGTCCCGAGCCGGGCCCGCACAGGGCACCGGAAGTTTGACCTCAAGTTCGCTTGAGCTTCTAACGTTCTCCCAGAACCCCGGCCGCGCCGCCGCCGGGGCCGTACCGATCCGTCCCGCCCCGGAGGCACCCGTATGAGTATGGAAGTCACCGCGTGGTCGTCGCTGCACAGCGCTGTCAACGCGCAAGCGGACCGCCGACCCTTCTCCCGGGCCACCGTGCGCCGGATCGCCTCGTTCGCCCGGCCGCGCCGCCGCCAGCTCTACCGGTTCCTGCTGCTCAGCGTGGTCACCGCGCTGCTGGCCGTGGCGACGCCGATGCTGGCGGGCCGGGTGATCGACGCGATCGTGCAGGGCAGGGAGAGCGGCACGGTCGTCCGTATCGCCCTGCTGATCGCCGTGATCGCCGTGGCGGAGGCCGGGCTCGGGCTGCTCACCCGGCTGCTGTCGGCCACGCTGGGCGAAGGACTGATCCTGGACCTGCGCAGGGCGGTCTTCGACCATGTGCAGCGGATGCCGGTCGCCTTCTTCACCCGGACCCGGACGGGGGCGCTGGTGAGCCGGCTCAACAACGACGTGATCGGTGCGCAGCGGGCGTTCAGCAACACCCTGTCGGGGGTGGTCTCCAATGTGGTGACGCTGGTGCTGACGCTCGCGGTGATGCTGACGATCTCCTGGCAGATCACGCTCCTCGCGCTCGTCCTGCTTCCGGTCTTCGTGGTGCCGGCCCGGCGGATGGGTTCGCGGATGGCGCGCATGCAGCGCGAGGCGGCGGCGCACAACGCGGCGATGAGCACGCAGATGACCGAGCGGTTCTCGGCGCCGGGTGCGACCCTGGTGAAGCTCTTCGGCCGGCCGGCCGACGAGTCCGCCGAGTTCGCGGCGCGGGCCGGCCGGGTACGTGACATCGGCATCCGGACGGCGATGGCGCAGTCCACGTTCATCACCGCGCTGACCCTGGTGTCCGCGCTGGCCCTGGCCCTCGTCTACGGACTCGGCGGCTACTACGCGCTGCGCGGCAGCCTGGAGGCGGGCGCGGTCGTGACGCTGGCACTGCTGCTCACCCGGCTCTACGCCCCGCTGACGGCGCTGGCGGGCGCCCGGGTCGAGGTGATGAGCGCGCTGGTGAGCTTCGAGCGGGTCTTCGAGATCCTGGACCTGAAGCCGTTGATCGCCGAGAAGCCGGACGCCCGTGCGGTGCCCGAGGGGCCGGTGTCGGTGGAGTTCGACGGGGTCTCCTTCGGCTACCCGTCCGCCGACAAGGTGTCGCTGGCCTCGCTGGAGGAGGTCGCGACGCTGGACTCCCGGGGCGGCACGCGGGTGCTGCACGACGTCTCGTTCCGGGCCGAGCCGGGCCGGATGGTCGCCCTGGTCGGCTCGTCGGGCGCCGGCAAGTCGACCATAGCCCAGCTGCTGCCCCGGCTGTACGACGCCGACGAGGGGGCCGTCCGGCTGAACGGCGTCGACGTGCGCGATCTCACCGCCGCGTCGATCCGTGAAACGCTCGGCATGGTCACCCAGGACGGGCATCTCTTCCACGATTCGGTGCGCGCGAACCTCCTGCTGGCCAGGCCCGGTGCCACCGAGGACGAGATCTGGGACGCGCTGCGGCGCTCCCGGCTGGACGGCCTGGTGGCGTCGCTGCCCGATGGGCTCGACACGGTCGTGGGTGAGCGCGGCTACCGGCTCTCCGGCGGGGAGCGGCAGCGGCTGACGATCGCCCGGCTCCTCCTGGCCAGGCCGCGGGTGGTCATCCTGGACGAGGCGACCGCGCACCTCGACTCCACGTCCGAGGCGGTCGTGCAGGAGGCCCTGGCCGAGGCGCTGGAAGGCCGCACCGCGGTGGTGATCGCGCACCGGCTGTCGACGGTGCGGGCCGCCGATCTGATCCTGGTCGTGGAGGAGGGCCGGGTGGTCGAACGGGGTACGCACACCGAGCTGCTGGCGGCGGGTGGCCGGTACGAGGAGCTGTACCGGACGCAGTTCGCCTCGCCGGAGTCTCCGGACGCGGCGGGCGACCGGCAGGAGCCGGTGGGGTCCGTCTGACGCGAGCGCCCCCGGTCCGTGCGGGCCGGGGGCGCTCGGAGCGGAGGGCGGTCAGTCGTTGTCGGTCTCCTGGTGGGTGACCGAGCCGTTGGACGCGTCGATGTCGAAGGTCGTCTTCTTCCAGTCCTTGGTCACGACGTCGGTCTTCCAGACCAGGGTGCCCTGGTCGTCGTCGTCCAGGTCGAGGGCGGTCACCGTCCCCTGCTGCTTCGCGGTGGCGGCCTTCGCCGCCTGCTGCGCGGTCTGCTTCGCCTGGGTGACCCGCTTGGCCGTCTTGGCCTTGTCCGAGGTGCTCTGGTCGGTGTCCTCGGACGAGCTGACGACCTTGCCGGAGACCGCGTCGATGTGGACCTTGTGCTTGGTCCCCGTCTTCGCGGCGACGGTCGCGACCCACTGCGGGGCGCCGGCCGCGGCGCTGCCCGTCGGCGAGGGGCTGCCCGTGGGCGAGGGGCTGCCGGTGGGAGAGGGGCTGCCGGTGGGAGAGGGGCTGCCCGTGGGCGAGGGGCTGGGGCTCTCGCTGTCGTCGGCCGCGTCCTTGGCGCTCATGAGCTCGAGCTCGACGAGCTTGCCGCCCTTGACCTCGCCCTCGGCCGTGGTGATGGCCTTGTCGTAGGTGACCTTGGTGGCGGAGATCAGCTCCTTGCGTTCCTTCTGGTCCTCGGTCATCTGGCCCGGCGAGGCGCTCTCGCTCCCGGTGGCGGACGGACTCTGCGTGCCCTCGGGCACGGCGCGGGCCGCCTCCGAGGTCTTCGTGCTCGCGGAGGTGCTGCCGCTGTCCTGGCCGCAGCCGGTCAGCAGGGCGGCGGCGACCACGACACAGGCGACGCCCGCGGCGCGCACGCGGTGGGCACGGAGGAATCCGGTGTTCTTGGAGGGGGAGTCACATGTCATGCCCGCATGCTTAACCGCCGTACGGCCCCGGCATGTGGAATGACCGGCCAGTGTCACCCGTTCGACCGCCATCCCGCCCCGGTGCCGCGTGTCGCCGGGGTTCGGGGGGATTTCGTGTACAGCGGGCGAAGATGCGTCGACAGTACGAATTCGCTGGTCACGCAGGTCGCGATCCGGCCGCTTTGGTGCGAGCCTGAATGCATGACCTGGGCGTCCTGGACAACACGCGGAGTGTATTCGGGGCACGGCGGCGTGCTCACCGAAGAGGTCGGGCCGCTGTCCGGTGACCTGACCATCCACACCACTTGGGCCGAGGGCACGGCACAGATCACCGTGCAGTACACCGATGCGGCCGACTGGTTCACCATGGCGGGCAGCCCCGTGCCCTGTCCGTCGGAGGAAGCGAGCCGCGCCCTGCACGCGGCCGCCGTCGAGGCGGTCCGGCGGGGCTCGGCGGCGACGGTCCCCGTACCGGAGCCCGGCCCCGAACAGGCGGCGGGCTCGGAATGACGGGTTTCGTACGGGTACGGAACCGGCCGCCGCGGCGTGCCGCGCGGAGGGTCAGGGCCTGATGCCGCTGACCACGTCGGCGGTGGCGGTGATGCCGTCCTGGATCGTGGGGGCCATGCTGGTGCCGGCGAGGAGGAATCCGAGCATTCCGCACACCAGAGCGTGCGAGAGCTTCATTCCGCCGTTGCGGAGGAATACCACCGCGAGAATCAGCAGAAGCAGCACCACTGAGATCGAAACTGCCATGGCCAACCTCCTCCGCCGCGCCCGGTGTGCGGCATTCGGCGTCAGTGTGGCGCAGCGCGCGGGCCGTCCGGGGCATCGGCGTGTCCGCCAAACGGGTAGGGATCGGGTCGGGGCCGCGGCAGCGGGGAAGAGGCAGGGATCGCGCAGGGGGCGCGGGGTGCTTCCCGCACCCCCTGCGCTGTGAAACTCAGGGCGCCGGCAGTTCCATGAGCGCTGCGACGGTGTCCCGGTGGCGTCCCGCCGTGCCGTACGCGGTGGCGTCGGCCTTGGCCCGCTTCAGGTAGAGGTGCGCGGGGTGCTCCCACGTCATCCCGATCCCGCCGTGCAACTGCACGCACTCCTCGGCGGCGTGGACCGCGACCTTCGAGCAGTACGCCTGCGCGACGGCCACGGCCAACGGCGTGTCGGGGCTGCCGGTGGCCAGCGCGTCGGCGGCGTTCCGTGCGGCGGCCCGGGCCGAGACGACCTCCAGCCAGAGCTGCGCCATACGGTGTTTGAGCGCCTGGAAGGAGCCGATGGGCCGGTTGAACTGGTGGCGCTCCCGGGTGTGTCGCACCGTCTCGGTGAGGCACCACTCGGCGAGTCCCAGCTGTTCGGATGCGAGGAGCCCCGCCCCGGCCAGCAGTCCCCGGTCCACCGCGCGCCGTCCGGCCCCGGCGTCCGCGAGGCGGGTGCCCGTGGCGCCGTCGAGCGTGACGGTGGCGAGCGGGCGGGTGAGGTCGAGCGCGACGAGCGGTTCGACGCGTACGCCTGGCGCGTTCGCGGCGACGGCGTAGAGGCCGTCGGCGGCGGGGACCAGGAGCACGTCGGCGGCGCCCGCGTCGGCGACCGGGCCGAGCGTCCCCTCCAGAAAACCGGTCACCGCCGAGGCCCGCGCCCCCGCCGAGCCGGCCGAAGCCGCCGCGAACGGCGCGGCCAGGACCGCGACCTGCCGCCCCTCGGCGAGCCCGGCCAGGAGTTCCGCGGCCGGCCCGTCCTGCGCGCCGAGCGCCAGCAGCGTCTCGGTGGCGACGACGGCGCTGGTCAGGAACGGCGCGGGGGCGACGGTGCGGCCCAGCTCCTCCAGGACGACGGCGGCCTCGCGGTGCGTGGCGCCCTGGCCGCCCAGCTCCTCGGGCACGAGGAGCCCGGCGGCGCCGATGCCGGTGGCGAGCGCCTTCCACAGCTGCGGGTCGTACGGCGTGTCGGACTCGGTGCGGGCGATCACCGACGGCGCGTCGGACCGGTCCGCGAGGAGCGAGCGGACGGCGGCGCGCAGGTCCTCCTCGGCCTCGGAGTAGAGGAGGTCGGGCGCCTGGCCGGCTTCGGTCTGTGCGGTCATCGGGAGAGGTCCTTCCAGGCGACGTCCTTGTCGTTGCGGGGCTCGGAGGGCAGACCGAGCACCCGCTCGGCGACGATGTTGAGCAGTACCTCGCTCGTACCGCCCTCGATGGAGTTGCCCTTGGAGCGGAGGTAGCGGTATCCGGCGTCGCGTCCGGTGAAGTCGACCAGTTCGGGCCGCCGCATGGTCCAGTCGCCGTACAGCAGGCCCTCGTCACCGAGGAGTTCCACTTCGAGGCCGCTGATCTCCTGGTTGAGCCGGGCGAAGGCGAGCTTCATCGCGGAGCCTTCGGGGCCCGGCTGGCCCGCGACGAGCTGCTGGCGCAGCCGCTCGCCGGTGAGCCGGGCGACCTCCGCCTCGACCCAGAGGGTGAGCAGGCGCTGGTGCAGGTCGTGGGTGCGCAGCTCGGGCCGTTCGCGCCAGGTCCTGGCGACCGGGCCGATCATGCCGCCCTCGCGGGGGATGCGGGAGCCGCCGATGGAGACGCGCTCGTTCATGAGGGTGGTCTGGGCGACCTTCCAGCCCTCGCCGACGGGTCCGAGCCGGTGGCTGTCGGGGATGCGCACTCCGGTGAGGAAGACCTCGTTGAACTCTGCCTCGCCGGTGATCTGGCGGAGCGGCCGGACCTCGACGCCGGGGTCGGTCATGTCGCAGATGAAGTAGCTGATGCCGCGGTGCTTGGGCAGGTCCGGATCGGTGCGGGCGATGAGGATGGCCCAGCGCGCCAGGTGTGCGCTGGAGGTCCACACCTTCTGCCCGTCCACCACCCACTCCTCGCCGTCGCGCACCGCGCGCGTACCGAGGGCGGCGAGGTCCGAGCCCGCCCCCGGTTCGCTGAAGAGCTGGCACCAGACCTCCTCGCCCACCCACAGGGGGCGCAGGAACCGCTTCTTCTGCTCGTCGGTGCCGAAGCCGAGGATGGTCGGGGCCGCCATGCCGAGGCCGATGCCGATGCGGCGCGGGTCGTTGTCGGGGGCGTTCGCGGCGGCGAGTTCGGCGTCGACCACGGGCTGGAGGGAGCGCGGGGCGTCCAGGCCGCCGAGTCCGGCCGGGTAGTGGACCCAGGCGAGTCCGGCGTCGAAGCGCGCCTTGAGGAAGGCGGTGCGCTCGGTGGTCGCCGGGGGGTGCGCGGCGAGCAGTTCGCGGGTGCGCCGGCGCAGTTCGGCGGCGTCGGGTGCGGTCATCGGGCGGCTCCTGACGGAAGGACGGCGATGCGGCCGGTGCTGGTGCCGTCGGCGACGCGCTGGACGGCGGCCGCCGCCTCGTCCATCGCGACCCGCTCGCTGATCAGCGGCTTGATGACGCCTTCGGCTGCGAGCCGGGTCAGCTCCCGGTGGCAGTCGCGCACGGCCTGCGGGTCCTTGGTGTTGTAGAGGCCCCAGTGGAGGCCGAGGACGGAGTAGTTCTTCACGAGGGGGTGGTTGAGCCCCGGGGAGGGGATCGTTCCGGAGGCGAAGCCGACGACGACGACGCGCCCCTCGAAGGCGATGCACTTCACGGACTTGGCGTAGGCGTCCCCGCCGACCGGATCGTAGACGACGTCGGCGCCCCGGCCGCCGGTGAACTCCTTGACCGCCGCGACGACGTCCTCGCTTCGCCGGTCGATGACCAGGTCGCAGCCGAGTGCGGCGGCGGTCTTCGCCTTCTCCGGTCCGCCGACGACGCCGATGACGGTGGCGCCGGCGGCCTTGCCGAGCTGGACGGCGGCGCTGCCGACCCCGCCGGCCGCGGCGTGCACGAGCAGGGTCTCCCCCGCCTGCAGCCGGGCGCGCCGGTGGAGCCCGAACCAACCGGTCTGGTAGCCGATGTGCAGGGCCGCGGCCTCCGCGTCGTCCAGGGATTCCGGGGCCGCCAGCAGGGCCGTCTCGTCGGCCACGGCGTACTGGGCGAAACCGCCGTGCGGCAGGGCGGGGGTCGCGAGCACCCGGCGCCCGTCCTCGGTGCGGCCGCAGATCTCGACGCCCGGGGTGAACGGCAGCGGGGCCCTTACCTGGTACTCGCCCCGGCAGAGCAGCGCGTCGGGGAAGTTGATGTTCGCCGCGAGCACCTCGACGAGCACCTGCCCGTCGCCGGGCACCGGCCGGTCCGTCTCCTCCAGCCGCATCACCTCGCTCGGCTCACCGTTCCGGTGCACTCGCCATGCCTGCATGAGGGGCCTCCACAACACTGTCGGCATTACCACTGCTCCGGCGCATACTAAGCGGTCGCTTGCCTCTGTGGGAACAGTCGCGGGCCAACGGGGCCGGACACGGCCGTGCGCCCGGCCCCGTCCTCGCCGAACGCGGGGCACCGGGCGCACGGCCGTACGCGAGGGCCACTCGCCCACCACCACCTCGGCGGCCTGCGGAGCGGCCGAGCCGCACCGCGTGGGCGGTGCGCCCCGGCGCGCACCTGCGGCTCCACGGCCTGCCGCCTCCTGCCGGGCTACCGCGCGAAGAGCTCGAACGGCACGGCCGGGCGCCCGCCGAAGCGCTCGGCGGCGGCCTCGGCGTTACCGGTGAGGAAGGTGCGGCAGTACACCTCCGGGTCCTCGTCGGTGAGGACTTCGAGGTACGTGCGGTGGGCCAGGAGGGACTGCACCGAGCGCTCCAGGCCGGCGGTCGCGTCCACCGCGTGGGTCGGCGTGGACGATCCGGCCACGGCCACCCAGCGCACGCCGTCCCACGGTTCGAGGCCACGCTCCCTCAGCTCCGGGAAGATCCAGCGGTTGCCCGCGTCGGCCGCCGCGTCGAGCGTGGCGCGGCCGACGGCGCGGTGGTCGGGCGTGTTCCACGCGACACCGCCCCAGGTGTCACGGTGGTTGAGCGTGATCAGCAGCTCGGGACGGTACCGGCGGATGGCCGCGGCGATGTCCCGGCGGAGCGGGATTCCGTACTCGATCACCCCGTCGCGATGATCCAGGAACTCGACGCGGGAGACGCCGACGGCCGCCGCGCTCGCACGCTGCTCCCGCTCGCGCAGCGGCCCGCACTCCTGCGGTCCGAGGGTGTCGATCCCGGCCTCGCCCCTGGTCGCGAGGAGATACGTGACCTCGCGTCCGGCATCGGTCCAGCCGGCCACCGCCGCCGCGCAGCCGTACTCCAGGTCGTCGGGGTGTGCGACCACGGCGAGCGCGCGCCGCCAGTCCTCGGGCATGGGCTTCAGCTGCTCGGTCATGTCCGCAGGCTAACCGGCAAGGCGGGGGTGAGACCCGTGACACGACGCGTTAAATACCCAGGGGGGTATCCTTGGCCGTCCGGGGCAGGAGAGAGCGAGATCTGCCCCGTACCCCGGTGAACGAAAGGAACACAGCTCGTGACCAGCCCCGTATCCCTCTCCCCCGCCCAGGCGGCCGCCCGGCTCACGGAGTTCACCGTGATCGACGTACGCGCACCCGGTGAGTTCGCGGCGGGGCACGTGCCGGGGGCGGTGAACATACCGCTCGACCGGCTGGACGAGGCGCTGCCCGCGCTCAAGTCCGCGTCCGCCCGCGGCGCGCTGCTCATGGTGTGCGCTTCGGGCAACCGCTCGACGCGCGCCTGCGACCTCCTGGCGGAGGCCGACATCGAGGCGGCGACGCTCACCGGCGGCACCTCCGCCTGGGAGAGCGAGGGCCACGGCCTGGAGCGCCCGGTGGGCGCGCGGGCCACCTGGCCGATGGAGCGCCAGGTCCGGCTGGCGGCCGGCTCGCTCGTGGTGGCCGGGCTGCTGGCGGGCGTCCGGTACCCCGCCGCGCGCTGGCTGTCCGCCGGTGTGGGCTCCGGTCTCGTCTTCTCGGCCGTCACCAACACCTGCGGGATGGCGGCGGTCCTGTCGAAGCTCCCGCACAACCGCGCGCCGCGCTCGGCGGCGAGCCTGGAGGCGACGCTGAACGCCCTCCAGGGCTGAGCCACCGCGGGGCCGGCCCGGCGCGGCCGGCCCCGCGCGCTGTGTGTCAGACCTCGTCGCGGACCAGCGCGAGCAGCCGGTCCAGCACCCGGGGCCCGCCCGCGCGCAGCCCGTCGTGCTCGAACTCGTCGGTCACCCAGGTGCGCAGCCCGCGGATCGCGGCGGCGGTGCGCAGCGCGTGGGCGGTGTCCACGTACATGTCGTCGTGGTACACGGCGGCGGCCACCGGGACCTCGTTGGCGGCCAGGCGCTCGGGGTCGTACAGCGGCTCCCAGTCGGCGCGGGCGGCGAGGAGCGCGGCCGTCTCGCGCAGCGGGCGCAGTGCGGGGTCCACCTCGAAGTGCCAGGGGTGGATGGACTCGCCCGTGAACAGGACCGGCCCGTCGCCCGCGAGGGCCGTAGCGGCGTCGAACTGCGGGAACTCGGCGCGGACCCGCTCGGCGGCCCAGTCCGTGGGGCGCCCGCCCTGGCCGTAGATGGCCTCGTGCATGAGGGCGTACAGCGGGTGTCCGGCGAAGGAGGTCGCCGCGCGCACGGCCTCCTGGAAGGTGTCGGAGAGCTCCGTGCCGTGCGGGGTGCGGACGAAGGCGTTCTCCAGGAGGTAGTGCAGCTGGTGGCTGCCGCTGCCGCCGCCGAGCATGATGCCGAGGGACTGGAAGCTCTCGGGCGTCAGCCGGTGCCCGGCGCTCTCAAGACGGTGCTCCGCGAGGTGAGCGGTGATCTCCCGGGCGCGTTCGACGTCCTGCGGGTAGCGGGCGTAGTGTGCGGCGACCTTCCGTTCGATGCGGGGGTACGCGGCCCGGTAGACGTCGTCCGCGTGGGCGTCGAGGGAGGGCAGACCGCCGGTGATCAGGACGGTGTGCAGCCCCTCCGGCGCGGACGAGAGGTAGCGGACGGCGCAGAAGCCGCCGAACGACTGGCCGAGAACGGTCCAGGGCGCGCCGCCGGTCAGCTGGGGGCGGATGAACTCGCAGTCCCGCACGATGCTGTCCGCGCGGAAGTGCGCGAGGTAGTCGGCCTGCTCGCGCGGTCCGCCCCGGAGCGGGAGGGTCTGCCGGTTGGCCGGGGAGGACAGACCGGTGCCGCGCTGGTCGAGCAGGAGCACCCGGAATTCCCGCACCGCCCGCCCGAGCCACGCCTCGGCCCCGGTGAAGCGCCGGGCGCCGAAGCCGGGACCGCCCTCCAGGTACAGCAGCCAGGGCAGCTCCTGTCCGGCCTTGGACGCGGCCACGATCTCCCGGCCGAAGACCTCGATCTGTTCACCGCCCGGGTCCGCGTGGTCGAGCGGGACGGTGAAGCGGTGGTCGGTGAGGACGAGGCCGGGCTGCCGGTAGCTGTTCAAGGGTGCTCCTGGATCGGATGGTTCCCGGACAGTTCAGCACACCGGTGTGCCCCGGACGGTCGCGGCCCGTGTGCGGCCGGGGCGCCGTGCTCCTTACCGTGCTCTCATGATCCGGTTCGAGCAGGTCGGCAAGGTCTATCCGGACGGCACGACCGCGGTCGACGCGCTGTCCTTCGAGGTCGCCGAGGGAGAACTGGTCACCCTGGTCGGCCCTTCGGGCTGCGGCAAGACGACCACCATGATGATGGTGAACCGGCTGATCGAACCGACCTCGGGCCGCATCCTGGTGGACGGCCAGGACATCGCGCGGACCGACCCGGTGAAGCTGAGGCGGGGCATCGGCTACGTCATCCAGCAGGTGGGGCTCTTCCCGCACCGTACGGTCCTCGACAACACGGCGACCGTGCCGGCGCTCGTGGGCTGGAAGCGGTCGAAGGCCCGGGAGCGGGCGGCCGAGCTGCTGGACGTGGTGGGCCTGGACCCGTCGGTGTACGGCTCCCGCTACCCCGCGCAGCTCTCCGGCGGCCAGCGCCAGCGCGTCGGTGTGGCGCGGGCGCTCGCGGCCGACCCGCCGGTGCTCCTGATGGACGAGCCGTTCGGCGCGGTGGACCCCGTGGTGCGCGAGCGGTTGCAGAACGAGTTCCTGAAGCTCCAGTCGAGGGTGAGGAAGACCGTCCTGATGGTCACGCACGACATCGAGGAGGCCGTCCGGATGGGTGACCGGATCGCGGTGTACGGGCAGGGGCGCATCGAGCAGTTCGACACGCCGGCCGCGGTGCTCGGCTCGCCCGCGACCCCGTATGTGGCGGAGTTCGTCGGCGCGGACCGGGGGCTGAAGCGGCTGTCGGTCACCGCGATCGAGCCGGACGACCTGGAGCAGCCGCCGCTGGCCCGCCTCGACGAGCGGGCGGGGGTGGCGGCGGCCCGGCTGGGCGCGGCCGGGGCGCGCTGGGCGGTCGTGCTGAACGAGGCGGGCGAGCTGCACGGCTGGGTGTCGGCGGACGCGCTGCGGATCGCCGGGGACCAGGGCACGGTGGGCGAACTGGCCCGCCGGATGGACGCGTGGGTGCCGGTGGGCGCGCCGCTGAAGCGGGCGTTCAGCGAGATGCTTCAGCGGGACGCGGGGTGGATCGCGGTGCTGGACGGGGCGCGCTTTCTCGGGGTGCTGACTCCGGCCAAGCTCCATGAGGCGCTGCGGCGGTCGGTGGACGCCGAGGCGCAGGGCGTGGGGCGCGACGAGGTGCGGTTCGACTCGGTGTCGGACGCCTGAGGGGCGCGGCCGGCGTCCGGCCGGGTGCCCGTGGCGTACCGCCGGCATGCCGCTTCGGGTCCTCACCCCCGGTCGCCGGGGATGAGGTGTGCGGAGCGCAGGTAGGTGCGGGCCACGTCCTCGGGCAGCCGTCGCCAGCTGTCGACCTGTTCGTTGAGCCGGGCCAGGTCGGCGGTGGTGAGGACGGTGTTCAGCTTGCCGAGGGCGTTGCGCACGCCTTCGCCGCCGGCCCGGGCCTGGTTGACGACGGGGACGAGGTAGTCGGCGTTCTGGAGGTGCTTGTCGTCGGTGAGGAGGACGAGCCCGAAGTCGTCCAGGGTGGCGTCGGTGGTGGTGGTCAGCACCATCTGGTCGCGGCCGCTCCGCACGGCCTGCTTGGCCTGTGTGGTGCCGACGCCCTTGGGGTCGACGGCGGTGATGTCGATGCCGTACGTCTTCTTCAGCCCCGGCGCGCAGTACGGGCGCCGGACGCACTCGTCGCCGGCCGCGAGGCGTACGGGCAGGCCCGAGCGGCCGAGGTCGCCGAGCGTCCTGAGACGGTGCTCGCGCGCGTAGGCGGCGGTGACGGCGAACGCGTTCTGGTCCACGGCCCGGCCGGGGTCGAGGACGGTGAGCCCGCGTGGTGCGGCCAGGGCGCGCAGGGCCTTCATCGTGGCGGCGAGGTCCGGCGAGCCGACCGGAGCCGCGTCGGCGCCGTGCTCCTTCGCGTTCAGCCAGTCGGCGAAGGTGGCCGCGTACTCGGGGACCACGTCGATCTGGCCGTTCTCCAGGGCGGGTTCGTAGATCTCCCGGTTGGTGACGGAGATGATCTTGGTGGAGTATCCGGCGCTGTCCAGCAGCAGGGCGTACATCTGGGCGAGGAGGTCGCTCTCGGTGAAGCCCGCGGAGCCGATGGTCAGGTGCTTGCTGTCGCCGGGCGGGGCGGTGACCGCGCCCTGGTTCTCCAGTGCCGGTCCGGTGGTGCAGGCGGTGGCCGTCAGCAGCAGGAGCGCGGCGAGCGGGCGGCCCGCCCGCCGGCGGGGGCCGCCCCTCACGCGGTCTCCTCCCTCGCGCGCAGCCCGAACCGGCGCGGTGCGAACCGCTGGGCCGCCTCGAAGACCCCCTCGACGACCAGCGCGAACGCGGCGACCAGGACCGCGCCGGCGACCACCTGCGGGGTGGAGGCGAGGTTGAACCCGGCGGTGATGATGCGGCCGAGCCCTCCGCCGCCCGCGAGGGCCGCGATCGTGGCCGTGGCGACGAGCTGGACGGCGGCGACGCGTACCCCGGTGAGGATGAGGGGCAGGGCGAGCGGCACCTCGACCTGGAGGAGCAGTTGGCGGCCCGTCATGCCCATGCCCCGGGCGGCCCGGACGACGTCCCGGTCGACCTCGCGCATGCCGACGTACGCGTTGGTGAGCAGCGGGGGCACGGCGAACAGGACCAGCGCCACGACGGTCGGGCCCTCGCCCCAGCGGCCGACCGGGGTGAGCAGGAGGAGCACCAGGACGGCGAAGGTGGGCACGGCGCGCCCGACGTTGGAGATGTTGACGGCGAGCGCGCCGCCGCGGCCGAGGTGGCCGAGGAGCAGGGCGACGGGGAGCGCGATGAGGCAGCTGATCAGGAGGCAGACGGCGGTGAGGAAGAGGTGCTGGCCGAGCCGGACCCAGATGCCGTCCTGGCCCTGCCAGTGCGCGGAGGTGGTGAGCCAGGACCAGGCGTCCGCCAGGGTGTTCACGTGCGGCTCCTCGTCCAGGGGGTGAGCAGGCGCTGCAGCAGCAGGAGGAGCAGGTCGGCGGCGACGGCGATGACGACGCACAGGACGGACGCTGTGAGCACCTGGGCCTTGAAGTAGGTGTTCATCCCGGCGTAGATGAGGTTGCCGAGCCCGCCGTAGCCGACGATCGCCCCGATGGTGACCAGGGAGACCGCGGAGACGGTGGCGATGCGCAGCCCGGCCATGGCGGCGGGCAGGGCGAGCGGGAGTTCCACGGCCACCAGCAGCCGTACGGGGCCGTAGCCCATGCCGCGCGCCGCCTGCCGGGTCTCCTCGGGGACGGCGCGCAGCCCGGCGAGCACGTTGCGCACGAGCAGGGTCAGCGAGTAGAGGACGAGGCCCGCGACGACGAGCGAGGCGGAGAGCCCGTACACCGGCAGGAGCAGGGAGAACATGGCGAGCGACGGGACGGTGTAGAGAATCGTCGTCACTCCGAGGACGGGTCCGGCGGCCCAGTGCCAGCGGCGCGCGGCGAGCGCGAGCGGCAGGGCGAGGGCGAGGGCGATGAGCACGGAGACCGCGGTGAGCTGGATGTGCTGGAGCGCCGCGTCCCAGAGGATGTGGCGGCGGCTGCTGAGGTAGGCGCCGCAGACCCACTCGTTGCGCGCGAGGCAGTCGTCGGGGGGCGCGGTCACCCCTCCATTGCAGCCCGCGCGGCCCGGGCGCGCGCGTCCGGGCCGTCCGATCGGGCCACCGCGCCGCCGCCCGTCGGTCAGGAGGGGGTGACGGCCCCGGCGAGGATCGCGGCCAGTTCGTCCGGGCGGGAGAACATCGGCCAGTGGCCGGTGTCCATGGTGACCAGCTCCCACCGCTCGCTCGTCAGCAGCCGGGCCACGTCGTCGCCCGGTTCCGGTCCGTCCAGGAGGCACTTGATGTAGGTGGCGGGCAGCTCGCCGAGCGGGCGGTCCAGGACGGCCGGGTCGGCCAGGGCGGCGCCGGGGTGCGGTGTCGCCCTCTCGAAGAACCGGGCGATCTGTTCGCCGGTCAGCTCCTGGCCCTCGAACTCACCGGCTTCCGGTACGGCCCAGAGCCCGCCGTTCGCGTCGAGCCGCCGCTGGAGCTCGGCCGGCCCCTGCCACCACGCCGAGACGAACGACTCGCCGTCGGCGGGTACGCAGGCGTCCACGAAGACGACCCGGGCCACCAGGCCGCCGAGGCGCTCGGCGGCCTGGCCCACGGGGATGCCGGAGTAGCTGTGGCCGACCAGGACGGCGTCGCGCAGGCCCAGGCGCTCCACCTCCTCGACGACGTCGGACACATGGGTCTGCCGGCCGACCGGCCGCTCCCGTTTCCCGCCGAGCCCGGACAGGGTCACCGGATGGGCGCCGTGCCCGGCCGCGCGCAGCCCCGGCACCACGTCGTCCCACGCCGACCCGTCGAGCCAGGCGCCTGCCACCAGTACGAAATCAGTCATGGGCGGACCCTAAGGGCTGGGTCCGACAATGCCCCCAGGACCGCCGGGAAGCGCGTCGTGGTGGCCGGTATCGCGGTGTCGAGCGCGAGGGGTGGGCGTATTGTCCGGTTATGAGCAGTGTCGGACCCGCCATGGCCTCGGCGGAGGAGCGTCTGGACGCGGCGGTGGCCTGCGCCGTACGGGACACGGGCGCCGCCGTGGCGATGCTCTACCTGCTGCCGCCCGGCGGATCGACGCTCAGGCTGGCCGTGCTCGCCGGGATTCCGCCGGAGATCGCGGACCCCTGGCTCCGCGTACCGCTGTCCGCGCCCATGCCGGTGTCGGACGCGGTGAAGGACCGGCATCTGGTGTGGCTGGGCAGCCAGGAGGAGCTGGCCAGGCGGTATCCGCGCCCCGCGCTCGTCCTGCCCTACCGGTTCGCGCTGGCCGCCGCGCCCCTCGCCGACGAGACCGGGGCACACGGCGGGCTCGTCCTGCTCTGGCCCGGCTCCCACCCGCCCCAGCTGGCGCCGCAGGAGCGGGCGGCGGTCGACCACTGCTGCCGCGACGCCACGCGGGTGCTCCACGAGGCGCGGGAGCGGGGCCGCCCGGTGGAAGCGGGCGCGGGGCCGCGGGTGCTGCCCCCGGCCACCGCTCCGCCGCCGGCCCACACCGAGGCGGTCGCCGCGGCGGAATTCGTGGGCCGGCTGCCGGGCGGCTGCTGCACCCTCGACCTCCACGGGAGGATCACCTATCTCACGGAGACCGGTGCCGGCCTGGTCGGGGGACGCGTCGAGGACCTGGTGGGGACGCTGCCGTGGGAGTCGCTGCGCTGGATGTCCGATCCGCTGTTCGAGGACCAGTACCGGGGCGCGATCATCAGCCGGCAGCCGATGTCCTTCGTCGCCCTGCGGCCTCCGGACCAGTGGCTGTCCTTCCGCCTCTACCCCGACGCGTCCGGCATCAGCGTGTACATCACCCCGGTCACCGGCCCGCACTCCTCACCGCTCCCCGCCGCCACGGGGGCGTCCGCCTCGCCGAACGCCCCGGGGCGTGCCGTCGCCCTCTACCACCTGATGCACCTGGCCGCGACGCTCACGGAGGCCGTGGGCATCCAGGACGTGGTCGAGCTGATCGCCGAACAGCTGGTGCCCGCCTTCCGCGTCCAGGCGCTCGCCGTGCTGACCGCCGCGGAGGGGCGGCTGCGCATCGAGGGGCACCGGGGCTTCAGCGACGAGCTGATGGAGTGCTTCGAGGGCGCACCCCTGACGTCCGACGCTCCCGTCGCCCAGGTGCTGAGCACCGGCGTGCCCGCCTTCTACCGGACGTCCGACGAATTCCGGCGCGCCTTCCGGCCCGCCTCTCTCCAGAAGGGCCTGGCCGCGTGGGCCTTCCTTCCGTTGTTCGCCTCCGGGCGGCCGGTCGGCACGCTCGTCCTCGGTTACGACCGCCCGCGCTCCTTCGAGCCGGAGGAACGGGCCCTCCTCACCTCGATCGCCGGGCTCATCGCCCAGGCCCTGGACCGGGCCCGCCTGTACGACACGAAGGAGCGGCTGGCCCACAGCCTCCAGGCTCATCTGCTCCCGCACACCCTGCCCCGGATCGGCGGACTCGACGTGGCCGCCCGCTATCTGCCCGCCACCCGGGGCATGGGCATCGGCGGCGACTTCTACGACGTCATCCCGCTCGACGCCACCACCGCCGCCGCGGCCATCGGCGACGTGCAGGGCCACAACGTGACGGCCGCCGCGCTGATGGGGCAGGTACGCACGGCGGTGCACGCCTCGGCCGGCGCACCGCCCGCCGAGGTCCTGGCACGCACCAACCGGCTGCTCGCCGACCTCGACGCCGGCCTGTTCACCAGCTGCCTCTACGTCCATCTGGACCTGGCGGGCCACCGCGCCCTGCTGGCCACGGCCGGACACCCGCCGCCGCTGCTCCGCCACCCCGGCGGGAACACGGAGGTGCTGCGGCTGCCGCCCGGCCTGCTGCTCGGCATCGACCGGGACGCCCGCTACCCGACGACGGAGATCCCACTGCCGCCGGGCGCCGCGCTCGCGCTGTACACGGACGGGCTCGTGGAGGTGCCGGGCACCGATATCGACCGGTCGACGGCGGCGCTCGCCGACCAGTTCGGCCTGCACACCGGCCGTTCGATGGAGTCCGTCGCCGACAGCCTCGTCCGGTACGCGAAGGACGTCACGCCGGGCAGCGACGACATCGCGCTGCTCCTCATCGAGGCGCTGAGGGGCGAGGGCGGCTGACGCGCGGCCGCTTCATCCGGCAAGCGGCCGGCAGGTGTTTCGGGATCCCGCGCGCCTTCGCCGATTTGCGCGGGCCGGGCGAGCGCGGTTGATTGGAACGAGGTACGCGCGTCGCCCGGCACTCGACGGGTGACGGCCGTACGCAGCTGTCGATGTGGGGTGAGTCCCGTGCTGTTCGCCGACCGGGCCGACGCGGGCCGGCGGCTCGCCGAATCCCTCCGTCCCCTCGCGCAGAGCGATCCCGTCGTGCTGGGACTCCCCCGCGGCGGTGTGCCGGTGGCCTTCCGTGTCGCGCTGGAGCTCGGCGCCCCGCTGGACGTCATCGTGGTCCGCAAACTGGGCGTCCCGCACCACCCGGAACTGGGCTTCGGAGCCATCGGGGAGGGCGGCGTCCGGATCATCAGCGACGACATCGTGCGCCGGGCCGGGGTGTCGGACTCCGACACCGCGGCCGTCCAGGAGGCGGAGGAGGCCGAACTGCGGCGCCGGGCCGGGAAGTTCCGGGGCGACCGGCCGCGCGTCCCGCTGGCCGGGCGCACCGTGGTCCTCGTGGACGACGGGATCGCCACCGGCGCGACCGCGCTCGCCGCCTGCGCGGTGGCCCGGGCGCAGGGCGCCGCGCACGTGGTGCTGGCGGTGCCGGTCGCGCCGCCGTCCGCCGCCGCCCGGCTGCGCGAGGAGGCGGACGAACTGGTCTGCCTGTCGTCACCGGCCGGTTTCTCGGCGGTCGGCGAGTGGTACCGGGACTTCGGCCAGACGCCGGACGAGGAGGTCGTCGCGCTGCTGGCCCGGGCCGCCCGGCCGGACGGGCCCCGGCTGACCAGCGACGTCCTGGTGGAGGCCGGCGGGGTCGGCCTGCCCGGCACCCTCACCCCGGCCGGCGGCTCCGGGGCGCTCGTGGTGTTCGCCCACGGCTCCGGGAGCAGCCGGCACAGCCCGCGCAACCGGTCGGTGGCGGCGGCGCTGAACCGGGCCGGCCTCGGCACGCTGCTGTTCGACCTGCTCACCGCGGACGAGGAGGCGGAGGGCGGCCACGTCTTCGACATCGCGGCCCTGGCCGGCCGCCTGGTGGACGCCGCCGCCTGGGTGCGGGGCCGTGCGCCCGGGCCGCTCGGCGTCTTCGGTGCCAGCACGGGCGCGGCCGCGGCGCTCCAGGCGGCGGCCGTTCTGGGCGCGGACCGGGACACGAGTGTCGGCGCGGTCGTCTCGCGGGGCGGCCGGCCCGATCTGGCGGGCGCCCGCCTGGGCGAGGTCCGCTCCCCCACCCTGCTGCTGGTGGGCGGCCGGGACACCGAGGTGCTGGACCTGAACCGCCGGGCCCGGGCGGAGCTGCGCTGCGAGAGCCGGCTCGACGTCGTTCCCGGCGCGACGCATCTGTTCGAGGAGCCTGGCGCGCTGGACGAGGTCGCCGAGCGGGCCCGCGCGTGGTTCCTGGGCCATCTGTCCGGCGCGGGACCCGGCCGCGAGCACGACCGTACGTGAGGCTAGCGGCGCTCCAGCACCCCCCGGACGAAGGCCGCCTGGCCGGCGTGCTGGAGTGCGTCCGACAGGACGCTGACCAGCCGCACCCCCAGCGTGACCGGCGGGTCCCACCCCTCGTCCACGACGCGGCCCAGCGCGTGGCCGTCCAGGCCCCGGAGGTAGCCGAGGGTGTTCTCGTGGACGGCGTCGTAGTAGCCGGTGAGCAGATCGGCCGAGCCCACCCGGACGGCCGCGACCTCCTCGCTGCTCTGCCCGTACCCGGTGGCGTCGGTGGGAAGGGGCAGGTCGAAGCGGCTCGCCCAGTTCTGGGCGGTCCAGAGCTGTTCGGTGCCGGCCGCGTCCGCGATGTGGTCGTCCTGGACGCGGGTCAGGTGCCAGATGAGCCAGGCGATCGAGTTGGCCCCGTCGTCGAGCCGGGCGTGGAGGTCGTCGGGGCCCAGGCCCTCGACGGCCGCGTGCACGGCCTCCTGGATGCGGGCGTACCCATCGGTCAGGATGTCGGTGACGTTCATGCGTTCAACCATGGCCGTTCCCCTTCCCCTGTGCGGCCACCGACACGCGCCGGGGCGGGCACCGGCGGGGACGGTCCCGCCGGTGCCCGCCCGGTCCTCAGGCGTAGATGCCGAACTCCCACAGGGAGTAGCCCCACGCCGTGCCCCGCTGGGTGAGAGCGAGCTTCACGTAGCGGGCGGTCTGCGCGAGGTCGAGGTCGTCGGCGTCACCGTCCCCGGTGGTCGTGGTGTACACGGACCGCCAGGAGTCGCCGTCGTCCGACACCAGCACCTCGTAGGACTTCGCGTAGGCCGGGTCCCACACCAGCTGGAGGTGGCGGAACGACTTCCGCTCACCCAGGTCGACCTGGATGGACTGCAGGTCGCTCCAGTCGCTGGCCCACCGGGTGTCCAGCCGTCCGTCGGTCGCCATCGCCGCGGTGCAGGGGCAGCCGCTGCTGCCGGCCTGGGCGGAGGTGGCGGTGGCGGGGCGGCCGAGCGCGATGTTGGTGCCGCTGACCGGGGGCACCACGACCTTCACCGACTTGGTCTCGATGCCGGCGTTGCCGTGCCCGTCCTCGGCCTGGATGTACACCTTCCACACCCCGAGCCGTCCGGGCGCGGTCACCGCGAAGGTGCCGGTGCCGGTGGACCGCCAGGTGGCCTCCACCAGAGCCTTGTCACCGGTCGCGTAGTTGCCGCTCAGGTAGATCTTGTACGTGACCGGGTCGTTGTCCGGGTCGCGGACGTCGGCCCGCAGGGTGAATTCCTTGCCCGCGGGAGCGCCGCCGGCGTTCTGCACCGTCATGTCGCTGATGACGGGCGGGGTGTTGTCACCCGCGGTGGAGCCGCTGTACGCCTTCTTCAGGGCGTAGTAGGAGAGCCGCTTCTTGCCGTCCGGCACCACGTTGAACCAGACGCCGCCGAAGTCGTGCTCGGTGCCGTAGTGGAAGAAGGTGGCGCCCAGCGCGACACCCCGGTGTGCGGTGACGCAGTTCCACGCCTTGGTGTAGCCCTCGGCCTTCTGTACGTCGGTGGGCTCGTCCGGGACCCCGTTGGCGTCGTCCGGCACCTCCCACTCACCGGCCGGGCCGCCCTCGGTGATGAGGTAGGGCTTGGTGTAGCCGCCCGTCTCCCAGGCGGTGCGCACTCCGCAGATGTCTCCGTAGGAGTTCATCGAGTACAGGTCGAGGTCGGGGGCGTTGCGCTTGTAGTAGGGCCAGGCACCGGTCCAGGCGTCGGTGGAGGTCACCGGGTGGTCCGGGTCGATGGTGTGGATCTTCTTCGCGACGTCGTTGACGAAGGTGGTGTAGGCGTCGCGCTGCTTCTCCAGTTCGTCGCCGCCGTAGCAGTTCTGCAGCCCGAGCACCGACTCGTTGCCGACGTTCCACATGAGCACACCGGGGTGGCTCTTGTACGTGTCCACCCACTTGGCGAATTCGGTGAGCGACGAGGACTTGTAGGCGTCGTCGGTCAGGTAGTCGACGCAGCCGCCCGAGCCCGGGCCGCCGCCGGGCTGCAGCCAGAAGCCGCTGACCACGCGGATGCCGTTGGCCGCCGCCGCGTCGAGCAGCGGCTTGGAGGTGCCGTCGGTGCCCCAGGTCCGGATGGTGTTGACGCCCATGGACTTCAGGTCGGGCATGTAGCGCGCCGCGTCGTTGACGGAGGGCCCCCAGGTCAGGCCCTTGACCTGGTACGGCTCGCCGCCGACGGTGAGCTGCCAGTTTCCCTGCGAACCGGTGACGCGGACGGCTCCGCCGGTGCCGGGGTCCGGGTCGGTGGAGCCGGTGGTGCCGTACACCTGGAACTCCCACAGGGAGTAGCCGTAGCCGCCGGAGCGGGCGGTGCCGTGCATTCTGACGTAGCGGCCGGAACCGCTGACCGCGAGGTCGTCGGTGCCGCCGTCGCCGTTGGTGACGGTCTTCAGGGTGCGCCAGTCGGAGCCGTTGTCGGACGCCTGGATCTCGTACGCCTTGCCGAAGGCCGACTCCCAGGTCAGGACGACCCTGCTGAGGTCGGCGGTGGCGCCCAGGTCGACCCGGAGCCACTGGGGGTCGCTCCACTCACTGGCCCAGCGGGTGCCGGTGAGGTTTCCGTCCACGGCGGCCGATGCCGCGTAGCCGGCGCCCTCCGAGGAGGAGGCGGTGGCGGTCTTCCCCTGCGACAGCAGGGATTCCGCGGCCCGCGCGCCGGGCGCGGTCAGCATGACCAGCGACGAGGCGACGAGGGCGAGAAGGGTGATCAGCAGCGTGCCCGCGCGGGGTCTCGCGGGCAGGGCCGAACCGGCTCTGGGCACATTCTCTCCTGGCGGAAGAGTGCGGGACGGGCATCCCGCGGCGGGTTGGGAGAGCGCTCTCCCAGGAGAGTGACGTGTACGCGTCCAGCTGTCAACGATCAGGACGCGCCGGGTTCACCGGGTGGTGCGCGGGGAACTACCGGACGAGGTCGCGCCCGGTCTCCGCGGGCCGCTCCGGGCGCCCGCCGACCCCCGCGGCCCGCGCCGCCGCGTGCAGCGAGCGCAGGGCCAGCAGGAGGAACCCGATGTCATCGAGGTAGACCGGGTCCGGCAGCAGGTCGACCGGCGACACGGTGTACAGCACCGCCGCCCAGACCAGCGCCTTGTTGTGCAGCGGGACACCGGCGTCGGCCAGCAGTTTCCTGGCCCTCAGGACCCGCACCAGGAGGACGCCGGCGACGGCCAGCATGAGCAGCACGAGTGCCGCGCCGGCGATGATCCACGTGTTGGTGTCCATGCTTCATCCTGCCTCATCCGGCTCATCCCGAGCGGTGCGTCCGGTGCCGGGTGCGGCGCTTCAGGGCGCGCCGCTCGTTCTCGCCGAGACCACCCCACACCCCGGCGTCCTGGTTGTTCTCCAGGGCCCACCGCAGGCATTCCTGCTGTACGGGGCAGCGTCGGCACACCGCCTTCGCCTCCTCGGCCTGGACGAGCGCGGGACCGCTGGTGCCGATGGGGAAGAACAGGTCCGGGTCCTCGTCGCGGCAGGCCGCGTGCGTGCGCCAGTTCTCCATGGACTCTCACTCCTGACGGTCGTGTGCGTCGCGTTTGCCTCGGTACGCTGCGGGTGACCGGCTTTGCGCCCCCGAAACCCCGGCGGCCCTTCCTTCGCGTCCTCTTCACGTCCCTCAAAGCTGCGGGGGCGGCGGCTCAGGGGCGATCATGGGAGACGGCGGGCCTGCGTCGGGCACGGTGACGGCTGGGAAGGATCGTCCGTGGGCGGCACTGATGACATGCGGATCGGCTGGGGCGAGGCCGGCCGGGCGGGCGGGCGCCGGTCCTCCGAGAGCGGCCTGCTCGACGTCCTCGGGGTCGCCGCGCTCGTCCTGGACACCGAGGGCCGCATCGTCCTGTGGAGCCCGCAGGCCGAACGGCTCCTGGGGTATTCCGCCGAGGAGGCGCTGGGCGAGTTCGCCGCCCGGGTGCTGGTCGACGAGGAGCACTTCGAGCTGGTGCTGCGCCTGTTCGGCGAGGTGATGGGCAGCGGTGAGGCGTGGGCCGGGGTCTTCCCCGTACGGCACAGGGACGGCACCACCCGGCTGCTGGAGTTCCGGAACATGCGGTTGCAGGACGACCGGGGCGGCTGCTACGCGCTGGGGCTGGCGGCCGACGGAGACGTGCTGCGCCGGGTGGAGCGGGATCTCGCGCTCTCCGTGGGCCTGGTCGACCAGTCGCCGATCGGCCTCGCGGTGCTGGACGCCGATCTGCGTTTCCTGTCCGCGAACACCGCCCTGGAACGGATGGACGGCGTGAGCGCCGCCGAGCACCTGGGGCGGCCGATGGGCGAGGCGCTGTCGTTCCTGGGCCCGGACGGCCTGGAGGGGGCCGCGCGGGAGGTCCTGGACAGCGGTGTCCCCCAGGTGTCGCGCCAGGTGGTCGGCCGCTCCCCCGCCGACCCGGACAGCGACCGCGCCTGGTCGGTGTCGCTGTACCGGCTGGACGACTCGGCGGGGCGGGTGCTGGGGATCGCCGCCTCGTTGATCGACGTCACCGACCGGTACCGCGCGGCGGCCGAGGCGGAGCGGGCCCGGCAGCACCTCGCGCTGATCGCCGACGCCTCGGTGCGCATCGGCACCACGCTCGACCTGGAGCAGACGGCCCTGGAGCTGGCCGAGGTCACCGTGCCGCAGCTCGCCGACGTCGCCGCGGTGGATGTGCTGGACAGCGTCCTGAAGGGGCGCCCGGGACCGTCCGACGGCCCGCTCCTCATCCAGGCCCTCGCCGTCGTCGCCGCCCGGCCGACGCCCGTGGTGGAGGCGGCCGATCCACCGGGCCGGGCCGCCCGTTACGGCGCCGACCGGCTCGTCACCCGCTGTGTGCGCACGGCGCGGCCGGTGCGGGAGCCGTATCTCGACGCGGAGAAGCTGGCGAGGGTGGCCCGCGACGAACGGTCGGCCGCCCTGCTGGCCGAGGCCGGGGCGCACTCGTACCTGGCGGTGCCGCTGATCGCCCGGGGGGAGGTGCTGGGGGCGATCGACCTGATCCGGACGGACAACCCGCTGCCGTTCACGGCCGAGGACGAGGCGCTGGCCGCCGAGCTGGCGGCCCGGGCCGCCGTCGGCATCGACAACGCCCGCCTCTACCGCCAGCAGCAGGAGACCGCGCTGACGCTCCAGCGCAGCATGCTGCCGCGCAACCACCACGACCCGGCGGGCCTCGACGTGGTGTCCCGGTACCGGCCGGCCGCCTCGCGGTACGAGGTCGGCGGGGACTGGTTCGATGTGATCGGGCTGCGCGGCGGCGGGACCGCCCTGGTGGTGGGCGATGTGATGGGCAGCGGGATCAACGCGGCCACCACGATGGGGCGGCTGCGCACCGCCACCCAGACCCTGTCCCGGCTCTCCCTGGAGCCCGCCGAGGTGCTGGGGCACCTGGACGAGATCACCGCCGGGCTGGACCCGTGGTTCGCCACCTGTGTCTACGCCGTGTACGACCCGGGCGCCGGGCGGTGCCGGGTGTCCACCGCCGGGCACCTGCCGCCGGTGCTGATTCCGGAGGGCGGTGCGCCGGTGCTGCTCGATCTGCCGGCCGGGGCGCCGCTGGGCGTGGGCGGGGTGCCCTTCAGCGATGTCACGGTCCCCTTCGGTCCGGGCGACCGGCTGGTCCTGTACACGGACGGCCTGGTGGAGACCCGGGACGACGACATCGACAGCCGCCTGGCGACGCTGCTGGGGCTGCTCCGCACCCCGGACGCGTCGCTCGACGCGACGTGCGACCGGCTGCTGCGGGAACTGCGGGACCCGGACGGCCACGACGACGTGGCGCTGCTGATGGCCCGGGTCCACGCGTGAGCGGCCCGGGTCAGCGTGCGCACCTGCGCCGGGTGCGGCACTTCGCGGTGGCGCGAGCGCGGTAGCCGCCCGCGCCGAGGAAGCCGAGGCCGATGCCCAGCATCCAGGAGTCCTTGGCGAGCGCGATCCCGTCCTGCGTCGGCCGGAGGCTGCCGGGCTCCCGCATGCCGGGGGTGCGCAGATAGAGGCCGAAGAGGCCGCCGGAGAATCCGGTGAGGACGAGGCCGGCGAGGCGGGTCGGCACGAAGGGCGCCAGCAGGGTCGCGCCGACGGCGATCTCGGAGCAGGCGAGCAACCGGGTGAACCGGGCGGGTTCCAGCTTGCCGAGGAACGGATAGGCGTTGCTGGCCATGCCGTGCAGTCCCTGGGCGGTCCCCTCGTCGGCCTTGAGCTTGCCGAGGCCGGAGTTGAGGATGAAGGCGCCGGTGGCCAGGCGCGGCGGGATGTCGCGCGGTTCGGGCAACAGCATCATGGCGTGAGCCTCCACGTAACGGGTCGTCGGCCCCCGGTCGAGCCTAGCCAGCGCGTGTCCCGGGCGCGCGTCGAGCGGCCGGACGGGTGGGCGATACTGAGCGCGGCGGGTACGCGAGAGGGGGCTTCGTGGTCCAACAGCCAACGGAATACGACATCGTGGTGGTCGGCGGCAGCGGGGTGGACACGATCGTCCGCGTCGACGCCCTGCCGGTCCCGCCGGCCGACTCGGTGATGGTCGGCCCGATCCGGGAGTGGCCCGGTCAGACCGGTGGGAACGTGGCGCTCGGCGCCCGTGCGCTGGGGCTCGGTGTGGCGTTCCTGGACTGCATCGGTGACGACCGGACCGGTGCGCTGGTGCGCGAGCGGCTGGCCGGGGCCGGCGTGGAGTTCCACGCGGTGATCTCCCCGGCCGGGACGCGGCGCGCGGTGAACCTGGTGGACGCGACGGGCCGGCGGATGTCGTTCTTCGACGCCCGGGACCCGGCGGACCTGCGGATGCCGCGGGACTTCTACCTGCCCCGGCTGCGGCGGGCCCGCCATGTCCATCTGTCGATCACGCACTTCGCCCGGTTCCTGTACGACGACATCGAGGCGCTGGGGGTGCCGGTCTCCACGGACCTGCACGACTGGGACGGACGGAGCGACCACCAGCGGGAGTTCGCCCTCCGCTCGGATCTGGTCTTCTTCAGCGCGGCGGCGACCGGGGAGCGCGCGCCCGCGCTGATGCGGGAGATCCTGCGCGAGGGCAGGGCCTCGACGGTGGTGGCCACGGCGGGCGCGGAGGGGGCGTACCTCCTCACGCGCGACGGCGGCGACGAACCGGTGCACGTTCCGGCGGTGGCGCCGCCGGCGCCGGTGGTGGACAGCAACGGGGCGGGTGACGCGTTCGTCACCGGTTTCCTGTACGGGAGGCTGGAGGGACGCGAGCCGTCGGAGTGCGCCCGGCTGGGTGCGGTGGCGGGTGCCTTCGCGTGTACGGCTCCGGGCTCGACGGCCATGATCGGCCGGGCGGAGCTGCTGGGCGGGTGAGGGGGTGCGGGTGCCCCGGGGACGGGGCACCCGCACGTACGGGCTACTTGAGGTAGGGGCCGGCGGTGCCGATCTTTCCGGGGCCGTTCAGCACGTAGACGCGCAGGTTGCCCTTGCCCGGGGCGTCGACGGTGAGCTTTCCGTCGGTGACGACCCGGGTGTCGCCGGTGACGGCGTCCTTGTAGGTGCCGTTGGGGATGCCGGTGTACGAGGCGCCGCCCGTGACGGTGACCAGGGCGAAGCTGTCGGTCGAACCGCTGGTGTAGCGGCGCTTGTACGCCATCTGGCCGCTGATGCCCTCGGTGGAGTACTGGCCCATCTGGAGGGCGGGCACGGCCCGGCGGATCAGGTTGAGCCGCTGGAGGTGTTTGACCAGCGGCCCCGCGAGGGTGTTGGCGACCTCACCGGACGCGGAGTCGACCTTCGAGAACTCGGAGGCGGTGACGTTGCCCGCGAGGTGGTCGCCGTAGTAGGCGCGACCGGTGGTGGCCAGGGGGCAGGTGGGTCCGCAGTCGATCTTCTTGCCGGCCTGGAACTCGATCTCCGATCCGTAGTAGAGGGTCGGGATGCCGCGGAACGTCCACATCAGGGACATGTTCTCGGCCCAGGCGTCGGTGCCTCCGGCGTAGCGTTCGCCGCTCTTGTTGGGCCCGTAGTCGTGGCTGTCGACGTATACGACGTTGTAGGTGGCGTCGTTGGTGGAGTCGTCGGAGTCCTTGCCGTTGTTGAACGCGTTGGTTGCGTCACCGAAGTTCATGTGCATGCGCATGTCGATGATGTTCATGCCGGAGAACTGGCTGTGGTCCGGGGTGTGGTAGCTGTTGCCGTCCAGGAACGCGTTGGTGGAGGCCGGCTGGTTTCCGGTGCCGAGCTTCTCCTCGTACTCGTACATCTCCAGGGCGGCCTTGGTGTCGTCGGGGTCGTACTCCTTGCGTTCCTTCCAGGTGAAGAACTGCGCCGAGTGGTTGACCGAGCCGCGGTTCCACTTGTCGTTGACGAAGGCGCCGACCTCGCCGAAGACGAGGAAGTTCTCCGCGGCCCCGGCGCCGAAGCGCTGGGTGACGCGCTCCTGGATCGCGGGCAGGAAGCGGCGGTTCCAGGTGGTGCGCGGGATGTGCACCGCGGTGTCGACGCGGAAGCCGTCCACGCCCATGTCGATGTACTTGTCGTAGGCGCCGATCAGGTAGTTCTGCACCGGTGCGGACTCGGTGTCGAAGTCGGCCAGGTCCTCGTGCAGCCAGCAGGAGCGGGAGTCCTCGCCCTCCCAGTTGCCGAGCCAGCAGGTGTGGTAGTACTCCTTCGGGAACATCCCCGACGTGGGGTTGGGCCACTGGCAGTTGTAGAGGGTGTAGCCCTCGGCGGACTTGCCTCCGGTCGGCTTGCCCCAGTTGAGGCAGGTGTTGCCGGCGGGTTCGGCGGTGGACCACAGGTCGCCGTTGTAGTAGGACTTGCCGCTCTTGGGTTCGACGGTGAGCCCGTCGTATTCGAAGCCCTCGTTCTTCTCGTCGTAGTACCAGCTCCACTGCGCGTCACGGACGCCGTAGACGGTGGGCGTGAACAGGCCCTTGGCGCCCCAGCGCGAGGAGTGGTTGTAGACGACGTCCTGGTAGATCTTGATGCCCTTGGCGTGGGCGGCGTTGATGAGGTCCTGGTAGGAGGCCCCGGCGGATTCCAGGCGGGGGTCCACCTTGTAGAAGTCGTATCCGTGGTAGCCGTGGTAGTCGTAGTCGGACCGGTTCAGGACGACCGGGGTGATCCAGATCGCGGAGAAGCCGAGCCCCTTGATGTAGTCCAGCTTGTCGACCAGGCCCTTGAAGTCCCCCCGGAACATGGGGTCGTCGTTGGCCGCGTTGCCGGACCTGACGTGCTGGCTGCCGCCCCGGTTGTTGCTCGCGTCGCCGTCGTTGAAGCGGGCGGTGAGGACGAAGTAGATCGGGTCCTTGCGGGGGTCGGTGCCGAGCGGTGTGCCCTGGGCCGCCGCCGGCGGTTTGTCTCCGGTGGTCGCCTTCGCGGGCGCGGAGGCGGCGGAGGTGTTGCCCGCCGCGTCGATCGCCCTGACGGTGTAGGTGTAGGCGGTGTGCTCCTCCAGGCCGGATTCGGAGAGCACGGTGGAGGTCACATCGGTGACGACGCTGCCCCTGGTGCCGCCCGTGCGGGTGACCTGATACTTCGTCACCTTCTTGTTGTCCGAAGCGGGTTCCCAGCTCAGGACGACCGCGACGCCGTCGGCCTTCGCCGTCACTCCGCTCGGCGCGGTGGGCGCCTCGGTGTCGGCGGGTTCGGCGGCGCACGGGTCCGCGGCGTCCTTCACGACCGCGCGGTCCTTCACGGTGCTGAGGCCGGCCGGGATCGTGTAGTCGCTGCCGTTGTTGTTGTCCCAGACGCCGTTGCCGTTGTTGAAGGCGGCCTTCATCGAGGTCGCGTCGCCGAGGTCGAGCGTCTTCTTCACCCAGCCGGTGCAGGCCGGTTCCATACCGACGCCGGGCACGGCGGTCCACGAGCCGCCCGCGGGCCGGTAGTGGACGTTGGTGGTCGTCCAGCCGACGGTGGCGGTGGAGTAGTACACCGAGGCGGTGTGTGCCTCATCGGCCGGGGTGGGGCTCGGACCGGGGCCACCGCTGTCCGCGCACGGGTCGCTGTGGGCCACGACGCCGTCCTTGACCGTGATGTTTCCGCTGCCGAGGCCGTAGTTCTCGCCCCCGTTGTTGTCCCAGACGCCCGAGCCGTTGTTGAAGGTCGCCTGGATGCCCTCGGCGCCGGAGAGCGGAACCGTCTTCTTGACCCAGTCCGTGCAGGCGGCCTCCATGGCCACCCCGGGCACCGTGGTCCACGCACCGCCGTCGGGGGCGTAATGCAGGTTGTATGCGGCCCAGTTCTTCGTCTTCGTGTAGTAGAAGACGGTGGTCGTCGCCTCGGAGGCCGCGACGGGCCGTGCGTCGAGGCCGGAGTCCGGCAGTGCGGTGAGCAGCCCGCACACCGCGGCGGCGGCAGCGGCGGACGCCAGGGTGCGTCTCAGCAGCCGGTGGGCGTTGCGTTTCATGGTGTCTCCAGGGAAGGGCCACGACGGCGGCGAAAGCCGTGGCGTCCGAGGCGCGGGAGGTGGGGCCCGCGCGATCTGGCCGGAGACCCTGACGCGCCTCAAGGTCCGAGCGAGTTCGTAAATCAAGCCGGAATTTTGCTGCAATCTCTTGCAGGAGCGAAGTTACCGGCACATGACAAGCCCGTAAAGAGGCGTGGGGACGTCGTCTCGCGACGCCCGGCGCATCCGCTCAGAACGGCACCGTCAACTGCGCCTGCACATGCGCGTGCAGCACCCCGGCCATATCGGTCGCACCGTCGCTGAGCAGCCACTGGGTCTGCAGTCCGTCCATCAGCGCGATGAGCTGCTGCGCCGCCGCCCGCGGGTCGACGTCCTCGCGCAGCACGCCCTTCTCGCGCGCCTCCGTGTACGAGACGGCGGTGGACAGCACCGAGCACCGGTACCGCTCCACGAAGTAGGCGTGGGCCGGGTGGTCGGCGGAGGTGGCCTCGGCGGACAGCACGCAGAACAGCTCGACGATGCCGCGCCGCTCCGCGTTGAGCGCCGCGAGTCCGACCAGCCGGCGCAGCCGGTCGACGCCGGTGGGGCGGCCCGCCTCCAGCCACTGGCCGTCCACGGCGTCGCGGTGTTCCAGGACGGCGAGCAGCAGGGATTCCTTGGTCGGGAAGTGGTGCAGCAGTCCGGGATGCGAGATGCCGCAACGGGTGGCGATCACCCGCAGCGAGGCGCCGCGGTAACCGGCCTCACCGAACATGGCCATGGCCTGGTCGAGGATTTCGCCGCGTTTGGCCCGGCCCTTCGCGTACCCGCGCCGCTCGTCGCCGGTCACTCTCCACGCTCCCCGGTCGTCCCGGCAGGCCCTGCCGCATATGTTCGCATCCTACTTACTTACCACTAGGTCGGTATTCGGCGTACGGTGGTCCCGGAGCGCACAGCCTCCGCACACCGCCCGATGAGAACGTCGCCGACGTCGTGAAAGGAAAGCCCGTGGGCTCCTCCCTGCCCTATCTCGACCCCCGCCTGTCCGTTCCGGAGCGCGTCCGCGACCTGCTGGGCCGGATGACACTGCCCGAGAAGGTCGGCCAGATGCTCCAGCTGAACGCCAAGGACGGGGTACGGCAGCACATCGAGGACATGCACGCGGGCTCGATCCTGCACGCCTCGCCCGAACGCGTCCTGGAGGCCGCCGAGCTGACCCGCCGGACCCGGCTGGGCATCCCGCTCCTGGTCGCCGAGGACTGCATCCACGGGCACTCGTTCTGGGAGGGTGCCACCATCTTCCCGACGCAGCTGGGGATGGCCGCGAGCTGGGACCCGGAGCTGCTGGAGCGCGTGGCGCGGGCGACCGCCGTCGAGGTGGCCGCGACCGGCGTGCACTGGACCTTCTCGCCGGTGCTGTGCATCGCCCGGGACCTGCGCTGGGGGCGGGTCAGCGAGACGTTCGGCGAGGACCCGTTCCTCATCGGCGAGCTGGCGTCGGCGATGGTGCGCGGCTACCAGGGCGAGGGGCTGGAGGACCCGACGGCGATCCTGGCCTGCGCCAAGCACTTCGCGGGCTACTCCGAGACCCAGGGCGGCCGGGACGCGAGCGAGGCCGACATCTCGCGCCGCAAGCTGCGCTCCTGGTTCCTGCCGCCCTTCGAGCGGGTCGCCAGGGAGGGCTGCCGTACCTTCATGCTGGGCTACCAGTCGATGGACGGCGTCCCCGTCACCGTCAACGGCTGGCTGCTCGACGAGGTGCTGCGCGGCGAGTGGGGCTACACCGGCACGCTGGTGACCGACTGGGACAACGTCGGGCGCATGGTGTGGGAGCAGAAGGTGTACGCCGACCACACCGAGGCGGCCGCCGCAGCGGTCCGGGCGGGCAACGACATGGTGATGACCACGCCCGACTTCTTCGAGGGCGCCCAACGGGCCGTGGCGGCCGGACGGCTCGCCGAAGCGGACATCGACGCGGCGGTCGCCCGCATCCTCACGCTCAAGTTCGAGCTGGGCCTCTTCGAGAACCCGCGCCACCCCGACCGGGACCGGCAGCAGGCGGTCATCGGCAGCGCCGGGCACACCGGACTGAACCTGGAGGTGGCCCGCCGCTCGCTGGTGCTGCTGGCCAACGACGGCACCCTGCCCCTGGACGGCGGCTTCGAGGCCGGGGCGGACGGGCGGGCGGTCGCGGGCGCCGGCGCGGCACCGCGTACGGTCGCCGTGATCGGCCCCAACGCCGATGACGCGCAGACGCAGCTCGGGGACTGGGCGGGCTCCTCCGGCCAGGCGGACTGGCTGCCGGACGGCCATCCGCGCGCCATGATCCGTACCGTCCTCGACGGCTTCCGGGAGCATGTGCCCGCCGGCTGGACGGTCACCCACGCGCGCGGCGCCGGCATCCTGACGGTGGGCCCGGACCCGGAGGGGGCCTTCTTCCCGGACGGGCAGCCGCGCCCCGAGGTCGTCGTCCCGTGCGAGCCGTCCGAGGAGCTGATCGCGGAGGCCCTCGCCGCGGCGGAGGCCGCCGACCACGTCGTCGCCGTGGTGGGCGACCGCATCGAGCTGATCGGTGAGGGGCGCTCGACCGCGACCCTGGAGCTGATCGGCGGCCAGATCGCGCTGCTGGACGCGCTCGCCGCGACGGGCAAGCCGTTCACGGTGGTGGTCATCGCCTCGAAGCCGCTGGTGCTGCCGCCGTCCGCGCACCGCGCGGCGGCGATCGTGTACGCCTTCAACCCGGGCATGCAGGGCGGCCGCGCGGTGGCCGAACTGGTCCTCGGCCTCGTCGAGCCGTCCGGGCGGCTGCCCGTGTCCTTCGCGCGCCATGCCGGACAGCAGCCCACGTACTACAACCAGCTGCGCGGCCAGCACGGTTCGCGGTACGCGGACCTGACCCAGCGGCCCGCGTTCGCCTTCGGCGAAGGTCTCAGCTACACGACCGTCACCTATACGGACCTGGAGGTGCTGACCGACGTCCTGGGCGCGGGCGACACGCTGCGGGCACGCGTCACCGTGAGCAACACCGGCGGGCGGCCCGCGCTGGAGACCGTACAGGCGTACGTGAGTGACGTGGTGACGTCCGTGACGTGGGCGGAGAAGGAGCTGAAGGCCTACCGGCAGATCCGGCTGGCTCCGGGCGAGTCCCGCGAGGTGACGATCGAGCTGCCGGTCGCCGCGTGCGCGCTGGTGGACGCCGGGGGCCGGCGGATCGTGGAGCCGGGGGCCTTCGAACTGCTCGTCGGTCCGTCGTCGCGCGACGACGACCTGCTGCGGGCGGGCTTCACCGTCAAGGGCTGACCCGGCCGCTTCCGCGCAGGCATTCCCGGTCCGGGGCCCGAAGCCGGGCCGCGCCCCGGACCCCGCGCCTCACAGGCCGGCGGGGCCGGGAGTCCGGGGCGGAGGGGCCGGGGCGCGGGGTCTTCGGGGTCCGCTCATTCGAATGCCGCCGCCGCCTCCCTCAGCGCCTGCGCCACCGCCTCCGGTGAGTCCGGGCCCGGGTCGCCCGGGGCGTAGGTCACCGAGCACAGGCGGCCCCGGAACGGGAAGGAGCGGTGGCGTTCGAAGAGGGGCCAGGAGACGGGGGACTTGCGGTCCACGCCGATGCTGATGCCCTGGAAGGGGGCCATGCCGATGAGCTGGTGGACGCTGGGCGGGGTGGCCCGGGTCTCGCCGTCCGCCTCGACGCCGAAGCTCCAGCGCAGGCCGCGCTCGGCGGTGGCGACGAGCCGGACCGTGTGCCCGCCCGGTGCGAGGGGCCCGGCGTCCGTCTCGTGGAGGACGCCGTACTCGTTGTACGCGAAGCGCAGGCGGCCGTCCTCCACGTACAGGCTGTAGCCGCCGCCCTGGTCGCCGTGCGAGACGAGGACGCCCTCGCCCGTGTCCTCGATCGCGACGGTGACCTCGAAGGAGCGCAGGGAGACCAGCCGGGAGGAGCGGTAGCGCTCCAGTTCGGGGGTGCCGGGCAGCAGGGTGAGGGGGCGTGACAGCCGGCCTTCGGCCGGGTTGCGGCGGGCCAGGGCGCCGCTGCCGTCGGAGAGCGGGAAGACGCCGTTGCGCCGGGCGGCCTTCTCCCAGGCCGCCGAGAGCTCCTTGACCAGGCCGGGGTGTCCGGCGGCCAGGTCGTGTATCTCGGTCGGGTCGGTCCTGATGTCGTACAGGGCCCACTCGGAGTCGTCGTACGGGGCTCCGGGGCGGTGCAGGGTGACGAGTTTGCGGCCGTCGCGGTAGTAGCTGCGGTTGCCGGTCATCTCGCAGTACTGCTCGGGGTGGGTGGAGAGGTGTTCCGGGTCGGCGAGCACGGGGGCGAAGGTGACGCCGTCCGGTTCCTGGAGCGGGACCCCGCGCCGGCGCTCCGGGCGTCGCAGACCGGCGAGTTCCAGGAGGGTCGGGGCGATGTCGGTGACGTACTGGTACTGCGGGCGCGTGCCCGGGGTGAGCCGGCCTTCGCGTACTCCTCGCGGCCAGGACAGGACGAAGGGGACGCGCACCCCGCCCGCGTACGTGTGGCCCTTGTAGAGCCGGAACGGGGTGTTGGAGGCCATGCCCCAGCCGCGCGGGTAGTGCACCAGGCTGCGCGGGCCGCCGATCAGCTCGGGGTCGCGGTCGACGTCGGGGGTCCAGTCCTCCGGCAGGGCGGGGTGGTGGACGAAGCGGCTGAAGTAGGAGCGGGTGCCCTCGGCGCCGCCCTCGCCGGTGCCTCCGTTGTCCGAGGTGAAGACGATGACGGTGTTGTCGAGCTCACCGAGTGCTTCGAGGGCGGCGGTCAGCCGGCCGAGGTTCTGGTCGATGTTGTCGACAAGCGCCGCGTACACCTCCATGTAGCGGGCGTACAGGCGTTGTCGCTCCTCGGTGAGGCTGTCCCAGGCGGGCACGTCCTGCCCGGCCTCGCTGTTGCGTGCGGGGAGTTCGGTGCCCGGCGGGAAGAGCCCGTCGGCGATCTGGGCGGCGAAGCGGCGTTCGCGCAGCGCGTCCCAGCCGTCGTCGTAGCGGCCCCGGTGGCGGGCGATGTCCTCCTCCTTGGCCTGGAGCGGGCCGTGCACGGCGTTGTGCGCGAGGTAGAGGAAGAAGGGCTTGTCCGGGTCGTGGGCGCGCAGCGACTTCACCATCGAGATGGCCTGGTCGGTGATGTCGTCGGTGTAGTAGTAGTCGTCGGGGAACTCGTCGATGTCCAGCGGGCTGTTGTCGCGGACGAGCTGGTGCGGGTGGAAGAGGCTGGTGAGCCCTTCCAGCACGCCGTAGTACTGGTCGAAGCCCTTGCGCAACGGCCAGTTGTCGCGGTCGTCGGCGGCGTTGGACGCGGAGTCGCGGACGAGGTGCCATTTGCCGACGGCGTACGTGGCGTAGCCCGAGTCGTGGAGGAGCTCGGCGAGGGTGGGGATGTCGTCGGCGATCTCCATGCCGTAACCGGGAAAGCCGGGGTCGGAGTTGGCGACCATGGCGTAGCCGACGCGGTGCGGGTTGAGGCCGGTGAGCAGGGCGGCACGGGCCGGGGAGCACAGCGGCATGGTGTGGTAGTTGCTGAGCCGTACGCCGTCCTCGGCGAGGGCGTCCAGTACGGGGGTGGGGATTTCGGAGCCGAAGGGGCCGATGTCGCTGTAGCCCATGTCGTCCACGAGCACGACGACGATGTTCGGGGCCTTCTCCCCCGGTGTCCGGCGCGCCGGCCAGGCCGGGTCGGAGGTGGCGAAGGTGCGGCCGATGCGGCCGGGGAAGCCGTCGTAGGGGTCGCGGCGGGTGCTGGTGGTCATCGGCGGGTGGCTCCGTCACGGGTCGGGGCGGGCGGCTGAGGGGTGCGGTGGGTCATGCGAGGGCCCCCGTCCTCTCGGCGTGCTCCGCACGGGCCGCCGGGGGTACGGGTTCGGGTGCGGCGGCGAGCAGGGCGCGGGTGTACGGGTCGCGGGGGTGCTCGCACACCTCGTCGGCGGTGCCGGTCTCCACGATCCGGCCCCGGTGCATGACGGCGATGCGGTGGCTGATCTGCCGGACGACCGCGAGGTCGTGGGCGATGAAGACGAGGGAGAGGCCCAGGTCGCGCTGGAGGTCGGTGAGCAGCCCGGTGATCTGGGCCTGGACGGACACGTCGAGCGCGGAGACGGGTTCGTCGCAGATCAGGACGGACGGCGCGGGGGCGAGGGCGCGGGCGATGCCGATGCGCTGGCGCTGGCCGCCCGAGAAGGAGCGGGGGTGGCGTCCGGCCACGGCCGGGTCCAGGCCCGCCAGCTCCAGGAGCTCCGCCACCCGCTGCCGGCGTGCCTCGCGGTCCCCGATGCCGAACGCGACGAGGGGTTCGGCGACGATCTCGCCCACCGTCATGCGCGGGTTGAGGGAGGCGTAGGGGTCCTGGAACACCATCTGCACCTGGCGGCGCACCGCGTGCAGCGCCCGGCGCGAGGGCCGGGTGACGTCCTCGCCGCGCAGCCGCAGGGTGCCGCCGTCGGCGGTGTGGGCGTGGGCGAGGACCCGGGCCAGGGTGGACTTGCCGGAGCCGGACTCGCCGACGATGCCCAGCGTCTCGCCCTTCCTGAGCGTCAGCGACACCCCGTCGAGGGCGGGCACCCCGCGCCGCCGGGCGCCGCGTCCCGCGTACGTCTTGGTGAGGCCGTCCGCCTGCAGGACGACCGCGCCGGGCGCGGGGCGGTCGATGCGTGCGGGCGGGGCCGGGGCGGGCAGGGGTTCGGTGCGTCCGGCGGCGGGCAGGCAGGCCACCCGTACGTCCCCGCTCACCCGCGTCAGCGGCGGGGTCGCGGTGCGGCAGCGGTCCTCGGCCAGGGTGCAGCGGTCGGCGAAGGCGCAGCCGTCCCCGAGGAGCGTGAGGTCGGGCGGGCTGCCGGGGATGCCGGTGAGCCGGGTCCCGGACGGGGTCGCGAGGCGCGGGACGGCGGCCAGGAGTCCGGCGGTGTACGGGTGGCGGGGGCGGGTGAGCACTTCGGCGGTGGGCCCGTCCTCGACCACGGTCCCGCCGTACATGACGAGGACGCGTTCGCAGGCGCGGGCGACGACGCCCATGTTGTGCGTGATGAGGACGAGGGCGGTGCCGGTCTCGCGGTTGAGGTCGCCGAGCAGGGTGAGGATCTGGTCCTGGACGGTGGCGTCGAGCGCGGTGGTCGGCTCGTCGGCGAGGAGGATGTCGGGTTCGCCGGCGAGGGCCATGGCGATGAGGATGCGCTGGCGCTGGCCGCCGGAGAACTGGTGCGGATGGTCGTCGGCGCGCCGGTGCGGGTCGGGGATGCCGACCCGGTCCAGGAGTGCGAGGGTGCGGGCGCGGCGGGCGGCCTTGTCGTGGTTGCCGTGGGCGCGCAGGGCCTCGTCGATGTGGCGGCCGGCCGTGAGGACGGGGTTGAGGGCGGTCATCGGGTCCTGGAAGACCATGCCGATGCGGGCGCCGCGCACCGCGCGCAGCTCGGCCTCGCCGGCGGCGGCCAGGTCGCGGCCGTCCAGCCGGACCGTGCCGGTGGTGATGCGGCCGGTGCCGGGCAGCATGCGGTTCAGGGCGAGCGCGGTGGTGGACTTGCCGGAGCCGGACTCGCCGACGACGGCCAGGGTCTCGCCCCGTTGCAGGGTGAAGGAGACCCCGCGCACGGCGCGCAGCGGTGACCCGTCGGGGGTGGTGAACTCGACGCCGAGGTCGCGGACCTCCAGCAGTGCGGGGACGGTCATCGGCGTATCTCCCGGTTGAGCGCCTCGGCGATGAGCGAGAGTCCGAGGACGAGCGCGGTCACGGTGATCAGGGGGCCGGCGGCGAAGTGCGGGGACTGGGCGAGGTAGGGCATGGACTGGCTGAGTACGGCTCCGAGGGTGGGTTCGGGCGGCCGGACGCCGACGCCCAGGAAGCTCATCGCGCCCTCGATGAAGACGGCGACGGTCAGCGAGACGGCGATCTGCACGACGAGCGGGTCGGCCGCGTTGGGCAGGATGTGCCGGACCAGCACCCGGCGTCCCGAGGCGCCGCCGACCCGGGCGGCGGTGACGTACTCGCGTTCCCGCTGTACGAGGACGCCGCCGCGCAGCAGCCGGCCGAAGACCGGCACCTCGGCGAGGGCGATGACGAGCACGACCGGGATGCGTCCGGGGCCGAGGATCGCGGTGACGGCGAGCGCCAGGATCAGCCCGGGGAACGCCAGGAGCAGGTCGAAGACGCGCTGGACGACGGTGTCGGCGAGGGGGTGCGCGGCGGCGGCCAGGGCGAGCAGGCAGCCGAGGGCGGCACCGGCGGGCACCGCGATCGTGATGATGGTGAGGTCGGTGCGGATGCCGTACAGCACCCGGCTGAGCAGGTCGCGCCCTAGGTCGTCGGTGCCCAGGAGGTGTCCGGCCGTCCCGGGCCCGGCGAGGCTCCGGCCGCTCTGGTCGGTGGGCCCGTGCCCGGCGAGCAGCGGTGCGAGGAGTCCGGCGAGGACCACCACGCCGACGAGGACGAGGCCGGTGCGGGCCCGGGCGGTGGACAGGGCGGCGCGGTAGGGGTGGCGGGGGCGGGCCGTGGCGCGCGGCTTCCGGGCGGCCGGGGGCGGCGCGGCGGTGACGAGGTCGGTCGTCTGGGTCATCAGGGTCACTCCCACCTGATCCGGGGGTCGAGCCAGGCGTACACGAGGTCGGTGAGCAGCTGGACGAGGACGTAGACGGCGACCAGGAGCAGCAGCAGGTCCTGGACGACCGGGTAGTCGCGGCGTTGGAGGCCCTGTTCGGCGAGTTGTCCGAGGCCGGGCCAGGCGAAGATCGCCTCCACCAGGACGGCCCCGCCGAGCAGGTTTCCGACCTGCATGCCGAGCAGGGTGACGACGGGCGGCAGGGCGTTGGGCAGGGTGTGGCGCCACAGCAGGCGGCGCGGGGCGACCCCGGCGGCGGTGGCGGTGCGGATGTAGTCCTCGGCGAGGCCGCGTTCGATGCCGTCCTTGAGGTAGCGGCCGAGCACGGCGGCGCTGGGCAGTGCGAGGCAGAGCGCCGGCAGCACGAGGTACTGGGCGGCGAGGTCCGGAGCGGTCAGGAAGGCGACCCGGCCGCCGGGCGGCAGTACGGGGAGCGCCACGGCGAAGACCAGGACGAGCAGCACACCGCTGACGAACGGGGGGACGGCCAGGGCCGCGGTGGTGAGCACGCGCACGGCGGCGGACAGCCACCGGTTGCGCGAGGCGGCCCCGATCACGCCGAACGCCGCGCCGAGCACGATCACGAACAGGAGGGCGGCGAGGGTGAGTTCGGTGGTGGCGCCGAGTCCGTCGCCGATCAGGTCGGCGGTCTGCCCTCCGATCGCGTACGAGGGTCCGAGGTCGCCCTTGAGGAGCGAGCCGGTCCACCGGGCGTACTGCGAGAGCAGGGGCGCGTCGAGGCCGAGCCGGTGGCGGATCGCGGCGACGGTCGCCGCGTCCGCGTCGGGTCCGGCGAGCGCGGTGGCGGGGTCGCCGGGGACCAGCCTGAGGATGGTGAAGATCAGGAAGGAGGCGGCGACCAGGACGAGGAGGGCGGACGGCAGCCGCCGGAGCAGGTAGCTGCGCATGTCACACCAGGTAGGCGTTGTCGAGGTCGAGGTAGGAGAACTTGTTGAGCGTGACGCCGTGCAGCCGGGTGGCGGAGACCTGGACCTGTCCGCGTACCACGAGGTCGATGATGAACGCCTCGTCCAGCAGGATGGAGGAGATCTTCCGGTGCAGGGCGTTGGCGGCGGCCGGGTCGGTCTCGGGTTCGGTCCAGGCTTCCCGTACGACCTTCGTGTAGGCGTCCGAGCGGTACTCGGAGGTGTTCTTCGCCTCGTTGAAGGGGTACGCGCTGACGGCGAGGGTGGAGGGCTGCACCTGGGCGAATCCGTGGCCGAGGGACCACAGGGCCGGCATGCCCTGGGAGATCAGCTTCTTCTGTGCGGTGGCCCCGTCGGTGGGCTGGAGCGTGACGTGGACGCCGACCTGCTTGAGGTCGTACTGGATGGACTCGGCGATGGCCGTCTCGCCGGGCAGGGCGATGTGCAGGAGAGGCAGGTCGAGCCTGGTGTGCCCGGCGGACTTCAGGAGTTCGCGGGCCTTCGCGGGGTTGTGGGTGTAGTGGGTGCGGTGGGATTCGCTGTACGCGGGTGAGGACTTGGGCCAGGGCGCGGCGGAGGCGAGGCCGTATCCGCCGAGGGTCTGGGCGACGAGCCGGTCCCGGTCGACGGCCCAGGCGAGCGCCTGCCGGACGGTGCGGTCGTCGAGCGGGGCGACCGTGGTGTTGACCCCGAGGTAGACGGCGCCGGCGCCGGTGTCGTAGTCGCTGATGGTGAGCCCGTTGGCGGCCTCGACGACGCCGAGGCTCTTGCCGGGCACGTCGAAGGAGAGCTGGGACTGGCCTGAGCGCAGTGAGGAGATCAGCGCGTCGGCCTGGGCTATGACCCGGAGTTCGACCCCGTCGAGGTAGGGGCGGCCCGGCTGCCAGTAGGCGTCGTTGCGGGTGAGGCTGAGACCGGCGCCCGGGCTCCACTTCTTCAGCTGGAACGGGCCGGTCCCGATGAGCTTCTTCCCGGCGACGGCGTCCTCGACGCTCTCCGAGTCCGCGATGATCATGAACTCGAACAGGTCGAAGAGGTTGTTCACCGGGTGCGCCAGCTTGAGTACCAGCTCGTGGTCGCCGCGCTTCTCGAACCCGGTGATGGTGGCGGCCGTGCTGCGCAACTGGGCTGCCCGGGCGGGGTTCTGAAGGTTCTTCACCGCGAAGATCACGTCGTCGGCGGTGAACGCGCGGCCGTTGTGGAAGGTGACGTCGTCGCGCAGCCGGAGCGTGATGCCGCGTCCGTCCTTCGCGTACGTCCAGGAGGTGGCGAGTTCGGGTTTCGGGCGGAGGCGGTCGTCGTAGCGGGTGAGGGTGTTGTAGATCAGCCGTTGCTGAAGGGACTGGCCACTCTGCGCGAACAGCAGGGCGGGTGTGAAGTCGGCGTTCACGGCGACGTTCAGCACACCGCCGCGCCGGGGTTCGGCACGCGCGCCCCGCGCGGCGGACGCGGTCTCCGACACGGCCGAACGGCAGCCCGCGAGGCCCAGTCCGAGAAGCAGGGCGCCGCCGCCCGCGGCGCGCAGCGTGGAGCGCCGGGACGGTCCGGAGGGCGTGAAGGGGTACAGCTCGGTCATCGATGCCTGCCTGTGACGGTGGGAAAAGGGGAAGGGCGTGAGCGCGCGCGGCGGAGCACGTACGCGCGGTCGCTCCGCCGCGGAAGGAGCGGAGCGGCGGGGATGCGCTGCGCGAGTGGCGCACCTGGCCGAGGCCGCTGCGGCGGCCCGTACGGAATCGGCGCGGGTGGGCGTGACGGGGCTCCCGCGGCGCACGGGGGCCGGGGGAAGCCGAACGGTGAGTCGATTCCCGGGTCTCAGCGGGTTGTTGTCACCCGTGAGGGGTCAGCGGGGCGGGGCCATGCGGGCTGCCCGCCGCGATCCGGGTCAGCGGCGGACGGCACAGACCGCGCTGGCCTGTCGACAGAGGTCGACGTGCCTGCGGGAGACGAGGCGCTTGTCCGGGTTCACGGGAGCAATATGACAGCGGCCTCGCCGGACGGTCAACCGGCGTTGTCCGCATCCTGGTACGCGGCGTCCGGGCCCTTCCGGTGGCCGGCTGCCGGGCCGGCGCCCGCAACGTTACGGCGGCGTGAATTCGCCCGGGCCGGTGACCGGGCCCGGCGGCGGGGCCCGCGCACCGCTGAGCCATTCGCGCGAACTCGCAGGCCAGAGGCGGTTTACCGGGGCCCCGCAGGAGTGTCCGGCGACCCTGTGCGGGCACCGGCCGGCCCGTTGCCGTGCGCCCCGTGGGGTGCCGGCGGGCGCTTGACGTATCCGGCGGGGCGCTGCGAATCTCCGGAACATGTTCGCGACGGCAACCACCGATGCGCGGCCCGCCCGCGCCGGCCGCCCCGCACTCCGGCCCGGGTGTCCGGGCCGCTGTACCGCCGCCTGACCTCACCGGCGTACCGGCCACCGCGCTCGCCGTACGAAGCGGGCCACCCCGCGCACCGTCGCTCTGGGCGGTGCGCCGTCTCTGCCCGTGGGCGCGTCCCGCCCCGGTCGATTCCGCTCCACCATCCATCGGCTCGCCGCCGGCCACGCCCTTGCGCCCGGCCGCGACGAGCACGTCCTCGAAGGGAACCCCATGTCCTCCACCACCACCGTCCCCGCCGTCACCGTCCAGCAGCTGGGCGGCCGTATCGGCGCGGTCATCTCGGGCGTACGGCTCGGCGGCGACCTCGACCCCGAGACGGTCGCCGCCGTGCGGGCCGCGCTCCTCGCCCACAAGGTCGTCTTCTTCCGGGAGCAGGACCACCTGGACGAGGACAGCCACGAGGCGTTCGGCCGGCTGCTCGGCACGCCCGTCGCCCATCCGACGGTGCCGTCCGCCGACGGGCGGTACTCGCTCGGCATCGACTCCGACCACGGCGGCCGGGCCAACCAGTGGCACACCGACGTCACCTTCGTCCCCGCCTACCCGGCCTTCTCCATCCTCCGGGCCGTGGTGATCCCGCCGTACGGCGGCAACACCCTGTGGTCCAACACGGCCGCCGCCTACGCGGAGCTGCCCGAGCAGCTGCGCACCCTGGCGGACGGGCTCCGGGCCGTCCACTCCAACGACTACGACTACGCGGCGGTGCGGCCCAACGCCCTGCCGGAGGCGCTCGAGCAGTACCGCGAGGTGTTCACGTCGACCAAGTTCCTCACCGAGCACCCGGTGGTCCGGGTGCACCCCGAGACCGGTGAACGCGTCCTGCTGCTGGGCAACTTCGTGCAGCGGATCAGCGGGCTGACCGGGCGCGACTCGCGGGCCCTGGTCGACCTGTTCCAGTCGCACATCGAGCGCCCGGAGAACACCGTGCGCTGGGACTGGCAGGTGGGCGACGTGGCGATCTGGGACAACCGCGCCACCCAGCACTACGGCGTGGACGACTCCGACACCCACGAGCGCAAGCTCCGCCGCGTCACGATCGACGGTGACGTCCCGGTCGGCGTCGACGGCCGCTCCTCCACCCTGATCAGTCCCGAGGCGGTGCCGGACCCGTCCTTCGGGATCGCGTCCGGCGCGTCCACCGCCGGGGCGGCGGCTGTCTGAGGGGGCCGGAGCACCCCGCAGGCGGAGTGAGGCGGGGGGCCGTCGGGTGGCGCCGCCCGACGTCCCCCGCCCCGCCGCCTGCTAGAATTATGGGGCCGTTCAGCGTGTACGAGGAGACCAGACATGGCAGGCGACGACGACATCTCCGGGTGATCCCGGAGCCCCATAGCCGCAGCGGGCGCCCCGGGCGCAGCCGCAGTGGCCATGTCGTTGTTCCCTCTGGCCATTCCTCCGGGGCCGTGGCGTCCGCCGTCCCCGGATTCACACGCGAGGTCCCCGTATGTCCGACGCATCTCTCATCTGCTCGAACCTCTCCTTCTCCTGGCCGGACGACACCCCGGTCTTCTCCGGCCTGTCCTTCAGCGTGGGCAGCGGCCGTACCGGTCTCGTCGCCCCCAACGGCTCCGGGAAGAGCACAATGCTCAAACTGCTGGCGGGCGAGCTGCGCCCGGCCGCCGGCTCCGTCACCGTCGACGGCACGCTCGGCTACCTCCCGCAGAGCCTTCCCCTCACCGCTGACCTCTCGGTCTCCGAGGTCCTGGGCGTCGACGCGGTGATCCGCGCGCTGGACGCCGTGGAGTCGGGTGACGTGGACGAGAAGCACTTCGCGGTCATCGGCGACGACTGGGACATCGAGGAGCGCACCCGCGCCCAGCTCGACCGGCTCGGCCTCGACGGCCTCGCCCTCGACCGCAGCATCGGCACGCTCAGCGGCGGCCAGGTCGTCTCGCTCGGCCTCGCGGCCCAGCTTCTGAAGCGGCCGGACGTCCTGCTCCTCGACGAGCCGACGAACAACCTCGACCTCGGCGCCCGGCACCGCCTCTACGACACGCTGGAGTCGTGGAACGGCACGCTGCTGCTCGTCAGCCACGACCGCGCGCTCCTGGACCGCATGGACCGCATCGCCGAACTCGGAACGTCGGAACTGCGGCTGTACGGCGGCAACTTCACGGCGTACGAGGAAGCCGTGCGGGCCGAGCAGGAGGTGGCCGAGAAGAACGTCCGCAACGCGGAGCAGGAGCTGAAGCGGGAGAAGCGCGAGATGCAGCAGGCCCGTGAGCGGGCCGAGCGGCGCGCGAGCAACGCGGCCCGCAACCTCAAGAACGCGGGCCTGCCCCGCATCTTCGCCGGGAACATGAAGCGGGGCGCCCAGGAGGCGGCCGGCAAGTCGGGCCAGACGCACGCCGCACGGGTCGGCGAGGCGCAGGCCCGCCTGGACGAGGCGGGGCGCGCGGTACGCGACGAGCAGCGCATCACCCTCGACCTGCCGGACACCGATGTCCCCGCCGGCCGCACCGTGCTCCTCGCCGAGCGGCTGCGGGTGCGCCTCGGCGGCCGGGAGCAGTTCTCGGGCGAGGGCGTCGACCTGACGATCCGGGGCCCCGAGCGCATCGCCCTGACCGGGCCCAACGGCGCGGGCAAGAGCACGCTGCTGCGGCTGGTCAACGGCGACCTGACCCCGGACGGCGGGTCGATCAGGCGGGCCGACGGGCGCATCGCGTACCTCTCCCAACGGCTCGACCTCCTCGACCTCGGGCGCACGGTGGCCGAGAACTTCGCCGTGTACGCCCCGCACCGGGAGGAGGCCGAGCGGATGAACCTGCTCGCGCGCTTCCTGTTCCGCGGCGACCGCGCCCATCTGCCGGTCGGCGTGCTGTCGGGCGGCGAGCGGCTGCGGGCCACGCTGGCCTGTGTGCTGTGCGCGGAGCCGGCCCCGCAACTGCTGCTCCTGGACGAGCCGACGAACAACCTGGACCTGGTGAGCGCCGGCCAGCTGGAGAGCGCGCTGGCTTCTTACCGGGGCGCGTTCGTGGTGGTCAGCCACGACGAGCGGTTCCTGGAACGGATCGGCGTGGGCCGGTGGTTGCGGCTGGCGGACGGGGAGCTGCGCGAGACGGGGGCGCCGGAGGCATGAGCCGCGCACTCCTCGCCCACGACCTGGTCCGCGTCCTCGGCACGAAGCGTGTCCTGGACGGGGTGTCGCTCACCGCGTCGCCCGGCGACCGCATCGGCCTCATCGGTGAGAACGGTGTCGGCAAGTCGACACTCCTGCGGCTGCTCGCCGGGGTGGACGAGCCCGACGCCGGCCAGGTCGTCCGGCCCGCCGATGTGGGGTTCCTGCACCAGGAGATGTCCTTCGACGCGGACACCACCGTCGCCGGTGTCCTGGACGACGCGCTCCGCGCGGCGCGGTCCGATCTCGCCGAGCTGGACCGCCTGTCCGGTCTGCTCTCCCGTACGCCCGAGGACTCCGCGGAGCACGCTCAGCTCCTGGAGACGTACGGCGCACGACTCGAACAGGCCGAGGAGCGGGAGGTCTGGGACGCCGACCGGCGTGCGGCCGTCGTGCTCGCCGGGCTCGGGCTCGGCTCCCTGCCGCACGGGCGGACGCTCCGCTCGCTCTCGGGCGGGCAGCGCGGCCGGCTGGCGCTCGCCGCGCTGCTGGTGCGCCGGCCGGCCGCCCTGCTGCCGACGAGCCGACGAACCATCTGGACGACGAGGCCGCCGGGTTCGTGGAGGAGCAGCTGCGGACGATGCCGGGGCCGGTGGTGATCGCCGGCCACGACCGGGCGTTCCTGGACGCCGTCTGCACGGACCTGATCGACCTCGATCCGGCGGTCGACGGGCCCGTGCGGTACGGCGGCGGGTACAGCGCGTACCTGGCCGAGAAGCGGGCGGAGCGGGCGCGCTGGGAGCGCCGGTATGCCGAGGAGCAGGAGGAGATCGGGGAGCTGCGCCGGTCGGCCGCGGTGACCGCGCGCCAGGTGGCACCCGACCGGGGGCCCCGCGACAGCGAGAAAATGGGGTACGGGCTGCGGGCGGGCCGGGTGCAGAGCCAGATCGCGCGCCGGGTGCGCAACGCCACCCGCCGCCTGGACGAGGCGGAGCGCCGTCAGGTCGCCGAGCCGCCCAGCCCGTTGCGGTTCCGGTATCCGGAGCGCGCCGAGCCGTCGGAGCCGGGCACGCTGGTCTCCTTGCGCGGGGTGCGGTTCCCCGGCCGGCTGGCCGTGGACGCGCTCGACGTCGAGGCGTCCGACCGCCTGCTGGTGACGGGCGGCAACGGTACGGGGAAGTCGACGCTGATCGCGGTGCTCGCGGGCCGGCCGGTGGCGGCCGGCGAGGTGGTGCGGCGGCCCGGCCTGACCGTGGGGGTGCTCGCGCAGGACAGCGTGTTCGCCCGGCCGGACCGCACCGTGGGCGACACCTACGTGCGGGTGCTCGGCGCCGAGCGGGCGGAGCTGGTGCCGCTGGCCTCGCTCGGGCTGCTGCGCGAGGCCGACCTGGACAAGCAGGTGCGGCAGCTGTCGGCGGGCCAGCGGCGCAGGCTCGCGCTCGCCCTCCTGATGGCCCGCCCGCCGGAGCTGCTGCTGCTGGACGAGCCGACCAACCACCTCTCCCCCGCGCTGTGCGACGAGCTGGAGGAGGCGCTGGGGCCCGGGCCGGGCGCGGTCGTGGTCGCCAGCCACGACCGCTGGCTGCGGCGTCGCTGGCGGGGGCGCGAAGTGCGGCTGGGGGCTTAGAGGTCCTAACAAAGGCGTTTCACGTGCCGGTGTGTGATGAGGCAGGTGGCGAGGCCGAGGAAGGCTTCGTGGATGTCGTCTCGCCGCTCCCAGCGGATGCGAAGACGTCGGAAGCCGTGCAGCCAGGCGATGGTGCGCTCGACCACCCAACGGTGAACACCGAGGCCGGATCCGTGCGCGACACCGCGTCGGGCGATGACTGGTTTGATGCCCTGCGCCCAGACGAGCCGACGGTACTTGTCGTGGTCGTAGCCGCGGTCGCCGAGGAGGACGTCGGGCCGCCGGCGCGGCCTGCCGACGAGCCCGGGAACCGAGGGGATCTTCGCCAGGAGCGGTAACAGTTGGGTCACGTCATTGCGGTTGCCGCCGGTCAGCGACACCGCGAGCGGGATGCCCTGGCCGTCAACGAGGACGTGGTGCTTGCTGCCCGGCCGTGCGCGGTCGACCGGGCTGGGGCCGCTTTTGGGCCGCGCCGAGCAGCCCGGACGTGGGAGGAATCGATCACCGCCCGCGACCAGTCGATCTGCTTCGCAGCCCGCAGCCTCGCCAGCAGGATCAGGTGCAACTGGTCCCAGTCACCGGCCTCGTTCCAGGCCGCCAGCCGACGCCAGCACGTCATGCCCGAACCAAAGCCCAGCTCCTGCGGCAGGTACTCCCACTGAATCCCGGTATGTAGCACGAACAAGATCCCGCACAACGCCTGCCGGTCTGGCACCCGCGGCCGCCCCGCTACCAGCTTCGGCCCTGGCTCGGGCAACAACGGCTCGACGAGCGACCACAGTTCGTCCGACACGACCCACGGCCGCGACTCCCTCTTCCCCACGTACCAATCAACGAGCGATCAAGCTGACCGTCACACCATCAGACACTTCTGTTAGCGGCTCTTAGGGGGCGCGTCCTCCGTCGCTCGCGGGACGCGGCCCGGGCGGATCGGCGGCTCCCGTCGGCGTCCCCCGGCGCGTGCCGCACCGCCCGGCCCGGTGCGCACCCGGACCGGGACCGGGTTCGTCCGGAGCGCTTCGGCGGCGGCGTGCGTCGTCGCGGTGCGGGCTCCGGTGCGGGTGTCCGGCGCGTTGACCCGCACGGTGAGGGTGCCGCCGGCCTCGGCGGTGGCGGCGGCGGTGGAGCGGCCGGCGTCCGTCCGGCGGGCGGTGTCCCGGCCACCGGGTGTACGGGGCCGGCGCGCGGACGGTCCCGGGGCGCGCCTCGGAGTCGTACCGCGCGAGCGCGATCGTCAGGCCGGGGCGCAGCGGTCCGCGCGAGGCGGTCCCCCGCATGTGCCGGTGCGGCGGGTCCGGTGCCAGGTGCCGCGGGTCGGCACGTACGCGGGCGGCGCGTTCCCGCCCTTGCGTGCGAGCCGGCGGCACGGCGGACTCGCGCACGCGCAGCCCTATTCGGTCAGGCCGGCCGCCAGCGTGGCTCCCAGTTCCCAGCAGGCCTCGGTGTCCGCCCTGGCCGGCTCGCCCGTCACCTTCACGGCCTCCGCCGCCCGGCGCCAGCCGAGGCCGGTGGTGATCGTCTCGATGCCGCGCACGGCGCCCGTGACGTCGTTGCCTCCGTGCACGTAGTAGCCGAAGGGGCGGCCCCGCGTGGTGTCGAGGCACGGGTAGTAGATCTGGTCGAAGAAGTGCTTGAGCGCCCCGGACATGTATCCGAGGTTCGCCGGGGTGCCGAGGAGCAGCCCGTCCGCTTCGAGTACGTCGGAGGCCGTCGCGGCGAGCGCGGCGCGCCGTACGACGCATACGCCCTCGATCTCGTCCGTCGTCGCGCCGGAGACGACGGCCTCGAAGAGGGCCTGGCAGTTCGGCGAGGGCGTGTGATGCACGATCAGGAGTGTGGGCACAGCACCGAACCCTGCCGTCCGCCTCCCTCCGTCGCAAGCCGGGCGCACGGTGTGTGGCCGGGGTCAGGAGCGGTGGCCGAAGAACTCGACCTCGGCGATCGCCACCCGCCTGCCCTTTCCGGTGCCGTAGGCGGAGTCGACCGTGAGCCGGACGCGGACGGTCTGGGAGCCCCGCAGGTCGAACGTCTGCTGCCCCGCCTGGTCGGCGAGCCGGATCGTCTTCGTGCTCCTGCTGCCGTCCCGCGCGGTCAGTTCGGCGACGAGCCCGGCCGGCCGGGCCTGCGTCAGATACTCGTCCGTACGTGTCGACGTGCCGGAGAACACCACCAGCTTCCGCAGCCGGACCGGCGCGTCGAATGTGCACTCGAGGAATTCGCCCGCTCCGCCGCCGGTGGCCTTCGGCGCCCAGTAACGGTTGTTGAAGCCGTCCACGGCGGCGCCCGCCGCGTGCCCGGAAGCCGCGCTCGACGCGTGGCACGCGGACGGCGGCATCGACTCCGGCGCGCCGGTCTCCTCCTTGGCGAGGCCGAGCAGCCCGGACAGGTGCGGCAGCGCGAACCACACCCCGGCCAGGACGAGGAGCAGCGCGAGGGGGATTCCGAGCCGCGGCCCCCGTCGGCGGCGTCGCGGGCGCGCCCCGGCCTCGTGGCCCCGCGCCCGGCCCCGGCGAAAGAGGCGGCGCCACCAGGGCGGGCGCGCCTCGGGCGGGGCGCCGGGGTCGAGGAGCAGGGCGCACCGGACGCACAAGGTGCGGTCGGGTGCGTTCTCGGTGCCGCAGCCGGGGCACCGCACGGGCGCGGTGGCCCTGGCCGGCGCGGCGGGCGATGGTTCGTGCCCGGACGCGTCGGGCCCCCAGGCCGCGGGGCCGGGAGGGGTGTCGGGCCGGTCCCCGGGGCGCCGGGGGGCGGCGCGGGCGGGCTGTGCGGGGGTGGGAGGCGTACGGGGTGACGGGTCGGGGCGGTCCGGGTCCTGGGCGCGTGACGCGGAGGCCGGCGGGCGCTGCGGGGGGATGGCGGGGAGGCGGTCCGCCGCGTGGGGCGGGTGCGGCGGGGCGGGGGCCGGCGGGCGGGCCGGGTCCGGAGTCCCGGCGGCCGGAGACACGGGGGCCGGAGTCCCGGCGGCCGGCGGCCCGGCGGCCCGTCCCGGTTCGGGAGCGACGGGCGGTGGCGGGGCGGGCGCCGGCGGGGCGGCCGGTGCGGGCGCACGAGGCGCGGGGGGCGTGGGCGCACGAGGCGCGGGGGGCGTGGGTTCGTCGTCCTCCTCCCACGCCAGAAACGCCTCGCACGACACACAGAATTCGCGCCCCGGTTCGTTCCTCGTCCCGCACGACTCGCAGATCACCGCGTCGCTCCCCCCACGCCCCCGTCCGAGGGCAGGATTTCCAGCGTGAAGCCCACGTGGGCCGGCACCTCCGTGCCGATGAGTTCTTCCAGCCGGGCCCGGTCGACGGGCCGGCCGCTCCCCTCCCGGACCCGGACGGTCACCCAGGGGCGCGGCGCGCCGGGAAGCGTGGTGCCGGTTCCGGTGGACCAGGCGGTGCCACCGCTCTCCGTGATCTCGGGGTCCTCTCCGGTCGCCAGGCGTACCGCCTCGGCGAGGCCGCCCGCCGTTCCGCGCCGGGCGTGCCGGGCCACCGCACCGCGTACCGTCTCCCGGCGCCGTTCGGCCGGCCCGTCCTCGGGGGACTCCGCCGCCACCCACTGCGCCAGCCAGGCCAGGAAGTCGTCGGGGGCGCTGCGCGGGTCCAGATGGGCGGGGAGGTTGTCGATGGTGAGCAGGACCGGGGCGAGGACGTCGTCCAGCGCGGTGAGGAAGCGGCGGATGAAGTCCTGTTCCAGGTAGACGGCGGGGAGCTGGTCGATGAGGGGGTGCGGGGTGGGCAGCCCGGGGACGCCGGTGCGCATGGTCAGGCTCCCCTCACCCGGAGCTGGTGCTCGTAGCTGAAGACCAGCGCGTGCCGGTCGAGCGGGATCTTGGTGGTGGCGTCGGTGCGCTCGCCGGTCACCGGGTCGGCGCGGTAGAGGCGTACGTCCTCCACCAGGTCCACGCCCGGCACCCGCTGGAGCACGGCGAACGCCTCGCCGGACTGGACCGGGCGCCCGAACGGCCATCCCTGCCCGTTGGGTCCGCCGGTCAGGGGGTTGAAGTACCCGTACAGCGCGGCCAGTGCCGCGTCGCGCACGCGGTCGCGGTCCGCGCCGGGTTCGGCCTGGACCGAGGCGACGACGGTGACGCCCTGGTAGAACGGCGGTTCGACGACGAGGCGGGCGCCGATCGGGCGGCGCTCGTCCAGGTGCCCGGCGATGAGGCGCAGGGTCCGGGCCGGCGGGACCAGCTCGTCGAACTCGATCCGGCCCTGGTCGTCGCTGCGCCCGGCCGGTACGACGAGGAGCCGTACGCCCTGGGCGGAGTCGTCGGCCCCGGCCCGGATGCAGTGGACGCGGGCGGCGTCCGGGGCGACCTCCCGGGCGAGGAGTTCGTAGTCGTGCGGGACGACGGCCCGGTGCAGGGTGCGCAGGGTCATCGGGCCGCGCACCCGGGCGCTGTCCACGCTCTCCCCGTCGACCCCGCCGAGCGCGGGTCTGCGGTTCTCGACGCGGGCCACGTACGGGATCGCGCTGCGCAGGATCTTCAGGGTCGAGCGGGCGACGTTGCCGCGCAGCCCGCCGCCGGTGCGATACGAGCGCACCCGGACCGTGGCGCCCTTGGCGGGGACGGCGCCGTAGTGGCGGACGGAGCCGTCCCGTTCGCGGACGGCGGGGCCGAACTCGACGCGGCCGGAGTTCGGGTCGAGGGTGATGTGCCGGTCCTCGGGGCCGGAGTGCGCGAAGTCGTCGACCCTGGTCCAGCGGGTGTACTCCGGTTCGGGGCCGCTCGCCGGGTCCGCGACCTCGACCACGAAGTCCCCGGGTACGACGGGCGAGCGGGCCAGGGTGAAGGTCTGGCCCGGTACGCCCTCCGCCGCGCCCAGCACCTCGTCGGTGATGGTCTCGGCGTGTTCGGCGGCGACGGTGGCGCCGATGGTGAAGGCGGTGACGGAGCGGACCACGGGCGGCGCCAGGTAGGTCGGGCGGCCGGGCTCGGCCTCGATCAGGCGGCAGCGCAGCCAGCCGCCGGTGCGCCGGACGACGGCGGCCGGGGTGTGGGTCCTCGGCAGGTGCAGGATGAGTTCGCCGGACCGGTTGAAGCCGCCGGTGTCGTCCTTCTCGACCTCGCAGGCCGCCCAGGTGGTGCCGTCCCACGCCTCCCAGACCAGGGGCGGACGGAGCGGGTCCACGCCGACGCCCTCGACGCGGCAGTCGAGCCGCAGGACGACGACGCCGGCCGGCACGGCGGCGGACAGGCCGACGTAGAGGCAGTCACCGGGGGCGGGGGTGGCGCCGAAGCAGGCCACGTCGCGCCCGATGGCGAGCTGTTCGGTGCGGTCGGCCACCTCCCCGGCGGCGGGCCAGGTCGCGAGGTGGGCGAACGAGCAGGGCACGATGGTCAGTTCGGACGAGGTCGTGAAGACGACCGCCTCCTCCGTCTCCGTACGCACGGTCGCCACCTCGGTGCCGGCGCGCACCGAGACGGGGTCGGGGCGGGGTGCGGACAGCCGGAAGGTCACCTCGGTGCGTGCGGCCGTCGGGGGGTGCAGCCGTACGCCGATCAGGTCGAGGAAGGTGAGGTAGCTCTTCTCCGGCACCCGGTTCACCCGGTAGACGAGCTGGTCGACCATCGTCGCGAACGCCTCGATGAGCGTGACTCCCGGGTCCGACACGTTGTGGTCGGTCCACTCCGGGCAGCGCTGCTGGACCAGGCGCTTGGCCTCGTCCACCAGGCCCTGGAAGCGGCGGTCGTCCAGATTCGGACTGGGCAGCGTCACGCGCCGGCCTCCTCGTCGTCGGGGTTCGTCTCCGGCCCGTGCGGGGGGATCACGTAGAACGGGAAGACGAGGTTGCGCGGGTCGTTGGAGCCGCGCACCGTGTAGCCGATGTCGATGTAGAGCACCCCGCTGTCCGCCGCGTCGAACCGCACGGTCACGTCGGCGACCTCGATGCGCGACTCCCAGCGTTCCAGGGCGAGGCGCACCTCGTACGCGAGCTGCCCGGCCGTTCCGGCGTCGGCGGGGGCGAACACGTAGTCGTTGACGGCGCAGCCGAACTCGGGCCGCATGGGTCGCTCGCCGGGCGAGGTGGCGAGGATCAGCCGGATCGACTCCTCCAGTTCGCGTTCGCCGCGCACCAGGGCGATGGAACCGGTGGCGTCCGTGCGCGGCGGGAAGGCCCAGCCGGCCCCGATGAACTGCTCTCCCATGTCCGTTCAGCCTCCGATCAGCACCGTGGCGCAGCCCGCCAGGATCGGTGCCCCGCAGCCGCTCAGGTCACCGACGCGGGCGGCCGGCCTGCCGCCGATGAACACGCTCCGGCTGCCCGGGGGCGCGATCGGGGACGGTGGGTGGCCGAGCGGCGACGCGCACTGGTGGAGGGTGCCGACCGTGGCCGCGGGTCTGCCGCCGATCAGCACCGAGACCACCCCGGGCGGCCCGACCGTGCCCGGGTGCCCCGTGGGGTCGCCGACCCGGGCGGCTGCTGCTGACGGCATGCGGTGCGCTCCTTTTCGCTGGGGTCGTGGTGGTACGTCAGTTGAGCTGGATCATCGGGGCGTTGACGGAGACCGAGCCACCGCTCTTCAGGTCCGTGCGCCGGCTGCCGTCGACCGTGACCTGGCCGCCGTGCACCTCCACCGCGCCTTCCGTGGACAGGGCGACCCTGCCGTTGCCGCCGTTCAGGGCGAGCCCGTCGCGGGAGGTGAGGGTGACGCTCTCGCCGGTGAGCTTCAGCTCCCCGCGTCCGGCGTCCAGGCAGACTCCCTTGGCCGCGGTGACGGAGACCTGCTCCTTGGCCTCGATGGTGACGCTGCCGTCGCTGCTGATGACGACGGCGGTGCCGCGGCGGTCCAGGTCGATGGTGAGTTTCCCGTCGCCCGTGCGCAGCCGTACGCCCTGCGGGCCGTCGGCCGCGTCCAGCAGTTCGAGCTGGTTGCCGCTCCTGGACGCGAAGGCGCGGCGGTTGACGGCGCCGGTGGTGGGGTCGACCAGGTCGCCGCCGCCCGGGGCGTCCGGGGCGCCGGCGCCACCCGCTCCCCCGCCGGGCCGGTCCTTGCCGTTGTACAGCCCGGCCAGCACGTAGGGCCGGTCCAGGTGCCCCTGCTCGAAGCCGACCAGCACCTCGTCGCCGACCTCGGGGATGAACGCCTCGCCGCCGCCCGTACCGCCGGACTGCGCGGTGCGCGCCCAGTCGCTCGCGTACTCGTCCGACAGCCAGGGGAAGCGCACCTTCACCCGGCCCGAGCCCTCCGGGTCCTGGGTGTCCGTGACCGTCCCGCTGACCAGTCCCGCCCAGCGCGGACCGCTCCCGGACGCGTGCGAGGCCGCCGTGAGCCCGAGCAGGGAGCGCTCCTGCTGTCCGGACACGGTGATCCAGGTCTCGTAACCGCGTACGGCGTCGAAGACGTGGCGTGAGGAGGTGACCGTGTAGCGGCCCTCGAAGGGCGCGCCGACCGCGTTGAGGGCGACCGCGCTGCCCGCCGTGACTTCGGGGTTGCCCCGGATCACGGCCTCCAGTTCCGCGAAGGAGCCGGCGATGCGTTCGGCCAGCGCCTTCGCCGCCTGGTCCACCTGCGCCTGGGTGCCGTACGCGGCGTCGGTGACGACGAACCGCGCCTCGCCGAAGGGGGCCGTGACCTCGGCCGCCGTGAGGCCGAGGTCCAGCGTCGCCGACTGCCCGGCGGGCGACCGGCCGACCAGCGGCTCCTTGGCCCCGATGTCCCAGCCGCGCACCTCGACCTCGGAGACCTGTTCGGCGGCCGAGACGCCGGCCCGGCAGCGCAGCAGGTTGCTGCCGAGTTCGAGGACGAGCGGGTCGCGGTCGGCGCGCGCGGAGCTGTCCGGTGCCCCGCTCGCCTCGGCGGGCCGGGTGATGTGCAGCCGTCCGTCGCGCACGTATGCCTGGGCGCCCGCTTCCTCGGCGAGTCCGCGCACGAACTCCCAGTCGGTGACGTTGGGCTGGGCGAGGTGCTCGATGACCGGGCCGGCGATGTCCACGGTGCCGGGCTTGAGTCCGGCGCGCTGGGCGACCTGGCCGCAGATGTCGGACAGGGTCATGTTCTGGTAGCTGGCGACGCGCCGGCCCCGCAGCAGGCGGTGCGACTCGTCCAGGCCCCGGACCACGGTGAAGGTGCCGGTCTCGTCCAGCTCCACCTCCAGGGCGGTGACCGCGCCTTCGAGGAGCGGTTTCGGGGCGGTCCCGCCGCCGGCCCGGGCGAGGAGCCGGGCCTCGCTGCCGATCTTCAGGCCGGTCTGTTCGAGCAGGACGCGGTCCGGGTCGCGGAACCGGAGCAGGAAGAGGTCGGGGAGCGTTCGGCTGTCGTCCACGTATCCCTCGACCAGCGTGTTGAGGAACTTCGCGGGCAGCGGCCGGCCGTCGAATTCCACCACCAGGGCGCTGGCGACCCCGGGGCGCGTCATCGCCCCACCCCCCGGCCGCCGCTGTCGTCCAGCCGGCTCAGCTCGTCCAGCGCGGGCAGCAGCAGCTGGGTGCCCGGGGCGAGCCTGATCGGGTCGTCGATGCCGTTCGCCTCGGCGATCACCCGCCAGGCGCCCGCGTCGCCGTACTCCCGGTGGGCCAGCGACGGCAGCGAGTCCCCCGACGCGACCCGGTGCACCCACCGGGCGGCCAGCGCCCCGGATGTCGGGTTCTGCCCGGGCGTCTCGCCGCTGATCTCCTCCATCGTCACCTGGCACACGGCCCGGATCGGTACCCCCGACGTGGTGAACAGCGTGTATTTGGCGGCCACTTGGCTCACGTAGCCGGGGAATCCGGTGAGTCCGCCCCAGTGGAACACCACCCAGGGCGGTGAGGAACGCTGCTGCTGCCTGGTCTCGTTCGTCGGTACGCAGCACGCGAACAGCTGCTCCACCGCCGTCACGACCCTGGTGTCCTGGGTGTCGCCCGCGTCGAAGAACATCTCGACGGTCAGCTTGCTGGGCTGCGAGCCCTGGTACTCCGGCGGGCCCGAGCTCTTCGCCCCCTTGGCCGGGGTGCGCTTCCAGGAGGCCGCCTTCGTCAGGCTCAGCTCCTTGGGGTTGAACTGGAAGTCGATCCGCCCGCACGGGCCACCGGGGGTCAGCCCGCCCCCGGTGGGCGGGGTGCGCAGCTCCAGGTAGGCGTGCTCCAGCTTGGGCCTGGCCGAGCCGCCCTTCGCGGCGGACGCCACCCCGGACGTCCCGGCCGCGCTGAACGCGATGGGTCCCGAGCTCACGCCGCTCAGCCCTCCATCACATAGCCGTGGTGGGCGATCTCGATCGTCTCCATCGCGACCTTCGGCGACTCCGGGGTGAACGAGGGCCCGGTCCAGCGCACCGGCACGACTTCGAGCAGCCCCCACTGGGCGACCTTGCGGCCGTCGCCGGTCCGCGCCTCGATGTGCGCGGTCTTGCGGCTGAACCCGGTCGTCATCGTGGCGAACCAGCGCGCCACCTTCTCCGTCTCCCGGGTGAGCGGACGCGACAGCTTCACGTTGGAGTACTTCAGCCGGGTCGGCAGCTGCCACACGTGCCCGTTGTTGCCGCCCTCCTCACGGGTCTCCAGGACGACTTCGCAGCCCAGCCCGTCACAGGTGTTGAACGACCCGAGCTCAATGTCGTCGATCGTCACGACGAAGCAGACGCTGACTGCGGGGTCGTCCGGGGCGGGGGCGGTGGCCATGGCGCGTGCCTCTCGATCAGTGACGGGTGTTGATGAGGGAGCCGGAACGTTCGCGTTCGAGCCGCAGGTCGGCCTTCAGCAGTCTGCTGAGGGGCGCGTAGAGCGCCCGGACCAGCTCGTCGGTGACGGGGGGCGCCTGCGGTGTCCCGTCGGGGCTCACGGACGAGTTCGTGGTCGCCGCCGGTTGTTCCGTGGCGTCCGGCGGCTCGGGATCGGGCCCGGGCTCCGGATCGGGTTCCGGGAGCGGCGGCGGCGGTGGCTCCTCGGCGGTCTCCGAGTCCCGCTGGACGACCGGCCGCGAGGTGCCGTCGCGGGGCGCGGCGGGGAAGACGACGCTCCCGTCGGCCATCCGCTGCGCGACCCCGGCGGCCACGGCGACGGCTCCGGCGTTACGCACGGAGGCGGGGACGCGCGGCCCCCGGCCGGCCGCCGGGTCCGGCCGGGCCGGCGGCGGGAGGGTCTGCCGCTGCACGGGGGGCACCGCAGGCCGGGGCGGTGCCGCCGGTGCACTCGGTGCTCGCTGTACTCGCAGCGCCCCCGGCTCCGCCGATGCTCCCCGCGCTCCCGGCGCGATGCCCTTGTCCGGGTCGGCAGCGACCCATCGGACGGCCACGGCGGGTGGCGGGTCCGGGGGCGGGGGAACGAACGGCGACGACCCGGGAGCGCTGCCGTCGGCGCCGGTGCTCACCGCCGCGCGCTGGACGGCCGGGGCGTCGCCGGGGGCATCTGCGGTACGGAGGGGCAGGGGCCGGTCCCCGAGCAGGGGTGCGGTGGGGCGGTCGGGGGCGGCGGGCGGCGGGGTGCCGGCGCGCTGCACCGGGGCGGCGGGCTGTTGGCCCTCCGGTGTCGCGTCGGGCGCGGGTGCGCCGCCGCCCGGCTTGAGCGGGGCGTCACCCAGGAGCGGTGCGACGGCCTCCGTCCCGCTGGGGGCGTCGGGGCTGCCGGGTACCCCGGTGACCGGCGGCTCGGTGGTCTCGCCGGGGCCGGTCACGGGGTCGGGGGCGTGGGCCTGCGGCGGGGCGCTGTCGTCCTGCGCCCGGGGTGGCTGCGAGGGCTGGACCGCTCTGCGCTGGGCGGTGGGCGGCAGGCCGGGCAGCGGTGCCCCGAGGCCGCCCGTGCGGCGGGACGGGGGCGGCGCCGGCCGGGACGGCCCGTCGGCGGAGGTGCGCTGCACGGACGGGGCGCCCGGCGCCGGCGGACCCGGCGCCGGGACGGCGGGCCCGGTGGCGGCCGCGTGAGGCGCCGGGCCCGCCGGTTCGGTGTTCCCGGCCAGGGGTGCGAGGCGCTGCTCGCCGACCAACTGCCGTACGGGCAGACCGGCGGACGCCGAGGCCGGACCGGCCGAGGTGAGGTTCGGCAGGCCCTCCCCGTACGTCCGCTGGACGGCGACCGCACCGCGCCGCGTACCGGAGCGTGCCGGCGTCGGCATCTCGACGGCCCGCTGGGCCGGCGGGGGCGGGCCTTGCGGGGCGGCGTCGGCCACTCCGCGCACCAGGCCGGCGGGCGCCTCGGGACTCACCAGATGGCCCAACGGCGTGCCCAGCGCCGTGTCCTGACGTGTCGTCAATCCAGCTTCGAAGTGGGTGGGGTTGATCAGCAGGTCCTGTCCCGTGACCGACCGCTGCACCGGTTCCAGCCGGTGCACGTCGACCCGGTCGCCCCGGTCCCGGTGCGGGGCGACCGGGTGACGCGACGGCGCGGACTCGGCGGAACGGCCGCCGCGCAGCCAGGACATCAGCCCCATGGTTCCTCGTCCTCCTCCGTGCTCCTGGCTACTGCCCGTTGAGGCGGGCGACCTGTGCGACGAACTTCAGGCGTTCCGGGTGTTCCAGGTCCAGCAGGTCGTCCAGCGGCCAGTGGAAGTGGTAGGCGAGGTACGCGACCTCCTCGTAGAGCAGGTCGGCCGCGTACGTCACGATTCCCCCAGGCGACCGCCGGCGAGATCCACCGCGAACTCCTCGTCGCAGGACGGACAGGTGACGGCCGCGCGCGTGTGTCCCTCGGCGTTGATCCGGCGGTAGAAGTCCTGGAGGAACGCCAGGTCCGACGCGAACAGGTCCTCGATGACACCCGGATGGATGTCTTCCACCGTCCCGATCCGGGTCACCACCCGGGAGATCAGCACGACCGAGAGGTACGCGGAGTTCTCCCGGACCCGGTCGTCGCGCAGGGGAACCAGCTCGTCCCGTGCGGTCGCCAGCCGCATCACCCCGCTGCGGTGCACGGTGCCCGACTCGTCCACGTAACCGCGCGGCAGCTCGAAGGCGAACTCGGTCCGCAACGGTTCGGACCGGCCCGTGCCCGGGTCCCGTTCCGGTGGCGCCTGGAACTGGACCGTGCGCCGCATCAGTCGAGCTCCATGCTCTCGTACGTGATCGCCAGCTTCTCCGTGAGCACCGAGGTGTCTCCGGCCTTGAGGGTGCCGATCTCCAGGGACTTGGGCCAGGCGTTGATGAGCTTGTACCGCTTGATGGGCAGGCCCTCGTAGTCGTACACGATGACGGCGCCGTTGCGGCGGGCGCTCGTCATGCGGCCGAAGCGGGAGTCCTTGATCCAGCGTTCGAAGCTGTTGTCCTCGGTCAGACCGCGCGTGACGGTGACCTCGCCGGCCTTGGGGCGGCCGGGCAGCTTCTTGATGGCGTACTTGCCGTCGGCGGTGTTCTGCTTGAGCTCGATGACGTCCTGTTCCATCTTCAGACCGCTGACCTCGGTGATCTGCTTGATGACGACGCTGTCGAATTCGAGACCGAAGGAGTGCCCGACGGAACTGTCGAGATCGGGAAGTGGCACCACAGGCTCCTTACGCCAGGTTCGGGAACGGGCCGGTCACTGAGGGGCGGCGCGCGCCGGTCACTCGTCCACGCCTCCGGTGCCACCGGTGAGCTGGGAGAGCCGGAACACGACGAACTCGGCCGGTTTGACGGGCGCGACGCCGATCTCGCACACGACCTGGCCCGCGTCGACGCTCTCGGGCGGGTTCGTCTCCCGGTCGCACTTCACGTAGAACGCCTCGTCCGGGGTCAGGCCGAACAGCGAGCCCTTGCGCCACTCGTTGACCAGGAACGCGGAGACCGTGCGCCGGATGCGGGCCCACAGGGCGTCGTCGTTCGGCTCGAAGACCACCCACTGGGTGCCGGCGAGGATCGACTCCTCCAGGTAGTTGAAGAGACGCCGCACGTTCAGGTAGCGCCAGGCCGGGTCGGAGGCCAGGGTGCGGGCGCCCCAGACCCGGATGCCGCGTCCGGGGAAGGCGCGGATGCAGTTGAGCCCGATCGGGTTGAGCAGGTCGTGTTCGCCCTTGGTCAGCTGCGTCTGCAACGCCACGGCCCCGCGCACCACTTCGTTGGCCGGTGCCTTGTGCACGCCGCGCGAGTCGTCGTTGCGCGCCCAGATGCCGGCGATGTGCCCGCTCGGGGGTACGAGGGTGGCGCGGCCGGACGCCGGGTCGGCGACGCTGATCCACGGGTAGTAGAGCGTGGCGTACTTGGAATCGAAGTTCGCCCGGTCGGTGCGCCAGGCCCGGATCTGCTGTGGCGTCAGGCCGGGTGGCGGGTCGAGGATGGCGACCCGGTCCCCCATCAACTCACAGTGGTCGATGAGCGCTTGCTGCACCGCGACGACCGATTCCAGATCCAGCAGCCCGCGTTCGTACGCGCCCATCAGGTCGGGCACGGCGATCATCGTGACGTCGTCGACCGCTTCGAGGCCGCCGAGGCCCGTACGGCGGTCGGCGTCGCCGACGTACACCTCGGGGGCGAGCGCACCGGCGCTTCCGGCGGGCGGGGCGGCGGGGGCGAGGGTCACCGACTGCGGCGCCGGGCGGGCGGGGGCGGCGCCGCGTCCCGACTCCCGTATCTCGATCAGCTCGGACTGGGCGTTGACCCGGGTGGCGACGTTTTCCTTGCTCCGCTTGGTGGTCACGGACGGATACGTCTCCGCGACCTGGCCGTCGCGCTTCACGATCAGCTGGAACACGTCGGACGGCGGGTCCTCGCCCTCCGCCTCCGCGATCTCGACGCTGATCTCGCCGGCCACCCCCGGCCTCGGCTTGACGGCGTACGGCCCGACCTGGACCTCGGAGCCGGCCGCGAGTTCGCCCTCCGCTCCCCCGGCCACGGTGTCCGAGCCGTCGCCGATGCGGACGACGTAGCAGATCCCGCCGCCGTTGCCGAAGAAGCCGTAGACACTGGAGGCGAGGTAGGTGCCGTCCACGAAGTCACCGAAGGTGCTGACGAACTGGCTCCAGTTCGTGATCAGCGTCGGCTCGTCGAACGGGCCGCGCTGGGCGAACCCGACGAAGGCGGCGACCGACGTGCCCACCCCCTCGATCGGCCGGGAACCGGACTCGACCTCTTCGACGTAGACGCCCGGGGACAAGTACGACGGCATAGGGGGCCTCTCCTCGACGTGCTCCTCGACGTGCTTTCCACCCCGTCGCACGACCGCTGCCCGACCGGGGAACACCGGCGATTCTCGCCACTTCGGCGATCACCGGGAACGGATAGTCGGCCGCCCCGGCGTGCATGGGGGGCTGCCCGATGAGGCAAACGGCCCGCGACCTACGCGTCACGGGGTGTGCCCGGGATGCCTGCCTCACGTCTTGTGCCGCGAGCGGGGCGCGGACAGCACGCTGACCTATCGACCAGGTGCGTGCGGAGCTGTGCTGGGGGGAGGCACGGGTGAAGGCGGTTCCCGGAGAAACCCCCGCCGCCCCTTCCCGCACCAACACCTCTCATGCGCAGGCGGTCCCGGCCCCCGCCCCGGCGCCGGACCGCCGCAGCCTTCAGCGGCTGCAACGGGCGGCCGGCAATGCGGCCGTCTCCCGCCTCGTCGCCCAGCGCTACACGGCCCCCGTGAAGCCGTCGCCGGCCCAGGCGCCGGGCTTCCGGGGCGTCAAGGCGGACATCGCGGCGAAGAAACAGCGGATGGCCCAGCACCGACCGGCCGTGACGGAGTCGAAGGCGTCTCAGGCTGCCGCCGTCGCGCCTCCGGACGACAAGGAGGCGCAGGGCAAGGCGGCGAACGCGGAGAAGATGAATGCCGCGAAGCCCGGCGAGTTCGACAAGAGGGCGTTCATCGACGCGGTGAACAAGGCGATCGACGCCCAGGCCCCGAAGAACCTCGACGACGCCGACAAGTTCTCCAAGTCCGGCAAGGCGGAGCGGGTCAAGGCGGAGGTCGACGGCAAGGTCTCGGACGGCAAGGAGGCGTCGGCCAAGGACATCGACACGGCGACGAAGGCTCCGCCGGACACGTCGGCCGCGAAGGACAAGCCCGTCACCCCGCTCACCCCGGACCAGCCGCCCGGCAACCCCGGAGCGCCGTCCGCGGCGGCCGCGATCCCCGCCAAGCAGCCGGCGTCGGTCACGGACTTCTCCGAGGGGCCCGCGCAGAACGACAAGGCGATGGCGGACGCGGAGGTCACCGAGGAGCAGCTCGCCAAGGGCAACGAGCCGGAGTTCGACGAGGCGCTCAGCGCGAAGAAGACCGCCGAGGCGGACTCCGCGAAGGCCCCGGCGAAGGGCAGGGCGGCCGAGAACCAGCAGCTGGCGGCCGCGAAAGCGGGAGCGGCGGCTTCGGGCGCCTCCGCGATGAGCGCCTTGACCGCGACACGTGCGCAGGCCGGACAGAAGGTGGACGGCGGCAAGGGCGAGACGAAGTCGAAGGACGAGAAGAAGCGCGCCGAGGTCACGGCGAAGCTCCAGAAGGTCTACGACGGCACGAAGAAGGACGTCGAGGCGACGCTGTCCGGCCTGGACCAGAAGGTCGACGCGGCGTTCACCTCCGGGGAGAAGGCGGCCCGGGACGCGTTCACGGCGGACCACAAGCGCCGGATGAAGAAGTACAAGGACAAGCGGTACTCCGGCTGGACCGGCAAGGCCCGCTGGGTGAAGGACAAGTTCGCGGGCCTGCCCGAGGAGGCGAACAACCTCTACCAGGAGGCCCGCAAGCTGTACGTGTCCCAGATGCAGACGGTGATCTCGTCGGTCGCCGACATCATCGGCACCGAGCTGGGCAAGGCGAAGGCCCGGATCGCCAAGGGGCGGAGCGAGCTGAAGGCGGAGGTCGACAAACTCCCGGCCGATCTGCGTCAGTTCGGCGAGGAGGCGGCGAAGGACTTCGCGGGCAAATTCGACGACCTGGAAGCGACGGTCAACGAGAAGTCCGAACAGCTGGTCCAGGACCTGGCCCAGAAGTACACCGCCGCGCTCAACAAGGTCGACGAGGAGATCAAGAAGCTCCAGGAGGCCAACAAGGGGCTGATCGACAAGGCGAAGGACGCGATCGTCGGCGCGATCAAGACGATCAACGAGCTGAAGAACCTCCTCCTCGGCATCCTCGCCAAGGCCGCCGGCGCGATCATGAAGATCATCAAGGACCCCATCGGCTTCCTGGGCAACCTGGTCTCGGCCGTCGGCGCGGGCCTGAACCTCTTCATCACGAACATCGCCGGCCACCTGAAGACCGGGCTCGTGTCCTGGCTGCTCGGCACCGCGGTGAAGGCGGGCCTCGAACTCCCCCAGAAGTTCGACATGAAGGGCATCATCCAGCTCATCGGCTCCCTCCTCGGCCTGACCTGGGCCAACATCCGCGCCCGCGTCACCCGCAAGGGCGTCCCCGACGAGGCGATGACAGCGGTCGAGTCCTCGGTTCCGGTCGCCCAGAACATCGCCCGCGAGGGCCCGGCGGGCGCGGTCAAGGAGATCCAGGCGGAAGCCGGCGACCTCAAGTCCACGATCCTGGAAAAGCTGACGAGCTACCTGATCCCCACCGTCATCATCGCCGGCATCACCTGGATCCTCTCGCTCCTGAATCCCGCTTCCGCGTTCGTCCGCGCGGTCAAGGGAATCATCGACATCGTCACGTTCGTGGTGAACCAGGGCGCCCAGATCGTCGAATTCGTCAACTCCGTCCTGGACGCGGTCGTCGCGATAGCCAACGGCGGCAAGGCCGGCGTCCCGAAAATGGTCGAAACCGCCCTGGCCGCAAGCGTTCCTCTGCTCATCGGCTTCCTGGCTTCCCTGCTGGGGATCGGCAGCCTGGCCGCGAAGGTGAAGAGCGTCTTCCATGCGGTCTCCCGCCCGGTGAACCGAGCGATCGACAAGATCGTAGACTTCATCGCCAAAAAGGGCAGAGCGCTGTGGAACAAACTCAGGAACGGAAAGAAGGACAATAATCCCGGCGGAACCGTTAGCACGACAGGCTCCAGCAACAAGAAAAGAGAGGAGGCACCGGCAGACAAAGAAGCCCGGCTGCGGCGCGCAGTCGCCGAAGTCGAGGCTTTGATGGATAAACCCCACCGCCTCAGCACCATTCTTCGCGCACGCCTTGCCCTGATCAAGCGTAAGTATAAACTGACCTCGATTGAGGCCGTAAAGCCTAGCACTTCTTACGCATGGAATATCTCTGCGAAGATAAACCCTAAGGCCGACTTCACGGTATTCTCTATTCCTGACGAATCCGCACGACTACGCGAAGAAATAGGTCGAGAGCTCATAGTTTTACCGACGCGTGGAGTGCCAGGGGTGTACGACGTCCCCGTGAAAATACAAGATGTGAAGAACAAGGTGAATGACATACCCGCCGTCAAGGAAGCCCAGTCGTGCGGATTCAGGCTTCTGTGGGAACCTCTTACGGACGACGTCTGGGTACTGTACCTCGAAAGTGACGCCAAGGACGCAAAGAATCGAGATGTAATTAAGTTGTCCCCTGTCGGCCAGCTGCGCAGGGCCAGGGAGTTCGTCGAGCTGGACAGGCGCGGCGACCAGGTAATTTTCGCAGGGGACAGCGAGGGGAACGACGAATACGTGCTGGACAAGGAAGGACAGAAGGTACCGCGGTACATCACGCGCAACGTAACACGCGAAGATCGTAAGAACATCGACGCACGACCGTCTCGTGGAATCCCGAAAAAGAAGAACTCTTCCCTCATCAGCGAACTACAGCATGTCGACGGGCACGCGAACAGTCCTTACGTATCCGGATCAAAGATACGAAGTGGCGATATCAGAAACCCCCAGGGCGGGCTATTCGGAAAAAAGGGAGAGCGCATAGAGATAGACTTGTCATACATCTCCCCCGGGAACATCACTGACCTCACGACCAGGGAAGCGCATGACCGGTGGTTCATCACCAATAGCCCTGGAAAGATGGAGAAGGTAGTAAAGGACGTGGTGCGCACGCAGGAGGTCCTCATTTTCGGTGAAGTTCCTGCCGAAGCCATCAAGTGGTTAACGGAGGAGGCCATCAAAGCCGAGCGAGAAAAGTACATCACCCGAGGTGGAAAGATTCTTCTCGTAAGCCCCGAAGAAGACGGGTGAAACCTCACCAGAAGGACTACCCTAAGTAGTTTCCGTGGAGATGCGCCACCGGAAAGGAAGTGCCTACGCATGTACGACTGGGAACAGATCGATCTGGGCGATACGCGCATCGCAGAGGAGCGGGCAGAACTCATTTCCCCTCAGAGTGAAATCGAGGCCGTGCGCGCCTTCCGCTCGCTTCTGCACAGCACTGAAGCCGACGCATCATACATCGCGTTGAGTTATTACCACTACTGCGCTTCCATGTCCCGCCATGGTGGTGAAAATATTCTCGTCGAATACGCCGGGGAAGTTTTGGAGTGTGCTCGACGTGTTCTATCGACGCCCTCATCCAAATATACTCCGGAAAGTCCAAGAGAGGATGGCGACAATCACGCAGCAGCCCTTTACGCAATAGCCACGATCGCCCAATTGGAGGACAGTCGACTGGTCTGTAAGGCCCTGAATGAGTCACATTCTGAGGGTGTTGTGACAGGCGCAGCGCAGGCCGCTTCAACTATCCTTGAGAACAATCCCGACAACCAGACGGAAGAGCACACCCTCGGTGCCTTGACGGAAGCGCTAGCAGGTGTCATGGTCGATGACTCCCTGGTGATAAGCGCACGGTGGGCCGCGATAAACGCGATTGCGCGCTCACATCGCGCCGACGCGGAAAGTTACCTGACTCAAGCACTCGAACTGGAAAACATCGAGTTGCAGGCTGTTGCGGCATTGGCCCTGGCGGATCGGGACGTAGAAAAGTACAGAACCCTGATCGAGCGCCGGATGGCGTCTTGGCCCGACGATCCCCCCTTCCCCGCAGACAGGCTCCCCGACGTCATGGGGTAGCGACACACCAGCTGTGCAGCTTCTCTGCGCGGCCTCAAGCCTTCAGATGCCGGCCACCCGCACAGGCAAGGACTTCAGCCCGTTGATGAAGTTCGACAGCAGGCGGCTCGGTGGGGTGGCGAGGGTGAGGGTGGCTGGAGGCAGGGCGCGGCCCAGTTCCTCGTACAGTACGCGCAGTTGTAGGCGGCCGAAGTGGGCGCCCAGGCATACGTGGGGGCCATCACCGAAGGAGACGTGAAGGTTGGGGGAACGGCTGAGGTTCAGGGCGAAGGGGTTCGGGAAGGCCCGTTCGTCGTGGTTGGCCGAGGCGTGGAAGACGACGACCTTGTCGCCGGCGCGGATGCGCGTGCCCGACAGGTCGTGTCCTGGGTGGCCGTGCGCCGGAAGGTGAGGACCAATGGGTGGCGGCGGAGGAGTTCGTGCACGGCGGTCGCCATGTCCATCTCCTTGTTGTGCAGTCGGTGGTACTCCCCCGGGTGCGTGGCCAAAGTTGGATTCCGCCAGGCGCCGCACTGCGCACCGTGTCGTTTCCCGCGACGACCAGCAGGAAGAAGAACATCTCCAGCTCCGGCGCAGTCATTTCGGCGTCCGTGGCCAGCGCCGTCATCACGTCGTCGGCGGAGTGCCGGAGCTTGTGGGCCGCTAGGAAGTGGGCGTAGTCGAACATGTCGCGCCGGGCCGCCGGAGAACGCGGGTCGACCGGTTCGCCGGCGCGGCCCGGCTGCGGTGTTTTCGCTTGTCCGGGTCCTGGTAGCCGATGACGCGACGGGTCCAGTGGAGGAGCAGCCCTCGGTCCGAGTCCGGAATGCCCAGCAGGTCCGTCACATTGAGCAACGCGTAGTTGTCCGTGACCTCTCTGACGAGGTCGCAAGTGCCATCACCCTCCCGTGCCACGCCCACCGCGCGGCTCAGCAGCGCGCGGGCGCGTTCGCGGGCGACGGTCTCGAACCGGCCGATGCGCTTCGGGGTGAAGGCGCGGCGCACCAGGACGCGCAGCCGCCGGTGGTGCGGCGGGTCCTGGTTCAGCATCAAGCGGCGGATGAACCGCAGGTCGTCCGGGTCGGGGTCGCGGATCTGGGTGGCGCCGAGGTGCGACGAGTAGGCCGAGGAGTCGCGCAGGACCTGGACCACATCCGCGTGCCGGGTGACCGCCCAGAAACCTGGGTCCGCCGGCCGGCCCAGCGCCTCGTGCTCCTCCTGCCACGCGACGGGCCGGTGATCGCGGAGCTGGCGATGGTAGTCGTGCGGGACGCCGAGGGCGTTTCGCCAGGGGTCGAGCACATCGGGAACGGCCCCCGGCAGGACGCGCTCGCTCAGGGCGTCGCCCCGCCATCGGCCGCGTCCGCCCGCAGGAAGTCCTCCACCACCCGGATCAGGTCGAGCGGCGCCTCGTCCATCGCGTAATGGCCGCAGGACGGCAGCTCGACCAGTTCACCGCGCGGGTACCACCGCATCCACGTCTCCCGCTGCACCTCGGCGGAGAGCGCCGGATCGAGCGCGCCGACGATCGCCAGGGCCGCGACCGGCGATCCGTCGATCCGGTCGTGGAACGCCTCGCCCGCCCAGGAGTCCAGCCAGGCCCGGAACGCCCTCTCGTCACTGCACCGGACCGAGCGCCGGACCATGCGGTCCAGCCAGGCCGCCGGGCGTCGGCCTCCTGTGGTGAAGTCCAGGATGGCCCGCCGGTTCTCCGGGCTCGCCGCCGCCCCGGAGAACAGCTCCCACTGCTCGGGCGACAGGGGCAGTCCGGACGCGGGCACCGGCGAAATGCCGACCAGCCTGCGCACACGGTGCGGCGCGGCGGCCAGCGTCCGCTGGATGACGGAGCCGCCCATCGAGTGTCCGATCAGCGAGAAGCGCTCCCAGCCGAGCCGGTCGGCCAGCGCGAGCACGTCCGCCGCGCCCTCGGCCGTCGTGTACGAGCCGGCCACGCCCTTGGCCTCGCCGTACCCCCGCAGGTCCGCCACCGCGTACTCGAACGAGCCGAGGTCGAGGTCGCGCACCACCGGGTCGTACGCCGAACGGTCGGCGAACCAGCCGTGCACCGCGATCACCTTGTGCGGGCCCTCGCCGTACAGCGTGTGAGGCAGAACTCCCTCAGGCAGAACAGACAACTCGGTCACGCCAACTCCCGTCGCCGTAGGGCTCGGCCCCGCCGGGCATCGTCAGACCGGCTCCGACCACGGTGGCTCCCCGGCCCCTTCCGCGCAAGGGTGACACCCGTGTGCGGGTCCCGGGCCCGCCCCTCGGGTCAGGAGGCCAGCAGGTCCAGATAGGGCCCGAACTCCGAAGCCAGCGTCAGGCGGCCCAGTTTCTGGTACTCCCTTTGCACCGCGTGGATCAGCGTCGCCATCGTCACCGCGCCCCCCGCCTCCGCCGCCAGGTAGGCCGCCGTCACCGCGATCGAGCGGATGTTGCCGCCCGCCAGCTCGAAGTTCTCGGCGCAGAAGGCGAGGTCGAGGTCCGCGCCGCGCGGGAGCGCCGTTCCCAGGCAGCGGTCCCAGAGCACCCGGCGCTGGTCCGGGTCCGGGACCGGGAAGTCGATGACCAGGTCCAGGCGGCGGGTGAAGGCGTCGTCCAGGTTGGCGCGGAGGTTGGTGGCGAGGATGGCCAGGCCGTCGAAGGACTCCATGCGCTGGAGGAGGTACGCGCTCTCCACGTTCGCGTAGCGGTCGTGCGCGTCCTTCACGTCCGAGCGCTTCCCGAAGATCGCGTCCGCCTCGTCGAACAGCAGGACCCCGTTGACCCCCGCCGCCTCCGTGAAGATCCGTTCCAGGTTCTTCTCGGTCTCGCCCACGTACTTGTCGATCACCGTCGCCAGGTCGACCGTGTACAGGTCGAGTCCGAGGTCGGCCGCGATCACCTCCGCCGACATGGTCTTGCCCGTGCCGGAGTCCCCCGCGAACAGCGCCGAGACCCCGCGCCCCCGGCCGCCGCCCGGCCGCATCGCCCACTCCCCCAGCACCCGGTCACGGTGCCGGGCGCGGGCCGTCAGTTCGCGGAGCTGGGCGTGGGCGTCGGGCGGGAGGACCAGGTCGTCCCAGGTCACCGTGGGTTCGATGCGGCGGGCCAGGCGGTCGAGGCCGGCCGCGTTCTGGGCGCGGGCCCCCTGGCGTACGTGGTCCGGGGTGAGGGTCCCGCCGTCGAGCCGGGCCGTCTGGGCGGCGCTCAGGGCCGCCCCCCGGACCTGCTCCGGGGTGAGCAGGAAGGGGGCCAGCAGGTGGTCCGGGTCGACGCCGGCGGGCACCGCGCCCGACCCCGTACGCCGGTACGCCTCGCTCCACAGCGCCCCGCGCGCCGACGGCTCCACCCTCGGGGCGTGCACGAGCAGCGGCGGCACCGTGGACCAGGAGGCGTCCCACGGCACCCGGCCCACCATCACCGTGGGCACCGGGGTGGCCGTCAGGAGACGTAACAGGTCGGGGTGTTCGCGCGACACCGCGTCCAGCGGCGCGCACACCAGGCCGGCCCCGGTCAGCCGCGCCTCGCGGACCAGGGCCCGCACGGCGTCGGCGGGGGCCGGGTCCGCCGCCAGGCGGGCGAGGTCCACGCCCAGGACCCTGCGGCCCGACCGCTCCAGCGCCGACGCGGCCAGGGCCGTGCCCGCACCGCCCTGGTCCTCGCTCAGGTAGACCAGAGTGACCCCGTCGGCCAGGACCCCGGCCAGAGCCGCCGGATCGCCGACGCCCGCGACCGCCTCCCACGGCGCCGTGACGTCTGCGAGGCGCGGGTCCCTCGTGTCGTCGCCGAGCAGGTGCGCCGTGACCCGGTCCGGCACGCGCAGCGCCCGGCTGAGGAACGGGCGGTCCAGGTCCTCGGCCAGCAGCAGCCCGGTGTCCCGGAGCGGGGCCGCCGCCGCCAGCCGGCCGCGCGCGACGGCGTCGGCCGGGGAGACGCCGCACAGGCCGAGGGCCAGGCCGATGGACGGGCGCCGGCGGGTCACGTCGTCGTTGAGGTACCCGTAGAACGCCTCGAAGCGGTCGTCCAGGTCGGGAACGAGCGCGATGAGCAGGATCTCGGTGTCGAGCGGGGTGAGCCCGAAGTCCGTCTCCAGCGCGGTGAGCCGGGACGGCCCGGCGGCCCCGCCCTGCTCCCCCACCGGGTCCGGGAAGCCCCGCGCCCCCTCCTCGTTCAGCAGCCGCGCGATGTTCTCGTCCGTCAAGTACAGGCCCCGGAAGGCGTCCTCCGGGTCCGGGTCCGTGCGCTGCCGGGCCTCCACCGCCCGGCGGACGCGTTCCTCGACAGCGGTCGCCCGGGCGAGGAGATGGCGCAGGTTCAGGTCGTCGTGGGGGTGGCCCGGGAAGGTCATGCGGTGGGGTTCTCCTCAGTGCCGGTGGCGCCGTCGGCCGCGCGCTTCTCCGTGATCCGCAGCCCGAGGCCGCGACGCGCCGCGGAGGCCGTCGGCTCCTCCCGTACCGGACGGCCGGGACGGCTCCCGTACACCGGCAGACCGCCGCTCCGCACCGGCACGGGAGGTTCCGGCATGTCGCCGAACCGTGCGTGCAGGCCCTCGTCGCCGACCGGCGGTCCCGCCGGGTAGGTCGGCGAGGCCGTCACCGGCACGCTCACCACCAGGTCGAGCGACGGCTTCAGCTCGCCGCCGAGCGCGCTCCACACGTCGGCGAAGGAGCGGTCCTCCGGCGGGGGCAGGGCGATCGACATCGGTACGGCGGCCCCGATCCCGGCGAGGGAGCCGGCCAGCCGCTCCGGCGGCAGCGCCTCGTACGCCAGCAGGCAGGCGAGGAGGGAGGAGAGCAGCCGGTGCTCGTCCTCCGGCCGTTTGGTCCACGCGGTGATCAGGTACGACAGCTTGAAGTAGCGCGGCGGCCGGCGGCGCGCCACGACGGCGCCGCGTTCGTCGTACTCGTTGTGCAGGCCGCGCTCGCGCCGCCGCATGTCCTCGCGGATGTCGTACAGATAGAGGTTGACCATGGGGGCGTTGACCTTGGCCGCCCACTCCCGGGTGGGGGCGTCGAAGACGACCGCGATCTGGCCGCCGCCGAGCACCTCCGCCCGGATCAGGGACCGGAGTACGTCGTCCACCTCGTGGATCACCTGGTGCCCGCCCCTCTCACGTACGGCCCTTGAAGTCCGGTGGCTGAAGGTTGCCCTGGACCACCAGCACGGGCTCTTGCAGCCGGGGGAGTCCGGTGATGTCGGCGCGCAGGACACGCGGTCCGAGGGTGTCCTTGCGCAGCACCAGGACCTGCACCTCGAAGGTGCCGTCGCGGCCCACGCGTACGCCGGTGCGGTCCGCCGTGATGCCGGTGTTCCAGGTCAGGCGCACGGTCTCGCCCGGCGGGTAGTCCTTGCCGCGCGCCACGACGGGCTGGCCGGGCCTGGCGACCTGCGGGGTGACGGTGAGGGAGGGCCTGAGGACCCGCAGCCCGGCCGTGTCCTTGTCGTTGACGGGGTACCGGTCGCCCAGCATGCCGCTCACGGTGGCGCGTACGTCCCCGGTGACCGGCGCACGGTAGGTGCCGGTCTGGGTCACCTCGATCCGGCCGCCGGGCGGGATGGTGCAGGGGGCGGCGGCGGTGCAGCGGCCGGGGGAGGTCAGCGTACGGTCCTTCGCCTTGCCGGCCTTCGGCCAGCTCGTGGTGAGGACGACGTCCCTGGCGGTGTCCGGCCCCGCGTTGGTGACGGTGAACCGGGCCCGGGCCTGGCGGCCGATGTACGTACGGCCGGGGCTGATGTCGGTCTGGACGGCGACGTCGGTCGCGGGTGGCGGGGGCAGCGGCGGCGGGGGCGGCTCCAGCACCCGGAACACTGCGGTGTCGGTGCCGGTGTTGCCCGCCGCGTCCGTGGCGGTGCAGGTGACCGTGGTCGAGCCGACCGGGAAGAGGGAGCCGGAGGCAGGGGCGCAGGTGACGGGGAGGCGGCCGTCCTGGGCGTCCCTGGCGGTGGCCCAGTAGCTGATCTTCGTACCGTCCTCGTCGTCCGCCCTGGCGATGCGGTCGTCCACGGTGACGACGGGCGCGTTCACGTCGTTCACTTCGATGGTGATCTTCTGCTGGAAGCCGGGGTCGGGCGCGGCCGTGGGGGCGAGTCTGTCCGTGCCCGGGATCTGCGGGCCGAGCAGGAACTGGACGGTGCAGGTGAGCCGTGCGCCCTGCGGGGCGTCGGCCGCGACGTCGATGGTCTCGGCGAAGTGGGCGGTGTCGCCGCTGGTCACCCGGCGGGTGGGCGGGTCGAGCGCGACGGTGAGGTAGGGACTGCAGTCGCTGAGCTGGTGGCCGACGGAAGTGGGGAGGTTGTCCATGCCGTCGACGATGGCCTGGGCGACCGCGTCGCCCTGGATGCCTTCGAGCAGCCGGCCCTGGGTGGCTTCGATGATGCGGGTGGCCTGGCCGGGGGTGGTCGGCGGATTCTCGATCTGGTCCGGGTAGTCGGGGTTGTGTGCGTTGCCGGTGCCGTTGAGCCCGTCGCCGATTTCGCTGTCCACGTCGACGCCGACCACCCGGATTCCCTTGTCCTGGAGGGCGAAGATCGTGTCGTCGATGGTGTGGCCGTTGCTCGGTGAGTGGCTGGACGCGTCGCTGACCAGCACGATCACCGGGTTGGAGCCCTCGCGGAAGGCCGTCTCGCCGCCGGCTCCGTTGGCGATCTGCCAGAGTCCGTTGATCCAGTCCTCGGAGGGGCCCATGCTGTAGGCACCCAGGTCCGTGGTGAGCGCGTCGACACCGTCCTGCACCTTGTCGAGGTCGTTCGTCAGCCCTTGCAGGACCTTGAATCCGGCTTCCGGATCGACCTGCTGGTCTCCGAAGGTGGCGACGGCGAACCGGGACTCGCTCTGCTCGGCGAGGACCTTCTCCGTGATGTCGGACAGGTTCTCCTGCACGCTGGCGATGGGATCGTCCATGCTCCCCGTGCCGTCCACCAGCAGGACGACCTCCGGTTTCGGCGGGATCGCCGGCGTACGCACCGACTTGTCGACACTGGTCGAGCCGCCCGGGTCGAGCGCCTCGTGCACGGTCGCCGGGGTGACCCACGGGTCCGGGGGGACGGGCACGGCGGGGGCGGCGCCGGCCGGGCCCGGCCCGGGGACGAAGGCGGTGGCGAGCAGGAGCAGGGCGAGCGCCGCCGAGCGGCGTGCGCCGGGCAGTCCGGGTGGGCGTCCCGCCGGCCGTATCCACCGCACAGCTTCTCTCCCCCGCACCCGGACCTCCCACCGAAGAACAGCGCCCACACGATCCCCCGTGCACGTGGTGCGCACAGCGGGAGGTCAGCCCTTTCGGCGGGTAGCGCCCGCTGCCCTTTGGGGCAGCCCCCCGGGCCGCGCGGCTCCGGGCTCGCGTCAGATCAGGCCCTGGCGCATCGCGTACGCCACCGCGTGGGAGCGGTTGCGCAGTTGCAGCCGGGTCATCACGGAGTGCAGGACGTTCTTGATGGTGCGTTCGGAGTAGGCGAGTTTGGTGGCGATGTCGGCGGTGTCGTAGCCCTCGGCGACGAGGCGCAGGACGTCCACCTCGCGGGCGGCGAGCCCGGTGAAGTGAAGGCCGCGCGGCGCGAGGACCTGGCCCTGGAGCCGGCCCACCTCCGCGAGGAGCCGGCCGAGCAGGTCCGAGGGGAGGTGTCCCTCGCCCCGGGCGACCGTCTCGATGACGTGCACCAGGTGCTCGGGGGTCGACTCGGCCCGCCTGATGACCCCGGCGACCCCGCACTCCGCGGCGCTGACCAGTTTCTGTTCGTCGATGTCCGTGGTGACGAGCACGGCGCGGGTGTCGGCGGTCCGCTGGATGTGGCGCAGTGTCGTCAGCACGTCCTCCTCCACGGCGTCGACGACCATGACGACGACATCGGGCCAGGGCCCCTCCTCCACCCAGTCCACGACGTTCACTTCGGGCCGCGACCTCAACTGGCTGGCCACTCCGGCCTGCGAGATCGGGTCCTGGGCCCGTAACGCGACAGTGGTGCGCTCCATATCGTGCTCCCCCTGTGTGACGGCCGGAAGCACTCATGACACACGCTTCGCAGCCGTGTTCGTGCGCCTCACTGGTGAGGAGGCGGACAGAAGATGCCCTGGTTCATCGAGGAGGAAACCATACTGCTTGGCCGGGGCACCGGATGTGCCCGAAAGTGTTCCTTCACGGCCGATGTACGACCTGGGCGGCGACCTTACGGTCCGCCGTATGAGTCTCACCGCAAGCCTCGACGCGTCCACCGTCAGCGCCGCTCCGGGCGCGGAGACGGCTGTCCCCCTCCAGGTCCGCAACTCCGGCCGGACCGTCGAGGAGTACCGCTTCGAGGTGGTCGGCGCGTGTGCCGCCTGGGCGGCGGTGGAGCCGGCCGTGCTGTCCCTCTACCCGGGCGACTCGGGCACCGTGTCGCTCATGCTCCGGCCGCCCCGCGACGCGACGGTTCCGGCGGGCGAGACGCCGTTCGGGGTGCGGGTGGTGCCGACCGGTGAGCAGGGTGAGACGGTGGTGCCCGAAGGCCGGGTGACCGTGCTGCCGTTCACCGAGACGACGGCCGAGCTGGTTCCGCGCGGTTCGCACGGCGCGCTGGCCGGCCGCCACCAGCTGGCGGTCGACAACCGGGGCAACACACCGGTCACGGTGCGCCTCGGCGCCCAGCCCGGGACCGAGCGGGCCCGCGTCGTCTTCGCCGCCCCGGAGCTCCACGTGGCGCCCGGCAAGGCGGAGTTCGCGAAGCTGCGGGTGCGCCCGGTCCAGCGGATGTGGCGCGGCACCCCGGTCACGCACCCGTTCCAGGTGTTCGCCGCGACCCAGGTGCCCGAGGGGCAGGACCCGGTGGAGCCCGTCCTCGTGGACGGGAGTTACGAGCAGGAGCCGCTGCTCCCGCGCTGGCTGCCCCGCGCCCTGATCACCGCGGCCGTCCTGGTGCTCGCCCTGGTCGGCCTCTGGTACGCGCTGCTGCGCCCGGCCGTGAAGTCGGCGGCGCGTGAGGCGGTCACCCCCGAGGCGGTGCGGTCCGCCGCCGCGGCCGACAAGAGCACGGCGCCGGAACAGGGCGGCTCGGGTGGCTCCGGGGCGGGCGGGGGCGACTCCGCCGGGAGCGGTTCGGGCGGGGGCGGCGAGTCGAAGCCCACGCCGAGCCCGAGCCCGTCGGCGGCGGCCGGCGCGGGAGCGGCCACGCCGACGAGTGCGCAGGTCAGGGTGCAGGACTCGCTGGGCGGCGGGACGAACACGGGGACGGCGCTCACCGTGCCGGCCGGGAAGACGTTCCAGCTGACCGACATCGTGGTGCAGAACCCGCAGGGCGACGCCGGGACGCTGGTCGTCTCCGCGGGCCGGGAGACCCGGGTGCTCAGTCTGGGCCTGGAGAACTTCCGGGACTCCGACTACCACTTCGTGACGCCGATCGTGGTCCCGGCGGGCGGCAAGGTGACCATGACGATCGACTGCCGCAAGGTGGGCAGGCCGGTGGGGGCGCAGGCGCCCGCGCGGTGCGCGGAATCGATGTTCCTGGGCGGCACGATGCGGAACGCCGACGGAGGCTGACGCCGCGTCAGGCCGGCGGGTCCGCCTCTTCCTCCTCCGGGTTCTTCTCCTCCGCGCGCTGTACGAACGAGCCCTGCACGTCGGCCGGCTGCTCGTCCTCGTCCTCCGTGGCCGCCCGCTGGACGGCGGGTGCGGCGGAGGGCGCCGCGGCGGAGGCCGCCGGTGTGGCGGCGGGGGCCGGGTCGGAGAGGACCCGGTCGGCGTTGGCGACGGCCTCGCGTTCGAAGCGGTCGGAGGGGTCGCTGACCCGGATGCCGCCGGGCGCCTCGGTGCCTTCCACGGGCCCGCTGCGCTGCTGGATGACGTGGGTCAGCTCGTGCGCCAGCGTCGTACGGCCCTGGGGCGATGACGGGTCGTAGGCGTCGCGCTGGAAGACCACGTTGTTGCCCACGGTGTAGGCGTGCGCGCCGACGCCCTTCGCCGATTCGTGCGCGGCGGCGTCGTTGTGGATGCGTACGTCGGAGAAGTCGGCGCCCATCCGGTTCTCCAGGTCGGTCCGGGTCTCGGTGTCGAGGGGGGTGCCGCCGCCGGAGGAGATGACGTCGTGGACGGGCGAGCGCGGCTCCGCCTCCTCGGCCTGCTCCGGTGCCGCCGCCCGGGCGCGCTGGATCACGGGGCCGAGCGCGGCGTTGCCGACGGTGCGCTGGAGGACGCCCATGCCGGAGCGGCCCACCACGTCGGTCCGGCCGGTGGCGGCGGCCCGGAAGAGGTGGTGGGCGTCGGAGCCGGCGGGCGCCTCGGCCGTCGCGTCGTGCGGGGGGCCGGCCGGCAGCCGCATGTGGTCCCGCCCGGCCTCCGGGGGCTTCACGTGGTGCTCGTGCTCGTGGTCGTGGTCCTGTGCGTTCACCGTCATCTCCCCTGACCGCACCGGGGGCGGTCGCGGCGGACCGCCCGCTCCTGCCGGCCTTCCACCCTGGGGGACGCGTCGCTGCCCCGTCCAGCCCCGCCCTGTCCGGCGCGGGGCACGGCGGGGTGCCTCTTCGGGCATCGGGGCGGTCCGGAGAGCCACCGGCCGGGGCGTGCGGAACCGGTCAGGATTCGAGAAGCGCGGCGGTGGCCCGCTCTCTAGCATGATCTCCATGGACATCACCATTCACACCAGCTTCCTCCCGCACGACGACCCGGAGGAGTCCCTCGCGTTCTACCGCGACACGCTCGGTTTCGAGGTCCGCAACGACGTCGGCCAGGGCAGGATGCGCTGGATCACCGTCGGCCCGAAGGACCAGCCGAGCACGTCCATCCTGCTGGCGCCGCCGGCCGCGGACCCGGGGATCACGGACGACGAGCGGCGCACCATCACGGAGATGATGGCCAAGGGCACGTACGGCTGGATTCTGCTCGCCACCCGTGACCTGGACGCCACCTTCGAGAAGGTGCAGGCCGGTGACGCGGAGGTGGTCCAGGAGCCGACCGAGCAGCCGTACGGCATCCGCGACTGCGCGTTCCGCGATCCGGCGGGCAACCTGGTCCGCATCCAGGAGCTCCGCTGAAGCCTCGGGCCGCCGAAGGCTTACGGGTCCCGTGACGTGCCGTGTCCTGAGCGCGTGGCGGGGCCGTGCGCGTCCCGGCGTGGCGGGCCTGGACGTATCCGGCAGCCGTTCGTGGTCCGGCCGCTGCCGGCGGCGGCGCCCCTGCCGGACCGGCGGCGCAGGGGCCGGCTCGTCGTCCGGGCGGCGGTCGCCCTCGCCGTCAGCCACCCGCCGCGGACCGGCCGGTGACGGCGGGCCCGGTCACTCCAGTCCGGTCCGGACCAGGGCGGCGGCCAGCCGGGGCAGGTCCTCGTCGGCGACGAGCCCGGCCAGCTTCTCCGGTGAGCGCGGCAGCCCGAGCCCCTCGGCCGCGTCCTGGGCGCGCTTGTCGAAGGCGGGGCGCAGCTCGGGCCACAGCCCCTGCGCCTCGCGGCTGAAGATGCCGGCGCCCACGGGCCCGATCCGGGGGAACTCCCGCAGCAGCTCGCGCAGTCGCTCCGCGTCCCCGCCGGCCTCCTCGCGGAGCCTTCGCAGGTCCCCGCGGTACCGGTCGAGGGCGAGCCGGGCGCCCTCGCCGAGCGCGGTGGCGGTGCTCTCGTCGTAACGCCGGTAGTGGGCGCGGCCGAGCGCGTCGACCCGGGCCTGCCAGGACGCCTCCACCATGGCGTGGGGGGTGCGCATCCCGGCGGCGAAGAGTTCGCGGGCGGCGGCGACCGCCATGCCGGCCTTGATGGGGACCGAGAACAGCGCGCACAGGGTCAGCAGCTGGTAGAGCGGCATGGGCGTGTCGCGGAGCCGGATGCCGGCTTCCTCGGCGTACGTCCGCCCGTGCTCGTCCAGCAGGTTCCGCACGGTCGTGGCTGTGGACACGGTCGTTCTCCGTTCGGTTCTACGCGGCCGGCGCGTCGAGCAGGGTGCGGGCCCGGCCGAGGGAGCGGGGCCTCGGGGGGTGGTGCCAGGGGTTCCGGTCCGCGAGCGCGTCGGCGTCCCGCAGGGTCCAGCGGCGGGCGTCGAGCGCCGGGTCGCCGATGTCCTCCCAGGCCAGGGGCGCGGCGACGGGGGCTCCGGGGCGGGCCCTGACCGCGTAGGGGGCGACGGCGGTCTGGGCGTAGGCGTTGCGCTGGACGTCCAGGTAGAGGCGGCCTCCTCGGGCCTTCTTCCGGGCCTCGGTGGTGAGGCGGCCGGGGTCGCGGGCGGCGAGCACGTCGGCGACGGCGCGGGCGAACGCCCGTACGGCGTCGAAGTCGTCCCGGCGGTCGAGCGCCACCACCACGTGGAGCCCGCGTGATCCCGTGGTCATGACGAGGGAGGGCAGCTCCAGCTCGTCCAGGAGGCCGTGCAGTGCGAGCGCCGCCTCGCGGACCGGGGCGAAGTCGTCACCGGGCGGGTCGAGGTCGAAGACCAGCCGGTCCGGGTGGTGGGGCCGGTCGGCGCGGGAGAGGAAGCGGTGAGGGGTGATGCTCGCCTGCCCGGCGAGGTGGACGAGCGTGGCGGTGTCGTCGGCGATCGGGTAGGTGACGGTGCCGCCCTCCTTGGGGAGTTCGGCGCGGTGGATCCAGTCGGGGAAGTGGTCGGGCACGTCCTTCTGCATGAAGCCGTGGCCGCCGATGCCGTCGGGGAAGCGTTCCAGCATGAGGGGCCGGTCCCGCAGGTGGGGCAGCATGCGGGGGGCCACCGTGCGGTAGTAGCCGGCGAGGTCGGCCTTGGTGATGCCGTCGTCCGGGAAGAGGACCTTGTCCGGGCGGCTGATCTCCGGTATCCGGTGTGCCGTCACGTGCTCACCGGCCCCGGGTCGCGCGCCTACGGAGGGCCGTGGCGCCGGAGGCGGCCCCCGCCGCCATCACCGCGGCGAGGGCCGGGTGCCGGGAGACCCACAGCTGCGGGTCGCGCCGGTGGGACTCCTGGTCGAAGGTGCCGTGTGCCCCGTGGTCGGTGGCGTCGTCCTCGGGCTGCCACAGGTTGTTCTCGCGGTCGGTGTCGGAGGCGTCGCCGGATTGCTGGGAGTCGAAGCCGGTCCGCGCGAGGTAGCGGTCGAGGAGGCCCGCCGCGAATTTGTTGGCGACGATGGTGGCGACCGTACTGGAGCCCACGTAGTACTGCTTGCGGCCGGGGTGGTCGGCGGCGTGGAGCACTGCCTCGGCGGCGACTTCGGGCTGGTAGATCGGGGGGACGGGCTGCGGGTTGCCGCGCACCCGGGAGAGGACCCAGGAGAACTGCGGGGTGTTGACGGCGGGCATCTGGACCACGGTGACCCGCACACCGCTGCCCTGGTGCATGAGCTCGGTGCGCAGGGACGAGGTGAAGCCGTTGATGGCGTGCTTGGCCCCGCAGTAGGCGGACTGCAGGGGGATGGACCGCTCGCCGAGCGCCGATCCGACCTGGATGACGGTCCCGGCGTCGCGGGGTCGCATGTGTTTGAGCGCGGCGCGGGTGCCGTTGACGAACCCGAGGTACGTGACCTGGGTGACGCGCTCGTACTCCTCGGGTTCGATCTCGGTGAAGGGGGCGAACACCGAGGTGAAGCCGCAGTTGACCCAGACGTCGATCCGGCCGAAGGCGTGCACGGCCTCGTCCGCCGCGGCCTCGACCGCGCGGTGGTCCGACACATCGGTGGGCACGGCCAGCGCGCGCCCGCCGGCGGCCTCCACCTCGCGGGCGGCTCCGTCGAGACCGGCCCGGCCGCGGGCGAGCAGGGTCACGTCGGCCCCGCGCTCCCCGAAGGCCCGTGCCACCGCCCGGCCGATTCCGGCACTCGCTCCTGTGATGACGACGCTCTGGCTCACGGTGTCTCTCCTTCGGTGGGGGCCGGTGCGGCGAGGCGGACGGAGGTTTCGAGCAGCAGGGCGTGGACGAACGCCTGCGGGAGGTTGCCGCGCAGCTGCCGCTGGCCGATGTCGTACTCCTCGGTGAACAGACCCGGTGGCCCGCAGGCCGCCCGGTTGCGTTCGAACCAGCGCACCGCCTCCCGCCCGTTGCCCTGCTGGTGCTCGGCCAGCGCCATCAGGTGGCCGCACAGCAGAAACGCTCCCTCGGCCTCGGCCAGGGGGCGTTCGTCGTGCCGGAAGCGGTACGCGTAGTGGTCGTGGGTCAGCTCGGCGCGGTAGGCGTCGAGGGTGCGGACGGTCCGCGGGTCGCGGGCGGGGAGGCCGCCCCGGATCGCGGGCATCAGCAGGGCGGCGTCGAGTCCGGGGTCGTCGGGCGCGCGCTGCCAGCGCCCGGTCGGGTGGGTGCTGGTGGCCGCCGTCCGGGCGAGGAGCTGGTCGGCGAGCCCGGCCCAGGAGGCGGCCTGCGCGCAGCGGACGTTCGCGGCCATGGCCCGCAGGCCCGCCGCGCAGATGAGCCTGCTGTGCGTCCAGGCCCGGTCGTCCAGCTCCCAGATGCCGGCGTCCGGCTCGTGGTGGCGCCGTTCGATGGCGGCGACCGCGATGTCCGCCGCCCGCCGCCCGTCCGGGCCGAGCCGCCCGGTCCGGGCCGCGGCGGCGAACAGGAGCAGTGCCTCGCCGAACGCGTCGAGCTGGAACTGCCGGTTGACGTGGTTGCCGACCCGGTTCCCGCCGCCCGGGTAGCCGGGGACCGGCAGCGTCTCCTGGTCGGGCACCGGCGCCCCGGTGACGGTGTAGGCGGGTGCGAGCCGCGGGCCGTCCTCGTGGAGGCGGGCGGCGACGAAGCGGACGGCGTCGTCGGTCAGCCGGTGCGCGCCGGCCGCCGCCGCTGCCTGCCCGGCGTAGCACTGGTCGCGGATCCACACGTACCGGTAGTCGTAGTTGCGGCCCGCCTCGGCGCGTTCGGGCAGGCTGGTGGAGGCCGCGGCGACCATGCCGCCGGAGGCGCTGGTGAGGCCGCGCAGCACGGTGTGGGCGTGGCGTGCGTCGTCGGGCGCGAGGCAGTCGGGCAGCGGCTCGGCGGCGCGGGCCCAGGCGTCCCGGGTGGCGTGCCAGGCCCGGTCCGGGTCCACCGCGTCTCCCGGCCGGTCCTCGGAGAGTTCGAGGACCAGGTCGTGGTGGCCGCCCGCCGGCACGGTCAGTTCGGCGGCCAGGCCCGTGCGGTGGCCGTCGCGCACGGGGCGGGCGTCGTCCGCCCCGGTCCACCGCCAGTGCAGGGGGCCGGTGCGCCCGGTCCACACCCCGGGCCGCTCGCGCCGCACGTCCCGCGAGCGGTGCGCGCCGAAGTCCGCGTGCGGTTCGAGGCGTACGGCCACGCGCGCGTCGCCCTCCACGGCGTGGACGCGGCGCAGCAGGACGGCGTGCCGCCGGTCACCGGGGAACGCCAGCGCCTCGTGGCACTCGGTGACCCCGGACTCGGTGACCCAGCGGTTGCGCCAGATCAGCGTGCCGGGCTCGTAGGAGCCGCCCCAGACGAAGCGCTCCCCGGGTGCGACGGTGTAGTGGCCCGGACCGCCGATGAGGGCGGCGAAGACCGCGCCGGAGTCCCAGCGCGGGGCGCACAGCCACGCGATGTCGCCCTGGGGGCCGACGAGCGCGCCCCGCTCTCCGTCGGCGATCAGGGCGTACTCGCGCAGTACGTGGGGCGGCGGGTTGCCGCGCGGCGGGTTCGGGCGGGTCATACGCCTCCTTCCGGGGTCCGGCGGGTCACCGGACGCGGTAGCGTTCCGCGTCCGCGGCGCGCAGTTCCAGGCCGTGTCCGGGGGCGCCGGACGCGCCGGGGCGTACGGTGCCGCCGGCCGGGTCGAGCACCCCGTCGAAGAACATGTCCTCGATGCGGACGTGGTCGTGGAACCACTCCAGGTGGCGGAGGTGGGGAACGGCCGCCGCGGCGTGGGCGTGGACGTGCGGGGCGCAGTGCCCGGACAGGCCCAGACCGGCGGCCTCGGCGAGCGCGGCGGCACGGAGCCAGACGGTGATGCCGCCGCAGCGGGTGGCGTCCGCCTGGAGGCAGTCCACGGCGCCGGCGGTGGCCAGCTGCCAGAAGTACGGCAGGGAGTAGCCGTACTCCCCGGCGGCCACGTCGGCCGTCGTGGCCGCCTTGATCTGGGCGAGCCCCGCCGGGTCGTCCGAGGAGACGGGCTCCTCGTACCAGGTCACGCCGTGCTCCTCGAAGCAGCGCGCCACGCGGACGGCCTGTTTGCGGGTGTAGCCCCCGTTGGCGTCCACGTACAGCTCGGTGCCGTCCCCGATGCTGCGGCGGGCCTTCGCGATCCGGTCCAGGTCGCGCCGCTCCTCGCCGCCCCGGGACCCGCCGATCTTGATCTTGACGCGGGGGATGCCCTGGGCCTCCGTCCAGCCGCGCAGCTGCCGGTCCTGCCGGCTGTCGTCGTACGGGGTGAAGCCGCCGCTGCCGTAGACGGGGACCTCCTGGACGCTCGCCCCGAGGAGCCGGGTCAGCGGCAGGTCCAGGAGGCGGGCCTTCAGGTCCCAGAGGGCGATGTCCACGGCGGACAGTGCCTGGGCGATGAGCCCGGGGCGCCCGGCGTTGCGGACGGCCCGGCTCATGGCCTCGTTGGCGGCCGGCACGTCCCAGGCGCTGCGGCCGGTGACGACCCCGGCGAGCAGCTGGTCGACGGCCGCGGCGGTGGCGGGCGCCCCGTAGGTGTAGCCGAGGCCGCTCGCCGGGCCCGCGCCCACCCGGACCAGGACGAGCGTGGTCTCGTCCCAGGTCAGGGTGGCGTCGCCCTCGGGGGCGTCGGTGGGCACGGTGTAGACGGCGGTCTCCACCCGGTCGATCAGGGGGGTGTCCGCGTCGCCGGGGCGCGGGGTCACTTGTCGGAGGACCCGTCGTGGTGGCCGGGCAGCATCTCCTGGACCTTGGCCTTGATGCCCTGGCGCACCATGCCGGCCCGGTCGCTGTCGCCCTTGAGGACGGCGGACGCGGCGGCCTCGATCTGGTCCAGGCTGGCGTGCGGCGGGATCGGCGGGACGTCCGGGTCGGTCCGGAAGTCGATGACGAACGGCCGGTCGCAGGCCAGGGCGCGGTGCCAGGCGTCCTCGACCTGGTCGGGCTTCTCGACGCGGATGCCGTCCAGGCCGACCGAGCGGGCGAAGTCGGCGTAGCGCACGTCGGGCAGGGACTGGGAGGGCAGGAACTGGGGGGCGCCGGACATGGCGCGCATCTCCCAGGTGACCTGGTTCAGGTCCTCGTTGTTGAGGACGGCGACGATCAGGCGGGGGTCGTCCCACTCGCGCCAGTACTTGGCGATCGTGATGAGCTCCGCCATGCCGTTCATCTGCATCGCCCCGTCGCCCACGATCGCGATGGCGGGCCGGTCGGGGTGGGCGAACTTGGCGCCGATGACGTACGGCACGCCGGGGCCCATGGTGGCGAGCGTGCCGGAGAGGGAGCCGCGCATGGCGCCCCGGAAGCGCAGGTGGCGGGCGTACCAGTTGGCGGCGGAGCCGGAGTCCGCGGCCACCATGACGTCGTCCGGCAGGAGCGCGTCGAGTGCGTGCACGACGTACTCGGGGTTGACCGGATCGGCGTCGACCGCGGCGCGGCCCTTCATGACCTCCCACCACTTGGCGGTGTCCTTCTCGATCTTCTTCCGCCAGGAGCCGTGCTTCTTGCGCTTGAGGCGCGGCAGCAGCGCGTCGAGGGTGGCGCGGGCGTCACCGATCAGGTTGACCTCGAACGGATACCGCAGACCGATCATGAAGGGGTCGATGTCGATCTGCACCGCACGGGCCTGATCGAGTTCGGGCAGGAACTGGGTGTACGGGAAGCTGGAGCCGATCACCAGCAGGGTGTCGCATCCCTGCATGAGCTCGTAGCTGGGGCGGGTGCCGAGCAGCCCGATGGAGCCGGTCACGTAGGGCAGGTCGTCGGGCAGGACGTCCTTGCCGAGCAGGGCCTTGGCGACGCCCGCACCCAGGTGCTCGGCCAGCCGTTCGACCTCGGCGCGGGCGCCGCGAGCGCCCTGTCCGACGAGGACGGCGACCTTCTCGCCGGCGTTCAGCACGTCGGCGGCGCGGGCGATGTCGTCCTCGGCGGGGACCGGCGCGTAGGCGCTCGCGCCGAGGCTGGAGGGCACCATCTTGAACGCGTGGGTGGGCGGCGAGTAGTCCAGTTCCTGGACGTCGGCGGGGATGATGACGGCGGTCACGGTGCGCTTGGCGTACGCGGTGCGCATGGCCCGGTCGATGACGTTGGGCAGCTGTTCGGGGACGGTGACCATCTCGCAGAACTCCGAGGCGACGTCCTTGTACAGGCTGAGCAGGTCCACCTCCTGCTGGTAGGAGCCGCCCATGGCGCTGCGGTTGGTCTGGCCGACGATCGCGACGACGGGCACGTGGTCCAGCTTGGCGTCGTACAGGCCGTTGAGCAGGTGGATCGCCCCGGGGCCGGAGGTGGCGGCGCAGACGCCGGCCTTGCCGGAGAACTTGGCGTAGCCGACGGCTTCGAACGCGGCCATCTCCTCGTGCCGCGCCTGGACGAACTTCGGCTTGTTCTCGGCCCTCCCCCAGGCGGCGAGCAGTCCGTTGATCCCGTCGCCGGCGTAGGCGAAGACGTGGTCGACGTCCCATTCGCGCAGGCGCTGAAGGACGTAGTCGGAGACCTTGGTCGCCATGGTTTCCTCTCCTATCGGTGGTGCGTCGTGCTTCGGTTGCGGCGCAGGGCGGCGTACGCGGCCGAGCCGAGCGCGGTCAGTGCGGTGAGCGCGGCGCCCGTCACCAGCCGGCTCGCTGCCGGGGCCGGGCGGCCGGGGCGGGCGGTGGCCTTCTCGGGGTGGTCGGCGGGCAGCGGTCCGTCGAGCCCGAGCGCGAGCGCTTCGGCCAGGTGCATGGCGCGGCGGCCGGTCCCGCCCTGCTCGATCTGCGTACGGCAGCTGAAGCCGTCGGCGACGACCAGGGCGTCGGGTGCGGCGCCCCGGACGGCGGGCAGGACGCCCTGTTCGCCGATGTCCATGGACAGGTCGTGGTGGCCGCGTTCGAAGCCGAAGTTGCCGGCGAGCCCGCAGCAGCCCTCGTCCAGGACCTCGGCGTCGAGCCCGGCGCGGCGCATGAGTTCGCGGTCCGCGTCGAACTTGGTGACGGCGTGCTGGTGGCAGTGCGTCTGCACGGTGGCCCGCCGGGTGAGGACGGGTGGCCGCCAGTCGTCGGGGGCGTCGTTGACCAGGAGTTCGGCGAAGGTGCGGAACTGCCCGGCGAGGCGCTGGATGTCCTGGTCGTGCGGCATCAGCTCCGGCGCGTCGGACCGGAAGACGGCCGTGCAGGACGGCTCCAGGCCGACGATCGGGGTGCCGGCCTCGATCCACGGCCGCAGCACCTCGACGGTCCGGCGCAGCACCTTCTTCGCGGTGGCGGGCTGCCCGGTGGAGATCCAGGTGAGCCCGCAGCACACGGCCTGCTCCGGGACGGCGACCCGGAAGCCGGCGTCCTCCAGGACGCGGACCGCCGACCGGGCGATGCCGGGGTGGAAGGAGGAGGTGAAGGTGTCCGGCCACAGCACCACGGTCCGGGCGTCCCCCGGGTCCGGCTCCGGAAGCCCCCGCGCCCGCCACCACTCGACGAACGACTCGTCGGCGAACGCGGGCGGCTGCCGCTCGTCGGCGACGCCGGCGACCCGCTTGGCGACGCGGCCGAGCCCGGGGGCGTCGAGCGCGGCGTTGACCAGGCGGGGTGCGATGCGGGAGAGCCGGGCCCACAGGGGCAGCCAGCCCAGTGAGTAGTGCGCGGTGGGGCGCAGCCGGCCCGCGTAGTGGTGGGCCAGGAACTCCGACTTGTACGTGGCCATGTCGACGCCCACCGGGCAGTCGGACTTGCAGCCCTTGCAGGCGAGGCAGAGGTCGAGCGCGTCGCGGACCTCGGTGGAGCGCCAGCCGTCGGTGACGGGCGTGTCCGGGTGGCCGCCCAGCATCTCGAAGAGCAGCCGGGCCCGCCCGCGGGTGGAGTGCTCCTCCTCCCTCGTGGCCCGGTAGGAGGGGCACATCACGCCGCCGCTGTGGGAGCGGCAGTTGCCGATGCCGACGCACCGCATGACGGCCCGGTTGAAGGAGCCCTCGTCGTCCGGGTAGTGGAAGTGCGTCTCGTCGTTCGCGGGGCGCCAGTGCGGGCCCAGCCGCAGGTTCTCGTCGGTGCGGTACGGGTCGGTGATCTTGCCCGGGTTCATCCGGTTGCCGGGGTCCAGCAGGGCTTTGACCTGGCCGAAGGCGGCGACGAGCCGATCCCCGTACATCCGGGGCAGCAGCTCGCCGCGCGACTGCCCGTCGCCGTGCTCGCCGGAGAGCGAGCCGCCGTACGAGACGACGAGGTCGGCGGCCCGGAAGAGGAATTCCCGGAAGGAGGCGACGCCCTCGGCGGTCTTGAGCTCGAAGGGGATGCGGGTGTGCACGCAGCCCTGTCCGAAGTGGCCGTAGAGGGAGGGGTGGTCGTAGTCGAACTCGGCGAAGAGCTTCTTCAGGTCGCGCAGGTAGTCGCCGAGCCGTTCGGGCGGAACGGCGGAGTCCTCCCAGCCCTCCCAGGTCTCCCGTCCGTCCGGCGGCCGGGCGGTCACGCCGAGCCCGGCCTCCCGGGCCTTGAGCATCCGGCGCTCGCGCGGCGGGTCGTCGGAGAGGGCCACCGCGGGGTCGTCCTCGTCGCGGTCGAGCGCCTTCAGCAGGTCGCGCGCCTGCCGGTCCACGTCCTGCTGGGTGTCCCCGCTGAACTGGAGCAGCAGCCAGCTGTCGCCCTCCGGGAAGGTGTCCAGGGACGCGACGTGGCTGTCCTCCTCGCGCATGAGCTGCGCCATCCGCCCGTCCAGCGCCTCCAGCTGGGTCGGGGAGCTGTGTTCCAGCAGGCGCGGCACCTCGTCGGCGGCCGCGCAGATGTCGGGGTAGCCGAGGACGAGCATCGCCTCGTGGGGCGGGACGGGGACCAGGTCGAGCTCGGCGCGCAGGACGGTGACGAGGGTGCCTTCGCTGCCGACGAGGGCCCGGGCCACGTCGAAGCCCTTCTCCGGCAGCAGCGAGTCGAGGTTGTAGCCGGAGACGCGGCGCGGGATGGCGGGGTAGCCCCGGCGGACGTCGGCCAGATGCGCGTCGATGATCCGGCGCAGGCCCTGGTACACCTCGGCGCGGCGCCCGCCCGCTGCGACGATCTCCGCGAACTCCTCGTCCGAGGTGGGGCCCACCCAGCAGCGCAGCCCGTCGTAGGTCAGGATCTCCAGCCGGCGCACGTTGTCGACGGTCTTGCCGTACGCCTGGGCGGAGGCGCCGCAGGAGTTGTTGCCGATCATGCCGCCCAGCGAGCAGTGGCTGTGCGTCGAGGGTTTCGGGCCGAACCGCAGGCTCCGGTCCGCCAGCTGCCGGTTCAGTTCGTCCAGCACGATGCCGGGCTCCACCACGCAGGTGCGGGCGGCCTCGTCGACGGAGACCAGACGGTGGCAGTACTTCGTCCAGTCGATGACGACGGCGGCGTTGGTGCACTGGCCGGCGAGGCTGGTCCCGCCGCCCCGGGACAGCACCGGTACGCCGTGCCGGGCGCAGACGGCTACCGCCTCGGCGCCCGCGTCCACCGTGCGGGGGACGACGACTCCGATGGGCACCTGCCGGTAGTTGGAACCGTCGGTCGCGTAGGCGCCCCTGCTGCCCGCGTCGAAGCGGATCTCGCCGTCGACGCGCCGTTCCAGCTCGCTGCGGAGGGCCCGCACGCCGGGCGCCGGATTCCTGTCCGTATCCGTGCCGTGCCGCCCGTCCGCGGCGGCGTTCCCTCCCGTGGTCATCCGCTGCTCCTCCTCGTCGTCCGGCGTGCGCGCCGGGGTGGCCCGGCCTCGCAGAGACCCCGGTACCCGAAGTCGGCGGGTTCACTTATGGGCGGTTCGGTGAGTGACCCCGATCGGCCCCGCACAACCGGTCGGCCGGGCGTACGGGCGGCCGTGGCCGTCACCCGAGCGCGCGGCCCGGTGGGCGGGCCCGCCGCGGCGGTGCCATGTTTCGGACGTGGGCGCCCGGCAACCCGGGTGGTGACCCCGGACCGGGCCCGAGTGGCCGAGGACGAGAGCGAGGAGGACGGCGTCATGCCGGCAGGATCGAGCCCCAAGCGTGAGCGTCAGTACGAGCACGTGAAGGAGAGCGCGGAGAAGCGCGGCACCTCCGAGAAGCGTGCCAAGGAGATCGCCGCCCGCACGGTGAACAAGGAGCGTGCCCGCTCCGGCGAGTCGAAGACGGCGAGCAAGACGTCCACGCGCGACCCCAAGTCGGCCTCCCAGCGCGGCGGTGAACGCTCGCACAAGGGGGCACAGGGCCGTACGAAGGACCAGCTCTACGAAGAGGCGAAGAGGAAGAACATCGAGGGCCGCTCCACGATGAACAAGGAGCAGCTTCTGAAGGCCGTCGGCCGCTGAACCGGCGGGGCGTCGCCGAA
>NZ_VJNO01000049.1 GCF_007096885.1 Streptomyces sp. 130 | reverse complement strand
GGGGGGGGGGGGGGGGGGGGGGGGGGGGGGGGGGGGGGGGGGGGGGGGGGGGGGGGGGGGGGGGGGGGGGGGGGCGCCCCCCCCCCCCCCCCCCCCCCCCCTCCCCCCTTCCGCCGTGCTGTTACTGCACGACCGTGATCCGGTCCGTCGCCGGCGGGGCCAGCGGAGCCGAGGCCGTGGAGTGCGCGGCCAGGTAGGCGTTGAAGAGGTCCAGGTCGGAGGCGCCGACCAGCTTGTCGGTGCCCTCTCCGAGCGCCGCGAAGCCGTCACCGCCGCCCGCCAGGAACTCGTTCATCGCGACGCGGTACGTCTTGCCCGGGTCGATCGCCTCACCGTTCAGCTTGATGGTGTCCGTGACGACGCGCGCCGCGCCGGACTTGGTCATGTCCAGCGTGTAGGTGAGGCCCTTCGAGACCTGGAGGATCTTCGGGCTGGCCTCGTTCGAGCCGCTGACCTGCTGCTGAAGGGCGGAGACGAGCTGTGCGCCGGTCAAGGTCACGACGTTCATCATGTTGGTGAACGGCTGCACGGTGAACGCCTCGCCGTACGTGACGACGCCGTCGCCCTCACTGCCGGACGCCTGGTACACCAGGTCCGCGCGGATGCCGCCCGGGTTCATGAAGGCGACGACCGCTCCGCCCTTGTCCGCCGGTGCCAGGCCCTCCAGCTGCGCGTCGGCGATCAGGTCACCGAGCGGCTTCTCCAGGGCCGTGGAGCCGCGGCCGTCGATGTCGGCCGAGATGTAGCCCTGCGGCCGGTTCGAGATCGGGGCCGCGAGGGTGTTCCAGCGGGCGATCAGGTCCGTCATGTCCTTGGCGGGCGCCTGGTCGCGGCTGACCAGGTGGTTCGCGGAGACCGGGTTGGACGGCTGCGACCCGTGGGACTTCGAGCCGTGCTTGCCGCTGCCCTTCACCGCCGTGCGCACGATGTCGCCGGTGCGGCGGTCGTACGTCAGCGTCGTGTCCGTGTACAGCCGGCCGAAGGAGGCCGCCGAGGTGACCAGGCGCGGGTTGCCCGCCGGGTCCGGGATGGTGCAGACGTACGCCTGGTGGGTGTGGCCCGTGACCAGGGCGTCCACCTTCGGCGTGATGCCCTTGGCGATGTCCGTGATCGGCCCGGAGATGCCGTCACCGGCGCCCGGGCTGTCGCAGTCGTAGTCGTACGCGGTGGAGGCGGGCTGGCCGCCCTCGTGGATGAGCGCGACGATCGACTTCACGCCCTGGCGGTCCAGCTCCTTGGCGTACTTGTTGATCGTCTCGACCTCGTCGTGGAACTGCAGTCCCTTGACGCCGTTGGCCGTCACGATGTTCGGCGTGCCCTCCAGGGTCACCCCGATGAAGCCGATCTTGACGCCGTTCTTCTTCCACACGGTGTACGGCTTGAGGATCGGCTTCCCGGTCTTCTCGTCCGTCACATTGGCGGCGAGGTACGGGAAGTCGGCGCCCGGGAACTTCTTGCCCTTCTCGTAGCACCCCTCGACCGGGTGGCAGCCGCCGTTCTGGAGGCGGGCCAGCTCGGTCGCGCCCTCGTCGAACTCGTGGTTGCCGACGCTCGTCACATCGAGGTCGATCTTGTTCAGCGCCTCGATGGTCGGCTCGTCGTGGAAGAGCCCCGACAGCAGCGGGCTCGCGCCGACCATGTCGCCGCCGGCCGCGGTGATCGAGTACGGGTGGCCCTTGCGGGCGGCACGCAGCGAGGACGCGAGGTACTCGACGCCGCCGGCCGGGATCGCCTTCGTCGTACCGTCGGCCTGCGTCTCGGTGACCGTACCGGCCGAGCCGGCCGGCGGCTCCAGATTGCCGTGCAGGTCGTTGAAGGACAGCAGCTGCACGTCGACGGTCCGGGCGGGCGTGTTGTGCCCGTGGCCGTGGCCGCCGTCGTGGCCGCGCCCCTGGGCGCCGGCCGGCATGGCGGCGACGAGCGCGCCCACGGTGGCGAGACCGGCCGCGGCGGCGAGCACCCGCCGTGACGCCCGGTTCTTCTGCGGTGTCGCTGACATCGGTCCCCTTGTGAGTTCAGCGGGTGAAGTACGAGCCGCAGCCTAGAGTCAACGCGCGTAGCGCGACAGGTGTCCGGGGTTACGAAGTGGTTGCCAACCGGTGCGGGCCGCAGGCGCATACGCTCGGACCCATGACGACAGACGCACCCCTCCCCGCCCCCGGACGCGAGATCCAGACGCTCGACACCCTCTCCCCCGACCAGGCAGCGGCCGTGCTCGACCTGCTCACCGAGGCCGCGCGGTCCGACGGCCGGCAGGCCGTCTCGGAACAGGGCCGTCTGCAACTGCGGGGCGGGCAGCGGGAAGGCGTACGGCACTTCCTGCTGTCAGCGGGGGGCGTACTCGCCGGGTACGCACAGCTGGAGGACACCGACCCCGTCGAGGCACCCGCCGCCGAACTGGTCGTGCACCCCTCGCACCGGGGCCACGGCCACGGCCGCGCGCTCGGGGCCGCCCTGCTCGCCGCCACCGGGAAACGGCTGCGGGTCTGGGCGCACGGCGGCAAGGCCGCGGCCCGCCATCTCGCCCAGGTCCTCGGTCTCTCCCTGTTCCGGGAACTGCGCCAGCTGCGCCGCCCGTTGAACCCCCTGAACCTCGCGGAGCCGGCCCTGCCCCCGGGCGTCACCGTGCGCACCTTCGTCCCGGGCGAGGACGACGCCGCCTGGCTCGCGGTGAACCGCGCCGCCTTCGCCCACCACCCCGAGCAGGGCTCCCTGACCCAGCGCGACCTGGACGACCGCAAGGCCGAGCCCTGGTTCGACCCGAAGGGCTTCTTCCTGGCCGAGCGCGAGGACGGCGCGGGCGCCACGGAGCTGATCGGCTTCCACTGGACGAAGGTGCACGCGGACGAGCAGCTCGGCGAGGTGTACGTGGTCGGCATCCGGCCCGACGCGCAGGGCGGCGGCCTCGGCAAGGCGCTCACCGCGATCGGGCTGCGCCACCTGGCGGCGCAGGGCCTGCCGACCGCCATGCTCTACGTCGACGCGGACAACCCGGCGGCGCTCGCCGTCTACGAGCGCATGGGCTTCGTGACGCACGAGGTCGACCTGATGTACCGCACGGAATCCTGACCCCCTCTCAGCTCCCCCAGGGGCGGCGCCGCTTGACGCCGCCCCTTCCTTACGTCACCCTTTCACCACTCAATTAGTGAAAGGGTGAAGATGGCAGAGTCCGCGGCAGTCGAGTTCCGCATAGACCGGCGCAGCGGCGTCGCCACGTACCTCCAGATCGTCCAGCAGACCAAACAGGCCCTGCGCCTGGGCCTGCTGGAGCCCGGCGACCGGCTGCCCACCGCCCGCGAGGTGGTCGAGGCCACCGCGATCAACCCGAACACCGTGCTCAAGGCGTACCGCGAGCTGGAACGCGAAGGGCTGGTCGAGGGCCGCCGCGGCCTCGGCACCTTCGTCACCCGGTCGCTCGGTGGCGCGGCGGCCGACGACTCCCCGCTGCGCACCGAACTCGCCGCCTGGGCGGCCAGAGCGCGGGCCGCCGGGCTCGAACGCGACGACGTGGGCGCGCTCTTCACCGCCGTACTGGACAGCACCTTCGAGGGGGACCAGGACCGATGACAGGTACCGCGCTGGAGGCCGTCGGCCTCGGCATGAGATACCGGGGCCGCAGGGCCGGCTGGGCGCTGCGCGACTGCACGTTCCGGCTGCCCGCCGGAGCCGTCTGCGCGCTCGTCGGGCCCAACGGCGCCGGCAAGTCCACCCTGCTCGCCCTGGCGGCGGGTTTCCTGCGGCCGGCCGAGGGAACGCTGCGGGTCCTGGGCTCGGCGCCCGGCGAGACGCGTACCCGGATGGCGTACGTCGCCCAGGACAAGCCGCTCTACCCGCAATTGACGGTCTCCGAAACGCTGTGGGCGGGCGCGGAGCTGAACCCGGAGGGCTGGGACCGGGACGCGGCGGCGCGCATCGCCGAACCGCTGCCGTCGGGCACGAAGGTCCGCGACCTGTCGGGCGGCCAGCGCACCCGGCTCGCCCTCGCCCTCGCGCTGGGCAAGCGGGCCGAACTTCTGCTCCTGGACGAGCCGATGGCCGACCTCGACCCCCTAGCTCGCCACCAGCTGATGGGCGCCCTGATGGCCGAGGCCGCCGAGCACCGGACGACCATCGTGATGTCCTCGCACATCCTCAGCGAGCTGGAGGGCGCCTGCGACTACCTGCTCCTCGTGGACGGCGGACGCGTCCGCCTCGGCGGTGAGACGGACGACCTGATCGCGGCTCACGCCGTCCTCACGGGCCCGGTCGGCGACCTGGCCCCGCACACGGTGATCGAATCCCGCACGACGGGCCGCACCCTGACCGCCCTGGTCCGCCCGGACGGCCCGGTGGCCCCGGCCTGGGACAGGTCCGAACCCTCCCTGGAGGAACTGCTGCTCGCCCATTTGCGTTCCCCGGAGGCCCACACGCTGCTGACACCGAGCGCGACGACCCGCGAGGCGGTGGCGGCATGAGCGCGATCGCCCTGCGAGGTCCGGCACGGCTCGTCGTACGGCAGCACCGCCTCGTCCTGTGGGTGAGCGGAGCCCTCGCCCTCGCCGGGATCGCGCTGGTGGTCGGCGCCTGGTTGTTCACGTCGTCCGCCGCCGCCGACTTCGCCGGGACCGGGTGCTCCGTCCAGCACACCGTCAGCGGCTGCGGCATCCAGGTCCGCCACTTCCTCAGCGTCGAGCTGTACTACAACCACCTCTTCGCATACACCGGGCTGGTCATGACGGCCCTGCCCGCACTCGTGGGTCTCTTCGTCGCGGGCCCGCTCGTCGGCCGGGAACTGGAGGACGGCACCTACCGACTCTCCTGGAGCCAGTCGGTGAGTCCCGCCCGCTGGCTGGCTGCCAGGCTCGCCGTGCCCGCGGTACTCACCGTGTCCGGCGTCGCCGTGCTGTCAGGCGTGTACTCCTGGGGCTGGTCCCGAACGCATCACACGCACTATCCGCTGCAGTCGTCCGAGTGGTGGGTGTACAGCTCAATGGGCCCGGTACCCGTCGTGTACGCCGTGCTCTGGCTCGTCCTCGGCGCCCTCGTCGCGCTGCTGGTCCGCCGCACCCTCCTGGCCATGACCATCACCGCGGCCGCCTACCCGCTGGTGGCCGGAGCCGCGTATGCCGTCCGCCCCGGCGGACCCTTCTGGCCGCTCCAGCTCGCCGAAACCGCCGTCCTCCTCGGCCTCGCCGCAGCCGCCACCGTCCTCGCCTTCCGGGTGCTGCGGCGCTACCACGTCTGAGGCGTTCCCAAACCTGTCCGGGGCGCCGGCCCCGGACAGGGCCCCCACACACGGCCACCCACCGCTTCCCGCACGTCATGTCGTCGTAACCACGCATTCAGACGGCCTTGCGACCCTCGCAGGATGCAGCCAGCTGTGCCGTCCCCCCGCAACGGGCGAAATAACGGCAGAACGCACCCCGACCGCGCCGACCACGCGATCTCGTCCGCCTCCGACGCGCTTGCGGAGCGCTCCGGGCGGAACAATGGATCCATGAGCCAGCAGCCCAGCTCCGAGGTCCAGGTCCAGCCCGCCGCCCAGCCGTCCGTCGGTGCCCTCGCCGCACACCGGCCGCACGCCGTCGCCCCGTCCGGGAGAGGCGCCGCCCTGTCCACCGCCGCCGATTTCGACCCCGACATCGACGCCGACGCCGACGCCTACGAGCCCGAGGTCGACGGGGACGAGCTGCCCCAGGGCCGCTTCCTGGACCGGGAACGCAGCTGGCTCGCGTTCAACGAACGGGTCCTCGAACTGGCCGAGGACCCGACCACGCCCCTGCTGGAGCGGGCCAACTTCCTGGCGATCTTCGCGTCGAACCTGGACGAGTTCTTCATGGTCCGGGTCGCCGGCCTGAAGCGCCGCATCGCGACCGGGGTCGCCAACCGGTCCGCGTCCGGCCTCCTGCCCCGCGAGGTGCTGGACCTGATCTGGACCCGCTCGCGCGAACTCATGGCGCGGCACGCCGCCTGCTACCAGCAGGACGTCGCCCCCGCACTGTCCGACGAGGGCATCCAGCTGATCCGCTGGCCGGAGCTCACCGACAAGGAGCAGGCCCGCCTGTTCACCTTCTTCCGGCAGCGCGTCTTCCCGGTCCTCACCCCCCTCGCCGTGGACCCGGCCCACCCCTTCCCGTACATCTCCGGCCTCTCGCTGAACCTCGCCGTCGTCGTACGCAATCCGGTCAGCGGCCACCGCCACTTCGCCCGGGTCAAGGTGCCGCCGCTGCTGACCCGCTTCCTGGAGGCGTCGCCGCAGCGCTACGTCCCCATAGAGGACGTCATCGCGGCCCACCTGGAGGAGCTCTTCCCGGGCATGGAGGTGCTGGCGCACCACATGTTCCGGGTCACCAGGAACGAGGACCTGGAGGTCGAGGAGGACGACGCGGAGAACCTCCTCCAGGCCCTGGAGAAGGAGCTCATGCGGCGTCGCTTCGGCCCGCCGGTCCGCCTGGAGGTCGAGGAGTCCATCGACCCGTACGTACTGGACCTGCTGGTCCGCGAGCTGAAGGTGTCCGACGCCGAGGTCTACCCGCTGCCCGGTCCGCTCGATCTGACGGGGCTGTTCGGCATAGCGTCGCTGGACCGGCCCGAGCTCAAGTACCCCAAGTTCATCGCCGGCACCCACCGCGACCTCGCCGAGGTGGAATCCGCGTCCGCGCCGGACATCTTCGCCGCCGTACGCGAGCGGGACGTGCTGCTGCACCACCCGTACGACTCCTTCTCCACCTCCGTCCAGGCGTTCCTGGAGCAGGCGGCCGGCGACCCGGACGTCCTCGCGATCAAGCAGACGCTCTACCGGACCTCGGGCGACTCACCCATAGTGGACGCCCTCATCGACGCCGCCGAATCCGGCAAACAGGTCCTCGTCCTGGTCGAGCTCAAGGCCCGCTTCGACGAGCAGGCCAACATCAAGTGGGCGCGCAAGCTGGAGGAGGCGGGCTGCCACGTCGTCTACGGGCTCGTCGGCCTCAAGACGCACTGCAAGCTCTCCCTCGTCGTCCGCCAGGAGGGCGACACCCTGCGCCGCTACTCGCACGTCGGCACCGGCAACTACCACCCCAAGACGGCCCGGCTCTACGAGGACCTGGGCCTCCTCACCGCGGACCCGCAGGTCGGCGCGGACCTCTCCGACCTCTTCAACCGGCTCTCCGGCTACTCCCGCCGCGAGACCTACCGCCGCCTCCTCGTCGCCCCCAAGTCGCTGCGCGACGGCCTGGTCGCCCGCATCACCAAGGAGGTGACGCACCACCGCGCCGGCCGCCCCGCATACGTGCGGATCAAGGTCAACTCGATGGTGGACGAGGCGGTCATCGACGCCTGCTACCGGGCCGCCCAGGCCGGCGTCCCCGTCGACATCTGGGTACGCGGCATCTGCGCGATCCGCCCCGGCGTCACCGGCCTCTCCGAGAACATCCGGGTCCGCTCGGTCCTCGGCCGCTTCCTCGAACACTCCCGGGTCTTCGCCTTCGGCAACGGCGGCGACCCCGAAGTCTGGTTCGGCAGCGCCGACATGATGCACCGCAACCTCGACCGCCGCATCGAGGCCCTGGTCCGGGTCACCGACCCCGCCCACCGCGCCGCCCTCAGCCGCCTCCTGGAGACCGGCATGGCCGACACCACCTCCTCCTGGCACCTGGGCCCCGACGGCAACTGGACCCGGCACTCCGTGGACGCGGACGGCAAACCCCTGCGGCACGTACAGGAAATGCTCATTGACGCCCGGAGGCGCCGGCGTGCGACGCCCTGACCACCAGACCCAGGCCGCCCCGGCCCACGCCCCCGAGATCACCGGCGTGAGCGCGGGGTCGGTCCTCGGCCCCTATCTGCGCACCCAGGCCGCGGACTTCCTGCGCAGCCTGCGCCTGCACCGCGAGAACACCGCCCCCACGGACGCCGGATCGCGCGCCGCCGAACAGGCCGCCACCGCACTGCGCCGCTCCGCCCGCCGGATCGGCGCGACCCTGCGCACCTTCCGCACCGGGCTCGACCCGCTCTGGGCGGAGCAGCTGCGCACCGAACTGTCCTGGCTCTCCGCCACCCTCGCCCGCGAGCACGCGTACGCGGACCGGCTGACCCGGCTCCTCGACGCACTGCACGGGCTCTCCGGCGACCCCGCCCTCCCGGCCGCCCGCACCGGCGACTCCGCGGGATCGGCCCGCCCCGTCCTCGGCGTCGGCGCCGCCCGGGCCGGCGCGCTGCTGGAACGCCAGCTCACCCTCGCCCGGACCCGCGCCCACTCCGCGGCCCTCCAGGCCCTCGGCTCCTCCCGCTTCCACGCGGTGGCCGACGCGGTCGCGCTGCTCGCCTCCGAGGTCCCGCTCTCCCCCGCCGCGGCCGGCCCGGCCGGCGACCTGCTCGCCGAACCCGCGGACCGGGCGGAGCAGCGGCTGCTCGGGGCGGTCGCCGCGCTGCCCTCCGACGAGTCGGCCGAGCCGTACAACGAGGCGCACGACGCGCCCTGGCACCAGACCCGCCTGCTGCTCCGGCTGCACCGCTACGCCCACGAGGTCGTGCACGGCGCCCCCGATCCGGTCCTGGCCGCCCCGGCCCGCGCCCTCGACCTGCACCGGGACGCGGCGGAGGCGGCCGGCGCGGCGGCCACGGCCGCCCGCACCCCGAGGATCGCCCCGGCGACCGCGTACGCCCTGGGCGTGCTCCACGCCGACCAGCGCCACGAGGTGGAGGCGGCGCGCGCGGTGTTCCGCGAGAGCTGGCCCTACGCGACGACGGGGGCGGCGCGGCCGTGAGCGGCACGGTCCGGGCGGCGGGCTGCGTCCTGTGGCGCCGGGAGCCCGCGCCGGCCGGGGGCGTGGAGCTGTGCCTCGTACACCGGCCGCGTTACGACGACTGGTCGTTCCCCAAGGGCAAGCTGAAGCGCGGCGAGTCCCCGCGGGAGGCGGCGGTCCGCGAGGTCCTGGAGGAGACGGGCCACCACTGTGTGCCGGGGCCCGTGCTGCCCGTGGTCCGGTACGTCGCGCACGGCCGCCCGAAGGAGGTCACGTACTGGTCCGCCGAGGCCACCGCCGGCTCCTTCACCCCGAACGACGAGGTGGACGCGGTGGTGTGGGTCCCGCCGGACGCCGCACGCGAGCGCCTGACGCAACGGCGCGACCGCGAGGTGCTGGACGCGGCGCTGAAGACGCTGCGAGAGGCGTAGAGCCGAGAACCTCGCCGCCCGCCACGGTTCACTCTCCGTTCACTCACCCCCGTAAACCACTTCACCTGTTCTGCCTAATTTCAGACCTACCGGGTGCAGCGATCAGCCACTGCACCGCCCGCGTCGCACGCCGCCCGCAACTGCAGCCGCGGCGGCTTCTGGAAGGAACACCCGAAAGTGAAGCTTCAGCGCAAGAACCGGCTTCGTGCCACCGCGCTCGGTGCCCTCGCCGTCTCCGGCGCCCTGGTCCTCACGGCGTGCGGTTCGGACGACAACAGCAGCGACACCTCCGCCACCGGCGGCGCCCAGACGAAGGCCGCGTCCAACGTCAAGTGCGACGGCGCCAAGGGCCAGCTGCGCGCCTCCGGCTCCAGCGCGCAGAAGAACGCCATGGACCTCTGGGTCAAGGAGTACATGGCCGCCTGCTCCGGCGTGGAGATCAACTACAACTCCTCCTCGTCCGGCGAGGGCATCGTCGCGTTCAACCAGGGCACCGTCGGCTTCGCCGGCTCCGACTCGGCGCTGAAGCCCGAGGAGGTCGCCGACTCCAAGAAGATCTGCAAGACCGGCCAGGGCATCAACCTCCCGATGGTCGGCGGCCCGATCGCGATCGGCTTCCACCTCGAAGGCGTCGACAGCCTGACCCTGGACGCCCCCACCCTCGCCAAGATCTTCGACACGAAGATCAAGAAGTGGAACGACGAGGCGATCGCCAAGCTCAACCCCGACGCCAAGCTGCCGGACAAGGCGATCCAGCCCTTCCACCGCTCCGAGGACTCCGGCACCACGCAGAACCTCGGCAAGTACCTGGGCGCCGCGGCTCCGCAGGACTGGAAGTACGAGGCCGAGAAGAAGTGGCCCGCCCCCGGCGGCCAGGCCGCGTCCGGCTCCTCCGGCGTCGCCACCCAGGTCAAGCAGGTCGACGGCTCCATCGGCTACTTCGAGCTGTCCTACGCCACCTCGCAGCAGATCTCCACGGTCGACATCGACACCGGCGGCTCCGCCCCGGTCAAGGCGTCCTCCGAGAACGCCTCCAAGGCCATCGCCGCCGCCAAGATCAAGGGCACCGGCAAGGACCTGGCGCTCGACCTCGACTACACCACCAAGGCCGACGGCGCCTACCCGCTGGTCCTCGTCACCTACGAGGTCGTCTGCGACACCGGCAACAAGGCCGACACCCTCGGCACCGTCAAGTCCTTCCTGACCTACACCGCCTCCGCGGACGGCCAGAAGCTCCTCACCGAGGCGGGCTACGCCCCGATCCCCGAGGAGATCAACGCCAAGGTCCGCGAGACCGTCGCCGGCCTCTCGTAACCGGCCGTACGACACCCAGCGCAACCGGCGTCCGGTCCGGAACACCCCTCCGGACCGGACGCCATCCCTCCGGTGCACCGCCGCCAGGGGAGCCCCGGCTCCCCCACACAGACCGGAAAGACCATGGCTTCCACCACACAAGAGATACAAACCCCACCGGGCAGGCGACCCCGCCCCCGGTCCACGGCCCGCGCCGGCGACCGGATCTTCCTCGGCCTCTCCCGCGGCTCCGGCATCCTGCTCCTGGTGATCATGGCGTCGATCGCCGTGTTCCTCACCTACCGCGCCGCGATCGCCATCTCGAAGGACGAGGGCAACTTCCTCACCACCTTCGACTGGAACCCGGCCGGTGACCCGCCCGTCTTCGGCATCGCCGTCCTGCTCTTCGGCACCGTCGTCAGCTCCGTCATCGCGATGGCCATCGCGGTGCCCGTCGCCGTCGGCATCGCCCTGTTCATCTCGCACTACGCCCCGCGCAAGCTGGCCGGCCCGATCGCGTACGTCATCGACCTGCTCGCCGCCGTCCCCAGCATCGTCTACGGCATCTGGGGCGCCCTCGTCCTCGTGCCGTACCTGGAGGGGCTCAACCTCTGGCTCGACCAGTTCTTCGGCTGGACCTACGTCTTCGAGAAGACCGAGATCGGCGTCGCCCGCTCCCTCTTCACCGTCGGCATCCTGCTCGCGATCATGATCCTGCCGATCGTGACCAGCGTCAGCCGCGAGGTCTTCCTCCAGGTCCCCCGGATGAACGAGGAGGCCGCGCTCGCCCTCGGCGCCACGCGCTGGGAGGTCATCCGCCTCTCGGTCCTGCCGTTCGGCCGCTCCGGCGTGATCTCCGCGTCGATGCTGGGCCTCGGCCGCGCCCTCGGCGAGACGATGGCCGTCGCCACCGTCCTGTCGCCCAACTTCCTGATCTCGCTGCACGTGCTGAACCCGGGCGGCGGGACGTTCGCCCAGAACATCGCGGCGAAGTTCGGCGAGGCCGACGCGTTCGGGCGGGACGCCCTGATCGCCTCCGGCCTGGTCCTCTTCGTCCTCACCCTGCTGGTCAACGGCGCGGCCCGGCTCATCATCGCCCGCCGCAAGGAGTACTCGGGGGCCAACGCATGAGCCACGCCACCACCACCCCCGGCGTCCAGGACCTCCCGACGCCCGCACCGGCCGCCCCGAAGGGCAGCCTCAGCAGCCGGTCCCTGCCGCGCTTCGCGCCGATCGGCTTCGCCGTGGTCGCCGTCGCGCTCGGCATCGGCATCGGCCTCGCCGCCGGCTGGCAGAGCCGGGTGCAGTGGGGCCTGATCTCCGCGCTGCTCTTCCTGGCCATCTCGTACGTCACCACCAGCGTGGTCGAGAACCAGCGCCAGGCCCGCGACCGCCTCGCCACCAGCCTCGTCTGGGTGTGCTTCCTGCTCGCCGTCGTCCCGCTGGCCTCGCTGCTCTGGACGACCGTCAGCCGCGGCTCCGAACGCCTGGACGGCTACTTCCTGACCCACTCGATGGCCGGCGTCCTCGGGCCCGAGGCCAGCGGCGGCGTCTACCACGCGCTGATCGGCACCCTGGAGCAGGTCGGCATCGCCACCCTGATCTCCGCCCCGCTCGGCCTGCTCACCGCCGTCTACCTGGTGGAGTACGGCAAGGGCGCGCTGGCCAAGGCCGTCACCTTCTTCGTGGACGTCATGACCGGCATCCCGTCGATCGTGGCCGGTCTCTTCATCCTCTCGATCATGCTCATCGCGGGCCTGGAACCGTCCGGCCTGATGGGCTCGCTCGCCCTGACGATCCTGATGATCCCGGTCGTCGTCCGCTCCACCGAGGAGATGCTCAAGCTCGTCCCGAACGAGCTCCGCGAGGCGTCCCTCGCCCTCGGCATCCCGAAGTGGCGCACGATCCTGAAGGTGGTCCTGCCGACCGCGATCGGCGGCATCGCCACCGGCGTCATGCTCGCCGTCGCCCGCATCGCCGGCGAGACCGCCCCGATCATCCTGCTGGTCTTCGGCAGCCAGCTGATCAACACCAACCCCTTCGAAGGCGCCCAGTCGTCACTGCCCTTCTACATCTACGAGCAGTACAAGATCGGTGAGGCCGCGTCCTACGACCGCGCCTGGGCAGCGGCCCTGGTCCTGATCGCCTTCGTCATGATCCTCAACCTGGTGGCCCGCGGCATCGCCCGCTGGAAGGCCCCCAAGGCCGGGCGCTAGGCCCGCCGGAAAGCAGCAGTGATTCAGATGGCCAAGCGCATCGACGTCAGCGGACTGTCGGCCTACTACGGCAGCCACAAGGCGATAGACGACATCTCCATGACCATCGAGCCCCGCTCGGTGACCGCCTTCATCGGCCCCTCCGGCTGCGGCAAGTCCACCTTCCTGCGCACCCTGAACCGCATGCACGAGGTCACCCCCGGCGGCCGCGTCGAGGGAAAGGTGCTCCTGGACGACGAGAACCTGTACGGGACGAACGTCGACCCGGTGACCGTACGCCGCACGGTCGGCATGGTCTTCCAGCGCCCGAACCCCTTCCCCACCATGTCGATCTTCGACAACGTGGCGGCCGGCCTGCGCCTCAACGGCTCGTACCGCAAGAGCGCCCTGAACGACATCGTCGAGAAGTCGCTGCGCGGGGCGAACCTGTGGAACGAGGTCAAGGACCGGCTGAACAAGCCCGGCTCCGGCCTCTCCGGCGGACAGCAGCAGCGCCTGTGCATCGCCCGCGCGATCGCCGTCGAGCCGGACGTGCTGCTGATGGACGAGCCGTGCTCCGCCCTCGACCCGATCTCCACCCTCGCCATCGAGGACCTGGTCGGCGAGCTCAAGGAGCGGTTCACGATCGTCATCGTCACGCACAACATGCAGCAGGCCGCCCGCGTCTCGGACCGCACCGCGTTCTTCAACCTGGCGGCGGTCGGCAAGCCCGGCAAGCTCATCGAGATCGACGAGACGGAACGCATCTTCTCCAACCCCTCGGTCCAGGCCACCGAGGACTACATCTCCGGCCGCTTCGGCTGATCCGCCCGGCCCTCCCGTACGGCCTTGGGGTGCTGCATGGCGGTGCCACCACAAGGCGAAAAGGGTCCGCCCCGCACTCCGAGGGAGTGCGGGGCGGACCCACGTACGGCGGCCGGCGTCAGCCGAACATCAGATAGACGACCCCGTAGCTCGCGGCGGCGACCAGCGCCGCGGCCGGCATCGTGATGAACCACCCCAGGATGATGTTCTTCGCGACGCCCCACCGCACCGCGTTCACCCGCTTCGTGGCGCCCACACCCATGATCGCCGAGGTGATCACATGCGTGGTCGAGATCGGCGCGTGGAAGAGGAACGCCGAACCGAACATGATCGAAGCGCCCGTCGTCTCGGCGGCGAACCCCTGCGGCGGGTCCAGCTCGATGATCTTCCGGCCGAGCGTACGCATGATGCGCCAGCCGCCCGCGTACGTACCGAGCGACAGCATCAGCGCGCAGACCAGCTTCACCCAGACCGGGATCGGATCGCTCGGGGACTCGACGTCGGCGATGACGAGGGCCATCACCACGATGCCCATCGTCTTCTGCGCGTCCTGGAGACCGTGCCCGAGCGCCATGCCCGCGGCGGAGACCGTCTGCGCGATGCGGAAACCGCGCTTGGCCTTGTGCGGATTGGCCTTCCGGAACAACCACATGATGGCGACCATCACCAGATAACCGACCACCAGGCCGATCACCGGCGACAGGAACATCGGGATGACGATCTTGTCGAGCACCCCGTCCCAGTGCACCATCGTCCCGCCCGCCAGCGCCGCGCCGACCATCCCGCCGAACAGCGCGTGCGAGGACGACGAGGGCAGGCCGAAGTACCAGGTGATCAGGTTCCAGATCACGGCGCCGACGAGCGCCGCGAAGAGGATGCCCATCCCCTTGTTGCCCTCGGGCGTCGCGATCAGGCCCTCACTGACGGTCTTGGCGACCCCGCTGCCGAGGAACGCGCCCGCGAGGTTCATCACGGCCGCCATCGCCAGCGCCGCACGCGGCGTCAGCGCACGGGTCGAGACCGACGTGGCGATCGCGTTCGCCGAGTCGTGGAAGCCGTTGGTGTAGGTGAAGCCGAGCGCGACACCGATGGTCACGATCAGTACGAAGGTGTCCACGTGGTTCAGGACTCCTTGACCGCGATGGTCTCCACCGTGTTCGCGACGTGCTCGAACGCGTCGGCAGCCTCCTCCAGCACATCCACGATCTGCTTCAGCTTCAGCACCTCTATGGCGTCGTACTTGCCGTTGAAGAGGTGGGCGAGCAGCTTGCGGTGGATCTGGTCGGCCTGGTTCTCCAGACGGTTGACCTCGATCCAGTACTCGGTGAGGTTGTCCATCGTGCGCAGACCCGGCATGGCCTCGGCGGTCAGTTCGGCCGCCCGGGCCAGCACCTCGATCTGCTGCTCCACCCCCTTGGGGAGCGTCTCGATCTGATACAGCACGACCAGATCGACGGCCTCCTCCATGAAGTCCATGATGTCGTCGAGCGACGACGCGAGGTTGTAAATGTCCTCGCGGTCGAAGGGCGTAATGAAGGAGGAGTTCAGCTGGTGGAAGATCGCGTGGGTCGCGTCGTCCCCGGCGTGCTCCGCTGCCCGCATGCGCTCCGCGATCTCGGCCCGGGAGGACGAATCCGCCCCGAGCAGTTCCATCAGGAGTTTCGAGCCCGTGACGATGTTGTCCGCGGACGCGGAGAACATGTCGTAGAAGCTCGTCTCCCTGGGGGTCAGACGAAAGCGCACGTGGGGTCCTCGGGGTGCTTTGGATTCGGTCAGGCTGATGCTAGGCGCATCATCCGGCCACGGCTAACCGGCATTCTTCAGTGTCGCCCATCGGGCACAGTGATCAGCACGGGCCCTAGGTCACGTTTCAGCTGAATTCGTTAGGATATACCCACCAGGGGTATATAAACGGCAGGGTAATGGGAAAGCGGGAGGCAGCAATGACCACCACCGAGGCCATGGGTACCGGCCCCTCACCGGACGCGGTACCCGGCGCGGCCCCCGTGGAAGCGATCGTCACCGACCACGACCGCGGAATACACGGCTACCACCACCAGAAGGCCGAACACCTCAAGCGCCTGCGCCGCATCGAGGGCCAGATCCGCGGCCTCCAGCGCATGGTGGACGAGGACGTCTACTGCATCGACATACTCACCCAGGTCTCGGCGTCCACCAAGGCACTCCAGTCCTTCGCGCTCCAGCTCCTGGAGGAGCACCTGCGGCACTGCGTCGCCGACGCGGCCCTCAAGGGCGGCGACGAGGTCGACGCGAAGGTCGAGGAGGCCACCAAGGCCATCGCCCGCCTGCTGCGCACCTGACCCCCGGCGATCCCGTCAGCCCCGGTGGTCGCCGCCCTGCCGGGGGACGGTGGTGCGGTCGTCGCCGCTGGTGACAGCGGTGCGGTGGGTGCCGTTGGTTCGGTCGGTGACAGCGGTGCGGTCGGTGCCGTTGGTGACAGCGGTGCGGTTGATGCCGCTGGTGCAGTCGGTGCCGCTGGTGCGGTCGGTGCTCGCCTTCACATCGAGCACCTCGTCGATACGGTCCGCACTGAGCCGTTCCCCGATCGCCGCGGACGCGGCGATCATCAGTTCCCCGCACAGCTCGATCTCAGCGAGCGCCACACGGTCCGATACGGTCGGGGCGCTGAGCGTCACCACGTCACTCACCTCTCACTGCCGTTACCGGCTTCCCAGAGTAGAGAGCCCGCCACACGCCGCGCATGGCACGGACGGACCATTTCGCCCCCACCCATGCGGGGCCGTGCGACCCATCTCACGCCCGCCCCTGCTCGATCTCGCCGGTGTAGATGTCCCGGTCGTGCGGCAGCCGTACGGTGACGGGCACGCCGAACCCGTACAGGAGCGTCGTCGAGACGACCTCCGCCGCCCGGCCCTCGTTGACGAAGCTGAACCGGTGGCGCACCTTGCGCAATCTGCCCTGCTCGTCCAGATACGCGTCGAACGGCACGGCCCGCGCGCGGAACCCTTTCGCCGCCGCCGCCAGCGCCGCCCGCGCGCCCGGCGCCGCCAGCCGCGCCGCCCGGCCGATGTCCGCGGTGCCCCGGTAGTGCCGCACGGCCACCCCGGCCACATCCGTCTCGCCCACGTACGTCACGGCCCCCGCACCGCGCAGCAGCTCGGCGGCGGCCAGCGGATCGGTCGCCCCGCCGGTGACCAGATTGCCGTCCTCCAGGGCCGTCGTGTCGATCCGCACCCACTTGCCGGCGGGCACCCCCGCGCCCCGGTTCATCATGTACAGCGCGCCCGGCGCCAGCAGCTCCGTAATCGGCCGGTGCTCCTCCTCGCCCGCCGCGTCGGGCGGCAGCACCACCTTCAGCCGGCCCGAACCGGCGCGGAAGTCGTACGCCCCCGAGCCCCTGATCGTGACCCGGGTGCCCCCGGCGGCCGACTCCATCGACGTACTCACCTCGGCGCTCGCGACGCCGTCCCCGGCGAGCACCGCCGCCGCCCGCCGCACCACCTCGGCGCCGCCGTCCCGGGCAGCCGCGGCAGCCGCGGCACGGTCGGCGCCGCCATCACCGGCGCACCCGGCGGCCGCCGCCACCACGCCCACCGCGACGAGGGCGCGCACGACGCGCACCCCGCCTCCGGACCTGTGCTGCTGCACCACCATCGCCTGCCCATCCCCAACGCCGAACCGCTTGCCCGAGGTCGTGTCCGCCTCGCATAACGACGGCCCGTGCCCCCTGTAACGTCCACGCCCCCGATTGGCGCCGTCCCCGCGGTCCGAGCGCCCCCTCACGGTTGACGCACCCCTCCCGGCCGGGGCGCCCCGCCCAGTACCGTGTCCGCGTGTACGACCAACACTCCGCCGACCTCCCGCCGGCCCGCCCCGCCCACGAGCCCACCACCGTCGAACGCGGCTCGTTCTGCACCGCCCGCTGCGCCTGCGGCTGGTCCGGGCCCGCCCGCCGGTCCCGCGACCGGGCGCGCGCGGACGCCGAGGAACACCGCACCACGGCCTGATCCAGAGGCCGGGCCCTCCCCCTCTCCCCCCACCGGAGGTCCGATGACCCCGCCGAACCGGCGCACGCTCCTCGCGGCGGGCGCCGCCGTGCTCACCGGCGCCACCGCGACCGCGTGCGAGGGCACCGACACGACGGACCCGGCCCCGGGCGGCGCCACGGCCCCCACGGGGTCCGCGACGCCCCCGGCCCCCTCGGCGTCCCCATCCCCCAAGCCCTCCGGCCCGGCGGACTGGTCCGCGCTGGCCAAGAGCCTCGACGGGCCGCTGATCCGTCCCGGCGACGCCGCGTATCCGACCGCCCGTCAGCTCTACAACACCCGCTTCGACGACCGGAAGCCGGCCGGGATCGCCTACGTCCGGCACGAGGACGACATCCGCGAGTGCCTGGCCTTCGCCCGCCGCACCTCCGTGCCGGTCGCGATCCGCAGCGGCGGCCACTCGTACGCCGGCTGGTCGAGCGGCAACGGCCGCCTGGTCATTGACGTCGCGTCACTCGACCGCGTCGGGGCGGACGGCACGATCGGCGCCGGCGCCAAGCTGCTCGACGTCTACGAGGGGCTGGCCGCGCACGGTGCGACGATCCCCGGCGGCTCCTGCCCCACGGTCGGCATCTCCGGTCTCACCCTCGGCGGCGGCCACGGCGTCGCCGCCCGCGCCTACGGCCTGACCTGCGACAGCCTCACGGCCGCCACCCTCGTCACGGCCGACGGCCGCACGGTGACCGCCGACGCCAAACGCGACCCCGACCTCTTCTGGGCGCTGCGCGGCGCGGGCAACGGCAACTTCGGCGTCGTCACGAGCCTCCGCTTCCGTACGCACTCCGCCCCTCGGACGGTCACCGCCTACATGTCCTGGCCGTGGTCACGCGCCCGGGACGTCGTCACCGCCTGGCAGGAGTGGGGCCCGGACCAGCCCGACGAGATCTGGTCCGCCGCGCACCTCGACGCCGGGCCGGGCGGCATCGACCCGACGGTCTCGGTCTCGGCGTTCAGCCTCGGCACGTACGGGGACCTGCAGAACGCCGTCGACCGGCTCGCCGACCGGATCGGCGCCTCCGCGGCCTCCGTCTCGCTGCGCCGCCGCGACTACCGGGAGGCGATGCTCGTGTACGCGGGCTGCTCGGGCCTCACGGACGCGCAGTGCCACCTCCCGGGGACCACGCCGGGCCGCACCCCGCAGGGCGCCCTCCGGCGCGAGACATACGCCGCCGCCTCCGACTTCTACGACCGCTCACTGCCCCCGGCGGGTGTTTCGGCCCTGCTCGACGCGGTCGAGGCCTTCACCCGCCTCGCCCCGGGCCAGGGCGGCGGCGGCTCGGTCGCGCTGACCGCGCTGGGCGGGGCGGTGAACCGGGTGGACCCGGGAGCCACCGCGTTCGTCCACCGCCGCTCCCGGATGCTCGCCCAGTACATCGGGGCCTGGCGGCCCGGGGCCCCGGGAACCGCACAGCAGAACTGGCTGAAAGACACCCATGCGGCGATGCGCCCTTACGCCTCCGGGGCGGCGTACCAGAACTACGCGGACCCGTCCCTGACCAACTGGCGCACCGCGTACTACGGCTCCGGGGCGGCGCGCCTGGCCCGGGTGAAGAAGCGGTACGACCCGGAGGGGCTGTTCACGTACGCGCAGGGGGTGTGAGGCGGCCCGGGCCCCGCATACACGTGTGCCCCGGGCAGCCCGATTGGGGCTCTCCGGGGCACGCATGGAGGTGAGCGGGGCTCAGGCCGCCAGGCCCGTCTCGCCGTCGGACCCGCCGCCGCGCGAACCGGGGCGGGGCTCGGGAATCCCGAGCGCGTCGTTCCGGCCGGACTCCACCGCCCGGGGCCGGCGCGAGCGGACGAGGGAGCCGAGGCGGGCGGACCGGGAGACGGCCGCCACGAGGGGCGTCAGCATCATCATCGCCAGGGGCGCGAGGAGCAGCGCGACAGCCGTACCGAGGGCGAAGCCGCCGACGACGTCGGTCGGGTAGTGGACGCCCATGTAGACCCGGCAGAAGCCTTCCAGCAGGGCGAGCCCGATGGCCGCGATGCCGAACTTGCGGTGGGCCACGAAGAGCCCGACGCCGAGGGCCATCGCCATCGTGGCGTGGTCGCTGACGAACGAGAAGTCGTTCTTCCCGTCGACCAGGACGTCGAGCCCGGAGTGGTCCTTGAACGGCCTCGGCCGCTCCACGAAACCACGGATCGGAATGTTGATCAGCAGGGCGATACCGGCCGCGAGCGGGGCCCACACGAGCCCGGCCACCGCCGACACCGAATCCTCGGCCGTGCCGCGCCGGCGGACGCTCCACCAGCACCACAGGACCACGAGGACCATGCCGAACATGATCCCGTACTCTCCGACGAACTCCATGACCCGGTCGAACCAGGTCGGAGCGGACTTGGCGAGCCCGTTGATGTCGTAGAGCAGGCTGACGTCGGGGTTCGACCCATCCAGTGCGAGTCCAGCCATCTGCTGCGGCCCCTTGCCTTGTCTGCTGCTGCGGCACACGTCCCTGTGCGCCGCGATTCACGAACCCCCGTGTCATTCGGTTCGCCCACGTCGATCACTCACGCGCCCAGCCAGAGAACGACGCGCCCCGCGCGTACGTTCCACTCTCCACCGAATGATCACCATGACGTTATCGAAGAGTGACACAACGTCGCAGCTCAGGGCCTGGGCTTCACGGAGGGTTCCGGCCACCGCCCGCAGACGTCAGCCGGCCGGCCGCGCGGACGGCAGCGCCGCGGCCCCGTCCTTGGTGACGCGTGTGGCGCCGAAGTAGTCGGGCGTGTCGATCTTGTCGAACCGAATGACCGCACCAGTGTACGGAGCATTGATCATGTAACCGCCCCCCACGTACAGACCGACGTGATGAATGGCACGGGAATTGGTCAGATCGTCGGAGAAGAACACCAGGTCCCCGGGGAGCAGTTCGTCGCGCGAGGGATGCGGCCCGGCGTTGTACTGGTCGTTCGCGACGCGGGGCAGCTCGATGTCCACCGTCCGGTACGCGGCCTGGGTCAGCCCGGAACAGTCGAACCGCCCGCCCTGCTCGGGCGTACCGTTACCGCCCCACAGGTACTTCGTGCCGAGCTTCTTCTGAGCGAAGTAGATGGCCCCGGCCGCCTGCTGGGAGGGCTTCACACGGCCGACGGGCCGGGCGAAGCTCTTCTCCAGCGACCGGATGATCCTGACGTAGTTCTCGGTCTCGGCGATATCCGGCACCCCGCCCGCCTTGATCACCCGGTACGCCCCCGCGTTGTAGGCCGCGAGCATGTTGTCGGTGGGGTCACCGGGCACCTTCTTCACATACCCGGCGAGCTCGCAGTCGTACGAAGCGGCGGAGGGGATGGCGTCGGCCGGGTCCCACACGTCCCGGTCCCCGTCCCCGTCCCCGTCGATCCCGTGCCCCGCCCACGTCCCGGGAATGAACTGCGCGATGCCCTGCGCGGCGGCGGAGCTCTCGGCGCGGGGGTTCCAGCCGCTCTCCTGGTAGAGCTGTGCGGCGAGCAGCGCCGGGTTGATGGCCGAGCAGAGGTTCCCCCACTTCTGGACGAGCCCCTGATACTTGGCCGGCACAGCCCCCTTGGCCAACGCGACGGCACCCCCACCGGCACCCCCGACGAGCCCGGCGGCGGCGGAGTAGGTCCCCACAACGAGCAGAGCCACAAAACACACGGCCCCCCCGACCCCGACCCCCACGGCCACCCAGAATCTACGCACCCGTCAACCATCCCCTATCGGGGCAGGCTTCGGGGGCGTTTTCGACGGTGTGTACGAGTCACACGGGGGAGCGCGGGGCGCTCAGGGAGCGCCGAGAGACCAGAAGTCGGAGCGGACGTTGGGGCGGGGCAGCGGGTACACCCCATCGTAGGAGGGCCCATTGGGCGGAGCCGTCGGCTCCGCCACCTCGGACTCCTCGACACAGGGACTATCCACCTCGAAGAAGGCTTGGCCCTTCCCTCCAACACTCAACGTAACGCCGAAGCCGTCACCGGTTTGGGCATAGATGGCAGGAAGGTCGACGTCCTTGTTGACAGCCTTGATCCTGTATCCACTCTTCCGCCAGAAGCGGTCAACGATCCCAAGCAAGCTGCCGCGACGCTCTTCAGAGATGACAGTCATAACGACGCGCATCCGTGAAACGTCGCAACGCCCGGTACTAGTGGGCCCATGCGCCCACTGGACCGCAGGCCTGATCTCGTGGAGGACTTGGTCAAGGATTTCATCGGCTCGATCTGCCGCTTCTTGCATATCCATAGAAGCGCGCCCCCCATCATTAGTGCGATCACCACCTCCGCAACCCGCGGCAAGGAGGCACAACAGTAGCGATGCCACCTCCAAGCCTGACGCTCGACGGGTCACCGCGCCTCCTCCATCTTGACCTTGTCGGCCCGGCCGGCCGCGATCAAAGCAATACTGTCGGCCGACACCGCATCCCGTTGAGGTTCAACGTCGAAGTAATTGGAGTGGGCGTCGATCGAAAACCCGTCAGGGCTAATGAGGCGTGGGCCGGGCGCCACCGGAAACCGTCTCGCTCCAAACGCCTCACTCGCGGGGTCCCTCCCGAACCAGAGATCATCATCACCCGGATCCGCAGCATCGCCAATCAAGTGCGCAGTCGCGGGCCCCCCGGTCAGCCCAAAGAACCCAGCGGCAACCTGCCGCACCGACGGCACCTTGGTCACAACGTCATTCTCCGCCGCGCCCACGAAGACGTGCTCCTTGCCCACTCCAAGGTCCTCTGCTCGATCTACACCCACCCCGGGACTACCGACCAGGACGATGTCGTCGACCCCCGGGATGCCACCGTCTTGTTGGGTTGCAGCTCCTACCGTGCGAGATCCATACGAGTGTCCAATAGCTGTCATATGCGGATCCTCATGCGTATTTGTAGCCGCCAGCCCTTCCATAAACTGGTTGAAGGCATCCCCACCTCTGACGGCTCTGTCATCACCCGCCACAGCGAGGCTGCTCCAGCCATCCGGGAATTGCGGTGCGTCATATCCCAACCACACCATCGATGCACTTGAGTGGTCGTACTTCATTGCTGATTTCGCCGTGTCCCTAGCCCGCTTAAGATCCCCCGTGGCAAAATCCTCATCCAACGAAGTATTCAACCCTGGCACATAAGCCGCCACATTCCTCGCCGTATCCGGGTTCCCGTACGACACGATCGCGCGGCCGTTTCCCTCGTCCCCGATGCCGAGGAGGTACATCGGCGGCTGGCTGCTCGCGTCCAATTGCCGTTGGATCTCCCGCAGCCCCGCCAACCGCACCCGGGACACCTCGTCGTCCCGCCCCTCCAGCTTGCCGATCAGGAGCTGGAGGTTGTCGCGGTTCGCCGTGTCGCGGATCAGGGACGGGATACCGTCCAGGTTGCCGATCTGGTCCGGGTACACCGCGAGGTACTCCTCGCGCTGTTCGTCCGTCAGGTGCTCCCACCACTCACGCCGCGCCGCGGGCGACGCGTCACGCGGGATGCGGGACTTGAGGTAGCCGCGCGCCGCCTCCCGGACCGCCGCCGCGTCGCCCGCCGCGTCGGTCCACGTCCGGTCCGGGACCGACAGGCCCTCCTCCGCACGGAGCCGGCGCAGGATCCGAGTGAAGCGCCAGTCGGTCCGGGCCGCCGCGCGGACCGCCCCCGTGACCCGGTCCGAGATGTCCCGCGCCTGCGCGGCACGCGTGTCCGGGGCGACCAGCCCCGACGGCGGCAGCAGCCCCGGCATGCCGGTAACCCGGGCCGTGCCACCGGGCAGCGGGTCGCCGTCGAACAGCCCCCCGGGCCCGGGCGGATACGACACCGACCCATCCGCGTGCACGGTGAACTTCAGCGACTCCGCCTCCTCCAGCGCACGCCGCAGCACGTTCTGCTGCACCCGCATCTCGTGCGCGAGACTGTTCAACGCGGTACGGATCAACCCGCACTCGGTGTACACGTACTGCAGATTCCGGCTCATCCGCCGCAGCCGCCCCACCGCCGCGTCGGCCGCCGCGCCGTGCTGGGACTCGCGCAGGCCGGCGAGCAGCTGCCTCTCGATCCGGTCCCGCCCGGCGTCCGCGCGGTTGCTCGCCTTGGCCCAGCCGTCCGCCGCGCTCTCCAGCTCTGCGCACTTGAGGTCACGTAACTGAGCCCACGTCAACGTGGAGGGAGACGGCGCGCTCACCGCTCGACCCCATGCGTCCGGCGCGCCACGGGCGAGAAGGACGACCGCACGGACTCGTTCGTCTCACCCTGCGCCCGCGCGACAGCGCGCAGGCTGCCCGCGAGCGCCCCGCACTCATGACGGGCGGACTCGACCCGCCGCACCCAGGACTCCCGCACGGCACCCAGCTCGGCGAGCGAGTGCAGACCGGCGGTCCCAGCGAGCACCCCTTCGTGCGCCGTCGCCAGTTCCATGCGTACGGGCCCCAGATGGGCGCCCATCCCCTCCGCGCCCCCGGCCGCCCGCAGCCACGCGCCACCGCTGTGCCGCAGCTCCTCCCCCGCGGCGGAGCCGCCCCCCGCGGAGCCGCCGTCGCCTCCCCCGCCCGCCAGATCGGCCAGCCTCAGCCGCGCGCCACTCATCGCTCACCCCGTTCCTGATCACGAAGATCGTGGAGCGGCACTGTGCCAAACGCGGCAACCGCGACACGCCGGACACCAGACGGCCGGGGAGCGGACGCACCCCCGCTCCCCGGCCCTGCCAACGCCTCGCCCCCGCCCAGGGATCACCCGAACGGTGGACCGGTGCTAACGCCCGTACGTCCGCGGGTCCTCCTCGCCCAGCCGGCGCAACGCGGCCGCCGCACGGTCCTCCGGCGGGGCGCCGTCCTCGGGAAGGTGCCAGAGAAGCTGCCGTACGTGGCCGCCCTCGGCGTCGTACAAGAGGCTGATCAGCGTCACGTCGGGGTCGTGGAAGTCCGTCCCGGCCCAGTCGAGCCGGACGCCCCAACGGGTGAGGAGCTCCGGCCGGACACGCAGCCCGTCGGCGATCAGCCGGGCGGCCCGGCGGGCCGGCCACATCCAGCTCTCATCACCCTCCGCACGGGCGACCTCCGCGTCGTACGCGGCGGCGTCGAAACGGAGTTCGGGCAGTTGCCGTTTGCCGCCCGGCGGAACGGGGCACCGCCACCCGGACCAGACGACCTGATCCGCGTCCCGCCGGACGGTGACATCCAGCGCACCGCAACAGCCCTGCGTGCAGTACGCCTCGGCGAGCCGTATCTCGCGCGGTTCGTCCGTGGCCCGCAGGGCGCCGGAGAACAGCAACTCCTCCGGGGAGTGGGCGGGCCCCCGGCCGAAGTAGTCCGGGACCAGCGGACGCCCGTCGACAAGGACGCGCGCCTCGATGGCCGCCGGGTCTCCCGGATCACGCTCATGGACCGCGATGCGCAACCGCGTATCCGGGGAGCGCGGAGCACCGAGCACCTGCGCCCGCGTACGCCGCGCCCACGCGACCCGCCGCCGCACGACGGGCCCGTCGTCGCCCTCCCCGACCGGCGGCGCACACCACTCCGGCCGCCTCAGGACAGCCGTCAGCTCCGACAGCGCCGCCTCGCGCCGCCCGGGTCCCCAGTCGTGCAGTACGGCAGGCCCCGTGCTCAGCTCCTGAACGGCGGACAGGAGAAGCGCATGGTGGTCGAGCGTGGCGGGAAGGAGCCCGGCCCCGCGCGCGAACGCCTCGTACGCGCGCGGGGCGTCCGGGTAGGAGAGGATCTCGGGCCGGTAGTCGCGGAGGGTGGTCATGAGGAACAGCAGCCGCCCGGCCCGGGCGACCAGCGCGGCACCCTCGGAGGCCGAAAGCCCGGGAACCTCCGCGAGCAGACCGACGAGCCCGGACGCCTCCGCCACCCGCCGCGCCACCTCGGGCGCCAGCTCCTCCGGCAACGCGACCAGCCGCTCCCGCACGGCGGTACGGTCACCGGCATCGAGCGCGGCGAGCAACGCCCCGAAGGCCACGGGCCCGCAATGGCCGCGTAGTTCGAGCAGCGCGCCGGCCGGCCGGTCGAGGGCGTCGAGCGTGTGGACGACGGGACGCACGAGGGTGCGCAGCCGGCCGAGGGTCCGGACGTACGGCACGTCCTGCGGCCGGCCCAGCTCCGTGAGCAGGACGAGTCCGGTGCAGACGGCCAGATAGCTGGTCCCCGTACGGACGAGCACCCGCGCCAGCGCCAGCGCCCGTTCCCCGTCCGCCACGGGCAGACCGGTGATGAGGAGCCGCAGGGTGCGGTGTCTGACGGGCGGGTCCAGGGCTTCGAGCCGCCGGTGCACCTCTTCCGCCGCCTCAACGGGGTCGGGGGCGGCCAGCAACGGGCCGAGGAGACGGGTCAACTCGTCCCTGGTCCGAGCGAAGTCCCGGCTGCCCCGATTGGACGGGACACGACGGGGTACGGGCGGCGCCGCGTCCGACCGGCACCAGGGCCCCTCGGGCTCGGCATGTTCGACGCGCAGCGCGCACGCGTACAGGGAGGAGGGCCGGGGAGTGAGCGCTCCGCGCTCTTCCGGGGCGCTCAACGGGCGGGGTGGTTCTCGTTTCCATGAGTCATGACGCGGAGTGTGGCAGAGCCCCGACCCACCATGCCACCGCTTTCCGGCGGGCGCGGTCACGCGCCCCTGCCCCGCCCAGCCGGAAGAATGCGCCCCCATGAGCTCATCGTCCCCCACCCCCAGCTTCTGGCACCGGCCCATGGTGGCGCGCCGTGCCGACGAGCGGCACCGCGCCTCGACCATGCTGGAACTCTTCTTCGACCTCTGCTTCGTCGCAGCCGTCGCCCAGGCCGCCTCCGCCTTCGAGCACGAACTCGCGGCGGGCCGCGTCGGCCACGCCGTCCTCGGCTACGCGATGGCTTTCTTCGCCATCTGGTGGGCCTGGATGAACTTCACCTGGTTCGCCTCCGCGTACGACACCGACGACGTCCCGTACCGGCTGCTGACGCTCGTACAGATCACCGGAGCGCTCGTCCTCGCGGCGGGCGCGGCCGAGGCGCTGGAGCACGAGGACTTCACCGTCATCACCTGGGGCTACGTGATCATGCGGCTCGCCATGGTCACGCAGTGGCTGCGCGCCGCCCGCTCCGACCCGGAACGACGCCGCACCTGCCTGGGATACGCCGCGGGAATCTTCCTGGTGCAGATCGGCTGGGTCGTACGGCTCGCCCTGCCCGAGGGCACCGGCCTGGTGACCTTCGCGATCCTCGTCCTCGCGGAGATCGCCGTTCCCGCACTGGCCGAACGCAAAACCACCACTACCTGGCACCCGCATCACATCGCCGAGCGGTACGGCCTGTTCACGCTGATCGTGCTCGGCGAGTCCATCACCGCCGCCACCGGTGCCGTACGCGCCGCACTGGACGCGCACGCGGAGCTCGGCGACCTCGTCGCACTGGTCGCGGGCGGCCTTCTGACGGTGTTCGCCCTGTGGTGGCTCTACTTCGCTCAGAGCGCACCCCGGCTGCTGACCAGCCTGCGTACGGCGCTGCTGTGGGGGTACGGCCACTACCTCGTCTTCGCGTCGGCGGCGGCGGTCGGTGCCGGGCTCGCCCTCAACGTCGCGCACACCGCGGGCCACGGCCACATCTCCGACCGCACGGCGGCGGCCGCCTACACCGTCCCGGTCGCCGTGTTCATCACCCTCGTCTGGCTGCTGCACCACCGCACCGCGGGACTTCGCCGCACGGCCGACGTGCTCCACCCGGTGGCCGTGCTCGCGGTCCTGGCGGCCACCTACGCCCCGTCCCCCATCCTGACCACGGGCATCGTCACCGCACTGCTCATCGCGGCGACCCTGCTGCTGGCCGCCCGGGACGCGGACAGCGGGACGGACCCGGCGCACTGACCTCAGCGGACGGCCCGTACCGCCTGCCCGGGCAGCGAGATCCCCTGCGCGTGGGCGGTCTTCCCCGGACGCAGGGTCCACGGCACCGGGGGCGTGGAGGTCAGCCAGCCCTCGGCGATGAGGGTGTGCACGATGACCCCGCGCAGCTCCCGCCCGAGCTTCTTCCACCTCAGGCCCTTGCACAGCTGGCTGTACGACGGCCCGTGGCCGTGCTCCGCCCGGAACCCGACGGTGAACAGGGCCGCCTCGCGCCCGCAGTCCGGGTGGGCGGCCCGCCAGGTCTCGTACGCGTCGAGAGCCGCCCGGGGCGCCGGCAGCGGGGACGGCCCGGACATGAACGCCGGAGCGACCCGCGCGAAGGGGAGCCGGCAGAGCCCGCACCCCTCGACCGCCTCCGTGTGCCGCAGCAGTGCGGGGCTGACGCCGGACTTCCAGGCCGCCCAGCTCTCCGGGGTGGGCTCGGCGGCGGCCGCCGCCTGCCGGGCCGCCCGCCGTTCCTCCTCCTCCCGCGCGATCGCGGCGAGCTGCTCCGGGGTGCGGAACCGGCCCGCGAGCTGCCTCACCGACGCGCCGAGCCGGTAGGTCTGCCCGGACACCTCGGCGAGGAACCCCTTCTCCAGAAGTACGGGCACCGCCCCGTAGCAGACGGCGGGCAGCTCGGCCGGCGCCTGGCCGACCAGCTCGTCGGAGCAGTGGGCCGCCAGGAACAGCGCGGCCAGCCGGACCGCCGACGCCCCCTTCCTGACCGGCTTGGCCAGCCTCGTACGCATGGACCAGCCCGACACCCGCGACCGCGCGTCCTTGCCGAGGGGCAGCACATGCCCCGGTCCCGGAGCCATCTCCGGCACCACGACGGCGCGCGGCACATCCGGTTCTCCGCCGACGAGCTCCCCGGGCACCCCCCACCCGGCAGCGGTCAGCTCGGCCAGGGCTCCCTCCGGGTCCTCCAGCCGCAACGACCGCAGGTCCGTCCCCGTGAGGTTGCCCGCCCCCGTCCGCGCGGCCCGGATCCCCACGACGACCGCGAGGAGCCGCGCGTCGGCGGAGTCCAGCGGCAGGCCGGCCACGTACGAGAGGAGCGCGCGGGCGCCCTCCCCCTGGCGCGGCGTGAGCAGGAAGGGCGGTGGCGAGGCGGCGGCACCGTCTCCGGCGGGAGCGGTCGTCAGGGGCGGCACGGCGGACACGGCAGGCTTGGGCACATCACATCTAACGGTGATCGGACCGCCGAAGTCACGCCCGGACGCACTCTTCCCGCACGGACATCAGGTCATGCACGAACCGAAACCCGTCTTCCGAGGACGTCAGCGGGACGTCAGGCAGGCGTTAGCCGAACATGAGCGGCGCGCGGGAGGCTTCCCATGCCAGACGGTCCGGAGGGGGAGCGGTTCGCCGCGGATCCGGGCCCTGTCTGCGCCGACCGATCCACCGACCGCCAGACACTTCGGGGAATTTCATGCATACGCTCCACAAGCGCACCGCCGCCCTCGGCGCCGCCACCGCCGTGCTCGCCCTCGCCCTCACCGCCTGCGGCGGCGACGGCGGCGGCACGAAGGCGGCCGGCCCGGCCGGCAACTCCGCCTCGGCCGACGCCACCGTGGCCGCGAAGGAGGCCGCCGCCGACACCGCCCAGGACCAGGGCGGCACGGCGGGCGACGACACGAAGACGGGCGGCGCCTCCACGGACGCGGTCACCTCCAGCACCGGCAAGTCCGAGAAGGGCGCCGCGAAGACGGACGGCTCCCCGGGCGCGGCCACCGGCGGCGACACCAGCGACGGCTACGCGTACAAGCACCCCTGCAGGAGCGGCGACCTCTCGGTGCGCGTGTACGCCCGCGAGGGTTCGGCCACCCAGCACGTGATCGAGGTCAACAACACCGGCGAGAACTCCTGCGGCCTGAGCTACTTCCCGCGCGTCAGCCTGGGCTCCGCGAACGCCACGGACCACAGCGGCGACATCCTCCCGCTGGTCCCGGGCGGCCTCGGCGGCGCACCGGCGTACCCGGTGAAGCCGAAGACCGCGGCGATCGCGGTGATCGACCTCAACCCGGGCGGCGGCAACGGCGTGACCTGGGTGGACGAGCTGAACGTACTGCCCGACGGCGACCACATGCCCAACGCCGAGCAGCTCAACTTCCCGCTCGGTCCCGGCGTGAAGGTCGGCACCCCGAAGCTGGGCCTGTACGAGCGCACGGTCGCCGACGCGGTGGCTTCCATGCGGCAGGCGGACTCGAAGCCCTGACCCCGGCCGGAGAGGCCCTGACGGTGCCCTCGGACGGACCACGGCGGACTGTCCGAGGGCGCCGCTACGATCCCTGGCATGCCCGCATTCCGCGATTTCAACTTCAAGCTGCTCGTCATCGAACAGCTCATGTACACCGACGAGACGCTCACCCCGGTCTTCCGCATAGCCGACTGCCTCAAGGCCAAGGGCATCGACCAGGACCCGCAGACCTACGCCTACGAGAACGACCTCGCCTTCACCGTCCTCGACGAGGCCCGCGCCCACTTCGAGGCACTGGAGATCAGCACGGAGCTGCTGGCCACCGTGGAGACGCTGGTCCTCGACGGCGGCCTCGAGGTGTACCAGGAGTGCGCCCCCGTCTGGGACGGGGAGGACGACCTCTTCGACGTGGGGTCGCTCGACGACCTGGACCTGCTGCCCAACCTCCGGCTGATCAGCGGCGTGGACGACTGCGGAATCGGCATGTCGTTCGACACCGACGTCCTCGCGAGCCGGGGCATCGCCACCGACTGACCGGCCGGCACCCCGTCAGGGTCCCGTCCGCTGCGGCCCGTACGTGTCCGGCGGACGCACGGCGGGAATGATCAATCACATGAAAGAGGACAACAGGGACACCGCACACGGCACACCGGGCGAGATCCTGCACTGGAACCTGTTCATAGGCGGCCACCTCAGCGCCTCCGTACCCGTACGCCTGGTCGAACGCACGTCGGCCGGGCAACTGGTGTGGATGAAATCCGGCACCCCGATGTGGCGCGCCGCCCTCCCGCGCGGCGTCACCCACCTGCGCGACATCGACCCCCGCGAGCGCCCGGCCGAGGGCTTCCCCGTCGTCGCGGACCGCTGGCCGATGGGAGACGCCCTCTTCTACCAGCCCGCGGGGGCGGCCCACTCGGTGCTCTGGCTCTTCGGTCGCAGACACAAGTTCCGCGGCTGGTACGTCAACCTCGAACGACGCGTGCACCACGGCGCGGACATCGACATCGCCGACCACGAACTGGACATCAACGTCGCCCCGGACCGGACCTGGAGCTGGAAGGACGAGCGGTCCTTCGCCGAGAAGACCGGCCACCCCGCGTACTGGACGGCCGAGGAAGCACTCGCGATCCGGACCGAAGGAACAACGGTCGCACAGCTCGCCGAGGCCGGAACCTTCCCCTTCGACGGCTCCTGGTGCGACTTCCGGCCACCGTCGTACTGGAAGACTCCCTCCCGCCCACCGACTCCACGCCACCCACTGCTACGCCCCACAGGCGCCCCGACCTCGCCTCCTCCGCCCCGAAGCGCATGATTCGGCCCCCAAGAGACATCTCGGCCATCCTGGCGCGATAACGATCATTGCTCGGCGTCACTCTCCGTGATACACAGAGTGACCATACACATTTCGCCCATACACCGATTCGATCCGCAGGTCAGAGCGGCCAGACCGGTCAAATGTGCGAGATCCGGGTAAAGAGAGCCGTGAAGCCGTCGTACGAATCCAGTTTCATCAGCGAAGATAGAGAGTGACCCGCGCCATGCGGCACGGGCGGTGAACTACCCAACTGGGGCGGTGACTTACATGATCCTGGCAGCTGAAAAGGGCGACATCACCACCATCATCGGCGGAATCGCCCCGAACTGGGGGCCGTTCGGGACCCTGGGCAACGAGGCTCGCGTGATGATCGAGGTGGTGATGGCGATCGCCATCCTCCTGTGTCTCGGCATCGCGATCTGGGGCGCGGCCAAGCAGCGGATCGGCGCGACGGCTCTGCGCGACACGTTCAGCGCGGAACAGGGCAAGGGGCTGATCGTGGCCGGCCTGACCGGTGTGTTCATCATCGGATCGCTCGGCACCCTGTTCACCATTGTCTACGGGATGGCCGTCTGACCGGGCGTCATTCCCGACGGGGCCCGTCCGCCCCACCCCTCCCATCCGTCCGTCGTGCCCACCGGCAGAGGTTGCGTACCCGTGATGTCGAGTCACCACACCGCGTCCGCGCGGAGAGCAGCACGGCTACCGTCGTACCACCACGTGGTTCAAGCAACGGTTGAGGGGGCGTACGCGGCATGAGTCTCGGCGACGAGGACGGCTACGGCAACGACGCGGGACGCACGAGTGACGCCTACAGCACGATCGGCGGCACCCGGCAGACCCGCACCCGCCTGCCCGACGGCCCCACCGGCGACCCCTACGGCCCCCGCCGCCCGGCCCGCAACTCCCGCTCCCTCATCACGTTCGCCGGTGTGGTGATCCTCCTGCTGGGCGCGATCGCCTTCGCCAACATGGGCGGCGACGACGACACCTCGGGCGCCAAGTCGGGCACGACGTCAGGCAGCAAGGCGGACGCCGCCCCGACCTCACCCACGGGCACGAAGCCGGTGACGGGCAAGAACGGCACGATCCCTTCGGGCTTCGCCCACGACCGGCAGGGCGCGGAGAGCGCGGCGGCGAACTACGCGGTGGCGCTGGGATCGGCCGGCATGTTCGACAGGGCCCAGCGACACATCATCACCTCTGCGGTGTACGCCCCAGCAGTCGCGGCTGCACGTCAGGAGGCTCTGGACAAGGTCTACTCCGATGCCGACTTCCTCGCGAACATCGGTCTTACCCCGGAGGGCACCGCGCCGGCGGGTCAGGTCTTCATCTCCCGCTCCAACCCGGTCGGCACCAAAGTCGTGAAATACGACGACGACACCGCCAGCGTCGCAGTCTGGTATTCGGCACTGTTCGGCCTGGCCGGCGACGGCTCCAAGAACCCCGTAGCCGAAAGCTGGTTCACCAACACCTTCGAGCTGAAGTGGACGGGCGGAGACTGGAAGGTTACCGACTTCACCCAGAAGGACGGCCCGGCCCCTGTCGGCCGGGACCAAGCCGCTTCTTCAGCTGACGAAATGGCTGATGCGGTCGAAGAGTTCGGAGGGTTCACGTATGCCCGGTAAGCACTTCCGCGCCCTCTCGCTCACGGCGGTGGCGAGCTCCGTCCAGGTCTTCATCATCCTGTCGGCCAGTAGAGCAGTCGCTGCGCCGTCACCGTCTCCGACCCCCAGCGACGACAACAGTGCCTGTGACCTCATTCGCGGCCCCGCCAAGGACTACTGCGAAGGCGGCAGCTCCAGCTCCCCCAGGTCCACCCCGCCCGCAAGCACCGACCCCGCGCTCGATCCGCTCACCTCGCTCGGGCGGGGCTGCGCCGACGCCGCCGCGTGGATCGTGGGCAAGCTCAGCGACGCGGTCAAGGACACCGCAAACGTCGACTTCACGAACACCCGCTTCCTCCAGCAGTACGCCATCGTCTTCGCCGCCTCGACCGTCCTCACACTCGTCCTCTGGCTCCTCGCCGTAGCCAAGCGCGCCATCCGCGGCGTCCCCCTCACCACCGCGATCTCCGAGGCCATCGGGTTCCTCTGGCTCACCGTCCTGGCCTCGGCGTTCACCCCACTCATCCTCTACACGATCGTCTCCGCCACCGACGGCGTCACCGAAGTCGTCGCCTCCTCCTCCGGCGGCCAGACCGACGTCTTCTTCGGGTCCTTCGCCCAAGCCCTCAAGAAGGACTCCGACATCGGCGGCGGACCGATCATGCTGATCGTCGTCTCCCTCGTCTCCATCCTCGCCGCCGGCATCCTCTGGCTCGAACTCGTCATCCGCGCCGCCCTGCTCTACGTCGGCGCCCTCCTTGGGACCGCCGTCTACGCCGGCCTCGTCGACAAGAACATGTGGGGACACGTACGCCGCTGGGCAGGCATCATGATCGCCGTGATCATGGTCAAGCCCGTCATCGTCGTCGTACTCGGCCTCGCCGGCGCCCTGTCCTCCGACGACGGCCCCGACGCCTTCTCCGCCGTCGTCTCCGGCCTCGCCATCATCCTGCTGGCCATCTTCGCCTCCGCCATGATCTACCGCTTCGTACCCGGCTTCGGCGACGAGATCCAAGGCGCCCGCACCAACCGCAAACAGGCCACCGACGGCTCCCAGGCCGCCGCCATGATCAGCTCCCCCGCCGCCCTCGTCTCCCAGGGCATCAAGACCCACAGCAGCCGCGGCGGCCAGGGCGCCAGCAGCGGTGGCGGCCGCCCCGCCAACCCGGTCAGCGGCGGAGTCGCCGCCCACAGCTCCCGCAACCCCGGAAGCGGAACCGGCGGCGGATCCGCCCCCTCCGCCGCACCCCCGCCCCGCAGCGGCTCCGCCCCGACGGCAGGCACCCCCCACAGCAGCCGCGGCACCCGCGGCGGACCAGGCAGCACAGGTAACAACCGCACAGGAGGTGGCGGGCGTTGAGCACACAGTCCCATCCGATCGCGCCCCGCCGTACGTATCTCATCGGCCGCGCCCGGCCGAACGCGATCGTCGGCAAGAACCGTGAGACGGGCGAAATCGCCCTGATCATCGCCGGCGCGTTCCTCGGCATGATGAGCGGCCTGCTCATCCCCGTCCTCTCCCTGCGCATCGTGCTGCTCACCGGCTTCCCGCTGCTCGCCATCGCCATCGTCTACGTCCCGTACCGGCACCGGACCTTCTACAAGTGGTTCGAGATCAACCGCAGCTACAAGCGCTCCCTGCGCCGCGGCACCACCTACCGCTCCACCGCCATGGAAGCCGGCACCCGTGCCGACGGCCGCGAGGTCGAGATCGGCCCACCCCCCGGCATCGGCCGCATCAACTGGCTCTCGGCCCCCTTCGGCCCCGACGAGATCGCCGTCCTCCTCCACGCCGACCGGCGCACCGTCACCGCCGCCATCGAGATCGAGGGCCCCGGCGTCGGGCTGCGCGACAGTGAGGACCAGGAAGCCCTCGTCGACCGCTTCGGCACCCTCCTCAAGCACGTCGCGAACGGGGACGGCTTCGTCACCCGGCTCCAGATGCTCGCCCGCACCCTCCCCGCCGACCCCGACGCCCACGCCAAGGACGTCGCCCAGCGCGGCGCCCCGTCCTCCCCCCGCTGGCTCCAGGACTCCTACGACCAGCTCCAGTCCATGGTCTCCACCTCCAGCGAGCAGCACCGCGCTTACCTCGTCGCCTGCATGCACTTCAACCGCGAGCTCGCCGCCGAGGCCCACGCCATGGCCCGCGCCGCCCGCCCGCACACCGGCCGCAAGCTCGACCGCGACGCCGGACTCGCCGTCGTCATGGCCCGCGAGCTCACCGACATCTGCGCCCGCCTCGCCGAGGCCGACATCCGGGTCCGCCAGCCCCTCGGCCAGAGCCGGCTCGCCTCCCTCGTCCACTCCATGTACGACCCCGACCACCCCATCGACCACATCCAGGCCATGACGAAGCGCAACGCCTGGCCCGCCGAACTCGACGCCGTCGAGCCGACCTACCTCCAGGCCAAGACCCGCGAATCGTCCACCCGCGCCCCCTGGTGCCACTCCACCGCCTGGGTGAAGGAGTGGCCGATGACCCCCGTCGGCGTCAACTTCCTGGCCCCCCTCCTCGTCCACACCCCCGACGTCATCCGCACGGTCGCCGTCTGCATGGACCTGGAACCCACCGAGATCGCCATCGAGCGCATGCTCACCGAGAAGACCAACGACGACGCCGAGGCCAGCCGCCAGGCCAAGATGAACCGCACCGTCGACCCCCGCGACATCGCCGCCCACGGCCGCCTCGACCAACGCGGTGAAGACCTCGCCAGCGGCGCCGCCGGCGTCAACCTGGTCGGGTACATCACCGTGTCGTCCCGCTCCCCCGAAGCCCTCGCCCGCGACAAGCGGACCATCCGCGCCTCGGCCGGGAAGTCGTACCTGAAGCTCGAATGGTGCGACCGCGAGCACCACCGCGCCTTCGTCAACACCCTGCCGTTCGCCACCGGCATCCGCCGCTAACCACCAGTCCCCGACACCGAGAGGGAGGTCAGTCACGCCATGCGAGATCCGCTGTCCGCGTTGTCGGACGCCTTTACCGCCTTCCTCTTCGGGAAGGTGGAGACCACCCGGCTGCCCGTCCGCACCTCGACCGGCCAGGCCCAGGCCGTCTACCTGCCCACAGCCGCCCCCGGCCTCGGCGACTCCGGTGTGATCATCGGCCGCGAGGTGTACTCCGGCAAGGGCTACATCTACGACCCCTTCCAGCTCTACGGACAGCAGCTCCCCGCCCCGCACTGGCTGGTCCTCGGCGAGTCCGGCAACGGCAAGTCCGCGCTGGAGAAGACGTACGTGCTCCGCCAGCTCCGCTTCCGCGACCGCCAGGTCGTCGTCCTCGACGCCCAGGGCGAGGACGGCGTCGGCGAGTGGAACCTCATCGCGCAGGAGCTCGGCCTCACCCCCATCCGCCTCGACCCCACCTCCGCACTCAACGGCGGCATCCGGCTCAACCCGCTCGACCCGGCCATCACCACCACCGGCCAGCTCGCCCTGCTGCGCACCATCATCGAAGTCGCCATGGGCCACGGCCTGGACGAACGCTCCGGCTTCGCCCTCAAGGTCGCCCACGCCTACGTCAACGCCACCACGACCGACCGCCAGCCCGTCCTCACCGACATCGTCGAGCAGCTGCGCCACCCCGAACCGGAATCCGCCCAGGCGATGAACGTCGACATAGACGACGTACGGGCCTGGGGCCTGGACGTCGCCCTCGTCCTCGACCGGCTGGTCGACGGCGACCTGCGCGGCATGTTCGACGGCCCGACGTCCTTCGGCATCGACCTGGACGCCCCCCTGATCGTCTTCGACCTCTCGCACATCGACCGCAACTCCATCGCCATGCCCATCCTGATGGCGATCGTCGGAGTCTGGCTGGAGCACACCTGGATCAGGCCCGACCGCAAGAAGCGCATCTTCCTGGTCGAAGAGGCCTGGCACATCATCAACTCGCCGTTCGTAGCCCAGCTCTTCCAGCGCCTGCTCAAGTTCGGCCGCCGCCTCGGCCTCTCCTTCGTCGCCGTCGTCCACCACCTCAGCGACGTGGTAGACGGCGCAGCCGCGCGCGAAGCCGCCGCCATCCTCAAAATGGCCTCCACCCGCACCATCTACGCTCAGAAGGCCGACGAGGCCAGAGCCACCGGACGCGTCCTCGGCCTGCCGCGCTGGGCCGTCGAAATCATCCCCACCCTCACCCCCGGCATCGCGGTCTGGGACGTGAACGGCAACGTACAGGTCGTCAAACACCTGATCACAGAGGCCGAACGCCCCCTCGTCTTCACCGACCGCGCCATGACCGAGTCGTCCGTGAGCGACCTCCTCCCGGACGACGTCAGAGCCGCCGACCTCGAAGCGGAGGAACGCGCGGCCAGGATCGAGAACCAGCAGCGACTGAACGAGTCGTCCGAGTCAACGGTGGCATGACATGGCAGGCAGCGACGGGGGACGGTCCGGCGACGGCAAGGGGGGCGGCATCCCCGACGGCCTGCTCGTCGGACTGCTGGCCTTCCTTCTCGGACTTACGCTGCTGGCCTGGGCGGCCACCGGATTCGCCGGCCTCCTGGCCCACGGCGCCTGGCCCGACGGAGTCACACCGACCGAAACACCACTGGCCCTCCGACGCCTCCTGGAGGCCCCGCACGACCTCCCCGCCGCCTGGCCCCACACCCCATCGGAACAGCTCTCCGGCTACGGCCTGTTCTGGGGCCTGCTCATCGGCGAACTGATGGTGCTCGTAGTACTGACGGTGTTCGTCATGGGCGTCATCGCCCGCTGGCGCGCCGTACTGGCCCGCCGCCGCGCGGAACGCTCGGAGCGACTGGCCCTCCTCGAACAGGCATACCGCGAAGAGCGCGCCCGACGCCGGGCGGCGCAGGGCAAGGGCCGCAAGCCCGGCCGGTGGAGCAAGCGGCGGGAGCCCGCGCACGAGGCAGCGCCCCACGGACCCGATCCGGCCCCCGCGCGCGAGCCCCCCCCCGACGCCCTCCGCAAGACGACCCCCGTGCCCGCCGAACCCCCCACCGAAACCGCACCGCGGACGGCGGCCCTTCCCACCGAAGCCGCTCCCGAAGCACGCACCGGCCGAGAAACACGGCGGACACCGACCGAAGCAGCACACGCCGAAGCAGCACACGCCGAAGCAGCACACACCGAACCGGCACCCCCAGGACCAGCATCCCCAGAACCGGCACTCACAGAGCCGGCGCCCACCACCGCCCCGTCGTTCCCCACCACCGCCCCGTCGTTCCCCGCAACCGTCCCCTCCCCACGCACCCCCCTCGTTCTCTACGGCCCCGCCGCCACCCGCCGGGCCACCGCCGTCCAGGCCATCCGCGAAGCCGACGGCCCCGTGCTCGTCGTGACCTCCGACCCCACCCTCTGGGCCGAGACCAAGGACGCCCGCGCCAAGCTCGGCCCCGTCCTCGTCTACGACCCCGGCCACCTCTGCGACACCCCGGCCCGGCTGCACTGGGCGCCCACCACCGGCTGCGAACGGGCCGACCGGGCCGCAGCCCGCGCAGGCGCCCTGCTCGCCCCCGTCCGCCCCCAGGCCCGCGTCGACTCCGCGACGGCCGACATCGCCGAGACCCTCCTGCGCTGCTGGCTGCACGCCGCCGCCATCGACGGCCGCCCCTTCCGCCAGGTCCACCGCTGGGCCATCGGCGGCAACGCCCACGAACCGGTCCGCCTGCTGCGCACCCACCCCAAGGCAGCCCCCGGCCTCGCCGGGCTGCTGGAGTCCGCACTGACCGGCCACCCCGAACGCCGCGAGATGGCCCAGGAACTGACGGTGCGCGCGTTCGGCGCCCTCTCCTCCGTCCACGTCCGCGACGCCTGCACACCAAATCGAACAGACGCGCTCGCACTGGATTCCTTCGCGGACGAAGGGGGCAGCCTCTATGTGGTGGGGGAAGCCATCGAGACCCCGCGATCCGGCCCAGGGACGATGCCCCTGCTCACCGCGCTCGCCTCAGACGTGGTCGAGCACGGCCGCCGCATGGCCGCACGGTCATCCGACGGCCGGCTCGACCCACCAATGACGCTCGTCCTCGACGACATCGCGGCCGTCGCCCCCCTGCCCCGGCTGCCCGAGCTGCTGAGAACGGGCCAGACCCAGGGCCTGTCCACCATCGCCCTGCTCCGTTCCCCGGAACAGGCCCGCTCACACTGGACACAACAGCTCCGGACACCCAGCCCCCTGTGAGAGGCACCGCTCAGGGACGCGTCACCGCGTACTCCAGCTCACGCGCCGTCGGATCACCCGGCATCGGCACCGTCTCCCCGGTCGGCACGAAGCCGAACCGCCGGTAGAACGCCTCGGCGCGCGGATTGTCCTCGTGCACATACAGCCGTACGCGTTCCAGCCGGGGCTCCTCCAGCGACCACGCCCAGTCCACAGCCGCCCGGAACAGCGCGTCCGCCACCCCCGCTCCCCGCGCCTCCGGCCGCACGAACACGCCGACCAGGTGCCCCTGGTTCACCATCGTCGCCCCACCGAACCGCGCCTCGGCGTCCGGACCCTCCACGAGCACCGTCACCGATCCCGCCCAGACGCCGTCCGGGCCCTCCGCGACGAACTGCCGCACCTCGCCCGCACCGTCCTCGGAGGCGTCGACCGCCCGCTCCCGCCACGCCTCGTCGGACCGCTTCAACCCCTGCTCGTACGTCTCGAGGAACGCCACCGGGGCCGCCGGATCCTGCAAGGCGGCCAGCCGGAGCTCCTTCACCGACCGCCACTCATCGGCGCGCACCGGCCGTATCACATAGTCCATGCACCGATCCTGACCTGCGCTCCCGCGGCCACGCAAACGGATTCGCACCGGCCGCCGGCCGTCGTACCCCGGTACTACGCGCCCCCGCACACCCCGCCCCCGGTCCGACGACCGGGCCGCGCCGGCTCCGTAGCGTCGACCGCATGATCAGGGCACACGCACTCACCAAACGTTACGGGGACACCACCGTCGTCCAGGACCTCGACTTCACCGTCCGCCCGGGCACGGTCACCGGCTTCCTCGGCCCCAACGGCGCCGGCAAGTCCACCACCATGCGCATGCTGCTCGGCCTGGACGCGCCCACCCGGGGCCGCGCCACGATCGGGGGCCGCGCGTACGCCTCCCACAACGCGCCGCTCACCGAGGTCGGCGCCCTGCTGGAGGCGCGCTCCGTCCACCCCGGCCGGACCGCCTTCCACCACCTGATGGCGCTCGCCCACACCCACGGCATCCCGCGCACCCGCGTCGAACACGTCCTGGACCTCGCCGGTCTCACCGCCGTCGCCGGAAAGCGGGTCAAGGGCTTCTCGCTCGGCATGGGCCAGCGCCTGGGCATCGCCGCCGCCCTCCTCGGCGACCCGGCCGTCGTGATCCTGGACGAACCCGTCAACGGCCTGGACCCGGAGGGCGTCCTCTGGATCCGCACCCTGCTCCGCGACCTCGCCGCACAGGGCCGCACGGTCCTGGTCTCCTCGCACCTGATGAGCGAGATGGCCCTGACCGCCGACCACCTGGTCGTCATCGGGCGGGGCCGCCTCCTCGCCGACACCACCGTCACCGAGTTCACCGCCGCGGCCGGCGGCAACTCCGTCACCGTCCTCAGCCCCCAGGCCGCCACCCTGTGCGACCTGCTGCGGGGCCCCGGCATCGACATCACCGCCACGCCCGGCTCCGACCGGCTGACCGTACGCGGCACGGACGCCGAACACATCGGCCGCACCGCCGCCGCCCACGCCATCCCCCTCTACGAACTCACCCCGCACACCGCGTCCCTGGAACAGGCGTTCATGGACCTCACCCAGGATTCCGTCGACTACCGGACCAGCACCACCGAACCGACCGGAGCCCTCGCATGACCACCACGCCTCTTCCCCACCCCCACCGCGTCACACCCGCCCGGGTACTGCGCTCCGAATGGCACAAGCTGCGCACCCTGCGCTCCAGCTGGATCGCCCTGGGCCTGGCCGTCGTGTTCGTCCTCGGCGTGGGCGTCCTCATGGGCACGACCTACACTCCCGACGGCGGCGACTCCGACATGGACACCGTCATCCTCGTCCTCTACGGGTCGATCCTCGCCTCGCTCTGCACGGTGGTCCTCGGCATCCTCGTCACGGCCGGCGAGTACTCCACGGGCCTGATCCGCGCCTCGCTGACCGCCGTCCCGCGCCGCCTCCCGGTGCTGTGGGCGAAGGCCGCCGTCTTCACGGTCACCGTGTTCACCGCCATGCTCGCGACCGCACTGGTCACCTTCGTCGTCGCCCAGCTCTTCCTGCACGACACGGAGCAGGCCGCCTCCCTCACCGATCCGGGTGTACTGCGTGCCGTGGCCGGGAACGCCGCCGGAACCACCTTCCTCGGCCTGATCGCCCTGGGCCTCGGCGCACTCCTGCGCTCGGTCCCCGGAGCGATCGGCGCGTTCATCGGCGGTGTGATGATCCTCCCCGAGGTGCTGAACACACTCCCGTACGACGCGGTGGAGACCGCCGTCCGCTACTTCCCCACCCAGGCCGCAGGCGTCCTCGGCTCCGCCACTCCGCTCCCGGACGCCGCGTCCCCGGGCCCGGCCCTGCTCGCCCTGGTCCTGTGGGCCTCGGCCACACTGGGCTCGGCAGCCGTACTCCTGCGGCGCCGGGACGCATGAACCGTACGCTGCCGGGTAGCGGGGAGACTCCAATGGCGGACACCACCGAGGGCCGCGAACCGGCCCCACCGTCCACCCCCTCCCCTCTCACCGCACACGTACAGCGCCTGTTCCAGCGCATCCGGGCATTCGACCGTCGCCGGCCGTCGCTCTGGAACGGTGTCCTCGCCACGTTCTGGGTGCTGTTCGCCGTCCTCGACGTCTCCACCGGCGGCTGGCGCACGGTCGCCGTCGACCGGCACGTGCCGGAGCCGCTGGTGTTCACCATGAGCGCGGCGTTCTCCGTCCCCCTGCTCTGGCGGCGCTCCCGCCCCCTGGCCGTGCTCGCCTTCATGGCCCCGTTCTCCCTGGCCAACGTGTGGACGGGCGCGGTCATCCAGGCATCCCTGCTCCAGGAGATCGTGGTCTTCAACATCGCGGTACGCCTCCCGATGCGCACCCTGGCCTGGTCCGGCGCCCTGGTCGCCGCACCGCTGGTGATCGCCTCGGCCCGGTTTCCGGAGGTCTGGAGCCGTCTGCTGCTCCCGCACGTCTGGATGTTCGCCGTGGCCGCTCTGGCGGGGATTCTGGTGCGTACGCGCAAGGAGTACACCGAGGCCCTTCTCGACCGGGCGGACCGCCTCGAACGCGAACGCGACCAGCAGGCCCGTCTGGCAGCCGCCGCCGAGCGAACCCGGATCGCCCGGGAGATGCACGACATCATCGGCCACAACCTCTCCGTCATCACGGGCCTGGCCGACGGCGGCTCGTACGCGGCGGCCCGCAGCCCGCAGCGCGCGGCCCAGGCGCTGGAAGCCATCGGGACGACGAGCCGCCAGGCCCTCGCCGAGCTCCGCCGTCTCCTGGGTGTGCTGCGGGACCAGCAGGAGGACGCCGACCGCACCCCGCAGCCCACCCTCGACGACATCGACGCGCTGCTGGAGGGAGTACGCCGGGCCGGCCTGCCGGTTCAGCTGCTCGTACGGGGCACACCACCGACCGGTCCGCTCACCCCGGGCCGCCAGCTGACCGTCTACCGGGTGATACAGGAGTCCCTGACGAACACGCTGAAACACGCGGGGGCTTCACCGTCGCTCGCGGCCGAGGTCACTCTGACCTACCGGCCGGGCTCGCTCGAAGCCCTCGTCACGGACAATGGCACCCTGCCCGCTGACGAACGGACCTCCGCCGGCACCGGGCAGGGCATCACAGGGATGCGCGCACGCGCGTCCCTGTACGACGGCACACTGACAGCCGGCCCCTCCGCCGACAGCGGCTGGCAGGTGCGGCTCCGGCTCCCCCTGGAGGATTCCCCCTCGTGACGACCGTGCTCATCGCGGACGACCAGCCGATGCAGCGTTTCGGCTTCCGCATGCTGCTGGAGAGCCAGGACGACATGTCGGTCGTCGGCGAGGCCGCCAACGGCCACGAAGCGCTCCAGCTCGTCGCCCGGCACCAACCGGACGTGGCTCTGATGGACATTCGCATGCCGCTCCTGGACGGCATAGAGGCGACCCGCCGCATTGTCAGGACCGGTTCTCGCACCCGCGTCCTGATCGTCACCACGTTCGACCTGGACCGGTACGCGTACGACGGCCTCCGCGCCGGCGCCAGCGGCTTCCTGATCAAGGACGCGCTGCCGGAGGAGCTGCTGTCGGGAATCCGGGCCGTGGCGCTCGGCGACGCGGTGGTCGCCCCGAGCCTGACCCGCCGCCTCCTGGACGCGTACGTCCAGCACTTGCCGACCGCGCCGGGCGAACCGGCCACCCAGGATCCGCGAATCGCCGGCCTCACCGGCCGCGAGCTGGAAATCCTCACGGTCATCGGCCAGGGCTGGACCAATTCCGAGATCTCCGAACGACTTCATCTCGCGGAATCAACAGTGAAGACCCATGTATCCCGCGTTCTCGCCAAGACTGGCGCCAGAGACCGCGTCCAGGCGGTGATCCTGGCGTACGACACCCACCTGGTCTCCCCGGGGTAAAACGCAGAAAAGCCCCGTGCCAGCGGCACGGGGCTTTCCCACAATGATTGTTCGGCGGCGTCCTACTCTCCCACAGGGTCCCCCCTGCAGTACCATCGGCGCTGAAAGGCTTAGCTTCCGGGTTCG
>NZ_VJNO01000125.1 GCF_007096885.1 Streptomyces sp. 130 | reverse complement strand
ACCGAGCCCGCGCCGACGCGATCGCCGCAGGAAAGAGCGCCACAGAAGCGGACGAGGAAGCCTCCGCAGCATGGAAGCACGTGGTCACGAAGCGAGAGGCCGAAGAAGCCGAAGCAGGTCGCCTCGCCGCAGAACGGCGCAAAAAGGAATGGGAAGGCAAGCCTTAGTGCTATGTCCCGATCAATCAGGACACCATGCCGGTCTGCGCCGGAGCTGCAATGGCCGGCAAGGCAGAAATGGTGTGGCCCAAGGTAGACCAGCTCAAACTCCTCAAGAAGGGCGTGGAGGGAGGCGAAGGGGCAATCGCGACAGCAGTCGAGCCGCGCGCATGGCCCAGAAATGCACGCAGTGCTTCCTCGCCGGCACCAAGGTCCTCATGGCCGATGGTTCGGCCAAGAACATCGAGTCCGTGGAGGTCAGGAACCAGGTCAAGGCAACGGACCCAGTCACGCAGGACACGGCACCGCACGAGGTCACCGATCTGATCGTCACCGAGGACGAAAATACTTCACAGAACTCACGCTCGCTACGCCCCGCGGCGTGGAAACGCTGACCGCCACGGAAGAACATCCCTTCTGGTCGGCATCCGAGCAGAA
>NZ_VJNO01000124.1 GCF_007096885.1 Streptomyces sp. 130 | reverse complement strand
CTCGGGCTCACCGACATTCAGCAACTCGCCGGAGCGGGGCAGCTGTTCGACACCCTCACCGTCTACGAGAACTACCCGCGCATCAGTACGGCGAGCGAAGGCACGGACGGCCTCGGCCTCTCCATCAGCAGCGCCATCGACGCCACGCACTATCCGCTGACCCTCGCGGTCAACCCCGCCGGCGACGCGATGCGGCTGCGCCTGGACTACCAGCCCGCCGCCCTCGACCAGAGCCAGGCGAGCCTGATCCTGGCCCGCTACCAGCACCTCCTGCACCAGCTGACCACGGCCGCCGACCGCCCCCTCGCCCAGCTCGACATGCTGCTGACCGGGGAACTGGAGACCCTCGACGACTGGAACGGCATCCACAACCCCACGCTGCTCAGCAGCACCCTGCCCGACCTCTTCGCGGCTCAGGTCGTTCGGACTCCTGATGCGCCGGCTTTGGTTTGTGATGGTGGTCGGTTCACTTATGCGGAGCTGGATGCGCGGGCCAATCGTCTGGCCCGTCATTTGATCTCTTTTGGGGTGGGGCCTGAGGATTTTGTCGCGGTGTATTTGCCGCGGACCGCTGATCTGGTTATTGCGTTGCTGGCTGT
>NZ_VJNO01000048.1 GCF_007096885.1 Streptomyces sp. 130 | reverse complement strand
GGGGGGCCCGCCGGCTCTCCCGCGCCCCCCCCCCCCCCCCCCGGCCGGCCCCGCCCCCCGCGGGCCCGGCCCCGGGGCCCCCCCCCCCCGGGGGGGGGGGGGGGGGGGCCCTCTCGTACGCGTCCTACTCGTGCGTGATGCCCTCCTCCAGCTCCTGGCCGCGCAGCAGGAACCAGGCGGCGGCCGCGGTCGCCACCAGGACGACGGCGCCGACGACCGAGGCGAGGTGCAGCCCGTCCACGAAGGCGTCCTGGGCGGCGGAGACCAGCTCGTGGGCCTCGGGCGGCGGCAGCAGGTGCGAGGACTCCACGGCACCGCCGAGCGATTCGTGCGCGGCGTCCGAGACGGCGGGCGGGGTGCCGGGCGGGGCCTGGAAGCTCTTGTAGGCGCCGGTCACGATGGAGCCGAGCAGCGCGATGCCCAGCGCCGCGCCCAGCTCGTAGGCCGTCTCGGAGACCGCGGAGGCGGCGCCCGCGTGCTCCTTGGGGACGCTGGAGAGGATGACGTCGGACGTCACGGTGAACGCGAAGCCCGCGCCCACGCCGACGATCAGGAGCAGCGCGCCGATCAGCGGGTAGGCCGTGTCCCGGTGGACGGCGGCGACCGCGGCCAGCGCCAGGCCGATCGCGCCGAGCCCGCCGGACACCACCGCCCGTACGGTGAACCGCCGGGCGACCGAGCCCGCCAGCAGGCCCGCGGTGACCGCGCCCACGGCGGCGGGCAGTTCGGCGAGCCCGGCCTCCAGCGGTCCGCGGCCCTGGACCAGCTGGAGGAACTGGGAGAGGAAGAAGACGATCCCGGACAGGCCGAGGATGGTCAGCAGATCGGCGAGGACCGCGCCGGAGAAGCCCCGGTGGTGGAAGAGCCGCATGTCCAGCAGCGGCGCGGTGAGCCGGAACTGACGGCGTACGAACCAGACCAGCGCCAGCAGGCCGGCGACGCCCACCAGGGCGGAGGTCCAGCTCGCGCCGTGCGCGGCCATCTCCTTGATGGCGTAGACGACCCCGATCATGCCGACCAGCGAGAGGCCCACGCTCGGCAGGTCCCAGGGTCCGGGCGCCGGGTTCTTCGACTCGGGGATAATCTTGACGCCGACCGCCACGAGCACCGCCATGACGGGCAGGTTGATCAGGAAGACCGAGCCCCACCAGAAGTGTTCGAGCAGGAAGCCGCCGACGACCGGCCCCACGGCCGCGCCGGCCGAGGCCATCGCGCCCCAGATGCCGATGGCGAGGCTGCGCTCGCGGGGGTCGTGGAAGAGGTTGCGGATCAGGGCGAGGGTGGACGGCATCAGGGTGGCGCCCGCGACGCCGAGCAGCGCCCGCGCCACGATCATCATCTCGGGCGTGTGCGCGTAGGCGTTGAGCACCGAGACCGCGCCGAACGCGGTGGCGCCGCACAGCAGCAGCTTCTTGCGCCCGATGCGGTCACCGAGGCTGCCCATGGAGACCAGGAGCCCGGCGATGACGAAGGAGTAGACGTCACCGATCCAGAGCAGCTGGGTGCCGGTCGGCTCCAGGTCCTCGCTGAGGAACGGGGTCGCCAGGCCGAGCACGGTCGCGTCGACGGCCACCAGCAGCACGGCGAGGACGAGGACGGCCAGCGCGATCCACCGCCCGGGGCGGTACGGGTCGACGGGGGGCTCCGGGTGCTCTTCGACGCTGCTCATTGCTCCACGCTCCGGCGTGCGCCGCCGAGCAGCAACTCGGCGATCATGTACGGGAAGTCCCGCGCGGCCACCCGGCCCGCCTGAACGGCCCACGCCCCACTGCCGATGAGCCCGTACAGCGCCTCGGTGAGCCAGGCCGGGGTCAGGTCGATGCGGAATTCGCCGCGCTCCTGGCCGCGCCGGAAGAAGGCGGCGACGCGGGCGTCCAGCCGGTCCCAGCCGGCGTTCTGGTCGCCGTCCTCCCAGAGCTGGTTCTCCGTCACGAGGAACGAGAGCAGCCCGGCGCTCGGCTCCACCGCGCGGACGAAGCGGCGCAGCGCCTCCTCGCTCGTGCCCTCGTCCATCGCGGCGGCGTCGAGGGCCGCCTCGAACTCCTGGATGCCCAGCTCCTCCAACGCCCTGACCAGGGCGTCCCGGCCGGCGAAGTGCCGGTGCAGGGTGGCGCGCCCGATGCCGGCCGCCTTGGCGACCTCGTCCATGGTGGCGGTGGATTTACGGGTCAGCAGGGCGGCGGCGCTGCGCAGCACCTGCTCACGATCAAGAGTCATGGGACAACACTAACCCGAATGAGACATCAGCGTCTCATTCGGGTGAGTGGCGTCCCGCCCGTCAGCTCCAGGGCAGCGAGGCGCGGTGCCGCCAGTACGCCTCCGGCTCCTCCACCAGGGCCTCCAGCCTCGTGCGCCGTTCCTCGTCGAGGAGGGGGACGGCCGCGTGCAGGTTGCCGGAGAGCTGGGCGACGGTGGCCGCGCCGGAGAGCACGACACCGGCCCACGGCTGATGGAGCACCAGGGCCAGGGCGACCGCGTCGCTCCCGAGCCCCTCCTCGTCGGCGATCTCCCGCACGACGGCGGGCGCCCGGTCGCCGGCGAGCCTGCCGTTGGCCATGCCCTCCTTGACGATCACGGTGAGCCCGGCGGCGTGCGCCTCGGCGAGCGCGGGCCCCGCCGAGGTCTCCAGCGCGTTGTAGGTGGCCTGGACGGTACGGAAGAGGGGGGCGCCGTCCACCGTGACGGCGAGCGCGGCGAGGATCGCCTCGGCCTGGGCGGGGCCGCTGGTGGAGATCCCGACGCCGACGCCCCGCGCGGCCAGTTCGGCGAGGCGGGCGTGGAGCTCCTTGTCGGTGAGCGCCGGGCTGTCCGGGGTGACCGAGTGGATCTGGTAGAGGTCGAGCCGGTCGCCGAGCAGGGCGGCGGTTTCGGCGCGCTGGCGTTCGAACGCGGCGAGGCTGTGGTCCTTGACCTCGTGCACCTCCGCGTCGAGGCCCCAGCCGGCGGTGTAGGTGTAGCCCCATTTGCTGCCCACGACGACGTCGTCCGCCTCGGGGTGCGCGGCGAGCCAGCCGGCCAGGAACTCCTCGGCGCGCCCGTAGGAGCGAGCCGTGTCGACGTAGCGGACGCCCTGCGCGTAGGCGGCGTCGAGGAGTTCGTGCGTACGGTCGCGCAGGGCGTCGGGCGACCGGTCCGGGGGCAGGTCGCGGTCGCGGTGGAGGTTGATGTAGCCGGGCCGGCCGACGGCGGCCAGGCCGAGCCCGATGCGGGCGGTGGGGGTGGTCGCTTCGGACAGTCGGGCGAACGGCATCGCGGGCTCCTCGTCGTCGGGCAGGACGCGCCTACCCTTCAACGTAGCCCGCGATGCGGTTTCGACTACTTGCGCGCGTCCGCCCAGGCGTGCTGCACGGCGAGGTCGGCCTTGACCTCGGCCAGCTGGGCGGCGACGGCCGAGGGGGCGGTGCCACCGCGCCCGCTGCGGGAGGCGAGGGCGCCGGCCACGTCGAGGACGGTGCGGACCTCCGGGGTCAGGTGCTCGGAGATCGTCGCGAACTGCTCGTCCGTCAGCTCGTCCAGCTCGATGCCGTGGCGCTCGCACTCCCTGACGCACTCGCCGGCCACCTCGTGGGCGACCCGGAACGGCACGCCCTTCTTGACCAGCCACTCCGCGATGTCCGTCGCGAGCGAGAAGCCGGCCGGGGCCAGCTCCTCCATGCGCTCCCGGTTGACCGTGAGCGTCGCCATCATGCCGGTGAAGGCGGGGAGCAGGACCTCCAGCTGGTCGCAGGAGTCGAAGACCGGCTCCTTGTCCTCCTGGAGGTCGCGGTTGTACGCGAGCGGCAGCGCCTTGAGCGTGGCCATCAGGCCCGTGAGGTTGCCGATGAGCCGGCCCGACTTGCCCCGGGCGAGTTCGGCGATGTCCGGGTTCTTCTTCTGCGGCATGATCGAGGAGCCGGTCGAGAAGGCGTCGTGCAGGGTGACGAAGGAGAACTCCTTCGTGTTCCAGATGATGATCTCCTCGGCGATCCGGGAGAGGTTGACGCCGATCATCGCGGTGACGAACGCGAACTCGGCGACGAAGTCCCGGGACGCCGTGCCGTCGATCGAATTGCCCACCGAACCCCGCTCGAAGCCGAGGTCGGCCGCGACGGCTTCCGGGTCGAGCCCCAGCGAGGACCCGGCCAGCGCGCCGGAGCCGTACGGCGAGACGGCGGTCCGCTCGTCCCACTGCCGCAGCCGCTCCGCGTCCCGGGACAGGGACTGCGCGTGGGCCAGGACGTGGTGGGCGAAGAGCACCGGCTGGGCGTGCTGGAGGTGCGTACGGCCGGGCATGGCGACGTCCGGGTGGGCCTCGGCGAGGCCGACCAGGGCGTCCTGGAGGTCGGCGACGAGACCGCCGATGACGCGGGCGTGGTCGCGCAGGTACATCCGGAAGAGCGTGGCGATCTGGTCGTTGCGGGACCGGCCGGCGCGGAGCTTGCCGCCGAGGTCGGGGCCCAGCCGCTCCAGCAGGCCGCGCTCCAGGGCGGTGTGGACGTCCTCGTCGGCGATGGTGCCGGTGAAGGAGCCGTCGGCCACGTCCGCTTCGAGCTGGTCGAGCCCGGCGGTCATCCGGTTCAGCTCGTCCTCGGTGAGCAGGCCCGCCTTGTGGAGGACGCGGGCGTGGGCGCGGGAGCCGGCGATGTCGTACGGCGCGAGGCGCCAGTCGAAGTGGACGGAAGCGGACAGCCGGGCCAGCGCCTCGGCCGGTCCGTCGGCGAAGCGGGCGCCCCAGAGACGTACGTCGCCGTTGCCGTTGCCGTTGCTCACTACGTGCTCCTCGGAAGTGCCACGATCACTAGTAGGCATAACTATGCAGAGGTCTGCATGGATTGTCAAAGCAGATGACGGGGCGGCCCGGTCGCCGGTACGGTCGGCCGCCGGAACACCTGGGGGGATCATGGACCACGCACGGACAGCGGCGCAGCGCCTCGCCGAGGGCCGGCCCCTGCGCGAAGTGCTCGGCTCGGCGGCCCCGCTCTGGCCCGCGCTCGACCGTGAGGTGCGCAGCCTGCCGCCGCACGAGCTCGGGAGCCTGCGGCGTCCGGGCCGCACGGAAGCCGCGACCGCCCTCGCCCTGTGCCACCCCGACGGGCGGCTCCGGGAAGCGGCGCTCGACAGCGTGTCCCACTACCCGGGCCTGCTGCCGCTCCTCGTCGTACGGTGCTCGGACTGGGCCGCTCCGGTACGCGACAGGGCCCGGGCCCTGCTCGCGGAGGCACCGCCCGCCGCCCTCGTCGCTCAGGCGGAGCTGATCCTGCTCCTGGGGCGGCGCGGGCGCGGCGGGTTCGCCGCGGAGCTGCTGGGCCGGGTCCTGCGCGAGGGCCCCGCCGAGGCCCTGCACCCGCTGCTGGAGAGCACCGACCGGGCCACGCGGAGGTTCGCCCACCGCGTCGCCGTCGAGCGCGGACTGCTGCCGCCGGCCCGGCTGGCCCGCGTCGCCGCGCGCTCGGGGGACGTCGTCCTCCAGGACCTGTGCGCCGAGGCCGCGATCGCCGCGGTGCGGGAGCAGGACGCCGACGACGGGGACGTCCTCGGCGTCCTGCTGGCGGCCCGCTCGCCCCGCGTCCGGGCCGCCGGAGTCACCGCGCTGCGGCGCGCCGGACGGTACGGGGAGGCGCGGGCGCACCTGACGGACCGTTCGGGCGTGGTGCGGGCCTGCGCCCGTTACGTGGTGCGCCAGGGCGGGATCGATCCGCTGCCGCTGTACCGGGAGCTGTGCACCGGCGAGGAGGTCGCGCCGGGCGCCGCCGCCGGGCTCGGCGAGTGCGGGGACCGGCGCCGGGACGCGGACACGCTGTGGGCCCTCGTCCGCCACCCGGTCCCGGCGGTGCGCGCCCAGGCGGTGACCGGGCTGCGGACGCTGGACGCGGTGAGGCGGGAGGGGCTGACGCCGTTGCTGGACGACCCGTCACCCGCCGTGGTGCGAGCGGCCACCCGGGCGCTGCTCCCCCACGCTGCCGACTTCCCGGTGGCGTGGCTGCGCGGGCGCGACGGTCCCCAGTCGCCCCGGGCGGTGCGGGTGGCGGCGCGGCGGCTGCTGCGGGCGGCGGGATTCCGTGTCGACTGACAGGCTGTTTTCCGGGGCGGCCGGGCGAATCGCGGCCTAGAGTCCCTGACATGCGAAGACTTGTGACTACCGCCGCCGTCCTGCTCGCCCTCGGCACCGTCGTCGGAGCCGGCCGGCCCCCGCTGGCCACCGCCCCGCTGCCGACCCGGCTCGCCGACACGGGCGGCGGCACCCAGCTGATCACCGCCATGGCCGGCTCCACCTCGTCCACCTCCGGCACCCTCACCTGGTGGGACCTGCGCGACGGGAAGTGGGTCGCCGCCGGCACCGCCACCGCCCGGTTCGGCTCGAAGGGGCTCACCGAGGGCAGCACCCGTCAGCAGAGCACGTACACCACGCCGACCGGTCTCTACGACCTGCCGTACGCCTTCGGGGTGAAGGCCGCGCCCGCCGGCACGCGCTACTCGTACCGGCAGGCCACCACCAAGTCCTGGTGGTGCGAGGACAACGAGTCCGCCGACTACAACCGCTGGGTCGAGCCGCTGCCCTCGGACTGCCGGGCCTCGGAGTCCGAGCAGATCACCGCGTACCCCACGCAGTACGCCCGTGCGCTCGTCATCGGCTTCAACTACGACGAGCCGGTACGCGGCCGGGGCGCCGGGATCTTCCTGCACGTCAACGGATCGGGCGCGACCGCCGGTTGCGTGTCCGTACCGGCGGACGCGATGGACCGCATCCTGGCCTGGGCCGACCCGGCCCGCAGCCCGCACATCGCGATCGGCACCTACGACGGCGCGACCGCGATCACCAATTACTAGCGCTCGTTCTGCGCGAGCCGCAGCAGATGGTCGGCGAGCGCCTGCCCGCCGGCCGGATCGCGGCTGATCAGCATGAGCGTGTCGTCGCCCGCGATGGTGCCGAGGATGTCGTGCAGTTCGGCCTGGTCGATGGCCGAGGCGAGGAACTGCGCGGCGCCCGGCGGCGTACGCAGCACCACCAGGTTGGCCGACGCCTCCGCCGAGATCAGCAGCTCGGCGGAGAGCCGGCGCATCCGCTCCTCCTTGGCCGAGCCGCCCAGCGGCGCCTGCGGGGTGCGGAAACCGCCCTCGCTCGGCACCGCGTAGATCAGCTCGCCGCCGGTGTTGCGGATCTTCACCGCGCCCAGCTCGTCCAGGTCCCGGGAGAGCGTCGCCTGGGTGACGCTCAGCCCGTCGTCGCCGAGGAGCTTGGCCAGCTGGCTCTGGGAGCGCACCGGCTGCCGGTTGAGGATGTCCACGATCCGGCGGTGGCGCGCCGTGCGGGTCTGCGGCACCGAAGGCCCGCCGAACTCGGATTCCTGCGCCTCGGTCATCGTCGTCGCCTCATTCTCCGGAGCGCTTCTCTCCGGATCGTCCGTCCCCGTATGCCGCGTCGAGGGCACCCGGCAGCGCCCGGAGGAACGCGTCCACCTCCGCGTCGCCGATGGTCAGCGGCGGCATGAGCCGCAGGACGTCGGGCGCGGGCGCGTTCACCAGGAGGCCGGCACCCTGAGCCGCCTGTTGCGCCTGGGGCGCGAGGGGCTCGGTGAGCACGATACCCAGCAGCAGCCCGGAGCCCCGGACGTGGGACACCAGGGGGTGCCCCAGCCCTTCCACGCCCTCCCGGACGCGCTCGCCGAGCCGCTTCACCTGGTCGAGGGCGCCGTCGGCGGCGAGGGTGTCCAGGACCGCGAGGCCGGCGGCGCAGGCGACCGGGTTGCCGCCGAACGTCGTGCCGTGCTGGCCGGGCGCGAGGAGGTCGGCCGCCGCGCCGAAGGCGACCGTGGCGCCGATCGGGAGTCCGCCGCCGAGCCCCTTGGCGAGGGTGACGACGTCGGGCTCGACGCCCTGGTGGGCCTGGTGCTCGAACCACGTGCCGCACCGGCCGATGCCGGTCTGGACCTCGTCCAGGACGAGCAGGGTGCCGGTGGCCCGGGTGATCTCCCTGGCCGCCTCCAGATAGCCCCTGGGCGGGACGACGACGCCGTTCTCGCCCTGCACGGGCTCGATGATCACCAGTGCGGTGTCGGTGGTGACGGCGGACCGCAGCGCCTCCACGTCCCCGTACGGGACATGGGTGACGTCGCCGGGCAGCGGGGTGAACGCCTCGCGCTTCTTGGGCTGGCCGGTGAGCGCGAGCGAGCCCATGGTCCGGCCGTGGAAGCCGCCGTCGGTGGCGACCATGTGGGTGCGCCCGGTCAGTCGGCCGATCTTGAACGCGGCCTCGTTGGCCTCGGCGCCCGAGTTGCAGAAGAAGACCTTGCCGGTGCGGCCGAAGAGCGCGAGGAGCCGTTCGGCGAGCGCGACGGGCGGTTCGGCGATGAACAGGTTGGAGACGTGCCCGAGGGTCGAGATCTGGGCGGTGACCGCCGCCACGACCGCCGGGTGGGCGTGGCCCAGGGCGTTGACCGCGATGCCGCCGACGAAGTCGAGGTATTCGGTGCCGTCCGCGTCCCACACGCGGGCGCCCTCGCCGCGCACGAGGGACAGCTTCGGCGTGCCGTAGTTGTCCATCAGCGCGTGCTGCCACCGCTGCGAAAGCTCGGCGTTGCTCATGACTCCCCCTGTGCGTCGGGCACGACCATCGTGCCGATTCCCTCGTCGGTGAAGATTTCCAGCAGGATCGAGTGCTGGACCCGGCCGTCGATGACGCGGGCGGTCTCCACCCCGTTGCGGACGGCGTGCAGGCAGCCCTGCATCTTGGGCACCATGCCGCTGGACAGGTCGGGCAGCAGCTTCTCCAGCTCGGTGGCGGTGAGCCGGCTGATCACGTCGTCGCTGTTCGGCCAGTCCTCGTACAGGCCCTCGACGTCGGTGAGGACCATCAGCGTCTCGGCGTCCAGCGCGGCGGCGAGTGCGGCGGCCGCGGTGTCGGCGTTGACGTTGTAGACGTGGTTGTCGTCGGCGGACCGGGCGATGGAGGAGATGACCGGGATGCGGCCGTCGTCCAGCAGGGCCTGGATGGCACCGGTGTCGATGGCGGTGATCTCGCCGACCCGGCCGATGTCGACGAGCTCGCCGTCGATGGTGGGCCGGTGCTGTACGGCGGTGATGGTGTGGGCGTCCTCGCCGGTCATGCCGACGGCGAGCGGCCCGTGCTGGTTGAGCAGGCCGACCAGCTCGCGCTGCACCTGTCCGGCGAGCACCATGCGTACGACGTCCATCGCCTCGGGCGTGGTGACGCGCAGCCCGGCCTTGAACTCGCTGACCAGGCCCTGCTTGTCGAGCTGGGCGCTGATCTGGGGGCCGCCGCCGTGCACGACGACGGGCTTGAGGCCGGCGTGGCGCAGGAAGACGACGTCCTGGGCGAAGGCCGCCTTCAGGTCCTCGTCGATCATGGCGTTGCCGCCGAACTTGATGACGACGGTCTTGCCGTTGTGCCGGGTCAGCCAGGGCAGGGCCTCGATGAGGGTCTGCGCCTTCGGGAGTGCGGTGTGCTTCCGCGCCGTCGTCATGAGCTGTACGCGCTGTTCTCGTGGACGTAGTCCGCGGTGAGGTCGTTGGCCCAGATGACCGCGGACTCGGTGCCCGCGGCGAGGTCGGCGGTGATCCGGACCTCCCGGAACCGCATGTCGACCAGGTCGCGGTCCTCGCCGACCGAGCCGCCCCGGCAGACCCAGACGTCGTTGATGGCGACGTTGAGCGCGTCCGGCTCGAAGGCGGCCTTGGTGGTGCCGATGGCGGAGAGCACCCGGCCCCAGTTGGGGTCCTCGCCGTGGATGGCGCACTTGAGGAGGTTGTTGCGGGCGATGGAGCGGCCCACCTCGACGGCGTCGTCCTCGGTCGCGGCGTTCACGACCTCGATCCGGATGTCCTTGGAGGCGCCCTCGGCGTCCCCGATGAGCTGCCGGGCCAGGTCGTCGCAGACGGTCCGGACGGCCTCGGCGAACTCCTCGCGCTCCGGGGTGATCCCGCTGGCGCCGGAGGCCAGCAGGAGCACGGTGTCGTTGGTGGACATGCAGCCGTCCGAGTCGACCCGGTCGAAGGTGGTGCGGGTGGCGTCGCGCAGGGCGGCGTCGAGGCCGGCGGCGTCCACGTCGGCGTCGGTGGTGAGCACGACGAGCATGGTGGCCAGGCCCGGGGCGAGCATGCCCGCGCCCTTGGCCATGCCGCCGACGGTCCAGCCCTCGCCGCCCGCGACGGCGGTCTTGTGCACGGTGTCGGTGGTCTTGATGGCGATGGCGGCCTTCTCGCCGCCGTGCTCGCTGAGGGCCGCCGCGGCCTTCTCGATGCCGGGGAGCAGCTTGTCCATGGGGAGCAGGATGCCGATGAGCCCGGTGGAGGCGACGGCGATCTCGCCCGCGCTGTGGCCCTGAAGGACCTCGGCCGCCTTCTCGGCGGTGGCGTGGGTGTCCTGGAAGCCCTGCGGGCCCGTACAGGCGTTGGCGCCGCCGGAGTTGAGGACGACCGCGGAGACCTCGCCGCCCTTGAGGACCTGCTCGGACCACAGGACGGGGGCGGCCTTGACGCGGTTGGAGGTGAAGACGCCCGCGGCGGCGCGGCGCGGACCGTTGTTGACCACGAGGGCCAGGTCCGGATTGCCGTTCTCCTTGATTCCGGCGGCGATGCCCGCCGCCGAGAATCCCTGTGCTGCCGTGACGCTCACGGTGCGACTCCGATCGTGGAAAGACCTGTGTCCTCGGGCAGTCCGAGGGCGAGGTTCATGGACTGCAGGGCCCCGCCCGCGGTGCCCTTGGCAAGGTTGTCGATGGCGCTGATCACGATGATCCGCCCGGCGGCCTCGTCGTACGCGACCTGGATCTGCACGGCGTTGGAGCCGTACACGGCGGCGGTGGCGGGCCACTGCCCCTCGGGCAGCAGGTCCACGAACGGCTCGTCCGCGTACGCCTTCTCGTAGGCGGCGCGTACGCTCTCGGCGCTCGCCCCGGGCTTCGCCTTCGCGCTGCACGTGGCGAGGATGCCGCGGGGCATGGGCGCCAGGGTCGGGGTGAACGAGACGGTGACCGGCTCGCCGGCGGCGGCGCTGAGGTTCTGGATCATCTCGGGCGTGTGGCGGTGGACGCCGCCGACGCCGTACGGGGACATGTTGCCCATCACCTCGGAGCCGAGCAGGTGCGGCTTGGCCGCCTTGCCGGCGCCGGAGGTCCCGGACGCGGCGACGATCACGGCCTCGGGCTCGGCGAGCTGTGCCGCGTACGCCGGGAACAGCGCGAGCGACACGGCCGTCGGGTAGCACCCGGGCACCGCGATCCGCTTGGTCCCGGCGAGGGCGGCGCGGGCGCCGGGCAGTTCGGGCAGGCCGTAGGGCCAGGTGCCGGCGTGCGGTGACCCGTAGAATTTCTCCCAGTCGGCGGCGTCCCGGAGGCGGAAGTCGGCGCCCATGTCCACCACCAGGACCTCGTCACCGAGCTGTTCGGCCACGGCGGCGGACTGGCCGTGCGGCAGGGCCAGGAAGACGACGTCGTGCCCGGCGAGCACGTCGGCGGTGGTGGCCTGGAGGACGCGGCCGGCCAGGGGGCGCAGGTGCGGCTGGAGTGCGCCGAGGGGCTGGCCCGCGTTGGAGTTGGCGGTGAGTGCGCCGATCTCCACCCCGGGGTGGGCGAGCAGCAGACGGAGCAGTTCCCCGCCCGCGTAACCACTCGCTCCTGCCACTGCTGCGCGTACCGCCATGGAAAGCCTCCTCATCGATGGCATGACTATACGCAGTGATGCACTTTTATGCAACGAATCCACGTGGAGCCGCCCCGGTCCGGCCTCTAGGGTGATCCCATGGCGACGATCAAGCAGGTCCAGGTGACCTTCGACTGCGCGGACCCCGAACGGGTGGGGCGTTTCTGGTGCGAGGTGCTCGGATACGTCCCGCCAAAGCCGCCGGAGGGCTTCGGCTCCTGGGACGCCTACACCGCCTCGCTGCCGGCGGAGGAGCGGAACACGTGGTTCGCCGCGTCCGACCCGACCGGGGCCGGCCCGCGGATGTACTTCCAGAAGGTCCCCGAGGGCAAGGTCGCCAAGAACCGGCTGCACCTCGATGTCCGGGTGGCCGCCGGGCTCAGGGGCGAGGAGCGGCTTGCCGTCCTCGAAGCCGAGTGCGCGCGGCTCCTCCCGCTCGGCGCGGTGCGCGGGAGGCTGCTCCTCGCCGACGAGGAGAACGAGTCCTGCCTCAACATGCAGGACGTCGAGGGCAACGAGTTCTGCCTCGACTGATGACCGGGCCCCGGCTGCACCGTGTCGCCGTCCTCGTGCTCGACGGGGCGAAGCCGCTCGACGTGGGCATCCCGGCCCAGGTGTTCACGACCCGGGCGAGCATGCCGTACGAGGTAAGGGTCTGCGGGGCCGCCCCGGGGCCGGTGACCGGGGGCGACGGGCTGGCGTACCACGTCACGCACGGGCTCGCCGCGCTGGCCTGGGCGGACATCGTCTTCGTGCCCGGGTACCGGCAGCCGGACCGGGAGGACCCGCCCCGGGCCGTGATCGAGGCGCTGGTCGCCGCGCACGAGCGGGGGGCGCGGCTCGCCGCCATCTCGACCGGGGCCTTCGCGCTCGCCGCGACCGGCCTGCTCGACGGCCGCCGGGCCACCACGCACTGGCACTACACGCGGGCGCTCGCCACGAAGTACCCGCTGGTCCGGGTGGACGAGAACGTGCTGTTCGTCGACGAGGGCAGCGTCCTCACCTCGGCCGGTGCCGCGTCCGGGATCGACCTGTGCCTGCACATCCTGCGCGGCGACCTGGGCGTCGCCGCGTCCAACCACGCGGCCCGGCGGCTCGTCGCGGCCCCGTACCGCAGCGGCGGGCAGGCGCAGTACGTGCCGCGCAGCGTGCCCGAGCCGCTGGGCGAGCGGTTCGCGGCCACCCGTGAGTGGGCGCTGCACCGGCTCGGCGAACCGCTCACGCTCGACGCGCTGGCCCGGCACGCGGCGGTCTCGCCCCGTACGTTCTCGCGGCGGTTCGCCGAGGACACCGGATACACCCCGATGCAGTGGGTGATGCGGGCCCGGGTCGACCTGGCCCGCGAACTCCTCGAACGCTCGGAGCGGGCCGTCGAGCAGATCGCCGCCGATGTGGGGCTCGGGACCGGGGCGAATCTGCGGCTGCACTTCCAGCGCATCCTGGGCACCACCCCGAGCGAGTACCGGCGCACCTTCGCCCGGGGCGAATGAGGAGGTACCGCCGCCCGGCGCGGCTGGCGGGATCCTTGCGGACCGTGGCGATCCCGCCGCTGTCCGGGGCGCGCGGCGGGCGCGATCGTGGGAGGCGAAGAGAGAAGGGACATCTCACGTGACTCGCATCGCCATCAACGGATTCGGCCGCATCGGACGCAACGTGCTGCGCGCGCTGCTCGAACGCGACAGCGACCTCGACCTGGTCGCCGTCAACGACCTCTCGGAGCCCGCCGCCCTCGCCCGGCTGCTGGCGTTCGACACCACCGCGGGCCGGCTGGGCCGCCCGGTCACGGTGGACGGGGACACCCTCGTCGTGGACGGCCGCCGCATCAAGGTGCTCGCGGAGCGGGAGCCCGCGCGGCTGCCCTGGGCGGAGCTGGGCGTCGACATCGCCGTGGAGGCCACCGGCCGCTTCACCTCGGCGAAGGCCGCCCGCGCCCACCTCGACGCCGGAGCGAAGCGGGTGCTGGTCGCCGCGCCCTCGGACGGGGCGGACGTGACGCTCGCGTACGGCGTCAACAGCGAGGCGTACGACCCCGAGCTGCACACGATCGTGTCGAACGCCTCCTGCACCACCAACGCGCTCGCGCCGCTGGCCAAGGTGCTGGACGACCTCGCCGGCATCGAGCACGGCTTCATGACGACCGTGCACGCCTACACCCAGGAGCAGAACCTCCAGGACGGGCCGCACCGCGACGCCCGCCGCGCCCGCGCCGCCGGCGTCAACATCGTGCCGACCACGACCGGTGCCGCGAAGGCGATCGGGCTCGTGCTGCCCCGGCTCGACGGCAAGCTGTCGGGCGACTCCATCCGCGTTCCGGTCCCGGTCGGGTCGATCGTGGAGCTGAACACCACCGTGGCGCGGGACGTGACCCGCGATCAGGTGCTGGAGGCGTACCGGACGGCGGCCGAGGGTCCCCTCGCGGGCGTACTCGAATACTCCGAGGACCCGCTCGTGTCGGCCGACATCACCGGCAACCCGGCGTCCTCCATCTTCGACTCGGAGCTCACCCGGGTCGACGGACGCCACGTCAAGGTGTCCGCCTGGTACGACAACGAGTGGGGCTTCTCCAACCGGGTGATCGACACGCTCACCCTGCTGGCCGGCCGCTAGGAGGGCTCGGGGGCGGTCCCCGGCCGCCCCCGACTCCCTTGGCCGCACGCCGAGTTCACCTTCCGTTCGGCGTGCAACCTTCTCCTCGTCGTACGTGTCTCCCATGCGAGCCCTCACACCTCGTACGCCGTCGGCTCCGCGTACGCGACCAAGGAGAATTCCGTGGGCATTCGCACCATGCTGACCGTGGCCGTGTGCGCCGCCACGGCGCTGACCGGCGGCGTGGCCGTCGCGGCGCCCGGGGGCGCGCACGCGGGCACGGCCGGAGCAACGGCAGGCACCACCGTCCGCGAGGACTTCGACGGGGACGGGTATCAGGACGTCGTCGTGGGCGCGACGAACGCGCCGGTGAACGGGCAGCTCTACTCCGGATACCTCACCATCGCCTACGGTTCGGCGCAGGGTCTGAGCGCCGCCCGCACCATGACCATCGACCAGAGCACTCCGGGGGTGCCGGGCGAACCCGCCGAGGGCAATCTGTTCGGCTTCCGGCTGGTCCCCGCCGACCTCGACCACGACGGACTGACGGACCTCGCCGTGTACACGAACGAGGCCCTCCCGACCAACCGCGGCTCCGTCATCGTGCTGTGGGGCCGCACCGGCGGCATCACGGGCGAGGGCGCCGTCCGCATCCCCGGGCCGGAGACCGGCGAGATGGGGAACAACGTCATCGCCGGCGACTTCGACGGCGACGGCAACGCCGACCTGATGCTGGCGCACGGCTGGGGGGAGGGAAGCCTCGAACAGCGAAGCGTGCTGTACGGGCCGTTCAGCCGGGCGGGCGAGCCCGTCCGCGAGCAGCGCATCACGATGTTCACCTCGGACAACGCCATGAGCAACCCCGCCGTGGGCGACTTCAACGGCGACGGCATCGACGACCTGTGCACCTTCTACTCCTACGAGGAGCACAGCGAGGGCGGGAGCCTGTGGCTGGGCACCCCCCAGGGCCTGTCGACGGCCTCGACACGGCTGCCCTCCGGCTCGTCCCCGGCGGTCGGCGACTTCGACGGCGACGGCAAGGACGACCTCGCCGTCCGCGTGGTGCCGAACGGCATCTACGAGGACTTCCCCACGGACCCGGGCACCGTCAAGATCTACTACGGCTCCGCGTCCGGTGTGATCACCTCCCGGACGAAAGTGATCACCCAGGACACCGCGGGCGTCCCTGGAGTGAGCGAGAAGGGCGACCAGTTCGGGGCCCGGCTCAGCGCGGGTGACGTCAACGGCGACGGGTACGACGACCTCGCGGTGGGCGTGCCCTTCGAGGCCCTGGAGTCCAAGGCGGGCGCGGGCGCGGTGGTGCTGCTCAGGGGCGGGCCCGGCGGGCTGACCGGCACCGGCGCCAAGTCCTTCCACCAGGACACGACGGGCATGCCCGGGGTGGCGGAGGCGGGCGACCACTTCGGCGGTGCGGTGCGGCTGCTGGACGTCACCGGGGACGGCCGGGCGGATCTCACGGCCGGCGCCCCCGACGAGGACCTGGAGGCGGTCGCGGACGGCGGCGCGGTCTGGTCGCTGCGCGGCACCTCGACGGGGCTGACCACGACCGGCGCCCTCGCCTTCAACCCGGTCGACCTGGGCGTCCTGGTCAAGAAGGCGCGGTTCGGCTTGAACCTGGCCGGCGACAACGGATTCGGACTCTACAGCTACTGAGCAACGCGAGGGGCCCCTCCCGCGACGGCGGAAGGGGCCCCTCGTGCGTGCGCGGGCTTCAGGCGCGCTCTTCGCGCGCCTTGGCCTCGCGCTCGGCGTTGCGCTCCTTGATGCGGATGTTCTCCTTGCGGACGTCCGCCTGGATGGCGCGCTCCTTCCGCAGCCACTCCGGGTTGTCCTGCTTCAGGGCGTCGATCTGCTCGGTGGTCAGCGCCTCGGTGACCCCGCCGCGGGCCAGTCCCGAGATGGAGACGCCCAGCTTGGACGCGACGACCGGGCGGGGGTGCGGGCCGTTGTCCCGCAGGTCGCGGAGCCACTGGGGCGGATCGGCCTGGAGGGCCGCCAGCTCGGCGCGCGAGACGACGCCCTCCTGGAATTCGGCGGGGGTGGCGTCGAGGTACACACCCAGCTTCTTCGCCGCGGTCGCGGGCTTCATCGTCTGGGCGGTCTGGTGGGACTTCATGGGGTCAAGGGTATCCAGCACGTGCGGCCCCCTCGACCACGGCCGGTAACCTGGCGAGGTGACTGGCCCCGAAGCAACCCCCTCGTTCCGGCTGGCGTACGTCCCGGGAGTGACCCCCGCCAAATGGGTGCGGATCTGGAACGAGCGCCTGCCGGACATCCCCCTGACCCTCGTCCAGGTGCCCGCGCACGGCGCCCAGGAGCTGCTGCGCGCCGGTGACGCCGACGCGGGGTTCCTCCGGCTGCCGGTGGAGGGCACGGACCTCAGCGCGATCCCGCTGTACACGGAGACCACGGTCGTCGTGGTCCCCAAGGACCACCTGATCGCGGCGGTGGACGAGCTGTCGGTCGCGGAGCTGGCCGACGAGATCGTGCTCCACCCGATGGACGACGCCCTGCCCTGGGAGCGGCTGCCCGGCCGCCCCGCGCTGGAGCGTCCCGCGACCACGGCGGACGCCGTCGAACTGGTCGCGGCGGGCATCGGCGTCCTCGTCGTCCCCCAGTCGCTGGCCCGGCTGCACCACCGCAAGGACCTGACGTACCGGCCGCTGACGGACGCGCCGGAGTCGCGCGTCGCGCTCTCGTGGCCGCAGGAGAAGACCACCGACCAGGTGGAGGACTTCATCGGCATCGTGCGCGGCCGTACGGTGAACAGCTCGCGCGGCCGGGCGGGGGCGGCGTCCGCCGCTCAGCCGAAGGCCAAGGACAGGGACAAGCCGAAGCGCGCTTCGGGTGCGGGGGCGGGGAAGGGCGCCCGGGGCGGCGCGGCCCGTTCCGGCGGGGCGAAGGGGGCACGGGGCGCGAAGGGCGGCGCCGCCCCGAAGCGCGGCAGGCCCCGCCGGAGGCCGTGATCCGGGGCGTTGTCGGACCCGCCTGGCAGCATCGGGGAGCATGACGCACACCGAACGCCCGATGCCGCCCCTTGACGCCGACGAGCGCACCGCCCTGGAGAGCTGGCTCGACTTCTACCGGGCCACCGTGGCCCAGAAGGTCGAGGACCTCACCGACGAGCAGGCCCGCAGCGCCTCCGTGCCGCCGTCGCCGCTGACGCCGATGGGGCTCGTCCAGCACCTCGCGGAGGTCGAGCGGAACTGGTTCCGGCGGGTCCTGACCGGCGAGGACGTGCCCCCGGTGCACGGCGGACCGCTCCGGCCCGAGGGCCATGACGGGGGCTTCGAGCTCGCCGGGAGCGCCACGCTCGCCGGTGCCCTCGCGGCCTGGCGGGAGGAGGTGGCGGTGGCCCGCGCGGTCTGCGCCGAGCGCTCCCTGGAGGACTCGGCGCCCTTCATGGGCGGCGAGGTGAAGCTCCGCTGGATCTACCACCACATGATCGGCGAGTACGCCCGCCACAGCGGTCACGCCGATCTCCTGCGCGAGCGGATCGACGGGAGCACCGGTGTGTGACGGGCCGGGCGTCGGGACCATTCGGGTAGATGTCAGGATGGTTCTATGACGAGCCAGGTTTACTTCGACATCACCATCAACGACGAGCCCGCCGGGCGGATCGTCTTCAATCTGTTCGACGACATCGTTCCCAAGACCGCCGAGAACTTCCGCCAGCTGGCGACCGGCCAGAACGGCTTCGGTTACAAGGGCTCCTCCTTCCACCGGGTCATCCCGGAGTTCATGCTCCAGGGCGGCGACTTCACGCGCGGCGACGGCACGGGCGGCAAGAGCATCTACGGCAACAAGTTCGCCGACGAGAACTTCCAGCTGAAGCACACCAAGCCGGGTCTGCTCTCGATGGCCAACGCCGGCCCGAACTCGAACGGGTCGCAGTTCTTCATCACGACGATCGTGACGTCCTGGCTGGACGGCAAGCACGTCGTCTTCGGCGAGGTCGCCGACGAGGACAGCATGGTCCTGGTCAAGCGCATCGAGAGCCTCGGCTCGCAGAGCGGCCGCACCCAGGCGAAGATCACCATCGCGGACTCCGGCGTCCTCTGATCCCGGCCCCGGCGCACCGCACGCGCCGTCCGACGTTTTCCGTCGGGCGGCGCGTTTCGCATTCGGGGGCGCTCCGGATACGTGGGGTGCGCGGGATACATGCACTGTCAACCGGTAGTTGACACCCCGGAGGTGTCAACTTACGGTTGACACATGACGAATCCCGTAGTCCCGTCGCAGCCCGTCCGCCTCGACGACCTGATCGCGGCCATCAAGAAGGTGCACACCGACGCCCTGGACCAGCTCCAGGACGCCGTCATCGCCGCCGACCACCTCGGCGACGTCGCCGACCACCTGATCGGCCACTTCGTGGACCAGGCGCGCCGCTCCGGCGCCTCCTGGACCGACATCGGCAAGAGCATGGGCGTGACCCGCCAGGCCGCCCAGAAGCGCTTCGTCGCCAAGGACCCCGGCGAGGGCGCCGCCCTCGATCCGAGCCAGGGCTTCGGCCGCTTCACGCAGCGCGCCAAGAACGTGGTGATGGCGGCCCAGAACGAGGCCCGCGCGGCCGGCAACACCGAGATCGGCACCACACACCTCGTCCTCGGTCTCCTCGGCGAGCCCGAGGGGCTCGCGGCGGCGTTCATCAAGGCCCAGGGCGTGGTCCTGGACACCGTCCGGCAGGCGGCCGCCGAGGCGCTGCCCCCGGCCGCCGAGGGCGAGATCCCCGAGCTGATCCCGTACAACGCTGACGCGCGCAAGGCGCTGGAGCTCACCTTCCGCGAGGCCCTGCGCATGGGGCACAACTACATCGGCACCGAGCACATCCTGCTCGCCCTGCTGGAGCACGAGGACGGCTCCGGGGTGCTCAGCGGCCTCGGCATCGACAAGGCGGCAGCCGAGCAGGGCATCGCCGAGGCGCTGTCCCTCCTCACGGCCGCGAAGGAGACGCCCGCCCGGGAGGGATGACCGCGCCCGGCGCGCCCCTACTCCAGGCGCAGGCTCCAGCGGCGCGAGCGGCCGGTGAGGGTGACGGTGGAGAGCGGGCCGACGTCGACGTTCCAGTAGGTGGCCGGCGGGGCCTTCAGCGCGTACACGAGGGCGGCGCGGACCACCGCGGGCTCGGCGACGGCCACGATCGCGCCGTCGCAGGCGGGGCGGGTGTCCAGCCAGCCGCCTATCCGCGAGATGAAGGCGAGCAGCGGCTCTCCGCCGTGCGGCGCGGACCGGGGGTCCGACAGCCAGGCGTCCACGGCCGCCGGTTCCCCGGCGGTGACCTCGGCGAGGGTACGGCCCCGCCAGCGCCCCATGTCGCAGTCGCGCAGGGCCGGCTGGACCAGCGGGTGGAAGCCCAGCGCCTCACCGGTGGCACGGCTGCGCGGGGTCGGCGAGCAGTAGCGCAGCTCGGCGGAGCCCAGGGGTGCCAGGGCCGGGGTGGCGAACCGCACCGCGTGCCACCCCGCCTCGTCGAGCGGCCGGTCGTCGTCGAAGCGCTCGCCGAGCAGGTCAAAGCCGCGCGCCGCGGCGAGGAGCGTGACCCGAACACTCATGGCCGCGATCGTGAGGCGGATCGCGGCGCCGGTCAAGAGGCCGTTCGCGCAGACCTGCGCCCGGGTGCGTCAGGCGCGGGCCGCCCAGGTGCCCTCCCAGGCCGTACGCAGTCGCCGTACGCCCTCCGTGATCTCGGCCGGGCCCGCGACCGCGAGGAAGCTCAGGCGGACGTGCGGTGCCGGGGGCTCGGCGGGGAAGTACGGGCGGCCGGGGGCGACGGCCACGCCCGCGCTCAGGGCGGACCGGACCATCGCGGACTCGCCCGCGCCCGCGTCGGAGCCGGGCAGGGTCAGCCAGAGGTAGCCGCCCCCGGACGGGACACGGGGCAGCCCGAGGCCCGGCAGGGCCACCCGCAGCGCCGCCGTCATCGCCGTACGGCGGGCGCCGAGCTCGGCCGACACGGCGCGCAGGTGGCGGCCCCAGGCGGGCGAGCCGACCAGTTCGAGCGCGGCCTCCTGGAGCGGGCGGGGGACGAAGAAGCTGTCCACGATCTGGATGGAGCGCAGCCGCTCCAGAGCCGGGCCGCGGGCGGCCAGCGCGCCCACCCGCAGGCTGGGCGAGGCGGCCTTGGTGAGCGAGCGGATGTGGACGACGACGCCGTCGGGGTCGTCTGCGGCGAGCGGCCCGGGCAGCGGTCCCGCGTCGTCGTGCGCGAGGAACCGGGCGAAGTCGTCCTCGACGACGAAGGCCCCCGCCTCCCGGGCGATCCGGACGACCTCGGGGCGCCGGGCGTCGGAGAGCACCGTGCCCGTCGGGTTCTGGAACAGCGGCTGGCACACGAAGACGCGGGCCCCGGTCGCCTGGAAGGCGGCGGCGAGCAGGTCGGGCCGGACGCCCTCGGAGTCCACCGGGACCGGCACCGGCCGCAGCCCGGCCGCGCGGGCGGCGGCCAGCATGCCGGGGTACGTGGGCGACTCGACCAGCACGGGCGTGCCCGGCGGGGCGAGGGCCCGCAGCGCGGTGGCCAGGGCGCTCTGCCCGCCCGCGGTGATCAGCACGTCGGCGGCACCGAGCGACGGCCCGATGTCGCGGGCGAACCAGGCGCGCAGTTCGGTGAGCCCGTCGACGGGCGGGCGGCTCCACGCCCCCGGGCGGCGGCCGGCCCGGGCCAGTGCGGCGGCCAGGGCCCGTTCGGGCTGGAGCGAGGCGTGCAGATAGCCGCCGTTGAGCTCGACGACCCCGGTGGGCGGGGCGGCCAGGCTGAACAGGAGGCCGGACGCGTCGGCGCTGCGGGGCACCGCCGACGGGGAGCCGTCACCGCTGAGGGCGACCTCCTGCCAGGAGGTGTCACCGGCCGGGGGCGCCGGACGCCCGGCAGGCTGCGCCCGGTAGGCGCCGGAACCGGGGCGGGTCACGACGAGCCCTTCGGCCGCGAGCCGGGCGACGGCCCGCGAGACGGTCACGGGGCTCGCCCGGAAGCGGTCCACCAGGGCCCGGCTGGACGGCAGCTTCTCACCCGGAGAGTAGCGGTCCAGCTCGGACCGCAGCACTGTCACCAGTTCCGCCACACTGCTACGCTCATGCATGAGAGCACAGAGTAGCGCTACTGCGCCGAACACGATAGCGGTCGCCCCCGTCGGCGGTCCCCGCCCCTCCGCCCCGGACGCCGCCCCGGCCCGCCGGGGGACGCTGCTCGCGCTGCTCGGCGTGGTGACGTTCTCGCTGACCTTCCCCTCCACCGCCTGGGGCCTGGAGGGCTTCGGCCCCTGGACCCTGGTCGCGCTGCGCGGCCTGCTCGCGGCGGCACTGGCCGGGGGCTTCCTCCTGGCGGGCCGGGTCCGGGTGCCGGCCCGGGAGCACTGGGCGGGGCTCGCCGTCGTGGCCGGCGGGGTGGTGGTCGGCTTCCCGCTGCTGACGACGCTGGCGCTGCGGACGTCCACGACCTCGCACGCCGCGGTGGTGGTGGGGCTGCTCCCGCTGACCACGGCGGTCTTCTCCTCCCTGCGGACCGGGGCGCGCCCGCCGCGCGCCTTCTGGGCGGCGGCGGTGGCCGGGGCGGCCGTGGTGATCGCCTTCACCGTGGCGCAGAGCGGCGGGGCGCTGTCGGCCGGGGACCTCTTCCTGTTCGGCGCGCTGCTGGTGTGCGCGGCCGGATACACGGAGGGCGGCAGGCTGGCCAAGGTGATGCCGGGCTGGCAGGTGACCGGCTGGGCGCTGGTCCTGACGCTCCCGCTCAGCCTCGCGGGGGCCGCCGTCGCGCTGGCGTACGAGCCGGTGCACCCGAGCGTGCACGCGGTCGTGGGGCTGGTCTGGGTGTCGGCCGTCTCCACCTTCCTCGGGCTGTACGTCTGGTACCGGGGCATGGCGGAGATCGGGGTCGCCCGGGCCAGCCAGCTCCAGCTCGCTCAGCCGCTGCTGACGCTGTTCTGGTCGTTCTTCCTGCTCGGCGAGGAGGTCTCGGCGGCGGCCCCGGCGGCGGCCGTCGCGGTCCTGGTCTGCATCGCGCTCACCCAGCGCGCGGCGCGCGGCCGGTCCTAGACTGGTCAGCAGCACGGCACGCAACGCCACCCGCGAGGAGGTCACTCCCGATGGAGGCACACCAGGGCGACCGGCTGCTGACACACGGCAGGACCGTGGGGCAGCAGGACCGGGTCGCGGAGATCGTCGAAGTGCTCGGGGCCGAGGGCTCTCCCCCGTACCGCGTCCGCTTCGAGAACGGACACGAACACCTGCTCGCACCGGGTCCCGACACCGTCGTCCAGCACACGGGGTGCGCTTCGGGCCGGGACGCGGACATCACGCAACCGTCAACGCGGCGGCCTCGCGCGTGACCGGTAGTGGTCGGCGACCACCCGGTCCATCGCGCCGATCCGGTCCGCCGCCACGCTCTTCGCCGAGAAGTACGCGTGACCGCGGACCTGGTCGTGGCCGGCCGCGAGGCCGATGTGGCGGGACAGCTCCGCCGGGTCCTGCCAGGCGGCGGGCTGTGCCGGGTCGCCGCACTTGTACAGCGCCTCGCCGATGAACAGGTCGACGCCCGTCCCGCGCACGGTGTCGGACCACCAGGGCACGAGTTCGGCGTAGTCCGCGGCGGGGTTACCGATGTGCCAGTACAGCTGCGGGACGACGTAGTCCAGCCAGCCCTTCTTGATCCACCCGCGCGTGTCCGCGTAGAGGTCGTCGTACGTCTGCACCCCCGCCCTCGTCGGCGAACCGGCCGGGTCCGTGTCCGCGTTGCGCCAGACGCCGAAGGGGCTGACGCCGAAGCGGACGCCGGACTTCAGCGCCTTGACGCGTTCGGACATCTCGCGCACCAGCCGGTCCGTGTTGGCGCGGCGCCAGGCCGCCCGGTCCGGGAAGCCGGCGCCGTGTTTCTCGTAGGCGGCACCGTCCGCGAAGCTCTGGCCGGCCACCGGGTACGGGTAGAAGTAGTCGTCCCAGTGCACGGCGTCGATGTCGTAGCGGCGGACCGCGTCGAGCATCGCGTCCTGGACGAAGGCGCGGACCTCGGGCAGGCCCGGGTTGTAGTAGAGCCTGCCGCCGTACGGGACGACCCAGCCGGGCTCGCGGCGCGCGGGGTGGGCGGCTGCCAGGCGGGACGGGTCGGTGTGATTGGCGACCCGGTACGGATTGAACCAGGCGTGCAGTTCCAGGCCCCGTCCGTGCGCCTCCTCGACGGCGGTGCCCAGCGGGTCCCAGCCGGGGTCCTTGCCCTGCGTCCCGGTGAGGCACGCGGCCCAGGGCTCGTACGCCGACGGCCACAGCGCGTCCGCGGTCGGGCGGACCTGGAGGATCACCGCGTTGAGCTTGTGCTCCACGGCCCGGTCGAGGAGGGCGGCCAGCTCGTCCCGCTGCGCGGCGGCGGCCAGGCCCGGCTTCGACGGCCAGTCCGTGTTGGCGACGGTCGCCACCCACACGCCGCGCAGCTCGCGCCGCACCACGTCCCGTGCGGCGGCGGGACCGGGCAGGGCCGGCGCCCGCCGGGGCCGGGCGGCGGCGTCACCGGCCACCGTCGCCGCCCCCACCGCGCCGGCGACCGCCCCGGCCGCCCCCGTCACGAAACCTCTCCGGTCCATTCCTCGCATCACGTCGCACCCGCTCTCTCTCCGTACCCGTCCGAGCCCTGCCGTTTCCCGGCAATCCGGGCACAGGGGGTGTCCGGAGCCGAGCATGCACGCCCCGGGCTGCTATCCCTGGTAAGACGCGGAGTAACGTCGGGGAGTCGTGGTGGAGCCCGGAACCAGACGGAAGCCGCCGAACGGGAACAGCGAAAGGCACGAGGTGACGGACTCTATGGCCGACATTGCACGCGTCGGAGTGGTGGGCTGCGGCCAGATGGGCGCGGGCATCGCGGAGGTGTGCGCTCGCAGCGGCCTCGACGTCAAGGTGGCCGAGACGACCGGCGAGGCGCTGGAGATCGGCCGGGCCCGGCTCCAGAACTCCCTGGCGAAGGCCGCCGAACGGGGCAAGATCACGGCGGAGGAGCGCGACGAGACCCTGGGCCGGCTCAGCTTCACCACGGACCTCGGCGAGTTCGCCGACCGGGACCTCGTCATCGAGGCCGTCGTGGAGAACGAGCAGGTCAAGACCGAGATCTTCCAGGTGCTCGACCAGGTGGTGACCCGCCCGGACGCGATCCTGGCCTCCAACACCTCCTCGATCCCGCTGGTGAAGCTGGCCGTCGCGACCTCCCGCCCGGACCAGGTCATCGGCATCCACTTCTTCAACCCGGCGCCGGTGCAGAAGCTGGTCGAACTGATTCCCGCGCTGACCACGTCGGACGAGACGCTCAAACGCTCGGAGGCCATGGTCCAGGACATACTGGGCAAGCACCCGATCCGGGCCCAGGACCGCTCCGGCTTCGTCGTCAACGCCCTGCTGATCCCGTATCTGCTCTCGGCGATCCGGATGTTCGAGTCGGGCATCGCCAGCCGCGAGGACATCGACAACGGCATGGAGATGGGCTGCGCCCACCCGATGGGCCCGCTCAAGCTCGCGGACCTCATCGGCCTGGACACCGTCGCCTCGGTCGCGGACTCGATGTACGCCGAATACAAGGAGCCGCTGTACGCCGCTCCCCCGCTGCTCCAGCGCATGGTGGACGCGGGCCGGCTGGGCCGGAAGTCGGGGTCGGGGTTCTACCCGTACGCGTGATGCCTCGCGGCGGGCCCGGCGCTCAGGCCGCCGGGCCCGCTGGGGCTCGTCACGCGAGGTCAGGGCGGTGCGAGAGGCTTCCGGTGCCGGATCGGTCATCCCCGCCGCGGTGGGTTCCCGGCGGTCGCGGTTGCCGACCATGGCATGGCCCGCGGGTGAGACACGACGCACGCCTCGTCCGCGTGCGGGCGCCGGGGCTTGAAGTACCGCCTCACAGCGGTACGCGCAGCGCCCCCTCCACGCGTTCGGCGGCCCGTTGTGCGGCGGCGCTCCCGCTGGCGGCCAGGTCCGCGCGGACCGCGCGCAGCCGGTCGCGCAGGCGCTGCGACTCCATGCCCCGGGCCCGGTCCGCCATCTCCACCGCCGTGGCCGCCGCCCGGTCCGCCTCGCCCCGGCGCAGCTCGACCGTGGTGAGCATGGCCAGGCGGTGGACCCGGCCCCGGTCGTGGGCGGGGGTCCGGACCGCCGCCACCGCGTGTTCCCGGGCCGCCGGCAGGTCCCCGAGGCTCAGCAGCGCCTCCGCGACCTGCACGTCGACCAGGCCCGGCTGGACGTAGCCCGTCTCGTCCGGCTCCCGGCCCGGCCGGATGCGGGCGGCCTCGGACTCGGCGCGGCCGATGCACGCCAGCGCGCTGCCCCGGTCCCCGAGCCGGGCGTACGCCTTGGCCTGCATCGCGTGGAGGTCGGCGGCGAGCGCCGGGGTGATGTCGCGCCCGGCCGCGCGCAGGGCCGCCTCCGCGAAGGCGACGGACTGGCGGAACTCCGCGAGGTACAGGGACTGGTTGACCAGCAGTGCGATCACATAGCCGCCGAGCGCCCGGTCCCCGCTCGCTTTGGCCAGCCGCAGCGCCTGGTGGAAGTAGCGCTGGGCGAGGCCGTGCGCGTCGGAGTCGTAGGCGCAGATGCCCGCGACGGCCACCAGCGCGCCGGCCGCGCGGTGCAGCTGACGGCCCGTCGCATCGTTGTAGCCGCCGCGCAGCAGCGGGGCGGCCCCGGCGTTGAGGAAGCCGACGACGCGCGCCCGCGTCGCGATCCCGCCCGCCTTGCGGTACATCAGTTCGTAGTGGTCACGGGCGGCCCGCAGGGTTGCCAGGTCGGCCGCGCCGACCCGGGACGGCCCGGTCCGCGACACATCGGCGTCCTCGGGCGGGTTCTCCCACTGCCAGACGGGCATCACGGCACCCGTCCCGGTGACGGCCGGGGCGGTGACCACGTACGGGCGCTGCTGGGCGTCGCAGCGCCACACCGCGGTGGCCCGCTCCACGAAGCCGGTGAGCGAGGAGCCCTGGACGGGCGGGTGGCCGCCGTCGGGGGCCGCCATGCCGATGTCGTCCAGCGTCACGGCCCGGCGCAGGCGGTTTCCCAGCACCTCGCAGATCAGGTCGGGTACCTGGCCGCGCGGGCGCTGGCCCTTCAGCCAGCGGGCGACGGCGGTGTGTTCGTACCGCAGTACGAGACCGCGCGCACGGCCGGCCCGGTTCACATGAGCGGCAAGTCCCGCCCGGGAGACGCCGGCCTCCTCGATCAGGGCCTCCAGCGCGGTGTTGGGCTCCCTTGGCCCCATGTCCCCCTCCGGTGGTTCGACACGCCAGGACGTGTCGCCCCAGTGGAGCACGATTCACACGGGGTGTGAACGGAATGCCCGAACCGTCCCCCCGCGCACGCTGCCGCACCGGGCCGGGGCTCGCTTGAATGATTGCCCTCGCAGGGCGCGTACGGGCCGTCCGCTCCCCCTCGTACAGCAGGGCGGCCCGCATCCGCGCGGTCCGCTCCGCCGGCCTGCCCGACACTCCGCGGCGGGGTCGGACGGCGAGCACACAGGAGGGGCGCATCCGGTGGCCGGATGCGCCCCTCCTTCGTACAGCCGAGTGGTCCTACGCTCCGCGCAGCACCGCGCCCGTACGCTCGGCGGCCAGGGCGACGGCCGCGTCACGGGCGGCGCTCGCCTCGTCGACCGTCAGGGTGCGGTCGGCGGCGCGGAAGCGCAGCGCGTACGCCAGGGACTTGCTGCCCGCGCCGATCTGCTCGCCCGTGAAGACGTCGAACAGCCGCAGCGACTCCAGGAGTTCGCCCGCGCCCTCGCGGAGCGCGCGCTCCACCTCGGCGGCGGGCACGTCCTGGCCGACGACCAGCGCGACGTCCTGGGTCGCCACCGGGAAGGTGGAGATCCTCGGCGCCCGCAGGACGCCGTCGACGGCCTGCTGCAGGATGTCGAGGTCGACCTCCGCCGCGCAGGTGCGCTCGGGCAGGTGGAGCTCCTTGATGACCCGCGGGTGCAGCTCACCCGCGTGTCCGAACAGGGTCTCCTCGCCGGCCACGGTCACGTACAGCGCGGCGCAGCGGCCCGGGTGCCAGGGGGCGTGCCGGTCGGCGCGGACGGTGACCTCGACCCCGGCCTCGCGGGCGATGGTACGCGCCGCCTCGACGGAGTCCGCCCAGTCGGCCGGGCGGCCCTTGCCCCACCAGCCGGCCTGCTCGCGGGCGCCCGCGAGGACGACGGCGGCGCGGCGCGGCTGGTGCGGCAGCGCGGCGTCGAGCGAGGCGATGTCCAGGTCCGAGGGGCGCCGGTCCACGGGCAGCCGGACGGGCTTGGTCTCGTCGCCGGTCGGCCGGAAGACGAGGCCGGTCTCGAAGAGCGCGAGGTCGTGGCTGCCGCGGCCGTCGTTGCGCCGCAGTGCGCCGAGCAGGCCCGGCAGCAGCGTGGTGCGCAGCGAGGGCTCCTCGTCGGAGAGCGGGTTGACCAGCTTGACCGTGCGGCGGCGGTCGTCGTCGGCCTCCAGGCCGAGCTGGTCGAGGACCGCCTCGCCGATGAACGGGTAGTTCAGCGCCTCGACGTAGCCCGCGCCCGCGAGCGCCCGGCCGACGCGGCGGTGCAGCCGCTGGCGGTCGGTGAGGCCGCGGCCGGAGGGCGGGGTCGGCAGCGTGGAGGGCAGGTTCTCGTAGCCCTCCAGGCGGATGACCTCTTCGGCCAGGTCGTTCGGCTCGGTGAGGTCGGGGCGCCAGGACGGCGTGGTGACCAGGAGCTCGTCCTGCCCGTAGACGTCGCAGCCGACCTCCTGGAGGCGGCGGACGACGGTCTCGCGGCCGTAGGCGACACCGGCGACCCTGTCGGGGTGGTCGGCCGGCATCGTGATGGTGCGGGGTGCGGACGGGGCGCTGACCTCGGTGACGCCCGCCTCGGCGGTGCCGCCGGCGAGCAGGACCAGCAGGTCGACGGTGCGCTGCGCGGCAGCTGCGGCGGCCTGCGGGTCGACGCCGCGCTCGAAGCGCTTGGACGCCTCGGAGGGCAGCTTGTGGCGGCGCGCGGTGCGGGCGATCGAGATCGCGTCGAAGTGCGCGGCCTCGATGACGACCTCGGCGGTGTGCGCGCCCTCGGCGGCGTCGGCGATCTCCGTGTCGGCGCCGCCCATGACGCCCGCGAGGCCGATGGGGCCGCGGTTGTCGGTGATGACGAGGTCGCCGGAGTCCAGCACACGGACCGCGCCGTCGAGCGTGGTGAGCTTCTCGCCCTGCTCGGCACGGCGGACGCCGATCGGGCCGTCGATGCGGCTGCGGTCGTAGGCGTGCAGCGGCTGGCCGAGTTCGAGCATCACGTAGTTGGTGACGTCGACGGCGAGCGAGATCGGCCGCATGCCCGCCTTCTGCAGCCGGCGCTGCATCCAGATCGGGGTGCGGGCCTCGGGCTGGAGTCCGGTGACGGTGCGCGCGGTGAAGCGGGAGCAGCCGATCGGGTCGGAGACCTTGACCGGGTAGCCGTACGCGTTGGGCGCGGGCACGTCCAGGAGCGCCGGGTCGCGCAGCGGCAGGCCGTAGGCGATGGCGGTCTCGCGGGCGACGCCGCGCATGGACAGGCAGTAGCCGCGGTCGGGCGTGACGGCGATGTCCAGGACCTCGTCGCGGAGCTCCAGGAGCTCGATCGCGTCGGTGCCCACCTCGTACTCGGGCGGGAGCACGATGATGCCGTGGGTGCCGTCGTCGCCCATGCCGAGCTCGTCGGCGGAGCAGATCATGCCGTGCGAGGTCTTGCCGTACGTCTTGCGGGCGGCGATCGCGAAGTCACCGGGGAGCACGGCGCCGGGCAGCACCACGACGACCTTGTCGCCGACGGCGAAGTTACGGGCGCCGCAGACGATCTCCTGCGGCTCGCCGGTGCCGTTGGCGGTGCCGACGTCGACCGTGCAGAAGCGGATCGGCTTCTTGAAGCCCTCCAGCTCCTCGATGGTCAGCACCTGTCCGACGACCAGCGGGCCGGTGAGGCCGGCGCCGGTCTGCTCGACCGTCTCGACCTCCAGACCGACGGCGACCAGCTTGGCCTGCACGTCACGGCCGGTCTCGGTGGCCGGCAGGTCGACGTATTCCCGCAGCCAGGAAAGCGGGACGCGCATCAGATCTCCATCCCGAAGGGCCGGGTGAACCGGACGTCTCCTTCGACCATGTCTCGCATGTCTTCGACGTTGTGGCGGAACATCAGCATCCGTTCGATGCCGAACCCGAAGGCGAATCCGCTGTACTTCTGGGGGTCGACGCCGCAGGCCGTGAGCACCTTGGGGTTGACCATGCCGCAGCCGCCGAGCTCGATCCAGCCCTCGCTGCCGCAGGTGCGGCAGGGGCGGTCCGGGTTGCCGACGGAGGCGCCGCGGCAGACGTAGCAGACCATGTCCATCTCGGCGGACGGCTCGGTGAACGGGAAGAAGTTCGGCCGCAGCCGGGTCTTCATGTCCGGGCCGAAGAGCGCCTGGACCATGTGGTCGAGGGTGCCCTTCAGGTCGGCCATGGTCAGGCCCTCGTCCACGGCGAGCAGCTCGATCTGGTGGAAGACCGGGGTGTGCGTGGCGTCGAGCTCGTCGGTGCGGTAGACGCGGCCGGGGCAGACGACGTAGACCGGGGGCTCGCGGTCGAGCAGGGTACGGGCCTGGACCGGGGAGGTGTGCGTACGCAGCACGACACCGGACTCGTCGTTCTTCGCGCCGTCGGGGCCCTGGACGAAGAAGGTGTCCTGCATCTGCCGGGCCGGGTGGTCGGGCACGAAGTTGAGGGCGTCGAAGTTGAACCACTCGGCCTCGGCCTCGGGGCCCTCGGCGATCTCGTAGCCCATGGCCACGAACACGTCGGCGACGCGCTCCATGAAGGTCGTCAGCGGGTGGCGGGCGCCGGCCGGGGTGCGGTCGTAGGGCAGGGTGACGTCCACCGCCTCCTCGACCAGGACACGGGCGTCGCGCTCGGCCTCCAGCTCCGCCTGGCGGGCGGCGAGGGCGCGGCCCACGGCGGCGCGGGCCTGGCCGACGCGCTTGCCGGCCTCGGCCTTGGCCTGCGGGGGCAGTGCGCCGATCTCGCGGTTGGCGAGCGACAGGGGCGAGGTGCCACCGGTGTGCGCGGTCTTCGCCTGGGCGAGCGCTTCGAGGTCGCCCGCGGCGGCGAAGGCGGCGAGCGCCTCGTCCCGGATGCGCTCGATCTCTTCCGGTTTCAGTGCCTCGACCTCGACTGGGTCGTACGACTTGTTCGGTGCCGACATCTCTTCCCGTACTTCCGATTGGCTGAGTGCTGCGCTTACCGGGGGATACTCCCGGACCCCCGTGACCTCGCTCGAAGACCGGAGGACGCAAAGGTGCCAAGGGTCGAGTCTAAGGGTCGCGGGGCGGGTGGGGCGCCCGTGGGCCGCTCGGGGCCTTAACTCAGGTAGGCCGGCGTGCTCACGGGCAGCATAAATCGGAACTCCGCGCCGCCTCCGGGGCCGCGGCCGACCGTGATGGTGCCGCCGTGGGCTTCGACGATGCCCTTGACGATGTAGAGGCCCAGGCCCGTGCCGCCGCGCTTGCTGCCCCGCCAGAAGCGGGTGAAGACGCGGCTCATCGACTCCTCGGGGATGCCGGGGCCTTCGTCGCTCACGGTGACGGCCGCTCCCCTCTCGTCGCTCTTCGCCGGTGCGGGTGCCACGTCGATGGTGACAGTTCCCTCGCCGTGCCGCACCGCGTTTTCCAGCAGGTTGCCGAGCACCTGGTCGACCTTGTCCGGGTCGGCCCACACCGCGGGCAGCGGCTGGCTGGTGCGGACGAGGAAGCGGCCGGGGTCCTGGCCGGCCGCGGTGTGCGCCTGGACGTGGCGCTCGACGGCGGCGGACAGGTCGACGGGCTGGCGGCGCAGCTCCAGGCGGCCGGAGTCGATCCGGGAGATGTCCAGGAGCTCGGTGATGAGGCGGGTGACCCGGTTGGCGTCCGCGTACACCGTCTCCAGCATCAGGCGCTTCTGGTCGTCGGTGAACCGCTCCCATTTGGCCAGGAGCGTCGCCGTGAAGCCCTTGACCGAGGTCAGCGGCGAGCGCAGTTCGTGGGCGACGGTCGCGATGAGCTCGGCGTCGCTGCGCTCGGTGCGGCGGCGGGCCTCCGTGCCGCGGAGGCTGACGACCAGGCGGCGGACGGGGCCGGTGGGGGTCTCGCGGACATAGCGGGCGGAGACCAGGACCTCGCGCCCGCCGGGCAGCAGGAGGTTGCGCTCGGGCTGGCCGGTCCGGGTGGCGAGGCCGCCGTAGGGGTCGGTCAGCTGCCACCAGCGGCGGCCCTTGAGGTCCTCCAGCGGCAGCACCTGCTCCACCGGGCGGCCGAGGGCGGCGGCCTTCGGCACGGCCGTGATGCGGACGGCGGCGGCGTTGAAGCAGATGACCCGGCCGGTCCCGTCCGCGACGACGAGCCCGTCGGGCAGGTCGTCTGGGTCCAGCCCGGGGCCCCCCGCCGCGGCGTCCGCGACGGCCGCGTGAGCCGCGCGCGGCCCGCTCATGCCGGCAGCCATTCCCGTACCCCACTCTCGCAACCGGTGGGCCCCCGAGTGCGTCACCCTACTAGTCGTCGGTGACGGAGCGACACCCCGTCGGGGCTCTCCGTCGAAGTGGGAGCGCGCGGCGGGGTCAGCCGGTGGTACGCCGGGGGCGCTGGGCGCGCGCGGAGGCGTACAGGCAGACGGCGGCTGCGGTGGCGAGGTTCAGGCTCTCCGCCTTGCCGTGGATCGGCACCCGCACCACGGCGTCGGCCAGGGCGCGGGTCTCCTCCGGCAGGCCCCACGCCTCGTTGCCGAAGACCCAGGCGGTGGGTCCGCCCATCGTGCCGGCGTCCAGTTCGTCGTCCAGGTCGTCGGCGCCCGCCCCGTCGGCGGCCAGGATGCGGACGCCCGCCTCGCGCAGCCCGCGTACGGCCTGTTCGACGGGGACGCCCACGGCGACCGGCAGGTGGAAGAGCGAACCGACCGAGGCGCGTACCGACTTCGGGTTGTACAGGTCGACGGAGGCGTCGGTCAGGACCACCGCGTCGGCGCCCGCCGCGTCGGCGCAGCGCAGGACCGTGCCGGCGTTGCCGGGGTCGCGGACGTGGGCCAGCACGGCGACCAGCTTGGGCCGGGCGGCGAGGATCGCGTCGAAGGGCGAGTCGAGGAAGCGGCAGACGCCGATGAGGCCCTGCGGGGTGACGGTCTGGGAGACGTCGGCGAGGACGTCGGGACCGGCGAGGTGGACGCGGGCGCCGGCCGCGTGGGCGGCGTCGATGATCGCGGCGTAGCGGTCGGCGGCCTCGACGGTGGCGAAGAGTTCGACCAGGGTCGGTTCGCCGTCGTCGCCCCGGTGCTCGGCGGCCTCGCGGACGGCCTGCGGCCCCTCGGCGATGAACCTGCGCTCCTTGCCGCGGAAGTTGCGCCTGGCCAGCCGCCGGGCGGCGGCGACCCTCGGCGAACGCGGGGAGATCAGTTCAGGGATGCCCATGGTCGGCGGCGAGCCTCTCTGCGTACGAAGGTGCGGGTCGTGACAGGGGGAGACGGGGGTGCAACGCACCGGACCCGCAGACGGCGAGCGCCTGCGGGTCCGGCTCAAAACCAGGAAGTGCGGCCTGGGTCAGGCGGCCTTCGGGGCGTTGACGTCGCTCGGGAGGGCCTTCTGGGCGACCTCGACGAGGGCGGCGAACGCGTTGGCGTCGTTGACCGCGAGCTCGGCCAGGATCTTGCGGTCCACCTCGACGTTGGCGGCCTTCAGACCCTGGATGAGGCGGTTGTACGTCATGCCGTTCTGGCGGGCAGCCGCGTTGATGCGCTGGATCCAGAGCTGACGGAAGTCGCCCTTGCGCTTCTTGCGGTCGTTGTAGTTGTAGACCAGGGAGTGGGTGACCTGCTCCTTGGCCTTGCGGTACAGGCGCGAACGCTGACCGCGGTAGCCGCTGGCCTGCTCGAGGATCGCCCGGCGCTTCTTGTGGGCGTTGACTGCCCGCTTGACGCGTGCCACTTGTTAACTCCTTGTAGCGGGGCCGTGGTCGTACTCACACGGCCCGGAAACGAATTGGTCCCGGTCGGATCGAGGGCGCGTCCCCGGACTCACCGGGGACGACGGCCTCACTTGCCGAGAAGCTTCTTGACCTTCTTGGCGTCGGCCGGAGCCGCGACGACCGTGCCGGTCAGCGAACGCGTCTTCTTGGACGACTTGTGCTCGAGCAGGTGGCGCTTGCCGGCCCTCTCGCGCAGCACCTTGCCGGAGCCGGTGATCTTGAAGCGCTTGCTGGCACCGCTGTGCGTCTTGTTCTTCGGCATCGCGCCGTTCTCTCCTCGTCAGTGGCGCCCCTCTCGGTGCGGGCACCGGACTGCAGGGGCGTCAGATCTTGATGGGGGTTCCGGGGGGACCCGGGGGTGCCTGGGTGGCACCCCCCGCGGTCACGCCTCGGAAGGTGTCTCGGCCTCGGCCTCGGGCGCCGCCTCGGCCGGAGCCTCGGGGGCCTTCTCCGCGGACTCGGCACCGGAGTTGTTCCCCTGGCGCCCCGCCTTGCGGGCGGCCTGGGCCTCGCGGGCCTCGGCCATGGCTTCGGTCTTCTTCTTGTGCGGGCCCAGAACCATGATCATGTTCCGGCCGTCCTGCTTCGGGTTGGACTCGATGAAGCCGAGTTCCTCCACGTCCGAAGCGAGCCGCTGGAGCAGTCGGAAGCCCAGTTCGGGGCGGGACTGCTCACGACCGCGGAACATGATCGTGATCTTGACCTTGTCGCCCTGCTTGAGGAACCGGACGACGTGACCCTTCTTGGTGTCATAGTCGTGCGGGTCGATCTTCGGCCGGAGCTTCATCTCCTTGATGACCGTGTGCGCCTGGTTCTTGCGCGCCTCACGGGCCTTCATGGCCGACTCGTACTTGAACTTCCCGTAGTCCATGAGCTTGCACACGGGCGGACGGGCGGTTGCCGCCACCTCGACCAGGTCGAGGTCGTACTCCTGTGCGAGTTCCAGGGCCTTGGCAAGCGGCACAATCCCGACCTGCTCGCCGCTGGGACCGACAAGTCGCACCTCGGGCACGCGAATCCGGTCGTTGATGCGGGGCTCGGCGCTGATGGATCCTCCTCGGTAGCACCACGCGACCGCCTGGCGGACAGCCACGTAACGTCTGTTTCAGACAGACCAACCGCGTCGGAGCAAGAAAAATGCCCCGGACGGGACACAGGCGGGGCTCCTGGAAAACCGGAACACCGCCACGGTGAACCGCGGGGCGCATCGGGCGGCTCCATCGTCCGTACGGAACGATGGGCACCACCTGACCGGTGACCCGCCGCCCTGAGGGCGGCCAGGTGGGAGAGCGGAGCCTCCACTTGTGGGCCGGGCACATAGCTGTCCGGCCGGTCGTCACCCTAGGTTAGCAGCTCGGCCGGGCGGGCACCAACCGGCGTGCGCACCGGCTCCCGCGGGCGGGGGGCGTCCGCCGGGGGCCTATCGTAAGGCGCATGAGTGACGCGACCCCCAGCAGTGATTCCCCCGGCTTCGACGAGATGGCCCGCGACATCGCGGAGGTGCCCGCCGTCGAGGTGATCGTGACGGTCGCCGTCAACCTGATGAGCGCCGCCGCCGTGAAGCTCGGCCTGACCGAGGACGGCGACGCGCACAAGGACCTGGACGAGGCCCGCAAGCTGGTCCACGCGCTGGCCGGCCTGCTGGACGCCAGCACCACCGAGATCAGCTCCTTCCACGCCGCCCCGCTGCGGGACGGCCTGAAGTCCCTCCAGCTGGCCTTCCGCGAGGCGTCGCTCGTGCCCGACGAGCCGGGCCAGGGCCCGGGCGAGAAGTACACCGGCCCGGTCTTCGGCTGAGCGTTCCCCTTTCCTCCGTACGCGCGTGAGCCCCCTGGCGGTCCTTCCGGCGGGGGGCTCACGCGCGTACGGCCGGAGACCGCCGGCCGGCGGGGCCGCGATGAACAGCCGCGGCCGGGAGAGGGCCGTACCGCCCGCGGACAGCGCGGGCGGTACGGCCGCGGACAGCGCGGGACCGAGGTCCCGGTGAGCGGGATGCCGGCCAGGTGGATCGCCACGCGGGGGATGCCGATGGGCAGCCCGTCGAAGCCGACGGCCGCCGCCTTGTGGGTCACCGCCACGCGCACCGGGCCGCGCGGGAGGTCAGCGCGTGAACAGGGGCGCACCCGGCGTGTGCGCGCCGGCCGGGAGCAGCGCGAGGTCCAGGCCCCGGACCAGCCGGGCGCGCAGCACCTCGTCGGCGGCCAGCGCGCGGGCGACCCGGCCCGCCGCCTGGGCCGGGTCGGCGTCCGCCGCGAGAACCAGGGCGAGGGTGCCGTCCGCGCTGCCGGGGCCGAGATGGGCGCGGAGCACGGCGGGCTCGGCCGCGACCACCGCGCGGACGGCGGCCGTGACGGCGGGGTCGTCCAGCGGGTCGGCGCTGGTACGGCCCTCGGCGAGGGCGCGCAGGGCGGCCCCGGTCAGCTCGAAGGCCACCGGCCCGGCGAGGTCGAGCACCACGGTGTCGGCCTTCTCGTGCGCGGCGGCCTGGAGCGCCTGGTGCAGGGGTACGGCGACGGGGCGCGCCTGCGGGTCCCAGCGGGCCAGCGAGGCGGTGGAGGTGAAGGCGGGCAGGGCACGGCGGTCGCCGGCCTGGAGGGTGGGCACGGCCATGTCGCTGGTCTTCTCGCGCCGCAGCCCCCGCTCGTCCGTCTCCACCTCGCCGAGGACGGCCACGACGGGCACCAGGAGCCGGGCGCCCTTCAGCGCTTCGAGGACCGGAGCGACGGCGGTGCGGTCCTCGGCCCAGGCGGCGAGCGCCGAGGCCAGGGCGGGGTCGGCGGTGCCGTCGTCGTCGGAGAAACCGGGGTCCGGGATGTTCTTCTGCGCCACAGGGCGAGCGTAGTGCCTGGCCGGCGGCGCCCGGTCAGCGGTTCCCGGTGAACGGGGAGCGGCCCCGCCACAGCAGCACGCCCGCCGCCAGCAGGAGCACGCCGAGGCCCCCGGCCGCCGGGGCGAGCCAGCCGGCCGGTCCGCCGTCCCCGGGTCCGGGTGTGGGCCCGGCGCCGAAGTACCGCTCGCGGTAGCCGGCCGGGGCGGAGCCGCCGCGCGCGCCGGCGGAGCGGAGGCGCCCGCCCGCCTCGATGGCCGCCGCCGGGTCGACGATCCCGTGGCCGCGCGCGTCGTCACGGCCGCCGGCGGGGGCGTCGCGCGCGGTGTCGGTGAGCAGCTCTCTGATCTGCGCGGGCGTGAGTCCGGGGTGGGCGGACTTGACGAGGGCCACCGCGCCGGAGACGAACGCGGCGGCGGCGGACGTGCCCCACTCGACGTAGTACTTGCGGTCGGGCGCCGGTACGACGATGTCGTCGCCGGGGGCGCTCACGGTGGTGTACCAGCGGCGGGTGGAGAACGAGGCGTGGGTGCCGTACCGGTCCACGGCGGCGGCGGCGATCACCCCGGGGTAGGCGGCGGGGTAGGAGATGTGGTCGCCCTTCTCGCCGCCGTTGCCGGCCGAGGCGACGACGACGGCGCCCTTCTTCAGCGCGTACTGGACGGCGGCGTCCTCGCCGGGCTCCGGGTGCGCGGACTCGCTGTCGTCGCCGAGGGAGAGGTTGATGACGTCGGCGCCGTGGTCGGCGGCCCAGCGGATGCCGTCGGCGAGCGCGGTGGCCCGGGACCTGCGGGCCTCGGCCCGGTCCGGGTCGCTCGCTTCGAGGATGACGCGGACCGGGAGGATCTTCGCCTCCGGCGCGATGCCGAGGACGCCGTCGGCCCGGCCGCTGCCGTGGCCCCGGCCCGCGATGATCCCGGCCATGGCGGTGCCGTGCCGGGCCCACGCCTTGTCGCCGCGCCCGGCGCCGAAGCCGATGAGGTCCTTGCCGGGCAGGACCTGGCCCGCGAGGTCGGGCAGGCTTCCGTCGACCCCGGTGTCGACCACGGCGACGGTGACGCCCTTGCCGCGCGTGGTCTCCCAGGCCCGGTCGGTGTGCAGGGCTGCCAGGCCCCACTGCTGGGCCCGGATGGTGTCGGCTGCGGCGGGGGCGGCGGGGAGCAGGGCGAGGGCGAGGGCCGCGCTGAGGACGCCCAAGGCGTGTTTCATTCCGGCTGCTCCATGAGGTCGGCCACGTGGGTGCGGAGCGCCCGCTCGACGCCGTCGGACAGGCCCTTGGCCTCGTGACCGAGGCCGGCCTGCGCGGCGGGGGTGGTGGCGCCGGTGGCCATGGCCCGGTCGGCGGGCTGGGGCGGGGTGCTCACGCGTCCGTCGGCGAACCCGGTCACGGCGAAGGCGACGACCGGGATCTCGGTCAGCACGTGGACGGACCAGCTGGCGCGCTGCCGGGCGCCGAAGGAGGCGGCCGGGCTGTCCTTCACGGGGTAGGCGCGGGGCAGCAGGTCGGTGCGCCGGTCGAGGTGCTGGTCGGCGAACCGGGCGCCGAGGGCCCGCATCGCGTCGGGGTCGGCCTCGGTGAAGGCGAGCCCGACCGTCGTGACGCTGCTGGCGGTCGCGTCGGTGTACGTGGCGCGCAGGGCGTGGGCGCAGCCGACCGTACGCAGCGTCCTGGCGAGCAGCGGGTCGAGCGCGTCGGCGCAGCCGCCGTCGGGCGCGACGGCGAGCCGCGTCCAGACCCGGTCGGCGCCGCCGGGCCCGGCGCCGTCGCCCTTCAGGGTGCGGGGGAAGAGGGTGTCCACGGGGATGCTGTGCCAGGCTTCCCGGCCCACGGTGTAGGCGCTGCGGGCGGCGGGGTCGTCGTCGGGGCCGCCGGTGAGCCGGCTGCCGACCGCGGCGCCGGCGATCAGCCCGAGTCCGAGGACGCCGCAGACACCGGCGGCCACGGCCCGGCGGTGGCGGGCGGGGGCGCCGGGGGGCGGTGCGGGCTCGTGCGGCGGTGCGGCGGGGGGCGGCCGGCCCGGGGAGGCGGGCGGGGTCGTCGGGCGGGGTGGGACGGGGGCGCGCCGTGCCTCGGTGCTCATCCGCCCCCCTGGTCCGTTCCGTACCGCGCGTCCCGCCGCCTGCGGGCGGGGCCCCGTCCGCCGCGTGGGCGTCACTCTACGGGCTGCGGGGAGCGGGCGGTCCGCGTACCGGCCGATCTGCACGGATCTTCCCCCTACCCAGCGGTAGAACCGTCTGGCAAGCTGCGGCCATGACTGCCCGAGCCGCTGACCGGGCCCGTTACGACCGGGCCACCGCCCATCTCGACGCTCCCGTCGCCGTCGTGGATCTGGAGGCGTTCGACGCCAACGCGGACGATCTCGTACGCCGGGCGGCGGGCAAGCCGGTTCGGGTGGCGAGCAAGTCGGTGCGCTGCCGGGCCCTGCTGGAGCGGGTGCTGGCGCGGCCCGGTTTCGCCGGGATCATGTCGTTCACGCTCGCCGAGTCGCTGTGGCTGGCCCGGGCCGGGTTCGACGACGTGCTGCTCGCGTACCCCTCCGCCGACCGTCCGGCGTACGCGGAGCTGGCCGCCGACCCGAAGCTCGCCGCGGCCGTGACGGTGATGGTGGACGACCACGCCCAGCTGGACCTGATCGACGCGGCGCGCGCGGGCGGCACGCAGGAGATCCGGGTCTGCCTGGAGCTGGACACCTCGCTGCGGATGCTCGGCGGCCGGGTCCGGATCGGGGCCCTGCGCTCGCCGCTGCGCTCCCCCGCCCAGCTGGCCGACCTGGCCAGGTCCGTGGTCCGGCGCCCCGGTTTCCGGCTGGTGGGGCTGATGGCGTACGAGGGGCACATCGCGGGCGTGGGGGACGCGGTGGCGGGGCGTCCGCTGCGGTCCCGGGCGATCCGGCTGATGCAGGCCACGGCCCGCAGGGAGCTGGCGGCCCGGCGGGCCGAGGTGGTGCGGGCGGTCCGGGCCGTGGCGCCGGACCTGGAGTTCGTGAACGGCGGCGGCACGGGCAGCGTGCAGCACACGGCGGCGGAGGACGCGGTGACGGAGATCGCCGCCGGTTCGGGGCTGTACGTGCCGCGCCTGTTCGACAACTACACCTCGTTCACCGCCCGCCCGGCGGCCCTGTTCGCCCAGCCCGTGGTGCGGCGGCCGGGGGTGGGCGTGGTGACGGTCCTCGGGGGCGGCTACCCGGCGTCGGGCGCGGCCGGGACGGACCGGCTGCCGGTCCCGTACCTCCCGGAGGGGCTGCGCTACGACCCGCAGGAGGGCCCGGGCGAGGTGCAGACCCCGCTGCTGGGCGCCCCGGCCGACGATCTGCTGATCGGTGACAAGGTGTGGTTCCGGCACGCGAAGGCCGGTGAGCTGTGCGAGCGGTTCGACGCGCTGCACCTGATCGAGGGCGACCGGGTGGCGGCGACGGTTCCGACGTACCGGGGCGAGGGCCGTACGTTCCTCTAGGACCTGTCCGGGTGCACCACCGGGCTGCCGGCGGGTGACAGGTCCGCGAGGGCGAGCGGGGCGGTGCGCTCGGTCACGGACGGGTCCCCTCCTCGCGGGCCGGCGGGCGCGTCCCGGTACATGGGCGGAGGGGGTGTTGCGGGTACGGCGCCGGGGTGTTCCGCGCGCCGTACGGGGAAGGGCGCCGGGCTCAGAGCCTCCGGCGCAGCCAGGTCAGGGCGGCGGCGCCCTGGGCGGCCTGGAAGGCCCGGAGCGTCGGGAGGCCGGGCGGGCCGGGGCGCAGCGCCTGCTCCGCGAAGTACCCGGCGACGGCGGCGAGTACGGCGGTGACGGCGTCGGGGTCGGCGTCCCGGCCGAGCGGGTGGGCGGTGAACAGGGCGTCCGGGTCGGGGCCGCCCGTCCCTGAGGCGTAGCCCTGGGCGGCCACGCACGGGAGCATCACCAGCAGGTCGAACCAGGGCGCGGCGCGCACCGCGTGCGGCCAGTCCACGAAGACGGCCCGGTCCTCGGTGAGCAGGATGTTGTCGGCGCGCAGGTCGCCGTGGGCGAGGGTCTCCCCGGCGGCGGCCTCGGCCCAGCCGGACTCCAGCTCCGCGAGCGCGGCGAGGCGGCCGGCGGCCCAGGGGTCGAGACGGGGGTCGCCGCCGGCGGCGTGCAGGGTGCGCCAGCCGTGGAACAGCGAGGACTTGCCCTCGACGGCCGAGGGCGCACCGGCCGGGGCGGGGGTCAGGGCGCGGGCGAGGTCGCCGACGGCCGTCAGGACCCGGTCCAGCTCGCCCCGGTCCCAGGGCACCCGGGGCTGCCGCCCGTCGATGTCCTCCAGCACGAGGGCGACGCTGGTTCCGTCGTCGTAGGAGCCGAGCAGCCGGGGCGCGGGGGCGTGCGGCGGCAGGGCTGCCGTGACACGGGCCTCGGCGCGGTGCATGTCAGGGCTGTCCGGGTTCACTTCGGCGCTCACCGCCTTGACGAAGGCCCGGCCGCCGTTCGCGAGCCGGACCCGGGCGGCGACGCCGGGCGAGAAGCCGCCGTTCTGGGTGTGGGCCTCGGTGACCGGTGCGCCGAGGATGTCCTCGACGGCTTCGCGCACGGCGGCGGGCAGGCCGGACCAGGGGCGGCGGACGCCCCGCGCGGGCGGCGCGGTGGTGCTCATCGGCGGGCCTCCGTCGTGTCCGTCCAGGTCAGAGGCGTGGGTCCGCCGGGGTCGTCGTATCCCAGCGAGCGGTACAGGTCCTCGGCCTCCGGGGTCGCGGTCAGGTTGATCCGGAAGCACCCGGCCTCGACGAGGTGGTCGTGGACGGCCCGGAAGGTCAGGCGGGCGTAGCCCTTCCGCCGGTGGCCGGGGTCGGTGGCGACCGAGGCGATGTGCCCGACGTACGGGGCGCGGCCCGGGCGGGGCAGGGACCAGGTGTACTGGCCCACCGTGCTGGACAGCAGCCGGTCGCCGGCGTCGATCACATAGGCGACGAAGTGCGGGTCGGTGGCGAGCCGTTCGCGGAAGTACGCCTCGCAGACCGGGGTCCAGTCGGCTTCCGGGACGACGCCCATGGAGGCCAGCATCACCTTGCGGAGCCGGGTGACCTCGGCGGCGTCGTCCGCGCCCGCTCGTCTCAGGTGCGGCGAGGTACTCATGGGCGTCCTTTCGGTGAGGTGCCGTGGCCCCGCCATGGTGTCGTGCCCGGCCCCGGCGCGTCGTCCCGTTTTTCGCCGGGGCCGGCCGGGTCGGACCGGGTGGCCGGGGCCCGTCAGCGGGCCGCTCCCCGGGCGGGCTCCGACCGGGTCAGTGCGAGCAGGTCCCGGGCCGGGCCCGTGGGGCGGTGGCCCGAGGGCCAGACCGCGCGCAGCTGGCGGCGCAGGCGGGCCCCGGCGATGGGGACCTTGACCAGGCGGCGGGCGGACAGCTCCTCGCCGAGCGCGAGCTCGCTCAGGACGCAGGGGCCGGCGCCGCTCTCCGCCGCGCCCTTGACGGCGGTGGTCGAGGAGAGTTCGAGGAGCGGCGGGGCCAGCGGGCCGTGGACGGCGAGCGCGGCGTCCAGGACCTGGCGGGTGCCGGAGCCGTGCTCGCGCAGGATCAGCGGCGTCGCGGCCAGCTCGCCCGGGGTCAGCGGGGTGCGGCGGCGGGCCCACGGGTGGGCGGGGGCGACCACGACGACGAGGCGGTCGTGGGCGATGACCGTGCCGTCGAGCCCTTCCGGGACGGACAGCCCCTCCACGAAGCCCAGGTCCGCCTCGCCGCTCAGCAGCCGCTCGGCGACCACCGCGGAGTTCCCGGCGAGCAGCGAGACGGCGGTGCCGGGGCGCTCGGCGCGCAGGGCGATGAGCCAGCCGGGGAGCAGGTATTCGGCGATGGTCAGGGAGGCGGCGACCCGCAGCCGTGAGTCGCGGCGGTCGCGCAGCGCCTGGGCGCCCGCGTCGAAGGCCTCGGCGGCCTCCACGACCCGGCGCGCCCAGTCGGTCACCAGGGCGCCCGCGTCGGTGAGCCGGGAACCGCGGGGCGAGCGGTCGAGGAGGGTGAGGCCGAGCTGCCGTTCCATGGAGCGGACGCGGCTGCTGGCGGCGGGCTGGGTGATGCCCACGTCCCGGGCCGCCCGGCCGAGGCTGCCGTGCCGGGCGACGGCGAGGAGCAGTTCCAGCGCGCCCAGGTCGGGCACCCGGTGGGACAGGTGGGCGGGCGGTTCGCTGGGCATAAGTCCACTTTATGGCCTCATAGGACGGCGCTCCCTGGCGGGGTCCCGGTGCGGCCGGAAAGAATCGTGGCATGGCCATCCATCTGCGGACCCGCACCTCTCCCCCGTACTCCGGTCCCCTCCGGCGGCCCGCGCTGCGGCACTTCGGCCCCAACTGGTACGCCACCGTGATGGGCACCGCGATCGTGGCGAGCGCCGGTGCCGCGCTGCCGGTGCGTGTGCCCGGGCTGCGCGGCGCGTGCACCGCGGTGTGGCTGTTCTCGGCGCTGCTGCTCGCCGCCGTGCTGGCCGCCCGCGCCGGGCACTGGGCGGCCCACCGCGACCAGGCGCGCGCCCATCTCGCGGACCTCGCCGTCGCGCCGTTCTACGGTTGCCTGTCGATGGCGCTGCTGGCCGTCGGGGGCTCCGGCATGGCCGTGGGCAAGGACCTCGTCGGGCACCGGGCGGCGCTCGCGCTGGACGTGGTCCTGTACACGGCGGGCACGGTGGCCGGGCTGGTGGCGGCCGTGGCCGTCCCGTATCTCATGATCGTGCGCCACCGCCCGGAGCCGGGAACGGCCTCCCCGGTGTGGCTGCTGCCGGTGGTGGCGCCGATGGTGTCGGCCGCGCTCGGCCCGCTCCTCGTGGCGGAGCTCCCGGCGGGACAGGGGCGGGAGGCGCTGCTGCTGGGCTGCTACGCGATGTTCGGGCTGAGCCTGCTGGCGACGCTGGTCATGCTCCCGCTGGTCTTCGGCCGGCTGGTGCACGGGGGCCCGCTGCCGCTCGCCCTGACGCCCACGCTGTTCCTGGTGCTCGGCCCGCTGGGCCAGTCGACGACCGCGGTGAACGCGCTGGCCGATGTGGCGCCGGGCGCGGTTGCGGGCCCGTACGCCTCGGCGCTGCGGGCGTTCGCGGTGCTGTACGGGGTGCCGGTGATGGGCTTCGCCCTGATGTGGCTGGCCCTGGCCGTGGCGCTGGTGGTGCGGGCGGTGCGGGGCGGGATGACGTTCTCGATGACCTGGTGGGGTTTCACGTTCCCGGTCGGCACCTGTGTGACGGGCGCGTCGGGCCTGGCCCGGCACACCGGTCTGACCGCGTTCAGCTGGCTGGCCGTCGCGCTGTACGTGCTGCTGGTGGCGGCGTGGGCGGTGGCGGGAGCGCGCACGGTGCGCGGGCTGCTCAGCGGGGCGCTGCTCGCGGCGCCGCCGCGGCCGGCGGCGGCCCGTACCGCCTGAGCACGTCCCCGGCCGGCCCCGGACGCGGTCAGCGCCGGGGGTCGGACGTCGCGTCGATGTGTTCGGCGACCGCGACGCACAGCAGCCGGGTGCCGGGGAGGGTGGCCCGCCAGCGGTGGCGGACCCCGCCGGACAGGAAGAGCGTGTCGCCCTGGACGAGCCGGTAGGCCCGGCCCTCGGCCTCCACTTCGGCGGCGCCCTCGGCGACGTACAGGAGCTCGTCGTTGCGGTGCTGGAACTCGCGCCCGAGGTCGAGCTCCCCGGTGAATTCCAGGGCACTGAGCTGGTGGCGCCCGCGGACCACCCGGTGCACCCCGTCCTCGTGGGCGGCGCGCACGACGTCGACCGCGCGTGCGGAGTCGGCGGCGGCGCGCAGCCGGGCGGTGGTGGTCTCCAGGGCCTCGGCGACCCGGTCGAGCGACCGGGCGCTGGGTCTGGCGCGTTCGTTCTCGATCTGGCTGAGGAACGGTACGGAAAGGCCGCTGCGCGAGGCGACGGCGGCCAGCGTGAGTCCCAGGGATCTGCGCTGTCGGCGGACCGCGGCGCCCACCCGAAGTGTTTCCTTCTCGTCCATGTCCGGCTCCCTCCCGGCTCGCCATCCTTCCGGTTGCGAGCCCTTCGCGCACACCCTTACGCCAGGACGGCCCGGAAAGTGAGCACACCGGCACGCCGGAAGGGGCGGGGGGGGCCCCGCGGGGGGCCCCCCCCCGGCCCGGGCGGGGGCCGGGGGGGGGGGCGCGGCCGCGGGGCCGGGGGGGGGCGGGGGTGCGCGCGGGGCCGGG
>NZ_VJNO01000047.1 GCF_007096885.1 Streptomyces sp. 130 | reverse complement strand
CGCGGAGCGGGTACCCCATCGCTGCGCGATGGGAAAACGAAACGAACCGCTTCGCGGTTCGGACGAAGCGTTGGAAAGCCGCTTCGCGCCTTTCGGATTTCCGCTTCGCTCCAATCCACGGGCTTCCGCTTCGCTCCATCCCTGAAGCGGGGCGGGTCCGCTTCGCTCCCCCGCCGGGTTCCGGCTTCGCCGGAACGGCTGGCTACACGGTGACGGTGCATCACTGCTGGCCTGTGTAGTGTCCCGAAAAAAACCGGCCATCCCTGGGTCGTGACACCCCATCATCCCTGGCCCGGTTGCCGGCCTTCAGTGGCGGGGTGCGGATTTCGCTGCGTTCCATCCGATTCCGCTCACACCCCCTGTCGCACGGAACGAAGGTCCGGAACTTCCCTCCCCGCTGAACCGGGGTACGTTACGGTGATACCTGTGCATCATCCGCGTATCCGTCACATCATGTGTCTCTGATGTACTGTGTAGAATCCCGAACCGGTCGCCACCACCTCTGGTGGACCGCCCTGGGTTTCCGGAGATCCGCTATGCCGAGTACAGGGAAATTCACGCTCCGACCTCATCAGATCGAAGCCGTTGACGCTGTCGTCCGCGGCCTTGACATCCCGCCGGGGAAGAGGATCCCGCGGGCCGGGCTGAGGGCAACGGTGGTGGCGGCGTGCGGCACGGGCAAGACGTTCATCGCCGCGCACTCCGCGCTTCGTCTGGCCCGCAACGGGCGGGTCCTGGTCCTCCTGCCGACCCTGGATCTGCTGACGCAGACCGTGCGGGAATGGAGGGCGGCCGGCCACCACGGCCCCGCCGTCGCGGTCTGCTCACTGGAAGACGACCCGCACCGCAGTTCGTGCGCGTCCTCGGTGCGGCGGTCGACCTCCACCAGGAGCACCGGCACGCCAGCCTCGGGCGCCCGCACCACCAGGTCGGCCCGCTGCACGAAGCTGCTGCCGAGCCGGTGGCCGATCTCCGTCTGGAAGCCGAGCAGGTGGCCGATCCCGGCGCGGTGAAGTTCGGCAGCCGTCGAGCAGCTGGCCGGTGTGCGGCTGCTCCTGGTCACCGGAGGCGGGGCCCCGACCCGCGTTCTGATGGGGCCAGTCCGACACCGCCCGGAGGTCTGGCGAGGGCTCCGTCCGTCGCAGCGACGGCTCCATCAGAGCCCCTCAATACGATCCACAGGCCAGTATTCGCACCCTCACGAACGTCTGGTTCGTCACATTCCACCGGCCGCTGCCGGCAAGATAGTGTTACGAGTTTTCAGCTCTTCGGCGCGGCGAACACCCCGGAAACACTCCCCGATATTCTTACGCTTCAATGCTCAAGCCTCAAAATACTATTTCTCCGTCACCCGTGCGTGTGGTTACACCAATTAACAATGAGGGAATATACAAAGCGGGAACAGAAAGTGTGGGCCCAGCCGTATCTCAGGCTCCGGTGGTAAATGAACAGGCACTCGCTCCTGGTTCCCGTTCAACTGTCCCGGAAGGGCGGTGTCCCTCGGCGCATCGCACGCGCGCGAAGAACTCCTGGAGGCGATATGACCTCAGCATCTACTCCCGCACCGACAGAATCATCATTACCTGCGCAAAACGTGACCGGAGATGTCCGGCGCCCGGTCATGGAGGCATCCGATCCGACGTGCGATGCGCAGGGACCCGCGGGTCCTCAGGGGCCGCCGGGTCCTCAGGGGCCGCCGGGTCCTCAGGGCACGCGGGGCCTCACGGGCTGCTCCGGTCCTGCCGGACCCGCCGGCGCGACCGGGCCAGCGGGCCCGGCGGGGGCGCCGGGGCCGGACGGCCCGCCCGGCCCGCAAGGGCTGCCTGGCATCAGGGGGCCGGCGGGACCGGAGGGTGAGAGTGGTCCGCCCGGCCCCGAAGGCCCCGTCGGGGCCACGGGCCGCGAAGGACAGCCCGGCAGGGACGGCAGGGACGGGAAAGCGGGCGCCAACGGACTGCCGGGAGCCGACGGCCAGGAAGGGCCGGCCGGCCCCAGGGGGCCGCAAGGCCCGAGGGGTGACCTCGGTCCCGAAGGGGCCGAGGGCCCCAGGGGACCCCGTGGCCCCAAGGGAGAACCCGGTGATCCGCCCAGCCCGGAATACCTGAGGCAACTCGTCAGGGATGTCCTGGCCGAGATCGGATTCTGTATCCCTACCTGACCCCACGCTTCACGAGACATGCTGTCCGATGTGAGGATCCATGAAGTGGGGAGTGCCTTCCAGCGCCGAGAAAGAGACCCTGAAAGGTTTTCCCGCCAGCGTCGGAGGCACTTTCCACAGGTAGACCAGACGCCTCCTCACCGACACGGTCTTGCTGCGGGCGGAGAACGTCGGACTCCATGCTCCCACGAGGGTGACATACCCGAAGCGGTGATATCGGACGCACTGGGGACCGGGGAATCTGGGGACCTGTATGGACGGTCATGCGCACTCTCGCTGACCTCTACAGCCCGGACAACGCCCGCCTCATCATCTGGTTCTACTGAGCTTGTTCTTTATCTACCGCGATCTTCCGGGCTTGCCGATGGCCTTGAGGGTCTCGGGGCGTTTGACGGTCTTGCCGACGTCGTAGCGGAGTGCCCGGTGGCTGTTCTTGGCGCCGGGTGGTCGTCCGGAGCCGGCGCCGCGGGGTTTGAGGACGCGGACCGGGCGAGCTTCGAACAGGACGAAGCGCTCGAACAGATCGACAAACGCTGTCGCTCGAAGTGAACGGAACCACGTGGTCCAGGTCGACGGAGACCTGTGGTGACGACGACGCCGTCCACACGGGGGGCGGCACGGGCCGCAGGGTCCGTGACATCACCGGACATGGCGGCGAGCTCGTTCTTCCACGCGGTGGTCTCGGCGGTGGTTATAGACATGGTGTTTCCTCTCATCGGGTGAATGAAAGTGCCTTCGCTTCCATGCGTGCCACCGCATGGAGCGTGGGTCCGGGCAGGTAGCGGTCGCTGTCCTACTCGGCTCTGCTGGGGCCGGCTTCGGCCGGGGTCGCTGTCGTGACGTCGCGGCCCAAGTGAAAGTCATCGACTCGCCTCGCTGTTCAAACTGCCCATTAACCGTTTGGCCAGCCTGCCGCAGTGAGTCGCTAGTGCTCCTCCATGCCAGCAGCCCGCCTGATCCGACTTCGTTGTCCGAGAACTGCCGAGCAGAGCTCGGCGACCCGCCGACCGGGCGCGCCGCGTACACCAGCGCGTGGATGCATCTGTTCTGGCAGCCCGGGCAGCCGCTGGTGCCGGCTGCCGGCATGTTCACCGGCGCCCTCGTCTACGGGGGTGCCTACGGTGCAGACGTCGGTGGCCGCGGCCGGTCTCCAGGTGGTGCCGTTCACCGGTCTGTTGCCGGGCGGAGGCTGGGCAGTGGGCGTGGCTGCCCTGGGTATGGCCGCCTTCACCGCCCGGGCCCGCAGCCGTCAGTCGCGCACAGAGAGGCGATCAGCTGCGGCGGGCGTCGAGAAGGCGCTGCCGGTGCCGTGACCGGCCAGGTGAACGCGTCGTTTGCCTGTTGGACGCCGCACACGGCGACAACACCATGCGGAGGGCGGGAGACATTCCGAGTGTCGCAATCCAACCAGGCGTCGATCGCTCCACCGGATGCTCCTGCCACCGAAACCGCCCACGTAGCTGCGGAGGCACTGGTACCGCGCGCCCAGGCACGCTGGGCTTGGCTGCTCAGTGACGGCGGCGAGCCCCGGAACTGGATGCTCATTCTGGCCCCGTTGCTGGGCTGGCACGCCGATGGCTGGACGGGCTTGGGCTGGGGGGCGTTCGCTGCGCTGTTCACCGCGGTGGGACCCACGCTGATCCTTCACGTCGGTGAGCGCCGCCGATTGTGGGGCGACCGGCATGTGCGGCGCAGGCAGGACCGTATCGTGGCGGCCCCCGGGGTGCTGGCCTCGGTCCTCGCCGGCACCGCACTGTTGTACGCGGGGGATGCCCCTGTGGCAGTGGCGGCGCTGGTGACGGCGATGGTCGCCGTCCTACTGGTCCTGCTGGCGATCACGTTCTTCTGGAAGGTGTCGGTGCACTCGGCTGTCGCCTCCAGCGCCCTGAGTATTCTCGTGACGGTCTTCGGCCCCTGGATGCTCGTGCTGGCCCCCGTGGTGGTGCTGATCGGCTGGTCCCGCGTACGGCTACGCTGCCACACCGTCGGCCAGGTCGCCGTCGGGATGGTGACCGGCGCCGCAGTGAGCGCACCCCTCTTCGCGCTGGTGGGATGAGGCAGGTGAAGTGGTTCGCCGGCCCCGGCCTGTTGCCTCGTCCCGGTCAGGGCTGAAACCGGAGCTCCCGCCCGCACGGCGGCCCTGCTGTTCCATTGTGATCCGGCACGTCCGGTCCAAAGAGGTCGAGGGAGGGAGGTCGGGGGAAGAACCGGAAATCCTGCAGGCAGCTGGCGGACACGGACCTGACCGCCAGCGCGCCTGCCGTCCTCAACGATGCTCGCGCTGGTCACCTGGCTCGCTCAACGCTCCACAGCGGCAGCTGCTCGAAGAAGCTGACCGCTTCCTCCCGCCACCGCTGCCGCCAGCCGGGGCCACTGAGGCTGCTTGCTGCGCGTAACGGCGCATCTCTGCCTCCATGTGGCCCGGTACGCCGCGGCGTTCGCCGATCTCCCTGATGACGGCGAGGGTCTCCGGGGTGCAGGCCGCGTCTCCGAGCGCGGTGTCCACCACGCGGCGCTCGGCGTCGTCGACGGCGGCCAGGAGGGCCTGGACGGTGTAGCTGCGCTTGCCGTCGCGGATGTCGGTGCCTGCCTGCTTGCCCACGGTGGCGGCGTCCCCGAACAGGTCCAGGTAGTCATCGCGCATCGTCTCGCCGATCCCGACCAGCCGGGCGTAATCCCGCAACTCCTTGTCGAAGCGGGAGGGCTGCTCCCCTGCGGCCAGCAGGCCCAGCTGCACGGGCGCGAGAATCGAGTAGCGGGCGCCCTTGTAGTCGGCCACGCAGTGCAGGACGTCCTCGTCCAGGCGGGTCATGAAGTCCCGCTCGACGTCGATGATCTGCCCCATGAAGGTGTCGGCCGCAGCCCGGGTGTGGACCTCGGTCATGGCCTGCCGCACCTCAGCAGGTACCTTCGCCTCCAGCAGCACCTGCAAAGACAGCGCGAGCGCGAGATCACCCGCGAGCACGGTGAGTCCGACCGCCGCGCGGGGATGGTCGGGAAACCTCGAACGGTAGGCGTAGTAGGTGGAGGGTCCTCCCCGGCGGACGGGCCCGTCATCGATGACGTCGTCATGGATCAGGCCGGACACGTGCAGCAGTTCGAGGCTCAGTGCGGCAGCGTCCAGCCCCTCGACCGGCTCATCGACCACCAGGCGAGCCGCCTCGTTCACCAGGACGGCCCTGAACCGCTTTCCGCCGCGCAGGCAGACGTCCCGCAGCAAGCCCAGGCAGTCCGGGGTGAAGCGGCTGAACGGCGGCACGTCCAGCCTGGTACCCAGGGTGTCGAAGTATTCCTCGAAGAGCGTGTTGAAGCGGCGTTCATATCCGGCAACGCGGTGCATTACCTGCTCGGGCATCGAGATTCTTTCTCTTCATGTCGGGCGGCAATTGGGCCGTGCGGCAGCCACGGCCGTAGGAGGAGCACGGTGGCCCGGCCTTGCTGTCAGGAGGTGTACTGGGTGGCCTTGGCGGCCAGGCCACGCAGTGCGCGGTTCGCGGCGGGCGGCAAGCCGGCCTGGTCCAGGACGCGCAGCACGTGCCCGTAGCGGGTGGCGATCATCCGCTCGGTCTCCTTACGCGCGCCTGTGACCTGCAGAATGTCCCGGACTTGCGCCGCTTCATGCTCTTTCAGGTCCGCGCGGCCCACCAGGCGGTCGAGCCGTTCCCGCTGGACCGGGTCGGCCAAGGACAGCCCCAGGGGCAGCAGGACAGTCTTCTTGCCTTCTCGCAGGTCGCTCAGTCCCGGCTCGCACGCCCCGTCCGGGCTGCCGAAGACGTCCAGCAGGTCGTCCCTCAGCTGAAACGCCTCCCCCAGCGGCAGACCCAGCTCGGTGAAGGTGTCCATCACGGCGCCACCGGCACCGGCCATGGCGGCTCCCAGCTGAAGAGGCCGCTCGATCGTCGCCGTAGCCGTCTTGTAACGGATGATCCGCAAGGCCGCCTCGATGTCGTCGGCTCCCCGGCCGGTCCCCATGACGTCCAGGTACTGCCCGTACATCACCTCCCCCAGCATCGCGTCATACAGCTCGTGCACCCGCCGCAACCGCCCGGACTCGACCGGAGCGGTGTGCAACAGCTCCTGCGCCCACATCAACGCGACGTTGCCCACGAGCAGCGCGCCGCCCGCTGCCAGGAAGCCGCGCACGGTCTGCACCACCTCAGGCGGATGCCCCCGGCCAGCCGCTACCCGGGCCTTCTCAGCCAGGAACTCCTCAAGCACCGCATCAACCTGACTCCGCACCGCGCGCAGGTTGGTCGCTCGTGCGTCGGCCACACTTGATGTCACCGGCTCACCGCTCCCGAGCGGGCAGAGCCCGGCCCAAGGAGGCCGGATCGAAGTGAACCTTGCGACTGCGCCGTGCGCCGGCGAGAGCCCATGACTGGCCACGTCACCCGTTTGATCTGCATGATCAATTCAACGATCCAGCCCGCTGAAGAACACGCCCCCATACCTGTGCAGCTGCTCAACCGTGAGGTGCGAGCCTGCAGCATTTTGATTGTGAGAAGTGGCAGGAGTTCCGCTTGCCTCCAGGGGCAGTTGACCCCGCCCCATGGACCGAGCCGCTGGCAGGAAGCCTGCGTGGCAGACAACTCGGGCGAGCACTCCGTGGCAGCGTCGGGGCTTGTCGGCATTTCCTGCCAGATCGCCCGGTGTCCTTTCCCCGGTCAGTTCAGCTCCACCGTGGCTCCGGCAAGGTGCAGTGCCCGCTTGGCCTTGTGGGCCCGTTCCTCGTCCACGGTCTCCAGCACTGTAGTGGGCACACGGCCTGTCATCGCCTTGGCCTCCGCAAGGCCAAGACCGGTCAGTTCCTTCAATGCCTTGCAGACGGCGACTTTGTCGACGCCTGCGTCCACCAGCACCACAGTGAACTCGTCCTGCTCCTCACTCATCTTCGGGGTCCTTCAGTCATCGGTTTCGACGTGCTCCCGGATCTGCCGTGCCACAGCTCTACGCGGTGATCAGCAGGTACAACCACAGCGCTTCCGGAAAGGACACGGGTCAGCCGACAGCGCGCGATTCCGTGCCTGAGGCGCTGCCGCTGGCGACTCGGTAGACGGGGTCTCCCGCCCACCATCGGGCGAGCTCGGCAACGGTCTTGCTGGTGGGAGCCGGTGGTCAGCGCATCCCCAGGGCGCTGCCGGGCCTGTACCACCGGGGCGCCGGGCGGCCGGCTCGTACGGTGCGCACCGTACGACGGCACGGCCGGGGGCGGGTGGTCAGCAGATGGGCAGCGGTTCCGGGTCGGCCCGCGCAGTACCTGGGTCAGGGGTGCAGGCGGCAGGTTCGCCGCGACACTGCCTGGCTGTTCGCTCGTTGATCACCGGACCGTACGAAGAGACAGGAGTGAATGGTCATGGCCATCCAGATCACCGAGGACTGCATCAACTGCGGCGCCTGCGAGCCCGAGTGCCCGAACGAGGCGATCAAGGAGGGTGACGAGATTTTTGTGATCAACCCCGATGCCTGCTCGGAATGCGTGGGCCTCTTCGACGAGATCCCGTGCCAGGCCGTGTGCCCGGTCGATTGCTGCCTGCCGGACCCCAACAGGGTGGAGACCGAGGAAGTCCTGATCAACCGGACCCTGCGTCTGCACCCTGATGACGCCGCGCTCCGGGACAAGGCAGCCGCCGACGACTACCCCAGCCACTTCCGGAAGTGACCTCTCACCACTCTGCGGGTCAGGAGTGGAGACCGTGTTCGGCGTTCCGTTCCCGCACCGCCCGCAGGGTGGCCTCCTGCCGTGGCGACGGCCCGGTTCCCCGGTAGCAGGTGGCGGGCCGAGCGAGGGCTAGGCGGCTTCGCCGATGTGACGGCTGCGGAGGGGATGTGAGCACCGGTGTGGGGATGGTGGCCGCGAAGGCGTGCCGGACGGTGGGCCGCCGTGGATGCAGCTGTCTCTCGTCACGTTCGCGCGGTTGTGCGCGTCTTGATGGTGAGGGCGGCCAGGGACATCATGACCGCGCCGAACAGGGCGGCGCAGGCGTACATGGTGAAGCCGATGTCGGCGTTGCCGGCTTCGATCAGCGCGCCGCCGATCCAGGGGCCGAAGATGGCGCCGAAACGGCCCATGCCGGAGACCCAGCCGATGGCGGTGGGGCGGTCCTCGTCGTTGTGGTGGGTGCCGACGGCCGCGTAGACCATGGTCTGGCCGGAGAAGAGGAGGAGTCCGGCGAAGAAGACGACGGCGTAGAGGATGCCGACCGACATTTCGACGCCCATGAGGTAGACGAAGACCGCGGTCAGTACGAACCAGGCGATGACGACTGTGCGGGGTCCGATCCGGTCGGCGGTGCGGCCGGCGATGAGCATGCCGCAGATGCCGCCGACGTTGAGGAACGTGGAGAAGAGGAGGGAGTCGCCGGTGTCGTAGCCGAGGTCGACCATGATCTTGGGCAGCCACTGGCCGACGCCGTAGACGAGGAGCAGGCCGGCGAACGACGTCAGCCAGAAGCACAGTGTGGTGGCCCACTGGCTGCCGCGGAAGAGGTTCTTCAGGGCGTCCAGCTTGTCCGTGGTGTTCGCCTTGGGTTCAGGCAGTTCGGTGCCGAAGTCGGCGGCGAGTGCCTGGGCCTCGGCGCGTCGGCCGCGGGTGAGCAGGTTGGTGGGCGACTCGGGCAGGAGTTTGAAGGCGATGGGGAGCAGGATCAGGGCGGGTATCGCGGAGGCGATGAAGGCCGTGCGCCAGCCGTGGTCGTCGACGAGCCACAGCGCGATCAGCGGAGCCAGCGCTCCGCCGGTCTGGTGCGCGGTCATGATGACGCCGGTTGCGAGGGCGCGGCGGCCCTTGGAGGTGAATTCCATGCCGTAGGAGATCGCGATCGGCAGGAGCGCGCCGAGTCCGAATCCGCAGACGAAGCGGAAGGTCCCGAACTGGCCGGCGGTGTGCGACCAGCCGGTGCCCAGGGTGGCGAGGGTGAAGATCACGACGCTGGTGAAGACGGTGACACGGCGGCCGATCCAGTTCGAGGCCATGCCGGAGAGGATCGTGCCGAGCAGCATGCCGAAGTTGGCGTAGCTGCCGATGGTGCCGGCGGTGTCGGGGGTGAGGCCGAGGCTGTGTCCGCCGAGCATTTTCGGGAGCACGGAGCCGTAGATGAAGGTGTCGATGCCGTCGAGGAGGACGAGCGCCCAGCACAGGGCGATGACGGCGTTTCGGCTTCTGCGGGCTGTGGCCCCGGTCGCCTGGGCGAGCGGGGAGGTGGCGGAGGAGGACATCGTTGTTTCCTCTCGTGCGGGATGTCAGGGCGGGGCTTGTCCTGAGTCCTGGGGTGCAAGGGGTGGTGGGGCCGGTGCGGCTCGCGGCCGGAGGGCCGCAGGGGGTGGGGCCGGGCGTCCGATGGGGCTGGGGACTTCGTGGGAGCCGGCGGATCGGTGTGGCTAGACATTAAGAAGGCGCGCCCAGCTCGTCAACACTTTTGTTAACAATTTCGGCAACGATTAGCCCCGGGGTGCCGCGCGAGCCTCGGAAGGTGCGTGTCGCGGCGGCCCCGGGGCCGAGGTCGCAGGTCAGGCCTGGACGGGTGGGGTTCCGTGGGTGTGGAACGACTCGATGGTCTGCAGACCCCAGGCCTGGCCCTTCTTCCGCTCCTGCTCGGTCCAGGTGACCAGGGGCCAGTCGGGGGCGAGTACGAGCCGGGTGAGCGGGTTGCAGAGCTCGATGCGGTTGCCGCCGGGCTCGTAGACGTACAGGAAGAACGTCTGCTGGATGGCGTGCTTGTGCGGGCCCGTCTCGATGAACACCCCGGAGTCGATGGCGAGGTCCGCGGCGCGCAGGATGTCCTCGCGGGTGTCGGTGGCGAAGGCGATGTGGTGCAGGCGGCCCTCGCTGCCGGTCCAGTCGGACGTGTAGACCACGTCGTATGACTTGTCGGTGAAGGTCAGCCAGCGGGCCGCGATCTTCCCGGAGTCGAGCCGGATCTGCTCCGTGGGGCGGGCCCCGAGGACCTGTTCCTGGAACTCGGCGTTGGCCAGGACGTCGGCGGCGAGGAAGTTGATGTGGTCGAGGCGGCGCACGCCGACGCCGCGGTTGGGTTTGGCCTGCGGCTGGTTCTTGAGGGCGGGTTTGAGCGCGTCGGGGGCCCGGTAGTACTCGCTCTCCCAGTACAGGGCGTGCTCATGGCCGTCGGGGTCGGTGGTGACGTAGAGCCTGCCGAGTCCGGGTTCGTCCTCCGCCCAGTGCCCCGTACCGCCCGCGGCCTCGACGGCTTCGACGCGGCGTCGGAGGGCTTCCTCGCTGGAGGTGCGCAGGGCGAGCCGGCCGAGGCCCGGCTGCTCGCGGGCGGTGAGGACGAGGCTGTGGTGTTCGTAGTCGTCGAAGGTGCGGAGGTAGACCGTGTCGCCGTCCTGTCCGTTGACGGTGAGACCGAGGAAGTCGGTGAAGAAGGCGACGGAGGCGTCCAGGTCGGGGGTGAAGAGCTGGGCGTGGCCGATGTGCGCGATGTCGCCGAGCGGCGGAGTCATCCTTGGTCTCCTGTGAGGGGTGTGGTCGGCGGCGTGCGCGGGGAGCGGGGGAAGACGGTGCCGTCGAAGATCTTGCGGGCTGTGCGGATCACGGCGGTGCGCTGGGCGCGTGGCCGGTTGCCGGATGCGGGGTCGATGCTGCTTTCGATGTCGGTGAAACCGGTGGGGTGCTCGATGCGGAGCCGGTCACCGCGTTGCGGGAGTGCGGCTATGCCGTGGGCGACGCTTCCCCCGATGCGCAGTCCGGCGGCCACGCTCGCGGCCCCGAGAACGCCGATCGCGGTATGGCAGCGGACCGGGATGAACGTACGGGTGGTGACCACTCCCCCGTGCCGGGGCGGGGCGAGCAGGGTCAGCTTGGGCACCGTGGCGGCGGAGACGTCGCCGAGGCCCATCAACTCGCCGGCTGCCAGCCGGATGTCGCGGAGGCGTGCGGCCAGCGTGTCGTCGGCCTCCAGTTCGGCGGGATCCTCGTAGCCGGTGACGCCGAGGGATTCGGCGGGGACCAGCACGGTGGGCATCCCGTTGTCCACGCAGGTGACCTCGACGCCGGCGATGTCGTCACGCACGTGTCCGGTCGGCAGCAACGCCCCGGTGCGGGGCGGGAACTCGATGACGACGGCGGCAGCGCTTCCGGGCACTCCGGAGATCTCGGTGTCACCGCCGTACTCGGCACAGCCGCTGGGCGTCGGGAACTTCGCTGTGGCGAGGTCGCCGGAGTTGAGCATGCGGATGCGTACGGAGGTCTCACCGTCGCCCGGAGCGACCAGGCCGCGTTCGACGGCGAAAGGGCCGACTCCGGCGAGGAGGTTTCCGCAGTTCTGCCGGTCCGACACTTCCGGTTCGCCGACGCCGATCTGAAGGAAGAGGTAGTCGATGTCGGCCTCAGGGTCGGCGGAGACCGACACGACGGCCACCTTGCTGGTCAGCGGATGCGCGCCGCCGAGGCCGTCGATCTGGCGTGGATCCGGGCTGCCCATGATCCTCAGGAGCAGATCGTCCCGGTCGGCGGGGATCCGGGGCAGGTCGTCGGCCAGGAAGTAGGCGCCCTTGGAGGTGCCGCCCCGCATGAGCATGCAGCGGATACCGCCGGGCCCGGTCACGCGGTCGGCTCCTCGTAGGCCTGGTACTCGACACCGAGTCGCCGCAGGGTGTCCCGCAGCCCGTAGCGGTCCAGGCCGAGCCGGCCTTCCTGGAAGGCGGCGCGCGCGGCGGCCTCCTTCCGCTCGCGTGCCTCGGACGCCTCAGCGGTGGTTTGGGCGCGCTCGCGGGGGACGACCACCACACCGTCGTCGTCGGCGACGATCACGTCGCCCGGGCGGATCACCTGGCCGCCGATCACGATCGGTACGTTGACGCTCCCCCCGGTGGCTTTGACGGTGCCCTGAGGGCTGACAGCCGCAGACCACGCGGGGAAGCACATCGCGCGCAGTTCGGCGGTGTCCCGGATACCGGTGTTCATGACCACGCCCCGCACGCCACGGCGTTGCAGGGCCGTGGCGAACAGCTCGCCGAACAGGCCGTCGGTACAGGGCGAGGTGGTGGTGACGACGAGAATGTCGCCCTCGGCGCACTGTTCGACCGCCGCGTGAATCATGAGGTTGTCACCGGGCCAGCACAGCACGGTCACAGCGGTGCCCGCGACGCGCACGTCCTGCTGGACCGGGCGAAGATGCGTGCCGAGGAACCCGGTGCGGCCCATCGCCTCACCGACCGTGGCCGTTCCGTAGCCGGCGAGGGCCTCGACGACCTGCGCCTCGGCCCTGGGCGGGTTGGTGACGATGACGCCGGGCATCAGGCGAGCTCCTTCGCGATCTGCGGGTAGGGGCGCATGTACGCCTCGGCCATGGTCTTGTGCGCGAGGCCCAGGTTCGGGCCCGCGTTGCGCTTGAGCTGGACTCCGCGGCGCACGGCGAGATCGGTGTAGTAGTCCCACAGATGCTGCTGGGCACCCAGGCACTCCATCGCTTCGCGCTTGGTGTCCCAGACCTCGGTGATGTCGAGGAGGACCTCGGGCTTGAAGCCGCTCATCTCGGGCTGGTGGGGTTCGAAGTAGAAGACGGGCGGGGCGCCGATGATCTCGCCCTCACCGGGGTAGCCGATGGCCTGGGCCAGGACGCGGGCCTCCAGGGCCATGCGGTTGGCAGCCGGGTGGTCACCGTTGTAGGGGTCCTCGACGGGGTGCGTGAGGACGACATCGGGCTGCGTCTCCCGGTAGAGCGCGACCAGCTGGTCGGTCAGGTCGGCGGTGGCCACCAACGGGTAGTCACCCGCGTCGTAGAAGCGGACATCGGCGCCGAGTACGGCGGCGGCGCGTTCGGCTTCGTCGCGCCGCATCGCCTTGATCTCTTCGAGCTTCCTGCCCTCGCGCCAGGCCCTGGCGGATTCGCCGCGCTCGCCGAACGTCAGGCAGGCGATGGTGACCTTCTCCCCGCGCGCGGCGGCCAGCGCGATGGCACCGCCGGCGCGCCACACGAAGTCCCCGGCATGGGCAGTGACGACCAGTGTCGATCGAGTGGTTTCGGCGTGCGCGCCGGTGGCGTGGGTCATGCTGTATCTCCTTGGTGACAGGTTCGCGCCCGCCCCAGGGGTGCGTCAGTCGTCGCGCAGAGCGTCGATCACGCTGCTGAGGTGAGCGCGCACGGCCGCTTCGGCCGCTCGCGGGTCCCTGGTGGCGATCGCCTCGATCACCGCCAGGTGCTCATTCAGGGACTGCTGCGGGCGCCCCGGTCGCAGCGCCAACTGGAAACGGTGACGCACCAGTTGTGCGTTCAGCCGCTCCAGCAGACCGACGGCCGTCTGCTGGCCCGAGATGTCCCGGATGCGGGCGTGCAGGTCGTGGTTGAGCTCGGAGTAGAAGACCGGATCGCCGTCGGCGACCGCCTTGGACATGGCTTCGCCCAGGCCGGTCAGTTCATCGAGCTGTGCGTCCGTCGCGACCTCGGCGGCCTTGGCCGCGCACAGCCCTTCGAGGGCCATCCGGCACTCCGTGATCTCCACGGCCTCCTCCACCGTGACCACACGCACGCGCGACCCGCGGTTGCGGACCCGCTCGACCAGCCCCTCGGAGGCCAGGTCCAGCAGCGCCGCCCTGATGCTGGCGCGGGTGACGTCGTACTGCTCGGCGAGTTCGTTCTCCACCAACCGCTGGGCCGGCGCCATCTCTCCTTGCAGAATCGCCTTCCGCAACCGCTCCAGCGCGTACTGCTTGGCCTGCTCTCCGGAGCCTGGACGGGCTTCCTTCGGCATGTGCCCTCCCTGAGTGAGTGCCTGTCGAAGCTAAATCTAGCGAACAGAATTGTCAACGATTTTGTTCACATCTAGCTGGGGAGGGCTGGACCGTGCGGCCGGGCGTCCTCGCGCCGGGGAGCTCGTCCGTCACCGGTGTCCGGTGGCGGATGCGGCGCAAGGTGACGGCCGCGGCGAGGGTCGCGCAGGTGGCTACCGCGAGTGCGGCGAGGGGCCAGCGGGTGTACGCCGTCGTGCCGCCGTAGCCCAGGGCCACGTACAGCGTGGTCCAGGACGCCTCGGCGAGGACCATGGCGCGGGCGAAGCCGCCGGCGCGCATGCCGCTCGTGGCGGCGCCGACCGTGCCGGTGAAGCGGCCCGCCGGCAGGTAGCGGAGCACCAGCAGGAGCGCACCGCGGCTCTTCAGCCGGGCCGCGACCGTGCGGACCGTGGTGGAGCGCCGGCCCAGCGGGAGACGGCGGGCTGCCGCGTACAGGAGCAGGTCGCCGCCGAGGGCGCCGGTGAAGACGGCGGCCCAGACCAGGGGGAGCAGCAGTTGGCCCCGGGCGGCGAGGGCTCCTCCGGCGAGTACCAGGGCGCCGTTCGGGACGAGGGGGGTGGCGAGTGCGGCGGCCACCACCAGGTAGTACCAGGCGGCGGCGTCCGGGCCGGACAGCAGGTCCATTCCTGTCCCCCTTCGTCCGGCGCCCCGCCGGCCGCCCCTGTTCCACGTTAGGGACGGGGCGGTCCCGACGACAGCACCCCTGCCGTACGGCCGGGGTTCAGCCAGCTGCACCCCGGCTCGTCCTGAGCAGTTCGGCGGTGCGGAAGGCGAGGTCGAGGGACTGGCCGTGGTTGAGGCGGGGGTCGCAGACCGTCTCGTAGCGGAGCGGGAGGTCGTGCAGGCCGAGCTCGCCGCTGCCGCCGACGCACTCGGTGACGTCGGTGCCGGTGAGTTCCACGTGGATGCCGCCGGGGTGGGTGCCGAGTGCGTGGTGGACCTCGAAGAAGCCGCTCACCTCGTCGAGGATGTCGTCGAAGCGGCGCGTTTTGCGGCCGTCGGGTGCGGTGAAGGTGTTGCCGTGCATCGGGTCGCAGACCCAGGCCGCGCGGACTCCGTCGGCGGTGGCCTTCTCGATGAGGGCGGGGAGGCGCTCGCGCACCCGGTCCGCGCCCATCCGTACCACGAAGGTGAGGCGGCCCGGTTCGCCGCGGGGATCGAGCCGGCGGGCGTAGGCGAGGACTTCGTCGGGCTCCGTGCCGGGACCGAGCTTGACCGCGACCGGGTTGTCGATGCCGGCGAAGAACTCGACGTGGGCGCCGTCCAGGGCGCGGGTGCGTTCGCCGATCCACAGCAGGTGACCGCTGGTGGCGTACCGGCGGCCGGTGCCCGGGTCGGTGCGCACCAGTGCCGATTCGTAGTCGAGGAGCAGGCCCTCGTGGCCGGCGTAGAACTCCATGGTGCGCAGGGCGGCGGGGTCGGCTCCGCAGGCGCGCATGAAGAGCAGGGAGCGCTCGATCTCGTCGGCGAGAGCTTCGTAGCGGCGGCCCGCGAGTGAGGAGTCCACGAAGCCGCGGTTCCAGGTGTGCACCTGGTGGAGGTCGGCGTAGCCGCCCGTGGTGAGTGCTCTGAGCAGGTTGAGGGTGTTGGCGGAGGCGTCGTACATCCGCAGCAGCCGGCCGGGGTCGGGGCGGCGGGCTGTCTCGGTGAACGCGATGTCGTTGACCGCGTCCCCCCGGTAGGCGGGCAGGGTGATGCCGTCGCGGGTCTCGGTGGGGCTGGATCGCGGTTTGGCGAACTGCCCGGCCATCCTGCCGATTTTGACGACCGGCACGGCGGTGGCGTGCATGAGTACGACCGCCATCTGGAGCAGGGTGCGCAGTTTCGCCTCGACGGCCTGGGCGGAGAGGCCGTCGAAGGCTTCGGCGCAGTCGCCGCCGTGCAGCAGGAACGCCTCGCCCCGGGCCACGGCGCCGAGGCGTTCGCGCAGCCGGTCGCATTCCTCCGCGAAGACCAGTGGGGGTGCGGTGGCCAGGTGTGCGGTCACCTCGCGCAGCCGGTTCTCGTCGGGCCATTGCGGCTGTTGGGCGGCCGGCCGGGACCGCCATCGGTCGGCGGCGCCTTCCGCAGCAGCGTCGGTCATGTCAACTCCCGCTCTCCAACTGGTATCTGACGCCCAGGCATATGGGCCGTGGGACATGCAATCCGGAGGGCGGGCCCGGGGCAACGAAGGCGGGCAGTGGTCCGGTGCCCCGTGCCGTGAGTGGCCTGCGTGGCCGGGCCCGGCGGGCCGGGTTGCCTAGCATCCCGGCATCTTCCAGCACGTCCCGGCACAACGAGAGGATCGCGATGCCAGACGCCCCGGCCCGGGCGGCGAGCAGGCTGCTCCGGGTCCGCCTGACCTCCGCCCCGCTGCCCCCGCACGATCCGCTGGCCCTGTACAGCGCGCTCGTCGCCGAGTCCGGGCGGCGCGAGGTCTTCCTGTTGGAGAGCCTGGCCGGGCCGGAGGACGAGCGCCGCCCGGCCGTGGTCGGTCACGGCCGGCTCGCCGAGATCCGCGTCTTCGCCGCGCATGTCCAGGTGGAGGGCGCCGATGCGGTGCGCGCCGCTCTGGGGTGGGCGGCGGTCGCGGCGGGCCTGCGCGGTGGGCCGGGGGGCCTCGACGGCGGTGACCGCTTTCTGTTCGACGAACCGGCGCCGATGTGGGACTTCCTGGCGCGGGCCCAGGCGCTCTTCGGCGTCGAGACGGACGTGCCGTCCTCGGAGTTCGCGTTCGGGTTCCTCACCACGGTCGGCTACGCGGCCGCCTGGCACATGGAGTCGCTGCCGGTGCGGGAGGACCCGGAGCGTGGCGGGCCGGATCTCACGCTGACCCTGTTCCGCGAGACCGTCCGGTACGACCACCGCTCCGGCCGGGTGGTCCATCTCGTCGCCACCGCTCCGGACCTCCCCGCGCCGCCGGGGCCCGATGTGTACGCGCTGGCGGTGCGGGCGGCCGGCCTGCCCGCGCCGGGCTGTCCGGCGGCTCCGGCGCCGGTGGGCGTGCGGGACTCCGTGGACCGGGAGACGTTCCTCGGGTGGGCGGCGCGGTGCCTGGAGCACATCGGGGTCGGTGACATCTACCAGATCCAGATCGGCCACCGCCTGGATGTGACGACCGGGCTGGCACCGGAGGAGGTGTACGCGCGCCTCCGGTTCCGTAACCCCTCCCCGTACATGTATCTGTGCCCGCGCGGGGACAGCACTCTGATCGGGGCCAGTCCGGAGCTGCACATCCTGATCGAGGGCGACCGGATCCGGATGCGGCCCATCGCGGGGACGGCGCGGCGCTGCGACGATCCGGTGGAGAACGAGCGGCGGGTGAAGGAACTGCTGGCCAGTTCCAAGGAGCAGGCCGAGCACGTGATGCTGGTGGACCTGTGCCGCAACGACATCGGGCGGGTGTGCCGGCCGGGGACGCTGTCGGAGGACGCGCTGATGACGGTGGAGGAGTTCTCCCACGTCTTCCATCTCGTGTCCACCGTCAGCGGGCGGCTGGAGCCGGGGGTCACCGTGTGGGAGGCGCTGGCCGCGACGTTCCCGGCGGGGACGATGACGGGCGCGCCGAAGCTGCGGGCCATGGAGATCATCGACGGGCTGGAGCGGGAGCCGCGCGGGATCTACGCGGGCGCGGTGGGTCTGGTCGATGTGCGCGGCTGGTGCGAGCTCGCGCTGTGCATCCGTACGATCGTCCACTCCGGCGGTACGTACGCGACGCAGAGTTCGGCGGGTGTGGTGGCGCAGTCGGTGCCGGAGGCCGAGTGGCAGGAGACGCTGGCCAAGATGGGCGCCGCCTACTGGGCGCTGACGGGGGAGGAGTTGCGGTGAAGGTGCTGCTGGTGGACGCGTACGACAGTTTCGTCCACATCATCGATCAGTATCTGCGGACGCTGGGGGCGCGGACGGAGGTCGTCCGGTCCGGGACGCGGACGCCGGAGCAGCTGGCGGGGGCGGCGCCGGATGCCGTGGTGCTCGGTCCGGGGCCGGGGCATCCGGCGGCCAGTGGCCATGTGGAGCTGGTGCGGCACTTCGCGGGCCGGGTGCCGTTGCTCGGGGTGTGTCTGGGGCATCAGGCGATCGCGCTGGCCTTCGGGGGGCGGGTGGCGGTCGCCGGTCACCTCATGCACGGGCGCAGCAGCGCGGTGGTGCACGACGGGTCGGGTGTGTTCGAGGGGCTGCCGGAGCGGACCGTCGTGACGCGCTACCACTCGCTGGTCGTGGAGCGGCCGCTGCCGCCGGTGCTGCGGGAGACGGCGTCTTCGGTGGACGACGGCTATGTGATGGGGCTGGCTCATCGTGATCTTCCGGTCGAGGGTGTGCAGTTCCATCCGGAGAGCATTACGACGGAGGCGGGGCTGAGCTTCTTCGAGAACTTCCTGGCCCGGGCGGCGGGCGTCCCCGCCGGGTGACCGCCGGGTCGCGTCACGCGGTGCGTGCCCGTCGTCCGTCGGTCAGGCCGGCGCAGACCTCGCCGAGTACGCGTACCGCCTCCGCGAGGGCGGTGCGGGTCGGTGAGGCGTAGCCGACGACGAGGGTGGGGCGGGCCAGCCAGGGCCGGTGGTGGTACGCGCGGCCGCCGCGCACCAGGACGGAGTGGCGCCTGGCCCCGGCGATGAGCGAGGGTTCGTCCACGCGGTGCGGGAGCTGGAGGCAGGCGTGCAGTCCGGCCGTGGTTCCGGCGATCCGCGCTTCGGGGAGGTGCCGGCGTACGGCCTGGTGGAGCGTTTCGGCCCGGGTGCGTAACCGGGCGCGCCGGCGGCGCAGGTGGCGGTCGAAGAGGCCGGTGGCGAGGAACTCGGCGAAGGCGAGCTGGGTGAGCGCTTCGCAGCCGAGGTCGCGGCGGGCGCGTGCTTCTTCCAGCGGTCCGTGGAGCCGGGGCGGGACGGCCAGCCAGCCGAGCCGCATGCCGGGTGCGAGGGACTTGCTCGCGGTGCCGGCGTACAGGACGCGGGAGGGGTCGAGGCGTTGCAGGGCGGTGGGGCGGCGGCCGTGCGTCAGCCAGAGGTCGCCGTCGTAGTCGTCCTCGATGATCCAGCCGTCCGCCTCCTGGGCCCAGCGCACGAGCGCGGCCCGGCGTTCGGCGGACAGGACGACGCCGGTGGGGAACTGGTGGGCGGGGGTGACGAGCACGGCGTGGGCGCCGCTGCGGGCGAGCGCCGTCACGTCGATGCCGTTCTCGTCCACGGGCACCGGCAGGCAGCGCAGTCCGGACTCGCCGATGAACTGGCGCTGCCGGGGGTGGCAGGGGTCCTCGACGGCCAGGGTGTCGATGCCGAGGCGGGGCAGCACTTCGCACACCATGCCGAATGCCTGGGCGAATCCGGCGACGACCATGACGTGTTCCTGTGCGGTGTGGACCCCGCGTGCCCGTCCGAGGTAGCCGGCCAGTTCGGCGCGCAGCTGGGTGAGCCCGGAAAGCGGGGGGTAACCGAGGTCGCGCGGTTCCATGCGGCGTACGGCTCTCTGGTACGCGGTCAGCCACTCGCGCTCCGGGAAGGCGGCCGGGTCGGTGGTGTGGGCGCGCAGGTCCCAGCGGGCGACCGGCTCGGGGCGGGAGTCGGCCAGCAGGGTCGGTGTCTGGGCCGCAGCCGTGAGGTGGGCGGCGACGCGGGTGCCGGAGCCATGGGCGGCTTCCAGGTAGCCCTCGGCGACGAGCTGCCCGTATGCCTCGACCACCACGCTGCGGGAGAGCCGGAGGTCTTCGGCGAGCTGCCGGCTGGACGGCAGCCGGGTGCCGGGGTGGAGGGCGCCGTCGGCTATCTCCCTCTTGATGCTCTGCTGGATCTGGACGGTCAGCGGGAGCTCGTGCTCCCGGCTCACGTCGATAAGGGTGTTCCACGGCATGGTTCGGGGCTCACTTCCAGGACGGGCGCGCGCGTGTTCCGGTAACTGGTCCGGGCGCGGCGCGGCCAACTGGTCTTCGGGCGGGCGGTTTCCGGCACGAGACTGAGACGTGGTCACGTTGGGGAATCAGGCGCTGGAAACACGCCGGGGAACACGGAGGAGACGTCCCGTGACGGAGCATTCGGATCCGGCCGGCTGGCCCGCTCTTCTCGCCTCGCTGCTCGGCGGCCGGGCGCTCACCTCGGAGAGCACGGCCTGGGCGATGGACCAGGTCATGCGCGGGCTGGCGTCGCCCGCCCAGCTCGCGGGTCTGCTGGTGGCGTTGCGGGCGAAGGGCGAGACGGCCGAGGAGGTGCTGGGGCTGGTGCGGTCGATGCACGCGCACGCGGTGCGGCTCGATGTGCCCGGACCCGCCCTGGACATCGTGGGTACCGGTGGCGACGGGTCCGACAGTGTCAACATCTCGACCATGGCGGCGATCGTGGCGGCGGGCGCGGGCGCCCGGGTCGTCAAGCACGGCAACCGTTCCGCCTCTTCGGCGTGCGGTTCCGCAGACGTGCTGGAGGAGCTGGGGGTGCCGTTGCGTCTGCCGCCCGGGGCGGTGGCGCAGGTCGCCGCCGAGGCCGGCATCACCTTCTGCTTCGCGCCCGTCTTCCATCCGGCGGCCCGTCACGCCGCCCCGGTCCGGCGGGAGCTGGGGGTGCGGACGATCTTCAACTGTCTGGGGCCGCTGACCAATCCGGCGTCGCCCACGGCCTTGGCGGTGGGGGTCGCGGACCCCGCGCTGGCGCCGGTCGTCGCGCGTACGCTCGCCCTGCGCGGGGTGTCGGCGCTGGTGTTCCGGGGTGACGACGGCATGGACGAGCTGACGGTCACCACTACCTCCCGGGTGTGGTCGGTGCACGGCGGCGAGGTGCGCGCCGAGTCGTTCGATCCGCGGGACGCCGGGGTCCCGCTGTCGCCGGGCGGTGCGCTGCGCGGCGGTGACGCCCGGTTCAACGCGGAGGTCGTACGGGCGGTGCTGGGCGGGGAGCGGGGCGCGGTGCGTGACGCGGTGCTGTTGTCGGCAGCCGCCGGGCTCGCCGCGCTGGACGCGTCGGTGGCCGGACGGCCGGTCACCGGAAGCGTCACGGAGCGCATCGCGGCGGGACTGGACCGGGCGGCGCGCGCCGTGGACTCGGGGGCGGCGGCCGGTGTGCTGGACCGCTGGGTCGCCGTCTCCGGGAAGCTGGCGGGCGCCGCGGGCTGATGGTGCGGCACCCACCGGGTGGTTACCGGCCGGCCGGGACCGCGCGCCCCGCTTCGAGCAGTGCGGTGACGGCGGCGGACGGGCGGTCGGACCTGACGAGGCTTTCGCCCACGAGGACGGCGTCGGCGCCGAGGGCGCCCAGGTGCGCGACGTCGTCCGGGCCTCGCACCCCCGATTCGGCGACCGTGATGACGTCGTCCGGGACCCGGGGGGCCAGCTGCCCGAACAGCGAGCGGTCGATGTCCAGGGTGCGCAGGTCGCGGGCGTTGATGCCGACGACGCGGGCGCCCGCGGACAGGGCCCGGTCCAGCTCCCGGCGGCTGTGCACCTCCACCAGCGGGGTCATGCCGAGGGAGACCGCCCGGTCGACGAGGTCGGTGAGTTCGGGCTGGCGGAGCGCCGCGACGATGAGCAGGACCAGGTCGGCGCCGCAGGCCCGGGCCTCCCACAGCTGGTACGGGGTGACGTGGAAGTCCTTGCACAGTACGGGTGTGCGGACCGCGTCCCGTACCGCCACCAGGTCCGCCTGGGAGCCGCGGAAGCGGCGGCCCTCGGTGAGCACGCTCACGGCGGCCGCGCCTCCGGCGGCGTATTCGGCGGCGAGGGCGGCCGGGTCCGGGATGGCGGCGAGTGCGCCCTTGGAGGGGCTGCCGCGTTTGACCTCGGCGATGACCTGGACGCCCGTCGGGCGCCGCAGGGCGCGGGCCGCGTCGAGCGGGGGTGCCGCGCGGTGCGCGAGGTCGACCAGGTGGTCGAGGCCCCTTTCGCGTTCTCTGCGGGCGGCGTCCTCGCGGGCGCCGGCCACGATGTCCTGGAGTACGTTCACGTCCTTCTCCTCCCGTTGTGGTTCAGAGGGCTTTGAGGTGGCGTGGCCGGGGTTCGATGCCGGCCGGCGGGAGCGGGGGCGCCTCGGTGGTCGGGGCGTCGTCCTCGGGGGCGTACCGGTCGATGAGCCACAGCAGCGGGGAGCTGAGCGTGGTGGTGGCGAGCGCCATGATGAACAGGGCGAGGAAGAGCGGCGGGCTGAGGATTCCGGCCTGGTAGCCGGTCTGGAGCGCCGCGATCTCGGTGAGCCCGCGTACGTTGAGCAGGGCGGCGAGCCGCATGCTGGTCGCGGGTGGCCTGCCCGCGGCCCGGGCGCCGAGGTAGCTGCCGGTCAGCTTGGCGCCGACCGCGAGGGCCAGGGCGAGGACGACGGCCTGCCAGGAGAAGTCGCCGAGCGGTGCCGCGCCCAGGGACATCCCGGTCACCGTGAAGAGGAGCGGCAGGGCGGTCCGGCCCCAGCCGCCGACGGTGCGGGCGGCCCCGGTCCAGGCGCCGCGGCCGTCGTCGGACGGCAGGGCGAGGGCGATCAGGAGGGCGCCGAGGACATCGGTCAGGCCGAGACGTGCGGTGATGAGGACCGCGGCGACCGCCGCCGCCGCGGTCAGCGCGAGGGGCACGGTGCGGGGCACGCGGGCGGCCCAGGCGCGGGCGGATGCCGTGCCGCCGGCCCGGCGTACGGCCCAGGCCAGGAGCAGGCCGACGGCGAAGGCGGTGTACGGGTCGGCCTTGCCGCCGCCCGCGGCGAGGCTCACGGCGACGGCGAGCAGCATCCAGGTGATCGCGTCGATGGTGACGGCGACGGCCATGGAGAGCCGGCCGACGGGAGTGTGCAGCAGCTCCCGGTCCGCCAGGATGCCGGCCAGGACCGGTACGGCGGTCACGGCCAGGGAGACGCCGAGCATGAGCACCAACGCGCTGGTGGGGGCGTCGCCGCGGAGTTGCGGGCCGCCGTGGCGGAGCACCCAGACGGCCAGCAGCGCGCCGCAGCCCAGCGGGAGCAGCGCGGAGCCCGCCGCGGTGAACGCGACGGTGCGGCCGCGCAGTTGCCCGGTTCCGGAGCGGATCTCGTGGACGGCGCCCACGAGGAACAGGGCGAGTGCGAGGTGGCCGGCCTTCTCCAGCAGGGGCCAGCCGGTGAAGTCGTGCGGCTGCCAGTCGAGTCGGGCGGCCAGAATCCAGCCGAGCAGCAGGGAGGCCATGATCTCGCCGACGATCTCGGGCTGGCGCAGCAGCCGTGCCAGCCGGCGGCCGAGCACGGCCGCGGGGACGATCAGTGCGCACGTCGCTACGGCGGGGATGTACGAGAGGCCGTCCACGGGCCTTCCTCTCTGGGATGCCGCGCCGCGGCGCGCACGCCCGTGCGCCCGGCACCTTCGTCGTGCCGGTGCGGGGCGTGCGGATGTGGCGTGCGCGGGCGGGGCAGTGGCGATCGTTCCGCGATCGGCGGCGCGACGGTGCGGGCCGCGGGGAGCACCGGGGTGGCGGCACGCGCGGCCCGGTCGTGTCCCTGGCGGGGCATGACCGGGCACCCGGTCGGGGCCGGGCGGCCGGCCGGGCCGGTGTGCCCGTCCGGCCCTGACGTGCAGCATCCTGCTCGGTGGAGGCCGCGCGGACCATGCCTTTTAGCCCCAGCGGAAATACGCACACCACGCGAGGCGGTGCGCGGGGCGGGCCGGCCGACTCGGCCGGGTCAGCCGGCCCGGTCGGCGAGCAGGAGGAGGGAGAGGTGCCGGTCGTCCGGCTCCTGGCCGACCAGGCGCTCGTGGATCAGGGCGTCTCCCAGCGGGGTGAGCGCGTGCTGGACGCTGTTCGCGGTGCGGACCGTGGTGATGAGCCCGGCGGTGCGCAGGACGGAGGTGTGCTGGCTGACGGTGGCCGAGGAGACGCCCGCGCGTTCGCTGATCTCGGTGGTGCTGCCGCTGCGGGTCAGGGCGAGGAGGACGGCGGCCCGGGTGCGGCCCATGAGGGCGCTGAGCGCGCCGCCGACGCCCTCGGACGCCTGCCACAGGGAGTTCGCCCACTTCGGGTCGATCGGGACGGGGTACGAGAGGATCAGCCGGCCGCTTTCGGCTCCGAGTCCGGTGAGGATGGGCGGGCGCCCGGCGAGGAAGACCGAGGGGGCCAGGATGAGCGTGGTGGCGGAGCCCACGTCGTGGCCGCGCCCCGGGACCTCCAGCAGGGGCGGCTTCCAGTGGACGGCCGGGTGGAGGGTGGCCAGCATGCGTCCGATTCCGTGGCTCAGCATGATCTGGCCGCGCGCGGTCCGGTCGGCGCTGAGCCGGCGGCTGATGCCCTCCCAGTACGGGAGCACCGCGACGCGGCAGAACCGTTCGAAGTCGCGGGCGATCTGGGACTGGTTCCGCAGGACGTCGGTGTCGGCTCCGAATTCCGGGTCCTCGTCCTGCATCACGAGCTGACCGATATCGGTCAGAGGGCGTACGCTCCGCGCCAGCCTGATGAGTTCCCTGACATCTTCCGAACCACCCAGGCGGCGCCGCCATAACTTGAATGCGGAACCACCCGCGCCTAAACTCAGCATTTCCAGAGCAAACAGTGTTTCTCTTCTGAGGCTCCCTTCCGGAAGCACGCTGACTCTCGACAGTGCATCCGCTGTGAGATGAACGCGCCGCACAACTAACCCCTCCCCCGCGAAGGACCTTTGATATTTGCGGTCATTACCGCCCTTAATCCTGCACCCGCTTCCGGCCGAGCACAGTACCGACCACGACACTGTCGGGGTACAGCCTGCTGTACCCCGACAGGTTCAGCGGCCCTATCGGTCCGCGTACGGTCGCTCCCGCGCCGCCCCGTACCCGCCGAGTGCCGGGAGCCAGTCGGAGCGCCCGCGTTCGTAGGCCGCGATCCGGTCGGCGTGCCGCAGGGTCGCCGCGATCGGGTCCTCACCGGCCAGCATGCGCCGCCGCGCTCGCGGTTCGATAGCGAATGGCCAGTCCCGGCCGGCCGCCGCGATCCGGCACCGCGCCAGGTCGACGGTGACGGCGAGCCCGGTGTCCTTTTCCGCCAGCTCCATGAGGGACCGCACGGCCGGTTCCAGAAGATCCACGAGAAGCAGTCCGTTATTGGTTGCATTACGCCGGAAGATATCTCCGAAGCCGGTCGCCACGACGACCTTGAAACCGCCGTCCCGCAGCGCCCAGACGGCATGCTCCCGTGAGCTTCCGATACCGAAGTCGCGGCCGGCCAGCAAAATGCTGCTGCCCCGGTGCTCCGGCCGGTCGAGCACGAATCCGGGCTGTTCGCGCCATCGGGCGAAGAGCGCGTCCTCGTAACCGCTCTTCGTCACCCGCTTACAGAACTCACCCGGCACGATCTGGTCGGTGTCGATATTGTCCCGGCGCAGCGCGACGGCGCGGCCGACGTGCACGATGAACGGTTCCACGAATCCTCCTGTGCGGATGCCGGCCGGGATCAGCCGAGGTCGGACGGTGCGGCGAGGCGGCCCGCGACGGCGGAGGCCGCGGCCACCTCGGGCGACACCAGGTGGGTGCGGGCGTTCGCCCCCTGCCGGCCCTCGTAGTTGCGGTTGGACGTGGAGGCGCAGCGCTCCCCGTTGCGGAGCCGGTCGGCATTCATGCCCAGGCACATCGAGCAGCCGGGGAGCCGCCACTCGGCGCCCGCGCCCAGGAACACCTCGTGCAGCCCCTCCGATTCGGCCTGGCGGCGCACCTGTACCGAGCCCGGCACCACCAGCAGCCGGGTCCCGGGGGCGACGGTACGGCCCTGGAGCACGTCGGCGGCGGCGCGCAGGTCCTCGATGCGGCCGTTGGTGCACGAGCCCAGGAAGACGACGTCGACGGGCACGTCCCGCAGCCGTGTTCCGGGCTTCAGGTCCATGTACTCCAGTGCGCGCCGGGCCGCCTGACGCTCCGCCGGGTCGGCCATCGTCTCCGGGTCGGGGACCGCTCCGCCGAGCTGGGCGACCTGGCTCGGGTTCGTGCCCCAGGTCACCAGGGGCGTCAGGCCCGACACGTCCACGGTCACCGTGCGGTCGAAGACCGCGCCCTCGTCGGTGCGCAGGGAGCGCCAGTGCGCCTCCGCCCGGTCCCACCGGGCGCCCGACGGGGCGTGGGGCCGGCCGGCGAGGTAGGCGAGGGTGGTGTCGTCCGGTGCGATCATCCCGGCCCGGGCGCCCGCCTCGATGGTCATGTTGCACAGCGTCATGCGGGCTTCCATGGACAGGGCGCGTACGACGTCGCCCCGGTACTCCACGAGGTGGCCCTCGCCGCCGTTGGTACCGATCTCTCCGATGAGCGCGAGGGCCAGGTCCTTCGCCCCGACGCCGGCCGGGAGCCGGCCGGTGAATTCTGCGGCCATGGTGCGGGGCCGGTCGATGGCGAGGCACTGGGTGGCGAAGACATGCTCGACGTCGCTGGTGCCGACGCCGAAGGCGAGGGCGCCGAGCGCGCCGTGCGTCGAGGTGTGGCTGTCCCCGCATACGACGGTCATCCCCGGCTGCACCAGGCCGAGTTGGGGCCCGACGACGTGCACGATGCCCTGCCGGTCGTGGCCCGCGCGGTACAGCTCGACGTCATGGCGTTCGCAGTTGGCGCGCAGGGTCTCCAGCTGTGTCCGGCTGACCGGGTCGTCGAGCCGGTAGGAGTCGGTCGGTACGTTGTGGTCTTCCAGGGCCAGGGTGAGGTCGGGCCGGCGCAGGGCGCGCCCGGCGAGGCGGAGGCCGTCGAACGCCTGCGGCGATGTCGCCTCGTGCGTCAGGTGCAAATCGACGTACAGCAGATCGGGTTCGTCGTCCCCCTGGTGCACGACATGACTTTCCCATAGTTTTTCGGCCATCGTTCTCGGCTTCGTTGCCGAAATCATTCCGCCTCCGCACCGGATCTCGAAATTTTCCTTACCTTCACATCGGCGCGAATGGACGGCGAGACCATTTAGCGGAGCATGAAAATCGCTGCTCAAATGGCGTCCCGCAGGCGGCCGGTACAGCTCGCCGTAGCATCGGCGTTCATTCAGTGTCACCCCGGCCGGGGTTCTGCCCTCACTGTGTTTCCTGCCGCCCGGCGGCACGATGTGCGGCATGAGGGAGAAATGCCGTGGGGTGGGGGCCGAAAATGACGCGTACGGCACGCTGGAAGCGGACCGGGATCTCTCTCGTGCTGAGCGCCGTCGCGGTGCTCGGGGCGGGGAGCTGGACCGCGGGTGTCGAGCAGATCGCGGTCACCGGCCCGGCGCCGGGTGCGGCTGCCTGGCGCGCTGACCATGTGCTGGGCCTGTCGTTACCCGACCCGGCCACGGCGGCCCCGTCCCGCGTCGCGGGGTTCTTCGCCCGGCTCGACGCGCGGGAGCGGGAGCTGCTGGCGCGCCGTCACCCGCTGACGGTCGGCAACCTGGACGGGGTCCCGGCCGAGACGCGCTACCGGGCCAACGAGCGGGCGCTGCGGGCCGAGTACTCCGCTCAGCTCGGGCGCTCCGCCGACGCCTCGCTGCCCGCCAGGGAGCGTGAGCACGCCGCGGAGCGGGCCGGCCGGGTCCGCCGCCTGCTGGCCGGGGGCCGCCGCATCCTGGCCTTCGACCCGCGCGGCCGGGGCCAGGTCGCCGAGGTCTTCGGGGACCTGGGCCGGGCCCGGCACGTGGCCGTCGTGGTTCCCGGCTCGGACGCGGACCTGATGTTCTACGACGGCGAGGAGGCCGGTCCGCACGTGGGCTGGTCCGGGCGGGCCCGGTCGCTGTACGAGCGGATGCGCTCCGACGCGCCCGGGACACCGGTGGCCGTCGTCGTCTGGGTGGGTTACACCACGCCCGTGGGGCTCGGCGTGGACGCGGCGACGGACCGGCTCGCCGAGGCCGGGGCGCCGCGCCTGGAGCGCTTCCTGGCCGGTCTCGCCGCCATCGGCGCCCCCGTGCCGACGGTGCTGTGCCACAGCTACGGCTCCGTGGTGTGCGGGCTGGCCGCGCCCCGGGCGGGCCGTGACGCCATCTCGGACCTGGTCCTGTTCGGCTCCCCCGGGGTGCGGGCCGGTTCGGTGGCGGATCTGGGCACCGATGCCGCGGTGTGGGCCGCCCGGGCGCCCTCGGACTGGGTGCGCACGGTGGCCGGGGTGAACTTTCTCGGCCTCGGACACGGCACCGACCCGGTCGATCCGGACTTCGGCGCCCGCCTTTTCTGCGCCTCCCGGGTGCGTGACCACGGCGGCTACTTCGACCCGGGCAGCGACGCGTTGAGGGCGTTCTCCGCCATCGCGCTCGGCCGCTTCGCGACGCCGTGCTGACCGGGGTGCGCCGTGTGGTGCGTTCCGTGGAGGAGCGCACTCCGCAACGCCGTGACCGGGCCCTCGACGGGCTGCGCGCGCTGGCGCTGACCGCGGTCCCGCTCGGCCACTGGCTGCTCGGCGGGTTCACCCTGGACGCGGCGGGGCGCTGCGCAACTCCAGTCCGCTCGCGGCGTTCGGCGGCCTGGCGCCGGTCAGCTGGGTCCTTCAGATGCTCGGCATCTTCTTCCTGGTCGGCGGTCGTGCCGCGGTGCTGTCCCGGGACCGGGCCCGGGAGCGCGGGGTGGGCGGCCGGGTGTGGCTGGGCCGCCGGGTGGCGCGGCTGGGCCGGCCGGTGGTGGCGGTCACCGCGGTCTGGGCGGTGCTGCTTCTGGTGCTGCGGGCGGCCGGGTTCCCGGCGGGCACGCTGCGCAGTGCGGTGACGCTGGTGGTCCAGCCGCTGTGGTTCGTCGGGGTGTACGTGCTGCTCACCGCGCTCACGCCGGTGTGCGTGCGCGCGGCGCGGCGGTTCGGGCTGTGGTCGGCGGGGGCGCTGTTCGCGGCGGTGGCGGTCGTGGACTTCCTGCGGTACGGGCCGTGGTCGGGGGTGCTGCCCGGCTGGATCGGGCTGCTGACCGTGGTGCCGGGCTGGCTCTTCGCCTACCAGTTGGGCATCGTCTGGGCCGGGGGGAGGCTGGACCGGCGGCGGGCGCTCGGGCTGCTCGCCGGCGGGTGCGTGGTGTTCGCGGCGCTGCTGACCGTGTTCGGGTACCCGGCCAGCATGGTCGGTGTGCCCGGTCAGGGGCGCACCAACTCCCACCCGCCGTCCCTGCTGGTGCTGGCGCTGGCCGCCGCCCAGTGCGGCGGGGCGGTCCTGGTCCGCGCGCGGCTGGCCCGGGTGCTGGCCCGGCCCGGGCTCTGGGCGGTGACGGTGGGGGTGAACCTGTGCGCGATGACCGTGCTGTGCTGGCACCAGTCGGCGATGCTCGCGGTGGCCCTGCCCGCCTCGCGGGCCGGGGCGGTGCCGGGGCTGATCGGCGCGCCGGACACGGTGGGGTGGATCGCGGCCCGGCTGCTGTGGCTGCCGGTGTTCGCGTCGGTGCTGTTCCTGGTCACGCTGGCGGTTCGCCGGTTCGAGCGCCCCTGGACGGGCATGGCCCGTGTCCCGCGCACTGTGATGGGCGTCCTGGCCGTCGGCTTCGCCGCGTACGCGCTGTACGGATGACCCGGGTGACCGGGCACCTCATGGGGGCATGGCTCCGCCGCGGGCTTCCGGCCGACTGCGACTCGGCCGGAACCCCGGGGCGGGCCGGCGCGCGGGGTTCAGCCCGCGGCCGGAACGGCGGCCTGGCGGACCGCCGGGCGGGCGGGCGCCGCGCGCGGGCCGGTGCGGGCCCGCTGGACGGCGGCGCGCAGGGACCGGCGGGCCGCTTCGGCGGGGCTCGCGTCGATGCCGACGCCCCAGACGGCGCGGTCGCCGGTGGTGAGTTCGCAGTACGCGGCGTGCTGCTCGCCGCCCCGGCCCGCGCGGGCCACCGCGAAGTCCCCGACGGCGGCCTCGACCGGAGCGGTGGCGACGGCGGTACGGGCCCACTCGGCCCAGTCGCCGGACCCGTCCTCCACCGGCCCGGGCAGCCAGTCGGGGTCCGCGCCCAGGCCGGGCAGGGCGTACGTCTCCTCGAAGACCAGCCACAGGCCGTGGGCGGAGATCTCGCCGCCGGCCCGCTCGCACACGCGCTGCATCACGGCGGCGAAGTCGATCTGCAGGCGTCTGGGCAGGTCCAGGCCGCGTTCGCGGCGCAGCAGGTGGGCGATGCCGCCCTTGCCGGACTGGGTGTTGACGCGGATGAGGGCCTGGTAGTCGCGCCCGATGTCGCGCGGGTCGACCGGCAGATACGGCACCTCCCAGACGGCGGTGTGGTCGTCGCCGGCCTCCTGCCTGGCCCGCAGGCCCTTGCTGATGGCGTCCTGGTGCGTCCCCGCGAAGGAGGTGTACACGAAGTCGCCGGCCCAGGGGTGGCGCGGGGGGACGGGCATGTGGGTGCAGTCCTCGGCGATGCGGCGCACCCGGTCGATCTCGCGGAGGTCGAGCATCGGATCGACGCCCTGGGTGAGCAGGTTCATGGCAAGTGTGACCAGACAGACGTTGCCGGTCCGTTCGCCGTTGCCGAAGAGCGTGCCCTCCACCCGGTCGGCGCCCGCGAGCACCGCCAGCTCCGCCGCCGCGACCCCGCTGCCCCGGTCGTTGTGCGGGTGGACGGAGAGGAGGACGCGGTCGCGGTGGGCGAGGTTGCGGTGCGTGTACTCGATGCGGTCGGCGAACTCCTGGGGCGGGAAGACCTCGACGGTGGCGGGGAGGTTGACGCGCAGCGTGGACCGGGCCCGGGGCGCCCAGAAGTCGAGGACGGTGTTGCACAGGTCCAGGGCGTAGCCGGGTTCGGTCTGGGTGTAGGACTCGGGGGCGTACTGGAGGTACAGCTCGGTGCCGGGCAGCGAGTCCTGGAGCCGCAGGGCCTGTTCGGCGCCGTTCAGGGCGAGGGCGCGTACCTCGTCGCGGTCGGCCCGCAGCACCAGCCGGCGCTGCACCTCGGAGGTGGGGTTGAACACCTGGAGGACCGCGCGGCGTACGCCGCGCAGGCAGTGCACGGTGCGGTCGATGAAGTCCTGGCGGATGGGCGCCATCACCTGGACGACCACGTCGTCCGGTATGGCGTCGTCCTCGATGAGGTGCCGGACGAAGTCGTGGTCGTCGCGGGAGGCCGTCGGGTAGCCGACCTCGATCTCCTTGAAGCCCATCGACACGAGGAGGTCGAACATCCTGCGTTTGCGGCCGACGTCCATGGGGTCGATGAGCGCCTGGTTGCCGTCGCGCAGGTCGACGCTGCACCACAGGGGCGCCTTGCGGGCCACCCGGTCCGGCCACGTGCGGTCGGCGAGGCCGATGGGTTGGTACGGGAGGTATTTGGCGGCCGGCATCAGGCTGGGGCGCTGCACTCCCCGGTCCGCCCGTTCGCGTTCCTGGTCTCCTTCTCGTCCCGCGCTTCCCGTTCTTCCTGGTTCGCTGGTGTCCATGAGCGCTGTGCCCTTCCTTTGTTCTTCCATGGGGAACGGAAAGCGCCGTGCGGGAGGAGAGGTCCGCACGGCGCTTCCGGATCGGGGCCGGTCCGGCCGTCAGTCGCGGAGTTCGAGGGTGCAGCACTTCACGCTGCCGCCGCCCTTGAGGAGTTCGGACAGGTCGACGCCCATCGGCTCGAAGCCCCGCTCCCCGAGCTGCCGGATCAGCCCGGTGGCGGATTCGGGGAGTACGACATGGCGCCCGTCGCTCACCGCGTTCAGCCCGAAGACCGCCGCGTCGGCCGGGGAGGCGAGGACGGCGTCGGGGAACAGCCGCCGCAGCACCTCCAGGCTGCCCGGCGAGAACGCGGCCGGGTTGTACATGACCTCGTCGCCGTCGAGCACCGCCAGCGCGGTGTCGAGGTGGTAGTAGGCGGGGTCCACGAGCCGGAGCCCGACGACCGGGCGGCCGAAGAACTCCTGCGCCTCGGTGTGGGCGTCGCGGGAGCTGCGGAAGCCGTGGCCGGCGAGGACGAAGCTGTCGGTGACCAGGAAGTCGCCCTCGCCCTCGTTCACGTAGCGGGGGTCGTGGCATGCGCGGTAGCCGTTCGCCCGGAACCAGTCGAGGTAGGCGGGGCCCTCCGGCACCCGTTCGTTGTTGCGGAAGCGGGCGCCGAGCACCTTGCCGTCGACGACGGTGGCGCCGTTGGCCGCGTAGACCATGTCCGGCAGGCCCGGGACGGGGTCGATGAGCTCGACCGTGTGCCCGAGGTCGAGGTAGAGGGAACGCAGCCGCTCCCACTGGGTCACCGCGAGCGCGGTGTCGACCGGTTTGGCGGGGTCCATCCAGGGGTTGATGGCGTAGGTGACGTCGAACGCGCTGGGCCGGCACATCAGATAGCGCCGGGGTCGCGCGGTCCTGCTTGCGGGCGCGGTCATTTCGCTCCAGACGGTGGATGGTGTACGGGGCGGCGCCGGGTGGCGGTGCGGCGCGGGCTTCAGTCGACGGGCCAGGAGCCGTAGGTGCGCAGCCCGTACAGAAGGGGCCGCGGTTCGGTGAGTTCGGTGATGCGGAAGACCTCGCCGAAGACCATGTGCTGGCCCCCGATCCGTACGGAGTGCACGATGCGGCAGTCCGCGACGGCGTGCGCGGCCCGGGTCAGGTGGGGGCCGCCGGCGCCCTCGGGAAGGGACCAGTCGACGGCGTCGAAGCGGTCGGGGTCGCCGGAGGCGAACAGCTCGGCGCTGCCGCGGGCCTCGGCGTGCAGGAGGTTGACGGTGAACCGGCCGCGGTGGAGGGCGGCGGCCAGGGTGGGGCTCTCGCCGCGCATCCCGACGGCGAGGGTGGGGGGCTCCACGGTCACGCTGCACAGTGCGGAACACGTCATGCCCCAGGGCCGGTCGTGCTCGTCCAGCGCGGTGATGACGCTGACGCCGGTCGGGAAACCGGCCATGAGGGACCGGAAGGCCATGGGAGTGCCGGGCCGGACGCTGGAGGACAGGGAGGTCATGGGGTCCCGTTCGGCTGGTGGGTGGGGTGGTCCGGCCGGGTCGTGCGGCGAGGACGCGGCGGTGCGCCGGCGGTACGCGCCCGCCGCCGGGGCCCGTCCGCCTCCTCGTCGCGGGCCGGTCAGTGCATCTGGGCGAGGTACTCGTACTGGCTGGGCAGGCGGCGTACGAGGTCGCGTGCCTGGTCCTTGATGAGCTGCATCTCCTTGGCCGCGCGGGCGCCGTCCATCAGGGCGACGGCCCCTGAGGGCTTGAGGTCGACGCCGCCGAGGCCGAGGAGCATGGACAGGTACGAGTACGACTCGAATCCGTGGTAGCGCGGGTAGATGGTGTTCTCGGTGGGGAGCTTGGCCTGCCACTCCTCCAGGCGGGCGGCCAGGCCGTCGGGCAGCTCGCGGGTCTTGGCGTCGCGCCAGTAGGCGTTGTCGTTGCGCGCGGCGCACCGGTAGTGCAGGACGAGGAACTCGCGCACGCCGTCCTTCACGTCGGCGACGGCGCGGTTGTACGTGTCGCGCAGCCGCGGGTCCCAGGTGGCGTCCGGGAAGTGCTTGACCAGTTCCTCGATGCCGTGCTGGATGAAGAAGATGCCGGTGGACTCCAGCGGCTCGACGAAACCGCTGGACAGGCCGATGGCGACGCAGTTGTTCACCCAGGAGTTGCGGCTGCGGCCGATCCGCATCCGGATGTGATTGGCCTCCGCGTCCTCCGCGCCGGGGCCGACGAACTCGCGGAGGGTGCGCTCGGCCTCCTCGGGTGTGGTGTAGTCGCCGGAGTACACGTAGCCGGTCCCGATGCGCCCGAAGAGCGGGATCGTCCAGATCCAGCCGGCGTCCTGGGCGGTGGCGGTCGTGCACGGCCGCAGGCCCCTGGCCTCCATGTCCGCCGGCACGCGCAGGGCGACGGCCCGGTCGTTGGGCAGCGTGTCCTGGTAGGAGATGAACGGCTCGTCCAGCGCCTGGTTGAGCAGCAGGCCGCGGAAGCCGGTGCAGTCGATGAACAGGTCGCCGTGGACGTCGCCGTGCTCGCGCGTGCGGAGGTGGCTGATCCAGCCGCGCTCGTCGCGTACGACGTCGAGCACGTCGTCCTCGATGTGCCGGGCGCCGCGCTCGGTGGAGAACTCGGTGAGGAAGTCGGCGAGCAGCGAGGCGTCGAACTGGTAGGCGTACGGGAACTGCGTGTCCTGCTCGGAGAGCGTGCTGCGCTCCGGGCTGCCCTCGGTCCGCTCCACGAAGTCCTGCTCGAAGAGCTTGCCGTCCAGGTAGCGCGGGGAGCGCTGGGCGTCGCAGATCGCGGACATCAGGAAGACGTCCTGGTCGAAGCGGTCGCTGGGCTTCTGCTGGAGCCACCAGTCGGTGAGCGGGAAGCCGTCGACCACCCGCAGCCGCTCGAAGGGGTGGTAGAAGTAGTGGCCCTTCGCCCGCCAGTTCTCGAACCTGATGCCGAGTTTGTAGGTGGCGTTGCACTTGGGCATCCACTCGTTCTCGGACAGCCCGAGGTATTCGAAGAAGTGCCGCACGGTGCTGAACGTCGCCTCGCCGACCCCGATGGTCTTGATGCGCTTGGATTCGACCACCGTGACATCGATGCTGTCGCCGAGGGCGGTCCGCAGATATGCGGCCGTCATCCAGCCCGATGTTCCGCCGCCGACGATGACAACTTTGGAGAGCACAGGAATTCCTCCGCTGAGAGCCGTTCATGAGGTGGTGCTTCTGACAGGGGTGGTGCGGGACCGCGCGGTGCCCGGTCGGGCTGCTATTCGGTGATGGGCGCGACGGTGGGGCCCGCCAGCGCGCGGTAGTCGTCGGTGTGCAGGGCGACGGAGAGGTCGAGGCGGGCGGCGTTGAAGTAGAGGACGGGTTCGCGCAGCAGGACCGGGTCGGCGAGCACGTCGAGGCTGCCGTCCAAGGAGAAGGGGATGATGCTGCCGCTGACGCTGCCGGCCAGTTCCTCGGCCCGGGCGCGACCGGTGAAGCGGGCCTTGCGCCCGCCGCACAGTCGGGCCACCCGGGCGAGGTCCACCCGCCGGTCGCCGGGGACGACCGCGATGACGTGGCTGTCGGGGCGGCCGTCGCCGGAGACCGTGACGACCATGGACTTCGCGGCGGCGGGGAGGGGGTGGCCGCGCAGCCGGCTCGCCCGGTCCGTGCGGCCCTCGGCCGGGTGCGCCAGCACCTCGTAACGGACGCCGGAGGTGTCGAGGAGCCCGAGCAGCCGTCCGTACAGGGAGGTGCCGGTGGAAAGTCCGGGGCCGGTCACGCCGCACCCGCCGGGGCGGTGCCGGGGACCGGGCGCAGCCAGCCGCGGTGGTCGGTCACGGCTCCGCGCTGGACGGCGAACAGCTCGCGCGAGAGGCGTGCCGTCACCGTGCCCATGGTGCCGTCGCCGACGGCCCAGGACGTATCCGCGGTGCACACCTCGTTGACGGGGCTGACCCGGGCGGCCGTGCCGCAGGCGAACACCTCGGTGATTTCGCCGGCCTCGCAGCCCTTGCGCCACTCCTCCAGGCTCACCGCCGCCTCGGTGACGCGCAGACCGAGGTCCGTGGCGAGCCGCACGACGCTGTCGCGGGTGACGCCCGGCAGGATGGTCCCGCCGAGCGGCGGGGTGACCAGGCGGGCGTCGTCCCCCGTGCCGTACACGAAGAACAGGTTCATGCCGCCCATCTCCTCGACCCAGCGGTGCTCGGCCGCGTCCAGCCAGACGACCTGGTCGCAGCCGTGGGCGCGGGCGGCCTCCTGGGCGAGCAGTCCGGCCGCGTAGTTGCCGGCGCACTTGGCGGCTCCGGTGCCGCCGGGGGCGGCGCGGCTGAACTCCTCGGTGACCCAGACCCGTACCGGCCGCTGCGCGCGCCCGAAGTAGCCCTCGGTGACGCAGGCCAGCAGCAGATAGCGGAACTCCCGGGCGGAGCGCAGCGCGAGGGTCGCCTCGCTCGCGAAGACCACCGGGCGCAAGTACAGGCTCATGTCGGGGTCGTCGGGCAGCCAGGCCTGGTCCTGGGCCACGAGGGCGTCGACTCCGGCGAGGAAGAGGTCCTCGGGCAGTTCGGGCACCATCAGCCGGCGGGACGACTCGCGCAGCCGCCGGGCGTGGTCCTCGGGGCGGAAGACGGCGAGGCCGCCGTCCCGCGTGCGGAACGCCTTGAGCCCTTCGAACACCACCTGCGCGTAGTGCAGCCCCACGGTGGCGGGGTCGAGCGACAGGGGTGCGTACGGTTCCAGCTGGGCGTCGTGCCAGCCGCGTGCGGTGTCGTGGCGGGCGGACACCATGTGTTCGGTCAGCACCGTGCCGAAGGCGGGCGCCGCGGTGCGCCGCGCCCGTTCGTCGGCCGGCAGCGGCCGGGCTGCCGGTTTCCTGACGAGTTTCACAACGGACTCCTCAGTGGCGGGTCGTGGGGCCGCGGTCGGGGCGCGGTTCAGACCAGCGGGGTGTGGAAGTAGGTGTCCCGGCGGACGAAGCGCCGGTCCGTGTCGAGGACGAACACGTCGGCGAACTTCAGCGTCACGTGGCGGCCGTCCTTGAGGTCGCCCTCGAACGCGCCGGTGACGGCGACCTTGCGGCCGTCGGCGACCACGGTGTCCAGGGTGTGCCGGCCGCACTCGATGACGCGCTCGCCGAGGTAGAAGGACTCCAGTCCGGCGTGGCCCTCGATCGGCGGGTAGCCGGGGCGGTGGTAGACGGCCTCCTCGGCGAAGAGGCCGACCAGGCCGGGCACGTCGCAGGCGTCGACCAGGCGGTAGTACTCGCGGACCCGGGCCACTTCCTCGTTCTCGCCCGCCGGGGCCGGGTGCTCGGTGATCACAGGGCGTCACCTCCCTTGCCGGCCATGGCGACCAGGGTCTGGCGCTGCCCGGTGTAGGGCCTGCGGCCGTGCGAGACGAGCAGGTTGTTGACCATGAGCAGGTCGCCGCGCTCCCACGGGAAGGCGTGGACGCACTTGTCGAGGGCGGCGCGGACCAGGTCCATGTCCTCGTCGGCGATGGGCGTTCCGTCGCCGTAGTAGGCGGACCTCGGCATGTCCTCCTCGTCGAACATCTCGCCGAGCGCTTCGCGGGTGGCGGGCGGGAGGTTCGAGGGGTGGAAGAGGTGGGCCTGGTTGAACCAGCTCTCCCGGCCGCTGACCGGGTCGGTGACCAGGGCGGGCCTGTGGTGCCGGGTGCGCAGCCCGTCGTCGTCGGTCCAGGTGTACTCGATGCCGTTCGTGCGGCAGTACGCCTCGACCTGCCGGCGGTCCTCGGTCTGGAAGGACTCCTGCCAGGTCAGGCCCATGCCCTCGCGGAAGGCGCGGGTGTAGACGATGCCGTTCTCCCGGAAGCGGGCCACCAGGCCGGCGGGGAGCTCGTCCACCACGGACCTGCTGTCCGCGAGCGGTGTCTCGCCGCCGGTCTCGGCGGGCACGACGGACGCGAAGAACAGCCACCGCGGGTAAGCGGCCGAGTAGGCGCTCTCGTTGTGCTGGACGATCGTCTGGTTCGCCGGGTACTCGGTGGAGGTGTAGACGTTGCCGCTGACCTTGCTGCGCGGGGTGGACCGCTCGGTGTAGGTGAGCAGTTCGCCGCCGACGGCCTCGGCCACGGCGTTCAGCGTCGCGGCGTCGTACGCGGCGCGCCGGACGAGAACGGCGCCGTGGACGGCGAGGATCTCCATCAGCCGGGTGCGGTGTTCGGTGGCCCAGCGCTGCGCGTCCAGGTCGTCGGTCTCGGGTTCGTAGACCGCGAGCGCGGTCAGTGAGGTGCCGTCCAGCCGTCCTCGGCAGTCGCCGAGCACAGCGGGCGGCGCGGGCACGGGCCCGTTCATCGCCGTCCTGCCTTTCGTTTCCGGGGGTCGGTGTGGGGTGGTCAGGCACCCATGGCCGCGATCAGGCTTTTGGGCCGCATGTCCGTCCAGTGCTCGTTGACGTAGTCCAGGCACTCCTGCCGGGGGGCCGCGCCGAAGACGGCCTCCCAGCCGGCCGGCACGTCGGCGAAGTCGGGCCACAGGGAGTGCTGGCCCTCGGCGTTGACCAGCACGCGGTAGGCGGCTTCGTCGTTCTCGAAGGGGTTCGTCACGGGTCTCTCCTCAGGGGTGTCCGACGGGATGTCCGACGGGGTGTCCGGTGGGTGGGCGGCGGGCCTTCCGGCTCACCGGCCGGCGATCAGTGCGCGCAGCTCCGTCGCCAGGGCGGCGGCGAAGCGGGCGATGGTGTCCGCGTCGTGGAGGTCGCGCGAGTACCGCACGGCGATGCGGAGGCGGCCGTCCGTCACGGCCGCCGTGACGTCGAGCAGGTGGGGGCGCGGCAGGGAGCCGCTGTGCTGGTGGTCCGCCGCGGCGACCGACCGGACGAGGCCCGTGCCGCGGTCGTCGGCGTCGAACCGGCCGAGGTAGTTGAAGAGGATCTGGGGCGGGGCGGCGGGGGCCAGGTCCGCGACGCCCCGCAGGTGGCGCAGAACGCCGTAGCCGACGCCGCTGCCGGGGACCGCGCGCACCTGGCGGGCCACGGCGCGCAGCCTGCTCCGCGCGTCGCCCTCGGCCGGGACGTCGAGGTGGAGCGGGTGGAGCACGGTGAACCAGCCGACGGTGCGCGACAGGTCCGTCGCGCCGACGGCCTCGTCGCGGCCGTGGCCCTCCAGGTCGAGGGTGAGGCCGCCGGGGCCGGCCCAGGACCGGACCGCCGCGCCCAGCGCGGTGAGGAGGATTTCCTCGGTCCTGACCCGGTGTCGCCCCGGGACGGTACGGAGAACGGATTCGGTTTCGCCCTCTTCGAGTTCCACCGTGTATTCCGCCTCGGACGCTACCAGATTTTCTCCGGACCTATCCAGAGGTATTGCGGAGAATTCCCGGGACACCAGCTCCCGCCAATACGGAATTTCTTCTTCCCAGGCGCCTTCGGCGGCCCGGCAGGACAATTCCGAGATCCATTCCGGGAACGAGGTGGCGACCGGCTCCAGTTGAATGTCCCGGCCCGCCGCGCGCAGTTCGCAGGCCGTGACGAAATCGTCCACGAGAATGCGCAGCGAGACCGCGTCCACGACGAGGTGGTGCATCACCAGGAGCAGCGTCGGGGCGTGGTGCTCGCCGCCGTCGAGGAGGAGGCAGCGGGCGACCGGGCCCCGTTCCAGGTCCAGGGACTCCTGGGCCCGGACCAGGTGCCCGGTGACGGTGTCCTCCCACCGCTCCGGTTCCACCGCGCGCAGGTTCTCGCGCTGTACGCGTACCGCCTCGCTCTCCGGTGCGAGGCGCTGTCGGCGCTGCCCGTCCCGGGTGCCGAACCGCAGCCGCAGGGCGGTGTGGTGGGCCAGCACGGCCTGGGCCGCGTCGGCCGCGGTGCCGAGGTCGGTGCCGGGGGCGAGGGTGAGGCGGACGGACATGTTGTAGTGCGGGGTGTCGCCGTAGGAGTCGAAGAACCACTGCTGGATGGGCGAGACGGGCACCGGGCCGGTGCCGGCGGCCGTGTTCTCCGTGGCCGACGGGGTCTCCCCGGCCGGGGCGGCGCCGTCGGCCAGGGCGGCCAGGGCCCGCACCGAGCCGCTGCGGAAGACGTCCTTGGAGGTGAAGGCGGCGCCGGCGCGGCGGCAGCGGGCGATGAGCTGGATGCTCAGGATGGAGTCGCCGCCCAGCTCGAAGAAGTTGTCCTCGACGGAGACCTGTTCCAGGCCCAGGAGTTCGGCGAAGGCGTCGGCGACGATCCGCTCGGTCGCGGTACGGGGCGGCGTCCAGGACGGCTGCGGGGCCCGGGCGGCGTCGGGGTCCGGGAGCGCGGCCCGGTCGACCTTGCCGTTGACGGTCAGCGGCAGCACGTCCAGGACGACGAAGGCGGACGGCGTCATGTACGCGGGGAGCACCCGGGCGGCGTGGGCGCGCAGCGCCTCCTCGTCGCAGCCGGGGCCCTCGGGGCGCGGGGCCGCGTAGCCGACCAGCCGCTTCCCGGAGGGGCCGTCGGCAGCGACCACGCAGACCTGGCCGACGCCGGGGCAGCCGGCGAGCGCCGCCTCCACCTCGCCGAGTTCGACGCGGTGGGCGCGGATCTTGACCTGGTCGTCGGTGCGGCCGAGGTATTCCAGTGTCCCGTCGGCCCGGCGGCGTACCAGGTCACCGGTGCGGTACATGCGGGTGCCCGGCTCGCCGGACGGGTCGGCGACGAAACGGTCGGCGGTCAGCCCGGGGCGGCGCAGGTAGCCGCGGGCGAGCTGTCCGCCGGAGAGGTACAGCTCGCCGGGGACCCCGGCCGGGACGGGGCGCAGGTGGCCGTCGAGGACGTGGGCGCGGGTGTTCCACGCCGGGGTGCCGATGGGGACGGGGCCCGGGGTATCGGGGTCCGCGGGCTCCACGGTGTGCACCACGCAGCCGACGGTCGCCTCGGTGGGGCCGTATTCGTTGACCACGCGGGCCCCGGGGTGGCGGGTGCGCCAGGCCGCCAGGGTCTCGCCGCGCAGCTGTTCGCCGCCGATGACCAGGTCTCCGGTGGCGAGCACGTCGTCGGTGAGGGATTCCAGCAGCGGGAGGTGGCTGGGGGTGGCCTTGATGAAGGTGGGGGCCGGGAGGCCGGTCCAGGGTGCGGGGCCGGTGTCGTCCAGGGCGCCGATGTGGACGGTGCCGCCGACGGCGAGGGGGGCGAAGAGGGTGGTGACGGTGAGGTCGAAGGAGATGGACGAGTGCAGGACCGCGCCGCCCGCCAGCCCGGGGTAGTTGCCCTCGCACCATTCCAGGTAGTGGGTGAGGTTGTGCTGGGAGACGACGACGCCCTTGGGGCGGCCGGTGGAGCCGGAGGTGTAGATGACGTACGCGGCGTTCCCGCCGTGCGGGGGTGTTCCGCGGTCCTCGTCGCGGAGGTCGGTGCCGGGCAGCGCGGCCAGCAGGGCGTGGGTGGCGGGGGCGTCGAGCGCCGTGGCGGTGACGCCCCGGCCGGGCTGCTCGCCGTGTTCCCCGTGCTTCCCGTGCGTGAGCAGGTGTACGGGGCGGGCGTCGGCGAGCAGGGTGGCGACGCGTTCGGCGGGGTAGGCCGGGTCGATCGGCAGGTAGGCGGCCCCGGCCTTGTGCACCGCGTACAGGGCCGTCAGGAGGTCGGCCGACCTGGGCAAGGAGACGGCGACCACGTCCTCGGGGCCGACGCCCTGGGCCACCAGGTGGCGGGCGAGCCGGTTGGCGCGCGCGTTCAGCTCGGCGTACGTGAGCCGGCCGCCTGCTCCGGCCACGGCCAGCGTGTCCGGGGTGCGGGCCGCCTGCTGCTCGAAGCGTTCCACCGCGGTGGCCGGGCGCACGGGGCGCGGCCGGCCGGTGAGGTCGCGTTCGGCCTGCTCGCGCTCGGCCGGGGTGAGCATGGGCAGCCGGGACAGCGGTGCGTCGTCGTCGGCTCCGCCGAGCGCTTCGGCCAGCGTGGACAGGTGGCCGACGAGCCGTCGTACGGTGCTCTCCTCGAACAGTTCGGTGCTGTATTCCACCGAGCCGCACAGGGCGTCCTCCTCCTCCCAGAAGTTGAAGGTGAGGTCGAAGAGCGAGTAGTCCCGGGTCAGGGGCTGGGCGGAGAGCCGCAGTCCCGGCAGGACCAGCGGTTCGTCGGGGGTGTTCTGGAAGGCGATCAGCGCCTGTACGAGCGGGGGCCGGCTGAGGTCCCGTTCGGTGACCACGGCGTCCACGACCCGTTCGAACGGCACGTCGGCGTGGGCGAACGCCTCCAGCACCGTTTCGCGCACCGCGCGGAGCGACTGCCCGAAGGAGGCGGACTCGTCGACGTCGCCGCGCAGGACGAGCGTGTTGACGAAGAAGCCGATCAGCCCTTCCGTCTCGGCCCGGTCGCGTCCGGAGCCGAGGGCGCCCAGCACGATGTCGCGCTGCCCGGACCAGCGTGCGAGCACCAGCCGGGTCAGCGCCGTGACCGCCATGAACAGGGACGCGCCCTGGGTGCGGGTGGCGCCGGTCAGGGCGGCGGTGGCCTCGGGCGACAGCCGGAAGGGGTGCAGGGCGCCGGCGTAGCCGCGTACGGCGGGGCGGGGCCGGTCGGTGGGCAGCTCCAGCGGGGGCGCGCCGGCGAGGCGTTCCCGCCAGTGGGCGAGCTGGCGTTCGAGTTCGGCCTCGGCGAGCTGTTCGCGCTGCCAGACCGCGTAGTCGGCGTACTGCACGGGCAGCGGGTCGAGTCCGGCGTGTTCCAGCACGTCACGGGCGTCGCGGGCGCCGGTTTCGCGGGCCGCGCCGTACAGCGCGCCGAGCTCCCGGGCGACGACGCCCATGGACCAGCCGTCGGTGACGATGTGATGCAGGGTCACGGCGAGGACGTGCTCGTCGGGCCCGAGCCGGGCCAGGAGGGTGCGCAGCAGAGGCCCGCGCCGCAGGTCGAAGGGGACCGCGATCTCCTCGCGGAGAAGCGTGTCGAGCCGTGCGTCCCGCTCCGCCTCGTCGTCGCCGCCGACGACGGCCACGCGCAGCCGTACCTCGTACGGGTCGCCGATGACCTGTACGGCTTCGCCGTCGACGACGTCGAAGGTGGTGCGCAGGACCTCGTGGCGCAGGACGAGGGCGGACAGGGCGGCGGAGAGGGCGCCGGTGTCCAGCTCGCCGCTCAGGCGCAGCACGCCGCCCGCGTTGTAGGCGGCGTTGCCGGGTTCGAACTCGTCCAGGAACCAGAGCCGGGCCTGGGCGAAGGAGAGCGGCAGCCGCCGGTCGCGGCCGGCGGGGACGATGCGGCCGGTGTGCGCGGCGGCCCGGCCCTCGGCGACGGCGTGGGCGAGGCCGGCGATGGTGGGCCGGTCGAAGAGGGCGCGCGCGGAGAGCTCGATGCCGAAGGTCTTCCGGACCCGGGAGATCACCTGGATGCTCAGGATCGAGTTGCCGCCCAGCTCGAAGAAGTTGTCGGTCACACCGACGGCGCCGAGCCCGAGGACCTGGGTCCAGATGCCGGCGAGTACCTCTTCCACCGCGGTGCGGGGCAGCACCCGGGTGGCGGCCGCGGCGAAGGCTGCGGGGTCCGGTGCCGGGAGGGCCTTGCGGTCGACCTTGCGGCTGCTGGTGGTGGGCAGGGCGTCCAGGGCCACCACGGCGGTCGGCACCATGAAGTCGGGGAGGCTGCGGGCCAGCAGTTCGCGGAGTTCGGCGGTGCCGGGTGCGGTGGCGCCGGGCCTGGGCACGACGTAGCCGACGAGTTGCCTGCCGCCGGTGCGGCCCTCGCGGGCGACGGCGACGGCCTGGGCGACGTCGGGGTGGGCGGCGAGCGCCGACTCGACCTCGCCGAGCTCGATGCGGAATCCGCGGATCTTGACCTGGTCGTCGGTGCGGCCGAGGTATTCGACGGTGCCGTCGGCGGTGCGGCGGACGAGGTCGCCGGTGCGGTACATGCGGGTGCCGGGCGGGCCGAAGGGGTCGGCGACGAAGCGTTCGGCGGTCAGTGCGGCCCGGTTGAGGTAGCCGCGCGCCAGCTGGGGGCCGGCGAGGTGCAGTTCGCCGGGGACCCCGGCGGGCACGGGCCGCAGCAGCCGGTCCAGGACGTACACGCCGGTGTTGTCCACGGGCCGGCCGATCACGGGCCGTTCGCTGAGGTCGAGGCGGCACCACAGGGTGTCCACGGCGGCCTCGGTGGGGCCGTAGAAGTTGTAGCCGGTGGTGGTGTCCCCGCTCTCGCGCAGGGTGCGCCACAGGGGCTCGCCGACGCCTTCGCCGCCGAGCATCAGCACGGCCGGGGGGTGCTCACCGGTGAGGAGTCCGGCGGCGACGACCTGCTCGGCGTAGGTGGGGGTGAGGTCGAGGAGGTCGATGCGTTCCTTGCGGACGTGGGCGACGATCGCCTCGGGGTCGCGGCGTGTCTCGTCGTCCAGGACGTGGAGTTCGTGTCCGGCGATCATCCACAGCAGCCCCTCCCACGAGGTGTCGAAGGAGAAGACCGCGGTGAGCGCGGCCCGGAAGCGGCGTCCGCCGGCGGCCTCGGACTCGGGCTCGATGAACCGCGTCAGGTGGTTGCGGTAGAGGTTGAGCAGTCCGGCGTGGTCGGTGAGCACGCCCTTGGGCAGTCCGGTGGAGCCGGAGGTGTAGATGAGGTGTGCCGGGTTGGCGGGGCGCAGCGGGCGCACCCGGTCGGCGTCGGTGAGGGTGTGGGCCGGGCAGGCCGCGAGGAGGGCGCGGGTGTCCGGGGCGGCGAGGTCGAGGACCTGGACCCGGGCGAACGCCCCGGCGCGGTCGGCCGTGGCGTCCGGGTGGACCAGCGCGAGGGCGGGCGCCGCGTCCTCGATCATGAAGGCGATGCGGTCGGCGGGCAGGTCGAGGTCGATCGGCAGGTAGGCGGCGCCCGCCTTGAGGACCGCGAGGATGCCGATGACCATGTCCTCGGTGCGCGGCAGGGCGAGCGCGACGAGGTCCTCGGCGCCGATGGAGCGGGCGGCGAGGTGGTGGGCGAGCCGGTTGGCGCGCTCCTCCAGCTGGGCGAAGGTGAGCGCGGTGGCGCCGCAGACGAGTGCCACCTCGCCGGGGGTGCGGGCGGCCTGTTCGGCGAAGACCTGGGGCAGGTTGGTGGCGGGCAGCGGGTGGGCGGCGCCGCTCCAGCCGCGTACGGCCAGCTCGTGTTCCTCGTCGGTGAGCATGGACACCTCGGCCATGGGGCGGTCGGGGTCCCGGGTGAGGCGGTCGGCGAGGACGCGGATGTGGTGGCAGAGCCGTTCGACGGTGGCGGCGTCGAACAGGTCGGAGTTGTACTGGACGGCTCCGAGGAGGGTGTCGTCCCGCTCCCAGAAGTCGATGTCGATGTCGCACAGCGCCTGGTCGCGTTCGAAGATGTACTCCTCCGACAGCAGGCCGTGCAGGGCCATCGGTTCGGCTGGGGTGTTCTGGAGGGACACCATGGCCTGGGCGAGGGGCGGGCGGCTGAGGTCCCGTTCGGTGACCACGGCGTCCACGACCCGTTCGAACGGCACGTCGGCGTGGGCGAACGCCTCCAGCACCGTTTCGCGCACC
>NZ_VJNO01000046.1 GCF_007096885.1 Streptomyces sp. 130 | reverse complement strand
CCGGGCTCAACACGGCGGCGCGCGAGACCGGGGCGGCGCTGGGGGCCGCCGTCGTCGGCCCCCGGCCCGCGGCCGGGGCCGGCCCCGGCCCCCCCCCGGCCCGCCCCCCCCCCCCCCCGGGCGCGGGGCGCCCGGGCGCCGGCCCCCCCCCCGGCCGGCGTTCTCCCTGCGGGGCGCGTCACTTGAGGGTGTACGCCTTGGCCGCCGCGGCGGCCTCGGCCGGCCTGACCACCTTCAGGCCGCCGGGGACCTTGTCGTCCGGCTTCATGATCACGCTCTCCCGGGTGGAGGGCGCCGCCGGGTCGGTGAAGTCGTGGGAGACCCCGAAGTCGGTACCGAATCCGGTGATGGTCAGCAGCGCCTTGTCGACGCCCTCGCGGGTGAGGTCCTTGGCCGCGCACGCCTTCTTCAGGGCCTCGCCGTAGAGTTCGGCGGCCGTGTATCCGGCGATGACGCCGTTGTCGAGACCCTCCTTGGGGTAGGCGGCGGCGTACTCCTTCGCCAGCTTCGCGGGGCCGGTGCCCGGGTCGCCGATGGGCAGGGTGGACGCGGCGACGTAGTAGTCCTTCATCAGGGCCGGGCCGGCCTGCGTCTTCAGCAACTGCGGCGCGTACGCGGAGTTGTTGCCGATGACCGGGACCTCGAGGCCGGTGGCGGCGGCCACCCCGACGAGCGAGGCGGCCTGGCGGGGGCCCGCGCTGACGACGACGGCCTTGACGCCCGCCTGCTTCAGCGCGGCGACCTGGGCGGTCATGTCGTTGTCGGTGGGCTTGATCTTCTGCTCGACGACGGTGAGACCCGCCTCCTTCGCCGCGTACTTGGAGCCGGCGAGCGCGTTCTCGCCGTAGTCGCCCTCGAAGTACACATGGCCGATGCTGTCGCCCTTCGCGATGCGCTTCTCCGCGAGCAGGTAGTCGATCGCGTTGATCGTCTCGACGTCGTAGGTGGCGCCGATGACGCGGACGTACTTGCTGCCGAGCAGGTTCGCGGACCATGCCTGCGGCAGGACGAGGCCCTTGTCCTGGCCGTCGATGCGCTGCTCCACCGCCGCGACGAACGGGGAGCCGATGAACTGGACGAAGCCCAGCACCTTCGGTTCCAGCTCGGTGTACCCGGCGACGGCCTTCTGCGGGTCGTAGCCGTGGTCGCGCACGGTCAGCTCGATCTCGCGGTCGCAGATGCCGCCGGCCGCGTTGGTCTGCTTCACCCAGAGCTGCTGGGCCTGGGTGACGCTCTTGCCGAGCGAGGCGTAGACGCCGGTCATGTCGGTGAGCGCGCCGAGCGCGATGGTGGATTCGGTGACCCCCTCGCCGGTCTTCATCCCGCCCTTGGCCCCCTCTCCCCCGTCGGAGGACTTGGCCTTCTCGCTGCACCCCGTGAGGGTGAGGGCGAGGGCCGCGCACACGGCCCCGAGCACACGCAGTTTCATTTCTTCTCCCCTGGGTTCTTCATCGGGCGTGTCAGGCCGCCGGGCAGGAACAGGACCGCCGCGACGACCGCGGCGCCGTACAGGTAGCGCGATGCCTCGCCCGGGGTCAGGCCGCCCGTGCCGGGGGCCGCGACCAGGGGCAGGGAGTCGCTGTAGTGGGTCAGGAGCTGGGGCAGCAGCGAGACGAAGGCCGCGCCGACGACCGCCCCCGCCACGGTGCCGAGCCCGCCGATCACGATCATGGCGAGGTATTCGAGGGAGAGGACCATGCCGAAGTACTCGGGCACCGTCCGCTGGAAGACCAGGGCCAGGAGCACCCCGGCCAGCCCCGCGTACATCGAGGACAGGACGAAGACCCCGGCCCGGTAGCGGGCCACCGGGACGCCCATCACACCGGCCGCGATGCGGTGGTCGCGGATGGCGTTCAGCGCCCGGCCCGGCCGCCCGCGCAGCACCCCGCGCGCGAACAGGCCGCTGAGGAGCAGGGCGAGCAGGGCCGCGTACCAGAGCTTCTCGGAGGACTGGAACGGCACCGCGGCCACCAGCACCTCGCTGTCGTCGAAGGTGAGGCCGAAGATCGAGAGCGGCGGCACCGAGCGGCCGTTGTAACCGCCGGTGAGGGACGAGGCGTTGAACAGCACGTGCTGGCCGATGAAGATCAGCGCCAGGGTCGCGATGCCGAGGTAGGCGCCCCGCAGCCGTCCCGCGATCGGGCTGAACAGCCCGCCGGCGGCCCCGGCGAGGAGGACGGCCAGCACGGCGGCGAGCCAGCTGGGCAGGCCGAGCCCGGACAGGGCGTGCCCGTTCTCCGTACCGCTGTCCCCCGCCAGCACGCAGTAGCCGTACGCGCCCACGGCGAGGAAGAAGGCGTGGCCCATGGACAGCTGCCCGGTGGCCCCGGTCAGCAGGTTGAGCCCGATCGCGCCGATCGCGGCGGCCATCGCGAACAGCCCGGCCTGGAGCCAGAAGCGGTCCAGGTAGAAGGGGAGGGCGAGCAGCAGCACCGATCCCGCCGCCCAGGCCCAGGTGCGGGGGCGGCGCAGCCGGGCGGTCACCGCGTACGCGAACGGGGTGGCGGTCTCAGACACGGGCCGGCTCCTTCGTGCCGAGGAGTCCGGCGGGGCGTACGAGCAGCACGATCACCATCACCAGATAGGGGGCCAGGTCGCCGATGCCCCGGCCGAGGAACGACAGATCGCTCTGGTAGCCGGTGGCGAGCGCTTCGGTCACGCCGACGATCAGCCCGCCGGCCAGGGCGCCGGTCGTGGAGTCGAGCCCGCCGAGGATCGCGGCGGGGAAGGCCTTGAGCGCGGCGAGCGAGGTCGCCCGTTCCAGGCCGGGCGTGGGGAAGACGGTGAGGAACAGCGCGGCGACCGCGGCGAGCGCCCCGGCGACCGCCCAGGCGGCGAGCGAGACCCGGCCGAGCCTGATCCCCATCAGCGCGGCCGTCCGCGGGTTCTCGGCGGCGGCGCGCATCGAGACGCCCCAGGAGGTGAAGCGGAAGGCGAGCAGGAAGACGGTGATGAGGAGGGCGGCGGCGACGAACGCGGCGACGCGGGTCTGGGCGAGCGTGACCCCGCCGACGGTGAGGACCCGGTTGCCCCAGGGGTCGCCGAGCGCGAGCACCTCCGTGCCCATGCGCCGGGTGAGTTCGGTGGTCAGGAGGATGTCGACGCCGATGGTGACGATGGCGAGGACGCTGTGGTCGCTGCCCCGGTAGCGGCGCATCACCAGGAATTCGACGGCGGCGCCGACGACGGCCGCGCCCGCGATGCCGGTCGCGAGGGCGGGCCAGAACCCGATGTCGTCGTGGAGTACGGCGGTGACGTAACCGCCCGCCAGCAGCAGCGAGGCGTGGGCGAAGTTGACGACCTCGGTGGCCTTGAAGATGACGACGAAGCCGAGCGCGATCAGGGCGTAGACCGAGCCGATGGACAGGCCGCCGAGGAGGAGTTCGATGAAGGTGGTCATTGCGGTGCTCCCAGATATGCCTGGACGACGGCGGGATCGTTCTGGACCTCGGCGGGGGTGCCGCCGGCGATCCCGCGTCCGAAGTCGAGTACGGTCACGGCGTCCGCGAGCCGCATCACCACCCCCATGTCGTGCTCGACCAGCACGATCGAGATGCCGAGGCCGTCGCGGACGCCCGCCACGACCGCGGCCGTACGCCGGCGCTCGTCGGCGGTCATGCCGGCGACGGGTTCGTCGAGGAGGAGCACCTGCGGCTCCATGCACAGCGCGCGGCCCAGCTCGACCAGCTTCTGCTGCCCGTACGGCAGCGAGCTCGCCGGCCGGTCCAGCTCCGCCTCCAGGCCGATGAACCCGGCGATCTCGCGGACCCGTTCGCGGTGTGCGCGGGCTTCCCGGGCGGCGGCCGGCAGCCGCAGCCCGGCGGCCAGGAATCCGGCCCGGGTGAGCCGGTGCCGGCCGAGCATGAGGGTGTCGGCGACGGTGGCGTACGGGGGCAGCGCGAGGTTCTGGAAGGTCCTGGCGACGCCGAGCGCGGCGATCCGGTGCGGGGCGAGCCCGGTCAGCTCGGTCTCCCCGAGCCGGACGCTGCCGGAGGCCGCCCGGTAGACCCCGGACAGCACGTTGAAGGTGGTCGACTTGCCGGCGCCGTTGGGCCCGATGACGGCGTGGACGCTGCCCGGCTCTACGGTGAACGAGACGCCGTCGAGGGCGGTGAGTCCGGCGAAGCGGACGGTGACGTCCCGGACGGTGAGCGGGGCCGGGGCGGTCACGCGGACCACCTGCTCAGGGTGGGTACGGCGGTGCCCGCCGCCCGGTCCGCGTCGGCGGCGGCCGCCTCGTCCACGACGCCCAGGTAGCGGCGGCGGACCTCGTCGGAGGCGGCCAGTTCCTCGGCGGGCCCGTGCAGGGTGACCTCGCCGACCTCCAGGACGTAGGCCGTGGTGGCGAGGCGCAGGGCGATCGACGCGTTCTGCTCCACGAGCAGGACGGAGGTGCCGGAGGCGTTGATCTCGCGGACCGTGTCGGCGATGCGCTGCGCCATCAGGGGCGCGAGGCCGAGTGAGGGTTCGTCCAGCAGGAGCAGCCGGGGCCTTGCCATCAGGGCGCGGCCCATGGCCAGCATCTGCTGCTCGCCGCCGGACAGCAGCCCGGCGCTCTGGTGGGCGCGGCGGGCGAGCACGGGGAACAGCTCGTGCACGCGGGTCAGCGCCTCGGCCGCCGCCTTGCGGCCTCCGTCGGCGCCGAGGGCTCCGGCGCGCAGGTTGTCCGCCACCGTCATCCGGGCGAACACCTGGCGGCCTTCGGGCACTTGGACGATCCCGGCGGCGACCACCCGGTCGGGCCGGAGCCCGTCCAGGGGGCGCCCGTCGAAGCGGACGGTGCCGGTGGCGGTGCCGCCGTGGAAGCCGAGGGTCCGTGAGACGGCCCGCAGCAGGGTGGTCTTGCCGGCCCCGTTTCCGCCGAGTACGGCGGTGATCGTGCCGGCCGGGACGTCGAGGTCGATGCCGCGCAGTGAGCGTACGGGGCCGTAGGCGGCGGCGAGTGCGCGGATCTCGAGCGTGGGCATGGGGGTCCTCCTCCTTCCGCGGTTCCTGTGTCGCCACAGGTCAGCAGGGGGAGGAGGGGGGCGTCCATGGGGGGCGGGGGGAAGCGTTGCGGGTGCCCCGGTGGGGCGGGGCGGGGTTGTGCGGGCGCACAGGGCGACGGGGCGCCTGCGCCTGCGGCGGGCCTTGTCCCCTACCCGCCCCTTCCCGAAACCGGGGGCTCCGCCCCCGGACCCCCGCTCCTCAGACGCCGGAGGGGCTGGAAGCCAGGAAGTCGCGCGCGATCGACTCCGCCGCGCGCTCCAGCAGCGGTCCCGCCTGCGCCATGCACACCGCCGGGTCCGGCTCCAGGTCCAGCAGCGCGTACGCCCGCCGGATGCCGGCTCCCTCCAGCGCCTGTGGCGTCAGCGCGAGGCGGCCGCACACCGCGACGACCTCGACCCCCGCCGCGCGCGCCGCCGCTGCGACGCCCGCCGGGGCCTTGCCGTGCAGGGTCTGCGCGTCGAGGGACCCCTCGCCGGTGATGACGAACGTCGCCCGGTCCAGCGCGGGCGCGAAGCCGAGGACGTCGAGCATGACCTCGATCCCGGGACGGAAGCGCGCGCCGAGGGCGACGAGCGCCCCGTAGCCGATGCCGCCGGCCGCTCCGGCGCCGGGCAGTCCGGCCTGTTCGGGGCCGAGGAGCGACGCGTAGTGGGCGAGCGCCGCGTCGAGCGTCGCGATGTCCGCCTCCGTCGCGCCCTTCTGGCGGCCGTAGACCTCCGGCGCGCCCTTGGGGCCGGTCAGCGGGTTGTCGACGTCGCTGGCGAGGATCAGGTCGATGCCGGCGAACCGGGGGTCGAGCCCGGACAGGTCCGCCTCGGCGAGGTCCGCGAGGCCGCCGCCGCCCGGCCCGACCGGCTTGCCGTCCGCGTCGAGGAAGCGGGCGCCGAGCGCGGCGAGCATGCCCGCCCCGCCGTCCGTGGTCGCGCTGCCGCCGACGCCGAACACGATGGTCCGGGCCCCCGCGTCGACCGCGGCGCGCAGCAGCTCCCCGGAGCCGTACGTCGTGGCCGTGAGGGGCGCGAAGACACCGTCGGGCAGGTGCTGGAGGCCGGACGCCTCGGCCATCTCGACCACCGCGGTGGTCCCCCGCACCGCGTACGCGGCGGTGACGGGGTCGCCCAGGGGCCCGGTCACCCGCGTCTCGCGTCGCTCGAAGCCGGCGGCCACCGCCGCCGCCACCGTGCCGTCGCCGCCGTCGGCGACCGGCAGGGTCTCCACCCGTACGCCCGGGACGACGCGCCGCAGCCCGGCCGTCACGCGCTCGGCGACCTGCACGGCCGTGAGCGAGCCCTTGAACTTGTCCGCCGCGACGAGCACGCGTGCGGTCTCCATCACTGCTCCGTCCGTCACCATGATTCCCTTTGCATTCGAACAGGCAGTCGCGCCGCCCCGACCCTATCGGCCGGACCCCCTCTCTGCCCATGGTCTGATCGATCAAAGTGGGCCTAGGCTGACCGTATGACCACCACTGACTACGCCACGTACATCGCCGGTCTTCCGAAGGTCCTCGTCGGTGCGGCCTGCGTCTTCCGGGACGCGGGCGGCCGGGTGCTGCTGGTCGAGCCGAGCTACCGGGAGGGGTGGACGCTGCCCGGCGGGACGGTCGAGTCGGCCGACGGGGAGGGTCCGAGGCAGGGCGCGCGCCGCGAGTCGCTGGAGGAGATCGGGCTGGACATCGAGCCGGGGCGGCTCCTCGCCGTGGACTGGGCGCGCGGCAGCGACCGGCCGCCGATCGTGGCGTACGTGTACGACGGCGGGGTGCTGGACGAGGAGCAGCTGAAGGCGATCCGGCTCCAGGAGTCGGAGCTGCTGTCGTGGAAGCTGGTCGAGCCGGCGGAGATCGACCGGTACCTGACCGGTGCGCGCGCCGGGCGCATGCACGCGGCGCTCGCGGCTCTGGCGTCCGGCACGGGTGCCGTGGAGCTGGAGGACGGCCGCCCGGTGGGCTGAGGCGGACCGCCCGGTCAGCCCTGGGTGTCCGACGGCCGGGTCTCGTCCTCGCGCCTGGTCTCGTCGCGCGCGGCGACCCGGGCCTCGGTGCGGTGGCCGCGCGCGATGTAGTCGCGTACGACGAGTTCGACCGCGTCCTGCGGGTTGCCGACGCCCGCGAGGACCATCACTTCCACCACGAGTTCCGCGTCGAGGCTGATCGCTGTCTTCGCCATGGCGCGACGGTAGCACCGCCGCCCCGATACGGTCCCGGGCATGACTCTCCGCGCCACCCGGGCCTCGTACGACGCCGTCGCCGCCGACTACGCCGCGCTCCTCGCGGACGAGCTGGCCGCGAAACCCCTGGACCGGGCCGTGCTCGGGGCGTTCGCCGGGTATGTGGAGGCGGGCGGCGGCGGGCCGGTCGCCGATCTCGGCTGCGGGCCGGGGCGGGTCACCGCGTATCTGCACGGCCTGGGCCTCGACGCCTGGGGCGTCGACCTCTCGCCCGGCATGGTCGCCGAGGCCCGGCGGCGCCACCCTGACCTGCGCTTCGAGGTGGGGACGATGACCGCGCTCGACCTGCCCGACGGCTCGCTGGGCGGGGCGGTCGCCTGGTACTCGCTCGTCCATACGCCGCCGCTGGAGCTCGGGCCGTACGTCGCCGAGTTCCGCCGGGTCCTGGCCCCGGGCGGCCACCTGCTCATCGCCTTCAAGGCGGGCGGCGGCGAGGGCGTGCGCCTTGAGCACGCGTACGGGCACCCCGTGGACCTGGACGTGTACCGCTTCGACCCGGACCGGGTGGCCGGGCTGCTCGAAGGTGCCGGGTTGGAGGTGCGGGCCCGGCTGGTGCGGGCGGCGGACCCGGAGGAGCGCACCCCGCAGGCCTTCCTGCTCGCACGGCGGCCGGGCGCGTGAGGTAGTGTGGACGGCTGCGAAGGGGAGTAGCCCCGCAAACCGGTCGTCGACACACTGGAGCCTCGCGGTTCCCGGTGGCCGGGCTCGTGGATCATCACGGGTGGGCGAGACCTTCGGTCAGGTATGACACGCCCACGCCCCGTGGGCGGTGCCGTCATGCCGGGCCGAGTGGTCCTCCGAAACGCCGACCGGCACTTCGCGGAGATCCGGTGCCCGGCTCGTACAGAAAGCCACCCGGAATGCATCTCGACCCCCTGGCGATCATCACCGCTTTCGGGCTGATCTTCCTCGCCGAACTCCCGGACAAGACCATGTTCGCGTCGCTCGCCATGGGCACGCGCATGCGCCCGCTCTACGTCTGGTTCGGCACCTCGTCCGCGTTCATCGTGCATGTGGCCATCGCCGTGGGTGCGGGCGGGCTGCTCGGTCTGCTGCCCGACTGGATCGTCAAGCTGGTCTCGGCCTGCCTCTTCGCCTTCGGCGCGTTCATGCTGCTGCGCGGGGGCGGGGACGACGAGGACGACGAGTCGGGCCCGAAGACGGTGACCGGTTTCTGGCCGGTGTACTCGACGGCGTTCATGGCGGTGTTCATCAGCGAGTGGGGCGACCTGACGCAGATCACGACCGCCAACCTGGCGGCGAGCAACGGCACCTGGTCGACCGCGATCGGCTCCGCCGCCGCCCTGATGTCCGTCTCCGCGCTGGCGCTGCTCGCGGGCCGGTTCATCGCGAAGCGCGTACCGCTGAAGACCGTGCAGCGCATCGGCGGGCTGTGCATGCTGGGCCTGGCGATCTGGACGGTGACCGAGATCTTCACCGGCTGAGCCGCCGGAAGGCTGTACGGCGACGGGCCCCGCACGAGCGTGTGCGGGGCCCGTCGCCGCTCACGTGTCAGAACAGCGCCGGGGTGCTCTCCTGCGTGCCGTTCTCGAACGCCAGCAGGCGCTGCTTGCGGTCCAGCCCGCCCCCGTAGCCGGTGAGGCCGCCCGAGGCCCCGATCACCCGGTGGCAGGGCACGATGATGCCGACCGGGTTCTTGCCGTTGGCCAGGCCCACCGCCCGGGAGGCGCCGGGCTTGCCGAGGTGCTCGGCGAGTTCGCCGTACGTACGGGTCTCGCCGTACGGGATGAGCCGCAGCTGCTCCCAGACACTGCGCTGGAACGGGGTGCCGTCCAGGTGCAACGGCAGGTCGAAGTCGCGCAGTTCGCCGGCGAAGTAGGCGTCGAGCTGGCGGATCGCCTCGGGGAAGGGGCGGGGGTCGGGCTCCCCGAAGCTCTCCTCGGGGGGCCGGTGGCGCTGGCCGGTCATGTAGAGGCCGGCCAGGACCCCGTCGGTGGCGACGAGGGTGAGCGGGCCGTAGGGGCTGTCGGTGACCGTGTGCTGCCGGGTCACGGGGCACTTCCTTCCGTGTCCGGGAGGTGGTTGATGGGGTGGTCGTCGACGGTCCAGAGGTACTGGACGGCGTACGCCCGCCAGGGGCGCCAGCCGGCCGCGCGGGCGGTGAGGGCGGCCGGGGTGGACGGCAGGCCGAGGTGCTGGGCGGACCTGCGGATGCCGAGGTCGGTCGGGAGGAAGGCGTCCGGGTCGCCGAGGGCCCGCATCGCGATGACCTCGACGGTCCAGGGGCCGAATCCGGGCAGCGCGGCCAGTTCGGTGCGGGCCCGCTCCCAGTCGGAGTCGGGGCCGAGGCGCAGCGAGCCGTCCGCCAGGGCCTGGACGAGGGTGGTGAGCGTGCGGCGGCGGCTGCGCGGCAGGGCCAGCTGCTCGGGGTCGAGTCCGGCCAGCGCCTCGGGGTCCGGGAAGAGGTGGGTGAGTCCGCCCTCGGGGTCGTCCACCGGGATGCCGTGGGCGGTGACCAGGCGGGCGGCGTGGGTGCGGGCGGCGGCGGTGGACACCTGCTGGCCGAGCACGGCGCGGACGGCGAATTCGGCGCCGTCGACGGTCCTCGGCACCCGGCGGCCCGGGCCTGCGTCGACCAGCGGGGCGAGCAGCGGGTCGGTGCGCAGCTGCTCGTCCACGGCGACCGGGTCGGCGTCCAGGTCGAGGAGCCAGCGGCACCTGCTGATGGCGAGGGTCAGGTCGCGCGGGTCGGTGAGGGAGAGCCGGCAGGCGATGTGGTCGGGGCGCGGGGTGAGCGCGACGATGCCGTGGCCGTGCGGCAGGGTGAGGGTGCGGCGGTACGCGCCGTCGCGCCACTCCTCGACGCCGGGGACGGCGGTCGCGGCGAGGTGGCCGAAGAGGTTGCTGGGGTTGAGCGGGGCGCGGTACGGGAGGCGCAGCGTGATGACGCCCGGGGCGGCGGGCGGGGTCGCGGTGCGGGCGGCGCGGGTGCGGAGTTCGCCGGGGGCCAGGGCGAAGACCTCGCGGACGGTGTCGTTGAAGGTGCGCACGGAGGAGAACCCGGCGGCGAAGGCGATCTCGGCCATGGGCAGCGCGGTGGTCTCGATGAGCACGCGTGCGGTCTGGGCGCGCTGGGCGCGGGCCAGGGCGAGCGGTCCGGCGCCCAGTTCGGCGAGCAGCTGGCGTTCGATCTGGCGGGGTGAGTAGCCGAGGCGGGCGGCGAGGCCGGGGACGCCTTCGCGGTCGACCACGCCGTCGCGGATGAGCCGTATCGCGCGGGCCACCGAGTCGGCGCGGGCGTTCCATTCCGGGGACCCGGGGCTGGTGTCGGGACGGCACCGCTTGCAGGCCCGGAACCCGGCCTGCTGGCAGGCGGCGGCGCTCGGGTAGAACGTCATGTTCTCGGCCTTGGGCGGCGCGACGGGGCAGCTCGGGCGGCAGTAGATCCGGGTGGTCAGGACGGCGGTGAAGAACCAGCCGTCGAAGCGGGCGTCCTTGGACCGGACCGCCCGGACGCAGCGCTCGGTGTCGGTGTGCATGGTTCAAGGATGGGCCACCGGCGGGGCCGTGGCTGGCGGAAATCCGACATGGGCGTCGGGCTGCCTGGAGGTTCCCGGCGCCCATGCCGGCTGTCTCATCCCCGCAGAGCCGAGGCGAAGATCCCGGGGAGCCGGGTCGCCCTCGGATCGGCCGTGTACGCGGTGAGCCGTTCCATGGTCGTGCGGCCGGTGCGGTTCGTGACGAAGTAGGGCGGGCGCGGGGACAGGGACGGGGAGCCGGTGAACAGGCCGCGCGGGGCGGGTGCGAAGGGGGCGCGTACGACCGTCTTCTCGACGTGCTCCAGCATGAACGCGTTGTGCACGAAGCCGACGCCGCTGCCGATGTCCTGGCGGCTGTGTCCGGGGAAGGCGCCCCAGGGGGTGTAGCCGAGGAGGAAGCCGAACGCCGACCAGCAGTTGACGCCGAGGGTGCCGTAGCGGAGGCCGGCGACCGCCTCCTCGACCGCGCGGCGGTGGGCGCGTTCGGTGCGGGGGTGGACCAGCAGGGTCGCGCCGAGGGTGCCGGGCAGCCGGTCGTTGGCGAACTCCGTTGCCGCGCGCAGGAACGCGGGGGCGTCGGCGCCCGGCAGGCGTACGACTCCGAGGGCGCTGGCGAACACCTCGATGTCCAGCATCGGGTCGCCCTCGTCCGTGATGTCGGGGACGAGCAGGCGGCAGGCGCCCTCGCCGTGGGTCTCGGCGTCCGGGTGGGCGCGGACGACCGCCCCGAGCCGGTCGGCGGCGCCGGGGTAGTAGTCGGCGCGGGGCGGCAGTTCGCGCAGGACCCGGCGGATCTCGGCGAGCAGCCGTTCGGTGCCGTCCCACTCGCGGGGGACGACGAGGATCTGGCTGGCGACGCAGTTGTGGCCGGAGTTGTTCATCTTGCTGGTGACGATGTGCTCGGCCTGGAAGCGGAAGTCCGCCGCGCTCCACGGTCCGGGGGTCACGACGCAGGGGCTGACGCCGCCGAGTTCGCTGGTGAACGGCTTGTCGTTGAGCGGGGTGTCCTCGCTCCTGCGCCGCTCGGCCTGGTCGTCGGTGCCCCAGACGATCGCGTCGTGGGTGCGCTCGCTGCCGGTGACGTGGATGGTGTCGACGCCGTCGTGGGTGGTGAGGTAGGCACCGGTCTCGGCGCCGCCGTCCACGAAGCGCACCCAGCCCTTCTCCACGAACTCGGCGAACACCTTCTCGAAGTGCGGGCGCAGGTAGGCGTTGACGGGGTTCATCTTGGCGAGGACGACCTCGCCCTGCGCGTACAGCTTGTGCAGGACGTCGAGCGGGGTGATGGCGGGGACGTTGCCCGCGCCCAGGACCAGGGCGACGGCCGGGCGGCCCGGCCGGCCCCGGTACTCCCCCGCCGCGTCGGCCAGCGCCTGCGCGCGGCTGGTCCCGGGCAGGGTCCACACCTCGGCGGTGAACCCGTTGAGCAGGAGGCGGTCCGGTCCGGTCGCCGGGAAGACGTCGACCAGGACGCGTCCGGCGCGTTCGCGGACGGCCTCGCGGCAGACCGGGTCCTGTCCGGCGGCCAGCCTGCGCAGCACGTGGAGGTAGGCGCTCACCGTCTGGGCCAGCGCCCAGGGGGCGGTGACCCAGTCCTCGGCGGCCCAGGCCGAGTCGGCGGCGTAGCCCTTCGCGGCGGCGGCGTCGGCGACCATGGCGGGGGCGGCCTCGGCGATGCGCGGGAGCATCCGCTCCAGGAGGGCGACGCGTTCGGTGAGCGGGGTGGCGGTCCAGGTGCCGGCCCGGTCGCGCAGGCCGGCGACGGCGAGGTCGAGCGAGCTGTTGTCGAGTGCGGGGGCGGCGCTCACGGGCGGGCTCCTTGGGTGGGTGCGGTGGGGGGAGGGTCAGGGGGTCGGGCGGGAGGCGTCGCGGGCCGGGTCGATGAGCCAGAAGGATGCCGCGGCCCCCAGGACGAGGAGGAGGCCGGAGAGCACGACGGCGTTCTGGTAGCCGCCGGTCCCCTGGGCGTCGACGAGGGCGCCGACGACGGCCGGGGCGGCCAGGCCGGCCATGGTGACCAGGGCGTTCATGACGCCCAGCGCGCCGCCGGCCCTGTTCGCCGGGGCGAGTTCGCTGACGGTGGTCGCCGCGACGGCCGCGTACGAGCCGCCGAACCCGAAGCCGAGGGCGATGAGCACGGTCTTGGCCGTGGAGCCGTCCGCGAGCGGCACGGCCAGGCAGCACAGGGCGCCGAGCGCGAGGAGTGTGCCGCCGACCCAGCCCCGGGCGCGGCGGCTGCCGACGCCGCGCCGCATCAGCCGTCCGGTGACACCGGCCTGGGCGAGCAGGACGACGGCGCCGATGGTCCACGGGGCGACGACGACGGTGCCCGCCTCGCCGGCCGTGTAGCCGAGGGCGTTGCGCAGGTAGGACGGCAGCCAGACCAGCATGAGGGCGACGGTCCAGTAACTGGTGAAGTAGGCGAAGGTGGCGCCGATCCAGGTGCGGCTGGTGAGGATCGCGCGGTAGGAGGCCCGGGCGGCGGGCGCCTCCTCGCGCACCGGCGTTCGGGCGGTGCCGACGCGGTGTCCGCCGTCCGCGCCGAGCACCTGCCAGAGGGCGGCCCAGACCAGGCCCACGCCCGCCAGCACCCACAGCGCCGTGCGCCAGCCGTGGTGCTGGATGACCCAGGACAGGCCGGGCGCGGAGGTGATCACCCCGAGCGTGACGCCCAGGGTGATCAGGGCGCCCGGCAGGTTGCGCCGGTCGTTCGGGAACCAGGCGAAGGTGGCCTGCTGCGCCACGGGGAAGGCCGGGCCCTCGGCCGCGCCCAGGAAGACCCGGGAGGCGACGAGGACGGCGAGGCCGCCGCCGATCGCGGCGGGCACCTGGGCCACGGACCAGAGCAGCGCCATGAGCAGCAGCAGGACCTTCGGCGGGACCCGGTCGGCGGCGAGGCCGACCAGGACGGCGGCGACGGAGAAGAGCAGGAAGAACGCGCCGTTGACGAGGCCGAACTGAGTGGCGCTCAGGTGCAGGTCCGCGCGGATCTCGTCGGCGGCCAGGCCGAGCACGGACTTGTCGGCGAAGTTGACCATCATGAAGACCACGAGGAGCACGGTCACCGTCCAGGCCCGGTTACGGGTGCCGGCGGGTGCCACCGCTGCGGTGGGGTGCTGGGGCCGTTCGATCGGTGCCGCGGTCATGGGATCTCCTGGGAAGGGGGTGCGGAGGGGGTCAGGAGAGCGGCACGCCGGCGATGGCGATGCGCTCCATGATCCGGCGCTGCGGGAAGTAGTCGTTGATCGCGTAGTGCTGGGTGGCGATGTTGTCCCAGACGGCGATCGAGTCGGCCTCCCAGTGGAAGCGGACCTGGTACTCGGGGATGCGGGCCTGGAGGACCAGGATGTCGAGCAGTTCGCGGCTCTCGGCGTCGGACAGGCCCTTGATCCGGGTGGTGAACGGCTCGTTGACGTAGAGGGTCTTGCGGCCGCTGCGCGGGTGGCGGACCACGACGGGGTGCTCGACCTGGGGCCAGGACTTGCGGAACTCGGCCTTCTGCTCGTCGTTCATCAGGGCGCCCCAGCTCGGTGCCCAGTCGTGGACGGCGGTGAGGTCCTCGATCCGTGCCTTGAGGTCGTCCGGCAGGTTGTCGTACGCGGCGGCCATGTCCGCCCACATCGTGTCGCCGCCCGCACCGGGCACCTCCACGGCGCGCAGGACGGAGCCGAGGGCCGGGTTGACCATGAACGAGTGGTCGCTGTGCCAGATGTTCTTGTTGCCCGCGGCCTTGGCGTCCTTGGCGAGGCGCGAGACGCCGGCCGTCCCGGTCTTCGGGAAGAACGGGTTGGGCTCGGGCGGGCCCCAGACGCCGGACAGGGCGAGCTGGTGGTCGGCGGTGAAGCCGGTCTGCGCGCGGAAGAAGACCACCTTCCACTCCAGCAGCGCCTGGCGCAGCTCCTCGGCGAGCTCGTCGGTGATCGGGCGGGTCAGGTCGACCCCGCCGAGCACGGCGCCGAAGTGCGGGGTGAGCGGGCTGATCTCGATCTGCCGGTACGTGGCCGGCTCGGCGCCGGGCGCGAGCCGTTCGAGGGTCCGGCTCCCGTAGTGCATGAGCGGCTTGTCCAGGACCGGCTTGGGGTTCGTGACAGCGGTCTGCATGGGTGTTCCTCCCGGCGGTGCGCTAATTACGTAACGAGCAGTATCGATATAGCCGGGCGGCGGGGCAAGGGGTGTGGCGGGTTGATTTGCCGGCGGATCCGGTGACCGTCCGGGGGTGGGTCCGTGACGGCCGGACCGGTGCGCGGGCATGCCGAAGCGCCCGGCGGGGAACCGGGTCACGAGCGGGGGGCGTTACGCCGGGGCGGCGACCGCGCGGCCGATCAGGTCCACCACGGAGTCGACCAACCGCTGGTCCGGCAGGCGCTGTTCGCCGACCATGCGGAAGACCAGCGAGGCGGCGACGAGCGTCGCGGCGGCGGCGATGTCGACGTCGGCCCGGACGTCGCCGCGCGCCACACCGCGCTCCAGGAGGTGGCGGGTCTCGCTCATCACGCGGGCCGTGTAGGCGCGGTACGCGCCCGGCTCGGCGCCCGCCTCCGACGCCGAGCCGATCACTCCGGCGAGCAGCCGCGAGACGCCCGGCTGCCGGTACGCCTCCATGCGCGCCGTCAGCACGGCGCGCAGCTCGGCCCGGAAGTCGCCCATGTCGGGGACGGTCAGCGGCCCGATCCGGGACTCGGCGGCGGCCAGGACGAGATCCTGCTTGGTGGCCCAACGCCGGTACATGGCCGGTTTGCTGACGCCGGCCCGGGCCGCCACCGCGTCCATCGTCAGGGCGCCCATGCCGTTCTCCGTCACCAGCTCCACGACGGCGTCGAGGACGGCCCGGGTGACGCGCTCCTCGCGGGGTCTGCCGGGACCCCGCCGCGCCCTGGTCACCTGTTCGTCGGCCATGCCCCGACCCTACGCGGGCCGGGCCCGCTCCCGGCCGCGGGGGTGCGGGCCCGGGCTCACCGCGCCAGCTCGTCGCGCAGCACGTGCTTGGTGATCTTCCCGGACGGGGTGCGGGGCAGGGCGGGGCGCAGGACCAGCTCGCGGGGCACCTTGTAGCGGGCGATCCGGGGTTCCAGCCAGGCGCGGACGGCCTCCAGGCCGAGCGAGGCGCCCTCGCGCGGGACGACGACGGCGACCACGGTCTCGCCCCACTGCGGGTGGGGCCGGCCGACGACGGCGACGTCCAGGACGTCGGGGTGGCCGCGCAGGGCGCCCTCCACCTCCTGCGAGGCGACGTTCTCGCCGCCGGTGATGATCACGTCCTTCATCCGGTCCACGACCGTGACGAACCCGTCCTCGTCGACCCGGCCCAGGTCGCCGCTGCGGTACCAGTCGCCCGCGAACGCCTCGGCGGTGGCCTTCTCGTCGTCCAGGTAGCCGACCATGCGGGTGTCGGAGCGCAGCCAGATCTCGCCGGTCTCCCCCGCCCCCGCGTCGGCGCCGTCCTGGCGGACGACCCGCAGCTCGACCCCGGGCATGCCGCCCCGGCCGATCGCACCGGCCTTGGCGACCTGCTCGGCGGGCGGGAGCGAGGCGCCGACGGGGCCCGTCTCGCTCATCCCGTACACCTGGTGGAAGTTCTCGGAGCCGTACGCCTTCATGAGGCGGCGCGCGGTGTCCGCGTCGAGCGGTCCCGCGCCGTAGATCCAGGCCCGCACGGACGAGAGGTCGTACGAGGCGAAGTCGGGGACCGCCTGCGTCGGCGCGATCAGGGCGATCGGGGCGCCGAACATCGCGGTGACCCGTTCGCGCTGGATGACCTCCAGCATGCCCCGGGGCTCGTACTCGCGCTGGAGCACCAGCGTGCCGCGGGTCAGCAGCGTGCCCATCACCCAGTTGTTGAGCGGGGAGGCGTGCCAGACGGGCATGCAGATCAGGAACCGCTCGTCCCGGCGCAGCGGGATGGCGGCGGCGGTGTAGGCGGCCGTCAGGGTGATCGTCCGGTGGGTGTGGACGCAGCCCTTGGGCGTGCCGGAGGTGCCCGAGGTGTACAGGATCTGCGCGACCTCGCCATCCGTCCCCGGCTCCCCGGTCCACGGCTCGGCTGCCGCGATCCGCGCCTCGAACGCGTCGGCGGGCAGGGCCTCGGGCGTGGCGTCGGGGTGGCTGACCAGCCAGGTCGCCCCGGCGTCGGCGGCGGTGGCGCGCTCCCCGATCTCCGCGTCGACCACGGCGATCCTGGCCCCGCAGTGGGCCAGCTGGCGTGCCACCTCGGCGGTCTGGAGCTTGTGGTTGACCGGGACCAGGGTGGCGCCCGCGTACCAGGCTCCGAACGCGGCGAACAGGAAGGCCGGGGTGTTGTGCGTCATCACGGCCAGCCGGTCGCCGGGCCGGAGCCCGGCCTCCCGGAGCACGGTCGCGGCCCGGCGGGCCGCGTCGGCGAATTCCCGGTAGGACCACCGCTGCTCACGGTAGACGACCGCTTCGTGGTCGCCGGCCGAGCGGACGGCGCTGTCCAGCAGGCTACTGAGGTGCATCACGTTCTCCTGACGAGCCGGACCGTGCGAACGGACCATGGTGGGAAACTCTGAATGATGGTTCACTTCTTTCATGGCCTACCGCAAGACCCCAGCCGAAATAAGTCGGCTCGAAGCAGCCAGGGAGCATCTGATCGCCGCCGCCACCTCGGTGGTCACGGAGGTCGGCTGGTCGCAGGCGTCGGTCACCGCCGTCGCCGACTCGGCCGGCATCGCCGCCGGCTCCGTCTACCAGCACTTCTCGTCCAAGGCGGCCCTGGCCGTCGAGGTGTTCCGGCGGGCCGCCGGCCGTGAGGTCGAGGTCCTGGGCGAGGTGCTGCGCGAGCCGGGGACACCGGTCGAGCGGCTGGCCCGGGGCGTCGAGGTCTTCGCCCGCCGCGCCCTGGAGAACCGGGGCCTGGCCTACGCGCTGCTCGCCGCCCCGGCCGATCCGGCGGTCGGCGCCGAACGCCTCGCATACCGCCGCCGCTACCGCGCCCTGTTCGCCGATGTCGTCCAGCAGGGCATCGAGGACGGTCTGCTGCCCGCGCAGAACGGCGAGATCACCGCCGCCGCGCTCACCGGCGCGGTCGGCGAGGTCCTGGTCGATCCGCTCGGCGCCGGCGACGGCGAGACCGCCGAGACGCTGCTCACCGAACTCGTCGCGATGGCCCTGCGCTGCGCGGGCGCCCCGCCCGCACAGCAGCCCTGACACCCTTCCCACCAGGAGGTTCCCGTGCCCGACACCACCGCTCCCCGCAGCACCCCCTCGGCCGCGACCCACGAAGTGACCAACCAGGCACCGCCGTTGACCGGGCACGACGTGGCCGACGACGCGGTGCTCCTGGAGGGCCTGCGCCGCGAGGGCGCCGAGTGGCACACCGAGGACCTGCACCGGCTCGGCCGCCTCGTCGGCAGTGCGCAGGCCCAGGAGTGGGCCGAGCAGGCCAACGTCAACGAGCCCGTGCTGCGCACCCACGACCGCTACGGCCACCGCGTCGACGAGGTGGACTTCCACCCCGCCTACCACCACCTGATGAACGCCTCGGTGAGCGCCGGCCTGGCCGGCGCCGCCTGGGCCGACGAGCGCCCCGGCGCACACGTGGCGCGCGCGGCCGGCTTCATGGTGATGTCGACGCTGGAGGCGGGCCACCTGTGCCCGGTCTCCATGACGTACGCCGTCGTCCCGGCGCTGCGCCACGCCCCCGACCTGGCGAAGACGTACGAACCGCTGCTGACCAGCCGGGTGTACGAGGCCGGGCTGCGCACCCCCGCCGAGAAGCCTGGCCTGCTCGCCGGGATGGGCATGACGGAGAAGCAGGGCGGCACCGATGTGCGCGCCAACAGCACCGTGGCCACCGAGGCGGGTGACGGGACCTGGCGGCTGCGCGGGCACAAGTGGTTCACCAGCGCCCCGATGAACGACCTCTTCCTGGTCCTCGCCCAGGCGCCGGGCGGCCTGTCCTGCTTCCTGGTGCCGCGCGTCCTGCCCGACGGCAGCCGCAACACCTTCCGCATCCAGCGGCTCAAGGACAAGCTCGGCAACCGGTCCAACGCCAGCAGCGAGCCCGAGTTCGACGACACGGTCGCCTGGCTCGTCGGCCCGGAGGGCAAGGGCGTGCGCACCATCATCGACATGGTGACGATGACCCGCCTGGACTGCGTCATCGGCTCGGCCGCCGGCATCCGCGCCGCGCTCGCCCAGGCCGCCCACCACGTGCGCCACCGCTCGGTGTTCGGCGCCAAGCTGATCGACCAGCCGCTGATGCGCAATGTGATCGGCGACCTCGCGGTCGAGTCCGAGGCGGCCACCACGCTCGGGCTGCGCCTCGCCGGCGCCGCCGACCGGGCGCAGCGCGGCGACACCGGCGAGCGGGCGTTCCTGCGGCTGGCCACGGCGGTGTCCAAGTACTGGGTGTGCAAGCGCCAGCCGGTCGCGGTCGCGGAGGCGCTGGAATGCCTCGGCGGCAACGGTTACGTCGAGGAGTCGGGCATGCCGCGCATGTACCGGGAGGCGCCGCTCAACGGCATCTGGGAGGGCTCGGGCAATGTGAACGCGCTCGACCTGCTGCGCGCGATGGCCCGGGAGCCGGAGTCGCTGGACGCCTTCCGCGCCGAGGTCGAGGCCGCCTCGGGGGCGGACCGCCGGCTGGACGCGGCCTGGCGGGAGCTGCGCGGCGAGCTGGTCCTCACCGAGGACGCCCCGCTGCGGGCCCGTCGGCTCATCGAGCGCGCGGCGCTGGTGCTCCAGGGCTCGCTGCTCGTCCGGCACGCGCCGGCGGCGGTCGCCGACGCGTTCTGCGCCTCGCGGCTGGCCGGGGACCGGGGGCTCGCCTTCGGCACCCTGGCGCCGGACACCGACTTCGCGGGTCTGCTGGAGCGGCTGCCCGCGTAAGCACCCCTGAACGGAGCCGGACCGCCCCCTCCTAGCGGGCGTCCGGCTCCGTTTCCATGAGCGCCCGCACCTCGGCCACATGGACCGCGCCCGCCGGGTAGGGCAGAGCCCGCGCCAGGTCATCGGCACGGGCCAGCGCCTCGCGCGCCGCGTCGGCGTCACCGAGCCGGTGCAGGGCCAGGGCGCCCCTGAACGGAGCCGGACCGTCCTCCTGCTACCGGGCGTCCGGCTCCGTTTCCATGAGCGCCCGCACCTCGGTCACATGGACCGCGCCCGCCGGGTAGGGCAGAGCCCGCGCCAGGTCATCGGCACGGGCCAGCGCCTCGCGCGCCGCGTCGGCGTCACCGAGCCGGTGCAGGGCCAGGGCGAGGACCGTGCGCGCGTCCGCCTCGGCGATGCGCTCGCCCGTCCGGGCGGCACGGGCGACCTCGTCGGCCGCCAGCCGGCGCGCCGGTCCCGGGCGGCCACTGTGCAGCCGGGCCCAGGCCGTGAGCACCGGCACGTCCCGCTCATGGCCCTCCAGGGCGCGCCGCGCCTGGCCGGGCAACCCGTCGCGCAGGGCGAGTTCGGCGCGGGCCGCCCGCACCTCGTGGCCCGCCTGCCGGTCCACGAGCCCCGGCGACGACTCGGCGCGGTCCAGCAGCGCGGCGGCGCCCGCGGCGTCCCCGGTGCGCATCCGGACCAGGGCGAGCGCCGCCAGGGTGTAGGGCAGGCACCAGGCGTCGGCCTGCTCGGCGCCCGCGACCGCCGCCTCGGCGAGGGTGCGCGCGGTGCCGGACTCCAGGAGGAGGAGCCGCAGTTCGGCGAGGTTGGCGCGTTCGAAGGCGGCGCCGGCCAGGTCGCCCGACTGCTCGACGAGGTCGAGGGCCCGCTGTCCCGTGGCCACCGCCCGGTGCAACTGGCCGCCGCGCCGCTGGTTCTCCCGCAGCGTCGACAGGGACTGCCCGAGGAGGGTCGGGTCGCCGTACGCCTCGGCCGACTCCAGGGCGAGGCGGGCCGCTTCGTGGGCCTCGTCCAGCCGGCCGCTGAGCCCGAGGATGCTGGCCCGCTGCGAGTGGGCCCTGGCCCGCAGGCCCTCCCCCGCCCGTCCGGTCACCGGCCGCGCGGCCTCCAGGGCCTGCCGGGAAGCGGCGTGCGCCTCCTCATACCGCCCCTGGACGCGGCAGAGCACGGCCTGGGCCAGGAAGTGGCCGGCGGCCGCCTCCGGCGGGGTGGAGCCGGTGACCGGGTGCGCGGCCAGGACCTCCCGGCCGGCCTCGGGCAGGCCGGTGCGCCCGAGGGTGTCGGCGAGCCAGGCCGCCGCGAGCACGATGTCCTCGTGGTCGCCGCGCCGGACGAACTCGTCCAGGGCGAGGCGCAGCACCTCGGCGGCCTGGGCGAAGTTTCCCATGCGACGCAGCACCTGGCTGTGGGCGAGGCGGGCGCGGGCGGCGTCCACGTCGAGCCGGGCGACCAGGTCGCGGTAGTAGCGGTCCGCGGTGTCGTTGGCGAAGAGGGCGGCGGCCCGTGCGGCGGCGCGGCGCAGGTATTCGGCGGCGCGCGGGTCGTCGGCGCGGGTGAAGTGGGAGGCGAGGGTGTCCACGGCGTCCGGGCGGCGGCGGAGCACCGCCTGGGCGAAGGCGCCGTGCAGCTGCCTGCGGCGGACGGCGGAGAGCTTCTCGTAGCAGGTGAGGCGGACCAGCGGGTGGCGGAAGGTCAGCCCCGCCTCCGGCCGGCCGTCCACCACGATGTCCCGTTCCTCGATCAGCGAGGCGGCCATGGCGCGTTCCAGCGCGTCGGTGGCGGCGCCCCCGGTGACGGCGGGGTCGAGCCCGTGGGCGGCGACGTCCAGCAGTTCCGACAACGATGTCTCCGGTCCGGCCACGCAGAGCGCCTCGACGATTCTCCGGGTGTCGAGATCGAGCCGCGCCAGCCGGTCCGCGACGAGCTGCCGGACCCCGTCCGGGGCCACGGTCCCGGCGCCGTCGGCCATGCCGTGGGCCAGCTCGACGGCGAACAGCGGGTTGCCGAGGGACAGTTCCCAGATCCGGTCCGGGGCGCCGGTCGCGGGGGCGGCCGTCAGCCCGACCGTGTCGCGTACGACGGCGAGGCACGCCTCCTGGTCCAGGCGCGGGACGTCCTCGCGGGCGGCGAGGCCCTGCCGGACGAGGGAGGACAGGCCGGCGGAGCGCGGGTCGCCGTCGGGAATCTCCTCCTCGCGGTACGTCACGAGGAACCGCCAGCCCTCGGTCTGCGCCGCCCGCCGGGCCAGGTGGCTCAGCAGCTGGAAGGAGCCCAGGTCCGCGGCGTGCAGGTCGTCCAGCACGATCAGCACCGGCTGCACGGAGGCCAGTTCGCCGAGCAGGCCGGCCGTGGCCCGGAAGAGGCGGTCGCGCTCCTCCTCGGGGCTGCGCTCGGAGTCGGCGCGGACCCGGCCCAGGGCGGGCAGGAAGGCGGCCAGTTCGGGATACTCGCCGCCGACGCGGGCGCGTTCCGCCTCGTCGCGCTCGGCGAGCCAGCCGTCCAGCGCCTCGGCGAAGGCCCCGTAGGGGGTGTGCCCCTCCGCGTCGTGCCCGCCGCCCCACAGGACGGCGGTGCCGGAGGCCGCCGCCTGCCGGGCCACCTCGGCGACCAGCCGGGTCTTGCCCACTCCGGCCTCTCCGGTGAGCACCCGGACGACCGGCGCTCCGTCCGGCGCGAGCAGCCGGTCCAGCTCGGCGGCGCGCCCGCGCAGCGGGGTGGCGGCCGGGGTCCGGAGCGAGGCGGGCAGGGCGGGCGCGGTCGGCGGTCCGGCCGGCTCCGCCGCGAGGGCCGCGCGGTGCAGGCGCTCGGTCTCCGGGTCCGGCCGGACCCCCAGCTCGGCGTCGAGGGCCGTCCGGCAGACGTGGTACTGGCGCACCGCGCGGCGGCGCAGCCCGAGCCGGGTGTAGGCGTCGATGAGGATCTGGTGCGCCGGCTCCTCGGCCGGGTTCGCCGCGAGGACCTGCTCCGCGACGGCGACGGCCTCCTCGGCGGCGCCCGCCTCCAGCCGGGCCGCCGCGAGCCCGAGGAGCAGCTTCTCCTTGAGCTCGGCGAGTTCGGAGCGCCGGCCCTCGGCCCAGTCGGCGTAGCGGTCGTCGGGGAGCAGCTCGCCGGAGAACAGCTCCAGGGCCCGGGCCAGGGCGGCCTCGTCACCGGTGGCGAGGGCGGCGCGCGCGGCGTCCTCGGCGTGGTCCACGTCGACCCGGACCGTGCGGGGGTCGAGGCAGAGCAGGGGCCCGTCCGAGACGAGGTAGGAGGACGCGGCGCGCGAGGCGAGCTCGGGCTCCAGGGCGCGGCGTGCGGCGTGGAGGGCGACGCGCAGGCTGCCCTGGGCGGCCTGGGGGTCGGAGTCGGGCCAGCAGACGTCCATGACCTGCTCGCGGTGGAGCCGGTGTCCGGGGACGACGGCGAGCAGCTTCACCAGCGCCTGAGCGGTGAGTCTCGGCCACCGGGCGGCGGGCGCGGGGCCGCCGTCGCGAGTGACGTCGAAGCCACCGAGGAGGCGTATGCGGAGCAGTGGTGCTGTCGGGCCGGTGCCCGCTGTCTGGCGCGCGTTCATGAGGGCGCCACTTTAACCGGACGCGCTGAGGACCCTCCGGGCGGTGCCCGGAGGGTCCTGTGGTTCACACGGTGGAGACGGGCTCAGGAGAGCTTGTACGTCGCCATCTTGGGCGTCCCGTCGCTCTGGATGAGGTAGCGGCCGCCTACGAGTTCGGCGGACTGGTCCGCGCCCCGCTCGTCGAAGTTGAGCGTGACGACCTCGTCGACCCCGTCACCGTCGAAGTCGGCGGCGAGGTAGTTGCGGGCGGAGAAGGAGCCGGTGCCGGCGGTCCGCCCGAGCGCGTCCGGGTACGGCATCTCGCCGTCGAGCAGGCTCGGGTCCCAGAGGTAGACACCGCCCTGGACACCGGTGACGACCACCCTCTGGCCGCCGGGGGCGGTCAGCCAGCCACCGGACCGCGAGTCCGGCGTCAGGAACAGCGTGTGGTCCTCGCCGCCCGGCAGGAACGACCGGACGGTCGCGGCGCCGGCCTGCATCAGGGTGCCGTCACCGTCGAAGTAGTTGCCGTGCGTCCAGAGCCCGCCCATGTAGGTGCGGTGCAGCATCTCGCCGGTGCGGCCGTCGCGGATCTCCATGACGTTGTACGGGAGCAGCGCGTCGGAGCCGTTGGCGCCCAGGGGCGCCCACGCGATCCAGGTGTAGACGACGGCGTGGCCGTCGGCGTAGGGGATCTCGGGCGAGGCGTACACCGCGTGGTCGAGGATGCCGCCGCGCAGCTTGCCGTCCTGCGCGCTCGCGGGGGCCTTGGGCTCGATGGACCAGCCCTCCGCCCCGGTCTTCGCGTCGAGCCGTACCGCCCTCATGACGGGGGCGTCGAGCTCGATGGAGTCGGCGCTGGTGTACTGCACGTACACCTGGCCGTCGCCCGTCGACGGGTCGGAGAAGCTGACGTCGCCGGCGCTCTCGGGCGCGGAGTACGTCCAGAGCGCCCTGCCGTTGCCCTTGTAGGCGCGCAGCGCGTCGGTCGGGACGAGGATGTCGGCCTTCTTGTCACCGTTGACGTCGCTGAGCACGACGGACCGGACGTACTGGCCGCCTCCGTCGATCGTCGTCAGGACGTCGCCGGTCCGCGAGTCGAGCACGACGACGGCGCTGTCCGCGGCGACGACGATCTCCGGCTGCTTGTCCCCGGTCACGTCCGCGGTCTCGATGCGGTGCACCGAACCCGGGAGGGCGGCCTGCCACAGCTTCTTCGGCTTGCCGTTCAGCAGCGAGGTTCCGGAGTAGGCCCAGACGCCGTGCGCGTTGCCGCCACCGACGAAGTCGGCCTTCTTGTCGCCGTCGACGTCGACGCTCTGCGCGTACGCCATGTCGGCCTGGAGCGGTGTGAGCCGCTGCTCGGCGCCGTCCTTGAAGTCGTACGTGCGGACGTTCTGGTCCCCGTCGACGACGCGGATGTGGCGGCCGCTCTTGTCCTTGAAGACGTCCTGGAAGGTGGGGGACGCGGTGGCACCCTTCGTCTGCCAGCGCACCTTGCCCTTGCCGGAGAAGACCGTCAGCGACGCGTAGCGCCCGCTCACGTTCGCGGCCGTACCGATCCCGGAGTCGTCCTGGGCGGCGGCGACGAGCTTCTTGTTGACGACGTCGAGCCGCCAGGTGCTGGGGCCGTTCTGGGGGTTGTCGGCGCCGCGCTTGGTGGTGTGCTGCCAGAGCGCGGTCTCCGGGTCCGCACCGTCCAGGACGCGGATGGTGCTGGCGCTCACGAAGAGGCTGTCCGTCAGGGAGGACTCGCTGACGGCGTACTCGGCCTTCTTGTTGCCGGTCAGGTCACCGACCGTGAAGGCGGTGGGCAGCACGTTGACGCGGCTGTCCAGGGTGGTACGGCGGCCGTCGCCGAGGTCGTAGGCGACGATCTCGTAGCGGATCTCGTCGTTGGGGTCGGTCTGCTCCACGGCGACGAGCTGGTTGCGCCCGGCGTCCATGCGCAGCTGCCGGCTGTAAAGCGCGCTGTCCTGCTGCCAGACGACGGAACCGTCGTTGACGTCGAGTACGAGGGTGCGGCCGCGCGCGGTGGTGATCTCCGTCTTCCGCAGGTCCCAGGAGACGGCCACCTTGCCGTTGCCGAGGTCCTGGAGCGCGCCCCAGGTGGCGGGCTGGACTTCGTCGGTGTCGTACGTCCAGGTGCTGGACTCGGTCAGCTTGCCGTCGGCGTACGAGAAGCGCGTACCGGTCAGCTGCGCCGTCTCGGACGTCGAGGCACTGCCGTTCATGCGCGGGGCGTTGCCGACGAGCAGGGTGCCGTCGACGACCTGGACCATGGTCGCGTAGGAGTAGAACTTCGACCAGAGGGTGTTCCCGGTCCTGCCGTCGAGAATGGTGACGATCGTGCCCGAGGTCATCTTCGTGCCCGGGATGGTGACGCCGGACGGCGGGTTCTCACCCACGCTGGCCGAGAAGACGACATCCGGCACACCGTCACCGGACAGGTCACCGGTGCCGTACCCCTGGTCGGAGGCGGGGGTGAAGGGGCTGACGGCGTTGTAGCCCATCTGGACGAGCGGCGGGTACAGCTCCCTGTCCCACGCCCGGAGCGGCTTGACGCCCCAGTCGGCGTACAGCGACGTGGCGGTACGGGACCACTGCTCGGTGCCGTCGGCGGTGGAGCGCGCGACGTGGCCGAGGCTGTGCAGGGTGAAGTAGTCGCCGTTCTTGCTGTCGGCGGGCATCGTGGCGCCGAAGCCCTTCACGCCCTCGACGGACGAGGTGGACGTCATGGTGACGTTGGCGGCGGCCTCGGTCGTGGCGTCCTGCGGAGCGGCGCTCTTGGCGGCGGCGTCCGGGTGCGATCCGCCGGTGGTGCCGGTGACCTTCGCCGGGTCGCTCGTGTCGATGCCGACCGCGTCGTCGCCGTACAGGTCGACCTGGAGGCGGTCCGTCAGCTTCTTGGCCTGGGCGCTGGTGAGGCGCATGCCGTGGGTGCCGTCACCGCTGTCGGCGGCCAGGGCGTGCGGGGCGGCGGTCAGGGCCAGGCCGGCCGCGACCAGTCCGGAGGCGAGGCGCAGGGCGCGCCGCGAGGTGTGGGCTCTCATCACTTGTCTTCCTGCGCGAGGTGGACGGCCGAACCGGCGGTCAGGACCGGCTGGTCGAAGGAGTACTGCAGGGCGTCGTCGCCGGTCTGGTTCTCGATGCCCACCGTGGCGCCCGCGCCGCGGTCGGCGACGGACTTGTACTGGAGGGTGACCGAGCCGGTGGCCTCGTCGAAGACGGCCTCGAAGGTGGCGCGGTCGCCGGAACCGTCGGCGTAGGCGGCGTTGTTCCAGACGATGGCGAAGGAGCGGTTGCCCTTCGAGCCCTTGACCGCGGTCTGCACGCTGGACTTCTTGTCGAGGAGCAGGTCGTCCCAGAGGGCGGCGACGGTGCCGTTCGGCCGGGCGGCCGAGGGGAGCGCCACGTTGGCGTAGTCGCCGATGCGCGGCTCCAGGAAGTTGATCAGACCGTTCGTGGAGACGGAGGCGCTGGTGTACGAGACGCCGTACAGCTTGACCGGGAAGGGCAGCGAGACCGTCTTCGCGTCCTCGTCACCGGTGAGCGCCACCTTGGTGGAGCCCTTGATCCAGGAGTACGTGGCCGGGGTGCAGGTGTTGCCGTAGGCGTCCGTGCGGTTCGGGAGCTTCACGTTCGCCGTCTTGTCGCCGTCGACGGTCAGGGCGCCGCGCGAGACGCCGTTGCACAGGACCGGAGCGGCGGGCGTCACGGTGAGGGTGTAGCTGCCCTCGGAGACGGCCGGCAGGGTGTAGGTGCCGTCGGTGGCGGTGGTGACCGCGGGCACCGGGGAGCCGGCGACCTGCACGGTGGCCTTGGCGAGCGGGCGGCCCTGGACGTCGAGGACCTTGCCGGAGACCTTGTGCGCGGGGACCGCGTCGAGCGAGAAGTCCTTGCCGAGGGCCTGGCCCGCGGTGACCGTGACGTCGGAGACGGTGGCCGGGGCGTAGCCGTAGCCGCTCAGCTCGAAGGAGTACGTGCCCGGCGCGAGCGTGAACCGGTAGGTGCCGTCGGCGTGGGTGCTGACCGTACGGGTGCCGGTGGCGCCGGTGGCCTCGATGGTGATGCCGGACAGGGCGGCGCCGGTGGCCTTGCTGGTGACCTTGCCGGTCATCGTCGCGGCGGTGTGCGGGGCCTTGTCGACGGACGCGAGGATGTCGAGCTTGCCCTCGCCCCAGACGTTGTTCATCTCGGCGGTGCCGCCGCAGTGGGTGTCGTCCACGTCGGTCGCGCCCTCGTTCAGCAGGGCGCGGGTGGCGTCGATGTCACCGATGAGCGAGGGGGCGGCGGACCACAGCAGGGCCACCGCGCCCGCGAGGTGCGGGGTCGCCATCGACGTACCGGAGATGGTGTTGTACGCGCTGCCCGGCCAGGTGGAGCGGACGTCGACGCCCGGCGCGGAGATGTTCGGCTTGGCCGAGCCGTCGACCGGCGAGGGGCCGAAGCCGGAGAAGTCGGCGATCTTGCCGTTCACGTCGTAGGCGCCGACGCCGTAGGACTCGGCCTGCGCCCCCGGCGGGTGGGTCGTCGAGCAGGTGAAGCCGTCACCGTCGTTGCCGGCCGCGAACGCCTCGAAGATGCCCGCGGCGTTCCAGGCGTTCAGGATCTCCGTGTAGAAGGTGCCGTCACCGCCCCAGGAGTTGTTGACGATGTTCGGTGCGAGGTCCGGACGCGGGTTCTGGCCGTTCTCGTCCGTCGGCGCGAGAATCCACTCGCCCGCCTTGAGCAGGTTGGCGTCCGCGCACAGGTCCGACTCGCAGCCCTTGGCGGCTATCCACTTCGCGTTGGGGGCGACGCCGACGCCGTTCTTGCCGACCATCGTGCCCATGGTGTGGGTGCCGTGGCCGTTGTTGTCGCAGGGCGCGTCGGTCGGGCACTGGCCGCTGGCGTCGTACCAGTTGTAGGAGTGGGTGAAGGAGCCGTCGCCGTTGTTGCCCCGGTAGTTGTCCACCAGGTCCGGGTGGTCGAACTGGACGCCCGAGTCCACGTTGGCGATGACGATGCCCTCGCCGCGGTCCTGGTAGTCGTCCCAGACCCGGTCGGCCTTGATGTCCTTGACACCCCACTCGGGGGCGCCTTCCTCCGCCGCCTGGGCCTTCGTGGCGGCCTTCACCGCCGCCTTCGTCTGGGCGGCCGTGGGCTGCGACACGATGTCGTCGAGCTTGTAGTGCTGCTCCTTGACGATCCGCTCGACGTCCGTGCGCTTCGCGAGCTGCTCGACGAGGTCCTTGTCCCCCGTGACCTTGACCGCGTTGGCGATCCAGAAACCCTCGTGGCCGACCTTCTTCTTGTCGAGGAAGGTGTTGAGCGACCGCTGGCTCTCGTGGGCCTTGGTCTTCAGCTCGTTGAACGCCGACTTCGCGCGGGCGGCGTGGCCGTGCTCGCGCTTGGCGGAGGTGAGGTCGGCCTTGTCCTTGAGGACGACGAAGAACGAACTCTCGCCGCCCTTGTCCACGGCCTTCAGCAGGGCGGAGTCGACCGGGGCGGTCGGGCCGGGGGCCGCGGCGGCGGACGGGGCGCCGGTCAGCAGGCCCGTGATGGTGAGCGCTGCTGCCGCCCATGCGGCGGTTCTCCGCCGGGGCGATCGGGACAGGTGCATCAAGATGCTCCTCCAGGAACTGTACGGGGGAGCTCGCACCTTAGGAGGGCGCCGTTACTCAGGCATTACAAGCCATTCAGGCGCCATCTCCCCGCCGTTCGAACCGGTTCACAGACTGTTCTCGGCCAATCTCGCGAACGGTTCGCCTGAGGCGCCGATGTGTCCGTTCGGCGCAACCCCGCTCGCGCCTGCCCGCCGGTCGCCGTTGCCTGGGCAGTCAGGGAAACGATTACCCCGGGGAGGCGCGGTGGACGGCGGCGCGGCGGCGAGTGACGGCTCCTCAGCGGCCGAGGTCGGAGCCCTCCGGGACCGCGTGACCGCGCTCGAACAGGAGCGCGCCCGTCCGCCCCGGCACCGGGGCCGCTCCTCGCTCGCCGCCGTCCTCATCGTCCTCGGCTGTCTGCTCGCCCCGCTCTCCGTCGTCGCCGCGTGGGCGTCCGACCAGGTCGGGGGCACCGGCCGCTACGTGGACACGGTCGCCCCGCTCGCCTCCGACCCGGCCGTCCAGGACGCCGTGGCCGACCGGGTGACCGACGCGCTCATGCCCCGGATCGACCTGTCCGCCCTGCTGTCCCAGGTGTCGCCGGACGACCGGCCGCGACTGGAGAAGGCCCTCGGGCGCCTCGGCGGCTCGCTGGAGGACGCGGTCCGCGCCCTGGTCCACGAACGGGCGCGCGCGGTCGCCGCTTCGGACGCGTTCGAGAAGGTGTGGACCGAGGGCAACCGGCGGGCGCACCGGGCCGTCGACAAGGCGCTGACCGGGAAGGGCGGCGGCGCGGTGGAGCTGACCGACGACGCCGTCACGCTGGACCCGGCCCCCGTCGTCGACCACGTGAAGCAGCAGCTGGTGGACCGGGGCATGGCGCGGAAGCCGGGCGGCACGTCCGCCTGAGAGAGGAGCGAGGAGATGGCGGGAGTCGACGCGGACGCCGTCCGCAGGATGACCGACGCGCTGTTCATCGAGCGGGGGCTGCGCAGTCCGAGCTCGACCCGGTTCTGGGGGCTGCTCGTGCTGGCCGCCGTCATCGCGAGCGCGGGGGTCGTCGGGGACTCCACGGCCACGGTGATCGGGGCGATGATCGTCGCCCCGCTGATGACGCCGATCCTGGGCTGCGCGCTGGCGCTGGTGCTGGCCCGCCGGCGCCAGGTGGTGCGCTGTCTGCTGCTGGTGACCGGGGGCGCGCTGGCGGTGGTGGCGATCGGGATGGTCCTGGGCTGGATCGCCGCCCCGCCGGACGCCTTCGCCTCCAACAGCCAGGTGTCCTCGCGGATCAGCCCGCGCCTGATCGACCTGCTCGCCGCGCTGGCCACCGGCACGGTCGGCGCGTTCGCGCTGGTCCGGGCCGACATCTCGGACACGCTGCCGGGTGTGGCCATCGCCATCTCGCTGGTGCCGCCGCTGGCCGTGACGGGGCTGCTCCTGACGGTGCACCGCTACCACGACGCCGGGGAGTCCGCGCTCCTGTTCGCGACCAACGTGGCGGCGATCGTGGCCACCGGGACCGTGGTCTTCCTCTGCTACGGCGTACGGGCGGGCGCCGAGCGGGCGGGCATGCGGGTCGGGCGGTTCCGGGGCCGGACGCTCGTGGCGGTGGCCTGTGTCGTCGTGCTCGTCGCCGTCCCGCTCACCACCGGCACGATCCGGGTCGCCCACGACCGCCTGCTGGCCGCCGACGCCCGGCCGGTCGCGGAACGGTGGGCGGCGACCGGGAAGTGGCAGATCGCGTCCGTGGAGGCGCGCAACGGCACCGTCGTCATCGGTGTGCTCGGCCTGCCGCCGCAGCCCGCGCCGACCGCGCTGCGCGAGGCGCTGGACGACCACGGCATGCGGGACGCCGACCTCGAACTCCATCTGGTCGGCGGGCGTACGCACTGGTGCCCGGCGGACACGGACACCTGCACGGTACGGAAGGGCGGGAGCGGCTGACCGGGGTCAGCGGCGGCGGCCCGGCTCACCCGACGGCGCGCAGCCGCCGCCAGACCGCCTTCGCCGCGTGGTGGCCGGACATGCCGTGCACCCCGGGGCCGGGCGGGGTCGCCGAGGAGCAGAGGAAGACCGCGGGGTGCGCGGTGGCGTACGGTACGCGGGCGAGCTTGGGGCGGATGACGGTCTGGAGGCCGGCGAAGGCGCCGCAGGCGATGTCCCCGTCCACGTAGTTCGCGTTGCGCTTCGCGATGCCGGGCGGGCCGGCGACCGCGCGGGCGAGGACCAGGTCGCGGAAGCCGGGGGCGAACCGCTCCAGCTGGCGTTCGATGACCTCGGTCGCGTCGCCCTGCCAGCCCGCCGGGACATGCCCGTACACCCAGAAGACGTGCTTGCCCTCGGGGGCGCGGGAGGGGTCGACCAGGCTGGACTGGGCGGTGATCAGGAAGGGGACGCGGGGGTCTCGGCCGTCCACCGCCCGGCGCAGCGCGTCGTCGATCTCTCCCGCGGTGGGGCCCAGGTGCACGGTGCCGGCCCGGCGGGGCTCCTCGGCGGTCCAGGGCACGGGTCCCGACAGGGCGTAGTCGATCTTGAAGCAGGAGGCGCCGTACCGGTACCCCTGGTAGGCGCGGCCGAGGCCGGCGATCCGGGCGAGGGCGGTCGGCGAGGTGTCGAAGACGTAGGCGCGGGCGGGCGGCAGTTCGTCCAGGCGCTTGACCTCCGTGCCGGTCGTGAGGGTGCCGCCCAGCTCCCGGAGGTAGGAGGCGAGGGCGTCGGAGATGGCCTGGGAGCCGCCGCGCGGCACGGGCCAGCCCCGCTCGTGCGCGGCGAGCGCGAAGAGGAGGGCGATGCCGCCGGTGGCGAGGCCGTTCGTCGGCGCGATGGCGTGCGCGGCGAGACCGGCGATGAGGCCGCGCGCCTTCTCGCCCCGGAAGCGGCGGGAGAGCAGCGTGGCGGGCTGGATCGCGTCGAGCCCGAAGCGCGCCCAGCGGTACGGGTCGTGGGGCAGCCCGTCCCACGGGGTGCGCAGGAAGTCCCGGGCGAGGGTGTCCCAGTGGCCGAGGTAGGGGGCGAGGAGGCGGCGGTAGGCGCCCGCGTCGCCGGGGCCGAGCGACATCGCGGTCTGTCCCACCGAGGCGGCGAGCACGGCGGCGGTGCCGTCCGGGAAGGGGTGGGCGAGGGCCAGGTCCGGCTGGATCCACTCCAGGCCGTGCCGCTCCAGGGGCATCGCGTCGAAGGCCGGGGAGCCTATGGCCAGGGGGTGCACCGCCGAGCAGGGGTCGTGCCGGAAGCCGGGGAGCGTCAGCTCCTCCGTACGCGCGCCGCCGCCGGCCGCGGGTCCGGCCTCGAAGACCTGGACGGCGAAGCCCCGGCGGGCCAGTTCGACTGCGGCGGTCAGTCCGTTGGGGCCCGCGCCCACCACGACCGCATCGAGCATCGACGGCACCTTCGGACTCCTTAGTCAGCCGACGGTCGGAGCACCCAGGATATTCGCAGGCACCGACGGCCCGGGGGCGGGTAGTGTCCTCGCCCGATGACCTCAGACGACTTCGCCGGGCCCGGCGATTCCGCGATGACCGCCAGGATCGCCGAGATGGCCGCCCGGCTGACCCGGGTGCCCGGCATCCGGGCCGTCCTGCTCGGCGGCAGCCGGGCCCGGGGCGCCCACCGCCCGGACTCCGACTGGGACCTGGGCGTGTACTACCGCGGTACACCGGACACCGCCGCCCTGTCCGCACTGGCCGCCGCCTTCCAGGGCTCCCCGGTCGAGGTGACCGGCCCCGGCGGCTGGGGGCCCTGGGTGAACGCGGGGGGCTGGCTGCGGGTGGACGGCGTCCAGGTCGACTGGATTCTGCGCGACCTGGACCGGGTCGAGCGGGTCTGGGCCGACTGCCGGGAGGGCCGCTTCGAGGTGGGCGTCCAGCCCGGCCATCCGCTGGGCTTCTGGTCGCCGGCGTACCCGGGCGAGGTCGCCCTCGGGCGCGTACTCTCCGACCCCGGCGGGGAGTTGACGGCCCTGAAGCGGGAGACCTCGGTCTACCCGGAGCCACTGCGCGCGGCGCTGGCCGCCGCGGCCTGGGAAGCGGACTTCTCGGTGGCGGCGGCCCGCAAGTCGGCCCCGTCGGGCGACCGGCTGCACGTCTCCCTCTGCCTGTCCCGGGCCTTCGGCATCCTCGCCCAGGCGCTCCACGCCCATCACCGCGCCTGGTGCCTCAACGAGAAGGGCGCCCTCGCGGCGACCGCCGCCCTGCCCGGCACCCCGCCGGGCTTCGCGGACCGGGTGGGCGCGGCGCTGCGGGGCCTGGACGCGGCGGCGGTGGAGACGGCGGCGGATCTGGTGCGCGAGGTGCGGGCGGTGCTGGGGGGCGGGGTCGGGCTGGGGTGAGCCGGGGCGAGGGTGGGCGCCGGCCTCGGCGATGTCCGCTTCAGTAAGGACCGGTCTCGGCAACGACTTCCTGGGCCGCGGTTCGCAGCTCTTCCGGGAGGCAGACCTGACGTCGCGTGCGGTGCGCCTTCAGCGACAGCGGCCCCAGTGCCCGTTCCTCGCCGCCCGGTACCCGAGTGACCAACGCCGTACTCACCGCCCACCCTGAAGCCGCCGTGCGGCTGGCATGGTATTTTCCGGCATCGATTCGATAGAACATTCCTGCCCGGATGGTCTCCCGGGATTCCCTGTGTGTCCTCACCAATTCTTCGGTCGGCGTCAGCACGTCAACCGCCCCCTCGCCCAAGATGTCGAAGACCCGGTACTCCGGGTCGTCGAGGCACGGGGCGGCCCCCACCACGGTGTTGGTCATATCCCCCTGGTGCACATAGCTGATCAGGTCCCAGGCGTGCATGTGGTAGGGAGACGTGGTCAAAATCTCCCACGCCGACACCTCCGGCCACAGATGAAGGCGGAGAACGGAGTCGGGCCGGCGATCCAATTGCACGTACAGAAACCCCAGCGGATGACGCAGCACCGGGTGGCTTGTCCACCCGCCGGCCATTTCCCGCAGAGCCCGGTCGGTCAGCTCGCCGGCCGCGTCGGGGTCTTCCTGTGCCATCGCGCGGCGAAGTTCCGACATGTCCACACCCATAGGCTCCCCCCTGGAATAGCTGCGTGCACACCTCAGGAAATCCGACGCATGTCCCGGTACATCGACTTCAAATAGTCAGAAAATTCTTCGACCTCAGAATCGTACTCCCTGCGCCAGCCATCGATGTCCGCCTGAGTCACAGTCCTCCCGAGCACGCCCGCGAGATGCTGAGCCAGGAAGTTATCGTCCTGCTCGGGAAGAAATGTCACCGACTTGTCGCTCGAGATATCAAAGCGGCGGAGGAGATCCAGCCGGAGCGTCTTGTAGAGGAACGATCCCGCGGGGAAACGCAGAGATTCCGGCATTTCCATGGACCGGGATCGGGGGCTGCCGTACCAGGCGACATAGACGGAATCATCGAAGATCTCGTAGCGGTGAACCGCTGTGTCCTCTACATACAAGAGATTCACCGGACAGTACCTGCGGTAGTCGAAAAGCGAAACCACGGTAATAATGAGCTCCTGCCGCAGCTTGCTCTCCAGATCCTGCACATCCATTCCCTGGAAGCGCTCCCAGGGGACCCTGTCGGCCGCTCGCCGCTGAATGGCCCGCGGATCTCCGGGGCTCAGCATCGCGACCTTCACCTGTTGCGGATAGTGAGTTGATTCGCGCAAGCGCGCTGCGACATATCGAGCACTGGGGCCGCGAAACGCATAGAATCCGGTCTTTTCCAGACTGCGCGTCATGTCGGTGTTGAACCGGTGACCGTATTCACCGTTCTTCGGGTCGAGCGGAGGATACACCGCATCCGGAAGAAATTCCTTATTTCCCTGCGCAACCGCCGAAGCGAGTTTGTGCGCATGATCGCCGAAGCTCTCCTCCAGCGAGTCCTGGAGACTCCGCTCCTGGACTCGCCCGCTCAGCCAGGAGAAGATCACAGCGAAGATCACGCTAGCGATCAGATTCTGACCGAGGTTGGAGAGGATCTGCTCCCGTGTCAGCCCGTGATCCAGACCGAGGAGGAAGATTCCGACAACCAGGACCACCAGACTGGCTGTCCAGAACGCGTAGTCCACCAGGCTTCTGCGAAGACTGCGCCTGCTCGTCGCCACTGGCCCTCCCGCTACCGACTCCTACCGCCACGTGACCGCGTTCCCCACCGCGGAGGCGCTCCAGAGTGTACGCCGGACCGGGCCGGGCAAGGCACTGGTCCCAACGCCCTTGCGAATGGCGGAAGTTCGTCCGCGATCGGCAGCAGTGACCCCCGGCGCAGCGGAGCCGGGGGTCACTGACGGGCCGGTCCGGTCAGCCGTTGACCGTCCACTTCTGGTTGGCCGTTCCCGCACAGGTCCAGATCTGCAGCGGGGTGCCGTTGGCCGAGTTGTTGCCCGTGACGTCCAGGCACTTGTTCGCCTGGGGGTTCACGATGTCGCGGGCCCCGCTGACCGCCCACTTCTGCGCGGCCGTTCCGTTGCAGTCCCAGAGCTGGACCTTGGTGCCGTCCGCCGTGCCGCCGGAGGCCACGTCGAGGCACTTGCCGAGGGCCCGGATCGTGCCGTCGGCGCCCACGGTCCACTTCTGCGCGTCGGTGCCGTTGCAGTCGTAGAGCTGGACCGGGGTGCCGTTGGCGGTGTTCGCGGCGGCGACGTCCACGCACTTGCCGGCGAGCCCGGTGATCCGGCCGCCCGTGGCGGGGGGCTGGCTGTCGTTGGTGGTGACGCGGACGTGGTCGACCACGAGCTGGCTGGGGAAGGCGGTGCTGCCGTCGGGGTCACCGGGCCAGTAGCCGCCGACCGCCAGGTTCAGGATCAGGAAGAACGGCTTGTTGAACGCCCAGGCGTTGCCGTTGGTGTCGGCGGGGGTGCGGCGCTGGTAGACGTTGCCGTCCACGGACCAGGTGATGGAGTCGGGGGCCCAGTCTACGGCGAAGGTGTGGAAGGCGTCCGCGAACGCCTGGCCGTTCGGCAGGGTGTAGCCGGCGCCGATGCCCCCGGAGCCGGAGTAGCCGGGGCCGTGCAGGGTGCCGTGCACGGTGGACGGTTCGAAGCCGACGTTCTCCATGATGTCGATCTCACCCGAGTTGGGCCAGCCCACCTGCCCGATGTCGCTGCCGAGCATCCAGAAGGCGGGCCACATTCCCTGGCCGCGCGGGATCTTCATGCGCGCCTCGACGTGCCCGTAGGCCTGGGTGAACTTGCCGGAGGTGTTCAGCCGGGCCGAGGTGTACTGACAGGTGCCGTACCAGCACTGGTAGTTGGCGGGGTTCTCCTTGCGGGCGGTGATGACCAGATGGCCCTGGCCGTCCAGCGCCGCGTTCTTGTTGCCCGAGGTGTAGTACTGCCGCTCGTGGTTGTTGACGTTGTCGCCGGTCTCGATCTGCCACTTGCTGCCGTCCACCGCTGAACCGGCCGCGCCGTCGAACTCGTCGGAGAACGTGGTCGTGGCGGTCGCCGCGGCCTGCGACATCGGCGCGGCGTCCGCCGGGGCGGTGCCTTCGGTGCCGGCCAGGCCCGCGGTGGCCAGGGCGAGGGCGAGGGCTGGGAGTACGGAGCGCAGCAGGCGCCGCGAAAGGCGTGGGGAGTCCATGACTCTCCCTTCCGGTGTGTATGGGGGAGGGAAGGGGTACCCCGCCGCACACATGAAAGTCATGTGCATGACAGGTCGAGCAGCCACGGTCGGGCGGACCCGGGGCACTTGGTTCGCCACATGATTTAAGAAGTGAAGAAAGCCGGTGTCAAGGGTTTGGTACGGACCACAGGAGTCGAAGTGACCGCGCGCCGGCCGCGCGCCCCGGCCCGCCGGACTATTCCGTGCGACGGTGGCGTTGTGACTGGCCGAAACCCGTACGAGGCGGACGGGCCGGGTGGAAGTGGAGGCAGGGCCGTGCACGGTGAGTACAAGATCCCCGGCGGAAAGCTGGTCGTGGTGGACCTGGAGGTCGAGGGCGGCGCCCTGCGCGACGTCCGGGTGGCCGGTGACTTCTTCCTGGAGCCGGACGAGGCGATCCTCGCCATCGACGCGGCCCTGGAAGGCGCCCCGGCGACCACCGACACGGTCGCCCTCGCGGCCCGGATCGACGCGGCGCTGCCGGAGTCGACGGTGATGCTCGGCCTCACGTCGGAGGGCGTCGCCGTCGCCGTGCGCCGGGCGCTGGCGCAGGCCACGGAGTGGAGCGACTACGACTGGCAGCTCATCCACGACGCCCCGCAGTCCCCCGCCCTGCACATGGCCCTGGACGAGGTCATCACGGCGGAGGTCGCGGCCGGCCGGCGCCCGCCGACGCTGCGGGTGTGGGAGTGGGACGCGCCCGCGGTGATCATCGGCAGCTTCCAGTCGCTGCGCAACGAGGTGGACGCCGAGGGCGTCGAGCGCCACGGCGTCACCGTCGTCCGGCGGATCTCCGGGGGCGGCGCGATGTTCGCGGAGCCGAGCAGCACCATCACGTACTCGCTGGCGGTGCCGCAGTCCCTGGTCTCCGGGCTCTCCTTCGCGGACAGCTACGCCTACCTGGACGACTGGGTGCTGGAAGCCCTCGGGGACATGGGCATCAAGGCGTGGTACCAGCCGCTCAACGACATCGCCACCGAAGTCGGCAAGATCGCCGGGGCCGCGCAGAAGCGCGTGGTCGGCCCGGGCGGCGGCCCGGGCGCGGTGCTGCACCACGTGACGATGTCGTACGACATCGACGCGGACAAGATGCTGGAGGTGCTGCGCATCGGCAAGGAGAAGATGTCGGACAAGGGCACCAAGAGCGCCAAGAAGCGCGTGGATCCGCTCCGCCGGCAGACCGGTCTGCCGCGCCAGGCCGTCATCGAGCGCATGATCGAGTCCTTCCGCAGCCGGCACGGACTGACCCGGGGCGGAGTGACCCCCGAGGAGCTGGCCCGGGCCGAGGAGCTGGTCCGTACGAAGTTCGCGAACGACGAGTGGACCGCCCGGGTGCCTTAGCCGAGGGGCGGCGGCCTGTGGTCCTGCCAGCGCCGGTCCGCCTCCAGCTGGGCCGCCAGCGAGACGAGCCGTTCCTCGCTGCGCGACGGGCCGAGGAGCTGGGCGCCGACCGGGAGGCCGTCCGGGGTGAAGCCCGCCGGGACGTTGACACCGGGCCAGCCGAGCACGTTCCACGGCCAGGCGTACGGGCACGCCTCGGTCATCGCCACATCGGTGCGCCACGCGCTCAGCCCGTCGAACCGGCCGATCCGGGGCGGCGGCGCCGCGGTCGTCGGGGTCAGCAGCACATCGAAACCGGCGCCGCCCGGCCCACGGTGGAACAGCGCCCCGATCCGCCGGTGCTGGTGCACCTCGCGCGCCCGGGCCGCCCGCACCACCCTGCCGCCCAGCCGGGTGCCGGTGCGCAGCGCGCTGCGGGTGCGCGCGTCCAGGAGCGCCGGTTCGGGGTGCAGGGCGGCGAGCTCGGCGATGCCCGCCGTGGCTCGGGGCACGAAGCCGAGGCCGATGAGCCCGTAGCGCGGCCTGGCCTCCTCGACGTGGTGGCCGAGCCGGGCCAGCGCCTCCGCGGTCGCGGTGACCGCGCGGCGCACGTCCCGGTGGGGCGCCGCGCCGGTGAGGGTGAGCGGGGGCCGCCAGGCGAGGGCGATGCGCAGCCGGCCCGGGTCGCGGCGGGCGGCGGCCGAGGTGTCGACGGGCGGCGGGCGGTGCGGGTCCTCGGTGTGCGGCCCGGCGACGGCGTCGAGGAGGAGGGCGGCGTCCTCGACGGTCCTGGCCAGCGGCCCGTTGACGGTGAGGCCCTGGAACGCGTCGCTGTGCGGGTGCACCGAGATCCGGCCGCGCTGCGGTTTGATGCCGACGAGGTGGGTCCAGGCGGCGGGGATGCGGATGGACCCGGCGCCGTCCGAGCCGAGGGCGGCGGGCACCAGTCCGGCGGCGACGGCGGCGGCCGAACCGCCGGACGAGCCGCCCGGGGTGTGGCCGGTGTGCCAGGGATTGCGGGTGGCGCCGAACGCGGCGCCCTCGGTGAACGGCCACTGGCCCAGCTCGCAGGAGTTGGTCTTGCCGACGATCACGGCCCCGGCCGCGCGCAGCCTGCGTACGGCCTCGCTGTCGGCGCCCGCCGCCGCCCGCTGACCGGCGCAGCCGAAGTGGGTGGGCATGCCGGCGACGTCCGTGTCGTCCTTCACCGCGACGGGCACCCCGAGCAGCGGCAGCCGCTCCCCCGCCGCGAGCCTGCGGTCGGCCTCCGCGGCCTCGGCGAGCGCGGCCTCGGCGCGCAGCTCGCGGAAGGCGTTGAGGGTGCCCTGGCTCGCCTCGATCCGGGCCAGGGCGGTGGTGACGAGCGCGGTGGAGGTGGTCCGGCCGTCCGCGAGGGCCCGCACGCTCCCGGCGAGCCCGCGCGGGGCGGCCGGGTCCTGGGCGTCCCGGTCCGGTGCGGGTTCTTCGGCCGTTCGGGTGGGCGGGGCTGAGGACATGGGCGGCTCGCCTCCTCGTACCGTCAGGTGCGCACGTACACCTGTCCGCGCGAACGGACTTACTGGAGGGTAACGAGTGGGCGCGCCGCCCTCAACCGTTGTGCGCCGCTCTTGACCGCTGGGCGCCGCCCTTGACCGCTGGGCGCCGCCCTTGACCGCTGGGCGCCGCCCTCAACCGTTGCGCGCCGCTCTTGACCGTTGTGCGCCGCCCTCAACCGTTGTGCACCGCTCTTGACCGCTGGGCGCCGCCCTCGACCGTGCGGGCCGGTGTGCTTACGGCCGCACGCTGATCTCGCCGATGCCCGTGCCCAGGCCGGCGCAGTGCGCGGTGGACTGGCCGGACTGGCCCGGGGCGAGGGTGACGTGCTCGCCGTCCACGTCGGGGGACCAGCCGCAGACCAGGTGGACCCAGAAGGTCTGGGTGGTGGAGCCGTTGTTCCGGCACAGCGCGAAGCCGGTGTAGTCGTCCACGGCGTGCTTGCCGGTGTCGCAGGACAGACCGGGCGGCGTGGCGGCGGCCGGGGCGGCGACGGCGAGACCGCCGGCCGCGGCGAGGGCCGCGGACAGGCCGGTGACGGCGGCGCGGCGCAGCGCGGTGCGGGACAGGCTCCCCAGGGTCTTCTTCATGGTGACCTTTCGGTGGTGACCGCCCGTGACCGCCGGGGCGGCACGCGTACGGTCGCGTTCGACTCTGGCGCGGGCGGAAGCAGGAGCTCGGCCGCCCGCGGTCTGCCTAACCGGCGGCGCCGGAAAACGTCACGCTGCGTATGCGCCGTCCGGGGGGCGCTCCGGGGGCGCCTTTGCCGAACGGGCGGCGTTCACTCCTCCGGCGTACGCTCGACGGGACCGGACCGCAGTCGTCCGGACGCCCCACCACGACCCTTCGCACCGAGGAGGCGACGTGACCGGTTCACGACTCGGCACCCGCCCGGCCGCGTGGGCCGCCGCGTTCCTGATCGGCGCCGGCGGTACCGGCGTCCTCGGCGGCGTGGCCCACGCGGAGGACATCGACCATCTCACCGCCCAGCAGATCGCCGACCGCTCCCGGGACGCGCTGCTCGGCGCGGAGTCCCTGCACGTGTCCACCCGGGGTGACCTGGGCAAGGGCACCCCGTCCATGTCCCTGGACCTGGCCGTGGACCGGCACGGCAACTGCAACGGCTCGGTGGACCTGGGCCGGAGCCAGGGCTCGGTGCTGATCGTCAAGCGCGGCGACGACGTGTGGCTGAAGCCGGACGCGGACTTCTGGAAGAACCAGGTGCCGAACGGCGGTTCGGCCTTCGCGGCGATCGTTGGCGACCGCTATCTCAAGGCCCCCGCCGACAGCCCCCGGCTGCGCGCCCTGACGAAGGCGTGCGACCTCAACACCTTCCAGAAGCTGGTCGGCGACAACGCGAACGACGACTCCGGCACCCTCAACAAGGGCGCGAAGACCACCGTCGGCGACAAGTCCGTGATCCCGCTGACCCGGATGCGCGGGGACATGACGCTGACGGTGGACGTGGCGGCGACCGGCAAGCCCTATCCGCTGCGGCTCTCGCTGCAGGGCGGGGACGACGCGGACGCGGTGGTGAACTTCTCGGACTTCGACGTACCGGTGCCCAGGAACACGCCGTCGCCCGCCGAATCGTACGACGTCAGCGCCCTGCTGAGCCGGACCTCCGCTCCGTCGTGACCCCCGCCATCAGGGCCGCGTACACGACGAGCGAGGCCGCGAGGCCCACCGCCCAGCCGTAGTCCGCGAGCGGCTTCAGGAACGGGATGACGCCGTCCGCCGGGAACGGGCCCTCCCCCGGCTTCGAGTGGGAGCCGCCGACCGCGAGGAAACCGCCGGCCGCGAACGCGGCGACGGCCCGCCAGTTCCAGCCGCCCGTGTACCAGTAGCGCCCGCCGGGGCGGTAGAGGTCGGCGAGGTCGAGCACCGTGCGCCGGACGATCCAGTAGTCGGCGATCAGGATGCCGGCCACCGTACCGAGCAGCCCGCCGACCAGGCCGAGCCAGGTGAAGATGTACAGCTCGGGCGTCTCGGTGAGCTTCCACGGCATGATGACGACGCCGACGACCCCGGTGATCAGCGCCCCGGTACGGAAGCTGATGAATTTCGGCGCGAGGTTGGCCAGGTCGTACGCGGGTGAGACGACGTTGGCCGCGATGTTGACGGAGACGGTCGCGACCAGGACGGTCACGAGGGCGTAGAGGAGTCCGAAGACGTTGTCGGTGTGGGCGACGAGCTCGACCGGGTCCCAGACGGCCTTGCCGTAGACGGCCTGGGAGCCGGAGGTGACGAGCACCGAGAGGAGCGCGAACAGGGTCATCGTCGTCGGCAGTCCGAGCGACTGACCCCGGATCTGGGCCCGTTGGCCCGCCCCGAAGCGGGTGAAGTCGGGGATGTTCAGGGAGAGCGTGGCCCAGAAGGCGATCATGCCCATCAGGGACGGGAAGAAGACGGGCCAGAAGTCCCGGCCCCAGCCGAGCTCCGACGGCTGGTCGAGCAGCGGTCCAAAGCCTCCGGCCTTCACCGCGATCCACACCAGGAGCACCAGCGCGCCGACGATCACGAAGGGCGCCGCCCAGTTCTCGAACCGGCGCAGCGCCTCCATCCCCCGGTAGATGATGGCGAGTTCGAGCGCCCAGAAGAGGACGAAGCACAGCCAGAGCGTCCAGGGCTGCCCGCCCACCTCGGACGCCTCGGCCCAGCCGCCGAACACCTTGCCCAGCAGCGTGAAGATGCCGACGCCGCCGATCCAGGTCTGGATGCCGAACCAGGCGCAGGCGACCGCCGCCCGGATCAGGGCGGGCAGATTGGCGCCGCGCAGCCCGAACGAGGCCCGGGCCAGCACCGGGAAGGGGATGCCGTACTTGGGCCCGGCATGGCCCGTGAGGAGCATGGGCCCGAGCACGATCAGGTTGGCGAGCGCGATGGTGAGGACGGCCTGCTTCCAGTCCATGCCGAGCGCGACGAGGCCGGAGGCGAGCAGCCAGGACGGGATGTTGTGGGCCATGCCGACCCACAGCGCGGTGAAGTTGTACGTGGTCCACACGCGCCGTGCCAGCGGGACGGGCAGCAGGTCGGCGTTGACGAACCGGTTGTCGTCGGGGACGGCGCCGGGGGCGAGTTCGACGCGGTCGGAGGAGGCCGGTATGGGGTCCGGTGAGGAGGGCGGGGAGGAGGGGGCGGTCGATGTCATGGCGGCTGGACCCTTCGCTCGGGACGGTGCCGTGCGGGGCGGGGCGCGGGGTTTTCGCGTACGACCGGGAGGTGCGTTCGACCGTGGGGGGCCGGTCAGCCGGTGAGGGCGGGGATGACGGCGGAGCCGTAGGCGTCGATGGTGGCCTCGCGGGCGTCGTGCATGTTGTACACCGCGAACTGGTCGACGCCCAGGGCCTTGAGGTGCCTCAGCCTCTCGACATGGGCGGCGGCCGGGCCGAGCAGGCAGAAGCGGTCGACGATGGTGTCGGGGACGAACGCGGTGTCGGGGTTCCCGGCGCGCCCGTGGTGGCTGTAGTCGTAGCCCTGCCGGTCCTTGATGTACGCGGTCAGCTCGTCCGGGACCAGGCCCGAGTGCTCGCCGTACCGTGCGACGAGGTCGGCGACGTGGTTGCCGACCATCCCGCCGAACCAGCGGCACTGGTCCCGGGCGTGGGCCAGGGCCTCGGGCGAGTCGTCGTCGGTGACGTAGGCGGGGGCGGCGACGCAGATGGTGACGGCGTCCGGGTCGCGTCCGGCCTCGGCCGCCGCGTCCCGTACCGCCTTGACCATCCACTCGGTGAGGTAGGGGTCCGCGAGCTGGAGGATGAAGCCGTCGGCCTTCCGCCCGGCGAGCGCGAGGGCCTTGGGGCCGTAGGCGGCCATCCAGACGGGGAGCCTGCCGTCCTTGATCCAGGGGATGCGGACGGGGCTGCCGTCCACCTCGGCCTCGCGGCCCTCCGCCAGGTCCCGGATGACGTCGATGGCCTCGCCGAGCCGGGCCAGGGTGTGGGGGGCGCGCCCGGCGACGCGCATCGCGGAGTCGCCCCGGCCGATCCCGCACACGGTCCTGTTGCCGTACATGTCGTTGAGGGTGGCGAAGGTGGAGGCGGTGACCTCCCAGGTGCGGGTGCCCGGGTTGGTGACCATGGGGCCGACGATGAGCCGGTCGGTGTGTTCCAGGATGCTGCTGTAGATGACGAAGGGCTCCTGCCAGAGCACCGCCGAGTCGAAGGTCCAGCCGTGGCGGAACCCGTTGCGTTCGGCGCGGCGCATCAGGCTGATCACGGCCGATGCGGGCGGGTCCGTCTGGAGGACGAGTCCGAAGTCCATGCCCGTTGCTCCTAGTTCAGAAACTGACAGGTGGCGCGTGGGGTGTAGATGCCGTGGCCGGCCCGGCCGGTGTACGTGCGGCTGTCGATGACGACCTCACCGCGCGAGAGCACCGTCTCGACCCGGCCGGTGAGCTGCTTGCCCTCGTACGCCGAGTAGTCGACGTTCATGTGGTGGGTCTCGGCGGACACGGTCTGCCGGGCCGCCGGGTCGTACACGACGATGTCCGCGTCCGCGCCGGGCGCGATCGTGCCCTTCTTCGGGTAGAGGCCGAACATCCGGGCCGGGGACGCGCAGGCGATCTCGATCCAGCGGCGCCGCGAGATGTGGCCGTCGACCACCGCCTGGTGCAGCAGGTCCATGCGGTTCTCGACGCCCGGCATGCCGTTGGGGATCTTCGAGAAGTCGCCCCGGCCCATCTCCTTCTGCCCCGAGAAGCAGAAGGGGCAGTGGTCGGTGGAGACGACCTGGAGCTCGTTGTTGCGCAGCCCGCGCCACAGGACCTCCTGGTGCTCCCGGGGCCGCAGCGGTGTGGAGCATACGTACTTGGCGCCCTCGAAGTCCGGTTCGGCGAGGTTGTCGGTGGACAGGAAGAGGTACTGCGGGCAGGTCTCGCCGAAGACGGGCTGCCCCTTGTGGCGGGCGGCGGCGATCTCGGCGACGGCCTCGTCGGCGGAGACGTGCACGACGTACAGCGGCGCTCCCGCGACCCGGGCGAGCTGGATCGCGCGGTGCGTGGCCTCCGCCTCCAGCGCCACCTTGCGCACGTCGCCGTGGTAGCGGGGGTCCGTGCGGCCTGCGGCGAGGGCCTGCTCCACCAGGACGTCGATGGCGATGCCGTTCTCCGCGTGCATCATGATCAGGCCGCCGTTGGACTCGGCCCGCTGCATGGCGCGCAGGATCTGCCCGTCGTCGCTGTAGAAGACCCCGGGGTAGGCCATGAACAGCTTGAAGGACGTGATGCCTTCGCCGACCAGGAGGTCCATCTCCTTGAGCGAGGACTCGTTCACGTCCGCGAGAATCATGTGGAAGGCGTAGTCGATGGCGCAGTTGCCGTCCGCCTTGGCGTACCAGGTGTCCAGGCCCTCGCGCAGGGGGCGGCCGACGGACTGGATGGCGAAGTCCACGATGGTGGTGGTGCCGCCCCAGGCCGCGGCGCGGGTGCCGGTCTCGAAGGTGTCGGCCGCGTAGGTGCCGCCGAACGGCATCTCCATGTGGGTGTGGGCGTCGACGCCGCCCGGGATGACGTACTTGCCGGTGGCGTCGATGGTCCGGGCGGCGGTCCAGCCGGCCGCCTCGTCGCTGTCGTGGGCGGCGAGCGCGGCGATCCGGCCGCCGTCGACGAGGACGTCCGCGTGCATCTCGTCCGACGCGGTGACGACCAAGCCGCCGCGGATGACGGTACGGCTCATGGGTACCCCTCCTCGTTGTGCTGGTGGAGCGCGGGTGCGGGGCCGGCCCCCCCCCCCCCCCGGTGGCCGGGGGCCGCCCCCCCCCCCCCCCCCGGCGGCGCGGGGGTGCGCGCCCCCAGACCCCGCC
>NZ_VJNO01000045.1 GCF_007096885.1 Streptomyces sp. 130 | reverse complement strand
GTGACCTTCGCGAAACGCGACTCGGGCCCGTCCCCGTCCTCGTAGTTGACCGAGTTGACGACGGCCCGCCCGCCCAGCCGTTCCAGGCCGGTCCGCAACACGTCCACCTCGGTGGAGTCCAGCACGATCGGCAGCGTCGACGCGGTCCCGAGGCGCCCAGCGAGCTCGTCCATGTCGGCGACGCCGTCGCGGCCCACGTAGTCCACGCACAGGTCGAGCATGTGCGCGCCCTCGCGGACCTGCTCCCGGGCCATCTCCACGCAGTCGTCCCAGCGGCCTTCCAGCATGGCCTCGCGGAACTTCCTGGACCCGTTGGCGTTCGTACGCTCACCGATCGCCAGGTACGCCGTGTCCTGGCGGAACGGCACCGTCTGGTAGAGCGACGCCGCGCCCGGCTCCGGCTGCGGGGCCCGGTCCGGCGGCACGATGCCCCGTACGCGCTCCACCACGGCCCGCAGATGGTCCGGCGTCGTCCCGCAACAGCCGCCCACCAGCGACAGGGCGTAGTCCCGTACGAACGTCTCCTGGGCGTCCGCCAGGCCGTCGGGCCCGAGCGGGAAGTACGCGCCGTCCGCGCCGAGCACCGGCAGACCCGCGTTGGGCATGCACATCAGCGGGGTCGCCGAGTGCCGGGCCAGGTGGCGCAGGTGCTCGGTCATCTCGGCCGGACCGGTCGAGCAGTTCAGGCCGATGAGGTCGATGCCCAGCGGTTCCAGGACCGTGAGCGCCGCGCCGATGTCCGAGCCGAGGAGCATCGTCCCGGTCGTCTCGAAGGCGAGCGAGCAGATCAGCGGGACCCGCACCCCCAGCGCGTCCATCGCGCGCCGCGCGCCGACCAGTCCGGCCTTGGTCTGGAGGAGGTCCTGCGTCGTCTCCACGATCAGCGCGTCGGCGCCGCCGGCGAGCAGCCCCTCGGCGTTCGCCTGGAAGCCGTCCCGGATCGTGGCGTACCGGATGTGGCCGAGCGAGGGCAGCTTGGTGCCCGGGCCCATGGAGCCGAGGACCCAGCGCTGCTCACCGGTGGAAGCGGTGACCGCGTCGGCGGCCTCGCGGGCGATGCGCGCACCGGCCTCGGACAGCTCGTGGACGCGCTCGGGGATGTCGTACTCGCCGAGGGCCGCCGTGTTCGCGCCGAAGGTGTTCGTCTCGACGCAGTCCACGCCCGCCGCGAAGTACGCGTCGTGGACCGAGCGCACGATGTCGGGGCGGGTCACGTTGAGGACCTCGTTGCACCCTTCGAGCTGCTGGAAGTCCTCCAGCGTCGGGTCCTGCGCCTGGAGCATGGTGCCCATCGCGCCGTCGGCCACCACCACGCGCGTGGCGAGCGCGTCCCGCAGGGCGGCGACCCGCTCCGCCGCGGTCATGACGCACCGCCCAGGACGGGGGCGAGCGCGTCGGCCGCCTCGGGGCCGTACTGCCGCCGCAGGATGTCCAGCAGGCGGCCGGCCTCCGGCTCGTAGGCCTGGGAGCCCACGGCCCCCAGCGCCAGCGAGGCGACCGCGCAGCCGAGCCGCGCAGCCTGCTCCGGGCCGGCGCCCCGGACCGTGGCGGCGAGGAAACCCGCGCGGAACGCGTCGCCCACCCCGGTCGGGTCGGCCGTCTCGACGCCCTCGATGCCCGGCACGGTCAGGGCGCCGGCGCCGGCGCTCTCGATGCGGACGCCCCGCGCGCCGAGCGTGGTGACCCAGGCTCCGACGCGGCCCAGCACGTCGTCGCGGTCCCAGGAGGCGCGTTCCAGCAGGAGCGCCGCCTCGTACTCGTTGGTGAACAGCCACCGGGCGCCGTCGACCAGCTCGCGCACCTCGTCGCCGTCGAGGCGGGCGAGCTGCTGGGAGGGGTCGGCGGCGAAGGGGACGCCGAGGGTCCGGCAGGCCGCGGTGTGCCGCAGCATGGCCGCCGGGTCGTCGGGTGCGACGAGGACGAAGCCCACGCCGCCGGCCCGGGCCGTCTCCGCCGCCAGGTCGATGTCCCGGGCCTCCGCCATGGCGCCGGCGTAGAACGCCGCGATCTGGTTGTCGTCCCGGTCGGTGATGCACGAGAAACGGGCGGTCTGCCGCTCGTCGCTCACCCGCACACCACCGGTGTCGACCCCGTGCTCCTTGAGCCACACCTCGTACGTGGCGAAGTCGCTGCCGACGGCGCCGACCAGCAGCGGGTCCAGCCCGAGCGAGCCGAGCCCGAAGGCGATGTTGGCCGCCACTCCGCCGCGCCGCACCTCCAGGTCGTCCACGAGGAACGAGAGCGACACATGGGCGAGCTGGTCGGCGATGAGCTGGTCCGCGAACCGGCCCGGGAAGACCATCAGGTGGTCGGTGGCTATGGAGCCTGTCACCGCGATACGCATACGAATCCCTGTCCCTCTCGACTGGGCACCGGTGGACGCCGGTCAGAGACCGGCGGCGGCCTTGAGCTGTTCGACGCGGTCGGTGCGCTCCCAGGCGAAGTCCGGCAGTTCGCGGCCGAAGTGCCCGTAGGCGGCGGTCTGCCGGTAGATGGGGCGCAGCAGGTCCAGGTCGCGGATGACGGCGGCCGGGCGCAGGTCGAAGACCTCGCGGATGGCGCTCTCGATCCGGGCCTGCGCGACCTTGGCGGTGCCGAAGGTCTCCACGAAGAGACCGACCGGCTCGGCCTTGCCGATCGCGTACGCGACCTGGACCTCGCAGCGGGTGGCGAGGCCGGCGGCGACGACGTTCTTGGCGACCCAGCGCGTGGCGTAGGCGGCCGAGCGGTCCACCTTCGACGGGTCCTTGCCGGAGAAGGCGCCGCCGCCGTGCCGGGCGTAGCCTCCGTACGTGTCGATGATGATCTTGCGGCCGGTGAGGCCGGCGTCGCCCATCGGGCCGCCGATCTCGAAGCGGCCGGTCGGGTTGACGAGGAGCCGGTAGTCGTCGGTCTCCAGCTTGATGCCCTCGTCGGCGAGTTCGTTCAGGACGTGCTCCACGACGTGCTCGCGGACGTCGGGGACGAGCAGGCCGTCGAGGTCGATGTCCGCGGCGTGCTGGCTGGAGACGACGACCGTGTCCAGGCGCACCGGGCGGCTGCCCAGGTAGCCGATCGTCACCTGGGTCTTGCCGTCGGGGCGCAGGTAGGGGACGGTGCCGTTCTTGCGTACCTCGGTGAGGCGGCGCGAGAGCCGGTGCGCCAGGTCGATCGGCAGCGGCATCAGGCTCGGCGTCTCGTCGCACGCGTAGCCGAACATCAGCCCCTGGTCGCCGGCGCCCTGCTGGTCGAGCGCGTCGTCGCCGGAGCCGTCGACGCGCTTCTCGTACGCGGTGTCGACGCCCTGCGCGATGTCAGGGGACTGCGCGCCGATGGAGACGGAGACCCCGCAGGAGGTGCCGTCGAAGCCCTTGGCGGAGGAGTCGTAGCCGATGTCGAGGATGGTCTGGCGCACGATGCCCGGCACGTCCGCGTACGCCGATGTCGTGACCTCGCCGGCGATGTGGACCTGCCCGGTCGTGATCAGGGTCTCCACCGCGACGCGGGAACCCGGGTCCTGTGCGAGGAGCGCGTCCAGGATCGCGTCGCTGATCTGGTCGGCGATCTTGTCGGGGTGTCCCTCGGTCACGGACTCCGAGGTGAACAGACGTGTCGTCATGACTCTCCTGAGGTGTGAGGTGGGGCGGTTGGCGTGACCGCGGCGGTCACCGGGTTCGGCGGACCACCGTTTCGAGGATGTGGGCGAAGGTCCCGGCCGGCGTCGCGGTGCCGGTGAGGACCACTCCGGGCGGCCTGCGCCCGGCCGCGACGAGTTGCCCGGCGAGCGCGTAGGCGCGCTCGCCGCCGCCGCAGAGCGCGCCGAGCACGAGGGGCCCGCCGAGGCCGGCCAGCGCCCCCACGACGGCCTCGGCGGCCGGGGCGGACGCGTCCGCGTACGGCGGTGGCCGCAGCAGCACCACGGCCTCCGGCCCCCGGTAGGCGTAGGCGACCCGGGTCAGCGTGGACAGCGGGGTCCCCGGCGCCCGGAGCAGGCAGACGGTGCCGGTGCCGGGGCGCGCGGCGGGGCGCAGCTCCGTCAGCGCGGCCACCCGCCGGGCGCCCGGCCGTCCGCGCGGCGCCCGGTCCGGCGGTCCCGCGAGGAGCGCGAGCGCCCCGCCGACCGTCGTCGCGGGCGTCGCCGTGCGCGGCAGCTCGCGCAGGGCGTGCGCGGTCCGGGTGAGCAGGTCCTCGGCCTGGGCGAGGCCCGACCCGAGGCAGGTGGCGGTGAGCACGAGGCCCCCCTCGTCGTCCCGGTGGGCGACGAGCGTGAGCGGGAACCCGGTGCGCGCCCCCAGCGTCTCGGGGGTGCTGACGCGGACGCCCAGCGCGGCGAGCGCCGGTGCCAGGTCGCCGGGCGGGCGCGGCCGGTTCTCGAAGACGACGAGGCTGCCGGTGCGCGGGGCGGCCGCCGGCGCGGCGGGGCCGCCGGGGCGGGTCCAGGACCGGACGCGCCCCTGCGACACCCACTCGTACCCGGACACGTCCAGGGCCTGGTCGCGCAGGCGGGCCGGGAGGTCGGCGAGCGGGGCGTGCGGGTTGACGCCGGCGGTCATCGGCAGCGGGTTGCGCAGGGCGGCGGGCAGCCGTTCGACGCCGTCGAGGAGGATGCCCCGGCCGGAGACCGCCGCGCTGAAGCTGATGTCGGCGGCGCCCTCGTGGCCGCCGGCCCGGTAGAGGGCCAGCGCCCACACGGCGTGCAGGGCGCTGCTCTCCGGGCAGCCGAGGCCCCCCGCCCACGCGGCGAGCCGTTCGCTCTCCTCGGGCGTGATCCGGGCGCGGACCTGGCCGGCGCCGGCGCCCGCGGGCGGGTACGTGGCGGGGCCGGGCGGGGCGTCGCGCCAGAACTCGCGGGCCGGGGCGGTGTCCTGGGCCGCGAGCCAGCGCGTGTAGTCGCCGAGGTCGGGGCGGCGGGTGCCGCCGGGCAGCTCACCGCCCGCCAGGTAGGCGCGGTAGAACTCGTGCAGCAGCAGCCGCACGCTCCAGTCGTCGAGGAGCGCCGGGTGGAAGCTCAGCAGGAGGCGGGTGCTGCCGGCCGCGTCCGGGCCGCCGCCCAGGAAGGTGACGCGCAGCGGTCCCGGGCGGCGCGGGTCGAGGCCCCGGCGCCGGTCGGCCTCGACCAGCGCGTGCCAGTCGACGCTGCCGGGCGGGAAGCGCAGCACTTCGGGTCCCGCGCCCTCGTGGCAGACGATCCACGGCTCGGGCCCCTCCTCGAAGGCGGCCCGCAGCACGCTCTCCCGTTCGGCGACGGACTGCCAGGCGGCGCCGAGCCGGTCCGGGTCGAGCGGCCCGGACCAGGTGACCGCGAGCTGTTCGCACCAGCCCTCGGTGCCGGGGTGCGCGTCCGCGTCCGCGAGGAGTTCCCGTTGCAGCGGCGTCGGCTCGATCCGGGGCGCGGGCCCGGGGCCGCTCTCCGTGACGGTGAGCAGGTCCGCGAGGAGCCCGGCGGGGAAGGGCGCGTCGCCGGCGGCCGGCCCGTCCGGGGTCAGGCGCAGGGTGTGGTGCCCGTCCTCGGCGGGCTCCAGGCTCGGCAGCCAGGAGCAGGCGGGGCGCGTACCGAGCCGGCCCAGGCGGTCGAGGGCGGCCTCGACGCGGTGCGGGTCCACGGGGCCGCGCAGCTCCAGGACGGGCGGTGCGGCCGGGTCCTGGCCGGCGAGGTCGAGGACGACGGTCATCGGGCCGCCGGGGGTGGCCCGGGCGGGGGTGGTGTGCGAGGAGTGGTCGGTGGCCATCGTCCTGCGGGGCACGCATGCGGGAGCGCGGCGGACCGGCTGCGGCGCGCATGCGGGAGACCCCTCCCCTCCCCTCTGTCGGCGAATGCGGAACGAGTATGCGAGGGCCCGCCCACACGGCACCGACACGGCACTGACACGGCGGTGGTCCGGTGGTGGGGCGCCGTGATCCCGCAGGGTTCCGTCGGGGAGGCGACCGGTTCCGTACCGTACGCGGGCATGCGAAGGCCCCGCGTCTTCCTCCAGCGGGACTGGACGCGGGGCCGAGTGCGGCACGATTCAGCCGAGCAGTTCGGTGACCGCCCCCGCGAAGCCCGTGTCGAGCATGGTGCGGACCGTGGTGTCGGCGGAGGCGGCCAGGCCGGTGTCGTGGCAGGCGACGCTGAGCAGGTACCGCCCGCCCAGGACCCGGTGGGTGGCGAACGCCCACTCGCCGTCGGCGGCGGGCCGGCCGTCGGGCGCGAGCAGTTCGCCGCCGCCCGCGGCGAAGCCGAACTCGGTGAAGTCGAGCCGCAGCCCCTGCCCGAGCGCCTTGGTGTAGGCCTCCTTGAGCGTCCACAGCGGCAGCAGCCGGGCCGTCCGCTCGTCCTCCGGGAGGTGTTCCAGCGCCTCGCGCTCGGCGGGCGTCAGCACGTGTCCCCGGAGCAGGTCGTACGACATGGGCCGGGTGGCGGGTTCGACGTCGACGCCGATCCGGCCGTTGCGGCTGATGCCGACGGCGATCATGTCCTCGGTGTGCGTGAGGCTGACGTCGATCTGGTCGAGGCTGCGCAGGTAGGGCCGGCCGCCGATCCGGTACGCGAGGTCGAGCTCGGCCGGTCCGGTGCGCAGGGCGGCGGCGGCGGTGTACTTGGTGACGAGGCGCGAGGCGAGGAACCGGTAGCGCAGCGTGGGGTCCTGGGTGCGCCGGTAGCGCTGCCAGTCGCCGCCGAGCAGCTGCCGCAGCGCCGGCTGGGTGACGGCCGCCCCCAGCCACTCGCCCCAGGTGGTGTGGACGACGGCGTTGCCGTGCCGGTCCATGGCCTCGCGCACCAGGTGCCAGGGCGCGCCGGGCCCCGAGACGTGGAGGGGTGCGCTGATCCGCCCGGCACCGGGCGCGGGGATGCTCGTCATGGCCTGCCTTCGTACGGGAGCGCGTCGAGGTCGTAGCCCAGGCCCTGGCCGTGCCGGCGGAGCAGCTCGTCGAGCACCTGGTCCTGGACGCCGTCGGGCAGGGCGGGCACGGGGATGCCGAGGCGCTGCCCGGCCCGGGTGAGGGCGAGCACGGCCCAGGCGGGGTCGGCGAGGAACGGGTCGGCGCCGTCCTGGCCCTCCCAGACGGCGAGCACCGCGGCGGCGCCGACGATCCGGCTGTAGCGGTCGCTGAGCCGGACGACGGCCGGGTCGGCGAGGGCGGCGGGGCCGGCCGGGATGCGGCGGCACTGGGCGCGCAGCCCGCGCAGCTCGGTGGCGAACGCCTCGGCGAGCCCGGCCAGCGCGCCGGTGTGCCCGCCGGCGTCGCGGAGCGGGGCGAGCCGTTCGGCGGTCGCGGCGAGCGAGGCGGCCATGAAGTCGCCGCCGCCCGCGATGCCGAGGAGCCGGTAGTCCAGGTCGGGCAGCGCGGCGCCGGCGGCGAACAGCTCGGCGGGCGGCTCCGGTTCGGCGAACCAGGAGCGTTCGGCGAGGCCGCGCAGCTGCGGCACCAGGACGGACTGGCAGGAGGCCGATCCGGCGTGCCCGAGCCCGGCGACGGGCAGGTCGCGGCTGAGCTTGCCGAGTGCCCCGTACGCGGGGCTCGCGTGGTCGTAGCCGCGGGCGCCGAGGACCGTGGCGAGCTCCTCCAGGTTCTCCCGCAGGAGTTCGGGGACCACGTATTTGACGGCGGCGGCGAAGAGGTGGGCGCTGGCGGGCAGCAGGCTCAGGGCGCGCAGCACGGTGGTGGACATCGCGTCGCAGGCCAGGAGGTCGGCGAAGACCCCGGTGAGCGGCTTGTGCCGGCGCCGGGCGACCCCGGCCGCGCGGCCCTCGGTCGCGGTGCGCGCGGCGGAGTGCAGGACCGTTCCGGCGGCGGCGGTGACGAGCCCGCAGATCAGGCTCCGGTTCACCTGGAAGGCGCGCAGGGCGATGCCGGCCCCGTCGCCCGGGTGGCCGACGAGCGCGTCGTCGGGCACGGGCAGCTCGGCGAACTCCAGTCCGGAGAAGAGCGCCCCGCGCATTCCGGAGCTCTCCACCCGGGGCAGGTGGCGCAGGTGTGCCGGGTCCTGCCCGGCCGGGTCGAGCAGCAGGACGGAGTGGCCGCGCGGGCCGGGGGCCTCGTCGGTGCGGGCGTAGACGACGTGGAGGTCGGCGCGCGAGGCGTTGAGGATGACGTCCTTGCGGCCGCTGATCCGGCGCCCGCCGACGGCCGGGCGGGCGGTGAACTCATGGCGCAGGATGGCGTTGGCGTGGGCGAGTTCGTGGTGCAGGATCGCGATCCGGCCGCCGCCCAGCAGCAGGCGGGCGGTCTCCCGGCGCTGCGGCTCGTTTCCGGCCGCCCACACGGCGCCCGCCGCGAACAGCGAGATGAGGCCGTGGCCCATGCCCAGCCCCAGGTCGCGCCGGAACACCGGCCGCACGGCCCGGGCCAGCAGATCGGCGCGGGTCAGCCGCCCGCCGAGGGCGACGGGCACGAATTCGGCGCCGAGCCCTTCGGCGGTGAGCAGCGCCTCGGTCGCCTCGGGCGGGGTGCGGCGGGCGTCGGCGTCGAACAGTGCGGCGAACCCGTGCGGGTTGGCGGGGTCGTAGGGGTCGCCGAGCCGCGCTTCCAGGCGTCGTGCCCGGTCGAGGGCGTCCGCGTCCGCGCGGCCGGGGGCGGGGGAAGCGGAGGCGGGGGGGGGGGGGGGGCGCCCGGGGAGCTCTGCGATGGTGGTCATGACGGCGGCGTCCGCCTCCTTCGTCGTACGGGCACGGGGTGCGGGTGGGCGTGGCTCGACCCTGCGGGCGGTCGCTCGCGACGCGGTGGAGAACGGCTCGGGAACCGCTCCAGGCGCCTTGGACCGCGCCGTCACAGCATGCGGACCGCGGTCTCCGCGTGCCGCTTCGCGAGGTTGAGCGTGGCCGTCGAGTTGCGGCCCAGCGCCTCGCGTACGTACCGGCGGGCCTGGGGGAGTCCGGCGCCCGCGCCCAGCACCTGTTCGACGGCGCTCTCGCGGAGCACGACGGTGTGCTGGGAGACGACGGTGACGCCGGTGGCGTCGGGGACCACGGACCACTCGCCGGTGTGCGCCTCCATCAGGACGGGGGTGGCGGTCTGCTTGTAGACGATGCGCCCGGCGTGCGGGAAGCAGATGCGGACGGACTCGGTGGTGTGCGTGCCGCCGTCGGCGGTGACCGTGTCCATCGCCATGACCTGGACACCGGGCGTCGGCTCGGTGAAGTCGAGGCGGGAGACGTGCGGGACCAGCTCGGGCCAGTCGCCGATCCGGTACAGGAAGTCGTACACCAGCTCGGCGGGGCCGTGGACGCGCACCGAGTCCTCGAAGGACAGGACGAGGTCGTCCAGGAGGGCCCAGCGCTCCGCGATCCCCTTCAGACTCGCCAGCTCGGCGCGGGAGTTGGTGTCGCAGGCGGTCTCGACCCAGCGCACGTCCTCGAAACGGTCCCCGGTGACGGTGAAGTCGTGCAGCAGGACGAGCCGGGTCCCGCCGCCCGGGCGCTCCTCGACGATCCAGGTGCCCTCCATCGTCTCGACCGGGGCCTGCGGCCGGGTCTGCCGGAAGGTGATGCGGCGCGCCGCCGGGTCCTGGGCCCGCTCGGAGAGCCAGGACCGCACGTCGCCGTTGGCGGTCGCCCACATGCGCAGCCGCTCGTCGCGGCCGTCGAACTCCAGCCGCTCGACGTGCACGTTGGGCGGGAAGAACAGCGGCCAGCGCTCGGCGTCCGCGATCAGCCCGTAGACGACGCCCGGCTGGGCGTCCACGTCGACGCTGTGCCTCGTCCGGTGCACACGTACGTCCGACACCACACACCTCTTTCTCGGTTGCTCGTGGACCCCGCCCGCGCGCGGCGCGGGTGGTCGGGGAGGGTCAGAAGTTGCCCAGGCCGCCGCAGACGTTGAGGGCCTGCGCCGTGATGGAGGCGGCGGGCCCGGACGCCAGGTAGCCGACCAGGGCCGCGACCTCCTGCGGGGTGGAGTAGCGCCCGAGCGGGATCTTCGCCTCGAACCGGGCGAGGACGTCCTCTTCGGTGGTGTCCCAGGCGGCGGCGTAACCCGCGCGCACCCGCTGGGCCATCGCGGTCTCGACATAGCCGGGGCAGACGGCGTTGACGGTGACGCCGGTCGGGGCCAGCTCACGGCCGAGCGCCTTGGTGAAGCCGACGACGCCGTGTTTGGAGGCGCTGTACGGGGCGCCGAGCAGGACGCCCTGCTTGCCGGCGGTGGAGGCGATGTTGATGATCCGGCCCCGGTCGGCGGCGTCCTGGAGCCCGCCGTTCGCCAGGGCCTCGCGGGTCACCAGGAACACGCTGTTGAGGTTGGTGTCGATGACGTCGTACCAGAGCTCGTCGCTGAGCCCGGCGGTCACGCCGCCGCCGCTGCGCCCGGCGTTGTTGACGAGGACGGACAGCGGCCCGTAAGCGGCGACGGCGGCGCGCACCAGGGCGGCGACGTCCTCGCGGGAGCGCACGTCGGCGGCCTGTCCGGAGACGTCGAGGCCTTCGTCGCGCAGGGCGTCGACGGTCTCCTTCACCGCGGCGTCGGTGCGGGCGCACAGGAAGACGCGGTGCCCGGCGCGGCCGAGCGTACGGACCACTTCGAGGCCGATGCCGCTCGTGCCGCCGGTCACCAGGGCGACGGGACGGATCTCGGGGGTGGCGGTCATGGTCGGTGCTCCTTCGTCGTGGCCGGGGACATCGTGGCCGGGGATACGGGAACGGCCCGCGGCTCCACCCGGGCCGGCAGCGCGAGCGGGGCGGACGGCCCCACCGGGGCGAGCGCCCGGTCCAGGGCGGTCCGGCTGAGCACGGGCCCGCGCGCGGCGACGTAGCCGTCGGGCCGCACCAGGAGCCAGGAGCCGGGGCGCAGGCCGAGCACGGTGCGCAGCGCGCCGCCGGGGTCGGCGAGCGGTGCGGGGCCCTCGGAGCCGTCGGTGCGACCGCCGAGGGTGCGCACGGAGAGCCATTCCGCGTACTGGGCCGCCGCGGTGACGGCGACGCCCACGGGCACGTCGCCGGGTCCGGTGCCGCCCGCCCCGAGCAGCAGGCTCCACCGCACGTCGCGCAGTTCGGCGGCGAACGCCTCGCGCACGGTGGGCTCCAGGCCGTCCAGCGCGACGCCCCGGGCCCGTCCGCCGGGGGCGGGGCCGGCGGCGGCGGTCCCTGGGGTGGTGAGCGGGGAGGCGCCGTAGCCGATGCGCAGCCCGGACATCCCGCCGAGGACCTTGCGCTGGATGGCGCGGCGCAGCGGGGTGACGTTGCGTACGACGGTGAAGACGACGGGCAGCACGGCGGCGGCGAGCAGGTTCTTCAGCTGCACGAGGACGGTGGCGGTGCGGGTGGAGTCGAGCAGGGCGGCGCCGATGGGCACGCGCTCGGCGCCGTAGCTGTCGAGCAGCGGCTCGCCCGCGTGGCCCTGTTCGACCTGGGCGAGCTTCCAGGCCAGGTTGTACGCCTCCTGGATGCCGGTGTTCATGCCCTGGCCGGAGGCGGGGCTGTGCACATGGGCGGCGTCGCCCGCGACGAAGACCCGGCCCTCCCGCATCCGGTCGACCCGGCGCTGCTGGAACGTGAAGACGGACGTCCACTCGCTGGGCCCGACGGTGACCGGCCGGCCCAGGCCCTTGGACAGCTTCGCGCCGAGGCGTTCCTCGACGCCCTCTGCGGCACGGTCCGGCACGGTGTCCAGGAGCCGCCAGTGGCCCTCGCGGGCGTACGGCACCATCATCAGGGCCTGTCCGCCGGTGTGCGCCCAGTAGATGGTGTCGGGCGGCAGGTCCATGGTGACGGGCACGTCGGCGAGCATCCAGGTCTCGCTGCTGGTGCCGGCGAGTTCCAGGCCGAGGAGCTTGCGGACGGTGCTGTGGCCGCCGTCGCACCCGATCAGCCACGAGGCCTCCGCGGTGCTCCGGGCTCCGTCGGCGTCCTCCAGGGTCACCCGCACCCCGTCCGGGTGCTGGTCGAGGCCGGTGAGCCGGACGCCCCACTCGATGTCGACGCCGAGCCGGGCCACCGCCTCGCGCAGGACGGCCTCCGTGTCGGTCTGGCCGATGACCAGCGTGAAGGGGTACGCGGTCGGCATCGACGCGTAGTCGGCCTGGAGGCGGACCAGGCGGCGGCCCTCGGCGTACATCGTGAAGGCGGCGTTCCGGCGGCCCCGGGCGAGCATGGCGTCCACGACGCCCATCTGGTCGTACGTCTCCAGGGTGCGCGGGTGGGTGGCGACGGCGCGGCTGGTGCGCGCGGGGCCGGGGGCCGCGTCGATCAGGCGGACCCGCAGGCCGCGGCGGGCCAGTTCGTGGGCGGCGGTCAGGCCGACGGGGCCGGCGCCCGCGATCAGCACCTGCGGCGGGGCGGCCGGCTCCGTGCCGGAGTTCACCATGGTCGGTCTCCCGGGGTGGTGAGGCGGATGGGCGGTCACAGGGCGGCGCTGGCGCGCAGCTTCTGCCGGACGGCGCGGCGCCGGGGCTTCCCGGTGGGGGTGCGCGGCACGGTGTCGATCGCCTCGGCGAAGCGAATGCGCTCGAAGCGGCCGAGGCGTTCGTTGGCGCGTTCGGTGATGGCGTCGAGCACGTCGAGCACGCCGTGGCCGAACGGGTCGCCGCCCGTCCCGGCGTCCTCGCGGAGCACGATCCCGGCCCAGACCAGGGCGCCGTGCTCGGGGTCGGGCCAGTCCGCGACCAGGCAGTCGGCGACCCGGGGGTCGTCCGCGAGTATCCGCTCGATGCGGCTGGGCGAGACGATCTCGTTGTCGTACTTGAAGACGTCGGCGAGCCGGTCGACCAGGCTGAGGTTGCCCTCGTCGTCCAGGCGCCCGACGTCACCGGTGGCGAAGAAGCCGTCGGCGTCGACCCGGGCGGGGTGCCCGTCGCCCAGGTAACCGGCCATCAGCTGCGGCCCGCGCACCATGACCTCGCCGGCCGACCAGGGGCCGAGCGGGCGCCGGGTGGTGAGGTCCACGACGCGGCACTCGGTGCCGGCGACGGCGGAGCCCACGGTGCCGTGGCGGTAGCGGCCGGGCCGCTGGCTGTGCGTGAGCGGGGACAGCTCGGCCATGCCGTAGCCCTGGATGACGGGGACGCCGAGCCGTTCCTCCAGGACGCGCGCCGCCTGCGGCCGGAGCGCCGACCCGCCGGAGAGCACGGCGGTCAGCCGCAGCCCGTCCGGCGCCCCGCCCGCCGCCAGGCGCTCGTCGCCGGCCAGGGCGTGCAGCCGGGCGGGCAGCCCGTAGTAGTGCGTGGCCCCCGCGCCGGCGGCGGCGCCGAGCGACGCGAAGGGGTCCGGGTCCTGGCAGAGGACCTGGCAGGACCCCGCGTACAGGGCCGAGTTCAGGTGCATGACGTGGTACAGCGGCAGGTGGTTGAGGGTCACCGAAGCGCCGGTCAGGCCGTGCGCGTCGGCGGTCTGCCAGGCGTTGGCGACCACGTTGCGATGGGTCAGCAGGACCCCCTTCGGGGCGCCGGTGGTCCCGGTGGTGAACTGCACGCACGCCACGTCGTCCGGGGACGCGGCGGGGCCGGTGCGGGGCCGCTCGTACGGCCGCGCCCCGGCGATCAGCTCGTGCAGCGGGACGGTGCCGGCGGGGGCCCGCCCGTCCATGACGACCACGGTGCGCAGCGCGGGCAGCCCGGGCGCGAGCCGCGTGAGGGACGCGGCGGTGTCGGCGGGCGCGAGGACGATCCGGGCGCCCGACGTGCCGAGCACGTGGCGCAGCCCGTCCGGCGGGAGCAGCGGGTTGACCAGGACGACCGTGGCGCCGGCGCGGACGACCCCGTGGTAGGCGGCGGCGAACTCCGGGGTGAGGGTGTGGGTGACCCCGACCCGGGTGCCGTGTCCGGCGCCCGCCGAGGAGAGCCAGCCGGCGATCCGGTCCGCGTAGGCGTCGAGTTCGGCGAAGCGCAGCACGCGGGTGGCGGTGCGCACGGCGGTGCCTTCGGGGTCGCGCCGCGCCGCGCGCCGCAGCAGTCCGTCGACCAGGAGGTCGCTGTACGGGGTGTCGCGCACCGAGGTCCCCTTCCGTCGTCCACCGGCGGTCTTTACCTCCGGATTGCCTTCACCCTCCGCCGGTGCGCTTGAGGAATCTTTGAAGAGCGCTCGATCAGCACCACGGAAGGTGGGAGAGAACCAACCGAAGACCCCCCGAAGAACCAACCGAAGACCCCGAAGCCCCCCGAAGAACCGCCCAGGAACCACCCGGGAACCGCCCGAAGACCCTGCGGACGAGACGAGAAGGAAGACACGATGACGGCCGACACCACGCACCTCACCGGGCCCGCGCCGGACACCTCGGACTTCGGTTCGCTGTACGCCGAGGTGCAGCAGTTCTACGCCCACCAGATGCAGCTCTTCGACCGGCACGAGGCCGAGCGCTGGGCCGCCACCTTCACCGAGGACGCGGTGTTCAGCGTGCCCACGCTGGACAGCCCGGTGCACGGGCGTGCGGAGCTGGCCGCCAACGTCCGCCGCAACCGGGCCCGCCAGGAACGCGAGGGCGGGCAGCTGCGCCACTGGATCGGCATGCTCGACGTGGACGTCCGCCCCGGCGGCGTCCTGCACACCCGCGCCTACGCCCTGGTCTTCGCGACGGCGCGCGGCGGGGTGCCCGCGGTGTCCCGGTTCTGCGTGATGGCGGACGAACTGGTGCGCTGCCGGGGCCGGCTGCGGGTGCGGAGCCGGGTGGTGACCCGGGACGACCTCACGGCCGGCCACCCGGCCCCGGTGCTGGTGTAGGAGACGTCAGGCGCGGCAGACCGGCAGACCGCCGTGGTACCGCGCCATCTCCTGGAACAGCGCCCCGATGTCCAGGGGCGCGCCCGGGAGGGCGCCGCGCTCCTCCGCGTAGGCCCGGTGCAGATTGGGCACCAGGCGCTCGGAGTCCAGGAGCCCGGCGTACGGGCCGGGCCCCGCCTCCTGGGCGGCCTCGTACGGGGTCAGGCCCGCCGCGACGCCCTCGCGGGCGAGTTCCTGGAGGCGGCGGAAGTACCCCGCGTCGGCGTCCAGGAGTTCCGGGCCGCCGACCGGCCCGTGGCCGGGGACGACCGTGACCGGGTCCAGGGCGCGCAGCGCGTCGAGGGCGCGCAGGGACCCGCTGACCGAGCCCATCGGGCAGAACGGGGTGACGCCGCTCATCACCACGTCACCGGCGAACAGGACGCGCGGCCCGGGCAGCCACACCACGGTGTCGCCCCGGGTGTGCGCGGGCCCCACGTGCAGGAGTTCGGCCCGCAGCTCCCCCACGTACAGCGTCATCCGCTCCTCGAAGGTGACCTGCGGGACGACGACCTCCAGGTCCCCCCAGCGCACCTCGGGCCAGAGCCCCGTCAGGTGCAGCCCCGCCGCGGCGGCCTCGTCCCGGGCCCGTGCGTGGCCGACGACGACCGCCTCGGGGAAGACGCAGTTGCCGAAGGTGTGGTCGCCGTGGAAGTGGGTGTTGACCAGGTACCGGGGCGGACCGGCGGTGACCGCCAGGACCCGGGCGCGCAGGGCGCGGGCCCGGTCGAGGGTGGCGACGGTGTCGACCAGGGCGCTCTCCCCGCCGTCGGCGAGCAGCCCGGAGTTGTTCAGGCACCAGCCACCGTCGCCCTGGACGTGCGCGTGGACTCCGTCGGCGATCTCGGTGAGCCGGCTGTCGGTCATTCAGGCCGCCGCCCTGGCGGCCAGCGCCCCGTTGACGAGGTCGAGGTAGGCCCGCGGGGTCTGCGCCTCGTCCAGCGCCTCCTCGTCCAGCGTCACGTCGTAGTCGCGCTCGACGACGCCGGTGACCTGGAGCAGGGCCAGCGAGTCGTACCCCAGGTCGAGGAAGAGGGTGTCCTGGGCGGCCTCGTCCAGCGGCGCGCCCTCGTCACCGCCGGCGGCGTCGCGCAGCAGGGCGGCAAGGTCGGTCAGGTGCAGGCGGTCCACGGTGTTCCCTTCCTGGTACGGGTTGTGCGTAGGGGTGGTGCGCAGAGGTGTACGGCGCTCACGCGCCAGGGGGCGTCTCCCCGGTGTCCGCGCATCAGCCCGCGGCGTCCGGTGCGGTGCGTCGGCGTGCGGCCGAGTCGCCCTCGTACGGGAGGTACGCGGGTGATGCGGGCGTACGGCGAGGTGCCGGGCCAGGCGTCGCGGGGCCGCGAAGATCCGCCGGGCAGGCCCCGGGCGCCCGCACCACGGCCGCCGCGTTGAAGCCGCCCCGGCCGCGTGCCAGGACCAGGGCGTGCCGCAGCCGCGCCGGGCGCGGTGCCCCGGTCACCAGGTCCACCGGGCAGTCGTCGGCGAGCGGCCCGACCGGGGCGCCCGGCGGGACGACCTGGTCGCGCAGGGCGAGCAGGGCCGCCGCCAGATCCAGGGCGGAGCCGCCCGAACCGAGGCGCCCGAACAGTGTCTTCGGGGCCGTCACCGGCACCCCGTACGGGCCGAAGAGGGCGGTGAGCGCGGCGGCCTCGGCGCGGTCGGCGTCCCGCTCCCCGGCGGCGTCCGCGAAGACCACGTCCACGTCCGCCACGTCGGTCCCGGCGTCGGCGAGGGCGAGGCGTGCGGCGTCGAGCAGGCGGGGCGCGCCGCGTCCGGGCGCCGGGTCGAAGGTGGCGGCGCAGCCCTCGACGGTGCCGAGGACGCGGGCCCCCCGGGCGTGCGCGGCGTCGCCGTCCTCCACGACGAGCAGGGCGCCGCCCTCCCCCACGACGTGCCCGGAGGCGTCGGCGGAGAACGGCAGGTAGGCGCCGGCCGGGTCGCGCCGGGTGCTCAGGCCCCCGGCGGCCAGGTGGGCGGTGAAGCCCCACGGGCACACCGTCGCGTCGAAGCCGCCGGTGAGGACGGCCCGGCCGCCCTTGCGCAGCTGGCGCCGGGCCTGGGCCATCGCGTCGAGGCCGCCCGCCTGCTCGGAGACGACGACACCGCTGGGGCCGCGCAGGCCGTGCCGGATGGAGATCTGGCCGGAGTTGGCGGCGTAGAACCAGGCGAAGGACTGGAAGGCGCCGACATGACGGCTGCCCTTGCTCCACAGCTCCTGGAGCTCGCGCTGGCCGAACTCGAAGCCGCCCGCGCCGTTGGCGGTGACGACGCCCATGCCGTACTCGGGCAGGGCCGACGGGTCGATGTCCGCGTCGGTGATGGCCTCGGCCGCCGCCGCGAGGGCGAGCCGGGTCACCCGGTCGGTCTGCGGCAGCAGCTTGGACGGGATGTGCGCCGCGTCCTCGAAGCCGGTGACCTCGCCGGCGAGGACCGCCGGGTAGCCGGAGGCGTCGAACCGGGTGACGGGACCGATGGCACGGTGCCCGCGCAGGACCGAGGACCACCAGGCCTCGGTGCCGACGCCGCCGGGTGCGGCGATCCCGATGCCGGTGACGGCCGCGGTCGCGGTACGGGCGGGGGCGGGGGCGGTCATCGGGGCGGGGGCGGTCATCGGCGTGCCTCCGTCCGGGGCGCGGTGAGCACCATCGCGCTCTGGAAGCCGCCGAAGCCGCTGCCGACGCTGAGGACGGTGTCGGTGCGCTGCTCGCGGGCGACGAGCGGTACGTAGTCGAGGTCGCAGCTCGGGTCGGGCTCGTGCAGATTGGCGGTGGGCGGCACCGTGTCGTGCTCGATGGCCAGCGCACAGGCGGCGATCTCCAGGGAGCCGATCGCGCCGAGCGAGTGCCCGATCATCGACTTGATGGAGCTGACGGGCACCCGGTAGGCGTGCTCGCCCAGGCTCGCCTTGAAGGCCGCGGTCTCGTGCTTGTCGTTCTGCTTCGTCCCCGAGCCGTGCGCGTTGACGTAGTCGACGGCGGTCGGGTCGAGCCGCGCCTCGTCCAGGGCGGTCCGGACGGCCTCGGCCATCTCCCGCCCGTCCAGGCGCAGTCCGGTCATGTGGTACGCGTTCGAGCGGCTGGCGAACCCCGCGATCTCCGCGTACACATGGGCACCCCGGCGCACCGCGTGCGTGTACTCCTCCAGGACGAGCACGGCGCCGCCCTCACCGAGGACGAAGCCGCCCCGGGTCCGGTCGAAGGGGCGCGAGGCGGTCTCCGGCTCGTCGTTGCGCGCGCAGGTGGCGCGGATCGCGTCGAAGGAGGCCAGGGTGATCGGGGTGATCGGGGCCTCGGACGCACCGGCCAGCATCACATCGGCGCTGCCCTCGCGGATGAGCTCCGCGGCGTGCCCGAGCGAGTCCAGGCCGGAGGTGCACCCGGTGGAGACGACGGCGACGGGGCCGAGCGCCCCGGCGTCCCGGGCGACCTCGGCGGCCACGGAGCTCGGCACGAGGTAGTCGCCGAGCCGTTCCTCCGCGCGGGCCGGGTCCAGCAGCCAGTGCTCGCCGCCCTCGCTGACATGCGCGTACACCTCGTCGAGCCCGCTGCTGCAGCCGACCGCGGTGCCCAGGGAGACGCCGGTGCGCTCGCCCCCGGCCGCCAGGTCGAGGCCGCTGTCGGCGACGGCCTCGCGGGCGGCGGTGAGCGCGAACTGCGCGACCCGGTCCAGGCGGTGGGCATCGGCGGCGTCGAAGCCGTGGTGCGCGGGGTCGAAGTCGGCCTCGGCGGCGATCCGGGACCGGAACGACGTGGCGTCGAAGCGGGTGATGCGGCGGGTGGCGGTACGGCCCTCCGTCAGCAGCGACCAGAACGCGGCGGTGCCGGTGCCGCCCGGGGCGACCACCCCCACCCCGGTGATGACGACCCGCCTCATCGGACACCCGCCGGCTGCGGGGCGAGCCGGCGCACCACGCGGGCGGCGCGCCCCACCAGCCGGGGCAGGTCGTGGCCCCGGAGGAAGAAGTGGTCGCCGGGCACGGTGCGGACGGCGAAGGGGCCGGTGGTCCAGGAGCGCCACCGCTCCATGGCCGCGGGCCGGGCCAGCGGGTCGTCGGCACCGGCCACCGCGAGGACGGGGACCGCGAGCGGACGGGCCGGCGAGGGTTCGCGGGCGGCCGTCCGCAGCTCGTGGGCGAGGACCAGGTCGTCGCGGAGCACCGGCAGCACGGCCTGGTGCCAGAAGTCGCCGGGCCGGGCGCGCGCGGGCAGGGCGCCCGCCTCGCCGAGCAGGCGCAGCAGCTCCTCGTCGCCGGCCCGGCACTGGTCGGCCAGGGCGGACAGCTCGTCGGGCGGCGGGCAGGCGCCGACGACGAGCAGCGCGGGCCCCGGGAGCCCCGCCTCGTGCAGGGCCCGGGTGACGCTGTACGCGACGAGGGCGCCGAGGCTGTGCCCGTACATGAGGTAGGGGGCTTCGCCGCCCTCGCCGGTGAAGCGGGGCAGCTGGTCGGCGAGCAGGTCGGCGGGGCGGGTGAGGCGCGGCTCGGAGCGCCGGCGTTCGCGGCCGGGCAGCAGGTGCGGCACGGTCTCGACGCCGGGGCCGAGGCGCGGGCCCCAGCCGTAGAAGGCGGAGACGCCCGCTCCGGCGTGCGCGAAGCAGTGGAGCCGTACGGGCCGTTCGTCGGACATGGGCCGTCCTCTCACGCGGTAGGGGTGTGAGCCCTCTCCGACCGGAGCCTGGCAACTCCCGCTCGAACGGTGCTGGACCAGCGCTCAGGCCGCGTACAGATCGAACGTGGACAGTCCGCGCGGCCCGCTCAGCACATCGAGCGCGGGGTCGACGGTGAGCATGGCCCGGTGCAGCCGCTGCATCTGCGGCGACGGCTCCACGCCCAGCTCCTCCACCAGGCGCAGCCTCAGCCTGCGGTAGACGTCGAGGGCGGTGGCCTGCCGGCCCGACCGGTAGAGGGCGACCATCGCCTGCGAGTGCAGCCCCTCGTGCTGAGGGTGACGCATGATCAGGTCGGTGAGCTCGGCCAGGACCTCGGTGTGCCGGCCGCAGCGCAGATCCGCGTCGATGCGCCGCTCGACGGTGACCAGCCGTGATTCCTCCAGCCTCATCACCTCGATGTCGAGCACGGGGCCCAGCCGTACGTCGACCAGCGCCGAGCCCTGCCACATGGCGAGGGCGTCGCCGAACAGCGACGAGGCCCGGGCGTCCTCGCCCCGGTCGAACGCGCCGCGACCGGCCGTCACCAGCTCCTCGTAGCGGTGCACGTCGACGGCGTCCGGCGGGATCTGCATCAGATAGCCGCCGTGCCGGGTGGCCAGGACCTCCTTGGCGGCGCCGGGGGTGTCGGGCCCCATGGCGGTGCCGAGCCGGCGGCGCAACTGGAGGATGTAGGTCTGCAGGGTGGTCATGGCGCTCTGCGGCGGATTGCTGCCCCAGATCTCTTCCATGAGGGTGGGCACGGGCACGACGCGGCCCGGATGGAAGGCGAGCAGCGCGAGGAGCTGTCGCGGCTTGCCCGCGGTGGGCACGATCGACATCCCGTTGACCTCGGCGCTCAACGGACCCAGAACCTGTATTCGCACGGTGGCCTCCCAAGGACCGGCCAGGGTGGACCCGGCCGTGATCGCCTGTGCCGGCGCCCTCGCCCCCGTGGCCGAAAGCCGTCGGCGCAAGGCACGCTAGCCCCGGCCGCGCCGCGCACCTCATTCTCTCGTTCAGCGTTCGAGCAGCCTTCCAACCAGGTCTTGCGCCCGGATTGCGGCGCCCGGAGCGCCGCCTCAAGAACACGCTTACGACGGCTGGAGGGGCGCTCGGGCGGTGTCCCCCGGCCATCGGACGGTCGTTACCGTCCATGCCGTGACCGGATTCCGAGGGAGAGCCACCCGATGAGCGTCCTCGCCACTCCGCGCCCGGAGGCGGCGCGGTCCGCCGCCGCGAACAGCCGCGTCGAATTCCGGCTGCTGGGTCCGGTCATGGTCCACGACGGCACCGGGGGCGCCGACATCGTCCCGGCCGGGTCCAAGCAGCGGGCGCTGCTCGCCGCTTTCGTCACGCACGCCGGGGCGCTGCTCGACGTGGACCGGCTGGCGGCGGAGCTCTGGGACGGGGCACCTCCCGGGAACGCGGCGAACGCCCTTCAGGCCCATGTGGCCCGGCTGCGGCGGCTGCTGCCCGCGCCCGCGGAGTACGGCCACGCGTGGATCAGCACCCTGCCGACGGGCTACCTGCTCGACCTGGGCGGCGCCTCCACCGACGTCCAGCGCTTCGCCCGGCGCTCGGCCGAGGGGCGGGCGGCCGTCGCCACCGACCCGGCCCGGGCGGCGAAGATCCTGCACGGCGCCCTGGAGCTGTGGCGCGGCCCGGCGCTCCAGGACTGCCGCAGGGGCCCGGTGTGCGCGGCGGAGGCCGACCGGCTGGACGAGATGCGGCTCACCACGCTGGAGGCGCTGTACGAGGCGACCCTGCGCTGCGAGCGGCACGGTGAGTGCATCGGTGACCTGGAACGGCTGACCGCCGACCACCCGCTGCGCGAGCGGTTCTACGACCTGCTCATGGTGGCCCTGTACCGCAGCGGCCGTCAGGCGGAGGCGCTCGGCGTGTACGAGCGGGCCCGCCGCCGCCTGGTCGCCGCCCTCGGCATCGAACCGGGCCCGGCACTGCGCAGCCGCCTGGAGTCGGTGCTCACCCACTCCCCCGGCCTGTCCGCGCCCGTGGCCCCCGGCCTCCTGGACGAACTGGACCGGCTGCGCCGCCGGGTGGACGAGCTGGGCCGGCAGCAGCTGGAGCTGACCCGCCGGCTGAACGCGGCGGGCCCTCAGGCGGTGGCGAGGTGAGCGGCGAGCGCGGTGAGGTCCGGGTGGTCGTGAAGGGCGACGGCGCGCTCCCGTAGCCCGTACAGCCGGTTGACCGCCGTCATGAACTCCGCGCCCGCCCGGGCGTCGACCCCCAGATCGCTGAACGGGGTGCACGGGTCCAGGTCCCACGGATCGCAGGCCAGCACCTGCGCCAGCTCCTCGCGCAGCTCGTCGGCGGACGGCAGCGGACGGCGCGGCGGCGCGGCCGGGACGAAGACGGGCCCGGGGTCCGTCCCGCACCGCGTCTCCCGCGCGACATGCAGGGCGAACGCCTCGAGGCTGGGGTGGTCCAGGACGGCCGCGCCCTTGATGGCGGTACCGAAGCGGGCGTTGACGGTCGCGACGAACTCCGTGCCGAGCAAGGAGTCCAGGCCGATCTCCGGGAACGGCTGCCAGGGGTGCAGGGTGCACGCCTCGCGCCCGGTGACGTCGGCCAGCAGGCCGAGCAGCGCGGCCAGGACATCGGCGGGGGCGGCCACGCCGTCCCGCGGTGAGAGGGTCATGGGGCGTTCTCCGGACGGGCGCCGGGCCGGCGCGGCGGGGGCGGAGGGCGTGTCACGCGGCCCGCGCCGCTCCCGCGTTGCGCCCTCCCGGGACCGTGGGACGCGCGCTCAGCCGACCTGGGTCAGCCGCTCGCCGGTGTCGGCTGCGACCGTCCCGGGTGCGGGTGCGGACCCGGCTCTCAGAATGGAGCGCTGCAGTCGTTGCAGCCCTGCGGATGGCTCGAGCCCCAGCTCACCGACGAGCCTGGCCCGCAGCCGGTGGTAGGCGTCCAGCGCCTCGCTGCGCCGGCCCGAGCGGTGCAGGGCGACCATGTAGTGGGCGTGCAGGTTCTCGTGGGTGCGGTAGCGGCTGACCAGGACCGTGAGTTCGCTCAGCAGCTCGCGGTGCCGGCCGAGCCGCAGGTCGGCGTCGATGCGCTGGTCGAGGGCGCACAGCCAGGTCTCTTCCAGGCGCCGGATCTCCATGTCCAGCCGCGGCCCCGTCCGTACGTCCACGAGGGCGGAGCCGGTCCACAGGGCGAGCGCGTCCCGCAGTTCGCGGGCGGCGCGCCGGTAGTCGCCCGCGTCGCTCGTGCGGTAGCCGCAGCCGACGAGCCGTTCGAACTCGCGGACGTCGACGCTGCCGCCCGAGGTGTGCAGCGTGTACCCGCCCGGAGCGGTGACCAGGACGTCCTTGGCCGTACGCGACGGGGCGTCGCCCGGGGCGCGTTCCAGCGCCGCGGCGATGAGCTCGCGCACCTGCAGCACGTAGGTCTGCAGCGTGGTGCGGGCGCTGCGCGGCGGGTTCTGGCCCCACAGCTCCTCGATCAGGTCGGGCACGGAGACGACGCGGTCGGCGTGCACGGCCAGGAGGGCCAGCACCTGCCGGGCCTTCGGCGCGGTCGGGGTGACCGAGATCCCGCCTTCGGTGACGACCAGCGCGCCCAGTACTTCGATGTCCATGGTGCTCCCCCTCTTCACGCACGAGTCATCAGCGAAGCTAAAAACAGGCCACGCGGTTTGTCAATACCAAACCGCGTGCCCTGTTTACAAGGGAGGTCCAGGCAGCCTCTACTGCGGGGGGTTGCCGTGCTTGCGGGCCGGCAGGTCGGCGTGCTTGGTGCGGAGCATCGCGAGCGAGGCGATCAGGACCTCGCGCGTTGCGGCCGGGTCGATGACGTCGTCCACGAGCCCCCGCTCGGCGGCGTAATAAGGGTGCATCAGCTCGGTCCTGTACTCCTTGACCATCCGCGCGCGCATCGCCTCGGGGTCCTCGGCCTCCGCGATCTGCCGCCGGAAGATGACGTTGGCGGCGCCCTCCGCGCCCATGACCGCGATCTCGTTGGTGGGCCAGGCGTAGGTGAGGTCCGCGCCGATCGACTGCGAGTCCATGACGATGTAGGCGCCGCCGTACGCCTTGCGCAGGATCAGCGAGATACGGGGCACGGTGGCGTTGCAGTACGCGTAGAGCAGCTTGGCCCCGTGCCGGATGATGCCGCCGTGCTCCTGGTCGACGCCCGGCAGGAAGCCGGGCACGTCGAGGAGCGTCACGATGGGGATGTTGAAGGCGTCGCAGAGCTGCACGAAGCGCGCGGCCTTCTCGGACGCCTCGATGTCCAGCACCCCGGCCAGGGACTTCGGCTGGTTGGCGACGATGCCCACCACCTCGCCGCCCAGCCGGGCCAGGACGCAGATGATGTTGCGCGCCCAGTGCTCGTGGACCTCCAGGTACTCCCCGTCGTCCACCAGTTCCTCGATGACCTCCGCCATGTCGTACGGGCGGTTGCCGTCCACCGGCACCAGATCGAGGAGGGTGTCCGAACGGCGGTCCACCGGGTCGGCGGTCGGCGCCACGGGCGGGTTCTCGCGGTTGTTCTGCGGCAGCAGGGACAACAGGTACCGGACCTCGGCGATGCAGGTCTCCTCGTCGTCGTACGCGAAGTGCGCGACGCCCGACGTCTCGGCGTGGACGTCCGCGCCGCCCAGGCCGTTCTGGGTGATCTCCTCACCGGTGACCGCCTTCACGACGTCCGGACCGGTGATGAACATCTGCGAGGTCTCACGGACCATGAACACGAAGTCGGTGAGGGCCGGGCTGTAGGCCGCACCCCCCGCACACGGGCCGAGCATCACACTGATCTGCGGGATCACACCCGAAGCCCTGGTGTTGCGCTGGAAGATCCCGCCGTAACCGGCGAGCGCCGAGACGCCCTCCTGGATACGGGCGCCCGCGCCGTCGTTCAGGGACACCAGCGGCGCACCCGCCGAGATGGCCATGTCCATGATCTTGTGGATCTTCGTCGCGTGCGCCTCGCCCAGCGCCCCGCCGAAGATCCGGAAGTCGTGCGCGTACACGAAGACCGTCCGGCCCTCGACCGTGCCCCAGCCGGTGACGACGCCGTCGGTGTACGGCCTCTTCGCCTCCAGGCCGAAACCCGTCGCCCGGTGACGGCGCAGCTGCTCCACCTCGTGGAAGGAACCCGGGTCGAAGAGGAGCTCGATGCGCTCGCGGGCGGTCAGCTTGCCCTTGGCGTGCTGCACCTCGGTCGCCCGGTCACCCGGTCCGCGCTCCGCCGCCGCGTGGATCTCGCGCAGTTCCGCCACGCGGCCACGGAGACCGGCCTGCCCCAGCAGTTCCGGGACGGGGACGGGGGAAGTGGTCATCGACATGTCGTCAGGTCCCTTCCTGGAATGCGTTGCCGCGCCGGCGCCAGCTGCGCGGAGCTCGGTAGACGGGCACCGGGCTCCACCCCGGGACGCGCCCGGCCGGGACCTCGCCCCGCTGCCCGCCGGCCTCCGCCCGCAGGGCGAGCAGCACGACCATGAGCGCGGCCAGCTCCTCCTCGGTGGCCCGTCCGCGCTCGATGCGCAGCGCGGGCGCTGCCGGTTCCGGACCGCCCATAACCCACCTCCAGCGTTTACGGCAGCATCGGCCACCCCGCTGGAGCACCGCTCCGGCCCCACTGGAGAACCGCTCGGCAGCCGGTCAACGGCTCCCCGCGCGCACCGATTCCAGCCCGGCCGCCAGCGCGACGGCACAGCCCGGACCGCTGCCGACCCCGGTCATGACGACGGCCGCGACCGTGCCCTCGGGCGCCGCGCACGCCATCTCGTACGCGGCCACGCCCCCCGGCCCGGCACCGCACAGCACCAGCCGCCCGGCCCCCGACAGCCCGGGCAGCGCCGAAGGCTCCCCCGGACGCGCCGCCCGCAGGCTCACGATGCGTTCCGGGCCCCGGTGATGACGTACCAGCGCCTCGTACGCACCCGCGGGCACACCCGGCACCCGCACCAGCACGATCGTGTCGGCCGACGGGCCCCCGGCGCGCAGCACCGTCGCGTCGGGCCCCTCCGGCACGGGCGGACGGGGCAGCACGCGGGGCACCTCGGAGCCCCGGAGGAGTTCGAGGAGATCGCCGACGGCGGACTGCGGATCGCGGTGGTCCGGCAACGACCTCAGCAGCCGGACGCAGTGCGAGAGCAGGGCGGAGGCGTCCACGTCCCCCAGACACCGGCGGTCGTAGCGCACCGTGAGGGAGAGCCCGCCGTCCGCGTCGTGCCGGGCCGCGAGGGTGAGCGGCAGTCCGGGGTGGGCGCTGATGACGCGCGGGGCGTCCACCTCGACGTCCTGGGCGCGCAGCTCCGCCAGCAGCGCTACGGGCAGCTCGACCCGGCGGTCGAACACGATGCCGGTCTCGAAGAGTTCGGCATCGGGGTTCCGGCCGGTCCAGACCCGGACCCGGTCGCCCGGCACCCAGGCGTGGACGGCCAGATCGAGCGCGGCGTCGCGCGCCTGCCCCAGAAGACCGGCCACGGGCTCGGCGGGGTCGACGGTGACCGTCATCGGCAGCGGGTTGCCCAGCAGCCCGGGAATCCCCGCGGCGCCCTCCATCGGGATGTCCCGGGCCGACAGGTGCACGCCGAAGCTGACCGGCACCGGGCCGACCGCACCGCCCGCCCGGTACAGCAGCAGCGCCCACACGGCGTGCAGGGCGCTGGACTCCCCCGCCCCGCGCATCGCTGCCCAGGTGCGCAGCCGGGTGGTCTGGGGCGGTCGCAGCCGCCGGTGGACGCGTCCGGTGCCGAGGGCCGCGGCCGGCGACCCGTCGTCCGGGGCCTCGGGGGCGGCCGTCTCCGGGGGCACGTCGACCGTCGCCCAGTAGGCGCGGGCGCCCTCGGTCCGCTGCCGGGCCAGCCACCGGGCGTGGTCGCGCACATCGGGGCGCCGCTCACGTCCGGGCAGGGTGCCGCCGCGGACGTAGGCCCGGTAGAACTCCCGCAACAACAGGTGGACCCCGCGCTCGTCCAGCAGCGCCCGGTGATGGGTGAGCAGGACGCGGGTGGGCGCGCGGGTGCCCCCGGGCCGGGGCGGCCCCTCCAGCAGGGTCACGCGCAGCAGACCGGGGCGGTGGGGTGCGAAGCCGCGCAGGCGGTCGCGCTCGATGAGGTCGCTCCAGGAGACGGCGCCGTGCGCGAGGTGGGCGACGTCGATCTCCGCCCACTCGTGCAGCGCCAGGCGGGGCAGGTGCGTCCAGTCGAAGGCCGCCCGCAGCACGGTCTCCCGGTCGGCCACGGACAGCCAGGCGGCGGTGAACCGGGCCAGGTCAACCGGCCCCGTCCAGTTCCAGGCGACCTGGCCGACGTGGCCGCCCGCCGGCTCCTCGACCGCCGCCCGGATCAGGTCCTGCTGGTGTCCGGTCACCGCGACGGTGTCGCGAGCGCCGCCCGCCAGTGCCAGGACGTCGGCGAGCACCGCGGGTCCGGGCCGGGCCGGGCCGCCCCGCGCGTGCTCGACGCGCAGGGTGTGGCGCCCGGTGCCGGACGCCGCCACGGTCACCGTGTACGCGTGACGCTGGGTCACCCGGGCCGCCACCGACTCGGCCCGGCCGGGGCCGAGGGGGCCGCACAGCTCCGCCTCGACCGACGGGCCGGAGGCGGCGGGCACCGGCGCGAAGACCACCGCGAGCACCGGATCGTCACTCATCGGGGCCCTGATCCCGCGTACGCCGCATCACATGCCCTCCCTCAGCCGGTACGGCTGCCCTCTCAGGCGAGCCGCACTCCGCCCGCCCCCGCGACGCCCTCGGGCCGGGCCATGAGAATGGAACGCTGCAGCTTGGCCAGCGCGGGCGAGGGTTCGAGCCCGAGCGTGCGGACCAGCGTGGAGCGTAGCCGCTGGTAGGCGTCCAGCGCCTCGCCGCGCCGCCCGGAGCGGTAGAGGGCGAGCATGTACTGGCCGCACAGGCTCTCGTGGGTGGAGTACCGGCTGAGCAGGACGGTGAGCTCGGAGAGCAGTTCGCGGTGGCGGCCCAGCTTGAGATCGGCCTCGATGCGCTGGTCCAGGGCGCACAGCCGGCTCTCCTCCAGCCGCTTGATCTGGGTGTCCAGGTGCGGCCCGGTGTGTACGTCGGCGAGTGCCGGACCGGTCCACAGGGCCAGCGCCTCGCGCAGCAGCCGCGCGCCCTCGGGGAAGTCCTCGGCGTCCATGGCCCGGTATCCCATGCCGGCCAGCCGCTCGAACTCCTGCACGTCGTGGCTGCCTTCGCCGCTCCGCAGTAAGTAGCCCCCGGGAACGGTGAGCAGGACGTCCTTGGCGGTGCGGGTGTCGTCGCCGTGCTCTTCGAGCGCCGCGGTGATCAGCTCGCGCAGCTGGAGGATGTACGTCTGGAGGGTGGGCCGGGCGCTGCGCGGCGGCTCGCTCCCCCACAGCTCCTCGGTGAGGGCGCCCACGGGCACCACCTCGTCGGCGTGCAGGGCCAGCAGAGCGAGCACCTGCCGGGGCTTGGGGGCGGTCGGTGTGATCGAGGTGCCCATTTCCCGCACGTCGAGCGTGCCGAGTACGTCGATGTCCACGCCGTCTCCCCGTCATCCCCCCGGCCGCCCCGGGCGGCCTGGAACTTCTGCTGACGGAATGATTTAAAAACAGCACGAGCGGTATGTCAATACCAAACCGTGCGTCCTGTTTAGTCTCGCGCGGAGCACCAGCGATCCTTGAGGGTGGGCCATCTTGATCCGATAAATGTCCCCAAATACGGACAAGGGGAAGGGCGTTAGGGGCGCGCCACCCCTGCCATCCACCCCCGATCGACCAGACCGCACGGGCTGTTTTTCCCGGTGGAGAGCGGGAGGGACGGGCGCGAGGGCGGGGCAGCTGCGAGGCGGCGGTCGGCAGGATGCGCGGAACCCACCCGCCCCGGGCGGCCCCCGATCCTACTCCGCCGGGCTCAGCCGAGGCAGCGCGAACGACCACAGCTGGACCAGCCGCTCAGCGGACCGCCAGTACCGGTCGACCGCGCCGAGGGTCTCCAGGCCGAGCGTCGCCGCCACGATGACCACCGCCGCGTCCTCGGCCGAGACGTCCTCGGCCAACTCACCGTCGACGCGGGCCTGGACGAGGGCCTCGCGCACCCACTCGTACCACCATTCGTGCAGTTTGGCCTCGCTCTTGCGCGAGGGGTCGCCGCCCAGCCGGAAGCCCGCGCGCACGACCGGGTCGTCGGTGACCGCGTCCATCAGCCGGCCCACGGCGGCGACGAGCCCCTGGAGCCGGCCGCCCGCGGCGGTCCGCACACTCTCCTCGGTCAGCGCGAGGGCGGACTGCGCGGCGGCCGACTCCACGGCGGCGGCCAGCGCGTCCTTGTTGGGGAAGTGGAAGTGCAGGGCGCCCGAACTCACTCCGGCCCGGCCGCTGATGACCGGGAGCGTCGCCATCGCGTACCCGTCGGCGCCGAAGACCTCCGCGGCGGCCGAGATGAGGGCCTGACGCGTCACAGCCGCTCGCGCCTGCTTCACCATCGTGTCCTCCTCGGGGCGGGGCGAGGGAACCGGCGTGGAGTCGCCCGATTCACCCTGGATTCTCCATACTGACTCGTGCTCACCTTAGCAAACCGCACGGCTGGTTGGTTTATGCGTCCCCGGGCTCGCGCACGCCACCCCTGGGAGCAGTTGGTTTCTCCAGTCCCTCTCGTCGGAGAATGCACCGCAAACCAACAAAAGAAACCGCCTGACAGGTTTCTTCTTGCGAGGCACACGCACCTGCCTCGACCAGCGACAGCCCCTCGTGCACCTTCTGCCCGTTTTTCTGCCTCATTGAGAAGGGTCAAGTACCCGTTAGGAAGCATGAAACGGAATGCGATATTCAAGTAAACGCTTGATTCTTGGTAAAGTCTTTACTTTTGGGCCGATTGAAGAAAACCGGTAGGTCCGTATCTTAAGTGGCGTCGCCGAACGCAGGTTTCAAGTCAAGACGGGGGCCCCATGAGTCTCACCACTGCTGAAGCCAGAACCGCACTCCCGGCCGCTCCGCGGCTGACCAGCACGGTCGCGAAGGAGTACGTGCACCGCGACTCGGTCGCCGAGGTGTTCCTCACCGGGTGCGACTCCCGGGACGGGACGAACTTCGCGCTCACCGGCCAATGGCCCCGCGCCCACACCATGTTCCGGAGCCAGGACGGCACGAGCCATGACCCGCTGCAGGTCGCGGAAACGTTCCGCCAGGCGGGCATCTACGTCTCCCACGTGGAACTGGGCGTGCCGCTCGGCCACGCCTTCGTGATGTCGTCCATCACCTACACGGCCGACCCCGAGAACCTGCGCATCGCCTCGGGCCCCACCGACTTCGACCTCGACACCCGGTGCACGGACGTCGTCCGCCGCAGGGGCGTCGCCAGCCGTGTCGCCTTCGAGTTCGCGCTCCGCCGGAGCGGCCGTTCCCTGGCGGGCGGCACCGGGCAGATCTCCGTCATCCCCCCGGCCGTCTACAACCGGTTACGCCAGAGCCGTACCGCCCAACCGCCCGTCACCGAACCGCACCCGGCCCGCAACCCGCTGCCGCCGGCCGTCGTCGGACGGCCGTTCACCACGGACGTCGTGCTCTCCCCCGCCCCCGGGTCCGCTCCCGGCGGCAGCCCGCGCTGGCTGCTCACGCCGGATCTCGACCACCCGATCCTCTTCGACCACAAGGGCGACCACGTGCCCGGCATGGTGCTGCTCGAAGCGGCCCGCCAGGCCGCCTGCGCCGTCATGGCGCCCCGGACGTTCACCCCGGCCGCCGCCGCCAACGACTTCCACCAGTACGCCGAACTCGACCGGCCCTGCTGGATCGAGGTGACCCGGGTGGAGCACGAGCCCGGCAACATGGTCACCGTGGAGATCACCGGCCACCAGGACGGCACGGACGTCTTCACCTCGGTGCTCACCGGTCCGGTCGACTAGGCGGCCCTGCCCGCCACCCGGAAACCACCCCCGTACCGCTCTGGGTCGCTGACCCGCCCGCGCGAGAAGAAGCGCAGGTCACGCCCGTACGCGCCGCGACCACAGCGACCGAAGCGACCGAAGGACCCGCCGCGCCCGTACGCGGGAGGCACGCCCCACCGGAGGGCCGTGCCTCCCGCGTACACGTGCGGCGGACGCGGACCAGTGGCAGCCCGTCAGAGGTCGAAGGCCACGTGCTCCAGGTCGGTGTACTCCACCAGGAGCCCCTGGGCCCGCCGCCCGCCGTCCTTGAAATAGATCTCCTGCAGACCCTCGGCAGCGACCTCCTGGAGCTGGCGGTCGCTGCCGCCCTGCTCCCGGAGTTCGAAGAGCCGCGCCGCGTACACCGGCGGGAGCGCCACGGTGAGGTGGCGCAGCCGGGCGTCGTCGGTGGAGCCGGGCGCCGCCGTGTAGCCGAACCGGGCGCGGGTGTCGATGACGATGCCCCCGGTGGTCGCCGCCGCCTTGCGGGCCTTCGCCTGGATTCGCGGCTGCCAGCGCCGCCTGACCTCGCGGTCCATGCGGGCGGCCAGCTCCGGGCGGGGCTTCCTCAGCTGGTCGCGCACATACCGTTCGACCGTGCGCTGGCTGATCCCCAGCAGTCCGGCGACGGCCCTGGTGCCCTTGAGCTGCTTGACGAGGTAGCGCATCTGCGCACCGGCCGACTTGGGCGCGGGCCGGGTGAACGCCCGCTGGAGCGCCTCGTCGAGACCTTCCCCGACCGTGTTCATCGGCTGGTTCCCCTACTCTCCGTCGTCCTTGGCGGTGACCGCGCCGTCCTTGATGTACCGGGCCAGGTTGAGTTCCGGACCGTACTCCTCCCGGACGCCCTCCGCCCACAGCGTGGTCTGCGAACCCTCGTGCTTCACCATTCCCGGGCTGACCCCGAGCCGGAAGCCCCCGGGCAGCGGTTTGCCGCCCGGGTACGGCAGGAAGTCCAGCGGGGACGGCCCGTCGGAGGCGTACACCGCGCAGTCCGAGAGCACGGCCACCGGGTACTGGCCCGTCGCGGCGGCCAGCCGGACCATCTTGCGGTGCATGTTGATCCGGGCCCGCGAGATGACGGCGGCCCGGATGTCGGGGCGCCAGGTCGGCCGGCTCAGCGCCGGCCACGGCCGGCCGGGCCGCCAGCCACCGCCGCGTGGCCGCTCCCTCAGCTTCCCGATGCCCCCCTTGACCGTCGCCTTGATCGCCGAGAGGACGACCGCCAGCTGCGGATCACGGTCCCGGTATCCCTCCATCGCCGCCAGGAACGCGTCGGGTGTCAGTCCCTCGTCCACGCCCAGGTCCGCCATGGTCGCCAGGTACGCATCGCGCAGCCGCTTGTACCAGCCGTCCAGATAGCGCCCGTTGACCGGGCGCACCCACGCCTCGGCGGGCGCCACCTCGTAGCCGAGCTCCACGGCGTACGCCACGGTCGGCGTCGCGTACCAGGCAGGGCCCTCCGGGCGGTCGCCCTTCGGCGTGAACGGGCTGGGGAGCAGGTCGCCGTCGAGCCGCCGCCACTGCTTGCCGATCATGACGTGGGACGGGTCGACGTGCGAGAGGTCCACCAGCCAGGAACCGGGCAGCGCGGGGTCGAACGCGGGGCTTTTCACATGCACAGGCGCCTCCAGGCCGACGACCGCCCCGTTGGCGGCAGCGCCGAAGGCGAGGTTGACGTCGATGCCGACCAGGTGGCGCTTCAGGCACTCGTCGTCCGTGAGGGGCCGCGCCCAGTCGTACGCCTCCTCGAACAGCATCTCGGCCGGACCGCGCTGGTGGAAACGGGGCAGGTCCGCGAGGAGCGGGTGCCCGTCGGGGGCCTCGCAGGGGGCGCACTCGACCGGCTCGGAGCCCAGCGAGCCGGGATTGCGCTCGCGGTGCCGCCGGCCGTCCGCGTCGGGCGCGCTGGCCCGGGTCGGCGGGTGCAGCGAGGTCATGAGTTCGAGCCCGGTGACGGCGGTGGAGCCCCGGGGCGTCATCACGCGGGAGGCGTACGTGCCCAGCAGCCGTACGAGTTCGGCCGGCGGAAGCTGCGAGGCGCCGTTCCAGTGGCGGGCGTCGAGCGCGTTCCAGCCGGGGACGCAGAGCTGGACGCAGCTGCGGCGCGAGCCCTGGGCGGGCCGGTAGATCCGCGCCCAGGGGCCGAATCCGCGCCGGGTGAGCTTCCAGTCCGCCCGGACCAGCTGCTTGATCACCTTGTGGTCCTCCGGCAGCCTCCCGGCCAGCCCCTCCTCCCGCGACAGCCGTACGGGCAGCCCGAACCGCTCGCACGCCGCCTCGGTGAGGACGAGCAGCGGATCGGCGTCCTGACCGCTCGGGTGCAGCCGCTCGGCGCCCAGGCGCGCGTCGCCCAGGGCCCATTCGACCAGGGCGGGGAGCGACTTGGCGGGCACGTCGAGCACCAACCCGCCCACGCAGTACGCGGACGCCTCGCCGCCCTCCACGTCCACGACGGCGAGCGGCCCGTGCTCGTAGCGGGGGGACTGGGAGGCCCGGGCGTTGCGGACCTGACCGGGCTCGGCAGCCGGCGCTTCGCTCTCACGGGCGGCGGGGAGCGCGTCGGCCGCGACCGGTTCAGACGCGACCGGCTGCGTCGCAACCGGCTGAGTCTCGACCGGTTCAGACGCGGGCTCCTCCGGGGCGAACCGCGCGGCAAGCCCTTCCAGCAGCCGGGCGTACGCGGCCCGCTTCGGCGGCCGGGGCTCGCTGCGCCCGGCCTCCCAGTTGCCGACCGACTCGCGGCGGCTCTTCAGTGCCTTCGCGACCTGGTCCTGGCTCAGCCCGGCGGCCTCGCGCAGCCGCTTGCGTTCGGCCGGCGGCGGCAGCGGGTCCTGCGCGATCTGCTCCAGCAGCGCGTCGACCGCGCTGAACAGCAGCTGCTCCTCGTGGGACAAAAAGATCACCTCGTACGCCACCCTACCGAACCGCTCATTGGAACACTCGTGGATGTCGCACGGATTGCGCACGCCGTTCGGTGCGCTGGAGGCGGGATTCAGCCCGGCTGGAAACGACCGGACTGTTTTCCGGCATCCGGCGACCGGACCGGAGCGACCGGAAGTCCGCTCGGTAGCTGGAATCCCGAGAGCAGAATCGCAGGTCACACGTGCGACCCGATTGCGGAGCGACCGAAGCGACCCAGGGATCAGATATATGCGGCCATTGGCGTGTGCGCGCGTGCGCGTCATATATGGAGAGCTTCGGTCGCTTCAGTCGCTTTTCCCTCAGGCACACGGCTGTGACCTGCGGGTTCACGGACACCATGGGGAGCGACCGAGCGACCGGGAATCGCTCGCGGCCCGGTCACTGCGTAGCTGCGGGCACGTTTCGACGGGCACATCCGTTCTGCCGCAGGGGCCTCTTCTCCCTCGGGGCTTTCGCTAATCTATTTCTGCGAGTTGAGTCGCTTCAGTCGCTGATGGGGGAAGTGAATGGCAGCTGAACTGCGGGTCTCGCGCGGCGACTCACGGCAGTTCACGGGGGCCGAGCCGGTCGCTGCGCAGCCTCTGACGACAGCATGGTGGTGTGCGCGCCAGGGGTGGCCGGTTCATCCTCTTGCGCCGGGCCGCAAGACACCGGTGGCGAACTGCGAGGCGTGCCGCCGCCCGGGCCACGACCGCGCCCGGTGCGGCTGTCTGCGTTCGGGCCGCTGGTGCCACGGGTTCCACGCGGCGACGCTCGACCTCGACCGTATCGGGCAGTGGTGGGGCGTCCGCCCGGAGCCCGGGGTCGGCGTGGCCACCGGCCCGGCGGGCCTCGTCGTCATCGACGTCGACGCGCACCCCCGCGAACTCCCCGGCCGGGACCGCCTGTTGCCGGGCGTCGGGATAGCCGCCGGGATCGACCTGACCGGCCTGGCCAACGGCTTCCACACCCTGGGCCTGCTGGCCGCCCTGCGCGGCGCTGCCAGCCCTGCGGACGACGCGTCCACGCTCCGGGTCCGCACCCCGTCGGGCGGCATGCACGTCTGGTACCGCAACGACGGCGGCCACCGCTGGCAGTGCTCGGCCGGTTCGGGCAGCGGGCGGGCCCTCGCCTGGCAGGTCGACGTCCGGGCGCACGGCGGGTACATCGTTGCGCCCGGCACCGTCACCGAGGCCGGGACCTATCGCCCGGTCGGAGCCGTACGCACTCCCGCCCCGCTGCCCGCCTGGCTCGCCCGGGAGCTCCAGCGCACCGGCCACCTGCCCGCCAGCCCCGCGCGGGGGCCCAGACCGGTGCCGCCCCGGGCCAGGCAGGCGGTGCTCGCGGCGGGCGGCCGGTCCGACGCTGCGGGCGAGCGCCTGCTGGCGGGCCTCCTCGCCGAGGTCAGGGCCTGCGCGGCCGTCCCGGAGGGCGCCGCGTTCTCCGAGAAGCTGAACCGGGCCGCGTACACGGCGGGCGGTCTCGTCGCCGCCGGGCACGTCACCGAGGACCAGGCCGTACGGGCGTTGCGCGAGGCCTCCGAGCTGGCCCGGCCGGGCCAGGAGCGGCGCGGCCTCGCCATCATCCGGGGCGGCCTGGGCGCGGGGCGGCTGCGGCCGCTGGCCCTCGGGGGGCGCGCGTGAGCGCGGACCAGGACAGAGTGCTGCCGTCGCCCTCCTTCGACGTACGGGCCGTGGCCGCGCAGATCCTCGCGCAGCCCTTACCGCAGCCCCGGCAGCGCGACGACGCGTCCATGCCGTACGCCACGGCGGACGGGCTGCTGCCCGACACCCTCACCGACCGGGGCAACGCCAAGCTGTTCGTCAGGCTCTACCGCAACGACTACCGCCATGTGCCCGGCATCGGCTGGTTCCGCTGGGACGGCACCCGCTGGCAGTTCGACGAGGACGACACGGTGTTGTGGTCGGCGGGCGACCTGGCGGAGTCACTCGCCACCACCGACCCGCGCGGCGTGTTCACCCCCGCCGCGCTCCAGCAGCACCGCCGGCGCACGCTCAGCACGAGCGGGATGAACGCGATGCTGACCCAGGCCAGGTCCGCGCCGGGCATGGTCCTCAACGCGGCGCTGCTGGACGCCGATCCGTACGCGCTGTGCACTCCGGCGGGCGTGGTGGACCTGCGCACCGGATTCATCCGCCCCGCCGAACCCACCAAGGACTTCCACTCCCGCTCCACCTCGGCGGCCCCTCAGGCGATGCCCACACCGCGCTGGGACCGCTTCCTGGCCGACACCTTCGGCGAGGGTCCGGACGGCGCGGAGATGATCTCCTTCCTCCAGCTGCTGCTCGGCTACTCCATCACCGGTGACGTCGGCGGCCAGGTGATGCCGTTCCTGTTCGGCTCCGGCAAGAACGGCAAGTCGGTGCTGCTGGACGTCCTGATGAAGCTTCTGCGGGACTACGCGGACGCGGCGCCGCCCGGCTTCCTGATGTCACGCCCGTACGAGGGCCACCCCACGGACCTGGCCGAACTGCACGGCCGGCGGGTCATCGTGTGCAGCGAGGTCAAGCCGGGCGACCGCTTCGACGAGGCCCGGGTCAAGCTCCTGACCGGCGGGGACCGGATCAAGGCCCGCCGGATGCGGCAGGACTTCTTCAGCTTCGAACCGACCCACAAGATGTGGCTGCTGGGCAACCACCGCCCCGAAGTCGGCACGGGCGGCTTCGCGTTCTGGCGGCGCATGCGCCTCATCCCGTTCGAACGCGTCGTCTCGGACCACCGCAAGATCGACAACCTGGCGGACATCCTGGTCACCCAGGAGGGCCCGGGCATCCTCAACTGGCTGATCGAGGGCGCCCGTCGCTACCTGGGCGGCGACAAGGACCTCTCGGGACCGGAGAGGGTGCGGATCGCGACGACCGTGTACGCGGAGACCGAGGACCACACCGGGCGGTTCGTCGGCGAGACCTGCCGGCTCGACGCCGGGCTCCGCGCCGAACAGGCCCAGCTCTACGCGGCCTACAAGCGCTGGTGCCAGAATGAGGGCGTTCCGGCGATTTCGTCGAGAGCCTTCGCGGCGCACATCCGCGAAGTGGTGGGGCTGGCATCACCGAAGGAAATGATCTTTTCCAACCAGCGCAAGTACTACCCGGGCATCGGCCTGCTCGCGGACGAGGAGACATCATGAGCGCCCTCATCGCAGAGGACGAGATCGTCCACGAGGTGGACCTCGTGTGGCTCGAGGACATCAGCGTGCTCGACTACGTCCGCCAGAGCCTGGACCGCCTCCCGACCCGCCGGGGCAGACCCGCCTACCACCGCGACGGAAGAATGGTCGGCTACGCCCTGCTCGGCCCGAAGGCCAAGCCGTCGCGCTCCTCGGGCACCTTCCGGCGCCGGGTGTTCTGGCTGCTCCCCCACGACCGGGACACCGACCCCGACGGGCTGTACGCGCGGGGCGCGCCGGCCGAGGCCGTGGACGTGCGGACGCTGGCACCGGGCAGCAAGGGCCACAAGACCGAGCGCTCGGAGGGGGGCCCGATGTCGTCGGCGGGCGCCCGGGAACTCCGGCCGTAGCGGTACGTCCACGGCCTGGCCCTGCCCGGGATGGTTGAAAAACAGCACGTCCGGTATATTTCTTCCTGACGGGGACAACCGTGGACAGGAAGGGCACCGCCGTGCAGGGGGAACGTTTCACCGGGACCCAGGTGCTCGTCGCCGGCGGAGGGCCCGTCGGCATGCTCGTGGCGGGCGAACTCGCGGCGTACGGCGTCGACACCGTACTGCTCGAAGCCAGGACCGAGGTCTGCGACCAGCCCAGGGCGACCACTCTGCACGCCCGTGCGGTGCAGTCCCTGGCCCGCCGGGGCCGCCTCCCTGGCCCGTCCTCGCACCCGGCCGGACCGGCCACCAGCGCCTTCCACTTCGCGGGGCTCCCCGGCCTGACCATCGCCGCCGCCCCGGCCGAACCGGAACCGGTCCTCAAGTGCGTCCAGGCCGCTCTGGAACGCCGTTGGGAGGCCGAGGCGCGTGCCGCCGGGGCCCGCGTCCTGCGCGGCCACCGCCTCCTCGACGTCGTCCAGGACGAGGACGGCGTACGGGTCACGGCCGAGGGCCCCGGGGGGCGGGCACTCTTCCGCGCCGGGTATCTGGTCGGGGCGGACGGCGCCCGCAGTACGGTCCGCGCCAGGGCGGGCATCGAGTCCGACGTCTTTCCGGCGACGGTGTCCGCCCTGATGGGGACCGTCACGCTGGCCGATCCGAAGTCCCTGCCCAAGGGCTGGCACCGCACCCCGCGCGGCTGGATCGTCGCCAAACACGACGGGAACCGCACCCATCTGCGCACGCTCAACTGCGCCGGCCCCCACCCGGACCGGCGGCGGCCCGTCACCCTGGAGGAGCTGCACCGCGAGGTGGCACACATCGCGGGCCGCGACATCGCGATGCATTCCCCGTCCTGGCTGAGCCGCTTCAGCGACTTCGCCCGGCTGGCCCGCACCTTCTCCCGGGGGCGCGTCTTCCTGGCCGGCGATGCCGCGCACGTCCACTTCCCCATCGGCGGCCAGGGCCTGAGCACCGGAGTGCTCGACGCGCTGAACCTGAGCTGGAAGCTCGCCCTCGCGGTGCAGGGCTCGGCGGGGCCCGCCCTGCTGGGCGGCTACGACGCGGAACGCAGGCCGCTCGCCCGGCGCGTGATCGACGGCACCCTGGCCCAGCTGGCCCTGATGCGCCCCGGGCCCGAGGCGGACGCCCTGCGCGCGGTCTTCACCGGCCTGCTCGCGGACGAGGCCGGATACGGCCACCTCAGCGGCCTGATCAGCGGCCAGGACACCGTGCTGCCCGACCCGACCGGCGCGGGCGGCCCGGCCGCGGGGACGTACCTCGGCAACACCGCACTGAGCACCCCGGACGGCGACACCGACGTCATCCGCCTGCTGCACGACGGGCGGCCGCTCCTGCTGCTCCTCGGTGAGAAGACGGACGGCCACCGGGAGGACGCCCGCGCCTGGGCGGGCATCCTGCGCATCGTGAGGGCACGCCCCACACCGGGCGTGCCGTACGAAGCGGCGCTGCTGCGGCCCGACGGCTACCTCGCCTGGGTCCCCGGCGACGGCCGCCTGCGAGAGGTGCTGGCGGCGTACTTCGGCCCAGGCACTCCCGCCGGGTGAGCCCCGCGGTCTGCGGGGCCTTCGCCGCTCAGCTCGCGGTCTCCAGAACGTCGCGCCGGTCGGCCGCCCTCACGGCCTCCGCGTACACCCTGGCCCCCCGGGTCTCGGACAGGTCGAGCGAGGCCAGCACCGACGGCACCACCGCACTGGGCAGCAGATGACGCATCAGGGCGGACACCCGCACCACCAGATCGCGGTACTCGCACACGGCCTGGGACATGGACTGGATACCGGCGAAGGAACCCACGATGACCTCGGCCGTCTCCGCCGGCACGATGTGCGGCAGCAACTCGCCCTGGGCCTGCGCCTGCTGGAGCAGTTCCACGCCGACCTCTCCCCACCGCAGGAACGGCCCGCTGCGGTCGAGGTTCTGCGTCAGCTGGTCCATCGTCAGCCGGACGCCCGCCCGCACCATCGGATCGGTCTGGAGGCGGTGCGCCTGAAGCATCACGACGTCCACCACCTCCTGCACCTTGGACGCGCGGATCGGCACGATGATGCGCTGGTCCTGCTCGGAGAGAACGCCCTGGGCCAGGTCTTCCTTGGAGTGGAAGTGGAAGTACAGCGCGCCCTTGGTCACCCCCGCCTCGGTGAGGATCTGGGAGATCGTGGCCGCTTGGTACCCCTGCTCCTCAAAGATCTTGGCCGCCGCCGAAAGAATCGTCTGCCGGGTACGGATGGCCCGCAGCTGCTCAGCCACTGTGTCTCCTCCCTCCTCGGGGTGGTCGAACGTGGAGAGATAAATAAACCGTCCAGTTCGTATCTTACAGGCCGGCCTCCTCCCTCCGCCCCGGTCGGGGAAATGTCCGGCAGGAAAGGGAAACCATGATCCTCGTCACGGGCGCAACCGGGACGATCGGCCGTGAAGTGCTCCGCCGCCTCCCCTCGGACCGGCCCGTACGCATCATGGCCAGGCACCCCGAGCGGGTCACCGGCGCGCCTGCGTCCGCCCGGATCGTCCACGGAGACTTCACCGACCCCGCCTCCCTGACGGACGCTCTGCACAACGTCCACACGGCCTTCCTGGTCACGAATCCCGACGGGGCCGACGACGCGCGCTTCCTGGATCCGGCCCGCGCGGCCGGTGTCCGGCACATCGTCAAGCTCTCGGCAGCCGCCGTCACCGATCCCGCCGCCCAGGACCTGATCACCCGTCGCCAGCGCCACAACGAGGACCTGCTGCGCGCCTCGGGCCTGCGCTGGACCCTGCTGCGCCCCCGCGCCTTCATGTCCAACACCCTGTCCTGGGCCCGCTCGATCCGCTCCGGCCGGGTGGTGCGCGCACCGTACGGCACCTCGTCCAACGCCTGCGTCGACCCCGGGGACGTCGCGGAGGTGGCCACCCTGGCCCTCACCGGGCGGGGCCGGGACCACCTGGACGCGGCCTACACCCTGACCGGCCCTCAGGCGCTTTCGGCGTCCCAGCAGACGGCTCAGCTCGCCGAGCTCCTCGGCCTGCCGCTGCGCTTCGAGGAGCTGAGCCCTCAGCAGGCCCGTACGGCCCTCGAAGCCCGCTACCCGGCCGATATGACCTCCGCCCTCCTGGAGAGCGCCAGACGCCAGCACAGCGGCTCCAAGGCCTACGTGGACCCCACCCTCCCCGGCCTGCTCGGGCGCCCGGCCCGGACGTTCCGCGACTGGGCCGCCGACCACCTGGACGCGTTCCGGCCCGACTCCCCCGCCAGGGACTGAAGCCCCTTCAGTCCCTCACCCCTCGGTCCCCCTTCGGTCCCTCCGACAAAACCGCAGGTCAGAGGCCTGCACACCTCAAGAACCAGGGTCCAAAGGGACTGAAGGGACTCAAGGTCGGTAGTTATAAGCCAATTGCGGGTGCGTGTGTATGCACCCGCGCGTAGAACAACCCTATATATCCCTTTGTACCTACTACTCTGGTCCTGAAGCGCTGATAACTACCGACCTTGAGTCCCTTCAGTCCCTCCGTTTTTCACCCGCAAGCCTCTGACCTGCACTTTCACCCGAGGGACCGAAGAGGGACCGAAACTCCCAGTCCCTCCGCTCCACGTTCAGTCCCTCCCCTTCGGTCCCTCCCCACCGCCCCGGCTCGGCTCCCCGACACGCCCGGCCCGAACACACGACCCATCCCCGGCCAAGGGACCGAAGGGACTCGCGGAACGAGGAGTCCCGCCCGCTGCGGGCCGCCTGTTGTAGGCTCTGATCCGAATCTGAAAACTCAGTCCCTTCAGTCCCTTAGCCTGGCAGCGAAACCCTTCTGACCTGGCCTTTTATCTGAAGGGACTGAACCGTTCAGGACTGAACCACCTGTTGGCCCCTCGGCAAGGACGATCAGCGTGCCGCGTCAAAGAGAGACCGGTGGCCCGCGCGCGGCGGGACCCACGCGTCCCTTCGACATGGCCCGTTGGTGCGCGGCGAACGGCTGGCCCGTCCACCCCCTGGCCGCCGGACGCAAAACGCCTGCGGGCAACTGCCGGGCCTGCCGCGAGGACCCCCACCGCCCGGCGGACTGCCCCTGCCTGCCCGCCGGCAAGTGGTGCCACGGCTTCCACGCCGCGACCACCGACCCGGAGCGCCTGGCCGCCTGGTGGGGCGTCAACCCCTCGCTCGGCGTCGGCGTCTCGTGCGGCCCGGCCGGTCTCGTCGTACTGGACATCGACGCGCACAGTGCCGAAGTCCCGCACCGCGACCGGCTGCTGCCCGGCATCCCGATCCACGAGAGCATCGACCTCACCGGCCTGGCCTCCGGCTTCGACACCCTCGCGCTGCTGGCCGCCCTGCGCGGCCGGCCGAGCCCCGCGGACGACGAGGCCACCCTGCGCGTCCGCACCCCGTCCGGTGGCCTCCACATCTGGTACCGCACCGCACCCGGCGGACCGAACTACCGCTCGTCCGTGGGCTCCAGCCCCAAGGTCGCCCTGGCCTGGCAGGTCGACGTCCGGGCCACCGGCGGCTACATCGTCACCCCGGCCACCCGCACCCCCGCGGGCACCTACACCCCCGTCGGCGCGACCCGCCTGCCCGCCCCCCTCCCCGACTGGCTCGCCGCCGAACTCCGGCGCACCGGCCACGCACCGGACCCCGAGCCGGTACGGGTCCCGGCGCCCCGCCCCGTACGCGCGAAACGCACCGCACCGGGCACCCCGCGCGCGCTCCGGGTGCTGGAGCCCCTGCTCGCCGAGGTCCGGGCCTGCGCGGCGGCTGCCGAGGGCACCGCGTTCACCGAGAAGCTCAACCGGGCCGCCTACACCGCCGGCGGACTCGTCGCCGCCGGACGCCTCGCCGAACCCCGCGCCCAGATCCTGCTCACCGAAGCGGCCGACGCCGCGCGCCCGAACCGCCACCGGCACAGCCTCACCGTCATCGCCTCAGCCCTGTCCGCCGGCGCAGCCCGCCCGCTCGATCCCGAAGGACGCCCATGAGCAGCGCCGACAGCGGCCCGCGCTTCGACGCCACCGCCGCAGCGCAGCAGATGCTCGCCCTCGAAACCGAGGGCGGCCTCCCCGGCCTGCCCGCCCAGCAGAACGCCTCCGTGACGAGCGAACCACCGCCGCCCGAGGGCCGCCTGCCCGCCCTCCTGACCGACCGGGGCAACGCCAAGCTGTTCGCCGTCATGTTCGGCGACCAGTTCCGGCACGTCGAGGGCCTGGGCTGGTACCACTGGGACCAGTACCGCTGGAAGCGCACGGGCGGCGAGAAGGCCGCGGTCTGGGCGGCGGGCGACCTGGCCGAGCAGATGCCCCCCACCGATCCCACCGGCCAGTTCACGGACCGGGAAGTGCGCGCGCACCGCCGCCGTTCCATGTCGACCCCCGGCATCAAGGCCATGCTCACGCAGGCGAAGGCCTCCCCCGCCCTCGCCCTGGACCCCGACGTCCTGGACGGCGACCCCTACGCCCTGTGCACCCCGGCCGGCGTCGTGGACCTCCACACCGGGCACCTGCGCAAGCCCGACCCCGTGGGCGACATGCACTCCCGGGCCACCAGCGTCGCACCCGAGGCGACGCCCACCCCACGCTGGCACCGCTTCCTGCACGACACGTTCGGCGACGACGCCAAGGGCGAGGAGACGATCCACTTCCTCCACCTGCTCCTCGGCTACTCCGTCACCGGCGACGTCGGCGCGCAGGTGCTCCCGTTCCTGTACGGGACCGGAGCGAACGGCAAATCCGTCCTGCTGGACGTCATGACGCAGATCCTCGGCGACTACGCACAGGCGGCCCCGCCGGGCTTCCTCATGGAGAAGGGCAAGTTCTCCGAGCACTCCACCGAGCTCACCGAACTCCACGGGAGGCGCATCGTCGTCTGCTCGGAGCTCAAGCCGAACGACAAGTTCGACGAGTCCCGGGTGAAGCTGCTGACCGGCGGCGACCGCATCATGGCCCGCCGGATGCGGCAGGACTTCTTCAGCTTCAACCCCACCCACAAGCTCTGGCTGCTGGGCAACCACCGCCCCGAAGTCGGCACCGGCGGCCACGCGTTCTGGCGGCGCATCCGCCTCATCCCGTTCGAGCGCGTCGTCCCCGCAGCCCGCAAGATCGACAACCTCGCCAAGGAGCTCGTCCAGAGCGAGGGCCCCGGCATCCTGCAGTGGCTCATCGAGGGCGCCAAGCTCTACCTCGCCACCCGTGACCCGCTCGACGGCCCCGCAACGGTCCGCTCGGCCACCGCCGCCTACGCCACCACCGAGGACCACATCGGCCGCTTCCTCGCCGAGTGCTGCACCACCCAGACCGCGGACCTCCGCGTGGAACAGGGCCTGCTCTACGCGGCGTACAGCAGCTGGTGCGGAGCAGGCGAAGGTATCCGGCCTGCCACGGCCCGCGCGTTCGCGACCCGGGTCCGCCAGGAACTCTCCCTCGCCTCGCCCGCCGACATGATGAAGTCCAGCGGCAAGAAGTACTACCCCGGCCTGGGACTCCTCACCGACGACGACTCCAGGACCGGCCATGCCTGACGTACGTACCCGGCACACACCCGCCGGTCCGGCCTACCATGAACACGGTGCCCCCACCAGGGAACGTGCTCACACCCACCCCGGCCTCCTCCCGGCCGGCCGACACACAAAGGGGCTGCAGCCATGAGCTCGCTGCTGAACGAGAGCGACCTCCACCACGAGAACGCCGTGGTCTGGCTGGAGAACCCCGACAACCTCGACTACGTACGCCAGGCGCTCGACAAGACCACCCGCCGCCGCGGAAAGCCCCGCTACGAACGCGACGGCCGCATGGTCGGCTACACCGAGCTGGAGGCCCACACCGAGGCCGACCCCGACAGCGGACTCCACCTGCGCCGGGTCTTCTTCCTGCTCCCCCACGACCGCGACGCGGACCCGGACGGCCCGTACCACGAGGGCGCCCCCGGAGAGGCGGTCGACCCGAGCACCATCGAGCCGAAGCGCGTCGGAGACAAGACGCCCCGCTCACAGCGCGGCCGACTTATTACGCCGTAATACGCGGCCGACTGATTATTACGCCGTAATAATCGCCTTCGCACTCCCCCACCCCCCGAGCCCGGCTCCACGTCCACCCAGGAGCCGGGCTCCTGAGTACCCCCCAGCAAATAACAGCCAGAACTAACGCGTCGGTACCAAAAAGGATCACCGAAGTTAGTAAGGTGGCTGCCATGACTTCGCCCTCCCCCGGCGACCGCGAGAAGGTCGTCTCCAAGCTGCCCCCGGTACTGCAACAGGACCTGAAGGTCCGAGCAGCCCAGCACAACATCGACATCCAGCACGCCGTCGAAGCAGGCATCGAGGCATGGCGACGGCTCGGCTCCAACCTCTCCCCCATCGAGACCGCCGGCGCCAAGTCCTTCGCCACCTTCCTGCCTGACGGTCAGTGGGACGGCTTCCGCGCCGACTGCGCCTCCCGGGGCGTCTCCCTCATCCAGGGCCTCGCCCAGTCCGTCCTGATGTGGCTGGAGACGAACCCGGCCCCCACAGTCGTGCGCCCCGAGCACCCGAAGCGCATCATCACCTGCAACCAGAAGGGCGGCGTGGGCAAGACCGCCATCGCCGCCGGCACCGGCGAAGCCCTCGCCGAGGACCCGGGCGCCCTCCACCCGGTCCGCATCTCCAAGCACTTCGCGGCCGCCCTCGCAGAGGACGAAGCCCCCTCGCCCCTCGACTACGAAGACCTCCCCGGTCTCGGACTGCGCGTCCTCCTCGTGGACTTCGACCCCCAGTGCCACCTCACCAAGCAGCTCGGCCACCAGCCGCTGCCCATCGAGGGCGACAGCCTCACCAAGCACATGGCCGGGGAGGCCAAGGGCCGGCTCGCCGACCTCGTCGTCCCGATCGAGGACCCCCGCTTCGGCAACCGCCTCCACCTGCTGCCCGCCTGCACCGACGCCTTCCTCCTGGACGTCAAGCTCTCCGGGGTCCGGGCCCGCGAAGCGGCCCTGGAACGCGCCCTGTCCGCCATCGAGGCCGACTACGACGCCGTCATCATCGACTGCCCGCCCAGCCTCGGCCTCAGCATGGACGCCGCCGCCTACTACGGCCGCCGCCGCCAGGGCGAAGCCCCGGGCAACTCCGGCGTACTCGTCGTCGTCCAGGCCGAGGACAGCTCCGCCGACGCCTACGGACTCCTCACCTCCCAGATCGAGGACCTCCGTGACGACATGCACCTCGAACTGGACTACCTCGGCATCGTCGTCAACCACTACGACGCCCGCCGCGGCTACATCGCCACCTCGTCCCTCAACTCCTGGATGGACATAAAGGACCCCCGGGTCGTGGGAGTCATCGGAGACCTCAAGGAACAGAAGGAGGCCGTACGCGTGAAGCAGCCCCTGCTCGCCTACTCCCCCCGCTGCGACCAGGCCGTCGGCCTGCGCGCCCTCGCCCGGGAGATCTCATGAGCAAGGCATCCCGGCTCGGCGCCGGCTCCTCCTTCGGCCAGACCCAGTCCATCAGCGCCCGCCGCGCCGCCATCAACCAGGTCGCCGCCGCCCCCACCGAGGGTGCCCCGCCCCCGGTCCAGCTCCCCGTCGACACCATCAGCCTGAACCCCGACAACCCGAGGTCCGACCTCGGAGACCTCACCGACCTCGGCAACAGCCTCCGCGACCACGGCCAGAAGACCGCGATCAGCATCATGGGCCGCTTCGCCTACCTCGAAGGCAACCCGGGCCGCGAGGACGACCTCGAACCCGGCACCAAGTACGTCGTCATCGACGGCAACTCCCGCCTCGCCGCCGCCCGCGAAGCCGGCCTCACCGAGATCAAGGTGATGCTCGACGACAAGCTGGGCAGCAACCCCGACGAGATACTGGAATCGGCCCTCGTCGCCAACATCCACCGTCAGGAACTCAACCACCTGGACGAGGCGAAGGCCCTCGAACAGCTCCTGAAGATCCACGGCACCCAGGAAGCCCTCGCCGCCCGCCTCCACCGCTCCCAGGGCTGGGTCTCCCAGCGCCTCGCGCTGCTCTCCCTGACCCCCTCGCTCAAGGAGAAGCTCCAGTCGGGCGAGGAATCCGCGGCCACGCTGCGCCTGGTCGGCAAGAAGAAGGCCGAGGAGCAGGAGGCCCACCTCCAGCACCTGAAAGCCACCAGGACCCAGAAGCCCCGCACCCCCAAGCAGAAACGGCAGTCCCCCGAAGGGCCTCCCACCCGCCTGCCCTCGACCGACGCCTACACCCTGGCGCGCCTGATCATCGAGGAGCTCGACGTCGCCTCCCGGCGCAAGCTGACGGAGCTCCTCGTGGACTACAAGATCGAGGAGTCGAAGCGGATGAGAGCGGAGAAGTAGCCTCCGCCCAGGGCTGGGTGCGCATTATTACGCCGTAATAATGCGCACCCAGCCCTCGAGTATTACGCCGTAATAATCGAGGGGCCCGGTCTGCCTCGGGCCCGAACGACGGCGCTGGCAGGAGACGGCCACCGAACCGCCGGCACCGGGGCCCCGAGGGCAGCCGGGACGACGACCGCGAGCCGGCGGACAGGGGCGCCCGCCGAGCACGGAATGAGCGGAGCGCACCCGTCCCCCAGCGCGGACCGCCCGCAGTATTACGCCGTAATAATCCACGTCCAGGGCCCACGGGCCGCCGCACTATTACGCCGTAATAATCGGCGGCCGACGCGCAGGCACGAGCCGCCCGGGGGAGAGCACGCCGGACTCAGTCGGTCCCCGAAGGGTGGTCAGCTTCAAGCCCCCGGGGTCCGGTCAGATGGTGGTGCAGGCTTCACCCTGGTTCGGGTGCGCGGTGTACTGACCGTCGCCGCCGGGCCGGGCAGCATGGAGGGGACGGCGCGGGGGACCGCGTGAC
>NZ_VJNO01000044.1 GCF_007096885.1 Streptomyces sp. 130 | reverse complement strand
CCGGGGCTCGGGGGGGGGGGGGGGGGGGGGGGGGGGGGGGGGGGGGGGGGGGGGGGGGGGGGGGGGGGGGCGCCGCGGGGGGGGGGGGGGGGGGGGGGGGGGGGGGGGGGGGGGGGCGGGGGGCCCCCCCGCGCGGCGCCCCCCCCCGGGGGGGGGGGCCCGCGGCGGGTGTCCGAGGGGTCAGTCGATGCCGGGCAGGATGTGCGGCTCGGCGAGGTCGTCCTCGTAGCCGGCCAGACGGATCGGCGCGGACCTGGCCCAGACCTCGATGTTCTGGAGCTTGTCGCCGCCGCGCCCCGGCTTTCCGTGCCGTTCGGCGGGCCGCTCCTCTTGCTTCGTCAATTCCGGTGTCGTCACCGCGCACTCCTTCGTGTCGCGTAGCCCCGGGCGTCGCCGACGCTCCGGTTCTCATTGCCGGTAATCAGCCGCCCATGCGGGGCAGGGGCAGGAACAGTTCGGTCGCGGTGGCGCCGGGTACGGGGGCGGGACGGCGACTTGGTTGACAAGCCTGTCCCAGGACGGTCGAGGAAGGTTCGTGGACTCCTCGATGACGTCCGTTCACATCAGAGTAACCAAATGAGCGCTTCCGCGCTCGATGGATCGTGTGCCATAGGTCACTTTCAGCCACCGTCTACGGAAAAGACCCGGCCAGGGAATCATCCCTGCCGGGTCTCCGCATCCGGGGCGACGACCTTCGCTCCCCTACCAGTTGGCGGGGGCGTAGTCCTTCAGGAAGCAGCCGTACAGCACCTCGCCGGCCTCGCCGCGCACGATGGGGTCGTAGACCCGGGCGGCGCCGTCGACCAGGTCGAGCGGGGCGTGGAAGCCCTCCTCCGCCAGCCTCATCTTGTCCGGGTGCGGTCGCTCGTCGGTGATCCAGCCGGTGTCGACGGCGGTCATCAGGATGCCGTCCTTCTCGAACATCTCCTGGGCGCTGGTGCGGGTCAGCATGTTCAGCGCGGCCTTGGCCATGTTGGTGTGCGGGTGCCCCGCGCCCTTGTAGCCGCGCCCGAACACGCCCTCCATGGCGGAGACGTTGACCACGTAGGAGTGCTTGGCCGCGGTCGCCGCCATGGCCGGGCGGAGCCGGCTGATCAGGATGAACGGCGCGGTGGAGTTGCAGAGCTGGACTTCCAGCAGCTCGATCGGCTCGACCTCGTCGACTGTCTGGATCCAGCTGTTGGTGTCGTGCAGGTCCGGAACGAGACCGCCGGCGTCGATCGCGGTGCCGGCGGCGATCCGGGCCGGCGACGCCGAACCGCTGACCAGGGCCAGGTCCGTGACCTCCTGCGCGCTCAGCAGCTCCTTGCGCGCCGCGGGCAGCGCGGCCACCCGGTCGACGCTGCCGCTGCCGAAGGTGCCGATGACCTCGGCGGCGGGCAGTTCACCGGCGGGCAGCGGGGCGGACTCGGCGGCCAGCAGTTCGCTGTACGCCTGCTGGGAGCGGCGGACCGTCTGCGCCGCGTTGTTGATCAGGATGTCGAGCGGGCCCTCGGCGGCCACCGAGTCGGCGAGGGCGACCACCTGGGCCGGGTCGCGCAGGTCGATGCCGACGATCTTCAGGCGGTGGATCCACTCGTCGCTGTCCTCCATCGCCTTGAAGCGGCGGATCGCGTCGTTGGGGAAGCGCGTGGTGATCGTGGTGTGCGCGCCGTCGCGGAGCAGCCGCAGCGCGATGTACATGCCGATCTTGGCGCGGCCGCCCGTGAGCAGCGCCCGGCGGCCCGTCAGGTCGGTGCGCGCGTCGCGGCGGGCGCGGTTCTCCCGGGCGCAGTCCTGGCAGAGCTGGTGGTAGAACGCGTCGACCTCGACGTACCGCGTCTTGCACACGTAGCAGGACCGGGGGCGCTGCAGGATGCCGGCGATCTCGCTCTTGGCGGACGAGGACGGCAGGACCCCTTGGGTCTCGTCGTCGATGCGCTCGGCCGAGCCGGTGGCGGTGGCCTCGGTCACCGCCTTGTCGTGTGCGGTCTTGGCGGCCCGGCGCTCCTGGCGGCGCCGCTGCTTCACGGTCCGGTAGATCCCGGCGGTGGCCCGGCGTACCACGATGGCGTCCGGGTGGTCGATCTCGATGGTGTCGAGTTCGTTCAGCACGCTCAGGCAGACGGCGAGCCGCTCGGGGTCGATACCGGGACCGAATGCCTCGGTCCCGGCCACGATCTCGGGGCCGTCCTCTGTCACCGTCATCGCCGTTCCTCTGTGCTCGTGCCACCGGCCTCACCGGGGGCGTGGGGCTCGGTCAAGTTTGCCATGATCCGCGAGCTGCTCCGATCGGGTGAGGAGAGGGCGGGCGGAAGACCGGCGAAAAAGTTCGCACCGGTCGCGCATGGCCTCGCAGATCCGGGGCAGGCGGTGTGCGAAGCACTTGGCGACAAGGAGGGGCCACACATCATGGCGACCACGACGGAGCAGACCCGCCACATCCTCGGCGACGCGTGCACACTCCCGGGACAGGACGGCGCGCCGCTCGGCGCGGGGACTGCGGAGCTGCCGTGGATCGAGGACACCGGGAAGGTCGCTCCCAAGGACGCCCGGGCCCTGTCGAAGATGTTCCTGGACCAGCTGCAGACGCTGGAGGAGGGCACGCACGAGTACCAGTACGCGCGCAACACCCTCATCGAGATGAATCTCTCGCTGGTGCGGTACGCCGCTTCGCGGTTCCGCAACCGCGGCGGTGACGACACCGAGGACATCATCCAGGTCGGCACCATCGGCCTGATCAAGGCCATCGACCGCTTCGACCTCTCGCGCGAGGTGGAGTTCGCCACATTCGCCGTCCCCTACATCGTCGGCGAGATCAAGCGCTTCTTCCGGGACACCACCTGGGCGGTGCACGTGCCGCGCCGGCTCCAGGAGCTGCGGGTCGATCTCGCGAAGGCGAAGGAGACGCTGTCGGCGCGGCTGGACCGCGATCCGACGGTCGCCGAGCTGGCCGCCCACCTCGATCTGTCCGAGGAGGAGATCATCGAGGGCCTGGTCGCGGCCAACGGGTACTCGGCGGGCTCGCTCGACACCCCCTCCGCAGAGACGGACTCCGGCAACGAGCAGCGGTCGCTCGCCGATGTGCTCGGTGAGGCGGACCCGGGCATGGAGACCGTCGAGAACCTGCACACCCTGGCGCCCCTGCTGGAGCAGCTGGACGAGCGCGAACGCCGGATCGTGCAGATGCGGTTCGGCGAGGAGATGACCCAGGCCCAGATCGGCGCCGAGCTCGGGGTCTCCCAGATGCACGTGTCCCGGCTGCTCGCCCGTATCGTGAAGCGCCTGCGGGCGGGGATGTCCGTGGAAGCCTGAATTCCCTCCGTGCCGGGGCGGCCTCAGCCGCCCCGGCATCCCGCACCCTCTCGAATCGGCCAGGCACCGGCGGAGTGTGGCCGAAGGCGTGGTGGACGACGCCCGGCGGTCAAGCGGCGGGCGTCGTTCACATATGCTGCGGGACACACCGGCGGGCGGCCCGCTCGGTGGCAAGGAGAGGGTGAAACGTGGCTGAGATGCGCATGAGCGCCCCGGCTCGCCCCCCCGTACCGGCGTCCTTCCCGGTCCAGACGGCACACGAGGCGGACGGCAGAGCCTCGGTCTGGGATGTCGGCGGTCCCATCCTGCTGGTCGAGGACGACGCGGGCGACGCGCTGCTCGTGGAGGAGATGCTCGCCGACAGCGAGCTGGACTCGGGTCTCACCTGGTGCAAGACCCTGGCCGAGGCACTGACTTTCCTGCGGGCGCACCGGGAACCCGTCTGCGTCCTGCTCGATCTGCACCTTCCCGACGTCCACGGCCTGCGGGCCGTCACCCAGATCGTCGAGTCGTCCCCGGACGCCGCGATCGTGGTGCTGACCGGCCTCGCGGAGGCCGACGCCGGGCTCGACGCCGTGGCGACGGGTGCCCAGGACTACCTCGTCAAGGGCCGGCTCGATCCGCAGGCCCTCGCCCGCGCGATCCGCTACGCCCTCCAGCGCAAACAGGTCGAGCGGGCCGCCTCCGCGCTGCGCGCCAACCAGCTGATGGCGCAGGAGAACGCACGCCTGGAACGCGGCCTGCTGCCCGTCCCCCTGCTGCACGACGACAGCTTCCAGGCCGTCGCCCGCTACGAGCCCGGCCGGGCCCACGGGCTGCTCAGCGGTGACTTCTACGACGTGGTCCAGACCGCGGACGGCACCGTGTGGGCGGTCATCGGTGACGTGTCGGGGCACGGCGCGGCGGAGGCGGCGCTCGGGGTGTGCCTGCGGGTCGCCTGGCGCACCGCCGTCCTGTGCGGCACCGACCCGCTGGAACAGCTCGGGCTCCTGGAGTCGATCCTGGTCGCCGAGCGCTCCGACCCCCATGTCTTCGCGACCGTCACCACGCTGGCCTTTTCGCCCGGTGGCGACCGCGTCCGCGTCATGCGGGCCGGTCATCCCGGGTTGCTGCTCCGGCACGGTCTGGAGGTCGACTGGGTGGAGCCCGAGGGCGGTATGGCGCTCGGGCTGCTGCCGGGGCACGGCCAGTGGTCGGTCACCGACGTGGAACTCGTGCCCGGCGCCGCCCTCGTCCTGTTCACCGACGGCCTCTTCGAAGGGCGCACCGGGCCCCACAGCCGGCTGGGCGAGGAGGGTCTGCTGAAAATGGCCCGGGACAGGGCCCCGCTCGCCGCCCGCCCGTTCGTGGACGCGCTCGTCGCGGGCGCCTCGGAGGCGGCGGCCCCGCACGGGGGCCTCGCCGACGACGTCGCCGTCCTGCACCTCGGCTGGAGAAACACTTCGCATGAGCAGTGAGATAACGGACCCCGCCGCACAGTCGGCCGGCAGGTGGGCGCGGCTGTCCGTGCAGAACTGGGTCCATCTGATCCTGGCCGCCTTCGTCCTCGTCGCCTGCGGCTGCATGGTGGCGGGCGGCCTGGTCCTGGCCGGGATCTCGGACCGGACCACCGAGCTGGTCGACCGCATCCAGCCGGCCCGCTCCGCCTCCTTCCAGCTCCAGAACGCGCTGCTGAACCAGGAGACCGGGGTGCGGGGCTACGCGCTCACCGGTGACGCCTCGTTCCTGGAGCCGTTCGCCGACGGGAAGAAGGAGGAGGCGGACCGGCTGGCCCGGGTGCGCTCCGCGATGGGCGACGGCCAGCCGTACAACCGCGACCTGGACCGGATCGCCGCCGCCGCCGCGGAGTGGCGCCGGGTGCACGCCGACCCGCTGATCGCCGGTGTCCGGCGTGACGGCCCCGGGGCGCGCTCGTCCGCCAGGACCGCCGAGAGCAAGGCCGCCTTCGACGAGCTGCGGCAGCTGTACGGCACCCAGCAGGCGCATCTCGACGCCGCCCGGGACCGGGTGCGCGGTGAGCTGGACGACGCCCGGCACACCCGCGACCGGGTCCTCGCCGCCCTGCTGATCGTCTTCGCGCTCTGCGTGGTCGCCCTCAGCGTGCTGCTCCAGCGCACCGTGGGGCGGCCGCTGAGCGCGCTCGCCGAGGCGTCCCGGCGGGTCCGCTCCGGCAGCTTCCGCCGGCAGCGGATCGAGGTGCGCGGGCCCGCCGACGTACGGGCGGTGGCAGCCGCGGTCGAGGACATGCGGGGCAGGCTGGTGGCCGAGCTCGACGCCGCGCAGGAGCGCGAGGACGTGCTGGCGCAGCAGACCGTGGAGCTGCGCCGGTCCAACTCGGAGCTGGAACAGTTCGCGTACGTCGCCTCGCACGACCTCCAGGAGCCGCTGCGGAAGGTGGCCTCGTTCTGCCAGCTGCTGGACAAGCGGTACGGCAACGAGCTGGACGGCCGAGGCAAGCAGTACATCGACTTCGCGGTCGACGGCGCCAAGCGCATGCAGGTGCTCATCAACGATCTGCTGACGTTCTCCCGGGTCGGGCGGGTGCACGACAGCTGGACGCCCGTGGAGCTCGACCGGTCCCTGGACCGGGCGCTGGCCAACCTGGCGATGGTGATCGAGGAGTCGGGGACCACGGTCGTCCGCGAGAAACCGCTCCCCTCGGTCACCGGCGACCCCACGACGCTCGCGATGATCTGGCAGAACCTGATCGGGAACGCCGTGAAGTTCCGCCGCGCCGACGAGCCGTGCGTGATCACGGTCGGGTGCGAGCGGGAGGGTGACGACTGGCACTTCACGGTCGCCGACAACGGGATCGGTATCGCGCCGGAGTTCGCGGAGAAGGTCTTCGTCATCTTCCAGCGCCTGCACGCCCGTGACGAATACGACGGGACCGGCATCGGCCTCGCCCTGTGCCGCAAGATCATCGAGTTCCACGGGGGCAGGATCTGGCTCGATCCCGATTCCCGTCAGGGGGCGCGGGTCCACTTCTCGCTGCCCGCCGACCCAGGGCCGGAACCCACCGAAGCCCACGACACCGCATCCCCTGCGGAGATCTCCGGAGAGACCGAGTGAACACCCCCGTAGAACCGATCGAGGTCCTGCTGGTCGAGGACGACCCGGGCGACGAGCTGATGACCCGTGAGGCGTTCGAGGACAACAAGATCCGCAACACGCTCCATGTGGCCCGCGACGGCGAGGAGGCGCTCGACTTCCTGTACCGCCGGGGCGCCCACGCCGACGCTCCCCGGCCCGATCTGATCCTGCTCGACCTGAACCTGCCGAAGTACGACGGCCGCCAGGTGCTGGAGCAGATCAAGCAGGACCCGGAGCTCGCGCTGATCCCCGTCGTCGTGCTCACGACCTCCTCCGCCGAGGAGGACATCCTGCGGAGCTACAAGCTGCACGCCAACGCCTATGTCACCAAGCCCGTCGACCTGGACCAGTTCATCGCGGCCGTCCGGCAGATCGACGACTTCTTCGTCACCGTGGTGCGGCTTCCCGGCCGCGCGTAATATTCGCTGACGACGCATGGGAGTGGGATCTCCCGACGCGGGTACACGATCACAAGAAAGAGGTCTGCGACCTCCCCGCTGCGCCCTGGCTGGAGCACATGAACGAACAGGCGATCTCCCCGCCGGACGACTCCCCCGGGAGCTGTCCGCCCACGGAGGCATTGCACAGCGCCGAAGTGTTCGACGGCGAGCCCGGGTGCATTTCCCAGGCGCGGGCTCTGGCGGACCACTTTCTCGGCAGGCTGGTCTCCGAGTGGATGGCCGTGCTCGGCCCGCACACCCGCAACGACCTGATGCTCGCCGTGAGCGAGCTGGTCACCAACGCGGAGCGCTACAGCCACGGTCCGTATCTGCTGGAGCTCGAAGGCACGGCGGAGCGGATCAGCATCACCGTGTACGACAGCAGCAGCGCGCTGCCCGTCTTCTACGCCCCCGACCCGAGCCGCCTGGGCGGCCACGGCATGGAGATCGTGGTGGCCCTGTGCGACCGCGTCACGGCCGAGCGGGTGCCGGTCGGCAAGCGCATCCGGGCCGAGTTCACACTGAGCAGCTGAGGCGGCCGGGGAGCACCCGGCGGGCGCCGTCCCGGCCGGGCCGCTCAGCCCTCGGCGCCGGGCCGGCCGAACCAGTCGATGCACATGACCAGGGCGTCGTCCAGCGTGTCCGACGCCCGGTGTTCCGCCAGTTCCCGCAGGACCGCGCCGGGCACGGCGGCCGCCGGCAGCAGCCGGGTGGCGAGGACGGCCCTGGGCAGGCCCCGTTCCGCGAACATCTCGCCGTGCGGTGAGACCGCGTCGTAGACCCCGTCGCTGACCAGCAGCAGCCGGTCGCCGGGGCGGGCCTGGAGGTGCTGGACGGCGTACTGCGACTCCTCGAACATCCCCAGCGGGAGCTGGGCGTCCAGCGCGACCCGGGTGACCGTGCGGCCGCGCAGGCGCCACAGCTGCGGGGAGCCCGCGTCCACCGCCTCGACCGCCCCCGTGAGCAGGTCGAAGTGGAGCAGCAGGGTGGAGACGTGGGCGGCACCGCGATGCTGCTCGTAGATGGCCTGGTCGGCCAGGGCCGCCTGGTCCGCGATGCCGATGCCGGCCCTTCTGGCGTTGCGGAGCGCGTTGACGGCGAGGTTGGTCAGGAGGGAGGCGCGGATGCCCTCTCCCATTCCGTTGGTCACGGCGACGCTCAGCTGGTCGCCCTCCGCCGCCCAGTCGAAGTTGTCGCCGTGGATGGCGTAGGCGGGTTCGAGCTGGGCTCCTATGGCGTATTCGGCGGCCGTGAAGGACCTGGCCGGGAGCAGCTGCCACTGCATCTCCGCGGCGAGGGTGAGGCGGGTGCTGCGCCGGGCCCGCTGGTAGTGGTCGGTGTCCCGTTCGGCGACGACGATCTCGTGGCCGAGGAGGTCGGCCACATGGGCGAGGTCGTCCGTGTTCTGCGGGGTGGCGCGCACGGAGGGCAGCCGTACGGTGAGGATGCCGAGGCGTTCGCCCCGGACGGTGACCGGGAAGTGGTGGTCGGCCGCTTCGTCGGGGCCGGTGCGGCCCTGGTGCGGGCGCTGGCTGCCGAAGGCACGGCCCTGGGGGCTGTTGTTGAGCGAGAGCGGCTGGCCGGGGCCGTCGCCGGCGTCGACCGGGTTGAGCACGGTCATTCCGTAATCCGCCAGGAAAAGCTGCACGGAGAGGGCGCCGTACGACTTCGCGAGAATCCCGCGCACCGTCTCCACCAGGGCGTACGGCGGCGCCGCGCGGAGCGCTCGTTCGAGATCCGTGGGGGCATTCACGCTGCTTCGCCCATTCTTCGCTGGGTGGCGGGAGCGACGCCAGGCTGACAGGAGCACGCTACGGGTGACAGAGTGGGAGAATGCGCCACCGCACCGGACTCCCTCACCGCCCTGAACAGGTGTCCGAGGACGTCTGTGCCGCGTCCGAACTTCTGGAGGTCCTGTGGGGACGTGGCCAGGAGGCCGCCGCCCGGAGCCTGGTCTCTCCCTCCCAGCTTCGCGCGCTCCTCGTCATCGAGCAGCAGGAGGGGAGCAATCTGCGCTCGCTCGGGGAGGTGCTCGGCTCGCGGGCGCCCTCGGTGAGCCGGCTGTGCGACCGGATGGAGGCGATGGGACTGGTACAGCGGGATCCGAGCCCGACGAGCCGCCGGGAGGTCGAGCTCCGGCTGACCCTTCAGGGCCGGGAGCTCCTGGAGGAGTACCGGGCGATCCGCACACGGGAGCTGACCGCCGTGCTGGAGCGGATGCAGCCCTCCGAGGTGGCCGCTCTGGCCGTGGGGCTGACCGCCTTCCGCTCGGCGGCATCGCAGCGGCTCACCGGCGAGCGGAGAACCGCCGCCCGGCTTCGCGACGATGTCGCGGACAGCGCCTAGCTTCATGCACGCCCCTGCTTCCGCGTTCCGGAGGCGCCGTTCGGAGAGGCGCTCACGTTGATCGTTCGATACAGAGTGTTGCCCCACGAAGAATGTTGTCAAATGGCAACTGTTACTTTTATCGTTGAGCATTCCCGCCGCGAGCAGGGACGGAGCAGAATCGAACGGTCCGTCCGATCGCGGCGTTACCCCCCCGCCGTCCAGTGCAACACGAGGTGAACGTGCTTCCACCGCCCAGCGCCGGCCGAGCCATGCAGATAGTCCCACGCCACGAGCGTGGGGCGTTGGTGCTCGTGGTAACCGGTGACCTCGACATCGACAACGTGGCGCCACTGGGCACCGCGCTGGAGAACGCTTCGCGGGAGGGTGCCGGGCCGGTCGTCGTGGACCTCGCGGACGTGAGTTTCGCCGACTCCACGACGGTGAACGTGCTGCTGCAGGGTCAGACGGCTCTCGGTCCCCGGCTGCGGCTCGCCGCGCCCTCGGTCTTCATGGAACGGCTGATCTCCGTTCTGGGACTCGACAGCGCGGTCCCGGTCTTCCCGAGTGTCGCCGAGGCGATCGACCCACCGCTTCCCGCCTAGCGAAGAGGCGAACACAGAGCGCCCTTCTCCCCGCCGTCGGGGAGAAGGGCGCTCGGCCGTGCGGCCGCCCGGTCAGCCGAGGGCGGGCGGGGCGTCCTGCGGCGAGGTGCCCCACGCCGACGGCTCGTCGCCCACCGTGAAGGAGAGCGAGCGGGCCGAGCGGATGTCGTCCGTGGTCAGGTAGGTACGCGACCGCGTCGTGCCGTCGAGCCGGGCGGACTGGATGTAGCGGTGGGTGTCCGAGGTGCCGGGGGCCGTGACGGTCAGCGCGCCGCGCGGGTAGTAGCGCCGGTCGAGCCGGATGTCGACGCGTTCGAACGCCGGTGTGGACAGGCCCCAGGTGTCGGTGCCCGGCTGGACCGGGAAGACGCCGATGGACGAGAGCACCATCCAGGCGGACATCGTGCCGAGGTCGTCGTTGCCGGTCATGCCGGTCGGGCCGTTGGTGAAGAGGGTCAGGGCCGCGTGCACCACGTCCGTCGTCTTCCACGGCTGGCCGGTGGAGAGGTACGTGTAGGGGGCGATGAGGTCGGGCTCGTTCTGCGGGTTGTACTTGTCGGCGTTGTAGTACGCGTACGGGCCGTTCACCCACACCTCGCGGGCGGTCTTCGCCGGGTCGGCGAGGAGCCTGTCGTACGCGAAGAACGAGTCGAGCCGCTGGTTGGCGGCGTCCTTCCCGCCGATCAGGTCGACCATGCCGGGGATGTCCTGCGGAACCATCCACTGGTACTGCCAGGACGTGCCCTCGTGGAAGCCCTCGCTCTCGGCCGGGTCGGCGGGGCCGGTGAAGGCGCCGGCGGTGTCGCGGGCGCGGAAGAAGCCGGTCGAGGGGTCGAAGATCTTCCGGTAGTTCTGGGCGCGGGCCTCGTAGCGTGCCGCGTCGGCCTCGTGGCCGAGGTCGCGGGCCATCTCGGCGAGCATGCCGTCGGCGAGGGCGTACTCCAGGGTCGCGGAGGCGCCGTGGTCGAAGTCGGAGTCACCGGGCTTGGCGTGCGGCCTGCCCTTGATGTACGGGGCGAAGCCGTCCTTCAGGTACTGGGCGTTGGCCTCGCGGCCCACGGGGGCGGAGCCGGCGGGCGGCACCCCGTCCGCGTTCTTCTTCAGGGCGCGGTACGCCTCCTCCTCGTATCCCTTCAGCAGTCCCTGCTGGTAGGCGTTGGTGAGGAAGGGGGTGACCGGGTCACCGGTCATGATGTTGGTCTCGACCGTGCCGTAGCCCCACTTGGGCAGCCAGCCGCTCTCCGCGTCGATGCGCAGCACGGATATCGCCATGTCGCGGGACTCGCGCGGGGCGAGCAGCGCGAGCAACTGCGCCTGGGTGCGGTAGGTGTCCCAGAGCGACCAGTTCTGGTAGTACGTGAAGCCTTCGGCCTTGTGCTTCTTCCGGTCCCAGCCGGTGTAGCGGCCGTCCACGTCACTGCCCACGTTGGGCGCGAGGAAGGACCGGTAGAGGGAGGAGTAGAAGGTCCGGCGCAGTTCGTCGCCGCCGCCCTGGGCCTTCACGCCTTCCAGGCGGTCCTCCCAGGTGCGTTCGGCGGCGCGCAGGACGTGGTCGAAGTCGTGGCCGCCCTCGGCGCGGAGGTTGAGCGCGGCGCCCCTGGCGTCGACGTAGCTGAGGGCCGTGGTGGCCTCGACGGTGCGGTCCTCGGTGGTGTCGAACCGCAGCCAGGCGCCGTTGCGGCCGTCGGTGGCCTCGGACTTCTTCGCCCCGGTCACGGTGTCGCCGTTCCAGGTGCCGGAGGTGGTGAAGGGGCGGTCGAAGCGGGTGATCGTGTAGACCGTGTACGGCTTGGTGTCCTGGCAGAAGCCGCTGCCGGTGATCGCGGTCCGCACGGTGCGGTTGTCCAGGATCTCCACGTCGGAGGAGAGCGTCCGGTGCAGCGACTGGCCCGCGTTGAGCAGGATGTTGGCCTTGTCGGTGGCCGGGAAGGTGTAGCGCTGCACTCCGGTGCGCCGCGTGGCGGTCAGCTCGGCCTCGATGCCGGTCTCGAGCCCGACCCGGTAGTAGCCGGGGCTCGCCTTCTCGTCGTCGTGGCTGAACTCCGCCGCGTACTTCGCGTAGTCGGTCTCGGTGACGTCGCCGGTGGTGGGCAGCGTCGGCAGGTCGCCGCCGAGGCCGCAGCCCACTCCGGAGAGGTGGACGGAGGAGAACCCCCGGATGTGGTTCTCGCCGTAGTCGTAACCGGTGTTGTGGCCGGTGTCCGGCGACAGCTGCACCATGCCGAAGGGCACGGAGGCGCCGGGGTAGGTGTTGCCCTCGTTCTGGGTGCCGATGAACGGATTGACCAGATCGGTCAGCCGGCCGTCGCTCCGGGGGGCGGCCTCGGCCGTGGCCCCGGGGAGGAGGACACCGCCCAGGAGCGCGGCGGCGGCGAGTACGGCCGCCGGGCCGCGCAGTTTCGGCCGTGGGGTCCGATGCATGGGGAGACTCCTTAGGACAACGTTGTCAGAGCGCGATCATTCTTGGATTCCGTCGTGACCGCGTCAAGGGGTCGGACGGGCGCCGCGCGTGTCGGTCCGGTGAAGGCCTCCGCCCGGCAAGATCCTTCTGACGTCCGCCGCGGGGAGGACTACCGTCAGGAGGAGGACACCCGGACCACTGCCGTACTACCAGAGCAGTACGCCGGATCGCCGCCTCAGGGACGACGACGCGGCGGCTGGAAAAGGGGATCGTGGTGTACATGAGTTCCCTTGCGCTGTCCGTGCTCCTGTCACTGGTCTCCGCGGTCGCCTACGCGGCCGGGGCGATCGTGCAGGAGCGTGTGGCCACGGCCTCGGACGGTCGCTCCCTCGCACCGCTGCGCAACCGGGTCTGGTGGGCGGCCGTCGTGCTCAACGGGCTGGGCGCCGTCCTGCACGTCGTGGCGCTGGCGTACGGCCCGCTGAGCCTCGTACAGCCGCTGGGGGCGCTCACGATCGTGTTCGCGCTGCCGATGGCCGCGCTGTTCGTACGCCGCCGGGCCGGGGCCACGGCGTGGCGCGGCGCGGTCATGGCGACGGTGGGTCTGGCCGGGCTGCTCGCGCTGACCGGCGGCGCCGACGCGCACGGGCTGGGAGCTCCGCAGCAGCTGACGCTGGCCGTGGTGACCTTCGGCGCGGTGGCCGTGCTGGTCCTGGTCTCGCGGGGGATGCGCCGGCCGGTGATGCGGAGCGTGGTGCTGGCCGGGGCGGCGGGCGTGGCCTTCGGTATCGCGTCGGTGTACACGAAGACCGTGGCCATGGAGTGGACGGCGGGCGCCGTGAAGTCCGGGCTGCTGCCGCTGCTGGTGATCGCCGCGCTGGCGGGCGCCGGGCTGCTGTTGTCCCAGGCGGCGTACCGGGGCGCGGGTCTGACGGCCCCGCTGGCCACGGTGACCGTGGTGAATCCGGTGGTGGCCGCGGCGGTGGGCATCACGCTGTTCGGCGAGCAGTTCCGGCACGGGGTCACGGGCACGGTACTGGCCCTGGTGTGCGGGGCGGTCGCGGCCGGCGGGCTGATCATGCTGACGACGGAACGGATGGGCGCGGAGCGCCGGGCGCCGGAGACCGCGGACGCGGAGGACGCGGCGGAGCCCGCGGATTTCGCCGTGCCCGCCGGGCCGCCGGCCTCGACGGGCACCCTGCCTCGCGCGGCGGAGCCGGTCCCGGCCGACGGGGCCGCGCCGACGGGGCCGCGGACGCCCCGCCCGGCGCTGCCGGTGCGGATGCCGCTGGAGGGCCTGGCCGGCCGGGTGGAGTTCGGCCCTCCGCCGGGCGCCGGGCGCCGGGCCGCCGGGAAGGCCGCTGACGGGGGCGTTCAGACCTTGACGCCGCCCGCCCTGAGGTAGGCGAGCGGGTCGATGTCGGAGCCGTAGTCGGGGCCGGTGCGGACCTCGAAGTGCAGGTGCGGTCCCGTGACGTTGCCGGTGGCGCCGGAGCGGGCGATCCGCTGGCCGCCACCGACGTGCTGGCCACCGCGCACGAGCAGCGAGGAGAGGTGCGCGTACTGGCTGTACTTGCCGTCGCCGTGCCGGATGACGACCTGGTAGCCGTACGGCCCCGCCCAGCCCGCGGACACGACGGTCCCGGCCGCCATCGCCTTGACCGAGGTGCCGGTGGGGACGGGGAAGTCGACGCCCGTGTGGTAGCCGCTGGACCAGGACCCCGCCTGGTGGTACGGGGTGCCGGTGCCGGCCGCCACGGGGGCGGTGAGGCCGCTGTGCCGCTGCGCGTGCTCGGTCTTCTTCGGCTCGGTCTTCTTCGGCTGGGTCTTACGGGTCTCGGTCTGACGGGTCTCGGTCTTCTTCGGCTGGGTTTTCTTGGGCTGGGTCTTCTTCGGCTGCGGCTCGGTCTGCCGCTCGGGCTGGGGGGCCGTTTTCGTCGCCGCCCTGGGAGCGGGCTTCGAAGCCGTCTTCGGCTGGGCCTTCGTGGCCGCCCCGGGCGTTCCGTTCAGGGTCAGGCGCTGGCCGGGGAAGATGAGGTCCGGGTCGTCGCCGACGACCGCGCGGTTCGCCGCGTAGAGCCGCTGCCAGCCGCCCTGGAGGTGCTGGTCGGCGGCGATCCCGGAGAGCGAGTCGCCGGGTGTCACGGTGTAGGACTCGCGCTTGCCCGGGACCGTGGTCGGCGTGGCGGCGGGCGTGGTCTGCTTGGTCTGCGTACGCCGGGACGACGACGACGCGTTGTCCGGCTTCTTCGGAGTCGTGACGCTCGCCGTGCGCTCGCTCTGCGGGCTGACGTCGGGCGTGGCGCCGCCCCGGGTCAGGCCCGCCTTTCCGGAGCAGACCGGCCAGGCGCCCGGGCCCTGCCCCTCCAGGACCTTCTCCGCGATGGCGATCTGCTGGTCCCTGGTGGCGAGGTCGGCGCGCGCCGCGTAGACCGTGCCGCCGTACGCCGCCCAGGTCGAGCGGGTGAACTGGAGGCCGCCGAAGTAGCCGTTGCCGCTGTTGATGTGCCAGTTGCCGGTGGACTCGCAGGCGGCGACCTTCTCCCAGACGTCCGTCGAAGCGGCGCCCGCCGAAGCGGCCGTGAGGAGCGGGAGGGCGAGGCCGGCGCCTCCTGCCGTGACGGTGAGCGAAGCCCGGTTGATGCGGCTCGGCTGGTATCTGCGGTGCCGTCCGTTCGCGGCCATGACTTGGCTCCCCCACTGGCTGTAGGACATGTCGCAAGCGGTCAACTTATGCGCAAACAGCGGGTGATGACAAGACCACGGTACGTTTCGGCCACCACCGCGCGGCACGGCCGCGACGCGGTCGGCGGAGGGCGAAAGTCAGCGGTTCCCCCGGCCCCCGGGGAACGTTCCGGAGCGCCGACCGCCCCGACGGCCGGCCTCGCCGTCGACCCGGGCCGTGTGCGTGAGCAGGCGGTCCTCGCCGTCGGGGTGCCCGGTCGGGGAGACCTGAGTGGTTGACGGCCGCGTACGTGACCTCGGTCCAGCGCGGTGGGCTCGTCCACGGTGGCGCGGCAGGGCGGCCGGCCGCCCACCTATGGGTGTCCGGGAACCGCCGGTCAGGATGACGCCCAGGGACCCGGGCAGGCCGCCCTTCAGCGGGATCGTCCGGAACGCGCCGCCCGAGCCGCGCCCGTCCCGGCCGGCGGTGAGCGCGATGCCCCCTTCCAGCCGGCGTCGGCCCCCTCGTCCAGGTCCGGCAACGGGTCGCCGGTCCGGGCCGCTCCGACGTGGACCCGTACGACGCCTCCGGCGCGGGTGGCCCCGCGTTGGAGAGGAGAGGTGCATCGCGGGCCCGGGGCGGGCCTCCCCCGGCTTGCCGGTGTTCTCCAGCCGGACCGGCACGGGCGGCGAGGCGGCCGCGTGCGGCGCCGGTCCGGGGCCGCCGCCGCACGCGGCCGGGAGCGCGGCGGGGGCGAGGACACCGGGACGCGTACGGCTCTCATGGCTCCCCCGGAAACAGGGCCGGGGGCGTCGCGGGCCCCGATCCAGGGCCTTAGGCGCGAACGCGCCCGCCCCGGGCTCCCATTGACACGGTCGACGACGACCGGAGAGGCTGGGCGCGACAGCCGGGAGAGCGCTCTCCGGCACCTGCGAGAGGGCGCGCTGCGCGAAGGAGCATGGCCGCCATGACGGACGAAGAGACCGAACCGCTGCTCGACAAGCTGGACGCGGCACAGAAGGTTCGTCTGCTCACCGGTGCCAGCACCTGGCGCACGCACGCCGAACCGGCCGCAGGTCTGCGCGCGCTCACCCTCTCCGACGGCCCGGCCGGTGTCCGGGGCGAGGCCTGGGACGAACGCGAGACCTCACTCGTCCTCCCCTCCCCCACCGCGCTGGCCGCCTCCTGGGACGAACGGCTGCTGACGGACCTCGGCGCGCTGCTCGCCGTCGAGGCCAGGCGCAAGGGGGTCGACGTGCTCCTGGCCCCCACCCTCAACCTGCACCGTTCCCCGCTGGGCGGCCGGCACTTCGAGTGCTTCTCCGAGGACCCCCTGCTCACCGGCCGCACCGGCGCGGCACTCGTCCGGGGCATCCAGTCGGGCGGAGTGGCCGCCACCGCGAAGCACTTCGTCGGCAACGACGCCGAGACGGACCGGCTGACCGTCGACGTCCGCATGGACGAACGCACCCTGCGCGAGGTGTATCTCGCCCCCTTCGAGGCAGCCGTGGCGGCCGGGGTCTGGGCTGTCATGTCCGCGTACAACAAGGTCGACGGCGTCACCATGTCCGCGTCGCCGCTGCTCGCGCACCCCCTCAAGGACGCCTGGGGCTTCGACGGCCTCGTGGTCTCCGACTGGGGAGGCGTGCGCACTCTCCTCGATGCCGCCCGCTCCGGCCAGGACCTGGCCATGCCCGGCCCGGACGGCCCCTGGGCGGCCGGCCTGCTCGCGGCGCTCGAAGAGGGCCTCGTCCCCACCGGCGCCGTGGACGACAAGGTACGCAGACTGCTGCGGCTGGCCCGCCGGGTGGGCGCGCTCGGTCCGGACCGCCCGGCGCCCCGGACCGCGACGGCCCCGGAGGCCGGGCGCGCCCTGCTGCGCCGGGCCGTGTCCGCCGGTGCCGTGCTGCTGCGCAACGAGGGCGGCATGCTGCCGCTCGACGCGTCGGCGCTGAAGTCCGTCGCCGTGGTCGGGCCGCACGCCACGGCGGTACGCATCCAGGGCGGAGGGAGCGCGGAGGTGTTCCCGGAGCACGTGGTGACCCCGCTGGCCGGGATCGAGCGGCAGCTGGACGGGGTGGCGGCGGTGACGTACCGGCCGGGTCTTCCCGAGTCCGGCCGCCCGGAACCGCTCGGCCGGGACCGGAGCCGCGATCCGCGCGACGGGGAACCCGGGGTGCTCGTGCGGCTGCTCGACGCGCGGGGCGCCGAACTCCACGCGGAGCACCGGCTGTCCGGGCGGATCGTGGAACCGTCGGTCCGGCCCGAGGGCGCCGCGGCGGTGGAGATCAGGGCCCTGTTCCGGCCCGCCGAGAGCGGCACGTGGACCTGGGCGGTCGGCGGCTGGGGCGACATCTCGCTCGCCGTGGACGGCCATGAGGTGCTGGCCGGCACCTTCCCGCTGGACAGCGACGACCCGACCCGGGTGCATGTCGCCCCGCCCCTGCACACCGCCCGCGCGGAACTGACGGCGGGCCGCGAGGTGGAGGTCGTCGCGCTCCGCTCGCTCGCCCCGGGGACGGGGGTCGCGACGGTGCTGGCCGCCGCCCCGCCCGCCGGCGACCCGGACGCCGCGCTCGCCGAAGCGGTCGCCGCCGCCCGCGCGGCCGATGTCGCGGTGGTGGTCGTGGGTACGACGGAGCAGAGCGAGTCCGAGGGCCACGACCGGGAGAGCCTGGACCTGCCGGAGGGTCAGGACGCGCTGGTGCGGGCGGTGGTGCGGGCCAACCCGCGCACCGTCGTGGTGGTCAACGCGGGCGCCCCGGTCGCCCTGCCCTGGCACACCCGGGTGCCCGCGCTGCTGCTCGCCTGGTTCCCCGGCCAGGAGGCCGGCGACGGGCTGGCCGACGTGCTGTTCGGGCGTGCCGAGCCGGGTGGCCGGCTGCCGACCACCTGGGCCGCCGCCCAGGACGACGTACCGGTGCTCAGGACCGCGCCCGACGGGGCGGGGCGGCTGCACTACGCGGAGGGCCCGCACATCGGTTACCGGGCCTGGCTGCGGTCGGGGGCGGCTCCGGCGTACTGGTTCGGCCACGGACTCGGGTACACCGGCTGGGCGTACGAGGAGCTGACGGCCCCCGCGGCGGTGGGGGCCGGGGAGCCGTTCGACGTACGGGTGCGGGTGCGCAACACCGGACGGCGGCGCGGGCGGGAGGTGGTGCAGGTCTACCTGGCGCGCGCCTGCTCCGCCGTGGAGCGGCCGGTGCGCAAGCTCGTCGGTTACGCGGCGGTCGAGGCGGAGCCCGGGGAGAGCGCGGTCGCGGTGGTCCGGGTGGACGGGCGGGCGCTGGCCCACTGGTCGCCCGGAAGGCGCGGCTGGGAGACGGAGGCGGGCGCGTTCACGCTGCTCGGGGGCCGTTCGGCGGGCGATCTGCCGCTCACCGCGCGGATCGTGGCGCGGCCGGGTGCGGACTCGGCCGGGAAAGGATCGGGTAACGGTTCGGCGCACGATGGAGAGCGCTCTCCGCTGGTGCTATAAATGCGCTCATGACGGATGATCTGCGCCCGGCCGGAACACCCACCCTTGAGGACGTGGCGAGGGCGGCCGGGGTTTCCCGCGCCACCGTCTCCCGGGTGATCAACGGCGTACGGAATGTCGACCCGGTGATCCAGGAAGCGGTGCGCCGCGCGGTCGCCTCCACCGGCTACGCGCCCAACCGCGCGGCGCGCTCGCTGGTGACCCGGCGCACCGACGCCATCGCGCTGGTGGTGTCCGGCGCGGGCGTCGAGCCGGAGGCGCGGGACGACGCGCCGGCGGACGAGGCGGACGGGGGCGAGGGGGCCTCCTTCACCGGGCAGGTGTTCGCGGACCCGTTCTTCGGGCGGGTGGTGACCGGTGTCGTCGACTACCTGAGGCCGCGCGGGATGCATCCGGTCCTGATGTTCGCCGAGACCTCACGGGCGCGGGACGAGGTGGTGGCGTTCCTGCGCCAGGGCAGCGCGGACGGTGCGCTGATCGTCTCGACGCACGCGGAGGACCCGCTGCCGGGCATGCTGACGGACGCGGGGCTGCCGGCCGTGCTGTACGCGCGCCCGGCCCGCGCGGCCCGGATCAGCTACGTCGACGTCGCCCATCAGGACGGCGCGCGGCTGGCCGCCGAACATCTGCTGGCCCGGGGCTGCCGCCGGATCGCGACCATCACCGGGCCGCTCGACGTGCCCGCGGTGCAGGAGCGGCTGACCGGCTTCCGGGACGCGATGGCGCAGAACGGGCACCCCTACATCGCCATCGCCGAGGGCCGGTTCACGCAGGAGAGCGGCGAGACCGCGATGGAGCGGCTGCTGGCCGAACACCCGGACCTCGACGGGGTGTTCGCGGCGAACGACCTGATGGCCACGGGCGCCTGCCATGTCCTGCGGGAGCGCGGCAAGCGGGTCCCGGAGGACGTCGCGGTGATCGGCTTCGACGACAGCAGCGCGGCCCTGGCCTGCCGTCCGCCGCTGACCACGGTCCGCCAGCCGGTGGAGGCGATGGCCGCCGAGATGGCCCGGCTGCTGATCGAGCGGCTGGGCAAGCCGGAGGGCGCCGCGACGTCCGTGATCTTCGAACCCTCACTGGTGGTGCGGGACTCCGCGTAGGGCGTGCCCGAAATCTCCGCGGCAGAGCCCCGTTCACCCCGCCGCGCCCCGCTCCGTCCGGGGCCCCTGCCTGCCGCGTACGGCGTCCGCCGGGGTCCGGAGCGCCGGTGGCGTGGCGCCGGTGGCGGGTGCCGGTGAGGGCCGGCCGCCGCCGCGGGCCAGGAAGTCGGCCAGCGGCAGGGTCGCCGCGCCGACCGTGACCGCGTCCGGGCCGAGGCGGCCCATCTCGATGGTGGTCCGGGCCGAGGCGTGCTTCAGCGCGTACTCCTGGGCGTAGCGCCGGATGTCGGGCAGCAGGTGCGGGCCGATGAGGAGGCCCGCCCAGCCGCCGAGCAGGATGCGCTCGGGCAGGAAGAGGTTGATCAGGTCGCCCAGCGCGGCGCCCAGGCACTCGGCGGTCTCGTCGAGCAGCGCCACCGCGACCGGGTCGGGTTCGGCCCCGGGGGGCGGGTAGGCGGCGCCGAGGAGCGCGGCGAGCGCGGTCTCGTCGTCGGCGTCGGCGGGCAGCGGGCCGCCCGCCTCGTGCCAGCGTTCGCGCATCGCCTCGGCACCCGCGTACGCCTCCAGGCAGCCGATCGACCCGCAGCGGCAGCGCCGGCCGCGCAGCTGCACGGTGGTGTGGCCCCACTCCAGGGCCTGGCTGCTGCGGTCCTCGTCCAGCAGGTCGCCGTGGTTGACGCAGGCGCCGACGCCGGAACCGATGAGGGCGATCGCGGAGGCGCCCGCGCCCCGCCCGCCGCCGAACCACATCTCGGCCTGGCCGAGGGTCTTGGCGCCGTTGTCGATGAAGAACGGGACTTCGGGCGGCACCCGCACGGCGTCCCGGAGCAGCCGCTCGAAGGGGACGGCGCTCCAGTCGATGGTCTGGCCGTGCACCACGGAGCCCACATCGCCGACGACGCCGTCCGGCGCGTGGCGCTCGATGATGCCGGGGACGCCGATCCCGATGCCGAGCAGCCGGTGCGGGTCGGCGCCGGCGTCCCGCAGCACGTCGGCGACGCCGCTGCGGACATGGCCGACGATGCGGTCCACGTCGTAGCCGTGCTGGGCGAGCAGCCGCTCGGTGCGGGCGAGCTCGGTCAGGGAGAGGTCGAAGAGCTCCACCCTGATCCGGGTCTCCCCGATGTCGACGCCGATGAGGAGGCCACCGCCGGGGGCGACGCGCAGCAGGGTGCGGGGGCGCCCGCCGTCGGAATCCACGACACCGGCCTCCTCCAGCAGGTTCTCCGCGGAGAGCTCCGCGACGACGTTGCTGATGGAACCCGAACTCAGCCCGGTCGCGGGACCGAGCTCCTGGCGGCTCAGCGGGCCGTCGAAATACAACCGTTGCAATACCCGCGACCGGTTGCCGCGTCGCAGGTCACGCACGGTCCGTCTGTTGCGCTCAGCCATGTGGCTCCTTCCCTGGCGGAAACATACCGCGACCCCGGGACTTGACGCGACCTTCTCTCACCTTTTAAATCACGTCATAAATTAAGCCCTGAAGGTCGCTCGGCTCCCCGAACACGGCCTTCCTCCCCGGAAAGGGGCCATCCCGCATGCGCACCACCAGAGCCGCGGCAGCCGTCACCCTCGCGATCTCCATAACCGCCGGTGTCACCGGCTGCGGCGGCGGTACGTCGTCGGGCGGCAGCAACGATTCGCCGAAGACCCTCACGTACTGGGCCTCCAACCAGGGCGCCAGCATCGAGGCCGACAAGAAGATCCTGACTCCCGAGCTGAAGAAGTTCGAGAAGCAGACCGGCATCAAGGTCAAGCTGGAGGTCGTGCCGTGGGCCGACCTGCTCAACCGCATCCTCGCCGCCACCACGTCCGGTCAGGGCCCGGACGTCCTGAACATCGGCAACACCTGGTCGGCCTCGCTCCAGGCGACCGGCGCGCTGCTCCCTTGGAACAAGGAGAACTTCGACGCGATCGGCGGCCGTGACCGGTTCGTCGACTCGGCGGTGGCCTCGGCCGGCGCGGCGGGCCAGGACCCCGCCGCGGTCCCGCTGTACTCACTCGCGTACGCCCTTTACTACAACAAGAAGAGCTTCGCCGAGGCCGGCATCGAGAAGCCCCCGGCCACCTGGGACGAGTTGGTCGCGGACGGCAAGAAGCTCTCCAAGAACGGCAAGTGGGGGCTGGGCGCAGAGGGCTCCAACCTCTCCAACAACATCCACCAGACGTTCGTCCTGGGCCGGCAGCACGGCGCCGACTTCTTCGACGCCGAGGGCAAGCCGACCTTCACCTCGGACGGCGCGGTCGCGGCCGTGAAGCAGTACATCGACTTCATGGCCAAGGACAAGATCATCGCCCCGGGCAACGCGGAGTACGCCCAGAACCAGTCCCTGACGGACTTCGCCAAGGGCAAGACCGCGATGGTGCTGTGGCAGGCCGCCGCCTCCACCTTCGCCTCGCAGGGCATGAAGCCCGAGGACTGGGGCGCGGCCCCGGTCCCCGTCCCCTCCGGAGCCCCCGGCCAGGGCAAGAACGTCAACTCCATGGTCGCCGGCATCAACATGGCGGTGTTCAAGAACACCAAGAACCTCGACGGCGCCAAGAAGTTCGTGAAGTTCATGACGAGCGACGCCGAGCAGAAGCTGCTCAACAAGACCTACGGCTCGATCCCGCCGGTCAAGGCCGCCCAGGCGGACGCGGCGTTCTCGGCGCCCGACCTCGCGGTCCTGCGCGACACGCTGGCCAAGAGCGCGGCCCCGCTGCCGCAGGTCCCCAACGAATCGCAGTTCGAGACCGCCGTCGGCACCGCGGTCAAGGAGCTGTGGGCCGACGCGGCCGCCGGCCGCCCCGTGACCACCGAATCCGTCAAGGCGCGCCTGGAAAAGGCCCAGCAGACGATGCAGCAGTAAGGCACCCCTCATGACCGCCACCGTGACCACCGACAGCCTGACGGATAAGTCGGACAGGGTGACGAGCCGGGGCAGCGGGGGTGCGCGCAGGAGGCTGCCGCGCATCCCCGACCGGATACGCCAGGGCGGACTGCCCTATCTCCTGCTCCTGCCGGCCGTCCTGCTCGAACTCCTCGTCCATGTGATTCCGATGATCATCGGAATCGTGATGAGCTTCCGCCAGTTCACGCAGTTCTACATCAACAACTGGGGCGGGGCGCCCTGGAACGGCTTCGACAACTACAAGATCGCCGTCGACGTCAACGCCCCGATCGGCGAGGCACTGCTCCACTCGTTCTTCGTCACCTGCGTCTTCACGTTCTTCGCCGTCGGCCTGGCGTGGCTGTTCGGGGTCGCGGCGGCGATCATGCTGCAGGAGAACTTCCGCGGCCGGGGCTTCCTGCGGGCGGTCTTCCTCGTCCCGTACGCCCTGCCGGTCTACGCGGCCGTGATCACCTGGGCCTTCATGTTCCAGCGCGACAACGGCCTGGTCAATCACGTGCTCCACGACCAGCTCGGGCTCACCGACCAGCCGTCCTTCTGGCTGATCGGCGACAACAGCATCTACGCGCTGATCATCGTCTCGGTCTGGAAGGGCTGGCCCTTCGCCTTCCTGATCGTGATGGCCGGGCTCCAGAACATCCCGCGCGAGCTGTACGAGGCCGCCTCGATCGACGGCGCCGGCATCTGGCAGCAGATCCGCAAGATCACGCTGCCCTCGCTGCGCCCGGTCAACCAGGTCCTCGTGCTCGTCCTCTTCCTGTGGACGTTCAACGACTTCAACACCCCGTACGTGCTGTTCGGAAAGGCCGCCCCCGAGAACGCGGACCTGATCTCGATCCACATCTACCAGTCCTCGTTCGTCACCTGGAACTTCGGCACCGGCTCCGCGATGTCCGTGCTGCTCCTGCTGTTCCTGCTGGTCGTGACGGCCGTCTACCTGTTCATCACCTCACGCGGAAGGAAGGGTGCCGATGCCTAGCCCTGCCCAGCCGTCCGCACTGCCGGCGAAGGCGGGAGCGCGGCGGCGGAACCGCTCCCCGATGGCCGCCCCGCGGTCCTTCCTCTGGGTCCGCCGGGCCGTCCTGGCCTTCCTGACCCTCTTCGCCCTGCTGCCCGTCTATGTGATGATCAGCAGCTCGCTCAAGCCGCTCCAGGACGTGTCCGGGAAGTTCCACTGGATTCCGTCCGGGCTGACGGTCAAGCCCTACCTCGACATCTGGAAAACCGTCCCGCTGGCCCGCTACTTCGTGAACTCCCTGATCGTGGCGGGCGCGGCGACGGTCCTCTCGGTGATCATCGCGGTGTTCTCGGCGTACGCGGTGAGCCGCTACAGGTTCCGCGGCAAGCGCGCCTTCACCGTGACGGTGCTGTCCACCCAGATGTTCCCGGGCATCCTCTTCCTGCTGCCGCTTTTCCTGATCTTCGTCAACATCGGCAACAGCACGGGCGTCGCCCTGTACGGCTCGCGCGGCGGTCTGATCCTCACGTACCTGACGTTCTCGCTGCCGTTCTCCATCTGGATGCTCATCGGCTACTTCGACTCGATCCCCCGGGATCTGGACGAGGCCGCGCTCGTCGATGGCTGCGGGCCCGTCCGCGCCCTGTTCAAGGTCGTGGTCCCGGCCGCCGTGCCCGGCATCGTGGCCGTCGCCGTGTACGCGTTCATGACGGCCTGGGGCGAGGTCCTCTTCGCCTCCGTCATGACCAACGACACCACCCGCACACTGGCCGTCGGCCTCCAGGGCTACGCCACCCAGAACGACGTGTACTGGAACCAGGTCATGGCCGCCTCGCTCGTCGTCAGCGTGCCGATCGTCGCCGGCTTCCTGCTCCTGCAGCGCTACCTGGTGGCCGGCCTGACCGCGGGAGCCGTCAAGTGACCGCTTCGGAAAGGAAGTCCGTGAACGACCTCAGCGCCCTGCCGGCCGGCTTCACCTGGGGCGTCGCCACCGCCGCGTACCAGATCGAGGGAGCCGTGGCCGAGGACGGCCGCGCCCCCTCCATCTGGGACACGTTCTCGCACACCCCGGGCAAGGTGGCCCGCGGCGACACCGGCGACGTGGCCTGCGACCACTACCACCGGGTCCCGGAGGACATCGGCCTGATCAAGGAGGTGGGGGCGAACGCCTACCGCTTCTCGCTCGCCTGGCCGCGCATCGTGCCCGGCGGCGACGGACCGGTCAACGCGGCCGGCCTCGACTTCTACGACCGGCTGGTGGACGGGCTCCTCGACGCCGGGATCACCCCGTTCGCCACGCTCTACCACTGGGACCTGCCGCAGGCCCTCCAGGACCGGGGCGGCTGGACCGTACGGGAGACCGCGGAGCACTTCGCCGCGTACGCCTCGGTCGTCGTGGAACGCCTCGGGGACCGGGTCAAGGACTGGGCGACCCTCAACGAGCCCCTGTGCTCGGCGTGGATCGGCCACCTGGAGGGCACGATGGCACCGGGTCTCACCGACCTGACCGCCGCCGTCCGGGCCTCCTACCACCTGCACCTGGGCCATGGCCTCGCGGTCCGGGCGATCCGGGGCATCTCCCCCGACGCCCGGGTCGGCATCGTCAACAACCTCAGCCCCGTGGAGGCGGCCACCGACCGCGAGGCGGACCGGGCGGCGGCGGTGCGCGGCGACGGCCACACCAACCGCTGGTGGCTCGACCCGATCCTCGGCCGCGGCTACCCGCAGGACATGGTCGACCTGTACGGAGTCGAACTCCCCGTCCAGGAAGGCGACATGGACCTGATATCCGCGCCGCTGGACTGGCTGGGCGTCAACTACTACTTCCGCCAGGTCGTCACCGCCGACCCGTCCGGCCCGGTCCCGCACGCCAAGCAGGTCTACCTGCCCGGTTCCCGCCACACCCACATGGACTGGGAGGTGCACGCCGAGGGCCTGGAGCAGCTGCTCCTGCGCCTGACCGAGGAGTACGGCGTCGAGCGCGTCTACGTCACGGAGAACGGTTCGGCCTACCAGGACGTCGTACTCCCCGACGGCTCGGTGCACGACTTCGAGCGCACGCAGTACCTGGAGGAACACCTCGCGGCCTGCGCCCGGGCCGTCCGCAAGGGCGCCCCGCTGGCCGGCTACTTCGCCTGGTCGCTGCTCGACAACTTCGAGTGGGCGTACGGCTACGACAAGCGGTTCGGCCTGGTCCACGTCGACTACGCGACCCAGCGCCGCACGGTCAAGACCAGCGGCCGGCGGTACGCGGAACTGATCCGCGAGGCGAGCACCGCCCGGACCCGCGACACCGCCTGACGTACCATCAGGCGCCCCGGCAGCCCCCGGCCGCGACGGATCACCGCCGCCGCCGGGGGTTTCGGGCTGCCGGACACCGCGACCGGGGGACTCGTGACCACGGCAGGGACCGCTACGCCCCGCCCGTCGCCGCCGCCCAGTTCGACAACAGGAAGTGCAGGCCCTCCACCGCCCGCTCCCACGAGGTCTGAACGGGCCGCGCCGCCTCGAAGCCGCCCTCGGCCTCCAGGTCCGTGAAGCCGTGGAAGGTGCTGCGCAGCAGCCGTACCGCGTCGGTGAGGTCCGGGTCGGCCAGGCCGTACGCGCGCAGCATCGCGGAGATGGTGCGGATGGTGCGGTGGTACGCGGGCGCCTCGGCGACGACCGCCGGGTCGACGCGGTAGCGCGTGGCGGCGTACCGGCCGGGGCACTCCAGGGCGAAGGCGCGGTAGGCGTCGGCGAACGCGACCAGCGCGTCCTTGCCGGCCCGGCCGGCCACCGCCGCCTCGATGCGGTCGATGAACTCCTCGGCGGCCAGGAGCGCGACGCGGGTCCGCAGGTCGCCCAGGTTCTTGACGTGGGAGTAGAGGCTGGCGTCCTTGACGCCGAAGCCCCGGGCCAGTGCGGAGATGGTGACCTTGTCAAAGCCCGCCGCGTCCGCCAGATCGGCCGCCGCCGCCACGACCCGGTCGGTCGTGAGCCCCGCGCGCACCATGTCCACCCCTGCCGACGTGTTTCCTAGACCCCTTAGCTTTACGCCTCGCCGAATATACACAGAGGCCCGCGCCGACGGCGGGGGCGGGACGAAGTGATGGCCGGGCGCCACTGCGGGAGAGCGCTCTCCTTGCGGGTGAGTCGGCCTCTCGCCGCTGTTGCTGGAGGGCGGGGACCGGCCCGGTGGACACACGGATGCGGGGGCCCCGACCGTGCCGGGGCCCCCGCACCTCAGCGGATCAGCTGGTGGGGAAGTTGTCCGGGGTGCTGATCCGGGACTTGAGCAGCGCGCCCGACTCGGTCAGCACGCCGCTGCTGCTGTAGTCGCCGCCGTCGCAGGTGCCCGGCTTGAAGGCGGCACTGCTCTCATTGGCGTCCGAGTAGGTCCAGTTCGCGTAGCTGATCTTCAGCTGGTCCAGCAGGTCCAGCCAGGCGGTGGTGCTCGAACGGTCCAGCGTGCCGCCACCGGTGGCGCTGACCGTGCCGAACTCCGTCACGAAGAGCGGAAGTTTCGAGGCGGCCCGGCTCACCGTCGCCCGGTAGTTGTCCTTGTGGCTGGCGGCGTAGAAGTGGAACGCGTACATGATGTTGGTGGCGTTGACGGGGCTGTTGACGACCTCGCTCTCGTTGGAGCCGTCCGACACGCCGAGCGACGACCAGCCGCGCGTGCCGACGATGACGACCGCGTCCGGGTCGGCGGCCCGGATGACCGGGATGACCTGCTCGGCGTAGCTCTTGATGCCGGCCCAGCTCACACCGTTGGGCTCGTTGGCGATCTCGTAGATGACGTTCTTCTTCGAGGCGTTACGGGCGGCGACGGACGCGAAGAAGGTCTTGGCCCGCTGCAGGTTGTAGTTCGGGTCGCCCGGCGTGAGGGTGTGGAAGTCGATCAGGGCGTACATGCCACGGGCCTCGGCCATGTCCACCAGGCTGTTGACCTTGCTGGTGAAGCCCGCCGGGTCGGTCTCGTAACCGTCCTCCTGCACATACATGGCGGTCCGCAGCAGGTCCGCCTTCCAGTCGTTCGCCAGCGCGTCCAGCGACGCGTTGTTGTAGCACTGGCTGAACCACTGGAGGCCGTGCGTGCTCATGCCGCGCAGCTGGATGGGGCGGTTGTACTGGTTGCACAGGTTCACACCGCACACACGGAGCTGACCGTTGGTCTCCACCGGGGTGCCGTCCCCCGTGGTGGGCGGCGGGTCGTCGTCGCCCCCGCCGCCGCCGACGCTGCCCGTACAGGCGACGCCGTTGAGCGTGAAGCCCGTGGGCGCCGGGTTGGAGCCCGAGAAGGCGCCGACGAAGCCCAGGTCCGCCGTGCCGCCGGTGGCCAGGGTGCGGTTCCAGTCGACGGGGGCGGCGGTGACCGTGGAGCCGGACTGCGACCAGGTGGCGTTCCAGCCCTGGACCACCTTCTGGCCGGAGCCGGCAAAGGTGAACTTGAGCTGCCAGCCGCTGACGGAGTCACCCAGGTTGGTGACCTTCACCCCGCCCTGGAAGCCGCCCTCCCACTGGCTGGCGACCGTGTACTCCACCTTGCATCCGGTGGCCGCCGCCGCCGGGGGGCCGGCCAGGACCGTCAGGCCCGTGGCCGTCGCACCGGCCGCCAGTAGCGCCAAGAAGCGTTTCACAGCATTTCTCCTCGTTCGAAGGGAACAACTGAGGAACAACTGGATGGGAGCGCTCCCAGAACCCATCGGCCCGAGACCGTACACGCCACGGAGGCCCACGCATAGCCATCCGACGCTGTCATGCACAAATAAATCTGGGAGCGCTCCCAGGCCGCAGGCGCGATCGCGCCGTCAATTGCTCCGAGTCCTTCGGCCGTCCGCCCTCCGGGCCGTAGGATCGGTGGCTCTTGGGGGTGGTCCATGCTGAACAGGGGTTCCGGCACGCCGACGCTGGAAGAGGTGGCGGCGCTCGCCGGGGTGGGCCGGGGGACGGTCTCCCGAGTGATCAACAACGCCGCGGGCGTCCGGGAGTCCACCCGGCGCGCCGTGCAGCGCGCCATCGACGAACTGGGTTACGTGCCCAACCTGGCTGCGCGCTCCCTGGCCGGACAGCGCGCGGGCGCCGTCGCCCTGGTGATGACGAAGACGGACTGGCGGCTGTTCGGGGAGCCGTTCTTCTCGGAGATCGTGCGCGCGGTCGGGGAAGCCCTGGACGAGCGCGGCGTGCAGCTGCTGCTCACCCTCGTCCGCACGGACACCGAACGGCAGCGGCTCCTGGAGTACGTGCGCGGCGGCCGGGTCGACGGGGTGCTGCTGATGTCGGTCAGCGCCGAGGACCGGTTGCCGGACATGCTCGCGGACGCGGGGGTACCCACGGTGCTGCTCGGCCGGCGCTCGGGCGACGAGCGGGTCACCTATGTGGACGCCGACAACGTCGGCGGCGCGCGGGACGCGGTCGGCCATCTCGTGCGCGGCGGGCGCAGGACCATCGCCGCGATCGCCGGTCCGCCCGAGATGTACGTCGCCCAGTGCCGGCTGCGCGGCTACCGGGAGGCCCTGCGCGAGGCGGGCTGCGCCGAGCCGCCATCCCTGGTGGCCCAGGGCGACTTCACCGAGGCCAGCGGGCGGCGCGCGATGGCCCGCCTCATCGAGCGGCACCCGGAGGTCGACGCGGTGTTCGCCGCGTCGGACAGCATGGCGGCCGGGGCGCTGGCCGCGCTGCACGCGGCGGGGCGGCGGGTGCCGGAGGACGTGGCGGTGGTCGGCTTCGACGACTTCGAGCTCGCCGAGCAGACCGACCCGCCGCTGACCACGGTCCGGCAGCCGATGGAGGAGATCGGCCGGGCGCTGGTGCGGCTGCTGCTGGAGGAGATGAGCCGGCCGAAGGTCGCCTGGCACCACGTCATCCTGCGGACGCGGCTGATGGTACGTCAATCAGCCTGACGTGGCATGTAGTTGGCGGGTGGGTGCGGGCGGGTGCGCGAGCCGCGGCCCGTTTCAGCCGATGCCGTCCACAGGGTTGTCAGGGACACGACCGTCCCCTACAGTCCCCTACCAACACACATATGGGAGCGCTCCCATCGACACCCCTCCGCCTCCCCCCACGGCCCCCGCACCCCGCAGAAGGAGACACCATGGCACGACGTAGAACACAACTCGCCTCCCTGGCGGCGGTGCTGGCGACACTGCTCAGCGGTATCGCCTTCACCCTGCTGGGCCAGGGCAGCGCGCAGGCCCACGGTGTCACCATGTCGCCGGGATCGCGCACCTACCTCTGCTGGCTGGACGCCAAGACCAGCACCGGCTCCCTGGACCCGACCAACCCCGCGTGCAAGGCCGCGCTCGCGGAGAGCGGCGCGAGCTCCCTGTACAACTGGTTCGCCGTGCTCGACTCCAACGCCGGCGGCCGGGGCGCGGGCTACGTGCCGGACGGCACGCTGTGCAGCGCCGGCAACCGTTCCCCGTACAACTTCACCGGCTACAACGCGCCGCGCGGCGACTGGCCCCGTACGCACCTCACCTCGGGCGCCAAGATCGAGGTCGACCACAGCAACTGGGCCGCGCACCCGGGCGCCTTCCGGGTGTACATCTCCAAGCCGGGGTACTCGCCCACCACCGAACTGGGCTGGGACGACCTGGAGTTGATCCAGACCGTGACCAACCCGCCCCAGGTGGGCTCGCCGGGCACCGACGGCGGTCACTACTACTGGGACCTGACGCTGCCCTCGGGCCGCTCGGGTGACGCGGTGATGTTCATCCAGTGGGTGCGCTCGGACAGCCAGGAGAACTTCTTCTCCTGCTCCGACATCGTCTTCGACGGCGGAAACGGCGAGGTCACCGGCATCCGCGGCTCGGGCAGCACGCCCGACCCGGACCCGACCGACCCGACCCCGGACCCGACGGACCCGACCCCGGACCCGACGGACCCGACCGACCCGCACACCGGGTGCATGGCCGTCTACAAGGTGACCAACTCCTGGAGCGGCGGCTTCCAGGGCTCCGTCGAGGTCATGAACCACAACACGACGGCGCTCAACGGCTGGGCCGTGCAGTGGAAGCCCGGCACCGGCACCAAGGTCAGCAGCGTGTGGAGCGGGGTGCTGAGCACCGCGTCCGACGGCACGCTGACGGTGAGGAACGCCGACTACAACCGGTCGATCCCGCCGGACGGCAGCGTCGCCTTCGGCTTCACGGCGACCTCGACGGGCAATGACTTCCCCGTCGGCTCGATCGGCTGCGTCACCCCGTAGCCCCTGACGCGGTGGGCGGCGGTTCCCGGACGGCACGGGAACCGCCGCCCTCTTGCCGCGACCTCACGGGCCCCAGCCCCGTGACCGCCCTGCCACTCACCTGTGGCCCCGATTGGCCGGGTACGGTGGTCTCTGTCCGATCATGTTCCGCCGGACGGGCCCGGAGGCCGCGTGACACTCGACATCAACGAACCGTTCGGTCAGAACTGGACGCACGCGGCGCAGTTCGGCATCGCGTTCGTCCTGTCGTGCGCGATCGGCATCGAGCGTGAGATCCGCCAGAAGGCGGCCGGTCTGCGCACCTACACGATCGTCGGCCTCGGGGCCGCGCTCTTCACACTCGTCAGCAAGTTCGGCTTCTCCGACGTCGTGGTGACCGGCCAGGTGGAGCTGGACCCGTCACGCGTCGCGGCCCAGATCGTGTCCGGGCTCGGCTTCATCGGCGGCGGCGTCATCTTCGTCCACCGGGGCTCGGTGCGGGGTCTGACCACGGCGGCCTCCATCTGGCTCACCGCCGCCGTCGGCTGCGCGGCCGGCGCCGGGCTGCCCGTGCTGGCGACGCTGGCCACATGCGCGTACTTCCTGGTGTCCTACGGGGTACGCCCCCTCGCCCACCGGCTTCCCGCCCTGCGCAACGCGTCGATCGGCTACCGCATCACGTACACCGAGGGCGTCGGAGCCCTGCGCGAGCTGGTCAACCACTGTACGGAGACGGGGTTCGCCGTGTCCGAGCTGACCACGCTCTCCGGCTCCGGCAGATACCGGCGGCGTCGCCCGCAGGACGCCGAGGGGACCGTGGAGATCGCGCTGAGCGTGCAGGGGCGGGGCGACCCCGACGCGCTGACGGCACGGCTGGCGGGCACGGCCGGGGTCCTGGCGTGCAGCCGGAGCGACCTCAACGACGAGTGACGCCCGGTCCCGCGCGTGCGGGTGCTCGTATGCTCGGCTGCCATGACGAGCCGTGCCGCCCTCCCGCCGGAGCCCTCCGTCGCGCTGCGCGAGGTCCTCGCCTTCGACGACGGGGGCAGCCTGCGGCTGCTGCTCGCCCCCGCCGGCCGCGACGTCGGGGTGCGTGGTGTGGCCGTGGGCGACGAGGGCCCGGCCCGGTCCCTGGACGGCTGCCTGGTCCTGGTGACCGGTGCGCCCGCCTCGTCCCCCGGAGCCGCCGCCCCGGTCCGGGACGCCGCGCGGCGCGGCGCGACCGGCGTGGTGCTGCGCGCCGTGGAAGGGGTGGCCGCCGCGCCGCAGGTGCTCGCCGCCGCCGAGGAGGCGGGCGTCGCCCTGCTCACCCGCGCGGAGTGGGCCGACTGGACGGACGCCGCCGCGCTGCTGCGTTCCGCGCTGGCCTGCGCCCGGGCGGGCGCCGAGGACGGGGCCGCGGGGCGGACGGCGGCCGGGGGGCCGGAGAGCCTGAGCGCGCTCGCGGCGGCCGTCGCCGAGTACACCGGCGGCTCGATCACCATCGAGGACACGCGGCTGCGGGTCCTGGCCCACTCCGCCACCGGCCCCGACGCCGACGCACTGCGCCGGTCCACCATCCTGGGCGGCCGGGTTCCCAAGTGGCGGGTCGCCGAGCTGCGGCGCAGCGGGATGCTCCGGACGCTGTGGACGTCCCGGGACGTGATCCACCGCGCGGCCGACGCCGACGGACCCGAGCGCCTGATCATCGCGGTCCGCAGCGGCCCGGAGGTCCTCGGCTCGATCTGGGTGGCCGGCGACGGACGCCCACTGCGCCCGGACGCGCCGGACGCGCTGCGGCGGGCCGCCGAGGTCGCCGCTCCCCTGCTGGTGCGGCACCGGCTGCGGGAGAGCGGCGCCGCCCGCCGCAGCCAGCTCGCCCTGCGCGGACTGCTGTACGGGGAGGGGGACGCCCGTACGCACGCCTGGTCGCTCGGCCTCTCCCCCGACGCCGCGTGCGCGGTCGTGGTCGCCGAACCCCTCACCGCCGCGCCCGGCCCCGGCGACCGCGCGCTCGATGTGGCCGCGCTCCAGGCGGCGACGTACCGTCCGTCCGTGCGGGTGCTGCGCGACGGCGACCGGCTGCTGGTGCTGCTGCCCGTGGACGCCGGGGCGGACCGGGGCGCGGCGGCGCTGGCCCGGGAGCTGGCGGGCCAGGCCCAGGACGCCGGGGTGCTGGCGGGGGCCGGGCCGGTGGCCCCCGGGGCGGCCGGGGTGCGGGAGTCGTGCGACGAGGCCCTGCTCGTCGTGCGGGTGCTGCGCGAACGGGCGGCGGCGGGGGGCACCCAGCGGTCGGCGGACGCGGCGGGCGTGGGCCCCTCGCTGGACGTCGCCCGGATTCTGGACGCCGCCCGGCCGGTCTGGGAGGCGGGGCGGGGGCCCGTGCACGCATTGGTCCGGGCGGACCGGGCGGCCGGGGGCGAGTTGGTCCGCTCGCTGGCCGCCTATCTCGACGCGTCGGGGGACGTCGCGCGGGCGGCGGCGCGCCTGGTCGTCCATCCGAACACGCTGCGCTACCGGCTGCGGCGCGCCCGGGAGCGGTTCGGGGTGGATCTGGACGACCCCGACACCAGGCTCCTGGTGACGCTCGCGGTCCGGCTCAGCCGGTAGGTTGCGGTCTGTCCGTACGGCTGTGGGCCCGTTCCCCGCTTGTCCGGACCGACAAACGGGAGCACCGTTCTTGGCCGCCCGGACAGAGACCTGGGGGCAGTCATCGCCGACTCTGGCTCCATGAGCCTTTCATCGCCCTCCCCCACCCCGTCCCCCTCGGCCCCGGCGGGCTCCGCGCGCGTCGCGGCCGTGGTCCGCCACGCCGTGGCCGCCGGTCTGCTCGGCGAGGCGAGCCCGGTCGCCGGTTTCATCGACACGGACGGCGTGCGCGCGTCGGTCGCCGCCCTGCACGAGGCGTTCCCCGGGGCGCCCGCCGTGCTGCACACCTTCGCCGCGAAGGCGTCCTCGCTGGTCCCCGTGTTGCGGCTGCTCGCCGACTGCGGGATGGGCTGCGAGGTCGCGAGCCCGGGTGAGCTGCGGCTCGCGCTGGACGCCGGGTTCGCGCCGTCGAAGATCGTGCTGGACTCCCCCGCCAAGACCCGGGACGAGATCCGGCGGGCCCTGGCCGTGGGCGTGGCGGTCAACGCGGACAATCTGGACGAGGTGGACCGGATCGCTTCGCTGCGCCCGGCGGATGCGGTGTCCGCCATCGGTCTCCGGGTCAACCCGCAGGTCGGCGGCGGTTCGATCGGCGCGATGAGCACGGCCACGGCCACCTCGAAGTTCGGCGTGGCGCTGTTCGACCCCGGCGCGCGCGAACGGGTGGTGAGGGCGTTCGCCGCGCACCCGTGGCTGACCCGGCTGCACGCCCATGTCGGTTCGCAGGGCTGCTCCCTGGAGCTGATCGCGGCGGGGATCGCCGAGACGTACCGGCTGGCCGAGGAGATCAACGAGACGCTGGGCCGCCGGCAGGTCACCGGGCTCGACATCGGCGGCGGCCTCCCGGTCAACTTCGCCGACGACGAGGTACGCCCCTCCTTCGCGGCGTACGCGGCGGCGCTGCGGGCGGCCGTGCCCGGCCTCTTCGACGGGCGGTACGAGCTGGTCACCGAGTTCGGGCGGTCCCTGCTCGCGAAGAACGGCTTCATCGGCGCGCTGGTCGAGTACACGAAGGACGCGGGCGGCCGCCGCATCGCGCTGACCCACGCCGGTGCGCAGACCGCCACCCGTACCGTCTTCATGCCGGACGCCTGGCCCCTGCGGGTCGGCGCCTTCGACGCCGGAGGACGGCCGAAGGACGGGCCCGTGGTGGTCCAGGACATCGCGGGACCGTGCTGCTTCGCCGGGGACGTCGTCGCGCACGCCCGGGAGCTGCCCGAGCTGAGGGCGGGCGACTACGTGGTGCTGTACGACACGGGCGCGTACTACTTCTCCACCCCGTGGTCGTACAACAGCCTCCCGCGCCCGGCGGTGTACGGATTCGGCCTCGGCGGTACGAGTGACGGCCAGGACCCCGTGGTGCGGTTCGCGCCGGTACGCGACGCCCAGACGCTGGACTCGGTCTCCGCCGAGAGCGGCCTCGCACACGCCGACGCGTTGCTCGGCCTGGGGAGCTGACCCGGGGGTCCGCACGCTTTCGAGGGCGCGCCAGAATTTAGTAGCCATGGACATAATATCCATGTACTGTATTTCCCATGAGCAATGCGATCGAGGGCGCGACCCCGGGTTTTCTGATCTGGCGCCTGTCCATGAAGTGGCGGGTGGCCATCGACCGGGCGCTGACACCGCTCGGTCTGACGCACGCGCAGTACTCGCTCGTCGCCTCCCTCCAGGGCATGGAGCACGCGGGGCTGCGGCCGAGTCAGCGCGTACTGGCGGACCACACCGGACTCGAAGCGCTCTACGTCTCGAAACTGGCCCGCGCCCTGGAGGCGGCGGGCCTGGTCGAACGGACCACCGACCCCTCGGACAGCAGGGCCGTCCGGCTCGCGCTGACCGAGCAGGGCCGCGCGACGACCGGCCGCGCGGTCACGGTGGTGCGGGAGCTCGCGGACGGGCTGCTCGCACCCCTGGGCGGTCTCGGCGGCAAGGACACCGAGGCGTTCACCGAGGCACTGACGGCCCTGCTCGACGTGCCGGTTCCCCCAGTCACCGCTTCCCACGAGGAGTAGTCATGACCACCACACCCACTCTCAACGGCCAGGTCATCGGCATGGCCCACTACGCCACCCGCGCCGTCGCCGAACGGCTGCTGACGCAGGGCATCACCTTCCACCAGTCGCTGGCGCTCAACGCCGTCGACGCCAAGGGCGGGACCGTCGAGCGCGTGCGACTGGTCGAGCGCCTGACCGGCGCGGCCAAGCTGGACGTGGCCGTGGCGGAGCGGACCATCACGGAGCTCACGTCCGCCGGGCTCCTGGCGGAGCGCGACGGGGACGGTCCCCTGCTGGCGCTGACCCCCGCCGGTGAGTCGCTGGTACGCACCCACCGGGCGGCCCTCGCGGAAGTCACGGCCAAGCTCTACGGGGACCTGCCGGCCGAGGACCTGGCCGCGGCGGGCCGGGTCCTGACCGAGGTCACCGCCCGGGCCGACGCGATGCTGGCCGCCGGCTGACGGCGTACCGCCGCCGGGGCCCGCCGGTCCGCCGGGTCAGACCGGTGACGGCTCGGGCTCGGGTGGCGGCACCGGGTCGGGGTCCGGCGTGGGCGGCTGCGGGATCGGGTCGGGCGCGGGCCCCGGCGGAGTGGGCGAGGGCGGCGCGGGCGGCGTCGGTGCCGGGGGTGTGGGCGCGGGCGGGGTCGGCGCCGGTGGCGTCGGCTCCGGCAGCGGACCCGGGGTCGGCGCCGGAGGGACGGGGTCGGGGAACGGATGAGTCATCTCGGGCCTCCGAACGATCGGGGGTGGACCTCTTCCACCGTCTCCCGGAGCGGCTGCCCGCGCCCGGTGAGCCCATACGTACGGACGCGGAACACCGCTGCGTACGGCCGGCGCGCGCGGCCCCGCCGGGTCACCGCCCCGCGGCCACCACGGCGGCGGCCAGGCCGGAGCGCGGGCTGGACAGGACCGGGATGCGGGTGGTCGTACGCTCGGCCGCGCCGGCCATGGAGCCCTGGGCGAGCACGATGACGTCCGCGTCGCGCACCGCGTCGGCCGAGGCCGCCACCAGGTCGAGGAAGCCGTCGTGGTCCCCCGCCGTGAAGCGGTCCCAGGCCCCCTCCACCAGCACGGTGCGCACGTCCGCTCCCGGCAGCCCGGCGCCGGCCGCCTCATCGGTGAGCAGGGCGCGGGTCGGCTCCAGGGTGGAGGCGAGGGCGGCGAGGACGGTGACCCGGCCCGCCCGGACGGCTGCCGCCGCCATGGGCCGGTCCACGCGCAGCACCGGGACGCCGACCGCGATCCCGGCGGCTTCCGCGACGGCCCCGATGGTCGAGCAGGTGCAGAGCACCGCGTCCGCCCCTCCCGTCACCAGGTCCGCGACCACCGCCTCCACCTCGTCCGCCACCGCCTCGGGCCCCAGCGCCGCCGCCGTGGTCAGCAGCTCTACCCGCACGGCGTGGCGCAGGATCGTTCCCGGGTGGCCGGCGTCGCGCAGGGCGTCGAAGACCGGGACGTGGACCGGCGAGGTGTGCAGCAGCGCGAGCGTCATGACGGGCCGGCTCGTCCTGGTTCAGTACAGCTCGGGGTGCGTGGCGAGCTGTGCCTTCGCACGCTCCACCAGCGCTTCGGGCGCCTCGGGAGCCTCGTCCACATGGCGCGAGGCCCACTTGGCGGCGTAGGGGCACAGCGGCACGACGGGCACGCCCTCACGCCCCGCCATGGCGTAGAACTCCCTGACCAGGGCGCCGCCGATGCCCCTGCCCTCGTGCCCGGCCCCCACCACCGTGTGGACGGCGACGAGCCCGGCCGGCTCCCCGTCCAGCACGAAGTACGCGATGACGCCGACGGCCTCGCCGTCCTCGTACGCGGACAGCCTGCCGGCCGCGCGGTCGTCACGGATCTCGGGCCCGGTCTGCTCTGCCATGGCGGATTGCCCTTCCTTCGACGAGCCGCCTCAGCGCGCCGCGGGCACCGCGTGCGGACTGCGCTCGGTGTCACTGCCCGGCACGGGCGCGGAGGCGTCGGCACCGAGTGCGACGATGCGGTTGTCCGCGTCGACGTGCACGATACGCGGGACGAACGCCCGCGCCTCGGCATCCTCGACCTGGGCGTAGCTGATGAGGATGACCAGATCACCCGGGTGCACCAGGTGGGCGGCTGCCCCGTTGATCCCGATCACCCCGGAACCGCGCTCGCCCTCGATGACGTAGGTCTCCAGCCTGGCCCCGTTGTCGATGTCCACGATGTGCACGAGCTCACCGGGAAGCAGATCCGCGGCCTCCATCAGCTCGGCGTCGACGGTGACGGAACCCACGTAGTGCAGGTCGGCCTGGGTCACGGTGGCGCGGTGGATCTTGGACTTGAACAGAGTACGCAGCACGTGGGACTCCTCCGAGATGGCTCCCTGCCTGCTCTTTGCAGGTCAAGGGCGGTCTCCACTGTACACCGGCACACCTCGAACGATGCTTGTGAGGAACATCGCTCCGGTCAGTCGGCATGGCTTCCTACCTGGGCTTTCCCTTCGCACCGGCGTCTGTTGGGGAGACCGCCCTGGAACGGGCGGGGGCTCATGCTGACCTACCTCATGAGCCGTCAAGCATGCGGAAGACCCCTCGGCACACACGATTGACGTGCACCCACGCACCAGCGACCTGTCGGGCACCGACCCCGCTCCGGCTCACGGAGCACGGCCCCTTCGGCCGTCAACCGGTCGACGCCCGACCGCTCCACCGACGCCGGCCAGCCCGGGCCGAAGCCAAGAGTTCATCCGCCGGCCAAGGGCCTGATAGCACCGGAGCCCGTACGGGGCTACCACGTGCAAGTGAAGGACTACGCCTGGTTCCAGGAGTCCCTGGCCCACACCGCCGGCGGCGGGCCGCATGACCTTCACCGGCTCCGGCCACGCCACTGCCCGGCACCTGACCGACCGGCAAGGCCGCGAACGCTTCACCGGCCTCGAGCATGCGGCCAGCATGAGCATCCAGGACGCCGCCCACACCCTTTTCGGCAACGAGTACGTCTTCCACCTCAACGGCCCCCGCGTCGAAGCGTACGCACCATCGTGACGATCTCCAACGCCAGAGGCTCGCCATCGGCAGTCAGCGCCTTCGTCGTGCAGGCAAGAGACGGGATACGGAACACGCCCTCTTCGGCCATCGGCCGGTCGGCGTCGGCCGCTCCGCCGTACAGGGCGGCCCCCGACCGTGGACGGCTCCGGGTTGGAACTCTGCCGACTGCAGCGCATCCTCTCGTTGCACCGACGGTGGAGCAGATGGACGCGACGACCGCCCCTCAGGCGTTCTCGTCGTGGATCCGTGCGCCCAGGTCCTCCGCCCACTCCAGCGCCCACGCCTTGAGTTCTACGATCTGCCGGGAGGTGAGCCCGTACGCGAAATAGTCCTCGTCCTCGTACCAGTCCGCGCCGATCAGCCGGTCCCGGAGGTCTTCGAGACTGAACTCGTCGTGGACACGACGGCGGCCCAGGGATTCGAGGCCGGCGGTGGAGTGGTGGCGGGAGGCGGCCTGGACGTCGATGAGGCCGCGGACGGTGCCGCGGTCGGCGAGGGCACGGACCTTGGTGCCGATCACGTCGTCGAGGGAAAGAACGGGGCCGTAGGGGGTCTGAGCGGGCGGAGCCCAGAACGCCTCCTTGAGGACGTCGACCTCGCACTCCTCGCCGGTGTCCGGATCGGTGGCGAGGAACCGGCCGCTGAGCGGATCGGTCTGGACGTGCGTGGTCCGCCATCCGCGCGCGCTGAGGCCTGCTGTGAGTGCGGCGACGATCTCCTGCATCGGAGCGGGGTTCTCGGTGGCGACGTCGAGGTCGCGGCTGAAGCGTTCGACCAGACCATGGGCCTGCACGGCGTATCCGCCGGTGAGGACCAGGGGGTAAGGGGAGCCGAGGTCGAGGATGTCGGCGAGGAGACGCTCGTGCAGCGGAGTGAGCTTCACGCAGCGGCCGTGTCGGCCAGAGCGGTGCGACGCAACTCGGGGAAGGCATCCTCCCAGACTTCGCGGATGTAGGGACTGATCAGGCGCCGCAGCACGGGCCACTGCTCGGTGAGCAGCCGGTGGTGCAGGAGGGTCACCAAATCCTCGCGCAGCCCCTCGGCGAGGACGGTTCGGTAGAGCGTCATGCGGGACTTCGGACGGTCCAGGCTGTAGCTCGTCCGCCCGGACCAGACGATGTGGAGCGGAAGGTCCACATCGCCCTCGACGGGGCCGATCAGCTCCCGCAAGCGCTCGGGCAGGCGGCTGCGGTAGCGGTCCCGCAGGACCTCGGCGCGGGGGGCGGTGATCGTCGTGTCCATGCATCCAGTATCGCTGCTGGGAGGCGACGGCATGGCGGATACGGGGCTCCCCTGTCGTACGTACGGGTCGGACGGCCGACCGCCCATCCCTCGGGCATCTCGCCCATTGGGCGCTCGGCACATCATCGCCTACCCGCACAGGCCCCCAGGTGGCGCGGCAACCGGCTGCCCCGCAGGCCCGGGACCGGCCTCGCTCGCGGGCGCGGGTGATCATGACGCAGTAGGTCACGCGGAGGGCCGCCTCAGCAGAGTCGGCTGCGGCTTCGGTCTCGGTATCTGAAATGACGACGGTGCCGAAGCCGGGGCCCATGGCTCAGCGCATACCGCAGAAGAGCTGCCGAGTAACGCAGCGCACGTCCCGAGCGGGAGCCAGACACCTGTGTCCAGGTCCCCCGTCACAGCAGCCACCTGGACAGCGAGCTGGGATGCTCCCGCTCTCCCGACCGCTTCCCTTGGTGACTCATCCCAGCAGCTCTGCGCTGATCCGGTCCCAACCGGGTCGCGGGCCGTCGATCGTGCGTACGGTTGTGAGCAGGCGGCCGTCGAGGAAGGTGTCGAGCCGGTCGCCCGCTGGACTGATCAATCGCTTTCGCTGCTCGTGGCGGTTCAGCTCTACGGGCTCTTGCAGGATTCCAACGAGTACTTCGTGGCGTGCCTCGCCCAGGACGTCGCCGCGGATCCAGCGTCCACGGACGGGCACGCCTTGAAACGTCCCGAGTTGGTGCGCCTCCCGGTCGAAGGCCCGGCTCATCGCTTCCTCGGCCGCCGGGCCGACCTTGCGGATGGCTTCTCTCGCGGCTGCCTGACCTGTGATTCCAGGAAGCGTCATTTCGTGGTCCTCGTCCGGGAGCGCATCCACATCGTCGAGGATCATGTCGGCTTCGCGCCGGCGGTCGGGACGTGGGACGTGGAACTGCCACGGCTTCTGGTCCGTGGTGACCTTGAGCAATCCGGTCTTGAGACCCTTCGAGGCAGCGGATTGCTCGGGGAGGAAGATGTCGACGTACACGCCCCCTGGGCCCAGCCAGACCCAGCTCATGAAGTAGTCGTGATCGCCATGGGCGACGGACCACTGAGCGAGCTTCTGCAGACGCTCCCTTTGATCCGTCGTACCTTTCCCCGCCGGGAACATCTGCTTGGCGCGGCGCCGTCGCCCGCGTGCTTCTCCGGCAACAGGTCCAGCGGCCAGGTCATACAGAAGGTCCGGCCTCACTCCGGTCTGCGCGTAGACGCCGCCGAGCTTTCCCGGCAGCACGTCGAAGCTGCTGAGGCCGCCAGTCGTGTGGGACCAGTCGAAGAGGACTTCGCTGGCCGCGCTCATCACTCCGAGCCCGGTGCACTCGCTGACGAAGCGCTGGATGTGGAGGGCGCTGGAGTCGAGAGCGGAGCAGTCGACTCTCAGTGGCCCCTTGCCCTGCCCGTCGAGGATGTAACTCAGCAGCAGGCTGATCTCGTGGTCGCGCACACTCTTGTCGACCGTCTTGCGCAGGTCGCAGGCGAGGGCGTTGACGTTGACCATCGCGGCCAGGGAGACGGGGATCGGTCCCTGCGCGATCTCCCTGGCCTCGACGGCCTCCGCGCCGGCCTTCCCCTTCTGGACCGTGAAGCGCCACACCCTGGCGTGCACCGTGCTCATAGGGCAACCCTACGATCTTCTGTTCGCGGTGACCGACGCGGTTCCCGTCTTGGCCGCCGGTCGAGGGCCGGGGTCCGGATCGCCATCCAGGAGGGCCTGGATGCTTCTCTTGGCGCGGGCCTCATCTCGGGCCAGAGGGTCCTCACCGCGTGACCGACCCGGGTCGCGCCATGGGCCCAGCCGGCCACTTTGCCCGGTAGCAACCGTGAGCACCGCTCAGCAAGCACGTCTTGCCACGAACGTTCGGCCTGTCTCATACGCCCGTCCGGCGTGAACCGGCCGAAGAAGTAGACCTCGGTGACGAGGTCCTTGCCGCGTTGCGAGGAGTGCATGGTGTACCCGGCACAGAGCCAGTAACCGCCCGGGAATTCGGGCCGGTCACCGAACGGGCCCTGGGTCGGCTCGGCGAACTCACCGACCTCGGGGCGGGGGCGCGCGTCGCGGCGGGGGTGCGCCTCGCCGGGGGGGGCGCGTCGCGGGAGGGGTGCGCGTCGCGGGTACGCGCTGCGGGGGGCCACCGCCGCTGCGGCGGTGACCCCCGGGCTGTCAGCGGATGCGTCGTCGGGTGAGGAGGCCGACGGCGGCCCGCATCAGGACGACAGCGTCCAGCGCTGGTTGCTGCCGTTCGCGCAGGAGTAGAGCTGGAGCTGCGTGCCGTTGGCGGTGCCGGCTCCCACGGCGTCGAGGCACAGTCCGGACTGGACTCCGACGATGGTCCCGTCGGAGTTGAGGCGCCACTTCTGGTTGTCGCCGCCCCAGCAGCTGTAGATCTGGATCTTGGCGCCGTTGCCGCTGCCGGCGGCGTCCAGGCACTTGTTGCCGTAGACCCGGAGCTCACCGGCGGCGGTCTGTTCCCACTTCTGGTTGGTGGCGTTGTGGCAGTCGTACAGCTGGACCGCGGTGCCGTCCGACGTACTGGAGTTGGGCACGTCCACGCAGCGGCCCGAGCCGACGCCCTTGAGCTGTCCGCTCTGTCCGCCCTCCTCGCCGCCGTCGCCGTCACCCGGGTCGGTGGACGAGCCGCTGTTGAGCGCGTTCAGGACGGAGGTGTAGGCGGCCTTCTTGCTGCCGTCGTTGTTGAACAGCAGCGGTGTGTCGCCGGACCGCCAGGAGTCGCTGTCGCGTACGCCCCAAACGGTGATGCCGAGGCAGCGCGAGACGGCCAGGCAGTCGTTGACGACGTTGGCGTACGTCGAGCCCGAGGCGCCCTGGATGTCGAGCTCGGTGATGGCGACGTCCACGCCGAGGGCGGCGAAGTTCTGCAGCGTGGTGCGGAAGTTGCTGTTGTACGGGCTGCCGCTGTTGAAGTGCGACTGGAAGCCGACGCAGTCGATCGGCACACCGCGCTGCTTGAAGTCCTTGACCATGTTGTACATCGCCTGGGTCTTGGCCCAGGTCCAGTTCTCGACGTTGTAGTCGTTGTAGCAGAGCTTGGCACTCGGGTCGGCGGCGCGCGCGGCCCGGAAGGCGGCCTCGATCCAGTCGTTGCCGGTGCGCTGCAGGTTGGAGTCGCGGCGGGCCCCCGAACTGCCGTCGGCGAACGCCTCGTTCACGACGTCCCACTGGGCGATCTTGCCCTTGTAGTGGCCCATCACACCGTTGATGTGGTCGATCATCGCCTGGCGCAGCGTGCTGCCGCTGAGGCTCTGCATCCAGCCGGGCTGCTGGGAGTGCCAGGCCAGCGTGTGGCCGCGCACCTTCTTGCCGTTCTGCACCGCCCAGTTGTAGACGCGGTCGGCCGAGCTGAAGTTGAACTGGCCCCGCTGCGGCTCGGTCGCGTCGATCTTCATCTCGTTCTCCGCGGTCACCATGTTGAACTCGCGGGAGGCGATGGAGGTGTACGCCGAGTCGCCGAGCTTGCCCGAGGCGATGGCGGTGCCGAAGTAGCGTCCGCTCTGCGCCGCGGCGGCACCGAGCGTGGTCTCGGCGGCGTGCGCCTGCGACGGCGCCACCAGCGCGGCGGACGCGCCCAGGACGCCGACGAGCAGCGCCGGGAGCAGTGCGCGGAGCGGCCGGCTGAGAGCGGATCTCGGAAGGGCGTAGGAGCCCATGGCTGTGCCTCCTCGGTAGGGGGATCGCGGAAGGACCGGAGCGGGGTGGACCGCGTGGCCCGCCCAGGAACGGATGATTGAGGGTTTGACCGTGGATCGTCAATACTTCGTACCAAGAATGTTTCTGAGCTTCGCTCGAAATATTTCGGACCTCGTCAGTCGAGTTCCGTGCGAGAGAATCCGCCCGACACCTTGACTGTGAGCGCTAACATTCCTAGCTTGTGGCACCACACAACGGGCCGTTCTCGAAATATTTCGACGATGTTCCGTGCCCTCGCATCCCGCCCCCAGGAGGTCCCTGATGCGGTTTCGCCTTTCGTTCCCAACCCGTCGGGGACGGCTGCTCGCCGTCCTCGCGCCCTTGTTGCTCGTCGCCGCGTTCCTCGGCGCCGAGCCCGCGGCTGCCGCGACCGTCGACCCCAACGCCTCGTACGTCCTCGTCAACCGCAACAGCGGCAAGGCGCTGGACGTCTACAACCTGGCGACCAACGACGGTGCCCGCATCACCCAGTGGTCCCGGAACGATCAGGCCCAGCAGCAGTGGCAGTTCACCGATTCCGGGGACGGCTACTACCGCGTCAGGTCCCGCCACTCGGGCAAGGTGCTCGACGTCTACAACTGGTCGACCGGGAACGGCGGTTCAATCGTCCAGTGGACCGACCTGAACGCCGCCAACCAGCAGTGGAAGCTGGCCGACAGCGGTGACGGCTACGTCCGGCTGATCTCGCGCCACAGCGGCAAGGCCCTCGAAGTGCAGGGCGCGTCCACCGCCGACGGCGCGAACATCGTCCAGTACGACGACTGGGGCGGCGCCAACCAGCAGTGGAAGCTGGTGAAGGCCGGCGACGAGAACCCCGGCACCGGTACGTGTGAGCTCCCGTCCTCGTACCGCTGGAGCTCGACGGGCGCGCTGGCGCAGCCGAGGCCGGGATGGGCCTCGCTGAAGGACTTCACCGTCGTCCCGTACAACGGCAAGCAGCTCGTCTACGCGACGACGCACGACCTGGGGTCGAGCTGGGGGTCCATGAACTTCAGCCTGTTCACCGACTGGCCGGACATGGCGTCGGCCGGGCAGAACGCGATGTCCTCCGCGACCGTCGCCCCCACGCTCTTCCACTTCGCGCCGAAGAACATCTGGGTGCTCACCTACCAGTGGGGCGCGACCGCCTTCTCGTACCGGACGTCGAACGACCCCACCGACGCGAACGGCTGGTCGGCTCCGCAGACGCTCTTCTCCGGGAGCATCAGCGGCTCGGGAACGGGCCCCATCGACCAGACGCTCATCGGTGACGGGACGAACATGTACCTGTTCTTCGCCGGTGACAACGGCAAGATCTACCGGGCGAGCATGCCGATCGGGAACTTCCCGGGGAGCTTCGGTTCGTCCTCGACCGTCGTCATGAGCGACACGACGAACAACCTCTTCGAGGCCCCGCAGGTGTACAAGCTCCAGGGGCAGAACCGCTACCTCATGATCGTCGAGGCGATCGGTTCCCAGGGCCGCTACTTCCGCTCGTTCACGGCCACCAGCCTGAACGGGGCGTGGACGCCCCAGGCCGCGACCGAGAGCAACCCCTTCGCCGGCAAGGCGAACAGCGGCGCCACCTGGACCAACGACATCAGCCACGGCGAACTGATCCGCACCAGCGCCGACCAGACCATGACCGTGGACCCCTGCAACCTGCGGCTGCTCTACCAGGGCCGCAGCCCCCAGTCCGGCGGTGACTACGGTCTCCTGCCCTACCGCCCCGGTCTGCTGACGCTGAGCCGCTGACGGCACCGGGCCGGCCCTCCCGCGACGGACGCGCGGGAGGGCCGGTCGGGTCAGCGGGTGACGACGTGGCGTTCGTCGGGGACGCAGTGGGTCATCGTCAGGCCGGTGACGTCGCGCGGCGGGTTGTCGCCGAGCCGGGACAGGCGCTGCCGGTCCTCGTCGGTGAGGGTCTGGCCGGGCAGCGGCTCCAGGCCCTTGACGTCGGCGGGGGTGATGCGGAGCCCTTCGCCGATCTTGAGGCCCAGTTCGTTCTCCACGAGCAGGAAGTGCCAGACCATCCGCTCCTGGACCGGCCGGTCGCACTGCGAGAGCAGGTTGACGAGGTTGTGCACGAGGTCGTCGCGCTCCCACTGCTCCATCAGGCGGTAGCGCTGCCCGGCCTGCAGGTAGTCGTTGGTCCGGGGGATGCGCTTGCGGGTGAGCCGGCCGCGCACCTCCGGGCCGACCTCGTCGTCCCCGGAGTAGGGCGCCTCGCGCAGACCGCCGGTGATGGACGGCTCGTAGTTGACGATCGGGTTCCCGCCGCCCCCGTCCACGTGGTACGTCATCTGGCCATCGCGCTGGTTGGTGCGCACGGTGGCGTTCTTGGCCTGGTTGACCGGCAGTTGCAGGTAGTTGGGCCCGACGCGGTAGCGCTGGGTGTCGCTGTACGAGAAGGTGCGGCCCACCAGCATCTTGTCGTCGGAGAAGTCGAGCCCGTCCACCAGCACACCGGTGCCGAAGGAGATCTGGTCGTTCTCCGCGAAGTAGTTCTCCGGCATCCGGTCGAGGACCATCCGGCCGACCGCCCGGGGCGGGAAGTCCTGCTCGGGCCAGGTCTTGGTGTCGTCGAGCGGGTCGAAGTCCAGCTCCGGATGGTCGTGGTCGTCCATCAGCTGGACGAGCAGCTCCCACTCCGGGTGGGCACCGCGCGCCACGGCCTCGTACAGGTCCTTGGTGGCGTGGCCGAGACTGTCGGCCTGGACGTTGGCCGCGTCCTCCTCGGTCATGCTGCGCACGCCCGCCTTGGGCATCCAGTGGTACTTCACGAGGAACGACTCGCCGGCCTCGTTGACCCACTTGTACGTGTTGACGCCGAAGCCCTGCATATGGCGGTAGTCCGCCGGGATGCCGCGCGGGCTGAACAGGTTGACCAGCATGTGCATGGACTCGGGCGTCTGCGACATGAAGTCGAAGATGCGCCGGGGCTGCTGCTCGAACGTGACGGGGTCCGGCTTGAGCGCGTGGATCACGTCGGGGAACTTGATCGCGTCCCGGATGAAGAAGATCCCGAGGTTGTTGCCGACGAGGTCCCAGTTGCCGTCCTCGGTGTAGAACTTCACCGCGAAACCGCGCGGGTCGCGCGCCGCCTCGGAGGAGTCCCGGCCGCCGATGACGGTCGAGAAGCGCACCGCGACGTCCGTGCGCTTGCCGCGCTCCTGGAAGAGCTTGGCGCGGGTGAAGCGGGCGATGGGCTCGTCGCCGAAGGCGCCGTACGCCTCGAAGTATCCGTACGCGGTCACGCCCCGGGCGTGGACGACGCGCTCGGGAATCCGCTCGCGGTCGAAGTGGCTGATCTTCTCCAGGAACTGGTAGTTCTCCAGCGTGGCCGGGCCGCGGGCGCCGACGGTGCGCTGGTTCTGGTTGTCGTGGACGGGATGGCCCTGCCGGTTGGTGAGCGTCTCACGCGCGTCACCGGCCGCGGGGCCCCTGCTCGATACGTCCGTCACGTGCGTCGACTCCTTCGGTACGTGTACGTATGCGCCTCTTCATCAAGCTATGCGAGGTTTACGTACCCGGCAGGGCGGGCCGTCCGTGCGGGCGCGCGGACACGGCCTTCCCGCGCGGGGCGGGTTCGGCCGTTCGGGTCTCCCCCCGGGTCAGAGCAGCAGGATGATCGCGTACACCAGGAAGAACGCCGCGATGAGGAGTGTCACGCCGATGATCAGGGCCATCGGGACCTTGGCCCAGCCCTTCGGCGGGTTGTAGGCGGTGTCCTGGGGCCCCGCCCCCGACATGCTGCTCTCGCCGGGCGGGGTCTCCCCGGGCGGCACTCCGCCGCCGGGTTCCAGTCCTGTGGTCTCACGGGGGTCCGGATCCGGGTCCGGGGTCTGTGAAGGAGTCATGTGATCCACGTTCCCCGATGACCGCCTGGTCCGCCCGCCCACGGCGGAGAGGTGGCGCCGGGACCCCTGCGGTGGAACGGTCACATCGCGCGCCCGTGTCGGAAGCGCCGGACCGGGTACCGGTTTCTCCCTGGGCAGGAACGTCGGACCGGCCCGCCCGACCGGTACGGCGGCCGGGCGTCCGGGAACGGAGCAGCAGGTGACACGGAACGCGAAGGACACCGCCCCCGAGGGCGTCGGGGAAACGGCGCACCACGAGGCCCCGGCGCAGGAGCTGCCGCCGGACCTGAATCAGGCGATCCTGGAGGCGGCCAAGCAGGTCGCCGTGCTCCTCAAGCGCGGCGGGCACGCCTTCGCGCTGGCCGGCAGCGTCGCCGTCTACGCGCACGGCGGGACCGGGAACCTCCAGCACGACGCGGACTTCTGCGTCCTGCCCGACGACACGGACGCGGTCGCCGCCACGCTGCGGGAGGCCGGTCTTCCGGTGTTCGCGCCGCCCGAGGACTGGCTGCTCAAGGCCAAGTGCCTGGGCCAGGACATCGACCTCATCCACGAACTCGGGGGCCGGCCCGTCGGCCCCGAACTGCTCGGCCGGGCCGTTGACCTGTCCGTGGACTCGGTCCACATGCCGGTGCTGGCGCCGACCGATCTGATGCGGTCGCTGCTGGCCGCCTTCTCCGAGCACCACTGCGACTTCGGCGCCGTGCTGCCGATCGCCAGGCAGCTCCGCGAGAAGGTCGACTGGCCGGCGCTGCGCCGGGAGTTCGGGGAGTCGCCGATGCCGAGCGCCTTCCTCTACCTGCTGGAGCGCCTCGGCGTCATCGCCACGGAGGAAGCAGCCACGCAAGGAGGAGCACCATGAACGCCCCGCCGGACGTCGAGTACCGCATCGCCCATCTGAAGGAACGGCTCGCCGCGGAGGAGACGGCCGACCTCGGCATCCGTATCGAGAACCGCGGCTCGTCCGTGACGGTCATCGGAAGCGTGCCCAGCGCGCACTGCCGCGCGGAGCTGATGGACACGGTCAGCGAGGAGCTGGCCGGGCTGACGGTCCGCTTCGACGTGGTCGTGGCCGGGGCGGAGGCCCCGGACCGCCCGGAGGAGGTCATATGATCCGCGTCGCCGCCGTCGGGGACATCCATATGGGCCCGGACAGCCAGGGGGCCCTGCGCCCCGCGTTCGAGACGCTGGGCGACTGCGCGGACCTGCTGCTCCTGGCCGGTGACCTGACCCGCCACGGCACCCCGGAGGAGGCCCGGGTCGTCGCCCGCGAGGTCGCCGGGCTCCCGGTCCCGGTCGTCGCCGTCCTCGGCAATCACGACCACCACGACGAACGCCCCGAAGAGGTCACCGCCGTGCTGCGCGAGGCGGGCGTCCGGGTGCTGGAGGGCGAGGGCACCGTCGTCGAGGCCGGGGGCCGGCGGGTGGGGGTCGCGGGCACCAAGGGCTTCGGCGGCGGGTTCGCCGGGCGCAGCGGCGGCGAGTTCGGCGAGCCGCTGATGAAGGAGTTCATCCGGTACACCCGCCGCTGCGCCGACGGGTTGCGGACCTCGCTGGAGGAGCTGGCCGGACGGGGCTGCGAGGAGCGGATCGCGCTGACGCACTTCGCGCCGGTGCCGGACACCCTCGCCGGCGAGCCGCTGGAGATCTACCCCTTCCTGGGCAGCTATCTGCTGGCGGAGGCGATCGACGCGGCGGGCGCGGACCTGGCCGTCCACGGACACGCGCACGCGGGCACGGAGCACGGGATGACCAGTGGTGGCGTCCCGGTGCGCAATGTCGCCCAGCCCGTGATCCGCAAGGCGTTCCACGTGTACCACCTGCACGGCGACCGGAGCGGCGAGACCGCCTCGGCCGGCAGCCGCTAGGTCTCGCGTCCCCCGCGTACGCGGAGGGGGGGGGGGGGGGGGGGCCGCGCCCCCGCCGCCCCCCCCGCGCGCGCCCCCCGGCCCCCCCGGCGCCGCGCCGGCCC